>CAVWHJ010000020.1:0-82042 GCA_963754765.1 uncultured Acidobacteriaceae bacterium | reverse complement strand
ATTTCTTACCCGATTTGTTTACAGAAGTCTCTTGCCATACTCATGTGCTACGGTTGATGCGCATTCAGTGAGGCTATTTCTGCATGAGCATATATGGCACTTGGATCCTGAGATGTGTGACTGCTGGGACGTTGGCTTATGGCTGCGTCATGCTGTCGGCGGGGCAAGAACTGCAGGTGAAGACAGTGCAGGGCGTGGTTGCCGGAAAGTTGATTTTGGACGGCACCCAGAAGGCTTTCCTCGGGCTTCCTTACGCTGCGCCTCCCTGGGGGAACTGCGCTGGAAGGCTCCGCAGCCTCCGGCGACGTGGAACGGTGTGAGGGACGCGACGAAGTTCGGCGCGCGGTGTGAACAGTGGCATGTCTGGAACGACTACATCTTTCTGGATGCCGGCCCGAGCGAGGATTGTCTTTACCTAAATGTGTACACGCCTGCTTCGGCGAAGCCGGGGAGCAAGTTGCCCGTAATGCTGTGGATTCATGGAGGTGGGTTCATCGCGGGTGCGGGCTCGGAGCCTCGCTATACGAACTCGGCGCTAGTCTCCGAGGGTGTAGTACTGGTCACGCTGAATTACAGGCTCGGTGTGTTTGGCTTTCTGGCCAGTGAGGATCTTGCTAAAGAGAATGGTGGACATGCCGGGAACTACGGCCTGATGGATATGACGGCGGCGTTGCGATGGGTTAAAGAGAACATCGGCGCGTTTGGTGGTGATGCCGGCAATGTCACAGTCTTTGGTGAAAGCGCGGGGTCATTTGCCGTGAATGCGTTGACCACTGCTCCCGAAGCACGCGGACTTTTCCATAAGGTTATTGGAGAGAGCGGCGCGTTCTTCGGCAGCGCGATCCCCATGTCGTCGGCCTCGGAGCGAGGTAAGCGCGATCAGACGTGGGTGGATGCGCTTGGGGTTAAGAGCGTGGAGGAGTTGCGAAACTTGCCGGTTGAGAAGATTTTGGAGGCAGCGCAAAAGAAGGGTGGAATCGGCTTTTCTCCGGTTGTGGATGGGAGATTTCTTGTGGAGCCGATTCCGGAGGTCTACGCCGCGGGGAAACAGGCGCACGTGCCGTCCATCATCGGTTGGAACAGGGATGAGCGGACTGGAACACTCTCGAAGGACATGACTGCTGCGAAGTGGCAGGCCTACGCGAAGGAACATTATGGAGACAAGGCTCAGGAGTTTCTTGCGGCGTTTCCGGCAGACAATGATGAACAGGCTGTTCGCTCAGCGGACGACTTTACGACCGATGGTTTCATTGCCCTCGGTGGATGGAAGTGGGCCGAGGCCCAGTCGAGAACAGGCCAGTCGCCGGTGTATCGTTTCCGTTTCGATAGGCCAGCGCCGCCGGAGGAGAATCATCCCCAAGGAAAATACGCTTTCCACTCCGACGAGCTTGAGTATGTCTTCGGAACCCTGGATGTGCGGCAAGGGGCGGTGTGGCATCCGGAAGACCGCGCGTTGAGCAAGGAGATGGTGAGTTACTGGACGAATTTTGCGCGCACCGGCGATCCGAATGGAAAAGGCCTTCCGAAGTGGCCTCGCTACGACAAGGAGCAGAAGGTTATCCACTTCAATAGTCCGATCGCAGTGACTTCAGACAGTACCCGTTCGGAGTTCGAGTTTCTCAGTACGAATGAAGCGCGGCCTCAGTAACAACCTTTCTGAGCCCATTCAGGCTATTTACTGCGGGAGTAGATCACCTCTAGTAGAGGCCGAATTATTAGCTTGTCATTTGAGTTCAATACTGCTCCCTGAAGCGGTTGCCGGCACAACGACTCCCCACAGCCCGTCTTTTTGTGACAGGGTGGGGTGTTGGCTACCCACATTTGCTTGCGACGCCTTCGGCGTGAAATCGACGACCTCGATCCGATATTCGTGCCACCATGGTTTCCATGTACCTTCCTGCTTCGCAATCTGTACCGTCACGGCTCCATCTGGCGCGACGGAGCAAGTGAAGTGAATGCGTGCGAACTGCCCGTTGCGGTAGTTGAAGGTGTGGCCATCGTCGGTGTAAACCTCACCTGCGCAGGTCTCACCCGAGATGTTTTGCCCGGGTGCCAGCGGGAAAACCCTTAGTGTCAAAGGCCCCACTGGTTCTTCGGCGGTGCTTTGCGTCAGGGGCGCAATCGGAAGGATGGTGCCTCCGCGCACGTAGACCGGCAGCTCGTCCAGCTTCGGCGTAATGCTGAGCGGCTTCTGAGCCAGCACCTTGTCGCGTTGTTCTAAATCTACCGGCGCTCCGACTTGGCCTCGTGTGTACTGCTCACCCGTCCAATAGTCGTACCAGGTTCCCGGAGGCAGTTGGATTGTGTAGGGGCCAATCTCATCAGGTGATGGCGCCGGCGCAACCAGGATGCGGCTGCCGAACATGAACTCGCCGCCGCCAGTTGTCAGATCGAACGGGCTGCCGTCCTGAGTCGCGTGCGGAAACTCCAGGAAGACGGGGCGATCGATTGGCAGGCCGTCATGCGAGGTTTCCTCGGCAACCGTGTACAGGTACGGCATCAGTTTGTAACGCTCTTCGATGAATCTGCGTCGAATCGCCTCCTGCTCTGGCCCGTCGACCCAAACCTCGTGCGGACGTGTGCCCTTGGCGGAGTGATCGCGGTCAATCGGCTGAAACGCTGAAAGCTCAATCCACTTCGTTAGCAGCTCCGGCGACGGCGAACCTGCAAATCCGCCGACATCGGCTCCTGTAAGCGAGAAGCCACTGAGCCCGAGGTTCACAATCTGGGGCACCGTCATGCGCAAATGGTTCCAGGTGGAACTGTTGTCGCCGGTCCAGGTCGTGGAATAGCGCTGTCCACCTGCGTAGCTTGCACGTGTCATCACAAATGGCCTCTCATTTGGTCGTAGAGCCAGCTGGCCTTCAAAGGTGGCACGAGAGTTTTGCATTCCGTAGACGTTGTGAATTTCCAGATGGGAAGCTGTGCGCTTGTCAAAGCCGGGCTCATCGATCCGATGTTGCACATCATCCGGCATTGTTTTGGTGGGCGTTTCGAAGACAGCCGGTTCGTTCATGTCATTCCAGAAACCAGCGACTCCCTGTCCTACGAAGTCCTTGTAGAGCGAGCCCCACCACTTTCGGGTGCGAGCTTGTGTGAAGTCCGGGAACACCGCGGGCCCGGGCCAGACAGGGCCCACAAACGTCGAGCCATCCGGGTTTTTCACGAACTCATCTCCGGCGACGCCAGAGTCATAGGGCGCGTACCCAACGTTCGGCTGCTTCGCAATGTGCAGGTCAGTGATGACGACGAGTTTGAAGTTCTCGTGCTTGAGGTCTTGCACCATGCCAGCGAAGTTCGGGAATGTCTGGGTGTCGACGGTAAATGGCCAGTTCTTGTGCTGAAAGTCGATGTCCAGCCAAAGCACGTCGCTGGGGATGTGATCTTTACGGAGGCGGTCGGCGACCTCGCGCAGTTGCGACTCGGGCGTGTAGCTATAGCGAGACTGCTGAAATCCGAGCGCCCAAAGCGGCGGAAGAGGCGTAGTGCCAGTAAGCCACGCCCAATCGGTGACCACCTGTTTTGGTTCCGGTCCGTAGATCAGGTAATAATCAATCGCTCCGTCTGGCGCGCCAAACGTATAACGCTTAGGATCAGCACGTCCGAAATCGAAATTGGTACGCCAGGTGTTATCTAGAAAGACGCCGAGACTGCGGCCATGATTCACGGTCAGGAAAAACGGAATGCTCTTGTAGATGGGGTCAGTGGACTCCTGCCATCCGAAAGAATCTGTGTTCCACATTGTGAAAGCCTCGCCGGCCCGGTCGAGCGGGCCGGGTTTGTCACCAAGTCCGAAGAAGTGGTCGGCATAGGTGAGCTGTTTTGCCACGTGAAGCGATTGCCTTCCCAGAGAACCGGGGCGGCATCTTTCTGGAGCACGTTACCCTGCAGGTCGGTCACCGTGAGTTGTAGATGTTCATCGACGCGAACGCGAAGAGCATGCGTCGAAAATCCCTGTGGCTCTGCAGTCACTGCTACGCTACTCGTCCGTGAGGCAGGCAAGACGGCCCATGAGGCATCTTCCGGTACGGCGTCCGCTCGCCACATGCGTACGCGGAGGATGTCGTCACGAAGAGCGTTTATTTTGAGGGTCACGCCACCAGCTGTAGCGGTGATGCCGTCGGGAGTTCTTGCAATCTGTTGAGCGGCGGCTAGATTTGCCCCGAGCTGAAGCAGGGCCGTAAATACAGCCCATCGGCATATTTCTGTTATTCGCATGGTTTCGTTTCTCTTGCGCACTTCAACTGAGATTGTAGTGAATATTCCAGAAGTTCTGGTCCAGGCCAGAATGTTGCTGAGAATAGGGCGTTTTTAAAGGGGGGTTCGGCGAAAGTGGGTGGTTTTTGTGTGGTGTTTTTGTGGTGAATTTGTGGTGGAACGCTGGTGAAACGTGGTGAGTTGATGGTGGGTTTTCGGAGGTCGAAAAACACGCCAAATTCAGAACTAAATTTTCTGGCTACTTCCCATTACGGGAATGGGTCTACGGGATAAGGTCGGTGGCGGTGGCGAAGCTGAGCTGGTGGATGGCCATCCAGGTCTGCTGGTAGGCGTTGAGGGCGTCGGTGGTGACGGAGCGGGAGTCGCGCAGGGCGTCGAGATAGTCGATCAGGGCGAGGCCGCCGTGGTCGTAGCTGAACTGGGCGATGTCGAGGACGTCCTTCGCTTCGTCGAGGTAGTGGCCGTTGTAGCGGTCGGAGAGGACCTTTGCGTTGGCGTAGCCGGACCAGGCCTGGTCGACGTCGGAGACGACCTGGTTGCGGGTGGCGAGTTACGGTGAAGCGGCTGGCCTGCGCGGTGTACTTGCTGGTCTCCTTGTTGCCCTGGTTGCGGTCGAAGATGCGCAGGGGGATGTTGAAGGAGAAGCCGACGGAGTTGTCGGTGCCGGTGCGGTCGTAGTCGGCTTCGAGGGTGGGATCGGCGGTGCCGTTGGCGTAGGCGAGCTTGACGTTGGCGTCGGCGACGGCGACGCCGAGCCTGGGCGGCCTTGTAGTCGGGGCGCGCGGCGAGCGCCTTCTGCTCGAGGTCGTCCATGGTGTCGGTGACGGGCGGGGGGACGATGTCGCCGATGATGTCGAAGTCGGGTCGCGGCTTGTCGAAGCCGATCAGGGTCTGGAGCTGGATCGCTGGCCTGCTGGGCGGTGGTGATGGCGTTGGACTCGTCGGACTCGAACTGGGCGAGCTGGAGGTCGAGGCGCTCGAAGTCGAGCTTGGCGAGGTCGCCGGCCTTGTAGCGGTCGCTGGCCGATGTCGACTTCGTGCTTGAAGTCGGCGAGGTTGTCGTCGGCGAGTTTCTTTGCGGCCTTGGCGATGATGAAGTTGGTGAAGGCCTGACGGACGGCGAGGATGGTCTGCTGGATCGGTGAGCTGGTAGCTGGGCGTCGGTCTGGGCGGTGGTGGAGCGGGCGCTGTCGAGGCGCCACTCGCGCTTCTCGCCGCGCTCGAAGAGGCGGCCGACGCCGAGCGTAATGGTAGGGGTTGTTGATGTACTGCGGCCTACGGTGACGTTCGGAGCCGGTGACGCGAGGTAGGGATTCTGGCGAACGCCGGCCTGGATCTCCTGGGCCTTGACGGAGAGCAGGTTCTGCTGGGCGGCGAGGAGGGTTGGGATTCTTGGTCGCGAGCGAGATCGACGGCCTGCTGCATGGTGAGTGGCGCCGGGCGCGGACGGGACGGCTGCGGAGTTGTGAGCGCGCGATCGCGCAGGGCAGGATCAGGATGCAGGCTGCAGCGAGGAGGCTCCGGTGTTTTCGATTGCAGGTGCATACGAACGCGAGTCGCCTGGGCTGTGGCGTGAGTATCGTTCACATGATTCGCCTGCGTGCATCGGTTCAGCATTAGTTCTCGAACTCCGTCTCGGGTGTGGGCAGGACATCGTCGGGCCGGGCGATCCAGACGTACAGGGTGGGCAGCAGGAAGACGCTGATGACCAGCGCGCCGATCAGGCCGCCGACGATGACGATGGCGAAGGGACGCTGCGAGTCGGAGCCGATGCCGTGCGAGGTGGCGGCGGGCAGCAGGCCGAGGGTCGCGACCAGCATGGTCATCATGATGGGGCGCAGGCGGAGGACGGCGCCTTCGATGGCGGCCTCTTCGATGGAGTGGCCGCGGACGCGCATCTGGTTGATGTATTCGAGCATGATGACGCCGGTCTGCACCGAGACGCCGAAGAGCGCGAGGAAGCCGACGCCGGAGGAGACGCTGAAGTTGGTGTGCCGGTGAGCAGCAGCGCGAGCAGGCCGCCGACCGGGCGCCATGGAGACGTTGACGAGGATGAGCAGCGCCCACTTGCCGGAGTGGAACATGGTGTAGAGGATGACGAAGATGAGGATGATGGTGATGGGCAGGACGAGCATCAGGCGGCGCGAGGAGCGCTTCTGGCTCTCGTACTCGCCGGCCCAGTCGATCTTGTAGCCGGGCGGCAGCTTGACCTGCTCGTTGACCTTGCGGATGGCCTCTTCGACGGTGATGCCGAGGTCGCGGTCGCGCACGCTGTACTTGATGGCGACGTAGCGCTGGCCGCCTTCGCGATAGATCTCTTCGGCGCCGTCCTCGGTCTTGACGTGTGGTGAGCTGGGCGAGGGAGACGCGCTCGCCGGAGGGCGAGAGCAGGCGGATGTTGTCGATGGCCTCCTGGGTGTCGCGATACTGCGGCAGGTAGCGGACGACGACGTCGTAGCGCGCTTCGCCCTGCGAGCACCTGGGTGACCGCGTTGCCGCCGACGGCGGTCTGGATGGCGTCCTGCACGTCGGCGACGTTGATGCCGTAGCGGGCGGCGGCGTCGCGGTTGACGGTGTAGTTGAGGTTGGGCTGGCCGATGACGCGGAAGAGGCCGAGGTCGTGCGACGCCCGTGATCTGTGCTCATGACGGAGACGATCTGGTCGCCCTTCTCTTCGAGGGTCTTGAGGTCGTCGCCGTAGATCTTGACGGCGAGTTCGCCTTTGACGCCGCTGACGGCCTCTTCGACGTTGTCGGAGATGGGCTGGGAGAAGTTCCAGATGACGCCGGGGATCTTTTCCAGTTCGCGGTCCATGGCGGCGATGAGTTCGTCCTTGTTCTGGTGGAAGACGGGGCGCCACTCTTCCTTGGGCTTGAGGTCGACGAAGTATTCGGTGTTGAAGAAGCCGGTGGTGTCGGTGCCGTCGTCGGGGCGGCCGGTCTGGCTGACGACCTTGGTGACTTCGGGGAAAGCTGGCGAGGATGATGCGCGCCTGGTTCATGACGCGCAGGCTCTCGGTGGGGCCGGTGGAGGGCGCGAGCGTGCCGCGGACCCAGATGGCGCCTTCGTCGAGATGGGGCAGGAACTCGGAGCCGATGATGCCGCTGAAGCCGAGGAAGACGGCGACGGCAAGGGCGAGCACGGCGCCGGCGACCGAGAGTGAACGAAGCGATGCTCGATGGCCCACTTGGCGGCGTGCGCGATAGCGGTTGGTGAGCCACGCCATCACCGGGTTTTCCCACTCGCGTGGCGCCCTTCGGGAAGAGGAAGCTGGCGAGGACCGGCGCGATGCAGCATGGAGAAGACGAGCGCGCCGAGCAGGGCGAAGGCTGACCGTCCACGCCATGGGCTTGAAGAGGCGGCCTTCGACGGCCTGCAGCGTGAAGATGGGCAGGTACGCGGTGATGATGATGCGCGATGGCGTAGAAGACGGGGCGCTGGACTTCGTGGGCGGCCTCGCGGATCTGCTGCAGTGGCGGTCATGTCGTCCTTGCGGCTGCGTGGCTGAGATGGCGAACGATGTTCTCGACCATGACGACGGCGCCGTCGACGACCATGCCGAAGTCGAGCGCGCCGAGCGAGAGCAGGTTGGCGGGGATGTGGCGCAGGTCGAGGCAGATGGAGGCGAAGAGCAGCGAGAACGGAATGGTGAGCGCGACGATGAGGGCGCCGCGCACGTTGCCGAGGAAGAGAAACAGGATGATGACGACCAGGATGATGCCTTCGGTGAGGTTGTGCAGCACGGTGTGCGTGGTGTAGTGGAGCAGATCGCTGCGATCGAGGAAGGGAACGATCTTGACGCCGGGCGGAAGGACGTGGTCGTTGAGTTCGGTCGACCTTGTCGTGGATGCCTTCGAGCGCGGCGTCGGAGTTCGTCGCCCTTCTGCAGCAGGACGATGCCTTCGACGACGTCGTCGTTGTCGATGAGCTTGCCGTCTTCTGTCTGGATGGCGATGGGCTTGCCGTGCTTTGTCGACGGGCTGGATGCAGGGGTCGGGGCGCGCGGTGGGGTCGGATTCAGTGACGGGGTTGCGCCGGAGCGGCAGGTCTTGCCGATCTGGCCGAGGCGGATCTTGGGGCCCTGGACGACGGTGGCGATGTCTTTGACGCGGAGGGCGGTGCCGTTCTGCGGTCTTGAGGACGGTCTCCTCGATGTCGTGGACGTTGCGTGTAGAGGCCGACTTCGCGGACGTTGATCTGCTGCTCGCCCTGCTCGATGAAGTTGCCGCCGGCGTTGACGTTGTTGTTGGCGATCTGCTGCTCGACCTGGCCGATGGAGAGGCCGTAGGCGATGAGCTTGTCGGGGTCGACGCGGACCTGGTACTCGCGGGTGATGCCGCCGAAGCTGGAGACGTCGACGACGCCGGGGACGGACTTGAACTGCTTTTCGAGCTGTCCAGTCCTCGAGCGACTTGAGCTCCATGCTGTCGTAGGCGGGGTTGGTGCGAGCGCAGGGTGTACCAGTAGATCTGGCCGACGGGACTCCAGTCGGTGCCGATCTGCGGCTGCAGGCCGGTGGGGAGGGTGACCTGGCCGAGGCGCTCGAGGACCTTCTCGCGGTTCCAGTTGTCTGACGGATGTCGTCGTCGAAGATCAGATGACGCTGGAGAGGCCGGCGAGCGAGGTGGAGCGCAGATGGGTCATGTGCGGGATGCCGGCCATCTGGATTTCGATGGGGATGGTGACCTGCTGCTCGACCTCTTCGGCGGCGCGGCCGGGCCACTGGGTGATGACCTGGACGTAGTTGTTGGCGACGTCGGGATAGGCTTCGACGGGCAGGTTGTGGAAGGAGATCGCGCCCCAGGCGAAGAGCAGGACGGCCGCGCCGAGCACGAGCCAGCGATTGTTCAGTGCAAAATCGACGAGGCCGCGAATCATCTACTGATCCGCCGTATTCTGCAGCGTCGAGCGCGTTGGCGACGACCTGCTGGCCGACGTCGATGCCGGAGCAGGATCTCCTGCATGTTGCCGGGGAGCATGTCGCCGCCTTCGACCGCGACGCGGCGGAAGTTGCCGTCGCCGGCGGGGCACGTAGACCCAGTCGCGATCGTGCAGGTGCAGGACGGCGGTGGCGGGAACGGCGGTGTGGGTCTGCGTGGTCTTGCCGTAGAAGGTCGCGGTGGCGAACATGCCGACGCGCATCAGCATGCCGGGATTTTCGACCTGGATGCGGACCTTGGCGGTGCGCATGCTGGGGATCGAGCACGGCGCCGATGTCGCTGATGGTGCCGGTAGAAGGTCTTGCCGGGGATAGGCGTTGAGGCGGATGTCGGCCTTCTGGCCGAGATGGACGTTGGCGAGATCGTTCTCGTAGACGTCGCAGATGACCCAGACGTGCGAGAGGTCGGCGATGGTGAAGGCGTTGGAGGAGCCGGCGTAGGTGACGCCGGCGGCGGCGGCGTCGGTGACGTTCTGCGCGATGATGTAGCCGGAGGCGGGGGAGTAGACCTTGACGGTCTCGGCTGGGGTGGTCCTTGTCGACGCCGAGGACGTGGAGTTGCTGCTTCGGCGGCGGTGAGGGCGGCCTTGGCGTCGTCTTCGGCGTTCTGCGCGATCTCGAGCTGGCTCTTGGGGATGGCGCCCTTGTCGTAGAGGAGCTTGGCGCGATCGAGCTGGACCTGGGCGAGGCGCTCGTCGTTGACGGCCTTGAGTAGGTGCTGAAGGCGGTGGAGACGTCGGTGCTCTGGACCTCCATCAGGAGCTGGCCCTTTTTGACGTAGTCGCCCATGCGGGCGTGGATGGCGACGACGCGGCCAGAGGCGATGGAGATGACGGGGATCGTGCGCGAGACGTCGGGGTTGACCGTGCCGGTGACCTGGAGCGAGGGCGCGCTGCATAGCTCGAGGTGGCAGCAACCAGCTTGAACTGCTCCGGGTTCATCGACGTGGACCATATTCGCGTCGGCGTCGGCCTGCACGGTCGCCGCGGGGGCGCTTCGCTCTTGGGTCGGAGGGCTTGCCGTTGCATCCTGCTAAAAGATAGATGCCAAAACAAAACAGAGTTGCGGCGTTGCGCCTGAAGCTGGTTGAACTCATCGTATAAACTCGTTATCCCTCATAGGATTCAGCCAATGATGCCTTCCGTCTTTGATTGCCCGGCGCGTTTGATTTTTCTTTCTGCTTGCAAGCGTGGACGCTTCGCTTAGACCCAAGTGCAGGCTGCGCGCGAGATGCGGGCAGCGCAACGTATGCCAATGTCTAAGTTTAGCGTTTTCCTTGTCGTGACGCCCCTATCTTTTGGCTAGCCACGTTGTTCTTTCGATAGCCACGTAGGATAGTGATGACAATACAGAAGCGCTCATAAAGTAATTGTAAAGATTTAGCAGCTATTGCAGTAATGCCTCGCTTGTTTTCTACAGAACCATGAGCGTGAAATCTGGTCTAACTCGAGTTCTATAGTCGCAGGACCTGCAACTTTTAATAGATCATGAACTCATTACCCCTTGCATCCACCGAGAACTCCCGGGCGATTTTATGGCGCGCCGCCCTGCTGGTGGCCCTGATAGCGATTGCGGATTGGCGCATCGATGCTGAGATTCCGCTTGGATTTCTTTACCTGCTTCCCATGCTGCTGGTCGGGCGAGTTCTGAATCGATGGCAGATCTGTGTTGCAGCCGCTCTTTGTACCGGTCTTTCCGAGGCCTTTAACAGTCCTGAAGTGGACCGCCGCTGTGGGCATCCCACGTGACATCCTCACTTTTTCCGCATTCTGCGGACTGGGCCTCTTCGTCTACGGAGTCGTGCGGAGCCGACGGCGCAAGTGAGCACATGCGGCAGGTGGAGGAGTGAGATTGCGGCTCGGCAGGATGCAGAGGAGCAGCTCAAAGTGCTGATCGAGAGCAGCCCCGCTGCAATCTTTACTACGGACGCCCACGGTACTTTCTCCTGGCGAATGAGGCTGCCCACTAAACTTTTCGCGGTGCCCGCAGGAGAACTGCGGGATCGTCCATGCACCGCTACCTCCCTTCCCTGCTCAATCTTCCTGTGGCGCATCATTCGGGCAACGCTGTTTCGCACGGTGATGCAATGTCACGGTGTGCGGCGCAACGGCGAGAGCTTTCTGGCCGATATCTGGTTTTCAACGTACCAGACCAGCGTCGGCGCGCGCATGGCGGCGATGGTCGTTGACGTCTCGGACGATCTCAGGACGCACGAGGAGTCCAGCCTGCATCAACTGTTGACTGGTTCGCGAATTCTTGTGGCTGCGGTCTCACACGAGATTAGAAACGTCTGCGCTGCAATTACCGTTGTCCATCAAAACCTCAGGCGCGATCCGTGTTTGGAGAACAACAAAGACTTTGTGGCTCTCGGAACGCTCATCAATTCCCTTGAAAAGATCGCCGCGATGGATCTGCAGGGTAGTTCGAGTCGAGCGACCAGCGTCGATCTCTCTTCCCTCCTGGAAGAGTTACGAATTATCGTGAAGTCTCCTCTCGAAGAGATGGGGATCACGTTCGAGATCTCCGCCGAATCGAATCTGCCGGAGGTTCTGGCCGATCGGCCCAGTCTGATGCAGGTTTTTCTGAATCTCATCAAGAACAGTGAGCGCGCGGTGAGTGCGCAACCGCGCAAGGAATTGCACCTCGTAGCCAAGACTACGGCGCGCCAGGTACTGATTCGAGTGATCGACAGTGGCTCAGGGGTACAGACTCCGGGTGACCTGTTCAAGCCGTTCCAGCGGAGAGCGGAAGCGACTGGCTTGGGGCTCTATCTGTCTCGCGCTTTTATGCGCTCGTTTCAGGGCGATCTTCGCTATGAGCCCACCGCCACCGGAGCGTGTTTTGTCGTCGAACTGTTGATTTGGGATCAGAAGGAGAACACCGGCGATGTCTAAACAGACACGCGTACTTATCGTCGACGACCACACACTTTTTCGGGAGAGCCTCGGCAGAATGCTCGAGGCCGACACCGAATGCAAAGTTGTTGGAGCCTGCGCTTCGGTTGATGAGGCGCTCAAGATAGTCGCCGGAGAAAAGATAGATCTGGTCTTGCTCGACTACGATCTTGGAGAGAAGCCCGGAACACAATTCCTGGATGAAAGTAGGCAGCGCGGCTTCGCGGGACCCATACTGATGGTGACGGGAGGCATGGCTGATGCGGTGATGCTGCGCGCACTGGACAAGGGAGTCTCCGGCATCTTTCTTAAAGTAGTCCGTTAGTAGAATTGCTGCAGGCAATTCGCCGCGTAATGAATGGGGAGACGTGGCTTGACCCCGGCCTGGTGAAGACACTGCTTGCAGACAACGGCCGCCGCGGCGCAGAGACAAGGCAGGAATCACTGAGTGCGAGGGAGCGAAGCGTGTTGCGCGGTGTCTTTGAAGGCCTGAGCAATAAAGAGATTGGCCAACGGCTGAGCATATCGGAAGGTTCGGTCAAGGCCGCGCTTCAACAACTCTTCGCTCGCACAGGTGTGCGGACAAGAAGCCAACTCGTTCGCATCGCAGTAGAAAGACACTCTCATGACTGGTTGCGAGAGGAATAGACGGGGCCTGATACTCGAAGCCGAACAGGAAAGGGAGGACGCGATGTCGAAGTTACCGGACAACGGAATGGTTCACTTGAGCAGTCCACGTTCGGTGCCAGATACCCTGGCACGTTTGGAGGCCATCGTTCAGGCGAAGGGATTGCCAATCCTCGCACGGATCGACCACAGCGGCGATGCGGAAAGGGCCGGCTTGATGATGCAACCAACGAAGCTACTCATCTTTGGGAACGCAAAGGCCGGCACTCCGTTGATGATGGCTGCGCCGACCGTTGCCATCGACCTCCCGCTCAAGGCACTCGTTTGGCAAGATGATTCCGACAATGTTTGGCTCTCGTACAACGATCCGAAGTATTTGATGGAGCGACACGCTGTCCCAGAGAATCTCTTGCAGAATATTGCGGGGATCGCGGCCATCTGTTCCGAGGCCGTGCGATAGATGGTGCGCCGAGGAAGCACTTCGATCCGACGAGAAGAAGCTCTTCGCAGGCGGGATAGGTGACGCTCCTTAAAGACGGCAGAAGAGATTTTTCTGGACACGCTTCACCGGCTGAGCATTGAAGAGGTGATGGGAGCCCGTGTGCGTGCTGAAGGTCAGACGCTTCATGTGGGAGAGTTGAAGTACGACCTGCGAGAGTTTCATCGAGTTGTCGTGATTTCGATTGGCAAAGCGGCCTCGCCCATGTGGGATTCCCTGCTGCCAATTCTTGAGGCGTCGCGGAAAGAAGGCCAGACGATTCGTGCAATCGTGGTCGGCGCCACGATGCCGCAGAGAGAGGATTCCAGAGTTCGATTTTTTTTGGGTAGTCATCCGATCCCTGATCAGGTTTCGAAGGATGCCGCGGAGGCTGTTCTGAAACTGCTTGCGTCGTGTGACTCGCGCAGTCTTGTGTTTTTTCTGATTAGCGGCGGAGCATCTGCGATGGTCGAGAAGGCAGTCGATGCGAGTCTTGGCCTCGAAGACACCGCGCACTTCTATCGTGCTCTGGTGCATTCAGGTCTGCCAATCACGCAGATGAACACTTTGCGAAAACACTTTTCGCAGGTGAAGGGTGGCAGGCTCGCTGTTGCGGCACGCGGTGCAACGCAGTGCACACTGCTTATCTCCGATGTCCCGGAGACCGCTCTTCAGGTGGTTGGATCGGGACCGTCGCTTCCGGACCCTTCGACTGCGGAAGACTGCCGCAAAATTATCACTGCTAATTCGGGTGCTCTGAATCTTTCCGAGGCTGTGTCTGCTTACTTCGTGGATCCCGGTTTGGAGGAGACTCCGAAATCGGAAGATCCCGTGTTCAGGAAGAGTGCGTGGCTTTCTCTGCTGTCCAGTGCCGATCTGTCCAGAATCGCCGGAGAGAACGCGGCCGGGCGCGGATTTCATGTTGTCGTAGACAACGCTTGCGACGACTGGGACTATCGCGATGCGGCGGTTTACCTGTTAGATCGATTGCAAGAGTTGCGTCAGCACAACCCGACGATTTGTCTTCTCTCCGCGGGCGAGGTCTCGGTGCAGATTCCTTCGGCGCACGGAGTTGGCGGGCGGAATCAGCAGTTTGTGCTGGAGTGTGCGCGGCTGATAGCGGCGAGGAAGATTGAGGCGACTGTGCTTAGTGGCGGCTCGGATGGCGCGGACGGCAATAGCCCTGCGGCTGGTGCGGTGTGTGACGAGACAACGGTTGCGCGGGCTTCGGCGATGGGCTTGGATGTTAGCGCCGCACTGGAGGGGTTCGACAGCTATAGCGTCTTCAGCGGGTTGGGAGATGCAATCGTCACTGGGTCAACAGGCAATAACGTGAGGGATCTGCGCATCCTGTTGTGCGGCGGCGACTCGATCTCGGGAAGAGGCTAGTTGAGAAGCAGCCTCGTGAGCGACGGGAAATACACGAGGAGAGAGACGAGCACTCCCATCAGGCAGGCAAGGAGAAAGCTATGGATGAAGACGAAGCGGAGGATCGACCCTTCGCTGCCGTAGATTCCCGTAGCGGTGCTGGCGACGACGACGCTCTGCGGGGCGACCATCTTGCCCATCACTCCGCCGCAAGAGTTAGCGGACACCATGAGGTTTGGGGATATGCCGAGTTGTTGCGCGGTGAATTTCTGCAAGCTTCCAAAGAGAACGTTGGAAGAAGTATCCGAGCCAGTAGACGCGGTGCCGAGCCAGCCTACCAGTGTGCCAAAGAATGGATAGAAGATTCCGGTTCGCGCGAAGGCGAGCCCGAGAGTCCCGTCCATTCCGCAGTAGCGTGTGACAAAGGCGAGTCCCATCAAGGCGGCGATGGTAATCATTGTGAACCGCGTTGAGACAACTGTGTGCCAGAAGACCTGTAGGACGTCACGAAGGCGCAGACCCATGACCTTTGCCGCGATCAGAGCGGCGATAAAGATGCCGCTGCCTGTCGCGGATAGCCAGTTGAAGGTAAAAACCGCAGCCTCTGCTGCGGGGCTGAGAACAACAGGCGGGACTCGATAGACGACCTTGTCGAGGCCGGGAACGTGCAGTCGGAGGGTGGTGAGACGATCGATCCATGCAGCGAAGGTTGGTGTGCCCCAGAGAGTGACGAGCAGAGTGAGGATGATCCATGGGACAGCGGCACGGACGACAACGGATGCGTGGTTTCGCTTGAGCGAGCGCGGCAGATGGGTGATGTCTTCGCGCTGCGCGTTGAGAATTCGCTTCGGCTTCCAGACGCGGAGGAAGAGAACGAATGCAGCGAGGCTGATCACTCCGGCGCTGATGTCGACTAGCCATGGTCCGTGAAGTCTGGCTACGAAAAGTTGCGTGAGGCCGAAGGTCACGCCTGAGACGAGAATCGCTGGCCAGACCTCGCGCATGGCCTTGAAACCGGCGTAGGCCCAGATGAGCCAGAATGGCACGAGGACGCAGAAGGGCGTGAGCAGAGTTGCGACGACGCGAGTCAGGACCAGCGTGTCGAGGCCAGAGACGGCGGCAAGCGCAATCACTGGAGTGCCCATCGCTCCGAAGGCGACGGGAGCCGTGTTTGCAAGGAGTGCGAGGCCTGCGGCCTGAAGCGGAGGGAAGCCGAGGCCCAGCAGGATCGTTCCACAGACCGCAACGGGTGTGCCAAAGCCGGCAGCGCCTTCGAAGAAGGCTCCGAAGATGAAGGCGATAAGCAGAAGTTGGAGGCGGCTGTCTTCGGTCACTCCGACGAGGCACTCTTGCAGTAAGCCGAATCTTCCGGCTCGCACGGTGAGTTGATACATGAAGATGACGGGAAAGACGATCCAGAAGATGGGAAAGAGGCCATATCCCGCGCCGAGAATCGTTGAGAGAACGGCGAGATGCACCGGCATATGAAAGATAGCCACGACGATTACGAGCGCGAGGGCCAGAGCAATAAGTGATGAGATGTGGCCTTTCAATCGCAGGCCGATCATCGCAGCTAACAGAACGACGAGTGGCAGGGCCGCCCAGAAAGTGGACAGCCACCAGTGATGCGCGGGGTCGTAGCCCTGCATCCACGGGGTTGGAGCCGCCGTTCCTGGAACGACTGCTAGAAGCAGGCTGAGGTTTTCAGGAAGCGGCATCATCATTCGAGGTCAGTGGAGGTCGTGTTGGTGACGGGCGTATCTGGGATCGTGCTCTTGATCGACTGCGACCCATCATAGCGTAGGTGGATTATTGAGCTTTCAATGTGGCCGATTTCCATGGCTGCGAGCCAAAGAAGCAGGTACGGTATACCTTAATTGTGAGGTCAATTGATTCACGATGAATGCCCTTCTTCTCTCCGAATACAAGCATCTTGAAGTAACGACTTTGCCGGTTCCGGTGCCGCAGCCGCTGGATGTGCTGGTGCAGGTGGCCGCGTGCGGAATCTGCGGAAGCGATGTGCATGGTTACGATGGCACCTCGGGGCGGCGCATTCCTCCGCTGGTGATGGGACATGAGGCTGCGGGAATTGTTGCGGCGGTGGGTTCGCAGGTGAGTGGATTTCGCTGTGGGCGATCGTGTGACGTTTGATTCTACGGTCTACTGCGGGGTTTGCGAATTTTGCCAGCAGAGGAGAGATGAATCTCTGCGACAATCGCCAGGTTGTTGGGGTCTCGTGCGGCGATTACAGCCGCGCGGGGGCGTTTGCGGAGTATGTTGCTGTGCCTGCGCGGATCGTCTACAAGCTGCCGGACAATCTTGCCTTCGCGGAGGCGGCGATGCTGGAGGCTGTTTCGGTGGCGCTGCATGCTGTGGCCGTCTCGGAGCTCGAGGGCGGAGAAACGGCGCTGGTTATCGGGGCAGGGATGATCGGGCTGCTGACTGCTGCAGGCTGCTCGCGCTGGCGGATGCTCGCGCGTCTTCGTCGCGGATATTGATGCGACGCGGTTGAAGTCGGCGGCGGAGTTGGGCGCGGATGAGACCATCATGGCGTCGGGAGCGGAGCTGACGCAGGAGATTCTTCGGCTGACGGGAGGACGCGGCGTGGATGTCGTGCTGGAGGCTGTCGGGCGAGATGAGACGATTGCGGCTGCGATCGATTGCGTGCGCAAGGGAGGCACCGTGACGCTGATCGGCAATATCACGCCGCAGGTGAATCTGCCGCTGCAAAAAGTTGTTTCGCGGCAGATTCGGTTGCAGGGATCGTGCGCTTCGTGCGGGGAATATCCGGAGGCGATGGAGTTGATGGCGGCAGGAAAGATTCGCGTGGGACCGTTGATTACTGCGGTTGCGCCGCTGAGTGACGGTCCGGCGTGGTTTGATCGTCTGCACTCCGGCGAGCCGAATCTGATGAAGATCGTGCTCGACCCGCGGATCAGCTCGGGCCAGAGGCTATGAGCGAAAACTTGTTTGATCTGACCGGCCAGGTTGCGCTGGTGACTGGCGCAAGCCGCGGGCTGGGGCAGTATTTTGCGCGGGCGCTGGCGAGGGCTGGAGCGGACCTGATTCTGACCAGCCGCAAGCAGCAGGACCTGCTCGCCGTTTGTGGCGGAGATTGAGGCGCTGGGCCGCAGAGCGCTGCCGCTTGAGCTGGATGTGCGGGATCAGGGGAGCATCGAGCGAATGGCCGCCGCGGCGGAGACAGGCCTGGGGCCAGGTTCATATTCTGGTCAACAATGCCGGATGCAATGCGCGGAAACCGGCGCTCGATGTGACGTGGGACGACTGGAACCTGGTGCTTGATACGAATCTGCGCGGGAGTTTCTTTGTGGCGCAGCAGATGGCGCGCCGGATGGTGCAGCATGGCTATGGGCGCATCATCAATATCGGCTCGGTGACGAGTGTCTTTGGGTATGCGGGACTGGCGCCGTATGGGGCGAGCCGCGGCGGGGTGCGACAGCTGACGATGAGCCTGGCCGACGACTGGGGCAAGCATGGAATTACGGTCAACTGTCTTGCTCCGGGGTGGTTTCGGACCGAACAGAACAAGATGCTCTACGAGGACAAAGAGTGGGTGGAGTATCTGGTCGATCGAATTCCTGTGAAGCGCGCCGGGGCAGCCGCACGATCTCGACGGCGCGGTTGTGTTTCTCGCGTCGGAGGCGAGCCGCTACATTACAGGGCAGACGCTTCTTGTCGATGGCGGGATCTCGACGGGAGCGATGCGGGCTACGGTCAAGCCGCCATCGGCGACTAAGTGCTCAGCTCGCTGGTTGTGGTTCAGTGGGCATGGGTTCGATTCTGCCCAGCAGGAAGATGTAGCCGGCGATGCCAATCAACAGGTAGACGGCCGATACGCCGAATGCCCATGCGAACGATTGCCGGGCCGCGACCAGATAGCCGGTGATGATGGGTGCGCAGATGCCCGAGAGCTGGTTGGAGAAGTTCATGATGCCACCGACCTTCCCGACGCTGCTGCGGGCGCGATCAGCGACGGGACGGACCAGCCCACCGGAGACGCAGCCGAAAGGCCGCCGATCGAGATGCTGATCCAGATCAGCGCTGTGGTCGCGCTGTGCGTGTTCGCCGCTCCCAGAATCCCGAGGCCGCAGGCGGTTCCAGCAACGAGAACGCGTCTTTCGCACGCAGCTTGCATCCCATCCGCGCTCAATGAGGCATCCACCAGCCAGCCGCCGACGACAAGATCTGCTACGGTCGCGACGAGCCAGGGACGCCGGTGTAAAGAAACGAGTGCAGCAGATCGATGTGCAGCGCGGACGAAAGATAGCTCGGCAGCCAGGTGAGCAGCAGGTAAAAGACATAGTTATAGGAGCCGAAGCCGAGGACCATGCCGATGACTTTGCGTTGCCGCATGAGATAGCCGAGCGAAGCTTGCGCCGGTCTCATTTGCGGCGAAGATCCGGTCGTCTGTTGCGATGTAGTCGCGCTCCGCGATGGTCAGCTTCGGATCGTCCTGCGGGTCGCGATAGATCTGCCAGAAGAGCAAGAAAGTAGAAGAAGCTGATCAGGCCGGTGGCCGCGAAGCTCCAGCGCCAGCCGACCTTGAGCAGAAGCACACCGATGAGGGGAACGCCGATGGCGGAAGCGAATTTGGCGGCGCCGTCGAAGATCGATGTGGCGAAGCTGCGTTCGCGTGAGGGAAACCAATGGCCGATGGCTTTTGCGTTCGCGGGAAACGTGGGCGCTTCGCCTACGCCGAGCAGACAGTCGAGCGGCAAAGAAGCCTCCGATCGTCGGCGTGATGGCAGCGCCGAAGGAAGCGATGCTCCAGAGGAAGGTGCTGACGCGGCCCACGCGGCGGATGCCGAATTTATCCAGCAGCACGCCGATTGGCAGCTGGCACAGGGCATAGGTCCAGTTGTAGGCGCCGGAGAGATAGCCGAAGGTGACGGTCGAGATGCCGAAGGTGTGTACAGAGCGGCGTGGGAGACCGAGAGGTTGACCCGGTCGAAGTAGTTGACCAGGACGCCGAGGCCCAGGAGCCAGGCGATTCGCCAGCGGCGTCTCGGGATCGGGTTCTTTGGAGTTGAATTCACGATAGAGGTCGACATGCCGGTAAGCGGATCTGTTGCGAAGGCATACGGCGTTGCATGCCTAGCCTCCAATCCTAACCCACGATATGGCGCAGGCTCGAGGTCCGCGATTCTGACCGGCAAGAAATCGACTCCTGCTGGATCGGATCGACTAAGGGAAAAATCTTCTGAAATTCAATGTCACGGGACAGGCTCTTGACGCATACTGGTAAGCGTTTACTTCGGCTAGGCGGAAACGTGCCGAAATTGAGGCGCACACATGTTCAAGAGCTTCCGGTTAGCAATCTTCGTCTCTTCGATTTTGGCCCTCGCCTGCACGGCGCAGACGCCGGACGCAACACTGAGCGTTCAGCTCGACAAGCCGCTTCACAGCGTTAGTCCGAAGCTGTACGGCTTGATGACGGAAGAGATCAACTACTCGTACGACGGCGGCATCTATGCGGAGATGGTGCGCAACCGCACGTTTCAGGATCGTGGATCGTCCGGCACGGCGCACTGGGATCTGGTCGAGATGGGTAATGCCGACGCGACCATGACGGTTGACTACACGACTGGGCCTAGTGAGGCAATCACGAGAAGTCTTCGGCTGGATATTGCGAAGGCGGACGCGGCTAATCCCGCGGGCGCAAGAAACGAAGGCTTCTGGGGAATGGCCATGCGGCCGAACACGACCTATAAAGCTTCGGTCTACGCGAAGGCGGACTCGAGCGGAGTAGGCCCGGTCACCATGGCGCTCGTGAACGACAACACAGGCTCCGTTCTTGCGACCGGATCAAGCGAGGTGCTGACGACTGAGTGGAAGAAATATGACGTCTCGCTGACTACAGGAAAGATAGAACCATCGGTCCAGAATCATTTGCGATTGACGGTGGGTCACCCGGGCAAGGTGTGGATCTCGCTGGTTTCGCTGTTTCCGCCGACGTACAAGAATCGCGAGAATGGCAACCGGACTGACATCATGGAGTTGCTGGCGGGGATGCATCCGAAATTTTTGCGGCTTCCAGGTGGCAACTATCTCGAAGGTGATTTTATCGAGGAGCGATTCGACTGGAAGGCGACAATCGGTCCTCTGGTCGATCGCCCGACGCATCGCAGCCCCTGGAATTATCAGTCTTCGGATGGCCTTGGGCTGCTTGAGTTTCTGCAGTGGACTGAGGATCTGAAGATCGAACCGGTGCTTGCTGTGTATGCGGGGTATTCCCTGAAGGGAGGGCATGTTCCGCCGGGGCCCGGCCTGGCACAGTATGTCGACGACGCGCTCGATGAGATCGAGTTCACTATCGGCGATGCTTCTACGAAGTGGGGCGCGGTGCGGGCGAAGCTGGGGCACCCTGCGCCTTTTCCGCTGCAGTATGTCGAGATCGGCAACGAAGATTGGTTTGATCGCTCCGGCAGCTACGAAGGCCGCTACGCTCAGTTCTACAAGGCGATCAAGGCGAAGTATCCGCGACTCGAACTCATCGCGACAGAGCCTCTGAAGAACATGAAGCCTGACGTTCAGGATGACCACTACTACAAACGCGCGGACGATTTCTTCCGGTTCGTGAAGCACTACGACGATGTGGATCGCAAGGGCCCGAAGATCTTTGTCGGCGAATGGGCCACGCGTGAAGGCAGCCCGACGACAAACCTGGGAGCGGCGCTTGGCGATGCTGCGTGGATGACTTCGATGGAGCGAAACAGCGATCTGATCGTGATGGCCTCATACGCGCCGCTGTTCGTGAATGTGAATCCAGGCGGGATGCAGTGGGAGGCGAATCTGATCGGATATGACGCGATGAGCAGCTACGGCTCGCCGAGCTACTACGCGCAGGCGATGTTCGCCGAGTATCTGGGGACGGAGGTCCCCGCGTCTTCGCTGAACGGTGGAGGCTCGCGGTTCTTCTATTCGGTTACGCAGGATGCTTCGAAGGGGATGGTCTATCTGAAATTGGTGAATGCAGATTCATCGCCACAAGCTGTAAAGATCGATTTGAGCGGAGCGGCGAAGATTGCCGCGTCTGGTTCACTGGTGACGCTCAGTGGTCTCAACCCGGCGGAAACAAACACGATCTCGATGCCGATTCGAGTTGTGCCAGTGAAGTCGGAACTTAAGGCGGCCGGGTCTTCGTTCAGCCATACCGTGCCCGCTTACTCGATTCAGGTGTTGGAGATTTCGACGAAGTAATCGATAAATCGATAACTTTGGCCTGACCAATCAGGAGCGGTTCGTCCCCTCTCCCTGTCGCTTCGTCACGCGCCAGGACGGCCAGAAAATGGGTAAAGAAAAAGCGCCGAATTCGTGACATGGCCAGTCCAATAGCTGAGAATATTTCCCATCAACGAACCGGAGGTAGATTCAATGCCGGTAGCAAATGACAGCCTTCTGTCCCGGTGGCCTTTCCTCGAGAATATCCCCGAGTGCGATAAGGGGATGATGCTTGCGCAGGCGTTTCTGCAGGCTGCTGGTGAGTGCGTGAACACGTTGGGCAAGGGCAGGACCAGCAGCAGCCGCGCTTCCCTTCTAATCGCCTACAACACAATGGTGATGCACGGTGACGCTTGCGAGAAGTGCAATCGAGTTTCAGCGTAGAAAGCTTCTCGATACGCCTCAGAACTATGTGCTTCTAAACGATTAGTCGAAATACGTTGGCCGCCTCGGAGACACGTCGGGGCGACTTGAGGGGATGCGTTGCGTCGACCGCCTAGTAAGGTTGACGCGGTCGCGTCACTATTTCGAACAACCTAACGCCTTCAGATAAATTTTGCTCATTTGCGGATTTCTGCGAGTGGGCCAGACCCCGTTGCGTATCTAACGACCAACTGGCGCTCCTGACGGAGGAAGAATGTTATGGCAAATTCGATTCTCCGCGGCGTGGCGGTCTTCCTGATTATGCTAGCCACCGCCTTGGGGATCAATGCCCAGAAAAAGGACAGGCCAATGGAACAGAAGATTTTTTATCGTAGTGTGAAAGTCGATGGACTCTCCATCTTCTATCGAGAAGCGGGGCCGAAGGATGCTCCGACGATTCTTCTGCTGCACGGTCTTCCGTCGTCATCGCGCATGTTTCAGTCGCTGTTGACGCGGCTTGCAGACAGCTACCATCTGATTGCACCGGACTATCCGGGCTTCGGGCATAGTGATTGGCCCGACCCGAAGCAGTTCGATTACACCTTCGACCACATCGCTTCTGTGATGGACGGCTTCACGCAGGCGCTCGGCCTGTCGCGTTACACGCTCTACATGCAGGATTACGGTGGGCCGGTTGGCTTTCGCATGGCGTTGGCACATCCGGAGCGGGTGCAGGCTCTCATTGTTCAGGATGCGGTCGCTCACAACGAAGGCCTTGGGGTGAACTGGGTAACACGACGGGCGTTTTGGGCGGATCGGACTGCTCATGAAGCAGCCTTGCGAACGAATCTGTTGTCGCTTGCAACGACGAAGACGCGCCATGTCGGAGACGATCCCAACACTGAGCTCTACGACCCGGATCTCTGGACCGATGAGTACGCGTTCTCAACGCGCCGGGGCAGGCGAGATTCAGACCAATCTTTTTTATGACTACCGCACCAACGTCGATGCTTATCCGAAGTGGCAGGCGTGGATGCAGAAGACGCAGCCACGGCTCCTGGTGCTCTGGGGCAAGCACGATCTATCGTTTGATGCCGGTGAGCCGGAGCGTTATCGCAAGGATGTACCAGACGCGAAGGTCCACGTGCTCGATGCGGGGCACTTCGCGCTTGACACCAAAGCGGATGAGATTGCCGCTCTGATACGTGAGTTCATGAAGAAGTAAAAGAGGCAGCCCGCTTGTCGGCTGTTAGAAGCAGGACGGACGGCTTCGACCAGCGGCTTGGTTCTCTTCTTAGAAGTGGTATTACGAATTCCACAAAAAGTGGCTCTATGAAAAGACCACGCTCTGGGTCATTCTTGAGCCAGAGCGACCGATCGACCGTCTTGACTCAGCGAAATAGTCCTTGGGCGTGTGAGCACACCGAATGAAAAAATTGGCGGCAATTGTTCTGATATTGGGATTCTTTGCGGGCAGCATCACAGCTCGGGCACAACAACCAAAGCCGATTGCAAAACCTGAGTCGGAGCCGACGATCGCGTTGGTAATGGAGTCACAACTGAAGATTCTGGAGAGTCAGTTTGTACCGGCGGCGGAGGCGATGCCGGAGGACAAGTATTCGTTTGCGCCGAATGACGGTGAGTTTAAAGAAGTGAGGACGTTCGCGCTGCAAGTGAAACATGTGGCTACGACGAATTTTGTGTTTTATAGCGCAATTCTCGGTCAGGACCCGCCACCCGGTGCGAATCTCACCGGTGTCGCAAACGGGCCGGAAGATATCAAGACCAAAGAGGAAATTCTGAAATATCTGCGCGATTCGTTCGCGCTAGGGCACAAGGCGTTTGCGACGCTCACGGCGGCGAATGCGGTGACTCCACTCGTCAAGCCGCCGATTCCATTTATGAATACTCGGCTCGCGCTGGCGAGCTTTAGTTGCTCCCACGCATCCGACCATTACGGCCAGATGGTGGAGTATCTGCGAATGAATGGAATCGTTCCGCCGACGAGTAAAGGGCAGCCGCCCGCGAATCCGCAGGCCGTTCAGGAGGTCCCACATCAAAGTTCAGACGCGTCGCAGGTAAGTCTGCAACTTGCTTCCACGCAACGCGACGGTCAACATGATTTTGATTTTGAGATAGGTACGTGGAAGATCCATCTGGCGCGTCTTCAGGATCGTTTGGTCGGCTCTAAGACCTGGATCAAATTTGACGGCACATCTGTAACTCGAAAGGTCTGGGATGGTCGCGGCAATCTCGAAGAGTTCGAAACGGATAGCCCAACGGGGCACATTGAGGGGCTGACTCTGCGTGTCTACAATCCGCAGACCCATCAGTGGAGCATCTATTGGGCCAACAGCAAAGACCCGGCGCTGGGCCAGCCCATTCAACCGATGGTCGGCGAGTTCAAGAATGGACGCGGCGAGTTTTACGATCAGGAGCTGTGGAAGGGCCGGGCAGTTTATGTTCGATTTATCTGGTCAAACATCATGCCTAATTCGGCACACTTCGAGCAATCCTACTCGGATGATGGAGGCAAGACCTGGGAGGTTAACTGGATCACGGACCAGATCCGGGACGAACCAGCCAAACCTGCTGAGCACCACTAATCGTAAGATACGCGTGCTTCATCGGTGCGGGTATTCGAGCTTCGGGTACCAGTCGGTGCCACGGCCTGCAGGCGTCAAATCAAGCAACAACCAGAGAGGGTCGAGGTCCGGTGCGCCGCGTGGGTCCTGTCTGGGGTCGGCCATCGCGCCACTCATCTCGCCGCTGTAGAAGTGGCGAACTGTTCCGTTGCTTCGATGGAAGATGCTGAACCCCGGTACGTCCTCGTCTTTGGGAGTCACATACGCTCGCGTGTATTCGCCGGAGATGTCGGAGACAAAAGGCAGCATGTCAAAGCCACGCTGATTTTTGTATTCGATCAGCCGCCCTATCGGGGAACGCGCTGTAACAGCGATTGCGATTCGCTCACGGAGATTTCGCGCCGCGCCGTTCCAGGCCGTTAGAAACGATGTGCACATGGGACAAGGCGCCTTGCGCTGCGAGCCGTACATCATGCTGTAGACCATCAACGTGTCTTTGTCGCCGAACAAACTGGAGAAGCGAGTTGGCCCGGCTTCCGAGACGAGTTCGTAGTCTGTAGGGAGTTGGCCGCCCGGAGGGAGGGAACGTCGTTGGGCAGCTACGCGCTCGATGTGGCGGCGCAACTCAATCTCTTCGACGAGAAGCGCATTGCGGGCTGCGCGATAGGCAGCGCTCTCATTGGGAAAATGGTTTGTGTTTGTAGCGGCGAGTTGCGAGGCGGGTGTAAGCGTTGATGTGTCCGGCATAGAGTCTCCAGGGCTGGCTCGAAAGACGGCTAATTCTGAGGGGTGAGCGTTTGGCACGATCAATCGTGACCTTCGTCACGCTTGCTTGTTGTCAAAAGCCACTTCCCTTTCACATAGGCATTTAGACGCACGATCTGGTAGCGTTGTTCCCTGACTGCAAGTGAAATGAAACTACCATTTGCAGCGTGGCGCAACCCCCTGGTCCATGGAAAGAGCGCAGAGTGGCACTCCACAAGACACTTCAAATCCCGCTTGAAACCATAGAGTCGTTTCTAGCACTCAGATTTCTGCGAAACCTCCCTCCGAAGGTGGTTTCGCGGACAGCCTTGTTGCTGGCTTTATCCGGACTCTCCCTGACCCCGATCTTCGGTCAAGCGCCAACCGCGGGCGTGGAGAAGCATGAAGCGCCATATCAATCCGAGGGCACGAAGAAGATGGCGGCGCTCTTGCAAAAGATCTACAGCGAGAACGACTGGAAGGCGGATCCGAACAAACCGGCGGAACGCGTGCCGTATTACAGATCACTCCTTCAAAAAAATCTCACCATGCCCAACGAGGTTCTGGTGCGGATGGAGATGGCAAAAGAGATGTTGCGAGCCGGCAACAGCGACGATGCGATTCATACTCTCGAGGAGTTGCGTCAACTCTGCAAGGATCGGAAGTACGATCTGCCACCTGCGACGATTCATGAACTGGGGGAGTGGCTGGGCCTTTCGTACCTGCGAGTTGGCGAGCAGGAGAATTGCGCCCACATGCATGGCCAGAGATCCTGCATCTTCCCGATACGCGGCTCCGGCGTGCATCAGCTCCCTCGCGGCGCACAAGGGGCGGTCCGGGAGTTCTCGGCCCTGCTTGAGAAAGACGCCAGCGACGATCAGTCACGCTGGCTGCTCAACGTTGCTTATATGCAGCTCGGGCGCTACCCGCAGGATGTCCCTAAATCATGGTTGATCCCCAGCAGCCTTTTCGATTCCGAATACGAGATCGGCGACTTCCCCGATATCGCGATGATGGCAGGCCTGGATGTTACAGGCCACGCCGGCGGGGCGATCATGGAAGATTTTGACGGCGACGGTCTGCTCGACATCATGGTCACTTCATCCGGGCCCACGGATCAGATGCATCTGTTCCATAACAACGGTGACAGGACATTTAAGGATGTAACCGCGCAGGCAGGTCTGGAGGGTGAAGTTGGAGGCCTCAACGTGGTCGAAACCGACTACAACAACGACGGCCATCCTGATGTGCTTGTACTGCGCGGAGGGTGGTGGGGCAAGTACGGCCGCTACCCGATGTCCCTGCTGCGAAATAACGGCAATGGGACCTTCGACGATGTGACAGAAGAGGCCGGTCTCATGTCGCTGCATCCCACACAAACTGCAGCCTGGGCGGACTTTGACAACGATGGCTGGCTCGATCTGTTCGTAGGGGAGGAATCCACTCCGGAAGAGCCGAACCCCAGCAAACTTTTTCATAACAACCACGATGGGACCTTTACCGAGATGGCTGCGCCTATGGGGTTGGCACAGCTTGGCTTTGTCAAAGGCGTGGCCTGGGGGGATTTCAATAACGACGGCCGCCCCGACCTATACGTTTCCGAGCTCAACGGCCGTAACCGCCTCTTTCGCAACGATGGGCCAGCTGCTGCGGGCAATCCGAAAGGGGCATATTGGAAATTCACCGATGTGACCGATTCCGCAGGAGTAGCGACTCAGGCCCACGGATTTGCGACCTGGTTCTTCGACTACGACAATGATGGCTGGCCGGATATTTTTTGCGCCGGCTATTCGCTCGTATTGGCGCAAGACGTTGGCGCCTTCGAGATGGGAAAGCCATACAACGCCTCTACACCACGGCTTTACCACAACAACCATGACGGCACATTCACCGATGTCACGCACAAGGTCCATCTCGACCGCGCGATTCTGACGATGGGGGCCAACTTCGGCGATCTTGATAACGACGGCTATCTAGACATCTATCTCGGCACAGGAGACTCGTCGTATCAGTCGCTATTGCCAAACCGCATGTTTCGCAATGCCGAAGGCAAGCACTTTCTTGACGTAACGACCTCCGGCGGCTTCGGTCATCTGCAAAAGGGCCACGCCATCGCCTTTGGCGACTTGGAAAACACTGGCAATGAAGATGTCTTCGAAGAGATGGGCGGAGCGTTGCCCGGCGACACTTTTCAAAGCGCGCTGTATCACAACCCGGGTCACGGCAATCACTGGATCACTTTGGAACTCGAGGGAGTCAAGACTAACCGCGCAGCCTTCGGAGCACGGATCGATCTCACCATCAGCGACAACGGTCACCAGCGCCACATCTATCGCACCGTAGGGTACGGCTCGAGTTTCGGAGGTAACCCGCTGCGCCAGCACATCGGCATCGGCCACGCGACTCGAGTGGACAAGATCGAAGTGACCTGGCCCACTTCAAAGACAGTGCAACAGTTTCAAAACATCACGGCAGACGAGACATTTCACTTGCGCGAAGGGACGGATGCATTGACGCCTGTACAGATCAAGTCCTATGTGTCGATTGGGCCAGTTCGAATGGGAGACGAATTGACGGTTCCGAGAACTCGCAATTCACCGTAAACGGTTGATGTTATGGTGCCCGGAGGGGGACTTGAACCCCCACGACCTGATAAGGGTCTGCGGATTTTAAGTCCGCTGTGTCTGCCGATTTCACCATCCGGGCAATGTATCCCACCTACATCATCTTAACTCATCCCTTGAATCTGATCTAAAGGGGAACCCCCGTATGTGTTATTGCGTACTCTCAACAAAAGCTCGATTCTTGTCCCGGGGTCCGTTCCAACTATGCCGTTCCACGAGATTCTCAAGCAAACTCTGTCGGCGCTATGGGAGACGAAGCTTCGCAGCTTCCTGACGATGTTCGGCATAGTGTGGGGAATCACGTCGGTCATTCTGCTGGTTGGCTTGGGCATCGGCTTCAACGTCGACCAGAAGGAACACCTCCGCAGCATCGGCACCGATATCGCAATCTTCTTCGGCGGAAAGACTGGTGCGCAGGCGGGCGGATATGCGGCGGGCCGGGATATTCATCTGACGGTGGATGATGCGATCGCGATTCAGCAGCAGGCTTCTCTCGTCAAAACCGTTAGCCCTGAGCTGCGCCGCACCGTCTCCGAAGTGAGCCAGTGGAATTCGGCGAGCCGCGCTGTTCGCGGTGTGTGGCCGGAGTACCAGCGATTCCGCTCTCTCGCCGTCGAGCAGGGACGGCTCATGTCTCAGCAGGACGAAGACGAAGGCGCTCGCGTAATCATTCTGGGTGCCGAAGCAAACCGGCAACTCTTTCCCGGCAAGGCCGTCATCGGACAACCGCTGATGGTCGAGGGCTATCAATACACGGTCATCGGCGTCCTCGAAAAAAAGAAGCAGAACGGCAGCTACGGCAGCGGGCCTGACAACACACAGTTGTTCACAACCTATTCAGCGATGGCGCGCGACTTCCCCCCACCAGAGCGTCCCGGCGTCGTCCGCGGCTACGTCAACAACATCGTCATTGAGCCAGTGTCTCCCGATCTCCACGAGAAAGCCGTTGATCAGGTGAAACGCATTATCGCCGAGCGTCACCACTACGACCCGAGCGACAAGGAAGCCCTGTGGATCTGGGACACCCTCGAGGGGTCGAAGTTCACGGAGCGCATCTTCAGCGTCATGACTCTGTTCTTCGGCGCCGTCGCGCTCCTTACCCTTGCGCTCGGCGGCATCGGCGTGATGAACATCATGCTCGTCGCCGTCACGGAGCGCACACGAGAGATCGGGGTTCGCAAGGCACTGGGCGCAACCGCCGTGGACATCAAACGCCAGTTCCTTGTCGAGTCTGCAATTATCACGCTGGTCAGCGGCATCACGGGTCTTGCGCTCGGCGTAGGCGTCTGCCTGCTTCTGCGATTCGTCCCACTTCCGGACTTCGTGCCACATCCTGTCATCTCGCCGCTGGCTATCGCCGCTTCGCTCACAACCCTCACCGCCATCACATTATTTGCTGGTATGTATCCTGCGCTGCGAGCAGCCAACCTAAGCCCCATGGAATGCCTGAGAGCCGACTAGCTATGAATCTGAGTGAGATCATCCGCCAAAGCATCGAGTCTCTCCTGCGCAACCGCCTGCGATCCGGACTCACGATGCTCGGCATCGTGTGGGGACTGGTGACGGTCGTACTGCTTCTGAGCTATGGCAAGAGTCTCGGCGAAGGCGTCCTCAACGGCTTTCTCGGGCTCGGCAACAACGTCATCATGGTTTGGGGCGGACAAACGAGCATGCAGGCCGGCGGCGAACGCTCCGGCAAACGCATCAAGTTTCTCGACGGCGACACCGATGCGGTGCGCGACGAAGTTCCCTTCCTCAAGGCCGTGAGTTCCGAAACCGACGATGGCTTCAGCTTTAAGTACGGACCAAAGGTCGTGAACATTCAGAGCAAGGCGATCGAGTTCCCTTACGGTGGCATGCGAAAACTGAATGTCGAGCAAGGCCGATACTTCGAGCCTGCCGACTTCACGGATCACCGTCAGGTAGTTATCTTTGGCCCTCACGCTGCCCAGAAACTGTTCAATGGCTACCCTCCTGTCGGTGAATCGGTAGAGATCGAAGGCCATGTCTTTCAGGTCATCGGCGTACTGAAGAACAAGATTCAGGACTCGTCGAATAACGGCCCCGACAACGAGAACGCCTTCGTCCCCTTCGACATGATGAGGCTGCTTCGCAACCAACGCGATCCGGACAGTATCGTCTTCCAGCCTAGTTCGCCCGAGCTTCATCTCAAGGCGCTCGACGCCGTACGTACCGTGCTCGCCGAGCGCCACCACTTCGACCCCAAGGACGATAAAGCGGTTCCCAGCTGGGATACGGTGGCTGACTCGGCCGAGATTATGCAGTTCAGCACAGCGCTCGACCTTCTCCTCGGAATCATCGGCGCGATGACGCTCGGTGTTGGAGGAGTCGGCGTGATGAACATCATGCTCGTCTCAGTGACAGAGCGCACGCGAGAGATCGGCCTCCTCAAAGCCCTTGGCGCGCGACGCAAAGACATCCTCAAGCAATTTCTGCTGGAGAGCCTCACTCTCACCTTCCTCGCCGGAATCATCGGGATGATCGTCGCAGTACTCGTCTCGTATCTCATCCCGCCGATGCCCCTCTACTCCGACATCTACAAGACCGCGAACCACGAGGGCGACATCCTGCTTCGCGCCTCACCCACGATCATGCTGGTCTCGTTCGGAATCCTCGCGGCCGTTGGCGTCATCTCGGGCCTGTTGCCCGCCGTGCGTGCTTCCCGCATGGATCCAGTCGAAGCACTGCGGCACGAATAATTTCAGAATGGCAGCGCTTTTAGATCCGGCTCCATCCACGCGCGTCTCGCCTCAACCGAAAATAATCGCGAACGCGTCCAGTACTCCAGCAACCAGTCCGGCTCTCCCAGTCGCGATTCCAACAGCGTATTGCACGTGAGGAATAGCGGCCGCCGCGGCCCTTCCGCCAGAAAAGCGCGAGCGGCCCGGATCGACGCTTGCGTGATCGTTTCGTGATAACCGCTTGTGTCCGTATTTGCACCGCCGGACGCCTCGTTATAGCCACGGATGATGCCCGGCATCTCGCGCGAGAGTTCCACTTCAGGGCGGCATTGAAGCAGCCAGAGTGTGGCGGCGAAGTGGGCAGCATGAGTCCACATCGTCTTTGGCAGCGTCCGGTCTAACAAGCCACGACCGATGGTCTCGATCTCTTCGTTTGAACGAAATGGAACGAAAGTACGCATAGAAGCTCCGAAGTTTAGATTTGATTCTGCGAACGAACAATAAAAAGCCCGCCGGGTAAGGGCGGGTGCTTTGGTGCGGGTTCCGGTCAGCTAAAAGCTAAGTTCTCATCTGCTTTCGGCACCGGCGATCACGCGCACAAGCTCCGCCAACGTCTTCTGGCGCTGCTGCTGCGTGATCTTTCGTGTTGATGCCATGCCTAATTTTAGCTGTCGGAGATGCACTCCGCAATCTGAAAGCGGTCCTGGGAACAGGCTTGTGTTCAGCTTGCCAGGCGATAACGGATCGTCTTTTCCTCGAGAAAATACTCCGCCGAACACTCCGACGATCCGCAGATCATCGCGTCCAGCCCCGCGCACTGCTGTCGTGTGATCAGTCCCAGGGATCCGCAGGAAGGGCACGCAAGGACGGCCCAGTAGGGGTTCTCCGCTTTGCCCAATTCGCCCGCCTGCTCCAGCAAGAACAGCGTACCCGGCTGCATCTGTTCCGGGATCCATACATCCAGAAGATCTAACTCTGCCACCATGCTCGCCTCTTCTTCCAACGGTTGTCTTCGTTCGTGACCAACGTTCATGCGCCAATGCTGATTTCAGGCTGCGGAAGAGACCTCCCAAATGGTTTCGCGTTCGTCTGCGAGTGCACTACTTCTGGTGCAAAGAATATCGGATATTTCACTTCTGTCAATGCCACATTTGAGGAAAAAAGACGCTCGCCTGATTCTCCTAGGGAGTGGCATACAGCGCGCGGTAGATCTCGCGGTTTCGCAGAATGGCCTGCACATACTCCCGCGTCTCCGTATAGGGAATAGATTCAACGAACTCCGCGATGTCCTGGTAGGTTCCCGCCGCCATCCACTGCCGAACGGGAACGTCGCCAGCGTTATAGGCAGCCAGCGCGTACTCCGGCTGTCCCCCAAACCTGTCCAGCACCAGCCGCAGATTTTTGGTTCCCAGCTCCAGATTCACCGTTGGGTTCAGCAGCGAATTCGTGGTGAACCCCTTCACTCCCTCTTTCTTCGCCATCGACTTGCCCACAGACGGCAGCAGCTGCATCAACCCATACGCGTTCGCGTGGCTCACAACTCCCGCATTGAACTCCGACTCCTGCCGTATCAGCGACGCTACCAGAAAAGGATCAAGTCCATTCTTCTGCGCGTCCGCCACCAGATCGCTCCAGTAGGGTTGGGGAAACAGCACCTTCCAATACACCGTCGGCACCTGGTCCAGCGGGATTGAAAAGAACGAGATGCCGCTATGCTTCATCGCCTGCAGTGCGCGCGTGGTCTCCCCGTACGATAAGTAAATCTCCGATTGTGCCAGCGATCCCCATTGGCCTGACGTCGGACTCGCCTGAATCTCCGGCGCGATATATTCGTTCAGCGATGCATTCGCCAGCAATCTCGCCTTGATCAGATGAGGCTCGTTCTCCGGCAGCTCTCCGGTCAGGACCGGAACTACCGGCTTTTGCACTGCACTCAGAACAGCAGCCGGAGGCACCGACGCCGTCTGTCCCTTCAGCACATTCAGCCTCTGTCTCGCCAGCAACGCATAGTAGAAGTTGATGTACGACGATGTCAGCACGCGATAGTAGTTCACCGCCTGGGCAAAGTTGTGGTCCTGCTCTTCATAGATCCGCCCGCGCCAATATAGCGCGCCCGGTACCTCGATACCCGCCGGATAGCCTTCGATTTGCTCATCCATCAGCCGGGCAGCCTCGGCGTAGTTGTGCAGACGGTAGTTCATCCACGCAGCGCGCCAGTGCGCCGAAGCCGCGTACGTGCTGGTGGGAAACATCTTGACCAGAAGCGAATAGTGATACGTCGCCTGCTTCGGATCATGTTTCAGCAGGTACATATTGCCGCCGGAGTACAGCGCCTCCTCCAGCCACCGGCTCGTCGGGAACCGCTGCACCATCTCCGCGATCAGCGCGTCGTGCGTTGCCTCATCATGCTCGTTGCGTGATAGCTCGGCCAGCATATACATCTTCAGGGCCGCGCTGTCGTCCGTTGTATTCGGCAGCTTCTCTACATCCCGTCGGCTGATGTGCTTCAGCTTCATGTCGCAGGCCGCAGCGTAGATCAGCAGTGCATCGTGATCGGCTTGACTCAGCCCGGAGCTGTCGCGTTCGATCGCGTGGTATGTCTCGCCTGCCTCCGCATAACGCTTCGCGTTGAACAACTGATCGGCGTGAACCTTCCGTTCGGCCGCAGTCAGCGGCATGTTCATTGCCTGCATTTGAGTGCGCGCTTGCGATGCCTCCATGCTCAACGGCAGGCTAACGTACAAACTCCGGTAGGTCGCAGCCGCATGCGTCGTATCGCCAGAAGTCTGATAGGCACGACCCAGCGCATAGCGAAAGTCTGCGTGAGACGCCTGCGCCGAATCCGCCAGCGGCACCAGAACCCGCAGCGCGCCCTGCGGATCGTTCTGTTGCTGGTAAGCATTTGCCAGCAGCACCGGCGCGTTCGCTTTGAAGATGCTCTCCGGGTGCCGCTCCGCGAAGTGATCGAGCAGCGCATAAGCATCAGAGCCCTTCCCTGCCTGGATCGACGCCTGCGCTCCGAGGTAATCCGCATAGTCGTCGAGAGCAGTTCCGCTTACATTGGCCCGGCGAAAAGACCCCGCCGCGTCAACATAGCGATGGTCCAGCATATAGGCGTGCCCAATCGCAAGATAGGCCGCAGCCGCTCCTTCGCCCGGATTCGCTCGTGCGTAATTCTCCACTCCGGCATAGGCCGCAGCCGAGCGTGTCACCGCGAGTTGCTGCGCCATCGGGCGCAACTGCTCCGACGCCTTGAAGGCGCTGGTCAGCCGGATCGTCTGCGCGGTCGGCTTGTGCACATCAGCCGTCGTCGCGTCCGACTTGGTAGTCGCCTTCTTGCTCTTGGTTGTCTTGCTCGATACGGGAGGTTTTGGCTTTTGCGCTGGTGCCTTCTTGGGGGGAGTGGTCTTGCTCTTCGCCGGCGGCTTCTTCGCGTCATCCGCCGCGGCTTTGTCTGTCGTCGATGGCGAAGTCTGGGCTTGTCCGGCCACCCTGCCTATGGCAAACGGCCCGGCCATCGCGAGGAAAGAAGCGACCGCCACCAAGCTCCGAATCCTGCGGCGGATGTTCGTCACGGTTACATTGGTTATCCAACCCACATATCCACTCTAAGCTGCCTTTCTGGCCCTCGTCAGTAGCATTCCAAAACGAACCATGACAGATACGTTCAAATCTCTGCAAATGCAGCCATTTGGCCATGTTCGGGCCATGATCTTCGCCACAAAGCCATAGTGGCAATAGTTTTCAACGTATGTGCAAACTTTTTCTCTTTTTTGGCTACTTAGTCGCAAATAACTACCAATATGCAGAGAGTTGCACATTTCTTGGGTTTGGCGTGGGGATTGCTTCAATGGCTGCAACGACTACCAAGTTCTAAACGAAATAGGAGTTCCAATGCGCCTCTCTCTGCTTGCTCTTGCAACAATTCTTGCTGCTGGTTCGACACACTTACTCGCCGACAACATACCGTATGCGAATGTCGGTCAGCTTGCGCCCGCCCAAACCCTCACCGCAACCGCAACAGGAACCATCACCGGATACTTCGCCGGCTCAAGCGCAGGCGATAACGACACGATCGAAATCTGGGATACCACACAGAACACGTTCAGCGGATTTCTGCTTGCTAATCACAGCTCGAACGTCGGCGATTCCGCGGCGTTCCTCTCAGTCGTCGCAGGCGACAATCTCGTCTTCATTCTGGACAACACCAGCGCCGGCCAGTTCGAGGACTCTGTCGACAACAATGGCACGCCCACAACCCACAGCACTGACGGCTACAATCACGCGTATTCCGCCGCCTACACCGGCAGCATCTCAGGGCTACCAGATGGCCTGACAGGCACCTTCGTTGGTATGGAAGATCTCGCCGTCACTGGCCTGAACCCCCTCAGTGGCTCCGACCTCGATTACAACGACGAAACCTTCGTCTTCACCGACGTCTCTATCGCAGCACCCACGCCAGAACCCAGCAGCATCGCTCTGCTTGGCACTGGTCTCCTCGGCGCTGCGGGCATGCTTCGCCGCAAATTTGCCCGCTAAACCCGTTGCCAGCAGCGCCGGAGAACGGTATGACCCCCAGGTCACGTTCTCCGGTAGTCCTGGCTCTTCGGCAAATGATTCATCGGCACCCCGAAACACGCTCCCAGCTTTGCTCTCAACCTCGGCGGCATTTACACTGGATACGAAGCTGATCCGCTTTCGCACGGGAAGCAGCGATTTCAGAGCGCGTTTTTCGCACCTTTTGCAAATGCCAGCCATCCAATCTCCAGCCACGGAAGAGATCCACCCCGACGTAGCGCTCGTCGCACGCGCGAAACAGGGGGATACAGCGGCATTTGAGCAGCTGGTTCGTCAGTATGAGCGCCAGATCTTCCGGGTAGCGCAGCATATTACCCAAAACCGTGAAGACGCCGAAGACATCACGCAGGACGCATTCCTCAAAGCTTACGAGAAGCTGGACCAGTTCCAGGGAAACTCAAAGTTCTCGACCTGGCTCGTCCGCATCGCCGTCAATGAAAGCCTCATGCGTCTCCGGAAGCGCAAGACAAGCAAGACCGTCTCCATGGACGAAGACGTCCAGACCGAAGAAGGATCCATCCCTCGTGACTTTGCCGAGTGGCGCCCGAACCCGGAGCAACAGTACAACCAAGCCGAACTCGCCGACATCCTTCGTAAGACGATTCAGGGTCTCCCTCCAGGATTTCGCACCGTCTTCACCCTTCGCGATGTTGAGAATCTCTCCACCGAAGAGACTGCGGAGGCACTCGGCTTGAGCGTCCCAGCTGTCAAATCGAGATTGTTGCGTGCGCGGCTTCAACTGCGCGAGCGCCTCAGCCGTTACTTCCGCCAGAAGCAGGAGGGCCAGCCTGCATGAACTGCACGGACCTTTTAAGCCACCTATCCGATTACTTCGACGAACGCCTCAGCCCCAAGCTTCTGGCGGAGATTCGCACCCATACCGCTGGATGCCAGCACTGCAAGGTTGTCCTCGATACCACCCACCAGACCATCGAAGTCTATAAGGGAAATGAGATCTACGAGGTCTCCGACGAGCTGCGCGAACGCCTTCACGCCGCCATCATGACGAAGTGCCTCACCGCTAAAAAATAGCGCCGACTTCAGATCCGTCCCATGGAGCGCAACGCTCTGATCTCCTCGTCCGTGAACACCCTCGACCGGATCAGAAATCGCACACCCTCTCCGTTCTCCAGCGAAAACATTCCCCCGCGCCCCGGCACCACATCCAGAATCAGTTGAGTGTGCTTCCAGTACTCAAACTGGCTTCTGCTCATGTAAAACGGCGTCTCACCCAGCGTCGCCATCAGCACATCAGAGTCGCCCGTAAGGAACTCCCCCCGCGGATAACACATGGGGGAGCTGCCGTCGCAGCAGCCTCCCGACTGATGAAACATCAGCTCCCCATGTTTCTTCTCGAGCCTACTCATCAACTCCACAGCAGCAGGCGTCGTAATCACCTGTTCCGGCACATCCTGCATCTCGCCCTCGTTTGCAATGATTCAGCTTAGAAGAAACCCAACGCGCTCGGGCTGTAGCTCACCAGCTGGTTCTTCGTCTGCTGATAATGCTCCAGCATCATCTTGTGGTTCTCGCGCCCAACGCCTGACTGCTTATATCCGCCAAACGCCGCATGCGCGGGATACAGGTGATAGCAGTTCGTCCAGACTCGACCTGCCTGAATCGCACGCCCGAACTGATACGCGCGATTCAGATCCCGCGTCCAGATTCCAGCGCCCAGCCCATACAGCGTGTCGTTCGCTAGTTCAGTGCCTCTTCCTCATCGTGGAAGGTCGTCACCGAAACCACCGGCCCGAAGATCTCCTCCTGGAAGATGCGCATCTTGTTATTGCCCTTGAACACGGTCGGCTCAATGTAGAAGCCCTCCGACAGCTCGCCGGCTGCATCGAACGCTTGCCTCCGGTTAACACCTGCGCGCCCTCCTGCTTGCCGATGTCGAAGTACGACAGAATCTTCTCCATCTGCTCCGTCGAAGCCTGCGCCCCGATCATCGTCGTCTTATCCAGCGGATTGCCCTGCTTGATCGCCTTCACGCGCTTCAGCGCCCGCTCCATGAACCGGTCATAGATCGTGTCCTGAATCAGCGCGCGCGACGGACACGTACACACCTCGCCCTGGTTCAGCGCAAACATCGTGAACCCCTCGAGCGCCTTGTCGAAGAACGCATCATCCGCAGCACATTACATCCTCAAAGAAGATGTTCGGCGACTTGCCGCCCAGCTCCAGCGTCACCGGAATCAGGTTCTGCGAGGCATACTGCATGATCAGCCGGCCCGTCGTCGTCTCGCCCGTAAACGCAACTTTGTTCATCCGCGGACTCGAAGCCAGCGGCTTGCCCGCTTCCAGCCCAAATCCATTCACAATGTTCACCACGCCCGGCGGCAGAAGATCCTGAATCAGTTCCATCAGCACCAGGATCGACATCGGCGTCTGCTCCGCAGGCTTCAGCACCACGCAGTTCCCTGCCGCCAGCGCCGGCGCAAGCTTCCACGTCGCCATCAGAATCGGAAAGTTCCACGGAATGATCAGGCCGATCACGCCCAGCGGCTCGTGATAGTGATACGCAATCGTGTTCGCATCGATCTCCGAGATCGATCCCTCCTGCGCCCGGATCACTCCGCCAAAATAGCGGAAGTGGTCGACTGCCAGCGGCATATCCGCCGCCATCGTCTCGCGAATCGGCTTGCCGTTATCCCACGTCTCTACCGTCGCCAGCATCTCCAGATTGTCTTCGATGCGCTGCGCAATCTTTTCCAGAATCCGCCCGCGCTCCGTCGTCGATGTCTTGCCCCACATCTTCTTTGCCGCATGCGCCGCATCGAGCGCCCTGTCGACATCGGCGGCATTCGACCGCGCAATCTCGCAGAGCACCTGCCCCGTCACCGGCGTCACGTTCTCGAAGTACTGTCCAGACAGCGGCGCCACCCACTCCCCGCCGATGTAGTTGTCATATCTTTTCTTAATCGTTACAGGAAATCCATAGCTTCCAGGTTGAACCGCCGACATCGTTGCCATAGTCTTCACTCCTTCAAAATCGATAGCTTTCCAGCGGTCAGAATTGTAATCCTCCCGCGTGAAATCTGTCACAACCCCGGATGCGATATCGGGAGCGCCTTTGTTTCCAACTCAGAGACGCCGCTGGTCTCATCTGTGGACGACCAAACGGCACTGAATAAGATAGATCCAAAGCGAAAATGGAGCGACGATGAAAACGGAGTTGCTGCGATTCAACGGAACTGTCGAGCGCGATCCTGCCATCGATGCGTGGATGAACCAGCATGATGGCGAACCGGGAGCCTTCGCGCGTCAGTGGTTTGAGGTGATGCGAAGATGTGGGGACGAAGTCCGGGAGACCCTGCATGACGGCTGTCCAGTTGCATGTCTCGGCGATGCGCCCTTCGGCTACGTCAATGTCTTCGCCTCGCACGTCAACGTGGGGTTCTTTCACGGCGCAGCGCTTCCGGATCCAGCTCGCCTGTTGCAAGGCAACGGCAAATTCATGCGCCACGTAAAGCTGAAAGCCGGCACTGCTACAGACGTCTCATCACTCCTCAGGCTCATCGAGGCGGCATATTCGGATATAAAGGCCCGCGTTGAAAACGGCTAGCTCGGGTCCGCTCCCTTCATCGCCCATCTCGCCCTCGTGCCAACGTCTGCATCTGTAAGAATTGGCTCTCCTTAGAAGTGCATCAAAATATCTCCTATGCTTATAGTTGACGAAACAGCTTTCCCGAGATAATCTCCTATGCTTATAGGAGAACTCATTGATGCCTAAACCTGCAAAAGTCCTGACGCCTTTAGAGCGACGACTCATGCATGTGCTCTGGGATGGTGGGGCAGGGAATGTACAGAAGGTTCTGCAGGGGCTAAAGGGGGAACCCCAACTTGCCTACACGACCATACAGACCACATTGAATGTCCTGCATCGTAAAGGAAGAGTTAAGCGGAAACTCGTTGGGCGTGCCTTTGAGTACAGTGCCACCGTCTCTCAAGAGGCCGCCGACTCGCACGCTATCAAGGACGTTCTGCATAAAGTATTTCAGGGGTCAGTGGATGATCTCCTCCTCTCTCTGGTCCGGAGTAAGCACCTCAACGCGCAAAAACTTGCTGAATTGCAGGCCAAACTCGAAATCGCGAGGGATGCCGACGAGGAGTCCAAATGAGCACGATTCGAGAGCTTGTATTCGACTGGCTGTTCAATGCGTCGGTGCAGATTGCACTCTTTGCTCTTTTGTCGACGGCACTCTCACCATTTATCGCGAAAGCCAAAGCGAAGTATCAACATTGCATTTATCTCGCGATATTCGCCCTCTGTCTGGCTGCGCCTGTCTTCAACACCTTCTGGCAGACTCGGCCGAGTGCGGCCGCACAGGGATCTCAACAACGGCTGGAACAAGGGATGGAACATCCTGACCACAACTTCTGGGTCTGGAGCGGGCTCCCAAAAGCGCACGAGCCGACGGTCCTGACTCCCGGTGCGAAGACTGCGATTCTGGTTATCTGGCAGATGTTTTTTCTCTATGAACTCATCCACTTCAGCCGAGGCATCTATCGAGTTCGTCGCCTGCGCAGCGACGCTTTATTGATCTCTTCCGGCGAAATTGGGATCGCTGGCTCCTGGATGGCTGGCCTAGGGATTAAGCCTCCGCCTCGTGTGATCCTTCTTGAATCGACAGCGATCGACGATCCGGTCACGGTTGGTTTGTTTCATCCTGCAATCATCTTGCCAAGCAAAGTGATTCCGGCTCTTGACGAGGCGGATCTTACTGCGATCCTCGCACACGAATACGGTCACATTCGCAGGAAAGATTTTCTTGTGCACTTTTTGTGTCAGTTGGTCGCACTGCCTGTTGCCTGGCATCCCGGCGTGCGGTACCTGATGTCGAAGATTTCGCAGACGCGTGAGCTTGCCTGTGATGATTACGCCGCTGCTCGCCTTGGAAAGCGAATAGCGTATGCCCGCACACTCTTACGCCTGGCGTCATTGTGCCTGCGAGTACCTCGCAGCAACGCAATAGGGCTGGGTATTTTCGACGGTGACAACCTGGAGGATCGAATCATGATGCTGACTGAGAAGAGAACTTCGCTATCCCGCGCCGGTCTGATTGGGCTGGCTTTGGCAACAAGCTTTCTATTTGGCTCGAGCACCGTGCTTGCGCGCGCAGTCAGCCTGCAGGAGGCTTCCGCATCCACTAACACCGCGCAGAAGTTCGTCGGAACCTGGCACTGGATGTTCCAGGGACAAAGTTTCTCCACCATGATTCTGCTTCAGAATGGCTCAGGGATCACCGGAACTGTTACTCCATCGCACATTGCGCTGGACGATGATGGATATCTGAGCAGGGCCGACCCAACCGATGACAGCACGCCATCACCGATCAGCAAGACGAAGCTGGAGGGCAATGCATTACGCGTCACGATTGGGGATGGGGACCAGCCCTTGGAGTTCATAGTGACCTTGAAGGACGCTACCCATGCGGAGATCCACCCGGTAGGCGCCCCGCCAATTATGAAGCCAATACAGGCGGAGAGGGTTAAATAGATTCTCTTTATCGAGGTGATTTGGATCGCGACTGGGATGCGATCTGGAGATGAAAACGACTTGGCCCCCGGTGCCATCCTGGGGCTAAGTCGTTTATTCAGAAATATTTGACCCATAGCTCATTTGTTATGACGTGATCACTTCACCACCCGGAAGTCCTCGGGATCTTCAGCGACCGGCACATCCCATCCCCGAGGCGGAACAACGCACTCCTCCACCTCCTGCGGCCCCCACGTGTGCGGCTCGTAGGCGTACACCGGAGTGTCAGCCTTCAATACCGGATCCACGATTCGCCACGCTTCCTCCACGTAGTCCTGGCGCGCAAACAACGTCGCATCACCGGCCATCGCATCGGTCAGCACCCGTTCATACGCCTCCATCTCCTCCGGACGCGGATGCCGGCTCGCCACTAACTCCACCGGTTCTCGACGCCCACCATCGTCTGGAGACGTGATCGACACAGCCATCGCCACCGTCATCTCCGGGCTGATGCGGAACCGCATGTAATTTTGCGTCGTGCCGTGCTCGGTCATGTTCGTCGAAGGCGGCATCCTGAAGCGGCCCACAACCTCCGTGCAGGTCACGGGAAGATTCTTGCCGGCACGGATGTAGAACGGAACCCCGTCCCATCGCCACGACTTAATCTCTAATCGGAGCGCTGCGAAAGTCTCGATCTTCGAGTTCGGCGCAACACCCTTCTCGTCAAGGTATCCGACGAACTGTCCGCGAACCAGATCCTGCGGATTGATCGCAGGAATCTCTCGCAGCACTTTCACCTTCTCATCCCGCATCGACTCGCTGTCACTCCCCGCTGGGCACTCCATCGCCAGATTGCACATCACCTGGAAGATATGGTTCTGAATCACGTCTCGGATTGCCCCTGTCTGGTCGTAAAAGCTCCCTCGCCCCTGCACGCCAAAGTCTTCCGCCATCGTGATCTGAACACTCTCGATGTAATTGCGGTTCCACAGGGGCTCCAGAAACGCGTTCGAAAAACGAAAGGACACCATGTTATGAACCGGACCTTTGGCCAGGTAGTGATCGATGCGGAAGATCGAAGACTCCGGAAACGCTGAGAGCAGAATCCGGTTCAGTTCCTGCGCCGAAGCCAGGTCATGACCGAACGGCTTCTCGACAATAATGCGCGCACCTTTGGCCGAACCAGATTGCACCAGTTGTTCCACCACCTTCTCGAACAGCGAAGGAGGAATCGCTAGATAATGCGCTGGCCTCTCCGCTGACCCCAGTGCCTTCCGCACCGCAACGAACGTGGCCGGATCAGCGTAATCGCCATCCACATATCCCAGCAGCGAGCTCAGCTTCTCCCACGCTGCTGCATCGAGGCCGCCATGCTGCTCCAGGCTGTCCTTCGCGCGCGCCTTCAACTGATCGAGGTTCCATCCAGCCTTCGCCACGCCGATCACCGGCACATTGAGGGTGCCGCGCTTGATCATCGACTGCAGCGCGGGAAAGATCTTCTTATAGGCCAGATCGCCAGTCGCGCCGAAGAACACCAACGCATCGGAATGGGATTGATTCACGAATACTCTCCTTCGAATTGCAATCTATTTAGATGCTGGTTTCTCGAGGTGACCGCCAAATTCATAGCGCATCGCCGACAGAAGCTTATTTGCGAAGTCGGCCTGACCGCGAGAGCTGAACCGCTCATAAAGCGCAGTCGTCAGCACTGGCGTCGGGACTCCTTCATCAATCGCTGCCTTGATCGTCCAGCGCCCCTCACCTGAATCCGAGACTCGACCTCCGAACTTCGACATCTCCGGATCCTCCAACAACGCAGTCGCGGTCAAGTCCAGGAGCCACGACGCGATCACGCTACCGCGACGCCAGACCTCGGTCACGTCCGGCAGGTTGAAGTCGTATTGATAGTGCTCCGGATCGCGCAGCGGCGTCGTCTCGGCATCGATCTCGGCCGTATGCTTGCCGATATTTGCAGCCTTCAGCACACCAAGACCTTCCGCATAAGCAGCCATCATCCCGTACTCGATCCCGTTATGCACCATCTTGACGAAGTGTCCGCCTCCGTTTCCCCCACAGTGCAAGTACCCCTGCTCGGCAGTTCCCCTCACTTTCTCACGCCCTGGCGTACGAGCAATATCTCCAATCCCGGGAGCAATGGTCTTGAAGATGGGATCCAAATACTCGACGGCAGCATCCGGGCCGCCGATCATCATGCAATATCCCCGCTCCAACCCCCACACCCCTCCGCTGGTGCCCACGTCGACATACTGAATGCCTTTTTTGGCGAGTTCATTCGCGCGGCGAATATCGTCGATATAGTAGGAATTTCCGCCATCAATCAGTATGTCGCCGGCTTCGAGATGCGGAGCTATCTCCTGAATCGTCTTCTCCACGACTCCAGCAGGAATCATCAACCAGAGCGCTCGCGGCTTCGACAGCTTGGTGACCATATCCTGAAGCGAAGAAGAGCCGGTGATTCCCTTCTCCTTTGCCATATCTGCAACTACGTTCGGCGACATGTCGAAGACGACGCACTCGTGGCCATGGGCGACCAGACGCCGCACCATGTTTGCTCCCATCCTGCCGAGACCAACCATTCCAAGTTGCATACTCGCTCCCCCTCAAAGATCGTGTTTTACCGGCTATGAAAGTTCTCTTTCCTCGCGCACAAGCAAACGAGTTTACTTGTTCTTCCTGTATCTCCGAATAAGGTTTGTCGTCGAAGTATCGTGTGCCAGCGTCGGCTCGGTCGCACTCTCCAACTCGCCAATGATCTTCTGCGCCAGCACTTTGCCCAACTCGACTCCCCACTGATCGAACGAGTCAATGCTCCAGATCGTACCTTGCGTGAAAACTGAGTGTTCGTAAAGAGCAATCAGCTTGCCCAACACTTCAGGCGTAAGTTTGTCCGCAAGAATGGTATTCGACGGGCGATTGCCCTCGAACACGCGATGCGGAACCAGCCAGTCGGGCGTGCCTTCAGCCTTAACCTGTTCTGCCGTCTTGCCAAACGCCAGCGCTTCGGCCTGCGCAAAGACATTCGCCATCAACATGCTGTGATGTTGTCCGAGTGGATTCAGGGTTTTGAAGAAGCCTATGAAGTCACACGGGATCAAGCGCGTTCCCTGATGGATCAACTGATAGAAAGAGTGCTGCCCGTTGGTCCCCGGCTCACCCCAGTAGATCGGACCCGTCTCAGTGGTGACCCGCGTACCGTCCAGCGTGACATGCTTGCCGTTGCTCTCCATAGTCAATTGCTGCAGGTATGCCGGGAAGCGTTTCAGATACTGTTCATACGGCAAGATCGCCATCGTTTGAGCATCGAAGAAATCGGTGTACCAAACCGTGAGGAGACCGAGCAGTACTGGTAGATTCTTCTCGAACGGAGCAGTGCGAAAGTGCTCGTCCATCTGGTGAAATCCATCCAGCATCTTACGGAAGTTCTCTGGTCCTATCGCAAGCATGGTCGACAGACCGATCGCCGAATCCATTGAATAACGTCCACCGACCCAATCCCAAAACTCAAACATGTTCGCCGTGTCGATGCCAAACTTGGCAACCTCTTTGGCATTGGTGGAGATCGCTACGAAGTGTTTCGCTATGGACGTTTCATCACCACCCAATCCTGCGAGAGTCCAGTCGCGAGCCGAGTGCGCGTTGGTCATCGTTTCCAGCGTAGTGAAGGTCTTCGACGCTACCAGAAATAGCGTCTCCTCCGCGTTTAGATCTCGCACTGCCTCAGCGAAGTCCGTACCATCGACGTTCGAGACAAAGCGAAACGTGATGTCGCGTTGGCTGTAGAACTTCAACGCCTCGTAGGCCATCACCGGTCCAAGGTCCGAGCCACCGATACCAATGTTGATTACATTGCGAATCCGCTTGCCGGTATGCCCCTTCCAAGCACCGCTACGGACACGATCGGCAAAAGCAGCCATCTTATCCAAAACAGCGTGAACGCCCGGGACGACATCTTCACCGTCGACGACGATAGACTCGCCCTTCGGGGCGCGCAATGCTACGTGCAACACAGCACGATTTTCGGTGATGTTGATCTTTTCGCCCTTGAACATCGCATCGATACGACCCCTCAAACCGGACTGATCAGCCAACTGGATGAGAAGCTTGACGGTTTCGTCCGTGATGCGATTCTTGGAGTAGTCGAGAAAAATTCCGGCAGCTTCGAGTGTGAATCGATCGCCGCGTGCCGGATCATCCTGGAACATCTGGCGGAGAGGTATCTTTTGGATCTGTTCGGAATGGGCTTTTAGAGACTTCCAGGCTGGACGCTCGCTGAGAGAGGTCATTTTCGTCGTCATCTGCTTACTCCTTGTAGCCAACTAATCTGCTCAACTAGCCTACTATTCCTTAGGCCACGAGTGGCACATCCAAGCTGCATTAACTGAGATAGATAAAGATGATCAGCCGATTCGTATAAACAAAACAAAAATGAAATTTATTTCCGGTTCACAATGGGTTTTCTGTCTTGTTTGGCTTTGGTTCCCGACAACAGCCTCTAAATACCAAGTTCGTTTCGGATGGCGGCCGCAATGGAATCGGCGTGATGCCGCATCAGAGGCTCCGATTCGGCCTCGATCATCACGCGGGCGAGCGCCTCAGTACCACTGTAGCGAATAACGACGCGGCCCGAATCCGCAAGTTCTGTCTCTGCGGCCCGAATGGCTGCGGCAACAGTTGGGATGCCTTCGAGCGGCCTCTTTTCACGAACTTTGACATTGACGATGACTTGTGGAAAGACTTTCAGATCGGCTACCAACTCGGACAGTGATTTGCCGCTTCGGTGGACTATATCCAGCAGCAATAGTGCGGTGAGGAGGCCATCTCCGGTGGTGCTGCGCCCTGTAAAGATGATGTGGCCGGACTGTTCGCCGCCAAGAGCCGCGCCGATTGCAATCATTTGTTCGAGGACATACTTGTCGCCGACTGCGGCGCGAAGCATCTGGATTCCGCTGCGCTTTAATGCCGCTTCGAGTCCCATGTTGGACATCGTCGTAGCAACAACGGTCGAGTTGCTCAGAAGGCCTCGCGCATGTAAGTCACGGCCAGCTAGCAGAAGAACGGCGTCACCATTCACTACGCGACCATTCTCATCGGCGAAGAGGGCGCGATCCGCGTCGCCATCAAACGTGATGCCCATCGATGCGCGTTGATGTTTTACCTCGGCTGCGACAATCTCCGGATGCAATGCCCCGCAAGCTTCATTAATATTGCGGCCATTGGGGCTGGCGTGCGTGATGATAACTTCGCCGCCAAGATCAGCGAAGAGTTGTGGAGCGACAGAAGAAGCGGCTCCATTTGCGCAGTCGACGACGATACGTCGCCCGTCGAGCGAGAGATCCGGCACGGCAGCGAGCAGGAAACGAACATACTCGGCGCGGTCTGCTTCGTTGACTTTCGGCGCGACGGCCTGATGCGGAGGCACCGTCAGATCAGCAAGTTTGCGAAATATCTCGTCTTCGATGGCGAGTTCGACTTCGTCGGGCAGTTTGTATCCGTCGGGGCCGAACAGTTTGATACCGTTGTCCTGCCACGGATTGTGCGACGCCGAAATGACAACGCCGGCTGCGAACCCATGAGTGTGAGTCAAAAAGGCGACGGCGGGTGTCGTGATGACACCAGCACTCTCTACCGAGGCTCCGCCTGTAGTGAGGCCAGCAACGAGTGTCCCCGCGATCCAATCGCTGGATTCGCGGGTGTCCATACCGAGCAGAACACGCGGTGAAGGCGTCTTGGCTCCGAGAGTATGCGCTAGGGCGAGTCCGATTGCATAGACTGTGGCGCATCCAGTGGCGACTGGCCGGCGACAGCGCGAATGCCATCGGTTCCAAAGAGCTTCTTCATGAGTTACTGGTCTCCGTTGCTTCCTTTTCGTGTGGGTTTAGACGCGTTACCGTTGCCTCGAGCGTTCCCTTGGCAAGATGCGCACGAATCATCTTGCCTGTGGGAGTATCGGCTGCGGATCGCAGCAGCGTGCCGTCGACCGAGTAGACGAGGGCATATCCCCGAGACAATACCCCTAGAGGCGATAGGGCTTCGAGGCGCTCCGACGCTCGGATTCAGACGAGTCTGACGAGTGTTAGTGATTTGAGTCGCCGTATGACGCAGGCGTTGCTCTATGCCTCGCAAGCGGCGGTGCGTTGCGGCAATGGCTGCCGAGATGTCCTGACGGCGCAGGCGAAGAACAAGAGGCGCAAGACGTCGGGCGTGGATACGCAGAAGGCGCTGCACGGAGGCGTCGAGGCGCATTTCCAACTCATCGAGGCGTTGATTTCGGCGATCTACGGCGTCGCGCAAACGGCTCAGTACAGCGTCGGCCGACAGGCGGGCATAGCGCTGACGTGCATGCATGAGATGGAATCGGCCAGCGCGTTGCACGCGAAACGCAAGCGTAGTGATGCGCTCTTCAATTCGGTGTTGCGCGGAAGTGACCAGTTCCGCAGCTGCAGATGGAGTCGCAGCGCGCAGATCGGCAACAAAGTCCGCAATCGTGAAGTCGGTCTCGTGGCCGATGGCCGAGACGACCGAGAGCTTGGAGTCCGCGATGGCGCGGGCTAATGCTTCGTCGTTAAATGCGGCGAGGTCTTCCAGCGATCCGCCACCTCGCGCAATGATGATGACATCCACAAGCGACGGGTTGGCGTTGAACCAGCGAATGCCAGCGACTACGGAGGAGGGACCGGATACTCCCTGCATGATCGCTGGATAGACGAGAAGGTTTAATCTTGCGTGCCTTCTCCGCACAATCGTGACGATATCGCGGATCAACCGCACCGGTGGGCGATGTAATGATGCCGATACACTTCGGAAAGGTTGGCAGCGGACGTTTACGTTCCGCATCAAAGAGGCCTTCTGCAAGCAATCGGGCTTTCAGTTGTTCGAAGGCAAGCTGGAGTGCGCCTGCGCCGCGAGGCTCAACGGTCTCTCCGATCAGTTGAAGCTGGCCGCGACTCTCGTAGACGGAGACGCGCCCGCGAACAAGCACGGCGAGGCCGTCGGTAAGACGGAATCGCAAAATACTGGCCTGGCGACGGAAGAGCACGACAGGCAGTTGCGCTTCGCCATCCTTGAGAGTGAAATAAATGTGACCAGAGGGCGCTGGGCGGAAGTTGGATATCTCGCCTTCTACCCATAGGTCGGTGTAAGTGATCTCGACATGCTGGCGAATATTTGTGACCAGTTCGCGAACATTCCAGGTACGGCGCTCAGTCACAGCCGAAGGTATGGGAATCGACTTGAGGCGTGGCTCTTCCGCGGCTTGAGTTGATTTCTCGCTGAGAGTAACGGATTCAACTGGTTCGTCATCGAGCACGACGCCAGTCTCACTGAGTACAGAAAAGAGCCCGGCCTGACTGAACGAATCGGCTCGGCGAGGACCAGACGAAGGCCGTTTTGAGGTGCGGACTCGACCCCGGCGAGCACGGAGGCTGGCGAGGGTGGGCGGCTTGTCTTCGCTCTTCGACATACCGCCTGAGTCTAGCATCGCGGCTGGCGAATCTCAGAGCTAGCGGCGCATGCGGCTAAGGGCCCAAAGAAGCAAACTCAACAAGATACTGACAATAATGGATGATGCAAGGGGAAAAGAGACGGACCATCCCCGCCCACGCCAATTGAAGTCACCGGGGAGACGGCCAAGCGGCAGATGAAGCCGGTTCAACCCAAGAATTACCACACCTATGGCTACCAGTAAGAGTCCCAGAAAGATGAAGGTGCGGCCAAGCTCAGGCATCCGGCCTCCCCGCTAAGCCGTGGCCAGCAAGGCAGCCGCTTCGCGCAGCAGTTCTGAAGGCTGACATGGCTTGGTGAGGATACTCAGCGGACGGGAGAGCTTGTTAGCCTGCTCGCGCACGCTCTTCAGGTTGGAGTAAAAGCCGGTAAGCACAAGGATGCGACAGGACGGTAACTCTCGATTCATGTCCTCTACCAAAGAAAGGCCGTCGCGTCCCGGCATGGTGACATCGCAGAGCAGAAGATTGAGGCGAAAATTGACGGGAACACTCGAGTGCCTCATCGGCCGAATAAACCGCTTTCGCTCTAAAACCATTCTTCTCGAAGATGAGGGTCAGCGTATCGGCTACCAGATGATCGTCATCGACCACTAGAACTCGTTGCATCGATTCCCTCTCGATTTGATTCGACTAAATTTGTGATTGAAGAGCATCCAATGACGTCAGATTAGGCCCGAAGAAGATCACTGTCGAATGAAAATATGATAATGCCGCCGAGATATAAAAATAGACCCATTTCTTCCGCGAATGTTGCGGGATACGTAGCTTCGCCCGCTACGATTGGTCGTACCCTTTTGCTTTCTGATAGACGCATTCACTATCGAAAGGTCGATCTTGTGGCTCTGGTAATGTTGACGAAGATCGCTAGTTAGAGCTCAGAAAGGAGTTAGCGTGCACGTCGCCGCATTCATCGCCGGACTATTCTGCTGCCTGGGTGTAGCGCTCGACGCGTTTCAGACGATCATTTTGCCGCGCCGTCCGACCGGTCGATATCAGATCACTCGTCTTTTCATTATCGCCACCTGGGCGCCATGGGTCTTGATGGCCGAGCGCGCGCGCAACCCGAAGATGCGCGAACAGATTTACAGCATTTATGGTCCGCTCTCCCTGTTGCTGCTCCTGCTGCTGTGGGCAATCCTCCTCATCACCGGCTTCGCGCTGTTTTATTTCTCACTGCACTCCCCGTTTGGGGATGCGATGCTGCTGCATGTGGGCGGCGCGTGGGCACAGTTCGGCACCGACCTGTATGTAAGTGGCACAACGTTGTTTACCCTGGGCCTCGGAGACGTCGTGCCACACACCCGGTTCGCACGCGCGATCATTATCGTCGAATCGGGCGTGGGCCTGGGATTCGTTGCGCTCGTCATCGGCTACCTGCCTGTGTTGTATCAGGCGTTTTCGCGTCGTGAGGTCAACGTAGCCCTTCTGGATTCACGCGCCGGCTCGCCTCCAACCGCTGCCGAACTGTTTCGACGGCACGCTTTTGAAGGCGGGCAGGATGCCCTGGCCGTATTGCTCGCGGAGTGGGAGCGTTGGTCGGCTGAGATTCTGGAGTCCCACGTCTCGTACCCAATTCTCTGCTACTACCGATCGCAACACGACACTCAGAGTTGGCTTTCTGCCCTGGTATCGATTCTGGACACCTGCTCTCTTTTGATCTCCGTCGTCCAGGGGCCGCATTCGCGCCAGGCGCAACTCACTTTCGTGATGGCACGGCATGCGGTCGTCGATCTAGGTCAGGTCTTCAGCGTTCAAGAGCGCAAGGCCTGGCTACATCAGGCGGAGGTCAATCGACTGCCTTCGAAGGACTTCTACCATCTCTGCGAGGCTCTCGGAGCCAACGACATGCGGCTGTGCGGTGATCCTGCAGCAGCGAAGCGACTGGACACCATCCGGGCGCTCTACGAGCCCCATGCCATCGCTCTGTCGGCATATCTGAGAATGCCCCTTCCGGTATGGGTGGCACCCCCGAAAGTGAACGATCAATGGAGTGTCCTGACCAAATTGCGGACCGACGCGGAGGCATCCCTGAAGATACGGGACACCTCTTCAGCCGCCTTTTACGACGAGTAGTACCCCCTCCCCTCTGTCGCAAAAGGTGATTTTTTTATAATCAACGATTTATGGCTGATCGGCCCTGTCAAATTCGCCAAAACAAGTGGGTTACAGCTAAATCTTTCCATCGAAACGAGTTAGCCCCGGAGGATCTCCGGGGCTGCTTGTTTTTTGATCTATATATCCAGTTTAGCGGCTGGAGCGAAACTAATACGCCACTCCATCTTGTTTTGTTTGAGCAGGTTAGGTCCTCAGGCTTGACATGCGATTTTTGGCTGAAAACGCCACAAAAAATTGACAGTCCCGCTTCTGCAAGGTGGCAAAGGGTTTCGAAGCGGCGCTTGTTACTGACCGCCAGGCCCTGCGGGCGCTGGATTCAGTTTCTGCGCGGCTAGCATGCCGGCAGGTCCCTTGGCGTCTTTATCCTTTAGCTGGGCATAGATCTTCTTGGCGAGTTCAGGCTTGCCATCGGATTCGTAGAGCTCGGCGAGTTGGAGTTGCGCCAGACCGCCAGGGACAGTTGAGGTCGGCTTGGCGGTCAGTTCGTTGTAGAGGTCGATCGCCTGCGAATTGCGGCCGGTCTGCCGGTAGAGCTGCGCGAGAGAAAGCTTGGCTAACGCGGCAAGATCACCGTTCCATCCTCCTGCTACCTGCTTCAGCGTGCTCTCGGCGGACGCATTCTGGCCCTGCTCCATGTAGGTCAGACCGCCAAAGTAGCGCGCGACCTTCCCGTCGGGTGTCATGCCGTATTTGTCGGCAACGCCCATGAAGAGCTCATTGGAGGCCTTCGCCCGCTCAGCGACTGAAGGATAGGTTTTGACGCCGGGAGGCACCGGTTGGCCGGGTGCGGCGAGCGGCGTCTGATAGGCCTGCATGGCTGCCCCAAAGGCGACTGAGGCCTGGCTCGAGCGGCTGTTGTAGATAAGAACAGCACCTACTACGATCACGATTGCAGCCAACAAAATTGAGCTGGTCACGATAACCGAACGGCGGTTCTCGCTGGCCCACTCGAGGCCGTGGGTTGTGGTGTCGACGAACTGGTCGTGCTTGAGAGCTTGTTTAGTCTGCTGGTCCACTGGTTTCCGTTTCCTTTGTTTTGCTCGCCACGGTCAATCCGTTTTGAGAGAGCTTGTTTGCGCGAACTGCACAACGCAGAACTTTAAGTCTATCAGTGCGGCAAACCGGATTGGAGCTTTTTACTGTGGCCAGCTCTTGGAATCAGTCGTTTCCCATAAATGTCTTGAAATCAAGCGGCTATCGGGATGACGGCGGAACTCATGGCGTCACTGCGGGTGTGACCTTTGCAGGTTCGCCGATCACGTCCGGCCCCAACTCCACCTGCGTCCGAACCAGCGTATCGGCCACCATCCGTCCAAATAACGCTTGCCCTTTTGCGTTCAGGTGGGTTCGATCCACAACACTCTTCTTGTTTTCGGCACGCGCGTCCTCATGACCGGTTGCATCGAACTCATCGGCCTGCGCTTGTGTCATTCCGAGCAGCAACTTCACGGACATCGCATTAAGATCGATGACGGTTACATCCTCTTCCATTCCAACGCGTCTGGCGGCTGCGGAGTAATTCTGCAAATCCTGCACCAGCACGCCATCTTTGTAGTTCCTGCGAGACAGCGAGGTGACGACTACCGGCACCGCGCCAATTGCCTTCGCATCGCGGATATACCGCCGAATATTCGCTGCGAAGGTTGTCTCCGGATCGGTCTCTCGCTCGGGTCCCTTGCCCTTCATGTCGTTGTGTCCGAACTGAATCAGGTAATAGTCGCCTTTGTCTTCGAGCGCCTTCTTCCATGCGCCCTCATCGATGAAGCTCTTGGAACTCCTGCCATTGAGGGCTTCATTCACGCAGGTCACGTTCGGCGTCATCAACGTCGCAAAAGCCTTTTCCCCAGCCGCCCTCGGCGTTTACGGTCGAATCACCCACCAGCACAATCTTTACCGGGCCACCTTCGATGATCTTCATCGCCTTCACCCCTTCCGGGGGCAATGCGGCGGGCTGCGGTCTAACGTATTTCGCCAATGCAGGCACGGTCTTTCCCATGTCCACGGCGACGATCCGCCCGAAGACGTAGGAGCCCTTCCAATTCAAATGAGTCTTGTCGAAGATTGTCTTCCCGTCATTGTCCTTCTTTGTAATCGCCATCGTGTTGCCGGTCTTTTCGCCGACACTGTCGAGATACGCGATGCTGTCCTGATGTAGATCGATCAGCGGCACCTTCATCTCGGTCGCGACCTTCTTCATCCTCTGGCGTGTGCTTCCAGATCGGAGTGGATCTTCCCATCTGCCTCGAAATATCTCCGGGTCAGTGGGGTCACCAGGATCGGCTTGATACCGGCTTCGCGCGCCTCGTCTATGTATCGGCGCAAATTGGCTTCGTACTCCGATATTGTCGTCTGTCGTGGGAGATGGTCATTGCTCTCGAGGTCGTTGTGACCAAACTGAATCAGCATGTAGTCGGGCTTAGTCTGCAGACTTCTTTCCCACAGGCCCTGTTCGCGAAATGTCTTGGTGCTTGCGCCACCCTTGGCCATGTTCACGCAGTCCACCTGTGGGGTCAGATTCGCGCAGAACCCTCGCCCATAACCGGCGTTATTGGTCTGCGTCGAATCGCCTATCAAGTCGATTCGCACGGTTGTCCCGGGCGCCCGTTGTGCGGCGGTCGCTGGATCAAAGGCCCTTGACGGGTCGCCCTGCGCCAAGGTTTGCATCGCCGTCGCGGACCCAATCAGCAGGGATATCCCCAATGTCCACCAAGTCTTCGCCGACGAAGTCATCCTGAATTCTCCTCGCAAAAATCTTACGGCAAGTGATCCGGAAGCACGGAATCACACACATGGTTGACAGTCCTTGCGTGGAGGGGAAGACTTGTTGGGAAGGATTTTGTATCCCCTATGAAGACAGCTATCGCCGAGACCGCAATCACCGCGCCCCCCACCACTAACAAACATTTGATCCGTTGGGTTGAAAAGATGGCCGATCTCACCCAGCCAGATCGGATCCACTGGATCGACGGCTCCCAGGCTGAATATGAATTTCTCTGCGATCAGCTTGTTAAGGCGGGAACGTTTACACGAGCTCAACGAAAAGCTTTGGCCCGGGTGCTTTCTGGCGCGTTCGGCGCCCAACGATGTGGCTCGCGTGGAAGACCGCACCTTCATCTGCTCCCTTTCCAAGGACACGGCGGGCCCCACCAACAACTGGGAAGATCCGTTCGTCATGCGGAAGAAACTGAAGCAACTTTTCCGGGGCGCAATGCGAGGACGCACGATGTACGTGCTGCCGTACTCCATGGGGCCTGTTGGGTCGCCTATGTCGCAGATCGGCGTCCAGCTTACGGACAGTGCGTACGCGGTCGTCAATATGCGCATTATGGCTCGAATTGGGGCGCCGGTCTTCGCCGAGATTGATAAGGATGAGAAGCGTGTTGTGCCCTGTATGCACACCGTCGGCGCGCCGCTTGCTCCGGGGGAACAGGATGTTCCGTGGCCTTGCAACGACGAGAAGTACATCGTCCACTTCCCGGAGACCCGCGAGATCTGGTCTTACGGCAGCGGCTACGGCGGCAATGCGCTGCTTGGGCAAGAAGTGCTTTGCGCTTCGCATCGCGTCGAACATTGCGCGTGACGAGGGATGGATGGCGGAACATATGCTGATCGTCGGCGTCGAGTCTCCCAAGCGGGCTGACGGTACGACGGAGAAGACGTATGTTGCAGCGGCTTTTCCCAGTGCGTGTGGAAAGACGAACTTCGCGATGATGATTCCGCCGGCGGGATTTGAAGGCTGGAAGGTGTGGACCGTCGGCGACGATATTGCGTGGATCAAGCCTGACGAGTCCGGGCAACTTCGCGCTATCAATCCGGAGGCTGGTTTCTTTGGGGTGGCTCCGGGTACGAGTGCGAAGACGAACCCTAATGCTATGGCGACGCTGGCTAAGAACACTATTTTCACCAACGTGGCTCTGACGACTGATGGCGGTGTGTGGTGGGAGGGAATGACGGATACGCCTCCGGCAGAGTTGATCGATTGGCGCGGAAATAAGTGGACTCCGGCGATTGCCAAGGAGACTGGGGCGCCTGCGGCGCATCCGAATGGCCGGTTTACGGCGCCTGCGCGGCAGTGTCCTACGATCGATCCTGATTGGGAGAATCCGAATGGGGTTCCGATCTCCGCGGTTATTTTTGGCGGCCGGCGACCGACTACTATGCCGCTGGTTTATCAGGCGTTTAATTGGTCTGCGGGCGTGTATATCGGCGCTACGATGGGCTCAGAAACTACTGCGGCTACGACGGGTGCTGTGGGCAAGGTGCGGCGTGATCCGATGGCGATGCTGCCGTTTTGCGGGTATCACATGGGAGATTACTTCAGACATTGGTTGAAGATGCAGCGGAATCTGTCGGCGACGCCGCGGGTGTTTCATGTGAATTGGTTTCGGAAGGGCGAGGATGGCAAGTTTTTGTGGCCGGGATATAGCGAAAACATGCGTGTTCTCAAGTGGATAGTGGATCGGGTTCGTGGACGCGCGATGGGTAAAGAGACGCCGATTGGGTGGACGCCGCACTATGACGATATGAACTGGAAGGGATTGGACTTTTCGCGGGAAAGGTTCGATGTTTTGCAGACTGTGGATCGGGAGCAGTGGAAGCAGGAGGTGATGGGGCATGAGGAACTCTTTATCCTGCTTCACGATCATCTGCCTCCGGAGATGATTTATGAGCGCGAACTGCTGATTTGTCGGCTTTAGTTTTCGAATTTTTTTGATTTTGCTTTCGCGTGGTGAATGCCCTTGTTTTACAGGGGGGTTGTGCGGAGTTGCGTGCGAAAAAGTGTGGTTTTTGCGTGGTGGATTGTGGTGGATTTGTGGTGAGAACGTGGTGGATTCGATGGTGTCGAATGAGGCGCGAAAAACACGCCAACTTTTGAGGATTTATTTTTTGGGTGGGCGGCTCACACGCCAAATAGTCGCTGTCCGCCGGAAGCAAGAACAAGCAACAGCGAAATGCGGGGATCCTTCCCCTTCGACTGCGCTCAGGGTCAGGATGACGGCAAAGACAAGGGCAAATGCAAACGCAGATCCCCTTCGGGGATGACAACCAAAAGAGCAAGGGCGTCGGAACCAGAAGAGCAAGAGCGACGGCGCGGACTGACAGCTAGTCTTCGCCTCTAAGCTGGCGGACGGAGTCTTCGAGGCGGGTGGCGAGTTGGGCGGGGTCTTCTCCTTCGGCGACGGTGATGGGCTTGCCTACGCGGACTTCGAGGCTGGCCGGAACGGAACCAGCGGGATTTGCCTGCGCGCATCTCGCCTAGGCCTATGAGGGCTACGGGCACGATGGGAACGCGGGATTGATTCGCTAGCAGGCCTATGCCGGGGCGGAAGTGGTGGAGCTTTCCGTCGCGGCTTCGGGTGCCCTCGGGAAAGATCAGGACGGAGGTTCCGCGATCCATCGCTTCTCCGGCGTAGGCGAAGCTTTTTTGGAAGCCTCGGAGGCGGGGTAGAGGGAATACGTTGAATAGCGCGGTGACCAGCCAGTAGGCGGGGGGAGCAAAGAGGTTGAGGATGGCGCTGCCCTGATTTTGGCCGCGTCGAAGGTCGAGGAGCATCTCGCCCGACATCGCGCTTGCAGTGTGTCTGCGGAGTCTTCCGGGGAGGGCGTAGAGGATGAGAGCGCCGTCGTAGGCGGTGACGTGATTCGCGATGAAGAGCAGGGGGCCTGAGGGGAGTTCAGTGGTTTCATGCACGACTCGGGGGGCGCCGAGGAACCAGACAAGGGGGCGCATGACGAGTTCGAGAAATATGTTGCGGAGTGTCTGGATGGGCCAGCTCCACGGCCATCGGGGATAGAGATGCTCGGACGCGGCGGCTTCGCGTTCTTTGAGCGCGGCTGGCTGGGGCGGGGTGCTGGTTGGGGTTTCGGAAGCTTCGGCAGGAGCGATTGTGGTGAGGTTGGGTGGCGTGGTGGCTTCGTCGCGTTCCAATAGAGCACGAAGGTCGCCGAGGGTTGCGACTCCGGCGATGGCGTCGTCTTCGAGTTCGATGCCTAGTTGTTGCTCGAGGGCGGATTGCAACTGCACTCGGCCGAGGCTGTCGAGATGGAGGTCTTCGGAAAGGCGGAGTTGATTGTGGTTGGTTGCGGTGTTGAGTGAGGGCGACTCGCCGGTGATCTCGGCGATTAGTTTGAGGATGAGGTCGCCCCCGGGAATGGCGGCTGAGGCGCTTCCCTGCTGGCGGTTTGCGAGTGTGGCGCATGCCCAGTCTTTTACGTTTCTGCGCAAGAGCTTTCCGGTTGAGGTGTGGGGGAACTGTGGGTCGGGCCACTTGAGGACTCGACGGATCTGTTGATACTCGGCGAGGCCGCGGTTGGCCTGATCGACGATGGCGTGGAGTTCGGCTTCGCTGCCGGAGAAGAGCGCTACTGCGACGGGCTCCGGGCCTGCCGTCATTTCGCATGGGACTACGACGCATCCGCGTATGCCGGGCTGCGTTGTCATTGCGTCTTCGAGGTCGGCGGGGTGGATGTTCATGCCGGAGCCGGTGACGATGACTTCGCCCTTTCTGCCGAGGAAGCGCAGATCGCCGGAGTCTTCCTGGGCTGCGAGATCGCCGGTTGCGAGCCACTCGCCTTCGCGCTGGCGGATGGCGCCGCTTTGCCAGGTCGCGGTGGAGAGCATGTCTCCGCGCACGAGGATCTCGCCTTCGTCGCTGATGCGAACCTCGCGGCCGGGGAGGGGTTTGCCGATGGTGCCGCGGCCGATGCGGAAGGGATGATTGAGGGTGACGAGGGCGGTGGTCTCGGTCATGCCGTAGCCCTGGATTAACGCGAAGCCGAGGCGGCTCCAGAACTCTTCGAGATCGGGTGGGAGCGTGGCTCCGCCGGAGATGACGGCCCAGAACTTCAAGCCGAGGGCGCGGTGGACCTGGCGGAGACGCCACCAGCGCTTCCAGACGGGGAGACCTTTCGCCTGCTCGAGGTCGTGGGCGAGCGAGGTGAAGCGCGTGAGCAGATGCGTGCGGAGCAGATGCAGGACGCGAGGCACGGTGATGAGGACGGAGATGCGTTCGCGGCGGATGAGGTCCGTCATGCGCGAGGGTTCGAGGTGTTCGCCGAAGTGGATCTCGGCGGCGAGGAGCGGCGGGGTCCAGAGGCCCATGAACTGACCGAAGACGTGACTGAGCGGCACGCTGTGGAGGAAGCGCAGGGGATGGACCCAGCGCTCGTACTTGAGGTACTTTGCCATCTCGTCTTCGATGGGCTGCAGGCTGACGAGGACGTTGCGATGGGTGATGACGATTCCCTTCGGCTCGGCGGTGGTGCCGGAGGTGAAGATGATTTGAAAGGGAGTTTGCAGGTTGACGGCATTCGCTGACGGCGAACATCGGCTCGGCGGGTAGCTGTTCGTTTAATTGCGAGAGCGTCAGTTGCGGGAGATTGGTTTCGAGTGAAGCCAGGAGGGCGTGGTCGCCGACGATGAGCTTTGGCGAGACGTCGGCGATGACGCGGCGGGCGAACTCGGGTGAGCCTGCGGCGTCGAGCGGGACGGCGATGACTCCGCGGAGAAGGCAGCCGAAGAAGACGGCGATCCATTCGGCGGAGTTTTCTCCCCAGAGGACGACGCGGTCGCCGGGGAGGATGTTGCGGCGGTTGAGTTCGGCGGCGGAGCGGGCTGCGAGGGTTGCGAGTTCGCCGTAGGTGGTGGCGTAGCGTCGATTGCCGCGATGGGCTACGACTGCCGTCTCCGAAGCGTGTTTGCGAAACTCCTCGACCAGGCTGGCAAGATGCGGGCGCACATCGCCATGATAGCTGTGGTCAGACTGGGATGGTTGGCATTGGGTCAATTTGAGGAAACGTACCTCAGCGGCTAAAGCCGCATCAGCATTGTTGTCACTTGTGGCACGGCTGAAGCCGTGCCCTTAAGCGAAACGTTTCGGATTGACGCGAGCGCGGCGGCCCTGCGAGACTCGCGCATATGCCTTACAGCGGAAAGATGGAGTATGCCGAGGCGCGAAAGATGCGCGAGAGAAACACGCGTGTGTATCGGGTGTTGCATTGGCCGATATGGATCTGGGTGTTCTTTCTTGCGCCGGGGCCGTTGACGTTTTCGTTGTTTGCGCATGGGTTTGGGCGGGGAAATCTGGCGTGGCTGGTGGCGGTGATGGTGGGGACGGGGATTGCCGGGCTGCGCGGGCAACTGCCGGGCGTTGAGCCGCGGCCGTACATTTTGCGGTTTGATGAGGACAAGCCGAATCCGCTGTATCGGCGCGTGTGCTACACGTTTGCGTGGAATGCGGTGTTGAGTTTTGCGCTGCTGAATTTGAGCGGGATCGTGATTGCGGTGGTGACAGGGCATTGGTATATGAAGCAGATTTATTTTTATGCGTATTTTCCGTTGTGTTTGACGATCTTGTTGCTGGGTGTGGCGGGGCGGTTGCCGCGGGTGAAGGCTGTCGACGCGCGGGGAGGGTACGGAGCGGCGATACTTCTATGGTTCGGTGTGGGCGGTGGTGGTGTCGCAGGCGCTGCTGATGGCGGTGTGGAAGACGCTGCCGGAGACGAGGGCGGCGAGCTGTGGTGAAGCTGGGGATTTTTGTGGGTGGGCTGGCGCTGATGGGGCTGGCGGCTTATCGTGGGGCGCTGCCGCGGACTCGGCCGATTGTGCCGGGGGAGTCGATGGTCGCGGATTGAGCCTTGATTTAGCTCTTTAAAAATTATTGTCGAGCGAAAGCTGGGTGTGGCCGTCTGTCTGGGTAGAAGGTACTTATGGCGTCGGTCGAGGGCTGGAGTTTGGCGTTGTCTTCCATGGAGGGTTCGCGGTCGGAGATCGATCTTGCGAGCCTGGTGGAGACGTACTCGTCGCTCCTGTTTCGTGTGGCTCATTCGATTCTGCGGAGCAAGGCAGAGGCGGAGGATGTGGTTCAGGATGTCTTTGTTCGTGTGCTCGAACACAGGCGATCGCTGGAGACGATTCGCGAGATGCGGGTGTGGCTGGTGCGGATTGCTTGGAATCTGGCGATCGATCGGAGACGACGCAAACGGCCGGAGCAGATGGATGACGCGTTTGCGCGGAGCCTGGTGGCTCGGAGTGTGCCGGCTGACAAGGCGTTGGATGAGGCGCAGCGGATGAAGGCGGTGTCTGCGTGAGTTGGAGAGATTGCCGAAGGCGGAGCGGCATGTGTTGCTGCTGTCGGCGATTGATGAGTTGGGAACGGCAGAGATGGCGGAGGTTTTGGGAAGAAGCGAGTCGGCTGTTCGAGCACTGCTGTTTCGCGCGAGAGCGCGGCTTCGGGAGCGGCTTGAAGAAGGAGAGGGCGCGTGATGAGAGATTCTGAGCGAGCGATTGAAAAGGTGTTGGCAGGATTGCGAGACGCGGAGGCTCCGGATGGAATGGAGCGGCGGATTCTGGATGCGCTTGCGGAGCGGGGGTCGGTGCGGGCTGGGTTTGGGTGGCGATCGCTGGTTCCGGTGTGGGGTGGGGTGAGGGTTTTGGTTTGGGGCGCTGGGATGGCGGGGTTGGTGGTGTTGGCGTTGGTGATTCCGGCGGTTCGACGGGCTGAGCGGACGGCTGTGCGGGTGGGGGGAGATCGGGCTGCTGCTCCTTCGGCTGCGCACTTTGATCGTGCGGATTCGGAGGGTGTGGCTAAGAGCGAGTTGCGGGTGGTGGGGAGGAAGAGAGCTGAGTTTAGGGCGGCGCTTGTTGAGGGGGTTGTGGATAACGATGCTCTTGCGGTGGAGGAGATGCAGGCGGCGAGTAGGCCTGCTCCGCCGCTGCCTTTGACGGAGCAGGAGAGGCTGATGCTGCGCCTTGTGCATTCGGGAGATCGGCAGGAGTTGGCGAAGCTTGATCCGATATTTCGGATCGATGGAGAGGCGGAAGAGACGGAGTTTTTGAGTTTTTTTGAGCCGGTCGATACGACGGTAGAACCAGACGAGAAGCAATCAGATTCGAAAGTGGAGAAAGAGGGAGAGGAACGATGAGATTTGTAACTGGATTTTTTGGATTGGCGATGGTTCTGGCGAGCGGGACGGCGGCGTTGGCTGCGGGGCAGACTGCGGGTTCGGAGCCAGCGGAGAAGACTTTCTATTTGGCGAACACGAATCAGCAGAATGAGGCGAACGAGATCGTCACTGCGCTGCGAAACATGCTTGACCCGAGTGTGAAGATCTATCTGGTGCCGAGTCAGAGTGCGATCGTGATGCGCAGTTCGCCGGAGAACCTGGCGCTGGCGCAGAAGCTGATCGGCGATCTGGATCGGCCGAAGAAGGTGTATCGGCTGACGTACGCGATTACCGAGACCGACGGCGGCAAGCGGGTGGGGACGCAGCATATCGCCATGATCGTGACCGGCGGACAGAGGACGGTGATGAAACAAGGGAGTAAGGTGCCGATCGTGACGGGGTCGACGGCAGAGGGCAACTCGACACAGTCGACGGTTACGTATCTGGATGTGGGTTTGAACTTCACGGCGACGCTGGATGAGTCGGTGAATGGGGTGAGGTTGCAGACGAAGGTGGAGCAGACAAGCGTTGCGGAGGATCGTTCGGGCGTGGGGATGCAGGATCCGGTGATACGGCAGACTTCGGTGGAGGGGACGTCGATTTTGACGGAGGGCAAACCGATGATTTTGGGATCAATCGATGTTCCGGGGTCAACGCGGCATCTGGATATCGACGTGGTGATGGAGGGGGTTCGGTAGGGCGCTGAGTGGGGTGCTCTGGAAGGCCCTGCGGGAGCGCGGGTTACGCCAACTTGCTGGATTTGCAGGGCAATTTTCAATTGCCGCTTGACTGAAACAGGCTTTGCCGTTACCTTTAACCAATGGCAAGACTCCCTTCGGGTTGAGTCAGTCATAACGAAGTCCACCCACTTCGTTGCTTTACCGGAATACCCACGCAACAGCCCCCACCGCGCTGCGTGGGTTTCCTTTTTAACGCATAACGTTTGAATCGAGCATGTAATTCCAGCATGCTGCGGGGTTATCTCGGCACCGTAGACTAGAAGGAGCGATGCCTCTCGAGACACCAAACTCCGGCCCCCTGGTTGCAGTTGCACCAAATCCCAGCGGCTTCGCTCCACTGAAAATTCCGCTCTTTCGCGATCGTTGGATTGCGAGCACGGTGTCGTCCGTTGGAACGTGGATGCAGGACACAGCGGGCACGTGGCTGATGACATCGCTGACGACCTCGCCGCTGCTGATCGCGCTGATGCAGACGGCGGCGAGCCTTCCGGTGCTGTTGCTGGGGCTGCTGGCGGGGGCGACGGCGGATATTTTTGACCGGCGCAAGCTGTTGATCTTCTGGCAGGCCTGGATGTTGGGGTCGGTGGGGATTCTGGCGGTGCTGACGTTTGTCGGCTATGTTTCGCCGTGGACGCTGCTTGCGTTTACATTTCTGCTGAACATCGGTTCGGCGATGAACAATCCTGCGTGGCAGGCGATTGTGCCGGAGCTTGTGCCGCGCGAGTTGATTCCCGACACCGTGAGTTTGAATGCGGCGAGCAACAACCTGGCGCGCGCGGTTGGTCCTGCGCTGGGCGGGTTGATGGTGGCGGCGTTTCAACGTGTTCACACGGGTGCAGGATCGGTGTTTGCGCTGAATGCGCTGTCGTTCGCGGGAGTGATTTGGGTGCTGGTGAACTGGAAGCGGATTCCGCTGTTCAAGTCGGCGCTGCCTTCGGAACGCATCGCGGGGTCGATCCAGTCCGGACTGCGTTATGTGCGGTACGCGCCGGATCTGCAGTCGTCGCTGGTGCGTGCGTTTGTGTTTACGTTCTTCATCTCGGCGATATGGTCGTTGCTGGCGGTGGTGGCAAGACATGTGCTGAAGCAGGGGCCGCTGGGATACGGCATTCTGAATGGGTCGCTGGGCCTGGGCGCAGTGATTGCCGCGACGACACTGCATCGCATTCGGCAGCGCTTCACTGCGGACCAGATTCTGGCGACGGCGACGCTGTATAACGTTGTGGTGTTGCTGATTCTCGCGTTTGTGCATAGCCCGGCTCTGATCATTGCGGCGTTGATCTTCTCGGGTGCTGCGTGGACGAGTACGATGTCGACCATCAACGTGAGCGTGCAGCTTGCCGGTGCCGGCGTGGGTGCAGGCGCGGGCGCTGGGTACCTACATGATGACGTTTCAGGGCGGCATGGCGCTTGGGTCTATCGTGTGGGGATATGTCGCGGAACACAGTTCGACGCCGATCGCGCTTGCGAGCGCAGCGGGTGGGCTGCTGGTGACGTTTCCTTCGCTCGCCGCTTCCGTATTCTGCATGGGCCGCTGCCGGACCATACGCCACATAAGGCGAAGCATCCCGCGCCGCAGTTGGCGGTCGACGCGGAACCGACAGACGGGCCGGTACGCATCTCCATTGAGTATCGAATTCCGAAGGAGAACTACGCTGAGTTTACGCATGCAATCCACCAGCTGCGCGGGGTGCGGCTGCGTGACGGCGCGATACGATGGGGCATCTACCGGGACGCGATTGATCCTGAACATTTGAATGAGACGTTCATTATGGAGTCGTGGCTCGAGTTTCTGCGGTCGCGCGAGCGCATTACGGCAGCTGACGAGATGATTCGGGCGCGGGTTCGCGCGCTGCATCAGGCTGGTGAGCCCCCGAGAACGACGTATCAGATCTACGCGAGAGAGATCGCGAATCCTGTGCCATCGCACACGCCAGACGAGTCCGACGCGAGTACGAGCTAGCCAGGCTTACAAAAACTACGCTTAAAAAAGGAAACGCGCAGAACTCTAAAGAGTCCTGCGCGTTTTGGAGTGAGTCCCTACTTCGATCCGGCAACTGGATCGGAGAAGGGCGGAACAGTTATGCGCGCATCTTGCGGAAGAGTGCGCCGGCGGAACCGATGAGGCCCGTGCCCAGCAGGAGAAGCGTGCTTGGCTCAGGAGTCGGAACTGGCGAAGAGATCGATCCGCTGTAGTCGAGACCCATGGCTACGAGGCCGGTCTGTTCGACAACGAACGTGAGTGTGTTTACACCGTCATTGTTGAACCCAGCATCCGAGCTGCCGAAGGCGACATTTTCGGTCGTCAGGCAGGTTGGCGGGTTGTCGGAGCAGTGAGCGTCGCCACCGATGTTGCCAGCCAGGACGAACGGTGTCGTCTGGCCGTTCAGGAAGACCGCAACGGTGTCGTCAGCCAACAGGTTGATCGAACCGGTGTAGGGGCCACCTGTGGTGGTGAACGTTGTGGTGAAGGTGTAGTAGCCATTAGGCACAACGATTGCACCAGGAGCTGTGTTTTCAAACGAGACCCAGCTGGATGTACCGATCGGCCCAGACCAGACTCCGCCACCAGTGCCGATGTTCATCGTAGCGACCGGCGCGTTGTTGGTGATCTCCGAGTAGGGGTTCGGGAGGTTGAAGGGTGAGGTTCCCATCGTATAACCGGTGTAATTGACGGTTGAGCTGCTGCTGATGAGATTGATCGTGTCGGCAGATGCGAAGGTAGCGGGGGCGACCAGGGCAGCTGCCATAACGCTAAACTTCCAGAAGTTTTTCATTCGTTTTCTCCTAAGTTGTCCGCACAGGGCGGGGCCGTTCGGTCCAATTGAAAGTTAGGTCCAAATTTACAGTTGCTTTGAGCTTGATGCATATTCCTAAGATTTAGTGGCTCGCTCCCTCCGAGAAATCCGGAAGAAATTACCGACTCTTTCGCCGCTACTTCAGCACCAAGTTATGTGCATCTTGTGTGCCAAACCGAAAGGTCTGTATATCAGTAACCTAGGATGGAACTCATTGCGCACTATGCAGAGCATTGCATAGATAAAAGGCAATTTTCCGGCGCGAGGGTTACGTATCGGTTAATGGTTCATCACACAGGGTTTGAAGACTGGCGAACCATGTCCGCACGGCTGAAATCTAATTTCATTCCGTGAAATGAATTGCGAGGAAAACACCGGATGAAGCTCTTCCCATTTCCCTGCAATCTTTTGCATTCTTGCAGTCGGTGTGCAAACGAATCCCGCCCATAAATTCTCGGATGGCCTGAAACGAAGGGCATAAATATTCGAGAACGAAACCCCAAGGCTTGGCCACACAAGTGCAGTTCACTTTGCGCACGTTCAAGAAAATCAACTTATTTGAGGCCAATCACTATGAAGCTGTCTTTCAGTACTCTTGTGTCAGTTCCCTGCCTGGCTGGTTTACTAGCAATTGCGGGCCCGGCTCACGCCGATTCCATCGTCAACAATGGCATTTTTTCTGGGGGCTCAGGAACGTCGATCCCCGGTTGGACCGTCACCGGTAGTGGCACAACGCCCGGCATCGGCATCACTGCGATCAACCTTGGCAATAATGCGACACCATACGGTGACAATATTCCTGACATTAACGGCGCCACAACCGCTGCGTATTTCGTGGATGACAATGCTACGGAGAGCTTGTCACAATCCGTCGCTCTTGCCGCGAATACTGCTTACTCTTTGACGTTTGATCTTTTTGCCACCAACTCAGGTTCAGGCAATGAGTTCAATTTTCTGTTGACGGATAGCGTAGGCGCCATTGCGAGCTCAACCTTTGGGAATGGACCTCAGCCCGGAGCGACAGGAGTGCCGGTTGGAGTCTGGACTTTGGAGACGTTGAATTTCACGACCGGCTCAGCTACGGCCTATGATCTGGACTTCAATTTCACATCAGGAGCAGAGCCCGCCAAGGATTTGGTTCTCACCAATGTGGCTATCGCTGCGACTCCAGAGCCTGGCAGTTTCGTTCTGCTTGGCTCGGGTCTGTTCGCGGCTGCCGGTTTGGTTCGGCGCCGAATCATTGGGTAAGCGTTGCTGGCGACTTGGCTTTTGTCGCCAGAACGGTTTGATGTTGAGCATCCTAGATGCGGGGATGCGAAAGATAAGCCCGGACAGGATTTTTATCCTGCTCGGGCTTCTTTCTGTTTGATGTTTAGATTGCGGAGCCGAATGCGAGATCGATGAGGGTCTTCTCTTCGATCTCGTGCGCTTTTGCGGAGCCGGTGGCGGGCGTTGCGTTGGCGTGGCGCTTGACGCTAAGCACGGGCGATCGCCGGCGAGCGCCGGAGCTGAGGCATCACGTAGGAGAAGGCGCCCATGTTGGCGGGCTCCTCCTGGACCCAGACGATCTCTTCGGCATTCGGGATGCTGATCGAGCGCTGCCTGGAGTTCTTCTTCGGGCCAGGGATAGAGCTGCTCGAGGAAGATGATGCCGACGGTGAAGTCTTTGCGCTTTTCGCGCTCGACGCGGAGATTGTGTCCGATCTTTCCGGTGCAGACGAGCAGGCGGCGCGGATCTTTGACGTCGTTGTCGGGCAGCACGTTCTGGAAGTGATCGAGTCCGAAGTCGGCGACGGTGGAGGATGCGTCGGGATGGCGCAGCATGCTCTTGGGAGTGAAGACGACGAGCGGCTTGCGCCAGGAGCGCAGTGCCTGACGCCGCAGAAGATGGAAGTACTGCGCGGCGTTGGAGGGCTGGCAGATGACCATGTTCTGGCTTGCGGCGAGCTGCAGGAAGCGCTCTATGCGGGCGGAGGAGTGTTCGGGACCCTGGCCGTCGTAGCCGTGGGGCAGGAGCATGACGACGCCGGAGAGCAGGCCCCACTTGGCTTCGCCGGCGGCGATGAACTGGTCGATGATGCTCTGCGCGCCGTTGACGAAGTCGCCGAACTGGGCCTCCCAGAGGACGAGAGCTTCGGGGTAGTCGCGCGAGTAGCCGTACTCGAAGCCGAGAGCGGCGGCTTCGGAGAGCAGCGAGTTGTGAGACCTCGAATCGGCCTTGGGTCGCGGTCATGTGAGCGAGCGGGGTGAAGCGAACTTCGGTCTCTGTGTCGACGAGGACGGAGTGGCGCTGGTTGAAGGTGCCGCGCTGGGAGTCCTGTCCGGCGAGGCGAACGGGCGTGCCGCGCTGAGGAGCGAGGCGTAGGCGAGGAGTTCGGCGGCGCCGTAGTCGAAGAGGCGTTTGCCTTCGGCCATCTCGACACGCTGCTCGTAGAGCTTCTGGACCTTGGGATGGATGTGGAAGCCGGCGGGATAGCCGTTGGAGAGGCGCGAGAGTTCGAGGATGCGGTCGGCGGAGATGCCGGTGGAGATGTTCTCGTCGGCTTCGCTGAGCTCGCCGCCGTGATAGGCGTTCCAGTACTCGGGCAGTTTGGAGAGGACGGGCTTGTGTTCGACCTTCGTGGCGGCGGTCTGTTCGGTCGAGGAATTTTTCCTGGATGGTCTTGGCTTCGGCGGCGGGATCGACGCCGATGGATTTGGCGTAGATCTGTAGAGAGGCGGGTGCTGCTTGATGGCGGCGTAGCGGCGCGGCTGGGTGACGGTCGGGTCGTCGGCTTCGTTGTGGCCGTAGCGACGGTAGCCGATGAGGTCGACGACGACGTCGGCGTGGAAGCGCTGGCGGTACTCGGTGGCGATGCGCGGCGATGCGGACGGCGGTGTCGGGATCTTCGCCGTTGACGTGGAAGATGGGGATGGGCAGACGCTTGGCGATGTCGGTGGCGAAGCGCGAGGAGTTGGACTCTTCGGGGTTCGCGGTGAAGCCGAGGAGGTTGTTGGTGATGACGTGCATGGTGCCGCCGATGTTGTAGCCGGCGAGCGAGGCGAGGTTGAGGGACTCGGCGGTGATGCCCTGGCCGGCGAAGGCTGCGTCGCCGTGCAGGATGATGGGGAGGACCTGCTGCTGGCCTTCCTCGCCGATGCGGATCTGGTAGGCGCGGGCGCGGCCCATGACGACGGGATTGACGGCCTCGAGGTGGCTGGGGTTGGAGGCGAGATGCAGTTCGATGGTCTGGCCGCTGGGCGAGTGTATTCGCCGGTGGCGCCCATGTGGTACTTCACGTCGCCGCCGCCGAGGGTGCTGCGCGGGATCGACGTCTTCAAACTTGGCGAAGATCTCGGAGGGTGAGCGGCCGATGGTGTTGCATCATGACGTTGAGGCGGCCGCGATGCGCCATGGCGAGGAGTGCGCGCGTGACGCCGGCGTCGGAGGCGGTGGCGAAGACCTGATCGAGAAATGGGATGAGGACGGTGAGGCCTTCGAGCGAGAAGCGCTTGGTGCCGAGGTAGCGCTGCTGGATGACCTGCTCGAAGAGATCGGCGCGGATGAGTTGGGTGAGGACGTGGTGCTGATCGGGCTTAGGTGTGGGCTGCTCCATCTGCTCCTGCAGCCACTGGCGCTGCTCGAGTGATGGGATGTGCATGAACTCGACGGCGAAGTTTCCGCAGTAGAACTTGCGGGCTTCGGCGGCGTGCTCGCCTTCGGGGACGGGGTGATGGGGAAGGGCTCCGGCGGGAGGTACTGGCCTAGCGGGTCGAGGGATGCCTGGAGGTATCCCCAGCGACGAAAGATGTCAAAGATGTTTTCGCGTTCCTGCTGCACTCCCGCGGGCGCGATTGCGGTGAGTGTCTCTGCCTTGCTGGCCATTGCTTCCTCGCTTCGGTCTTGTATGGGCGCGAATATGGATTTTCGCGGCTACTTCTATGCTAGACCTTTTGGGGGGATGGCGCATCTCGTCGGTTCTACATCTGGAGAAAACATACCCAGGGGCTGAAGCCCCGATTCGTGGCATAGCAAGAGAGGGCCAAGCCTGAAGGCTTGGCTTACCTAGATGCAAAGGCAACGACAAAGAGCAAACGCAGATCCTCCGCCTTCGGCGAAGGATGACAACTAAAAAGAGGATGACACGCGGAAAAGGAACGGCAGGCGGCGGCTATAAGGTTGCGCCCTGGATCCAGGGTTGGAATTCTTCTTCGCCGAAGCCGTGGACTTCGCTGCGAGTCATTTTGCCGGAGGCGACGGCGAGGATTTCGTCGAAGATTCTGGCGCCGGCTTGTTCGACGCTCTCGTCGCCGTCGATGATGGTGCCGCAGTTGATGTCCATGTCGTCGGACATGCGGTTGTAGAGGGTGGTGTTCGAAGCGAGTTTGATGGAGGGCGTGGGCTTGCAGCCGAAGACAGAGCCGCGGCCGGTGGTGAAGCAGATCATGTTGGCTCCGCTGGCGACCTGGCCGGTGGCGGAGACGGGATCGAAGCCGGGCGAGTCCATGAAGACGAGGCCGGGGGTGTGGATGGGTTCGGCGTAGCGGTAGACCTCGTTGAGGTTGGTGGTGCCGCCTTTGGAGATGGCGCCGAGAGATTTTTCGAGGATGGTGGTGAGGCCGCCGGTCTTGTTGCCGGGTTGGGGGTTGTTGTCGATGGAGCCCTTGTGGCGGGCGGTGTACTCCTCCCACCAGTGGATGCGCTCGATGAGGCGTTCGGCGACGTCGGGGCGCGAGGAGCGGCGGGTGAGGAGATGTTCGGCTCCGTAGATCTCGGGGGTCTCGGAGAGGATAGCGGTGCCGCCGTTGCGAACGAGGATGTCGACGGCTGCGCCGAGGGCTGGGTTGGCAGAGATGCCGGAGTAGGCGTCGGAGCCGCCGCATTGGAGGCCGAGGACGAGGTTGGAGGCGGAGACTGTGGTTCGTTTGACTTGATTGGCCTGCTCGAGCAGTTCAAGGACGGTGGCGATGCCCTTTTGAATGGAGATGGCGGTGCCGCCTTCTTCCTGGATGGTGCTGGTGCGGAGTGTGCTGGTCGGGCCAGTCAGGGTGATGAGCGGTTCGATCTGGTTGGTTTCGCAGCCCAGGCCGAGGAGAAGAACGCCGGCGAAGTTGGCGTGGGTGGCGTAGCCGACGAAGACGCGACGGAGGAGATCGGCGGGTTCGCCGTGCTCGGCCATGCCGCAGCCGGTGCCGTGGGTGATGGCGACGACTCCGTCGACGTTGGGGTAGGCGCGGAGGACCTCGGGAGTGAAGTGGGCGGCGATGCGGCGGGCGACACTGGCGGAACAGTTGACGGTGGTGAGGATACCGACGTAGTTGCGGGTTGCGACGCGGCCGTTTGCGCGGACGATGCCCTGAAAGGTGGCGGGCGGATCGAGGAGTTCGGTGGGGTGGGATTCGGAGCCGATGGAGTAGTCGCGCTCGAAGTCGCCCATGACGAGATTGTGGGTGTGGACGAGTTCGCCGACGGCGATGGGCTGAGTGGCGAAGCCGATGATCTGGTTGAACTTATGGACCGGCTGCCCGGCGGCTATGGCGCGGATCGCGAGCTTATGTCCGGCGGGGATGTCGGAAGACGCGGCGAGGCGTAGGCCGTTGAGCGACTGGCCCGCGGCGAGCGGCTTGAGGGCGACAACAACGTCGTCCGAGCTTCCGAGCATGAGGGTTTGATGGGTCAAAACTGTCCTATTATCTCCCGATAATCGAGAAATGCATATTAGTGGTACGACCACACTTTACTCTAAGTGCGCAAGAAATGGATAGAACTTCCTTTGGGGGAGGGTGTTTGCCTGCAAAACCTTCTACCGGGGTTACTTATGGGTGTGGCCCCGGATTTTGCCGGCGGCTTGCGCTGCGTCTAAAACCGCAGCGGATATCGAGATTATTTAATGGGTGCTCTTACCGCTCCCTTCAGGATTGGGAATGGGACGGGTTCGGGAACTATAGTTGAAGGTATGGTGGCTGCCGTTTCGAAATCTGTGGTGTTTCTGTTGACGGTGGGTTTTTTGGGTCTGGGCGCGGGCAGCAAGGTTGTGCTGGCGCAGAGTGGGGTTCCTCCTGTGTCGCCGGCGTCGTCGCAGGTTCAGGGGGCGCAGGACGCGGAGGTCGCTAAAAAAGATGTGGACCGGCCACTACCGGATATTCCGACTCTGATGCGTGCCGTTGAGGTGAATCAGAGGGCGTCGGAGGCGATTGAGAAAGACTACATGTATCGGTCGGTACAGACGGCGGAGGAGACCGACGGGCATGGCGGGGTGAAGAAGACGGAGACGAATGAGTATGAGATCTTTTGGGTGAATGGCGTGCCGGTGCATCGGATGACGAAGAAAAATGGCAAAGAACTCAGCGCGGACGAACAGAAGAAGGAGAACGAGCACATCGACAAGGAGGTGGCCAAGGCGAAGGAGAGGCGGGCAAAGGCGGATGAGAAGGGTGCAGATTCAGGTCCGCGTGGGGAAGAGATGGTGACGGTGTCGCGGCTGCTTGAGCTGGGGAGTTTTACGAATGCGCGCAGGGAGCAGCTGAACGGGCGGGACACGATCGTGGTGGACTATACGGGGGATCCGAAGGCGAAGACGAAGAATCGGTTTGAGGATGTGATTCGGGATATGGCGGGGACCGCGTGGGTGGATGAGCAGGATCGAATGCTGGTGAAGGCGCAGGGCCACTTCCTGAATAACTTCAAGGTGGGTGGGGGCATGGTGGTGAATATCCAGAAGGGGACGAGCTTCGCGATGGAGCAGCGCAAGATCAATGACGAGGTTTGGCTGCCTGCGGTGATGGAGGGGCAGGGGCAGGCGCGCGCTCTCTTGTTCTTCGGCTTTAATGGGCGGTTTCGCGCTGTCGAGTCGGATTATCGGAAGTTTAAAGCGACATCGACGATATTGCCGGGAGTGAGCACGGTAGAGCCGGAGCCTAATCCGAAATAAAAGTGCAACGATTTCGGTGCATTGTTTAACGCGCAAAGGGATAGCCTGAGCCATCCCTCCCGCAAAACTTGGTTGTCGCTGTAGTCGAAGTGCTAAAGACTAGAGAGGCTGGACGTCAGACGCCTGCCAACCCTTGGGTCCCTTTACCACGTTGAACTGTACAGCCTGGCCCTCTTGAAGGCTCTTGAAACCGTTCGAATTGATCGCCGAGTAGTGAACGAACACGTCCTCGCCGTTCTGACGGCTGATAAAGCCAAACCCCTTGGCATCGTTAAACCACTTCACTGTTCCCTGTTCCATGTCCGTTATTTCCTTAGTACTATTGAATTTGCCGCTTGATCCAAATCGGGGTTCGTACAGTACGAGCTTTGCAGAAATCCAATCTGTTTCGAACGATGTGAGAAGGTTAGCATAACTGTCAGGTTTTTTTTCGAAAATCGCCTAAATAGTTATGGTTGCACTGTTTATGGTGCAGAAAATGTGGAAAATTGCCTTGAGAAGTGGAATTATGCGTCTCGGCGATTCGACAAACATAGGCTGAGAATGCTAGATATCACGAGGATTCACGCAGGCAGGTGGGAGCGTACGATCTCTTCGGCGCGAGCGAGAACCTGATCCAAAGTCATGGAAGTGGAGTCGAGGATGACGGCGTCTGCGGCGGGCTGCAGCGGGGATTCTGCGCGGTGGCGATCACGGTAATCACGCTCTTTCAGCTCGCGAATGACGGCCTCTTCGGCGAGCCGCTGCTGCTCGGCGGAGACGGGATCGGGGCGTTGGCGGTCTGAGTTGTTGAAAGGATTGGTGTCGTTGGCGACTGCGCGCGATTCGGGCGTGGCCTGGCGGTAGCGGCGATTTCCGCGAACTTCGGGGGCGGCGTCCAAGAATATTTTGACTTCGGCGTCGGGGAAGACGGCGGTGCCGATGTCGCGGCCTTCCATGACGACGCCGCCAGCCTGGCCGAGGGCTCGCTGCTGCTTGACCATCCAGGCGCGGAGGTGGGGATGGACGGAGATCTGTGAAGCAGCGGAGGTGACGTCGGTGTCGCGGATGCGGCGGGAGACGTCCATGGTGTCGAGCAGGACGCGGTTGCCTTCGACGTGCGGCTCGAGGGTGATGCGGGTGTGCTCTGCGAGTTCCATGAGAGGAGCTTCTTCATCGAAGGCGTAGTCGTTTTCGATGGCCTTAAGGGCGAGGGCGCGATACATGGCTCCGGTTTCGAGGTTGAGGAAGCCGAAGCGGCGGGCGAGATGGGCGGCGAGAGTGCTTTTGCCGGCGCCGGCGGGACCGTCGATGGCGATGATGGGGCGCTCGCGTTTCTTTGTCGGCTCAGACTGCACTGTGATTGCGGAGCTCTCTTGCGGCTGCGTCATCCGGCTTATTCGCCTCCCTCAGGTTTGAACTTGCGTGCCGGGGCGCGTTTGCCGAAGGGCTTCTTGTTGCCCTTGAACTTGTCGAAGGTGCTGGCAGGTTTGCCTGCGCCGGCTGATGCGGATTTTGTGTAGGGTTTCTTGCCGGCGACGCTGCTGGATTTTCCAGCGTAGCTGCCTCCGCTAGATTTTCCTGCGTAGCCTCCGCTGGTCTTGCCGTATGGCTTTTTCGCGCCGAAGCTGCTCTTCGGTTTTTCGGCGTAGTCTCCGGAGCCTTCCGTGCGCGCGGGACGGGGGGTGCGGGGAGCGTCGAACTTGCGGAAGGGTGGGCCGCTTGGGCGTCCGCTGCGTTCTTCACGGTTGTCGCGGCCTTCGCGGTCGCGGGAGAATGCGGGCTTTCCGCCGAAGCGGGATGGGGATGAGCCTTCGCGGGGTGAGTAGGGCTTGCGTGGGGCGAAGCCGGATCGCTCGCCGTCGAAGCCGCGTGCGCCGCTCTGGGGGCGCGGGGAGTAGCTGCCGGGCTTGCGTGGACCGCTGAAGGAGGGCTTGTCTGGCCGATCTCCAAAGGTGCGGCGCGGTGGACGGGAGTCGCGTGAATCACCTTCGGGGCGAGGAGTGAACTCGCGACGTGGTGGGCGTGAGTCGTTGTCGCGGCTGAAGGACGGCTTGCCGGCGAAGCCTTCGCGCTTGCGGCCGAAGGTGCCGGGCTTGGAGAAGGTCTTGCGCGGACGATCGCTGCCGGAGTCGCTTGCGCCTGCGTCGTACGGGCGGGGGGTGAACTCGCGGCGTGGAGGACGGGAGTCGCTGGAGCCTTCGGTGCGGCGGAAGGCGGGGCGATCGCTCTTGAAGGAGGGCCGGTCGGAGTTGAAGCGCGGCTTGCTGCCGAAAGCGGGCTTGTCGCCGTAGGAAGGCTTTGAGCCGTAGGGTTTCGAGCCGAAGGATGGTTTGGAACCGAATGGCGGGCGCTTCCCTGCTCTGTCGAAGGCGGGTTTGCGATCGTAGGTGCGAGCGGGGCGGGAGGCGTCCGTGTCGTCTTGAATGTTGGAGGGCGTTTTCGCAGCGGCGAGGCGATCGGCCTTCTCTTCTTCCCAGGGTTTGGTGAAGCTGGGGCGATCGGGACGGTTGGACTCGCGGGTGAAGGGCCGGCGCTCGCGTGGGGTGGGACGGTCTTCTGTATTGCGACCTGGTTTGGTTACAAATCCTGTTCCGACTTTGCGGGGCTTGGGGATGAACTTCTTGATGCGCGTGGCGTCGGCGACTTCAGGAGTGTCGCCTTCCGTGGTGACGACGATGGAGTCGATGTCGTCGGTGGCGGGAGTTGCGACAGCGAGGAATGCGGGGAGTTCGCCGGTGACGTGGAGGACGGTGCGGCCCTCGACGGCTACGGTCTCAAGCTGGCGTGCGGAGAGCAGCGCGTGGATGACGTCGCGGATGCGCGAACGTGCCGCGATGGGGGAGAGAAAAATTTCGATCTCTTCTTCGGATGCGACGATGGCCTGGCCGAGGTAGAGAGAGATGAGTGCGGAGAGCGCGGTGGGCTGGCCGGCGTTGGCTCCTGCTTTGATTTGCTTTGTAAAGCGGGCGGAGGTTAATTCCCAGATCGTTGGTGCGCCGTCGGCCTGAGGGATGGGAAGGACGCGGAGGTGCTGCCAGAGTTCGGTGAGTGCGCGAAGGACTGCGGTCTCGGTGACCTCTTTGCCGAGTTGAGTGGCAAGGTCGTATGCGGTGAGGCCGGACTCTGCGTCTTTGGCGCGGTCGGCTAGCAGGGTGTAGGTGTTGAGCGCGAGCGGAGAGACCTTGGTGGCGCCGCTTGTGGTGGGCGGCTGCTTCCATGCTTTGTCGCCGCGGAGGGTGAAGATGTAGGGGAACGCGAGGGGGGAGACGATGAAGTCGGGGGTTTCGGTGCCAATGCCGGTGGGATTGCCGAGGAGATTGAGGGGGATGGCTCCGCCGTCCTGAATGAGGCGCGAGAGGAGGCTGCGGGACTGCTCGGTGTCGGCGAGCGAGGGTGCAGCGTTGGGCGTGCCAAGGGTGGCTTCGACGAAAGAGGGGGCGGGGGCGGGGAGTTGTGCGGCGCGAGGGGTGAAGAGGACGAGGCCGGAGGTGTTGAGCCAGTCGCGAAGCATGTTGATGGTGAGGATGGGGTCGCCGTTGTGGCGCCAATGGGCGAGGCGGGTGGCGGCGAGTTGCTCAGCCGTGGGGGTGCTTAGGGTGCTCAAGGTGTTGCCTTCCTGCTGGGCGAGGCTACCGCACGCAGCAATCTTCTGCCTGGGCTGAAGAGGTTCAACTGTTACTAGATCTTTGATCCGATTTCCGGTTCGATGGGGAGACGGCTTGGGCGCTGGTGCAGATGGCCGCCGTACTGCTCTTACAAGGATACCGCAAAACGGGGAGATTCCTGATTCGCAACGATTTATTGTGGAGATGGATGGTGCACGAGATCGCCGAGAGAACGGGGTAATTGCCAACCCACACAAACTGCAGATCCCTCCACTTCGCTGCGCTCCGGTCGGGATGACACTTCTTCAGTAGCTTTAGAGATGGGGCCTAGATTCGCTGGAAGGCCCGCTGGATCTCTTTGTGGGAGTAGCGAAGCGCGATGGGGCGGCCGTGGGGGCAGGCGGTGGGGTGTTCGGTCTTTGCGAGTTCGGTGAGGAGCCAGTCGATTTTTTCGGGATCGAGGGGCTGGTTGATTTTGATGGCTGCGTGGCAGGCCATGGAGGCTGCGATACGGCGGCGGCGAGCTTCGGAGTTTTCGGTTTGCTGGTTGCGGTCGGGGACGGCGAGGACTTCTTCGAGCATGCGCTCGAGTTCGACGCCTTCGAGACCGACCGGGGCGGCTTTGACGGCGAGGGTGCGGGGGCCGAAGGGTTCGGCTTCGAAGCCGTTGCGGTCGAGTTCTTCTGCGATGTCGGCGAAGGTGATCATTTGCGCTGGGAGGAGATCGATGAGGAGCGGCATGAGGAGACGCTGGCGCTGGATCTTTTCGGTGTCGCGTTCGCGCAGAATTTTTTCGAAGAGGATGCGCTCGTGAGCGACGTGCTGGTCGATGATCCAAAGTCCTTCTTCGTTGGTGGCGAGGATGAAGGAGTCGCGAAGCTGGCCGAGCGGCTTGAGGGTGGAGAGCGCGGTGAGAGTGTCGGCTTGCTGAGGAGCGGCGGGTGCGTATGCGGCGGATTCGGAGTGGTTCGATTCGTAGCCGATGGGGATGGAGTGTCCGGAGAAGGCGAAGCGTCCGGGGGATGGCGGGACGATGGGTGCGGCGAGGTTGAAGATGGGGGACTTGATTGGTTCAGTGTTGATATGGGTTGCGTGAAGCGGGGCTGCGTGGATGGGATCAATGTGGATGGGCTGGTTGGGAGAATCGTAGGATGCGACGTCGGCGGTGGGGTCGAACTCGGAGTGGGGGATGGCGTTGGGTTGGAAGTAGGGTGGTTCGGGGCCGCCGGGGAGCGGGCTTACGTCGAGCAAGAGGGAGGATGAGGCGTCGTGCGGGCCGCCGGTGAGCGCGGTGGCGAAGCTGGCGGCGGGGCGAGCCTGCATGAGAGTGGTGCGGACGGTGTCGCGGATGAAGTCGTGGACGAAGCTGGGCTGACGGAAGCGGACTTCCGTCTTGGCGGGATGGACGTTGACGTCGACCTCCTGTGGAGGCATCTCGAGGAAGAGAAGGATGACGGGGTAGGAGGTGGGCGGGAGGATGTTGCGATAGGCCTCGCCGAGGGAGTGGAGGATGAGTTTGTCGCGGATGAGGCGCTGGTTGACGAAGACGTAGATGGAGTTGCGATTGAGTTTTTGCAGCTCGGGCTTGGAGACGAATCCGGTGATGCGGAGGTAGCCGGGATCGGCTGGAGTGTAGTCGGCGTCGCGCTTCCAGGGTGGAGGTTCGGGAAGGCCGGCGCGGGTGAAGTCGAGTTCGGCGGTGATGGGGAGCATGTAGTTGCTGGTGTCTTTGCCGAAGATCTGGAAGAGGCGATCGGCAGCGTTGGCTACTGTGGGCGCGACTAGGAGGGCTTGTGTCGCGGAGTGGAGCTCGATGTGTTTGGTTGGGTGGACGAGAGCGTAGTGGGTGACGAGTGCGGCGATGTGGGAGAGCTCGGTCTGCTCGGTCTTGAGGAATTTGCGGCGGGCGGGAGTGTTGAAGAAGAGATCGCGGATGGTGATGGTGGTGCCGACGGGAAGGCCAGCGTCTTCGACGCGGAGGATGTTGCCGCCGGCGATTTCGACGAGTGTGCCTGAGACGTCTTCGGCGGCGCGGGTCTCGAGCGTGAGGCGGGAGACGGAGGCTATCGATGGGAGAGCTTCGCCGCGGAAGCCGAGGGTGGCGATGGAGAGCAGATCGTCGGAGGTGCGGAGCTTGGAGGTGGCGTGGCGCTCGAAGGCGAGGAGGGCGTCGTCGCGGACCATGCCGTGGCCGTTGTCGGCGATGCGGATGAGCTTGCGGCCTCCGGCTTCGACTTCGATGCGGATGCGCGTGGCGCCGGCGTCGAGCGAGTTTTCGAGGAGCTCTTTGACGACGGAGGCTGGGCGTTCGACGACTTCGCCGGCGGCGATCTGGTTCGCCACGAGGTCGGAGAGGATGCGGATGCGGCCCATGAATCGATTGTAGACGCGCTACGCTGTGCCTTCGCGAGCATCCTTCCAGAGGTCGATGGAGGAGTCGATGGCGTGGCGGTCGATCTCGCGCAACTCGGCTTCGGTGAACTGAAGTTTGTGGAGGGAGTCGAGCGAGTCGTCGAGTTGGGCTACGTTGCGGGCGCCGATGAGGGCAGAGGTGACGCGCTTGTCGCGAAGGACCCAGGCGATGGCCATCTGGGCGAGAGTTTGGCCGCGGCTGCTTGCGAGGTCGTGAAGTGCGCGAACACGTTTGAGGTTTTCTTCACTCAAGAATTCTTTTTGGAATGAGCCTTCGCTGCTTGCGCGGGAGAGTTTGGGGATGCCCTTGAGGTATTTGTCGGTCAGGAGGCCTTGAGCGAGCGGCGAGAAGGCGATGCATCCCGACGCCGAGTTCGTCGAGGGTGTCGAGGAGGCCGTCTTCGATCCAGCGATTGAGCATGGAGTAGGAGGGCTGATGGATGAGCAGCGGGACGCCTTCGCTCTTCAGGATTTGCGCGGCGGCGCGGGTGCGTTCGGGGCTGTAGGAGGAGATGCCGACGTAGAGAGCCTTGCCCTGGCGCACTGCGTGGGCGAGGGCGCCCATGGTCTCTTCGAGCGGCACGTCCATGCTGGGGCGATGTGAGTAGAAGATGTCGACGTAGTCGAGGCCCATGCGAGTGAGACTGTCGTCGAGCGAGGCGAGGAGGTATTTGCGTGAACCGCCGATGCCGTAGGTCCGGGCCACATGTCCCATCCGGCCTTCGAGGAGATCAGGAGTTCGTTGCGGTGATCGCGAAAGTCTTTGCGGAGGATCTGGCCGAAGTTTTCTTCGGCTGAGCCATAGGGCGGTCCATAGTTATTTGCGAGATCGAAGTGGGTGACTCCGCGATCGAAGGCTCGCCGAATGACGGCGCGCCCGGTCTCGAAGATGTCGGCGCCGCCGAAGTTCTTGCCATAGGCCGAGCGAGACGGGTGGAAGCATCGATTCCGGACTGCCGCAGCGGCGAAACTGCGCGTCTTTGTATCGCTTTTCATTTGGGACGTACGCCATTTCTGTAAATCCTCCAGCTCTTTCGATGCTTGCGGTCGGTATGGCGTGTATCGACAGGCGAAATCGATTGCGGCCCTGAAGGTTCAGGGCCGCAGGTTGAATCTTGTAATGCGGGTTATTTTTTCTTTTTCGCGGCTGTCTTCTTCTTGGTCGGCTGGGGCTTGCTGGGTTCGGAGTCGCGGTCGCCGACCATGTGGAGACGCATGAAGTTGGTGGCGCCGGATTTGGTGCGGGTTCCGGCGACGATGCCGACGATCTGACGCTGGTGAACGTGACCCTGAGCTTCGAGGATATCTTCCGCCATTTCGACGAGCCGGTCGGTGTCGCGGAACCGTTCGCAGAGGATGGGAAATGTGCCCCAGAGAAGCATGCAGCGGTTGATGACCTTCTCGAAGGGCGAGAGGGCGAAGATCGGAGGATCGGGGTGGTACTTGGACAGGAGGCGAACGGTGGCGCCGGACTCCGAGAAGATGGCGATGGCGGTGACGTCGAGATCGTCGGCGGCGTGGGACATGCACTCGCAGATGGTCTCGGCGACGGAGAGACGAACGCTGGGGTGATGACCGAGCGCGGGAGGTGGATCGATGCGGATCTGGTGCTCAGTCTCGGTGATGATCTTGGCCATCATGGCGACGGCTTCGACGGGATACTTGCCTGCGGCGGATTCGGCGGAGAGCATGACGGAGTCGGTGCCGTCGTAGATGGCGTTGGCGACGTCGGAGGCTTCGGCGCGAGTGGGGCGCGGGTTGTCGATCATGGACTCGAGCATCTGAGTCGCGGTGATGACGGGCTTGCGGTACTCGGCGGCGCGGCGAATGATGTGCTTCTGCAGCGCGGGAACTTTTTCGGGCGGAACTTCGACGCCGAGATCGCCACGAGCGACCATGATGGCATCGGTGATCTCGAGAATGCTGTCGAGATGTTCGATGGCCTGAGGTTTTTCGAGCTTGGCGACGACCCATGCGTCGGATTTGAGCGCGGCGAGGCGGTTCTTGACGTGGCGGACGTCGGCGGCGGTGCGGACGAAGGAGACAGCGACGACGTCGACGCCCTGGCCGATGGCGAAGATGAGGTCTTCCTCGTCCTTTTCGGTGAGCGAAGGGACGTTGACGGCGATGCCGGGAAGATTGATGCCCTTGTTTTCGCCGAGCATGCCGCCGTTGATGATCTCGCAGGTGACGTCGACGCCTTTGACGGTCTCAACGCGCAGCTCGATGAGGCCATCGGAGAGGAGGATGCGGGAGCCGGGTTCGAGGTTCTCGGCGAGGGTCTTGAAGGTGGTTCCGACAAGCGACGCGTTGCCTTCGATCTCGCGAGGGGTGATGGTGAGGCGTTTGCCGGCGACGAGTTGAACGGGCTTGTGGCCCTTGAGCTTGCCGGTGCGGATCTTGGGGCCCTGGAGGTCGGCGAGGATGCAGATGGGCTTGCGCTCCTCCTTCGCTATGGCGCGGATCATGCGGATGAGGTCGGCCTTTTGCGCATGGGTGCCGTGTGAGAAGTTGAGGCGGGCGACGTCGAGGCCAGCCTGGACGAGCTTGCGAAAGATTTCGGGGGTGCTGGAGGCAGGGCCCAGGGTGGCGACGATCTTGGCGCGGCGGGCGCGTTCCTGCGAGACAAAAGGGATTATGTTCGGGCTTGGGTTTAAAGAAGTCTTCATGAGTCGCTTTGCGGGAACTTTCTCACCATCGTGATTTACAGATGGTATGACCAGTGAGTTTAACTGCCGTGGCAATTCTAACTGGGCGGAGGGTGTTTGGGGAAGATGGGTGGGAATGAGCGTGGTGGTGTGGATGAAGCGAGCGTGAAATTCCGTGTTGAACTCGGCTCCGCAGAGGACGCTGAGCGAGATGATGTAGAGCCAAAAGAGCAATGCGACGCCTGCGCCGAGCGAGCCGTAGACCTGGGAGTAGTTGGCGAAGCGGGTAACGTACCAGCCGAAGACGAGTGTGGAGATAAACCACATGGCGGTGGAGACGACGGCGCCGGGGAGCACCCGCTTCCAGGACTGCTGCATGGGTGTTCCCAGGTGGTAGATGAGTCCGATGATGCCAATGCTCCCGGTGAGCGCAACGGTCCAGCGGATGAGGAGAGACAAGAGGATAGACCGGGGTGCGGGCAGGGCGAGATGTGCAGAGCAAGCCACGCGGTGAAGAATTGACCGAAGACAACCATTATGCTGGCGAGGGCGAACGGGATCAACGAGAGCGGGACCAGGAGAAGGCGCGACGACGGCGTTGCCAGAAGGTCCAGCAGTCTGGCGGAAGCTCGTTGGCACGGCGGACACCTTCCATGACGGTAGCGAGGACGCCGGACGCTCCGATGAGACTGACCAGGAAGGCGACGATCAGGGCGCGCGTGGATCGCGGACTGTGAGGCGAGGCGACGAAGTAACTCTGCAGCAGGGGGCTGACGTCGGGTGGAAGGATGCGATCGAAGAAGGCGGAGAACTGGAAGCGGAGTGGGGCCGTGTCGGGCATGGAGCCGACGACTGCAGCGGCCACGATGAGTGCCGGGAAGAGCGAGACCATCCCAGAGTAGGCTGTCGATTGCGAGAGGTTGAGGCAGTCGTGCCGACCTGCGCGAAGGAGCGCTCCGTGGAAGATTCGTAAAAGACGCAAGAGCCTTCTCATGGGATGTGCTCGTTGGTTTGACAAGCGGGACTACGCCTTCCACCGGTTGAGGAAGTCTGTGACTGAATTGGGATACATGTAACGCATGTCCTCGAACTCTCCGGTCTCCTGAGAGTAGAGCAGGTTGCCGTGGGCGTCGACTACGGCGAGAGCGGGAACGCCTTTTTGACGGGATTTTGTACTTTTAGCGATGTCGAGGTTCTTGTCGAAGCGACCGATGTCGACGTGGACGACGATGAAGTTCTTTCGAGGAGGTCATCGTTGGGAGGTTGATGAAAGTAGATGTCGAGGACCTGGCAGTCGCCGCACCAGTCGCCGCCGAAGTCGAGGATGATGCGTTTGTGTTCGGGCTGGCTTGTTTCAGGGCCGAGGCGATTTCAGCTTTGGGGTCGGCCTCCGCAGAGTAGAGATGTTTTTTTACCGCAGGAACGGGGGTCACCGGCTGACGCACAGACGCCTCTGAGGAAGTGGCGGCGGATGGAGCAGGTTCGGATTGGATGCTGTTGCACCCGGTGATGGAGGCCGTCGCAGCAAGAAGAGCGATGGCTGCGAGGAGACCATCCTGCGGTGGTTCAACGAGGCAATCGCGTTCATTAGCGGAGGACTTTCCCTTACGATTTCTTGATTGGAGCGGTGTGGATAGGCTTCCAGCGATTCAGGAATGCGGTGACTGATTCGAGGGTGGGGTGTTCAACTCTCTTGCGTTCTGCGTAGAGAAGATTGCCGTGCGCGTCGATCACGGCGAGAGCGGGAACGCCCTTGGCGATGGGGACGTTGTACTTCTTTGCCACGTCGACGTTCTTGTCCATGTGGCCGATGTCGATGTGGACGAGGATGAAGTTGTTGGCGATGATCTTGGCGTTGGGGCTTTGCGATAGTAGATATCGAGAACTTGGCAATCACCGCACCAGTTGCCGCCAAGTCGAGGATGACGCGCTTGTGTTCGTTGCGAGCGCGGACGAGGGCGGCGGAATTCAGCGCTGGCGTTCGCAGTCTCGGAGTAGAGATTTTTGTTGGGAGAAATTGTGCTGCGGCCGGACGCGGAGAGGCAAGAACCAGTACGAGGAGATGCCTGCCAGAGCCGGGAGAAGCGTTCTGCAGATTTTTTGGATTCATTGCGTGGACCTTATTGAGTTCATCGAGACGGACTGTGCGTTAGCCGCATGGACGTCGCGGTACTGTTGATGATGCATGAAGGATGTGGGATGACGCAAAACTATGTTGTTGAAGGAGGAGCTACTTTGCCGGTCCGGTGTAGTAGCCGTCGCGAGTCTGTATGACTAACCCTTTTGATGAAGGCTTAGGTCGATCTGATGATAGCCGGCGGCGGCGGCGTCCTGGCTGGGGGTGTAGCCGAGGCGGTATTGGGCGCGGAGTTCTTCCGCAATCTGGTTGTAGATCTGGGCCACATCCTGATTCTTCTTGACCTCGAAGAGGCGGCCGCCGGTCTCCTGGGCCATGCGCTGTAGTACCTTCTTGCCATCGGTGTGGCTTCCGCCGCTGGGATAGGTGCCGCCATTGTTGCCGC
>CAVWHJ010000019.1:0-468470 GCA_963754765.1 uncultured Acidobacteriaceae bacterium | reverse complement strand
AGCGCTTTTTCCTGCGTGCTGTTCTGCTGCTGCGCCAGGTAGATCGCGCCATCCGGCGCCTGCGTGCCCAGGTTGTTCAACGCGCTCGACAGCGTCTCCCCAAAACTCCCAGAGTTCTGAAGAAAGCCTGCCACGTCGGCGAAGTTCGAATTGATCGCGCTATCCAGCGTCCCTGAATCCAGCGTCAGAGTGCCGTCGTCGTTCATGCTGATCCCCAGCTGCGTCAGGTTCGTAATCGATCCGCTCGCAGAACCACCGAACAGTGCTCCCGTAAGTTCGCTTTGAATCAGCGCAAGTGTCGGGCTGCCATACAAAGGCTCTGGACTTCCGCTCGCGCTATTACCCTCTTGCGTATTGATGTCCCCGACCACCGCGTTATAAGCAGACACGAAGCTGCTGACAGCCGTCCCGATATCCGTCGTGTCGTTTGTAATCTGAACCTGCACCTGGGTTCCGGGAGAAGCCGACGAGAGCAGTTGAAACGTAACTCCGGGAATCGCATTCGATACGGTATTGGAAGAACTCGTGACCGTCACTCCGTCCACAGTAAGGATGGCATCCTGTCCAGTTTCGCCGCTACCGGCCGGGAACGTGATACTGCTGCCGCCCGCAGACGTATCAGACAAAGAACTTGAGATCGTCAACTGCCCTGCCGCACCGCTGGTTCCGCTCACAATTGAAAGCCGCGACCCGGAAGAATCCGTGATCACGCTTGCAGTCACACCAATGGCAGCAGAATTAATCGTTCGAAGCCAGGGACGCCAGCGTGGTGTCGCTATCACCGCTGTCCACATTGAACGTCGTCCCCTGAATCGTCAGACTGCCGGAGAGCGTATCGCCGGCGTTTGAGATCGCCGTCGTCGCCGCCGAAGAAGTCTGCGCCAACTGAGTAATCGAGATCGTATGACTCCCGGCCACAGCGGTCGAATCAGCCGATGTAAGACTCAGCAAATCTGTATTCGAACTCGACCCTTGCTTCTCCGAAAAGACGCCGTTAAAGTCGGTCAGAGCCTGCAGACTCGTCGTAAGAGTCGATAGGTCACTGCCCAGCGATGTGAACACCGAATCCTGAGCGCTCAAAGCCGTAAGCTCGTTCTGCCACGGTGTCTCGATCGCCTGCTCCGACGCCTGAATCTGCGCGACCGTCGTCGCCACATCAAATCCCTGTCCGCTCGTAGCCGATCCAAAGCTCAATCCAACAGTGCCCATCGCCGCCTTCCTGTTCGTTCACCACTGACAAGAAGCAAACACCATGCCAACTCAGCGCCCCCAAAATTAGAGACGGCTAAGCTTCTTCAAACGAAGTCGGCGGCAACCGAACAACTCTCGCCCGATTGCCGCCAACGTCCGCGGTTTACTGCAGCAGTTTCAGAATCTCCTGCTGCGTGCTGTTCGCCTGCGCAAGAGCACTGATGCCGGTCTGGTCCAGCACCTGGTACTTCGCCAGGTCGCTCGTAGCCTGACCGTAGTTCGTCGACAGAATCGAGCTTTGAGCAGAGGACAAGTTGACCTCCTCCGCGCTCGCCACATTCGACGCTGCGTTCAACTGGTTCACATTGGCGCCGATGGCTCCACGTTGGTTCGAAACATCCGCGATAGCAGTCGTGATGTCCGACAGCGCAGTCGTCGCGTTTGCCTGGCTCGTCAAATCTGTTCCTGTAAGGCTCTGCCCAGCTCCGCCGCCCGTTGCAGTCCCGACGCTCGCTGCAGTGAGTGCTCCGACAGTAGCAGCGATTGTGGTGGTTCCGGCGGTCGTCCCGTCGCTGACGGTAAAGTCCGTCGCTGTCGCCGTAAAAGACGCCGGTGCTGTTAAAGTTCGTCGACGTGCCGATGTTGCCGATCTCGGTAAGAATGCTCTGGTACTCCGTGTTGGCCGCACCCGACTGCGCCGCCGTCAAGCCACCGTTCGAAGCCTCGGTGGCCAGCGTGACCGCGCGATCCAGCAGATTGGTCACCTGCGACAGAGCGCCGTCAGCAGTCTGTAGCAAGCCCACGCCGTTCTGCGCGTTCTGAGCCGACTGTGTCAGCGCCGCTTCGTTTGCCGTCAGACCGTCCGAAATCGACAAACCGGCCGCGTCGTCCGAGCCGCTGTTGATGCGCGAACCCGAGGAAAGCTGTTGGAGAACAGTCTGAAGACTGCTCTGCGTCTGGTTGAGACTGTTCTCTGCATAAGTTGCTGCAACGTTTGTAAGAATGCCCAAGGACATAAGAAAACGCTCCTGTACTGCTCCGTTTAGTTGACGCGACGCCGCTCCGAGTGACAGCCCGGCAAAATCATTTCGCCGCCATTGCAGCTCGTGAGATCCGATTCACCATGCGAAAGGCTTCGCGTTCCCCCACCTCATCGGCGACCACGGAACGGACTTTAGACGCGCTTGCAGATCTGTCGTCAGAACATCAGGTCAACCCTCTATTGACGACGCATCTCCTGCCGATAGAGAAGCCAAGAGGAACATCACGCATGATTGAACTGACACGTCTCAACGGCAGCCCCCTCGCCATCAACTGCGACCTCATCAAATACGCCGAAGCAGCACCCGACACAGTCCTCACCTTGATCACCGGAGAGAAGCTCGTCGTCTCCGAGCCCTGCAGCGAAGTCTCGCAACGCACACTCGACTATCGCGCAGCCGTCCTGCGCAGAGCATGGCCAGAAGCCGCATCCGCTCTCTCCGCCAAATCCGCCTACTGACGCTGACCAGCGCGTCCGCGATCAAGAAAAAGCCTCCGACAAATAATCAACTTCACGCTATCTCTTCGCGAACAAGAGGAACCCATGGATATCGCCAGCATCGGTGGAATCGCACTCGCTATCATCGGCATTCTCGCCGGCATGATGATCGAAGGTGGAAGCATCGCTCAGATCACTCAGCCCACTGCGGCCATGATCGTCGTTGGCGGCACCGTCGGCGCCGTCATGCTCCAGTTCCCTATGAACATCTTTCTCGCCGCGCTCAAAGCCATCACCAAAGTCTTCCTGCATAAGAGCTCCAACGGCGAAGCCACCCTCTCGCAGATCGTCAGCTTCGCGAACAAGGCCCGCAGAAGCGGCATCGTCTCGCTCGACGCCGACCTCGCCACCATCTCCGATCCCTTTCTCAAGCAAGCCCTCATGCTCGCCGTCGATGGGACCGAACCCAGCGAAGTTCGCAAGATCATGCAGCTCGAGCTCGACAACAAATCCGAGATCGAAGAAAAGATCCCAGCAGTCTTCGAAGCCGCCGGCGGCTACTCCCCCACCGTCGGCATCATCGGCGCAGTCCTCGGCCTCATCCAGGTCATGAAGAATCTCTCCAACATCGACGAAGTCGGCCGCGGCATTGCAGTAGCCTTCGTCGCCACCATCTACGGCGTTGCCATGGCCAATCTCATCTGCCTCCCGGCCGCCGGCAAACTCAAATTCCGCCACCGCGAAGAGCAGATGATCAAAGAAATGATGCTCGAAGGCGTCATCTCCATCCTCGAGGGCATGAACCCGCGCATGATCGAAACCAAACTGCGCACCTATCTCTTCGACTCCGAACCCGCAGAGTCCGCCAAGCACTCCGAGGTCAACGCATGAGCAAGAAAAAACATCCCGAGCACGTAAACCACGAGCGCTGGCTCGTCTCCTACGCCGACTTCATCACCCTCCTCTTCGCGTTCTTTGTCGTCCTCTTCGCCTCCAGCCAATCTGACAAGAAAAAACAGATCAAGCTCGCCGAAGCCATGCAGTCCGCCTTCACTCCTCTAGGCACCTTCGACGCACACTCAAAGACCCCGCCACTCACCGACGTCAGCGCCGCAATCGCAAACACGACACCCGCCGCACTCACGCCTCCGCTCCCCACCACCAGCACGGAGACGCCACGTGAAACTTTAGAACAGACCAAGACCCGACTCACGAGACTACTCGCCGAACAAGTCGCAGCCGGTCACATCCCTCCTGGCGGCGTCACTATGCGCATCACGCCCGACGGCCTCGTCATCTCTCTGCACGAAGCTGGCTTCTTCCCCTCCGGCTCGGCAGAGGTTCGCCCCGCATCCATCCCCATGCTCTCGATTCTCGCCACCACGCTGCCCTCCGGCCCGCTTCGCGTCGAAGGCCACACCGACAACGTCCCCATCCACACCGTTCAGTTCGCCAGCAACTGGGAACTCTCCACAGCGCGGTCTACCGCTATCGCCCGCGTGCTCTTGGAACGTGGTCCCATCAACCCCGCCAACCTCTCCGCCGCAGGCTACGCCGAGTTCCATCCCGTCGCCAGCAACATCACAGAAGAAGGCCGCACTCAGAACCGCCGCGTCGACGTCATCCTTTTGCGACGCCCAGCAACTTCACAATGACGCGCTTCGATCGCTGTCCATCGAACTCCGCATAGAAGATCCGCTGCCACGTTCCCAGATCGAGCCGCCCCTTCGTCACCGGCAGCGTCGTCTCATGATGCAGCAGAAGCGCCTTCAGATGCGCATCGGCATTATCTTCGCCCGTGCGGTGGTGCTTGTACCCTGGCCATCGAGGCGCAAGCTTCTCCAGCCACGCTCCAATATCCTCAATCAATCCATCCTCATTGTCATTCACGTAAATCGCCGCCGTGATATGCATCGGCGACACAAAACACAACCCATCGTCCACTCCGCTGCGCCGCACAATCTCCTCTACCAGCGGCGTAATATGCACCATCTCGTACCGCTCATCCGTGTTGAAAGTCAGATACTCCGTATGTGCCTTCATCGTTGCCATCGCACTCTCCACTTCACTATTTAACCTAATCGCTTCAATCTCATAAATATCTTAACGGCAAAAGAAAACTCTCCCGCTGTGCATCGACTTTTCAAGCTGAAACGTCCAACATAGAAGAGATGAAGAAAACGCTTCACAGTCTCGCGTCGCTTGTCTGTCTGCTGACGTTGCTGCTCGGCGCAGCGACCTGCGCCCATGCAGAGCAGCCGAAACAATCTTCATGCAGTCACTGCCCGAAGCGCGCACCCCTCAACCACACCCTCCCCTCCTGCTGCAGCGCACAACAACAAGCCCCCGCAGTCCTGGCCGGCGTCGTCCGGCATAGCACCCAGCCCCTTTCCGTCTTCATCTCTCGTTCTCCCAGACGAAGTTCGCTCCACTCCGCACCTCCTCCGCGGCGCGACTAACAGCATCCCCTCCCCACCGCCCCGCATCTCTCTTCGAATCTGATTCCTCTCTTGCCCCTTCGCGTCCTGCCGCGTTCAAACACGCTGCTCGCCGAAATCGCATTCTTCAAGAGAAGGAATCTGCATGCGCTTCACCGTCCCATCGACCCTGCTCTCACTCGCGTTCCTAACAGCACGCCATCATCGGTGCGCAGGACAAACCCATGCCTGACATGCCCGGGATGAACGCGCCCGCGCCACCAAACGCACCCACATCTCCGATGAACATGACGAAGCCCCCAACCACCCTCATCGAAGTCGAGCTCAGCCACACCAACTCCGGCACCAGCATCGAACCCGCATCCACACCCGTCGCCATGCTCATGCGCGAAAATCGCGGCTGGATGCTCATGCTCCACGGCAGCGCCTTCGTCGCCGACACCACAGCAGCAAGCAACCCCAACGAGGCGGCGACAAATTCTTCTCCACCAACTGGCTCATGCCCATGGCCATGCGCCACGCTCGGCCCCAACGGAAGATACGGCCAACTCACCCTACGAGCCATGTTCTCCCTCGAACCCGCCACCATCTCCGACCGCGAATACCCCGAGCTCTTCCAGCAGGGCGAAACCGCATTCGGCAAGCCCATCATCGACGGCCAGCACCCGCACGACTTCTTCATGGAGGTCGCCGCCCTCTACGACCTCCGCCTCGGAATCCGAGCCGCACTCTCCTCAGCTTCTACGCCGCCCCCGTCGGCGACCCCGCCATCGGCCCCACCGCCTACCCGCACCGCCACTCCGCCTCCGAAGATCCCATCGCCCCACTCGGCCACCATCAACAGGACTCCACCCACATCGCCTTCAACGTCCTCACCGGCGGCCTCACCTGGCGCTGCCTCCGCTTCGAAGAGTCCGGCTTCCACGGCGCCGAACCCACCGAGCAGCGCTGGGGCTTCCAACCCTCCCCCAACGGCCTCGCCATCGACAGCTACTCCTCCCGCGTCACCTTCTCCCCCACGCCCAACTGGAGCAGCCAATACTCCATCGCCCACATCGTCAGCCCCGAAGCCCTCTACCCCACCGAGAACCAGCAACGCCAAACCGCATCCATCATGTACAACCGCCCCCTCGGCGCACACCACGACACCACCACCATGCCCGGCATGGACATGGCCACCCCAGCCACCGGCAACTGGTCCACAACCCTCCTCTGGGGCCGCACAAAATCCTAACCGACAACAGCATCGAAAACAGCTACCTCCTCGAATCCCTCCTCCAGTTCCACACCCGCAACTACGTCTGGACGCGCATCGAAAACGCCGGCCGCTCCAACGAACTTCTCCTCCCACCCGGCTCGCCGCTCCCACCCAACTTCACCGAAACCCCCATCGGCCACGTCGCCGCCTACAGCTTCGGCTACGACCGCGACTTCCGCTTCATCCCCCACATCCTCACCGCCCCCGGCGCACAGTTCACCACCTACACCACACCCGCAGCTCTCATCTCCCCTTACGGCACTCACCCCTGGGGAGTAGTCGCCTTCGTCCGCTTCCGCATCTCCCAATAACCACTCACAAATCGCATACCATGTTCCCAGATGACCACCCGCAAGATCGTTCACATCGACATGGACGCCTTCTACGCCTCCGTCGAACAACGGGACGACCCACAACTGCGCGGCAAACCGGTCGTCGTCGCCTGGCGCGGCAACCGCTCCGTCGTCTGCGCCGCATCCTATGAAGCCCGCATCTTCGGCGTTCGCTCCGCCATGCCCGCCGTCACCGCCGAGCGTCTCTGCCCGCAGGCAATCTTCATCCCTCCCGACTTCACCCGTTACCGCGCCGTCTCTCGCATCACCCGCGAGATCTTCCAGCGCCACACCGATCTCATCGAACCTCTCTCCCTCGACGAAGCCTACCTCGACGTCACCGAAAACAAGACCGGCCTCCCCACCGCCACCCGCGTTGCCCGCGCCATCCGCCAGCAGATCCGCGACGAACTCAACCTCACCGCCTCCGCCGGCGTCGCCCCCAACAAGTTCCTCGCCAAGATCGCCTCCGACTGGCGCAAGCCAGACGGCCTCTTCGTCATCCAACCCGACGAAGTCGAAGACCTTCCTCCTCCCCCTCCCCGTCGGACGCATCCCCGGCGTAGGCAAAGTCACCGAAAAAAATCTCGAAGACCTCAACATCAAGACCGTAGGCGACCTCCGCGAAAAAGACCTCGCCACCCTCGAAGCCCGCTTCGGCCGCTACGGCCTCCGTCTCCACCAACTCGCCCGCGGCATCGACCACAGCCCCGTCGTCCCCGACCGCCCCACCAAGTCCATCTCCGCCGAAGACACCTTCCCGCAGGACGTTCCCCTCACCGAACTCGCACCCATGATCCAGCGCCTCGCAGAAAAAGTCTGGGCCGCCTCCCGCGCCGCCTTGGAGAAAGAGACCCGCATCCCCCGCACCGTCGTCCTCAAACTCAAAACCAGCGACTTCAACATCCTCACCCGCAGCCACACCCCTCTAGTCCCACCATCCTCCGCCGAAGAACTCACCACCATCGCCCTCTCCCTCCGCGAACGTGTCGGCCTCCCCGCACAAACGCGCTTCCGCCTGGTAGGCGTAGGCCTCAGCAACTTCACCGACCCCGAAGAAGCCACAATCCAATCAACGCTCTTCGAACAATCGTATGCACTATCATCGAAGAGCTGATGACCCTCTACATCGCCACCTCCAACCCCGGCAAGCTCCGCGACTTCGCCGCCGCGGCAACTCCGAACATCACCCTAACCCCACTCCCCAGCCTAAAAGAAATCCCCGCCCCCGCACGAAGACGAACCCACCTTCGAAGGCAACGCCCGCCTCAAAGCCATCTACTACTCCCACCACGCCCCCGGCGAAATCGTCATCGCCGACGACTCCGGCCTCGAAGTCGACGCCCTCCACGGCGCCCCCGGCGTCCGCTCCGCCCGCTACGCCGAAGACCACAACTTCCTCGCCGGCGCAACCACCGACGAACGCAGACAACCTCTGCCTACTCGAAGCCCGCAACAAACTCTACCTCCTCTCGATCCTCACCAACATCCCCTACCGACGCAAAGCCCGCTACCACTGCGTCCTCGCCGCCGCCCGCGACGGCCAAATCCTCGCCATCGGCCGACGGCACCGTCGAAGGCGAGATCCTCACCACCCCACGCGGCACCGGAGGCTTCGGCTACGACCCGCTCTTCTACCTCCCCGACCAGCACAAAACCATGGCCGAACTCGACATCCACACCAAGCTCACCTTCAGCCACCGCGGCCGAGCCTTCACCGCCCTCCTCACCAGCGCACCTCTTCCAGCCCGAACATAACCGACCCTGACAACAGACTGCAACTGACGCCACACTTAATTCGCACAAACCTAACGATAACCGCACAAAATCAACGACTTTCCTTGACGCTGGCAAGACCCGAGCGGAATAATCTTGCTGCTGCACTTTTCCTCTCCCCACAGTGCATCCATAGATTTCAAGGAGTCCCCATGGCCACCGCCGCCCCGCCAACACCTCCTGCCGCGCCGCAACAGCATCAAAGGCGTCCAGCCCCTCCGCGCCGGCGAAGGCCACTCCTTCCTCTGGCGCAAGCTCCACTCGCTCTCCGGCATCGTCCCCATCGGCGCCTTCCTCATCGAACACATCGTCTCCAACTTCGAGACCCTCAACGGCCCCCTCGCCTACGCCCAGCAGGTCAAGTTCCTCAACTCCCTCCCGCTCGTCCGCGTCCTCGAGTGGACCTTCATCTTCATCCCCCTCGCCTTCCACGCCATCTACGGCCTCTTCATCGCCTTCCGCGGCCGCTCCAACGTCAACGTCTACCCCTGGGCCGGCAACTGGATGTATCTCTCCCAGCGCATCACCGGCGTCATCGCCTTCCTCTACATCATCCAGCACGTCTGGCGGCAGCGCTTCAGCGGCGTCTCGCTCCCCGAGCACCCCGGCGCAGCCTTCGCCAAAGTCCAGCACGAACTCTCGAACCCCTGGATGCTCGCCATCTACGTCATCGCCATGATCGCCACCACCTGGCACTTCTCCTACGGCATCTGGCTCTTCGCCGCCAAGTGGGGCATCACCCCCGGCGACAAGGCCCGCAAGCGCTTCGGCTACGTCTGCGGCGTCTTCGGCCTCGCCCTCTGCCTCATGGGCCTCGCCAGCATCTACGCCGTCGTCACCGCACCACCCGCCCCCGACGACGTCATGCCCGAGCAGCCCGCCGCATCACCCTATCAAGCCCCAACACCGCCACCGAACTCAACCAATCCGTCGCAGCCGGTGAGGTCCGGTAGTGATTCGGACATGCCTCATCTCGATGCTTGCGATGTTGTGTCATGAGCACTTGGCGCATGATCGTTGATCGGAATGTTCGTGCACGTGCATGATTCGAGCGTATGCAGCTGGAATAACATCAGGCTGGATCCGCTGAACTCGCTTCATGACGAATCAGCTGGGTACATCGCTCAGATCGCCATAAGCAGTCTTACGAAGACAACGCTTCGATTCGATGCTCGCGCAATCTCGCGTAGAGCGATCATAGCGGCAGCTGATTCGTCGCTGGTGCGTCGGCACAGTTCGTATGGCTCATCAGCGATGTCAATAGCTCAGAAGGGAAGATCAATGGCAGCAACACCCAGAATCATCGTAGTAGGCGGCGGCCTAGCCGGACTCGCCGCCGTCATCAAGATCGCCGAAGCCGGCGGCAAGGTCGACCTCTTCTCCATCGTCCCCGTCAAGCGCTCGCACTCCGTCTGCGCCCAGGGCGGCATCAACGCCGCCAAGAACCTCAAAGGCGAAGGCGACACCGTCTTCAAGCACTTCGACGACACCGTCTACGGCGGCGACTTCCTCGCCAACCAGACCCCCGTCAAAAACATGACCGCGCAGGGCCCCGCCATCATCGACCTGCTCGACCGCATGGGCGTCCCCTTCAACCGCACCCCCGAAGGCCTCCTCGACTTCCGCCGCTTCGGAGGCACCCTCTACCACCGCACCGCCTTCGCCGGAGCAACCACCGGCCAGCAACTCCTCTACGCCCTCGACGAGCAAGTCCGCCGCTACGAGGCCGAAGGCAAAGTCACCAAGTACGAAGGCTGGGAGTTCCTCTCCGCCGTCCTCGACTCCAAGGGCGCCTGCCGCGGCATCGTCGCCATGGACCTCCGCACCATGGAGACCCGCACCTTCCCCGCCGACGCCATCATCGTCTGCACCGGCGGCAACGGAGCCATCTTCGGCAAGTCCACCAACTCCGTCGTCTGCACCGGCTCCGCGCAATCCGCCCTCTACCAGCAGGGCGCCTACTACGCCAACGGCGAGTTCATCCAGGTCCACCCCACCGCCATCCCCGGCGAAGACAAGCTCCGCCTCATGTCCGAGTCAGCCCGCGGCGAAGGCGGCCGCGTCTGGGTCCCCAAGGACAAGAACGACAAGCGCGTCGCCCAATCCATCCCCGAAGCCGACCGCTGGTACTTCCTCGAAGAGTGGTACCCCAAGTACGGCAACCTCGTCCCCCGCGACGTCGCCACCCGCGCCATCTTCAAAGTCGTCTACGAGCACGGCATGGGCATCGACGGCCAGCCCATGGTCTACCTCGACCTCACCCACCTCCCCAAAGAGCGCCTCCACAAGCTCGAAGGCATCCTCGAGATCTACGAGAAGTTCGTCGGCGACGACCCCCGCGAAGTCCCCATGAAGATCTTCCCCGGCATGCACTACACCATGGGCGGCCTCTGGGTCGACTTCAACCAGCAGACCAACATCCCCGGCGTCTTCGCCGCAGGCGAGGCCGACTACTCCATCCACGGAGCCAACCGCCTCGGCGCCAACTCCCTCCTCTCCTGCATCTACGGAGGCTTCGTCGCCGGCCCGCAAGCCCTGCAGTACGCCAAAACCCTCCCCGCGCAGGAAGGCGACGGTGGCCACGCCGCCGAACTCCAGCGCCAGAAGGAGTTCAACAACCTCCTCCTCAACAACCACGGCACCGAAAACCCCTTCAAGATCTGGCGCGAACTCGGCGACACCATGACCAAGCACGCCACCATCATCCGCTACAACGCCGGCCTCGACGAAGCCGACGCCAAGCTCGTCGAACTCCTCGACCGCTACCGCAACGTCAACCTCTCCGACAAGAGCCAGTGGGCCAACACCAGCTTCGCCTTCGCCCGCCAGCTCTACAACATGCTCGAGTTAGGCCGCGTCATCGTCCAGGGCGCACGCCTCCGCGACGAGTCCCGCGGAGCCCACTACAAACCCGACTTCCCCGAGCGCAACGACGAAAAGTTCCTCAAAACCACCAAAGCCTACTACAAAGACGACGCCCCCGCCTTCGAATGGGAAGACGTCGACATCAGCCACATCAAACCGCGCCCCCGCCGCTACGACGCCACCGCCTGATCGAACAGTGCCTATGTTCAGCTTAGCCTATGCAGTAGTCACTTCGCCCGCACTATGCGTCTGAGGACAAATCATGCATTTCGGCTCCTTGCTTTTGCGTTTTGCCATTGCTTTTGCTTGTCATCCTTCGCGAAGCGGAGGATCCGCGTCTCGCTTTTTGCACTTGGAGATTAGCTGTCATGCTTCAGCCGGCACATCGCATCGCAATATTCATGGTTCGCGCACGAACGAAGCTTGAGTCGCGGAGCATTTAGCACAGAAGACGTAAATGACAAGTTGCCACAAAACCCGCTTAAGCCGTCTAATGCGGCATGGAAACCATCCAGATCGTCTACATCGCCCTAGCCGTCATATTCGCAGGCGTCATGGCGTATATGTATCTCTACACCACGCACCTTCACCCCAAGGAGCGGTCCAGGACCTCAAAGGCCGCCCTCCGGTCAGCAAAGAAGAAGGCATAGCAGTCGCAACGCTGGAGAAAGAACGCAACCACAAGATCGGAAGGTTCTAACTCCATCCTTAGCGACTGCAGTCCACAGCAACAAACGCCTCCAGCTCACCCCCACGCCGAAGGCACAGGATATCTGCATCCGAGCATCGGGCACCCACACGCAAGTCGAAGGCACAAGAACAATGGCTGTCATCGTGCTGACGGCTTAGAAGAACGCAGCTTCGAGACCCTAGGGCAATGCAATGCCAAGCACCATCAAAGTCGAGATCAAGCGCCAGTCCAACCCGGACGCCCCCGCCACCACCGAGAAGTTCGAGATCCCCTACCGCCCGGGCATGAACATCACCTCGCTCCTCGGCGAGATCGCGCTCAACCCCGTCGACGTCTCCGGCCGTGCCACCACGCCCATCACCTACGACTCCAACTGCCTCGAAGAGATCTGCGGCTCCTGCGCCATGCTCATCAACGGCAAAGCCCGCATGGCCTGCTCCGCCCTCGTCGACAAGCTCGGGCCCAACAAAGACCAGCCCATCACCCTCGCCCCCCTCAGCAAGTTCCCCGTCGTCCGCGACCTCGCCGTCGACCGCTCCGTCCTCTTCGAAAACCTCAAGACGGTCAAAGCCTGGGTCCCCATCGACGGCTCCTACGACCTAGGCGCCGGCCCCCGCCAGGCTCCTCAAATTCAAGAACAGCGCTACCCGCTCTCCAACTGCATCTCCTGCACCATCTGCATGGAGGTCTGCCCCCAGTTCAACGACGCCACCGGCTTCGTCGGCGCCGCCACCATCGCCCAGGCCAAGCTCTTCAACATGGACCCCAGCGGCTCCGTCCTCAAAGAAGAGCGCCTCCGCGCCCTAGCCGGAGACGGCGGCATCCAGGAGTGCGGCTTCGCACAAAACTGCGTCCAGGCCTGCCCCAAACAGCTCCCCCTCACCGAAGCCATCAGCGACATGGGCCGCGACGTCTTCGTCCAACAAGTCAAAGACCTCTTCGCCCGCTAACCAATTCCCATTTTGGGAAAAATGACTTCCGGCCCAAAATATATCTCTGAAAAGTGGCGTGTTTTTTGACGCCAAAAAGTGACCATCAAATCACCAGCGTTCTCACCACACATTCACCACGTTTTCACCATCAAAACACCACCATAAAAACGACCGTTTTCGTGAAAACCCCCTGAAAAACACCACAAATCCTCTCCACAATTTTTTCGCGAAATAAGGAGCAACAAATGATCCAACTAGCAGACGCCCGCCGCATCATCGCCGCCGCCGAAAAGAAAGCCGCCGAAATCGGCCAGCCCATGAACATCGCCGTAGCCGACGCCGGCGGCAACCTCATCGCCCACGTCCGCATGGACAACGCCTGGCTCGGCTCCATCGACATCTCCATCAAAAAAGCCTGGACCTCCCGCGCCTTCGACATCGCCACCAAAGACCTCGCCCCCCACTCCCAATCCGGCAGCCAGTTCTTCGGCATCCACGCCTCCAACGACGGCAAGGTCATGATCTTCGCCGGCGGCATCCCCTCAAGAAAGACGGCAAAGTCGTCGGCGCCATCGGCGTCAGCGGCGGCTCCGGCGATCAGGATCACGCAGTAGCCGAAGCCGGCGCAGCCGCTCTCTAACCGAGCCTCACCCAAACAGAAAATCCCCGCTGGCCCGCGGGGATTTTCTATTGTTCACCAACAACCGACTTACTTCGAAAACACAGAATTCCCCGGAGTCGTCTCTTCATTCGAGTGAATCCGATTTTCCGCACGCTTCGCACTCTGCATCGCGGCATGATCCATTCTCTCTGAGCGCTCTTGTTCCCTTCATTCGCAGTCGTCTCGTCTTCAATCGCCTCGTGCGAAGGACGTGCCGCACTCTTCGTCGAATTCAATCCTTGTGCCATGTTTCACCTCTCTGCAATTAAAGATGGTCGACGTCCGCATCTGCGGTTGTCCTCACGAATCCTCGCCTCATGCGCAATTGCTACAATCGTCTTATTCATGCGCGAGAGCACCGCATCTCCACTCCAACGCAATCGCCTCTTTTTGCAAGCACATCCACGCTTCTGCTTCTCGGCGCCTCTTTTTTGCACGCGCAGGCAACCCCTGCAACAGGAAACAAAAAGAACCAGAATGACCGACCCCGCCCAGGTCCACGCGAGCGCCATCGTCATCGACACCCACGCCGACACCCCGCAACGCTTCGTCGACGAGCACTGGAACTTCACCGACCCGCTCAACGGCGGCATGCTCAACTACGACTCCGCAAAGAAGGGCAACCTCGACGCGCAGTTCTTCTCCATCTGGGTCGACCCCGGCCAATACCCCGCCAACGCCTCCGCCCGCCGCACCCTCGAACTCATCGACGGCACCCTCGAGCAGGTCCGCAAAGCCCCCGACAAACTCCAGCTCTGCACCACCGCCGATGACATCATCGCCGCCCACAAGCCAGGAAAATTCGCCGTCCTCATGGGCATCGAAGGCGGCCACTCCATCGAAGACTCCCTCGGCCTCCTCCGCGACTACTACCGTCTCGGCGTCCGCTACATGACCCTCACCTGGTCCAACACCAACAACTGGGCCGACTCCTCCGGCGACATCGACGACCCCACCATCCACCACCACAACGGCCTCACCCCCTTCGGCAAACAAGTCGTCGCCGAGATGAACCGCCTCGGCATGATGGTCGACATCTCCCACGTCTCCGACAAAACCTTCTGGGACGTCATCGCCACCACCCGCACGCCCATCATCGCCTCGCACTCCTCCGCCCGCGCCCTCACTCAAGCCCCCGCAACATGACCGACGAGATGCTCCTCGCCATGAAGAAAAACAACGGCGTCGTCATGGTCAACTTCTTCCCCGCCTTCATCGACGAAAAGTGGCGTCAGGCCTGGAACGCGCAAGCACCCGAACGCAAAAAGGCCCAGGACGCCCTGGAAGCCGAGTACAAAGCCAAAGGCCTTCCCGTCCCCTACACCGCCTCCGACAAGATCGACCGCGAGTTCGCCGCAAAGATCGGCCGCGCCCCCTTCAACTCGCTCATCGACCACTTCGACCACGTCATCAAAATCGCCGGCATCGACCACGTCGGCATCGGCACCGACTTCGACGGCATCCCCGTCCCACCCGACGGCATCGACTCCGCCGCCGATCTTCCCAAAGTCACCGCCGCCCTCATGGCGCGAGGCTACACCGCCGAGGACATGCACAAACTCCTCGGCGGCAACCTCCTCCGCGTCTTCCGCGAAGTCCAGGCCGCCGCCGACAAATCAAAATAACTCAGCGCTACTTATCCGCCACAATATCGATCTTGTTGATCTGCGGCGGCTCCGAAAACAGCGTCGCTCGCATTCGCCATCAGCGCCTTGGCAATCTCGCCGTTCAGATGAGCGTCCCTGCCCGCCTCATCGTTGAACGTGTCGAACACGCTGTAGTGACCCTCAGTCTCATGCAGCCCAAACCACGAAACCGTCCCGCCTCCTTCTTCGCCATCTCCGCGCCCTGTTTCAAAAACGCCTCGACATCCTTCTCTTTCCCTGGCTTCGCCTTCAACGACACATAAAGCGCATACTTCGCCATACAGTTTTCCTCCAGCCCATTCGACGCTCAAACGAACGCATCAGTTACACATTGGACCGATAAACGCATCAAAACTTTTCTCGGATCTTGAACACGAGGTGAATATGCGGGCAAAACGACCATCTGTTCTTCGAGGCCTCATCACCGGTGCCGCTGCCGGTATCGCCGCAACCCTCATCATGGACCAGTTCCTCAAGCTCACCACCGCAAGCCATAAGGACCTCGAAAAGAAGATAAAACTCGCCCGGGGAGCATCTCCGTTTCAGATTGCGCATGAGGAAGCCCAACAGGAAAAACTGGCCGCCGCCCAGGAAGACTCCACTCAGATCGTCGCCCGCAAGATTGCCAAGGCAACCGGAACAACGCTCGATGGAGAACAAAAGAAGACGGCAGGCCGAGCCGTCCACTACAGCTTCGGCACCCTCATGGGCATCGTCTACGGCGTCTCCGCGAGATGCTTCCCGAAGCCACCACCGGCAGCCGGCACCGCCTTCGGCACCCTCCTCTTTCTCAGCGCCGACGAAGTCGCCGTCCCCGCCCTCCAACTCGCTCCCGCTGCCGGCTCCAGGCCCTGGCCCCGATCGCCTCCAGCATTGGGCCGCCCACGTCGTCTACGGAGGCTCACTCGAACTCGTCCGCCGCATCGTCCGCCGCCTCATTTAGTTCTGCGTCTCACCGTCTGGCATGAAGCCCCGCCGCATTGCTCCAACCGCCCGTCTGCGATAGCCTGTTTATTGGAGTCCAACACCGCATGACGCTTCGTTTCCTCGCACTCGCTCTGGCCCTCGGCGTATCCGCGCAAGCGCAGACGACCCCGCCACCCCCCGCAGAGCAACTTCCCGACGCCCCCAGCACCACCAGCCAGATCAAGCCCCCGCCGTGCCCACCGGCCCCACCGCCGTCATCGACACCACCATGGGCCGTCTCACCTGCAAGCTCTACGAAAAAGAAGCCCCCATCACCGTAGCCAACTTCATCGGCCTCGCCGAAGGCACCAAGGACTGGACCGACCCCAAGACCCTCCAGAAGATGCACCACCAGCCCTTCTACAACGGCACCACCTTCCACCGCGTCATCCCCGAGTTCATGATCCAGGGCGGCGACCGCGCCGGCGACGGCACCGGCGACCCCGGCTACTTCTTCCAGGACGAGATCGACCCCTCCCTCACCTTCGACCAGCCCGGCCTCCTCGCCATGGCCAACGCCGGCCCCGGCCCCTCCGGCGGCGGCACCAACGGCTCCCAGTTCTTCATCACCGAAGAACCCGTCCCCCAGCTCAACGGCAAGCACACCATCTTCGGCCTCTGCGACGCGCACTCCGTCCTGCTCGTAGCCTCCATCGCGCGCGTCGAACGCAACTCGAGCGACAAACCACTTAACCCCTGTCGTCATCAATCGCGTCACCATCGTGCGCGAAGGCCAGCCCATGCCTCCGCTACCGGCAACACCGGCTGCGCCAGCCGCAGCAACTGCGCCGCCGGCGCAACGCCACAATAAATCTTCCGGCCTCCGCGATCCCGACGGAGAAGCCTCTATTCAACAATCCAATCACCCTAACCGCAAGGAGAACTCCGACATGCCAACCAAACCCGGCACCTACGCCAAATTCAAGACCTCCGAAGGAACGGTCGTCTGCGAGCTCTTCGAGAAGGACGCACCCGAAACCGTCGCCAACTTCATCGGCCTCGCCGAAGGCACCAAAGAGTGGAACAGCCGCAGCAAGAAGGGCGCAAAGCTCTACGACGGCACCATCTTCCATCGCGTCATCCCGCAGTTCATGATCCAGGGCGGCGACCCCGAAGGCACCGGCATGGGCGGCCCCGGCTACAAGTTCGCCGACGAAACCAAGGGCTCCAAGCACGGCTTCCAGAAGCCCGGCAAACTCGCCATGGCCAACTCCGGCCCCAACACCAACGGCAGCCAGTTCTTCATCACCGTCACCGACACCAGCTGGCTCACCGGCAAGCACACCATCTTCGGCGAAGTCGTCGAAGGCTACGACGTAGTCGAGAAAATCAGCAAGGTCAGCCGCGACGGCATGGACCGCCCCAAAACCCCAGTCGTCCTCGAATCCGTCACCATCGAACGCGTCGCCTAAACGCATCTCCGCAGCAAAACAAAAGGCCCGCTCAACCGAGTGGGCCTTTTTCATGTCCAATGCGGCTACTATTGGACGCATGAAAAGTACGAGGAGCCTGTCACGTCTTCTCCTCCTTCTGCTCCTCGTCACATGCCTTGCCGGCGCTCGCCGAAAAAGTCTCCACCACTGCCAGCCCCCACCGGCTACATCGACGACTACGCAGGCGTCTTCTCACGCCTCAGCCAAATCCGATATGGAAGATCTCTGCCGCGAACTGCCACGAACAAAACCAAGGCCCAGGTCTTCGTCGTCACCGTCAACACCACCGAAGGCGAACCCGTCGAAACCTTCGCCAACGAGCTCTTCGCCAAATGGAAGATCGGCGAAAAGAAGACCGACCGCGGCGTCCTTCATGCTCTTCGCCATCAAGGACCGCAAGCGCTGGATCGAGATCAGGCTACGGCCTCGAAGGCATCCTGAACGACGCCAAAGTCGGCGACATCGGCCGCTCCATGGTTCCCGCGCTCCATGCCGCCAACTACGACGAAGCCGCAACGCAAACTGGCCTCCGCCAAATCACTCAAATCATCGCCACCGACGCCGAACGTAACTCTCAACGCACTCTCCACACCCCACCCGAACCAGAATCAGATCGCCCGCGCCAGTCATCGGTCCACCACAATCCTGCAGCCACTGTCCTGCCGGAGCCATCCTGCTATCTTCATCTTTCCCCGTCTTCTTCGTTCATCCTCATCTTTGTCTTCGCTATCAGAGCCGCGCGCAGAGCAGGTCGAGGAGGCAGCTACCGGATATATCGGCTGGCCACCGGGTTCAGCGACAGTAACAGCTTCGGCAGCAGCGACAATCAGCAGCGAACTTCAGCAGTAGCGAGCAGCGGACGCAGCTTCAGCGGAGGCGATGGAGGCAGCTCCGGCGGTGGCAGGCGCAGGCGGCGACTGGTAAAAAGCTAAGGGCCGAACCAGTCGCCCGGTCCGGCCCAAATCGGCACTTCATAAAACGATTTGCGGTTACGCCATCCCAATCACCGTGCAAAGCTCCTTCACCGAATCCGCGCTCTTCTGCAGCGCAGCCTGCTCCTCAGCCGTCAGCTTGATCTGGATAATCTGCTCCAGCCCCTTCGCCCCCAGCTTGCAAGGCACGCCGACATACAGCCCCGAGATCCCATACTCCCCCTGCAGATAAGCCGCGCAAGGCAGAATCTTCTTCTTGTCCTTCAGAATCGCCTCGACCATCTCCACCGCCGCAGCCGAAGGCGCATAGTAAGCCGAACCCGTCTTCAGATGCTTCACAATCTCCGCGCCGCCATTGGCCGTTCGCGTCTCCAGCTCCTTCAGCCGCGTCCGGCTCAATCAGCTCCGTAATCGGAATCCCCGCCACAGTCGAGTACCGCGACAGCGGCACCATCGTGTCGCCATGCCCGCCCAGCACAAACGCCGTCACGTTCTCCACCGACACATTCAGCTCCTGCCGCAATAAACGTCCGGAACCGCGCCGAATCCAGCACGCCCGCCATCCCGATCACGCGCTCACGCGGCAACCCAGCCTGCTTGAACGCCGTCTGCGCCATCGCATCCAGCGGATTCGACACAACGATCAATGATCGCAGTTCGGCGAAGCCGCCACAGCCTTCGCCACCACATCGCTCATGATCTTGAAGTTCGTATTCAGCAAATCGTCGCGGCTCATCCCCGGCTTGCGCGCAATCCCCGCCGTAATCACCACGACGTCCGAGTCCGCCGTATCCGCATAATCATTCGTCCCGATGATGTTGCAGTCGCGCTTCTCAATCGGCATCGCCTGCAGCAGATCCAGCGCCTTCCCCTGCGGCACACCCTCGACCACATCGAGCAGCACCACATCGGCCAACTCCTTCGCCGCAATCCAATGCGCCGCCGTCGCCCCCACATTTCCCGAACCAACAACCGTTACCTTCTTCCGCATTTCTATCTCCTCATCTAAATCAAAATCAGCCTTTATCGCTTTCAGATCCTTCTCATGCATCGGTTACGCCCGTTGTCTTTGATCCGCGAAATCCGCAGCGCTACATATTCTCAATCATCCGCGTAGCAAACTCGCTCGTCTTCGCCTTCGTCGCTCCCTGCATCCCGCGCTCGAAGTCATACGTCACGAACTTCTGCCCAATCGTCTTCTCCATCGAGCTCTCGATCAGCCGCGCCGCCTCCGTCCAGCCCAGAAAGTCGAACAGCATCACGCCCGACAGAATCACCGATCCCGGATTGATCACATCCTTATCCGCATACTTCGGAGCCGTGCCATGCGTCGCCTCAAACACGGCATACCCATCGCCAATATTCCCACCCGGAGCAATCCCCAGCCCGCCAACCTGCGCCGCCGCCGCATCCGAAATATAGTCGCCATTCAGATTCGTCGTCGCCAGCACGCTATAGTCCTCCGGCCGCAGAATGATCTGCTGAAAGATCGAGTCGGCAATCCGGTCGTTCACCAGAATCTTCTTCTTCCACTTGCCATCGCCATGCGACTCCCCGATCGAAGCGATCACCTGCTTCACCTCGGCCACCACGCTCCTCGCCAAACTCCTTCGCGGCAAACTCGATCCCCGGCTCAATCAGCGCAGCATTCTCCTCCGCCGTCAGCTTCGGATTCGCCTCAAGATTCCCAAGAATCCAGCTCTCCCGCTCCGTCACCGTCTGCTCGCGGAACTCCTGCGACGCAACCTCATACCCCCACTCGCGGAACGCGCCCTCGGTAAACTTCTGAATATTCCCCTTATGCACCAGCGTCACCGTCTTGCGGTTGTTATCCAGCGCATACTGAATCGCCGCCCGCACCAGCCGCTTCGACCCCGTAATCGAGATCGGCTTCACCCCCACACCCGAGTCCAGCCGAATCTTCTTCTTCGTCCCCTTCAGCATGTCGTCGTTCACGAACGCAATAAACTTCGCGCCTCCGGCGTCCCCTCGCGAAACTCAATCCCGGCATAAATATCCTCCGTATTCTCGCGGAAGATCACCACATCCAGCTTCTCCGGATGCTTCACCGGGCTCGGCACGCCAGCGTAGTACTTCACCGGCCGCACGCACTGATACAGATCCATCAACTGCCGCAGCGCCACATTCAGCGAACGAATCCCGCCACCCACCGGCGTCGTCAGCGGCCCTTTGATCGACACGCGAAAGTCCACCGTCGCCTTCACGGTATCGTCCGGCAGCCAGTTCTGCGTCTGGCGATAAGCCTTCTCCCCGGCCAGCACCTCATACCACGCCACCGACCGCTTGCCCCCATAAGCCTTCTCCACCGCCGCATCGAACACGCGCTGCGAAGCCTTCCAGATGTCGCGCCCCGTCCCGTCGCCTTCGATAAAAGGAATAATCGGATGGTCGGGAATGGTGAACTTGCCGTTGCTGTATTCGATGGCCTGCCCATTGGCGGGCACTGCGATTCCGTTGTAGCTTGCCTGCATTGATGTAGACTCCGGCGAAAAAGGTAATGCTCGAAGGCTACCATCCGCGCAATACGACTAGCAACGATACGCGGCCAACCGTGCGCTTATCGAACCAGATAATAATCCACCGTCGCCACCACGCGAACCTTCTTCATGATGCTCGCGTCCGATTTCCGCATGCCCGCCGCCGCCCTCATCTCCGTCGACGATCCCACTCCCGATCCGCAGCCGAGATCGAAAACACTCCCTGGTTCGCCGACCGGATCGACCCCACCTGGCTCCCCGAATCCGCCGCAAACCGGTCCGCCGAAGCCCGCGCATTCCGCGTCGCCTCCGTAATCATGTCCGGCTTCAGCGCATTCAGGCCATTGAACTTATACCGTGATCCCCCCTGCCCATATCCGCCAACCACCACAATCCCCGCCTGCACCAGCTCCGCCGTCTTCTCTCCCGCCTTCGCAATCTTGTCCACATCGCTCGACTCACCGTCACCGTCTGCTGCACGATGTACCGCGGCCCCGTGTTGTTCCCGCCATACTCATTCGCCAGCTTGTCCGTCACCTGGATCTGCCCCACCGAAATCTCCTGCGGCGTAATCCCCTGCGCCGCAAAAAACTTCAGCACCGCCGCCTTATCCTCCTCGCTCTTCGCAAACACCTGCGGCAGATCGTTCCCCGTCTCCTTAAACGTCACCGGCCAGATCGCGCTATCCGACTTCACCGTCCGCTCCACCAGCCCCTTCACCGTCACATACCGGTCCGCCAGCCTTGATGTCCTTGATCTCCGATCCCAGCAGCCATCCACCCAGCACCAGCCCCAGCAGCAGACATCCACCCAGCACTGCGGCCGGAACCACCAGCGATTCGGTCATCCATGCGCGTCGTATCCAAGAGAAACCTCCGTCAACAACAGCAGCAGAATGCAGCAGCCCAACCCCATGTCAATCGTTTCGAACCAAATCTGTCGAACCAGATCCCATTCACTTGCGTAGAGTACCCTAGCAGCAATTCCATCTCCCGCTGTCCAAAAACACGAACCTCCCGGAGACGCCTAGATGATCCGCACCGTCGCCATCGCCTCTCTCCTCGCGCTCGCCATCCTCCCCGCAACCGCCCAAACACCAGCAGTTCACCGGCAACTGGATCGTTACAACCGAACTCTTCGGCACCCCCATCTACGCCCGCATCACCCTCAACCAGCAGGGCGACAAACTCACCGGCGACTTCAACGGCGACAAGCTCGAAGGAACCGTTACCGGGAACCAGATCCACTTCGTCTCCAAAGACAACGAAGGCGGCTCCGACACCGTGCAGGCCACGCTCCAGAACGGCGCCCTCACCGGCGATTACACCGAGGTTGACTCCAGCAATCCCACGCATCCGGAACACCACACCTTTACCGCGATCCTCGCTCCCCCGCTCCAGCACCCCACGCCGCAGCGCCACGACTTTACTCCCACCATCTTCTACCGCCAGTTCTCGCCGTTCTACAAGCCCGTCCTCACCGTCAACCCAGGCGACACCATCCACACCACCACCGTCGATGCCGGCGGCACCGACGAGAAGGGCGTCCGGCGCGTCCTCGGCGGCAACCCCGAGACGGGTCCCTTCTACATTCAGGGCGCGCAACCCGGAGACACTCTCGTCGTCCACCTCGTTCATCTCAAGCTCAACCGCGACTACGCCATCAGCGACGACAATCTCGTCGAGCCGCGTACTCGGCCCCGGCCTCGCTATCAAGACGAAAGACAACGGCAAGTCCATTCGCTGGCATCTCGATCTCGCCAAAGGCCTCGCCTCACCCGAATCACCCGGCGAACACATGCGCTCCTTCACCATCCCCGTCCGTCCCATGCTCGGCTGCATCGCCACCGCCACCGGCCCCGCCAACGCCCCTCCCGGCAGCGGAGACTCCGGCGGCTACGGCGGCAACATGGACTTCAACGAAAACGGCGAAGGCGCCACCATCTATCTTCCCGTCTCAAACCCCGGCGCACTCCTCTATGTCGGCGACGGCCACGCCCTCCAGGGCGACGGCGAACTCAACGGCAACGCCCTCGAGACCTCAATGGACGTCGAGTTCACCGTCGACGTTCTCCCCGGCAAGCGCATCGGCGGCCGCCGCATCGAAACTCCAACCGACCTCATCGCCATGGGCCTCGCCGGCTCGCTCGACGACGCCATCAAAGAAGCCACCAGCAACATGGCCAATCTGGCTCGAGCAGGACTACAAGCTCACCCCAACCGAGATCGCCCAGTTTCTCGGCGTCGCATCCGAATTTCACATCAGCGAAGTCGCCGACCGCAACGCCGGAATCGTCCTCAAAATCGCTAAATCCAAACTCAGCACCCTCACTCCCGCAGCTACAAAATAGCTGGAAACGCAAAAGCAAAATGGGCCGCCGAAGATTTCTCGGCAGCCCATTGGAACAACGAAACGCAGGCGTGCATCTAGAAGATATTCCAGAGCAAGCTGGTTGTAAACATCGTGGTGGAACTGCACCTCAGGCGCCTTCACGATCGTACCCAGCAACCGCGCACAACGATCCGCCGAAGCCTGCTTCAAATCCGCATAACGGCCCTTCACATCCTCGCCCAACAGCGTCGTCGTCCAGTCCGCCACTCGGAAGTTCTCAAGCGCCGTGTAGACGTTGTCCGGCAGATACCGCTCCGCCTGCCGCAGGTTCTTGATCCTCGACGTCTCGCCATGCAGATCCGCTCTTGAAGATCGAGTACAGCACCATGTAAGGATTCGCATCCGGCCCAACCGAACGCACCTCGACGCGCGCCGACTTCTCATTGCCGATCGGAATACGGATCATCGATCCGCGATCGACCGCCGAAGCCTTGATCTGATTCGGCGCCTCGAAGTGAGGATCCAGCCGGCGATAGGCATTCACGCTCGCATTCAGCAGCAGGCAGAGATCGTTGCCATGCGTCAGAATGCGATCCGTAAACTGCCACGCCAGCTTCGAAATCTTCTCCTCGCCCTTCGGATCCCAGAACAGGTTCTTCCCGCCCTTGGTGATCGAGACATTCGTGTGCATGCCGCTGCCGTTCACGCCCACCACCGGCTTCGGCAGAAAGCTCGCCGTCATCCCCATCTGCGTCGCGACCTGTCGACAGATCAGCTTGTACAGCTGAATCTGGTCCGCCGCGGCAACCACCTCACCATAGCTGTAGTTAATCTCAAACTGGCTCGGCGCAACCTCAGGATGGTCCTTCTCATTCTCGAATCCCATCGCGCGCTGCACCTCAGCAGTCGTGTCGATAAACTCCCGCAGCGGGTCGCCAGGCAGCGAGTGATAGTACCCGCCCTTATTCACATACTCGAAGCGTCCCGTCTCGTGGTAGCTCCGCTCCGCATCGATCCCCTCAAACAGGAACCCTTCAATCTCATTCGCCGCATTCAGCGTATAGCCGTTCTTGGCGAACTCCTCCTCCGAGAACTTCTTCAGCACGCCGCGAATATCCGCGCTGTACGTCCCGCCGTTCTTGTCGATCACCTCGCCGAACACCATCACCTTGCCCGCGCCAAACACATCCGCCGGCACCCAGTAGAACGCGCTCCAGTCGATCCCCAGCCGCAGATCGCTCTCCCGCTGCGCCGTAAAGCCGCGAATCGACGAGCCGTCGAACGTCAGGTTGTCGTAGCTCTTCACCAGAAACTTCTTGTCGTAGTCCAGCATGTGCAGGCGGCCTTCGAGATCGCTGAACAGCACGGTCACAGCCTTGATCCGCCGCTCGTCGGTCAGATACTTCAGCCGCTCCTCCTGAATCACATCCGCGGCCACGCGCTTCTTGCGCTGTTCCTTCGCCTGCCAGGTTCAGATCCTCGAGTTCAGCGTACGGAAGTTCCAGAAAATCACGAAATTCGCTCAACGTATTGCTCCTTCTGCAATGAAATACACTGCTACCGCAACGGCTGGACCAAAATGTTTACAAAGAAATTTTCAGGTGGTTTGAAGAAGGCCCGCCAGACGCTGTGCCAGACGGCTCTACCCCTCAAACGTATCAGAAATCCGTACTCAAAAAAAGCAGTATCCCTTATTTACCGCTTAAACCAATGCGCCCATCCCACATCCTTTGGCTCAGAGCCACAATTCACGCCCAAATCCTCATCGCTACGCACTCAGCGCCGCCCTCCATCTCCTGAATCACGCAGTCGCTCCCCGGCATCTAATCTCCTGCGTGCCGAAACCTTCGGCCAAAGGAAATCCTCTATGCAATACAAGACCCTCGGCGACACCGGCCTCCTCGTCTCCACCCTCTGTTTCGGCACCATGACCTTCCACGGCGGCACCGGCCTCTTCCGAGCCATCGGCACCGTCGATCAGGCCGGAGCCGACGAACTCGTCAAGGCCTCCATCGACGGCGGCATCAACTTCTTCGACACCGCCGACGTCTACTCCGAGGGCGAGAGCGAAAAAGCCCTCGGCCAATCCCTCAAAAACCTCAACATCCCGCGCAATGAAGTCGTCATCGCCACCAAGGTCTTCGGCCGCACCGGCCCCGGCCGCAACGACGTCGGCGCCTCCCGCGGACACATCATGGACGCCGTCGACGCCAGCCTCCACCGCCTCCAGACCGACCACATCGACCTCTACCAGATCCACGGCAACGACTCCATCACCCCCATCGAAGAAACCCTCCGCGCCCTCGACACCCTCGTCCAGCAAGGCAAAGTCCGCTACATCGGCGTCTCCAACTGGCTCGGCTGGAAGATCGCCAAAGCCCTCGCCATCTCCGAGTTCAAAAACCTCGCCCGCTTCGACACCCTCCAGGCCTACTACTCCATCGCCGGCCGCGACCTCGAGCGCGACATCGTCCCCCTCCTCGAAGCCGAAAAGACCGGCCTCCTCGTCTGGAGCCCACTCGCCGGCGGCCTACTCTCCGGCAAGTTCTCCCGCGAAAACCAGAAGCCCGCCGACTCCCGCCGCTCCGACTTCGACTTCCCCATCGTCGACAAAGAGCGCACCTGGCGCATCCTCGACGTCATGGCCCCCATCGCCAAGGCCCACAACTGCAGCCCCGCACGCATCGCCCTCGCCTGGCTGCTCGCCAAACCCGTCGTCACCTCCGTCATCATCGGAGCCAAACGCCTCGACCAGCTCAACGACAACCTCGCCGCCGTCGACCTCAAACTCACCGCCGACGAACTCAAGCAACTCGACGAAGTCAGCGCCCTCCCGCCCGAATACCCCGGCTGGATGCTGCCCTTCCAAAGCGTCAACCGCATCGAACCCATCGCCCGCACCGTCCCACGCATGTCCGACACGAAGTAGCAGCAACATCGGCCGCCAAACCGGGTGCCCCATCCTTCCACGCACTCAGTCGCGATGAGTGCGGCGTCATTCGAGCTGATCCGACGAACACGCTGTCATCCTGAGCGAATGCGCTTCGAAACGGAGTCGAAGGACCTGCATTCTGCTGAAGCCCGCTAAACATCGACACTCGAGCCCCGATTAGCGTTCGGCAAGTAATCTCGCAACCCCAGCAAACCCGATAAACTAGAAAAGACGATCATGACCACAGACACCAGCAATCACTCCTCCTTCAAACGCGTCGCGCTCATCCAGATGTCCATGGACCCGGACACCAAGCTCAACCTCGACAAGGCCGCCGAGCGCGTCTACGAAGCCGCCCGCCTCGGCGCCCACATCGTCTGCCTCCCCGAGCTCTTCCGCGCCCAATACTTCTGCCAGCGCGAAGACCACGCCCTCTTCGGCCTCGCCGAACCCATCCCCGGCCCCTCCACCGACGTCCTCACCCGGGTCTGCCAGGAGACCGGCGTAGTCCTCGTCGCCAGCCTCTTCGAACGCCGCGCCCCGGGCCTGTATCACAACACCGCCGTCACCATTGATAAAGACGGCCACATCGCCGACCTCTACCGCAAGATGCACATCCCCGACGACCCTCTCTACTACGAGAAGTTCTACTTCACCCCCGGCGACCTCGGCTTCAAAGCAACGCAAACCTCCGCCGGCCCCATCGGCACCCTAGTTTGCTGGGACCAGTGGTACCCCGAAGGCGCCCGCCTCACCGCTCTCCGCGGAGCCGAGATCCTCTTCTTCCCCACCGCCATCGGCTGGCACCCCTCCGAAAAAGAAGAGTTCGGCACCGCCCAATACGATGCCTGGCAGACCGCCCAGCGCGCCCACGCCATCGCCAACGGAGTCTTCGTCTGCGCCGTCAACCGCGTCGGCCACGAGCAAGGCGACGTCAAATTCAAAGCCCCCGCCGCTGACGGCAACCCCGCCACCGTCGAACTCCACGGCCCCGGCGACCACACCCCATCCGGCCTCGAGTTCTGGGGCGGCAGCTTCATCGCCGACCCCTTCGGCCGCATCCTCGCCCAGGCCTCCCACAACAAAGAAGAGATCCTCATCGCCGACCTCGACCCCAAACTCATCGAAGTCACCCGCCAGCACTGGCCCTTCCTCCGCGACCGCCGCATCGACGCCTACGAAGGCATCGCCAAACGCTTCTTGGACTAGACGAACTTATGCAAATCGTCTATCAGCTTCGTCGCAATCAAAAGTTCATCGATCAAGTCCAGAAGGCCACGCTAACCACGAAGGAGTTTGGAATTCAACAGACGCATGGCCTCTTCGGTAGCCCTGAGTGGTGGAAAAACATTCAGACGGGAGAGCTGAAGACGCAGGTTGTGCGAGGTGTTATTCACCACGTATATATGGGCAGCCAGAACGATTGGCCAATGTGCGAAGTGCTAAGCGATGATGGGGAGATATCGAAGTGGACGCGCGAAATGCAAGACTTTTCGTCAGACTCTCTCTATCGAGTTGGAGCAAAAATTGAGATCGACTACGTGCTTCAAAAATCTAGGCCTGACGCACCGTGGAGCGCCGGCGCAGAACAGAAGAATGTATTAGAAATAAGAATCGAAGACGTCCCGATGAATTAGTGCCGGGTGCCCCATTCATGCGGTCTTATCGCATGAGTGGGCCTTCGCGCGAAAGCGCGAACCGCTTCTAGGTACGCCAAGCCTTTAGGCTTGGCCCTCTCTAGCAGCATCGGTAGAAAGGGGGGCTTTAGCCCCTGGAGTATGCTTTCCTTCCATAGACACATCTGCAAAAAAAGACAAGGAGCCAGCATGCCCCGCAGCATCATCCTCTGCCTCGCCCTCGCCACCGCACCGCTCCTCGCCCAATCCACCGACCCCACCGTCCACACCGCTGCCGACCTCCAGCAGCGCGAAGCCAAGCTGATGACCGACGCCAAAGCCAACCCAAACGGCCTCGCCAGCGCCACCACCGATGACTTCGGCACCTCCAAGATCGTTCTCGTCGTCCGCGTCCACACCGGGCTCGCCGAACGCCATCAGTTCTGGGCCGATCAGATGGTCATCAGCACGGGCACCGTCACCCTCGTCACCGGCGGCACCATGCAGCAGGAGCACCCCAACGGCACCAGCCCCGGCGAAACCGTCGGCAGCGGAATTCTAGGCGGCAAAGAAGTCGTCCTCCACGCCGGAGACATCGCTCACGTCCCAGCTGGTGTTCCACACTGGGTCAAGGTCGCCCCCGGCACCACAACGACCTACATCATCTTCAAAGACAAATAAGAAAAAATAAGCCAAAGTGATCGCAAGCTAAGGCAAATACGAAATGCTTCAAAGCCCCTCACCAAAGACCCGAAGATGAAACTCCTCCTCGCCACTCTCCTACTCACTACGTTCCTCACCGCGCAACAACCCGTTCCCGCAACCCGCACCCTGCCCATCTCATGCGCCGATGCCTTATCCGTCGCTCGCCCATTCTTCACGCAGCGTTCTCTGGTCCTCCTGCCCGACGTCACTTGCTCCACCTGCCTCGTCGCAATGACCTCCGACCTCCACGACGACGCAGGCCATCGCGTCTCCGCCAGTCACGCCTTGCATCTCTACATTCAGCCCACCAGGCAGAAGTCCAGCTCAATCATCTGGCACGCGCACTCCGGCATCGACACCCTCGCCCGCTTAACCCTCACACCCAATGGAGGCGCCTGCCGCATCACCCTTCTCTTCACCTACACCTGGTACGAAGCGAGGTTCCTCACCGTCATCCCCGTCACCGCCGAAGACGAATCCCGGCCCAGCAATCTGCGCCTCGAAAACCTCTACTTCGACAAGCTCGCAAAGATCACGCCGCCCGCGCACTGAGCCCTTCGCTGATCTCGCGCTCCGCCCTCCGCCCGCCTAAATACCCAAACAGCGCAATGTAGATGTAGCAAGTCGCCGGAATCACAAACGCATGCTGCACCCCGACCGCATCCGCCAGATGCCCTTCTCCCAACGGGATCAGAGCGCCGCCGACGATCGCCGCCACCATCAGGCTCGAGCCCTTGCTCGTCAGTGGCCCCAATCCAGTCAACCCGACCGTAAAGATGCTCGGGAACATCACCGAATTGAACAGCCCCACCGCGAGAATCACCCACATCGCCGTATGCCCATGCGTGAGGATCGACGTCACCACCAGGCCACAAGCGACAACTGCCGCCGTACCCAGCACCGTACTCGTCTTGAGCTTTGTCAACAGCCACGACCCGATAAACCGTCCCACCATTGCCCCGCCCCAATACAGCGAGACATACTTCGCCGCCGTCTTCTCCGAAAACCCCGCGATATCGGGCAATCCGAAGTAGTTCACCAGGAAACTCCCAATCGAAACCTCTGCACCCACGTACACAAAGATCGCGAGCGCCCCGGCCAGCAGCACCGGATGCTTCCAGATACTGTCCCCCGCCGCATCCTCGCTCAACTCGCCCGGACGAATGTCACGCGTAAAGTCCATCGTCGGCATCTTCAGCACGGCAAACGAAATCGCCAGCAACACGAGCGTCAATCCAATGCCCATGTACGGCAGACGCACAGACGAAGCCTGCTGCGCGCGATAGATCTGCAGCGCCGCCGGCGTATACGAGTTCAGCTTGTCCTGCGACACCTGACTCGCGGTCAGAATAAGCGCGCTTCCAAAAAACGGAGCGACAAATGTTCCAAATGAATTGAATGCCTGCGACAGATTCAGCCGCGCCGCGCTCGTCTCCGGTGGCCCCAGGTTTGCAACATACGGATTCGCCGCAACCTGCAGCGTCGTAATTCCCGCCGCCAGAATCACAAGTGCCGAAAGAAACACTCCAAACGACGCCATCGTCGAGGCTGGCAAAAACAGAAACGCACCGGCCGCCATCACCAGCAGGCCAATCACCATCGTGCCCTTATACCCACGCCACTCCACCACCTTGCCCGCAGGCAGCGCGAAGATGAAGTACGAAGAAAAGAAGCAGAACTGCACCAGCATCGCCTGCGCGTAGTTAAGGTCGAAGATCGCCTTCAGGTGCGGAATCAAAATGTCGTTGAGGCACGTAAGAAATCCCCACATGAAAAAGAGCATCGTCGCGATGCTCATCGCCCGGTAGTCCGTCTTCTGCGTTTGAAACTGCGGCATGCTTCGTGGTGCACTAACACTAATTGCCATATCCCTCGGTAGCCTCCACTGGATTACCACGATGAGTAATTAAGTCGCATCCCATCCTATAGGCTCTCACCCATCAAAATCTCATGACAGTCAGATGCAACGCACCCTCTCCCTGGTACAACCAATCAAACCGCGCAAAAGCAAAGTTTGCCTCCGCCGCTGACCGTTTCCCCTCCGCACAAAATTCAAGGTCTACCACCCCTTCAACCCAATGAATCCATAAGAAATAGAGCCGGGGTACGACGTGCACTCATGCAGCTATACTTAAATTTGGAGCGGCCATACACCCTGTAAGGTCTACTCATTTCGAATCAAGACTTTAGACTGAATCCGCCGCTGGCAAAACAAAAGTCCAAGGCTAAGCCGAATTCGATAGAAGACTTTACGCAACATCGGACGGGGTAGGGTATCACCATAAATGCAACCACAGAAGAGCGACAAGACGAGATCATGACCACACCCCGCGACCTCCATTTCCGCATGCCCGCCGAATGGGCCCCCCACGCCGCCACTTGGATCGCCTGGCCCCACAACGCCGAAGACTGGCCCGGAAAATTCCAGCCAATCCCCTGGGTCTACTGCGAGATCGTCCGCCACCTCTCTCAGGTCGAAGCCGTCCACATCCTCGTCAACAACGAAGACGCCGAGCGCCGCGCCACCGGCCACCTGCTCCGCGCCGGAGCCAACCTGGCTCGCTTGCACTTCCACACCTGGCAGACCGACCGCGTCTGGCTTCGCGACTCCGGCCCCATCTTCGTAAAAAATCCTGCCGGCGACCTCGCCATCACAAACTGGAAGTTCAACGCCTGGGCCAAGTACGACAACTACCGCCGCGACGACCAGATTCCTCAACTCGTCGCCAAACACTACGACATCCCCCAGTTCAAACCCGAGGTCGAAGGCCCCACCGGAAAACCCCACCGCATCGTCCTCGAAGGCGGCTCCATCGACACCAACGGTGCCGGTCTCCTCCTCACCACCGAAGAGTGCCTGCTCTCAAAAATTCAAGAGCGCAACCCTGGCCTTGGCGACCGAAGCCGCAACCCGCAAGCACCTCGAGAAAGCCTTCCAAGATTATCTAGGCATCGAAAAGACTCTCTGGCTTCACAAAGGCTGCGCCGGCGACGACACCCACGGCCACGTCGACGACATCACCCGCTTCGTCGGCGAAAACAAAATCCTCACCTGCGTCGAGCCCAACACCCACGACGAAAACCATCTCCCCCTCGCCGAAAACCTCGACCGCCTCCGCAGCTTCCGCAACCTCAAAGACAAACCCTTCGAGATCGTCGAGCTCCCCATGCCCTCACCGGTTACCTTCGAAGGACAGCGACTCCCCGCCAGCTACGCCAACTTCTACATCGCCAACTCGCTCGTCCTCGTCCCCACCTTCAACGACTGCAACGACCGCCACGCCCTCAACATCATCGCCTCCTGCTTCCCCGACCGCGACATCATCGGCATCCACGCCGTCGACCTTGTCTGGGGTCTCGGCACCCTGCACTGCCTCTCCCAACAGGAACCCGCATGAGTAACGACAACTTCACGTGGCTCGAAGCCTGGTATCAAAAGCAGTGCAACGGAGAATGGGAGCATCAATCCGGCATCACGATTGAAACGGTTGACAATCCCGGTTGGCATGTGGCGATCGACCTAAACGGAACACGTTACGCTGCACTTCCGAACTACGAAATTTTGAACGAGTCCAACGGAGATTCGAATTGGATACGCTGTAACTGTGTGGAAGGCGTCTTTCAAGGATATGGTGATCCCTGGAAACTCGGCCAGATAGTTCAAACGTTTAGGAGTTGGATTGATAACTTCTAACAATTCCGAGACGGACCTCGATTACCTCCGAGCCGCCATCGCCGAAGCCACTGACGCCGAAGCCAACGGCGAAGTCCCCGTAGGCGCAGTCGTCGTCCACGAAAACAAAATCATAGGCCGCGGCCAAAACCGAGTCCTCCGCGACTCCGACCCCACCGCCCATGCCGAGATCGTAGCCCTCCGCGAAGCCGGCCTCGCACTAAAAAACTACCGCCTCGAAGACTGCACCCTCTACGCCACTCTCGAACCCTGCGCCATGTGCGCCGGAGCAATCCTCCACGCCCGCATCGCCCGTCTCGTCTACGCCGCCCCCGACCCCAAAGCCGGCGCATGCGGCACCGTACTCTCCGTCATGAATCACCCCCAACTCAACCATAAAGTAGAGGTCGCCTCCGGCCTTCTCGCCGAGGAGTGCGGCGCTCTCCTCACTAACTTCTTTCGCGCCCGCCGCTAAGTTATCCTCATCGCATGAAGTTCACCCGCCTCTTTCCAGCCATTCTTCTCTTCACCACCGCGCTCCATGCGCAGCGCATCGAACACATCGAGCACCCCCAGCACGTCGTCGGCTTCATGACCGACTTCGACGTCAAAGACGACGCCATCGGCATCTGCAAAGCCGTCATGGAAGTCATCGACCCCGGCATCCGCATCATCGACATCACCCATCAGGCAACGCCCTACGACATCGCCGAAGGCGCACGCTTCCTCGCCGGCTCCGCGCCCTACTTCCCCGCCGACGCCGTCTTCGTCGTCGTCATCGATCCCACCGTCGGCAGCACGCGAAAAGCCATCATCGCTCACAATCGCCTCGGCCAATATTTCGTCCTGCCCGACAACGGCCTCCTCACCCTCATGCCCAGCGACGGCCCCGGCCAGATCATCGAAGCCCGCGAGATCACCAACACCGCCTGGATGATCGGCGCACGCCTCTCCTCCACCTTCCACGGCCGCGATATCTTCTCTCCCGCAGCAGCTCACCTCGCACGCGGAGACGACTGGACCAAGGCCGGCCCCTCGCTCGATGTCACCAAACTCGTGCGCCTCGACATTCACAACCCCACCCTCGACTCCTCAGGCCTGCTGGCCGAGGTCCTGGGTCTGGACGGTCCCTTCGGCAACGTCATCCTCAACGTCCCCTCAGAGACCTTCGCCAAACTTGGCTACCATCTCAGCGACCCCGTCCCCGTTACCATCGACGGCCACGTCTACACCGTCCCCTTCGTGAAAACCTTCAGCGATGTGCCCGTCGGCAGCCCGCTCCTCTACATCGACTCCCGCGGACGAGTCGCTCTCTCCATCAACCAGCGCAACTTCGCCGAACAATACAAAGTCACCCCCGGCCTCGCCGTCTCGATTCCTATGAAAAAATAGCTAACCGCATCACCGGGCCCCACGCTTCTCTGCATCTCAGATAGCAACCAAAACAGGAGAGCCCCTTGCCCACCCTTCAAAATAAAGTCGCCATCGTCACCGGCGCTGGCTCCGGAATCGGCCAGGCCATCGCCATCCGCCTCGCCAGCCAAGGCGCCACCGTCGTCGTCGACTACCGCAACCACCCCGAACAAGCCGACGACACCAAAGCCAAATGCGAAGCCTGCGGCGGAAAAGCCATCACCATCCAGGCCGATGTCTCCATCCTCGCCGACACCCAGCGCCTCATCGACGAAACCTACACCCAGCTCGGCCGCGCCGACATCCTCGTCAACAACGCCGGCATCGAGATCGAAGCCCCCTTCTGGGAGGTCACCGAAAAAGACTACGATGCCGTTCTCAACGTCAATCTCAAGGGCGCCTTCTTCCTCACCCAGGCCTTCGTCAAACGCCTCATCCCCGCCAAACTCCCCGGACGCGTCATCAATATCAGCTCCGTCCACGAAGACATGGTCTTCCCCCACTTCTCCACCTACTGCGCCTCCAAAGGCGCCATCCGCATGCTCATGCGCGATCTCGCCGTGGAACTCGGCCCCTACAACATCACGGTTAACAACATCGCTCCCGGCGCCGTCTCCACCCCCATCAACAGCAACCTGATGGCCGACAAACCAGAACTCAAAGCTCTCCTCGCCAACATCCCTCTCGGCCGCATGGCCACACCCGACGAGATCGCCGGTCTGGCCCTCTTCCTCGCATCCCCCGACGGCGCCTACTGCACGGGCTCCACCTTCATCATCGACGGCGGCCTCATCCGCAACTACCACGAGCAGTAGGCATCTCCCTCCCGACCAACGGGAGGACAACTGCACTCAGCCCGCCGCAAAAAGGTACACACGCCGCGAAGTGGCCGCCTCGCGCGCAGCGAGCCCATCCAGCAGGACACCCGTAAAAGTAACGGTAAAATAAAAGTATGGATTTGACCCTGTACTCAGCCTCCTGGTGCCGCGACTGTCGCGAGGCCAAGCGCTTCCTCACCACCAACAACATTCCCTTCAAAGAAATTGATATCGAGACTACCCCCGGTGCAGCAGACCTCGTCATCGCCAACACCGGAAAGCGCGCCATCCCCCAGTTTGTCATCGACGGCAAGTGGGTCCAACCCTACAAACCCGGCCAGGGCTTCCTCTACGACGAGATGTCCGAACTCCTCGGCGTAGCAGTTAAGATAATGAGTTCCAGGGATTGAGAGACATTATGATCGCCCGCTACACTCGCCCTCATATGGGCCGCATCTGGTCCGACGCCAACAAATACCAATGCTGGCTCACCGTCGAAATCGCTGCCTCTCAAGCCCTCGCCAAATTCGGCCTCGTCCCCCAGTCCGCCGCCGACACCATCCGCGACCGCGGAGCCTTCACCGTCGACCGCATCAACGAGATCGAAGCCGAAGTCCGTCACGACGTCATCGCCTTCACCACCACCGTCGCCGAACACATCGACTCCCCGGAAGACTCCCGCTGGCTCCACTACGGCCTCACCAGCACCGACGTCGTCGACACCGCGCAATCCCTTCAACTCAAAGAAGCCTCCGCCATCATCCGCACCGGCATCGTCGCCCTCTCCGACACCCTCAAAAAGCGCGCCATCGAGTTCAAGCACACCCCCATCATCGGCCGCACCCACGGCATCCACGCCGAACCCTCCACCTTCGGCCTCAAGCTGCTCCTCTGGTACTCCGAGATGCAGCGCAACCTCACCCGCTTCGACGCAGCCGCCGAAGACCTTCGCGTAGGCAAGCTCTCCGGAGCCGTCGGCACCTTCGGCCATCTCAAGCCCGAACACGAAGAAGCCATCTGCGCCGAGCTAGGCCTGCGCCCTGTAGAAGTCGCAACCCAAGTCGTCCAGCGCGACCGCCACGCCGCCTACGTCTCGACGCTTGCCGTCCTCGCCAGCACGCTTGACAAGATCGCCACCGAGATCCGCCACCTCCAACGCACCGAAGTCCGCGAAGCCGAAGAATTCTTCTCCGAAAAGCAAAAGGGCTCAAGCGCAATGCCTCACAAGCGCAACCCCATCACCTCCGAACAAATCTCCGGCCTCGCCCGCGTCATCCGCGCCAACGCGCAGACTGCCTTCGAAAACGTAGCCCTCTGGCACGAGCGCGACATCTCCCACTCCTCAGCCGAGCGCGTCATCCTCCCCGACTCCACCATCCTCGCCGACTACCTGCTCGCCAAGACCACAAACCTCATCGAAAAGCTCCTCGTCTACCCCGCCCGCATGTTGAAGAACCTCGAGTCCACCGGCGGCCTCATCTTCTCCGGCCAGCTCCTGCTCGACCTCGCCGAATCCGGCATGTCCCGCGAAGACGCCTACCGCCTCGTCCAATCCCACGCGATGAACTCCTGGAAGAACGAACTCATCTTTCGCGACGAGATCGCCAAAGTCCCCGAGATCACCGCCCGCCTCACCCCAGAAAAACTAGCCCGCGCCTTCGACTACAACCGCCAGCTAGCCAACGTCGACGCCATCTTCGCCCGCGTCCTCGGCGAGTGATCTAGTGTAGGATGCGTGATGGTTCAGCTTCGCCGACACGCATCCTACGCAGCACCGAGTGGAGAAATCCGATGGCCAACCCTTTCGTTCGCGCAGCGATCATTGGTATAGCCGCAATTTCTCTCTACACTCTGCCCCTCCCCGCGCAAATTCCAACATACGACCAGCCCTACCGCCCGCAAGTCCACTTCTCCCCTGCCGAACATTGGACCAATGACCCCAACGGCCTCGTCTTCTTCCAAGACGAATACCATCTCTTCTTCCAGTACAACCCCTTCGGCGACCAATGGGGACACATGAGCTGGGGCCACGCCGTCAGCACCGACCTCCTCCACTGGCACGAACTGCCCGTCGCCATCCCCGAAAATAGCGGCATCATGATCTTCACCGGCAGCGTCGTCGTCGACCACCAAAACACCAGCGGCCTCTGCACGCAAAACACCGAGTGCCTCGTCGCCATCTACACCGGCCACAGCGAGACCCCACAAGGCACGCGCCAAACCCAGAACATCGCCTACAGCATCGACAAAGGCCGCACCTGGACGCAATACAAAAGCAATCCCGTCCTCGACCTTCACCTCGCCGACTTCCGCGATCCAAGCGTCAGCTGGGACCCCGCCGCACACCACTGGATCATGGCCGTCTCCCTGCCCAAGGAACACAAGGTCCGCCTCTACTCCTCCCCTAATCTCAAGCAGTGGACGCAACTCAGCGACTTCGGCCCCGCGGGAGACACGGCCGGCGACTGGGAGTGCCCCGACCTCCTTCGCATCCCTTCGTCCACCGGCAAAGCAAGCATCTGGGCCCTCAAAGTCGGCCTCAACCCCGGCGCCCCGCAGGGAGGCTCAGGCGAGCAATACTTCCTCGGAAGCTTCGACGGAAAAGCCTTCACTCAATCACAGCAGCCCGGCTCGCACGGCTGGACCAACTACGGCAAAGACGACTACTGCGCCATCAGCTTCAACGGCCTGCCAAAAGACCAGAAACCAATCCTCCTCGGATGGATGAGCAACTGGCAATACGCAGCCAAGCTGCCCACATCGCCGTGGCGAGGCCAGATGAGCCTGCCGCGTCGGCTCTCCTTCATCAACGACGACTCCGGCCTCGCGCTCAAGCAGGAGCCAGTCATCGCACCGCTTCGCCAGAAGAGTATTCCCCTCTCCGATCTGCTCGAACCCGAACACTCGATCCAGACACCCTTCGAGCTCAAGCTTCAGTTTGATCCCTCCGTCGCCTCGGTCTTCGGCATCAAGCTCTTCTCCGACGAGCAACACTGGACCGAGATCGCCTTCGACACAAACGCAAAGCAGTTCTACATCGACCGCACCCACGCAGGAGAAGAAGTCAGCCCCGACTTCCCCGCCAGAACAACGGCCCCGCTTGTCACAACCCGCCCCTACGATCTGACGCTCATCGTCGACCGATCGTCCATCGAAGCCTTCGCTCAAGACGGAACCATCGCCATGACTAACCTCATCTTTCCCTCGTCCTCCATCACCACGATTCAACCCATCCCGAAGGCCCAGGCAATCAAAGGAATAAGTCAAGCCTGGCAACTCAAATCAATCTGGAACAGATAGCAACACTCCCATCGCTCTCTATCCGAAACACTCCGACCGCTATAATTTCCATATGAGTGACTTCATCCCCAAACCAGCAGAAATCAAGGCACGCGGGCTAAGCCCAAAAGCACAGAAGCTCCAGGCACTACGCGAAAAGGCCGCAGCCCAGGCGAAGGGCGGCGACAAGTCCCTCGCCACATCCTCCACTGCATCTGTCAAGGCCAAGGACTCATTCGCCGGCACGAAGAAGACCTCCTTCCAGCGCAAAGCCACCTAGCCACTCGTCACCCCTCCACGTGACGCAATACCCTCGTCCAAATCGTTCAAATCGTAGACACCGCCGTAGCAGACGCCTACCGCCGCGGCGGCGCACACCTCGTCTGCCATCCCGGCTGCTCCCAGTGCTGCATCGGCGTCTTCCCCATCGCCCACGAAGACGCCGCCCGTCTACGCGAAGGCTTGCCGCAGCTCGAACCCACCGATCCCGAAAGAGCCCAACGCATCCACGAGCGCGTAGCCCACTCTCTAACCCGCCTCGACCCATGGTTCCCCGGCGACCTCACCACCGGCATCCTCAACGAGGACCACGAAGCCGCCATCCTCTTCGAAGAGTTCGCCAACGACGAACCCTGCCCCGTCCTCGACCTCACCACCGGCACCTGCGATCTCTACGAACACCGCCCCATCCTCTGCCGCACCTTCGGCCCACCCATGCGCACCGCCCGGCGATAACGGAGAAGTCAACCTCGCCACCTGCGAACTCTGCTTCATCCACGCCACCACCGAAGAGATCGCCGCCTGCGAACTCGACCCCACCATCCCCGCGCAGGAAGAAGCCAGCAACGAAGCCTTCAACACCGCCCACAACCTCCACGGCCAAACCCTCATCGCCTACGCCCTCCGCAAGCCGAATTCTTAAAGCAAGCATCGATCATCTCTAAAAGTGTCATCCTGAGCGAACCTTGAGCGTCTCGAGTGGGAAGTCGATGGACCTGCATTCTTCCCCAGCAGCAACCCAGCCAAACCAACCCGCCCCCATCAGCGATAATCATTCCGTGTCACAAACTCCCGCAAACCCGCGCAACATCACCCTCGCCGTAACCGGAGCCAGCGGCTCCATTTACGCCGCCGAGTTCCTCCGCGCCGCCGCCAGCGACGACCGCATCGCCAGAATCAATCTCGTCGTCAGCGAAAATGCCCTCCGCGTCCTGGCCGAAGAGCTTCATCTCAGCGGCCGCAACGGCCTCGTCGAAAAACTCCTCGGCGCACCATCCCCTAAGATCGAGCAACATCCCGAATCCGACATCGGCGCCAACATCGCCAGCGGCAGTTATCCCACCGACGCCATGGTCATCCTTCCCTGTTCCATGGGCACGCTCGCCGCCATCGCCAACGGCCTCGCCGCCAACCTCATCCAGCGCGCCGCCGATGTCTGCCTCAAGGAAAACCACCCCCTGATCCTCTGCGTCCGCGAGACCCCCTTCAACCGCATCCATCTCCGCAACATGCAATTGGCCTCCGACGCCGGCGCCACCATCTTCCCCGCAATCCCCACGCTCTACAACCACCCTCAGACCACCGAAGACATGGCCCGCAACTTCGTTCACCGCGTCCTCGCCCACATCGGCCTGCCCCAGCCCGGCGCCTACCAGTGGCAACCCGACTAGCTCCTAACTAGCCAACCGGAAACGTCCTCTCGCCACCTTGCATCGGCGGCTCCGCCTTCAAAAACTCCACCGTACCCTCGATCACCGGCCTCGCAGCACTCCGCAGGAGCCAGGTGCCCGCAGCCCTCAACAATATCCAGAACCGAGTGCGGCACGCTCTCGTGAATCCTCTCGCCAACCGACAACGGAATCAGTTCGTCCACCGATCCCCACACAATCAGCATCGGCTGCGAGATTCCGTGCAGACGAAAATCCAGCAGATCCTTGCCGTTCTGCATCGCCGACATACTCCGCCTCAGCACCCATGCATTCGCCTGCAACCTACGCAATGCGGCCTCAGCCGCAAAATTCGGCAGATTAAACGGCTTCGGTGAAATCATCTCATCAGCTTCTTCACCCCGGCCACATCATTCGGCGTGAACAGCTCCGGCCCAAACGTCGCCGGAAAATAAATTCCCGCGCTGTCATAGATCACCAGCCGGTCCACCATCTCCGGATGATCCAGCGTCAACTTCATCGCGACCCATCCACCCATCGACCACCCGCCGACATCCGCCCGCCGCACATGCATCGCCTGCATGAACTGAGCGACCGTCTGCCCTGCAGCGAGATCGAATAATCCACATTCGGCTTCGGCGAACGCCCATACCCCAGCAGGTCCGGCACATACACATGAAAACCCTGCGCCGCCAGTGCCGGAATCATCGCCGCCCAATCCTCACCCCGTGCCCCCAACCCATGCACCAGAACCAACGGCGTCCCACCACCGCCGCTGTCAGGCGAAGCCTCAAAATAATGCAGCCTGTACCCACCCGCCTCGACGTAGTCGCTCTTCACGCCTTCGCGCCAAAGACGAAATCGAATCTGCTGATCCGCCACCCAAAGCGGATTCCAGTAAAAGAACAATCCTGCCGCCACCACGATCACCAGCAGAAGAGCCACAACGCGCAGCTGCAATCTTCATAGCCCATGTCGTCTCCGTTGTCGTTTACTTCAGTGGCTTACCAAACTCTTCGCCGAAGACCGTATGCGCCATCTCAAATCGGCCGCCATAAAACTTGTCCGGACCCTTCGCATGTCCAATCGCGAGCAGCGCCACCACCCAATAGCTCAGCGGCAACCGCAATACCTCATGCACCTTATCCTGCTCGAACCCTTCCATCGGCGCCGTGTCGTAACCCATCACCTCCGCCATCAGCAGCATGTGCGTAAACGCCAGCATCACCTGCTTATTCAGCCATCCCTGCATCTGCCCGCTGCTAAAGCTCGACAAATAGTTCGGCACGCTGTTCTGCGCCTGCACCGCATAGCTCTCCGGCATCCCACCCTTGCGTCCAAGCTCCAGCATCAGATCCAGATCTTTGCGCCAGCCATCCGCATCGCCGCAGGCCACTATCACCGCAGAAGCCTCCTCCACCTTGCCCTGGTTATAACTCGCCGCGCGCAACTTCTTCTTTTGCTCCGGCGACTGCACCACGACAAACCGCCACGGCTGTATGTTGAACCCGCTCGGCGCATGCAATCCCGCATCGAGAATCTGCCGCAGGTCTTCCGGAGGAATCGGCGCCCCATCGAAGCTGGGAGTCGCTCTGCGTTCCTTGATGGCCTGGCTCAACATCTTATTTGTCTTTGTCATCAATCTCTCTCTTACCTACCGTAACGACTAAGACGGCAGTTCAACCTGGGAAAGTCTCATTCACGTTCTTCAATCTTCATCATCGCGCCAAACGACTCTCACGATATCACTACCTCATCAAACAACAATCAGGAAAAATCCGATCTAGTGAATCTCGCTCATCGCCTGTTCTGTCGCAAAGGGATTCTGGCCCGGGACTTCAGCCAACACCCAAACGCCGTGGAACGACTTCCGCATCTCCGGATACGCAGCCAGCAACGCGACCATCGCATCAGAATTACGTTTACGCGCCGCCACCGGATCGCCGATCTGTTCGACCTTCAGATGCGCCGTGATATCGATCTTGTCCTTCGACAGCGAATCATCTACTCCAAGCGCGGTAAAGTGATACTCCACGCCATCCGGCCCCTTCACCACCAGCGGCGACTCCGCGCTTACTCCATCCGACAAGGCAGGCGGAGCCGCTGCAGCCTCTTCCGCCTTTAGCTTCTCGAGATGCGTGCTCTGGATGAAATTTACCGGGCGCAGCAGACTCTCAGCCTGCTGGTAGTACAACCACGCATTCCAGCGCTCCTTCTGCGCCGTCATCGTTCGGGCTTGCGTCCAGTACCAGAGACCATCGTGACCCGCCGCCGTCAATGGCTTCGGATAAAACCCCGCCATCACCCACTGACCCTGGTCCTGCCGCAGCAGAAACGACAATCGCCAAGGCGAGCTGGCATCGGTAACGTCGACAATCACAAACCCGTATCTCCCCGGAGCCAGTCCCGAAATCGTAAAATCAGCCTCGGCCACCGTCTTGTTCAGCGAACAGAAAAACTGAGCCTCCGGCATCGACCCATCCACTCCCGGTTTCAGCTGCGTTGCATCCAGCAGATACACCTGCTCGACCGTCAACGTCCCGCCCTTCACCTTCGCCGACGTGGTTCCCACCACCGTGCCGATGCCGCTGAAGTCCTTCGCATATTCCGCGCGCCGTCGCTGCCTGCAATCCGGCCACATCATTCGCCTGAACCTTGCCCGCAAGATTTCTGGCCGCCCCCGCCAATGAGTCTCTATCCGACGCCGTCATCTGCGACTGCGTCGTGCAGACCTCCGCCGACGCAACCACCCCGATCAACATTCCCGCCAACAGCAAACCGATCTTGATCTTCATCATCCCGCCCGCCATCAGTCCGATAGGATGCCTCCTCAAACGCAAAAGAGACTCCCAGCCGGACCACTGACAGTCTAGTACAACAGCAGTCGCCCCGATCATCGCCCGAGTGGCAACCACCGCTTTTGGACAGATTTACGAGAACCGCACGAACCTCTCTAGTTGCAATTGCTCTGCATTTGCTGATCCTGAGCGAAGCCGGAAGCATCCTACAGCCCCACAGTCATCCGCCTCTCGTCAGCGCACGGAAGAATTCGCGCGACCCTGTTCCTCACTCATGCCTCGCGTTAGACTGTTCACAACACGCGCCCTTGCCACAGATCACCTCCGCTGCTGCAGCGCGTCCTATAAGCTACATGTCCCGCCTCGCGCCAATCCCGTTCGCCGTTGTCGCAAGCCTCGTTTTCTGCGCATCGCTGGTGGCTCAGTCACCACGTACGTCAGCAAAACCGTCCGCGCAGGTCTCCTCTCTGCCCGCATTACAACCCACCACCCCGGAACCGCCTCCACCACCGCTCACTCCCTCGCAGCGTCCGCCCAACCACGCGCAGGTTACCTACGCCGGCGGCATGCTCTCTGTCTCCGCAGACAACTCGAGCCTCAACCAGATCCTTCGCCAGATCGGCAGTTCAACCGGCATCAAGATCACCGGCGGCGTCGCCGATGAGCGAGTCTTCGGTCAGTACGGACCTGCCACTCCAGCTCAGGTCCTCGCCTCATTGCTCGAGGGTACCGGCAGCAACATGGTCATTGCGCAGCGAGACACCGACCAGCCCGCAGAACTCATCCTCACTCCCCGCCAGGGCGGCCCAACCCCTCCTAACCCCAACGCGGCCGCATTCGACGACAGACCCGAGCCTCGCCCAGCCCCACCGGCCGCCGAAGTCGAGCAGCCCGCCTCCGTACCGGTTACGCCCACCCCCGCAGCTGTTCCCGCCGCCCCCGCGACGCCCGGCGCAACAGCCCCCGCCGACTCCTCCCAGCCCGATTCTCCCAACGGAGTCAAAACGCCGCAGCAGATCTATGAGCAACTGCAGCGCATGCGTCAGCAACAGCAGCAACCCCAGCCTCAATAGAGATTTCTTCAGCAATTTCTTCCTTAAACGAAAAAGGGGCAGCCGTCAGGCATGCCCATAGAAAGCTGAAAAGAAAACTGGAAAATTAGCTCTCGATGACCTGAGCTGGAGCCCCAACGCGCCGCGACGTATTCCCCGCGACCTGGCGGGCGTGCATCCGAAAGACCTCAAACATCGCAACGCAAACGCCATAAGCGACCAGCACCCCTACAGCCAACGAAGCCAAAACCGCACAGATCAACACAATTGACGTCACGACCGCTCCTCAAATTTTCGACTTCTACCGCCAGACTCACCACCAAGCGACATCCCTGCGAAAGCAGTTGCTATTTTTACAGATCGGCAGTCGTTTACAATGACCCGAACGTGTGACCCTGTTGCTGTTTCAGATACATCAATCCCTTTCTGAGTTGTCCACCCGCTCAAACCCCCTCCTTTATCCCGCGCCACCAAATGCCGTATTCTAGAGACTTGGCCGAACATCGCCAGAGCATCTACATGGGCATCACACACATCACCGTCCGCGGCGCTCGTCAGCACAACCTCCGAAACGTCGACGTCAGTATTCCGCGCAACACCCTCACCGTAGTCACGGGACTCTCCGGATCCGGCAAATCCTCCCTCGCCTTCGACACCATCTACGCCGAAGGCCAGCGACGCTACGTCGAAACCCTCTCTGCCTACGCCCGCCAATTCCTCGACCAGATGGAGCGCCCCGACGTCGACGCAATCGACGGTCTCTCCCCCGCCATCTCGATCGAGCAGAAAACGACGTCCCGCAGTCCCCGTTCCACCGTTGGCACCATCACCGAGATCTACGACTACCTTCGCCTCCTCTACGCCAGCGTCGGCCAGCCCCACTGCCCCAACTGCGGCCGCCCCATCACCCGCCAGTCCGCCGAACAGATCGTCGAGCGCATCGCCAGCCTCTCCCCCGGCGAACGCATCACCGTCTACGCCCCCATCGTCCGAGGGCGCAAAGGCGAGTTCCGCGAAGAACTCGAAGCCCTAGACCAGCAAGGCTTCCGCGCCCGCATCGACGGCGAGATGGTCGAACTCACCGAGGGCATGCGCCTCGAAAAGCGCAAGAACCACACCATCGAAGCCGTGGTCGACCGCATCATCCTCAAGCCCCTCCCTGCCAACGGGAACAGTGGCGGCGACAAAGCGGGTGCCCCAGGCATTGAGTCTGATGCCTCGGCTGGAGCGCCGCAAAAGCCAAAATACGACACCCGACGCCTCGAAACCTCCGTCCTAAAAGCCCTCCAGATGGCCAACGGCCTCGTCCTCATCGCCATCCACGGCATGGACGAAACCCTCTACAGCAGCTCTATGGCCTGCCCCGACTGCGGAATCAACGTCCCCCGCCTCGAGCCCCGCAGCTTCTCCTTCAACTCCAACTACGGCGCCTGCCCCAACTGCCACGGCCTCGGCAGCATCTACGACTTCGACCCCGCCAAGACCATCACCGACTGGTCCAAGCCCCTTCTCGACGGCGCCATGGGCCCCGGCAGCGGTTCCGCCTATCTTCTCCGCCTCATCAAGCTCGCCGCCGAAAAATACAAGATCAACATCAACAAACCCTTCGAAGACCTCAACACCGAGCAGCAGAACCTCTTCCTCTACGGCCCGCCACGCAACGAAGCAGGCCGCACCGGCTTCCACGGCATCTTCAACTACCTCCGCTCCAACCTCGAAGACACCAAATCCGAGGGCTACCGCGAGTACATGATGCAGTACATGTCCGCAAGCCTCTGCCCCGTCTGCAAAGGCCGCCGCCTCCGCCCCGAATCCCTCGCCGTCACCATCCCCATCCCAGCCACAAATCCGGGTGCCCCAGGCATCGCTTCTGATGCCTGGGCTGGAGCGCCACAAAGTTCGGCAGAAACCAAAGGCTTCTCCATAGCCGACTTCACCGCCCTCCCACTGGAACGCGCCCTTGGCGCCGCGAAGAGCATGAACTTCGTAGGCCGCGACCGCATCATCGCCGACCGCCTCCAGCGCGAGATCATCGAACGCCTCGAATTCCTCAACGCTGTCGGCCTCGGCTACCTCGCCCTCGACCGTTCCGCCGCCACCCTCTCCGGCGGCGAAGGCCAGCGCATCCGCCTAGCCACCCAGATCGGCTCCCGCCTCCGCGGCGTCCTCTACGTCCTCGACGAACCCTCCATCGGCCTGCACCAGCGCGACAACCAGCGCCTGATCAACGCGCTCGAAAACCTCCGCGACCTCGGCAACACCGTCCTCGTCGTCGAGCACGACGAAGACACCATCCGCAAAGCCGACTACGTCCTCGATCTCGGCCCCGGCGCCGGCAAGAACGGCGGCTTCCTCATCGCCGACGGCACCCCGCAACAAGTCATGGACAACCCAGCGTCCCTCACCGGCCAGTACCTCGCAGGCAAAATCGAAATCCTCGCCCGCAATGAGCCCCGCGCTCTCACCGGCAACTGGGTCACCGTCGAAGACGCCCACTCCCACAACCTGCAGAACGTCACCGCCCACTTCCCTCTCGGCGTCATGACCGTCATCACCGGCGTCAGCGGCAGCGGCAAATCTACCCTCGTCAACGACATCCTCTACCGCTCCCTCGCAAAAGAGCTCTACGGCTCCCGCGAAGAACCCGGCCAGCACGGCCGAGTCATCGGCATCGACCAGCTCGACAAAGTAATCCAGATCGACCAATCCGCCATCGGCCGCACCCCACGCTCGAACCCCGCCACTTACACCGGCGTCTTCACCGCCATCCGCGATCTCTTCGCCATGCTCCCCGAGTCGCGCGAGCGCGGCTACAAACCCGGCCGCTTCTCCTTCAACGTCCAGGGCGGACGCTGCGAAGCCTGCCAGGGCGAAGGCCAGCGCCGCATCGAGATGAACTTCCTCCCCGACGTCTACGTCCTCTGCGAAGTATGTAACGGACGCCGTTACAATCAGGAGACGCTCTCCGTCAAGTTCAACGGCTACTCGATCGCCGACCTCCTCGACCTCCCCATAGCCGACGCCGTCCCCATCCTCAAAGACATCCCAACGGTAAACATCAAGCTCCAGACCCTCGTCGACGTAGGCCTCGGCTACATCCACCTCGGCCAATCCGCCACCACCCTATCCGGCGGCGAAGCCCAGCGCATGAAGCTCGCCCGCGAGCTCTCCAAACGCCAAACCGGCCGCACCCTCTATCTCCTCGACGAGCCCACCACCGGCCTGCACTTCGACGATGTCAGAAAACTGCTTGAGGTTCTCCACCGGTTGACCGACCTAGGCAACACCGTCGTCATCATCGAGCACAATCTCGACATCATCCGCAACGCCGACTACGTCCTCGATATGGGCCCCGAAGGCGGCGAAGGTGGCGGCCGCATCATCGCCCACGGCACGCCCGAGCAGATCGCCACCGTCGCCGCCTCCCACACCGGCAGTTTCCTCGCCCGCTACTACGCCACCCACACCTCCGCTCTCACCAGCCGCAACGGAACCAGCCACGCCGGCCCGCAACCAGCCAACATCGCCGCCGCACCCGACGCGGCCAAAAAACCGAAATCTAAATTCGTAGCCCCTGAAAGGAAAACCGGCCTCGCCAAGGCCAGCACTTCAAAGCCCGAAGAAAGAACCAAGCCAAAAGCGAAAAAGAAGTCCACAATAAGCAAGTCGAGAAACAAAAACTCCTGACCAGCTGTTCCTAAGGCTGTACCCTCATCAAGCACGAACAAGCATGAGCGATCTCACCCCAAACTCGTCCCCCGCCGCTCACCCCTTCTCTTCGGAAGAACCTTCCGTCACGGTCCCAGTCTTCCGGCCGCAGGTCAGCCCCGAAGACCAGACCCTCTTCTTCCCTAACGCCGAAGGCACGCCGCCACCAGAGCCGCCCGTCCGAATCCCGCACCTCGGCCACGCCGTCCTCTTCCTCGCCATCGCGGGCGTCTTCCTCCTCATCACCCAACTCGCCATGCTGGGCCTCAGCCATCCCACCGTGGCTACCCCAAAAGGCGTCTTCTCTCCCAAACTCCTCGTCGGCTCTGAAGCACTCAGCTATCTGGCCACGCTCGCACTCGCCTGGTTCACCTTCCCGTTCCTCTGGAAGCGCCCCTTCGCCGAAGGCATCCAGGCCAATCCCGACGCCGCCCGTCGCAACGCCATACGTCTCATTCCCATCGGCATCATCTTGTCGTTCGCCGTGCAGGCCATGTCTTCTCTCGCGACCCTCCCCAAAGACATCCCCATGGACGACTTCTTCCGCACTCGATCCGACATCTGGCTCGTCACCGCCTTCGGAATCCTGGTCGCTCCCCTCTTTGAAGAGATCCTCTTCCGCGGCTTCCTTCTGCCCGCCTTCGCCATCGCCTACGACTGGCTCTCGCTGCCCCGAACCCCGGCGGCCCACGAAACCTGGCTCTCCTCCAACAGACTCACTCGCGCCTCTCTGATCTTCTCCTCTGTCCTTACCAGCATCCTGTTCGCCGCCCTCCACGGCCAGCAGACTGCCTTCGCATGGCCTGTTCTCACCCTTCTCTTCTGCGTCTCGCTGATCCTCAGCTACGTTCGCCTCCGGCTCCGTTCAGTCATGGCCTCCACCCTTATCCACGCCAGCTACAACGCCACCATCTTTCTCACCGCCTTCATTGCCACCGGCGGCTACCGCCACCTCGACAAGATCGCCCACTAAGCTTCTCCGGCCGTCATCGACACCGGAATTTACAAATCCTTCGACTGCTATCGAGCATCGAACAGACTGGTCGGTTCAACCTCACAGGAACGGAGAAAGGAGATGGAATGGAACTTCGCAACACACGCGACCATCTCCTCCGGGTTGGCCTTCGGCGCATCCACTCCATGGGCTACCAAGCCACCGGCGTCCAGGAGCTCCTCGACGAGGCCGACATCCCCAAGGGGTCCTTCTACCACCACTTCGCCAGCAAAGAGGCCTTCGCAAAAGAGGTCCTCGAACTCTACGTTCGCCAGGAAAACGAACGCGCCACAAAGATCCTTTCCGAAGGCAAAGCCGCTCCCCTCAGGCGCCTGCGTCGCTACTTCGAGACTCTGATTGCTGTCTTTGGCCCAACCGCCGAGATCAGCGGTTGTATGGTTGGAAATCTCAGCCTCGAAATGGCAGACCACAGCGACTCCATCCAGTTCCTTCTCCGCCAATCCTTCTCCACCTGGGAAACAGGTATAGCCGGGGTCCTTCAAGAAGCGATAGACCATGGAGATCTCCCCAAATCGACCAATCCGCAGGAACTCGCATCTTTCCTGCTCAATAGCTACGAAGGGGCTCTGCTCAGGTCAAAGGCCGACCGTTCCAGGAAAGCGCTGGACAACTTCCTGCACTTCGCCTTCAACGTTCTGTTAAAGGCTAAGAAAAAGCCTTCTTCCTTTCTTGGATAAATCCTGAATCTTTAGACCGACCGGTCTACTCTATTCAAGTGAGCTTGTTTGATCAGGCGAATTTCAGTACCGCAGGAGACACCCATGTCCACACCTTCCAATCCCGGCACCGCACTCATCACCGGAGCGTCCACAGGAATCGGCTCCTTCTACGCCCATCGTCTCGCCCAGCGCGGCTACGACGTCATCCTCGTCGCTCGCGACCAGAAGCGCCTCACCCAGTTAGCGAAAGACATTACCGCCAAGACCGGTCGCAAGGCGGAAGTCCTGCCCACCGACCTCACCGTCAAGGCCGAACTCAAGCGCGTAGAAGACCGCCTCCGCTCTGACAGCAATGTCACCGCGCTTGTAAATAATGCAGGCTTCGGCGGCGTTGCCAAGCTCATCGATTCAAACATCGACGACATGGACAACATGATCCAGCTGAACATCACCGCTCTCACCCGCCTCACGTCCGCTGCCCTGCCAGGCTTTTTGGAGCGTTCCAACGGCCTCATCATCAACATCGCCTCCGTTGTCGCCCTCAACCCCGAGCTGCTCAATGGCGTCTACAGCGGCACCAAGGCATTCGTCGTCAATCTCACCCAATCCCTCCACAACGAGGTCGGGGACAAAGGCATCCAGGTTCAGGCCGTTCTCCCCGGAGCCACCAGCACCGAGTTCTGGGATCGCGCCAAGCTGCCCGTCCACAACCTCCCCGCAGAGATCGTCATGACCGCCGAGGAGATGGTCGATGCCTCACTCGCAGGCCTCGACCAAGGCGAATTGATCACCATCCCCGCACTGCCCGACCTGACCGACTGGAAGAAGTACGAAGAGGCCCGCAAAGCGCTGGCTCCCAACCTCTCCCACAGGCAGTCGGCCGCCCGCTACGGCATCAGCGCCTGACCTGCACGAATAAACAGAGCCCATCCATCGTGTAGTTTGCGATGGATGGGAATTGCCTCCCCTGGCCCAGTTGAACCGGCGACCTTGAAGTCGACAGCATCCGGGATATTTTTTTAAATCGACACCCAAAAACACTGCAAATCCACATGTCAAGCCCCCAAACCAGCCAACCCTCCAAGAATCAACAACATCCGGTGGCATGTTTCCCCCTCTCGAACCGTTAGAATAGAAATAGAGGAAAGAGGGGTGACAAAGTTCCAAAATCGAGAAGTCTCCATTCGCAAGGTCTAATAAAATGAAGACTTTACAAAGAACACCTCCTGATTCCAGGGACTTTGGCACTGATTGCCGTTGAAAGTCCTCGCATAACGTATCTGCAATGAAGACTTTGCACAGTTTTTCTGGGTAGGGGGAGTCCCCTGCCGACCATACAATCGAGAATCGAGCCAAAGAGAATGCCAGAGATCAACTCCGACAGTCGCACCGCCCTCCTCAACCTCATCGCCATCCACTCCTTCAAGTTGGGCGACTTCCTCCTCGCCAGCGGCAAGAAATCCGACTACTACATCGACTGCCGCACCACCACCCTGCACGCCGAAGGTGGCCGCCTCTCCGGCCTCGTCCTCTACGATCTCATTCAGCAGCACGTGCCCCACGCCGAAGCCGTAGGCGGCCTCACCATGGGAGCCGATCCCCTGGTCTCCAACATCGCCTCCGCCAGCGCATGGGCTCTCGCCGACTACAACGAGATCGCCTTACTCTCGGGCCACCTCGAAATCGATCCCGAGGAAGAACCCGCCCCTACCCTCATCCATGGCTTCCTCGTCCGCAAAGCGGAAAAGACCCACGGCACCGGCCGCAAGATCGAAGGATTCCTCAAGCTAGGCGCACACGTCGTTATCGTCGACGATGTCTGCACCACCGGCGGCAGCACCATCACCGCCATCGAAGCCACTCGCGAGGCCGGCATGAACGTCGCCGGCGTCTTCTGCCTCGTCGACCGCGAACAGGGAGGCCGAGCCAACATCGAAGCCACGATCCCCGGCCTCCCCTTCCTCTCCGTCTTCACCGCCACCGAGGTCCGCGCAGCCCACGTCGCCCTGCAAAAAGCAAAATAGGGCGGCGCTGTTTTCCCTTACAACGGAACGCGATTGTTCATCTGCGTAATCTCCGGAACCTTGCCGTTCGACTCCACCGTCACGCTTCCGCCCTTCCACTCCGCGCCCGCCGGTAGAGCAAGCGAGACCGTGGCCGTCTTCGGAAAAAGATCAATCGGAGCCTTGATCGAAGGAACCGACGCACGAGCCAGCACCTTCCCAGCCTTGTCGCGAAGCACAACCTGCGACACCGGCGCATCCACCGAACCCAGACTGTGAACAATTACCTTCATCCGGTTGCCCTCAACCTTAACATCGTCCGATCCGATCCCCAGATCAGGCCGCGACCAATACGGAACCCCCTTCTGCATCAGCTTCAACTCAATCACGGTAGTGGCATGCGGCGGAAGCGATATCTCGAGATCGCGACTACGCTCAAACTCCGCTGTCCTCGCGCTCTTGTCCGTCAAAGGAGCGTCAGCAGTCGCGCCCTGCACCCCCTGCGTAATCTCCCACTGACCCGGATCAATCTCCCATCCGGTCATCTTCGCCTTCACCGCAACCGGATCGAGATTATAAGCAATGATTTTGATGTGGTCAGGCGTGCCTTCCGGCACAAGGATCGCAACGCTCTGCTCATTCGCAGGCGCATCGAACTTCCAGCTCACAACGTTCCCCGGATAAATGTAGTTCCGCATCAGCGCCACGCCGCCCAGCCGCGCACGCTGCAACTCGCCATTGTTGAAGTAGATGCGATCGATCCAGAGACTTCCTTCCGTGTTAATGAACTCGCGATCGACCGCTGTCTCAATCTGCGACGCATAGAGCTTGTCGAGGTTCTTGGTATCTCCGGTTAGCTGCCACGCAAGATGAAGGTTCGTCTCACTCGCTGTGCCTGAATCAGTCCTGCGATCTGGAGCAGAGGTCTTCAACAACTCCTTGCCCCAGGTGTCACGCACATTCAGCATGTCCAGGACATCGGAGTTGATCGTGCGCAGCGAATCGGGAGGATTATCGCCGAACGGCACAAGATACTTCTTGTCTCCTGTCCAGCGATAAGCAGCCCACAACATGAACCACGGAGTGTTTCCGTCAGACAGATCCTCATTGGTATGGAAGTTCACTGCGTAATGCATTCCCATCTTGCCGTCCGGATTGACATGCCGATGCGCAAGGAATCCGTCCGCGATCTCTGTGACCATCTTTCGGGTCTCAGGCATTCCGTTATACAGAACGAGCTGTAACGCAGGATGGAAGACCATATAGGAACGTCCTTTGCCCCAACCCCAAACGCCGCCCTCCGCCATCTTCGTCCCGCTATAGTACGACGAACGAACCTGTCGCTGACCCGCCGAGTTGATCCCGGTTAGCCACTCGAGTCGCCGCGACGTTTCCATCGCACGCTCGATCTGCTTCGGGCTTCCGAAGTCGATCATCATCGCCTGACCGAGCACGTTGATGCCGTCTTCGTAGCTGTGCAACTCGTCGTACTGAGCCGTTGCCAGCCCATTGGTAAACATGTTCGTCGCATACATCGTGTCCAGCGTCCGCAACAGTGAGTGCTTCAACTTGTCGGGATCAGCCCCCATAAATGCCAGTCCAGGCCACCAGTTCAGGAAGTCGCTATCGTCGGACAATCCACCACCGAACTCGCCATCTGAGATCTGCCGGTTGTCGATGTACCAGTTGATCTCGCGCTTGAGGTAGCCGAGGTCGGTGACCTGCAGAAACGCCCAATTGGGCACACCCGGAGGCGTGTCTGGAAGCTTGAATGGCGGTTTGATCTGCTCGTGGTTCACCTCGTTCCAGTATTTGCGTCCGAGATCGTTCTCAGGGTCGACTCGAAGCAGGTCAGTAATGTCGGCATCGAAGCGGTTAAAGATATTCAGCTTCCGTGAGTTGACCGACTCTTCGACGAGATTGGCATAGTTGTCACGCACTTGCGTTAGCCGGTCAATGGTGTGCTCTGGAAGTGCGTCTCTGAACGATTTGAAGATAAGACGCAGATGCATCCCTTCGAGCGACCTCGGGCCAAACTCAGCGCTGGCGGAGGCGATTGTGATGTAAAGACTTTTGCCGTTGGGCAGGATACGGTCGCGTGTGTCGAGCCACAGCGTGTGCGGTTCGCCCGGTCTTACGGAGAAGCTGAAGTCCAGCATGTCGCGCATTGGCCAGATCGGATCCTTGATCTGGATATTCATGGGAACGAAGTCGCCATGCGTCGGTTTGACGTTCAGCGCGGGAAGATCGATTGCGATGCCATCAAGGCCTGCGTGCATGTTCTCCCATGTGTAAGAAGCTCCATGGCCTTCGTCAGCCTGCAGGCCACGATAGTCGGACGGAACAAGGATGTGAACGATCGGCAGATTGTGAGCCATCGAGGTTTCGTCGGCTTCCCTCTTCCCTCTACCGATGGAAGTTCGCCCTCCACCGACGGACACTCCGGGATTAGCGATCATCGTCGCGCGTTCGTCGGCAGGAAAGCGACCATGGATGTAGTCAACCAGAGACGCGAGCGAAGGATTGTCGAGCGAACCATTGCTGGTAACGGTATAGCTCAGGGTTGCGACGCCCGTCGGCTCTTTGCCTGGATGCACATAGTACGCAGAAAACTCGCCGATCGGCCATTCCTGCTTAACGTTGGTGAATCTCACGCGTTTGCCGGTAACCGGTTGGGCGAAGTCATGGGTTGTCCGCTCCTGGCCCTCCGGCCGTTCAAAGAGCGTCTTGGCGAGCTGCGGCGAAGTGTCGTGCTGGTCGGGATCGGCCAGAGCCACGGGATCGCCATTGCCCGGAGTCAGCAGCGAAACGTTTCCCCAGGCACCCCCTTGAATCTCAAGATGATTCCACGGCTCATCTGGCAGATAAAACGTAACGGACTTACCCGACAGCGCATAGCAGTCCCAGTCGGGAAGTTGAAAATAATCGAACCGACCTGTGAGTGTGGAACGGTTGTAGACGCCCGGCCATGTTGTCTCGCGGATTCCATCAGTGCCCTTCCACCACCAACGCTTCAGGTCGTATGCGTCGTGAATCTCAACCTTTCTGATCGCGGTATTAGCTGCAGGCAGAGGCGCTGGTATATCGTTAGTCCGGTTCCAGCCAAAGTGGAAATACCACTCCTTCTGCCAATCAGGTTGAACTGGACTCTGCTGCGCAAGATTGCGTGAGACGGCTGGAATCTTCTGTGGGGGTTCACCTTTGGCGAGTGAGGCAACGTTGTCGTCCGACAGCATTCGGTCGTAGATGCGCAATTCATCAATATCGCCGCCGCGATCGTAGTTGTAACTACTCTCAACACCAGTCGGTGCAATGATCCGGGAGTGTGGGCCAAACTGATCGAGTGCGGCGTCAAACATTCCAGTAGCCGCCTCCTCGCCGACGAGCTTTCCGTCCACGTAGAAACGAATGCCACTGGTCTCGTCCCAAGCCAGAGCAAGGTGCACCCATTCGTTGGGCTTGGGAAAGTTCGGCATCGTATAAGAAACGCGTGTGCGGCCAAGATTGATGTCAGTAACGAAGGCGTCGAAACCGTGGCCGTTATAGTCGATGCGCAACCACACCATATCCCAGCTCGAATGGTCGCCATAACCGACGCGAAAGACAGGAAACTCCGTCGCGTCAACGGGATCACGCGAGCGCCAGTAGAAAGAAAGCGTCCCGCGCTGCGAGTAGATGTTGCCGGGCGCCCAGTAGGACAGGAGTTGATTGTTTCCACACTCAAGGTACGAACCCTTCGCCCCGCCGGGAAGAATCTTGACGTCTTTTAGGAAGTTTGGCGTTGGATTACCGCCAGCGGCGTAGTCAGCGTTGAATCCGTAATCACCGGAAAGGTAGAACAACAGGCCAGGCTCGTTTGGAGGTTGGGCTATTGCGAAGGTAGCGCCAGCGATAAGGCTGAGCAAGAGTAATGACCGTAAACGCATGAAATGCACCTGACCCGATTCAATGTCCGGAAGATCTGGCTGGAGCTCCAATCACTCGCGACGGAAAAATTGGTCCGACCTGCCGTGCAAAATTGTGGACTATGCCGCCGAAAGATGCAACTGCAGTGACTTACGGTAACAACATCAACACATCCTTCAGTCTTGCCGATTCAATCATTTTTGCGACGTGAGACTCCGTCGTAAGCGAGATCTTGACCGATCATCTGATCCTGCTTCTGCACGCAGCCTTTTGTTCCACGCAGCCCGTCTGATACGTTGTGTTGAAGGAATCCAGCTCACAAATGAAGACGAAGATTCATAAGAAGCGTAATTACCCCACTCCTGCGCTCGAAAAGGGGCTCGACATTCTGGAACTCTTTGCCAGCACGCCTGAAGATATGACGGTGAGCGAAGTAGCGCGGCGGCTGGACCGCACTATATCTGAAATATTTCGTATGATTCTTTGTCTCGAGCAGCGCGGTTATCTGGTCCAGTCGATCAACAAGGATCGATATCAGCTTACTCTTCGACTCTTCCGGCTTGCGCAGGAACATCCCCCAACAAAGCGGCTGGTCACCGAAGCACTACCAGTGATGCACTGGCTCGCACACGAGCTGCGCCAATCATGCCATCTAGGAGTAATTGAGGGCGGCCACGTCGTGATTCTGGCACAAGTAGATTCACCTGAGTCAACTGGTTTTTATGTCAAGGTAGGCTCGAAGGTGGACCTGATGCATGCAGCCACGGGCCACGTTATTCTGGCTCACCAGTCCGCAGATGCGTGTGAGCGGGCACTGGAAGAATGGAGATTGCAAACCAACAAACGAAAGCCCTCGGACTTAGACCACCACCTTGCGAAGATACTCGCACGTGGGTATGAAAAGCGAGCGAGCTATGAAGTTTCGGGTGTCATAAACATCAGCTTTCCGATATATGAATGTGCAGGGACAGGCAATTGCCGGTCTGACGGTTCCTTATGTGAAGCGAATCGAAGACAAGGTTAATCCAGTAGATGTGATCGCAGGCTTGCGCGCCGCAAGTCGAAAAATCTCCGAGGCTATGGGAGCTGCGCCCGCGACGACTATGGCTTTGTTGCGAAGCAAGCGACCTGTCGATGTGAAATAAAGGCTAATTTTTATGGACAAGTATATTATTTCAGTAATAGAAACCGCATTCGTATCGCTCCCCAGTCCAGAACTAATCGGTCATAGATCCCAGGCATAGCGTGGCAGCAACGAAAGGGCAAGCTGAATCACATTGAGCGAAATCGTAATCACCAATGTTCGTGTCGTCGATCTCCGCTTTCCAACCTCGCGAGAGAGTATCGGTTCCGACGCTGTCAATAAGGACCCTGACTATTCAGCCGCCTATTGCATACTCGAGACAAACACCGGGCTTGAGGGTCATGGCCTGACCTTCACACTCGGACGCGGGAACGAATTGTGCGTTCTCGCGATCGAATACTTGGCCCGATTCGTAAAAGGCAGGTCCCTCGATTCACTCGTAATCAATATGGCCGCCTTCTGTCGAGAACTCACGGATGACAGTCAATTTCGCTGGCTCGGTCCCGAGAAGGGCGTTATTCACCTAGCCACGGGTGCGCTCGTCAATGCAGTGTGGGACTTGCATGCACGTTCAGAAGGAAAGCCTCTTTGGCGATTGCTGTCTGACCTTGATGTAGACCAACTACTCTCCGCAATCGAGTTCCGATATATCGACGACGTCCTCTCTTTTGAGGAAGCTCGCTCTATTCTGGAGAAAGCGCTCGATGGCAAGGCAGAGCGGATCGCTCGATTGCGGCGGGAAGGGTATCCGGCATACACAACGTCGGTTGGATGGTATGGCTTTAGCGATCAAAGGGTGAGAGAACTCTGTCGCAAAGCCCTCGCTGAAGGCTGGACTCATTTCAAACTGAAGGTTGGAGGAGATCCGGTGGACGATCTGCGTCGAGGTAGGCTGGTCCGCGAAGAGATTGGATGGCTCAACAAATTGATGGTGGACGCCAACCAGAAGTGGGGCGTGAAAGACGCAATCGTACGTACGCGCGAACTCGCCGAACTTGACCCGTGGTGGATGGAGGAGCCAACCAATCCCGATGACATTCTGGGTCACGCACGCATTCGCGCCGAAGTCTCACCAATCCGCATAGCTAGCGGCGAACACTGCCACAACCGGGTTATGTTCAAGCAACTGTTGCAGGCAAATGCTATCGATGTTTGCCAAATCGACAGCTGCCGAGTAGCAGGCGTAAATGAAAACCTAGCCATCATGCTCCTCGCGGCGAAGTTCAAAGTACCGGTATGCCCGCATGCTGGCGGCGTCGGCCTTTGCGAATACGTGCAGCATCTCGCTGCGTTCGACTATATCTGCGTCTCCACCACACTCGAGAATCGTGTCATCGAGTACGTTGACCATTTGCATGAACACTTTCTGGATCCGGTTAGGATTCGGGAAGGGCATTATCTGCTACCTGATAAGCCGGGATACAGCATCGAAATACGTCGCGATTCCCTGGATCGTTATCGGTATCCTGATGGGGCGATCTGGAGCACCGATGCAGTTAGCCGACCGACCCCTGCATTGTCTCTATGAGAAGAAATGCAGCAAATATGGGCATGGCTACATCAAGACTGAAACTTCCCTTTGAGTTACCCCTCGTATTGAATCTCTAGCAAGGTACAGTCGTCCTGGGCTGCATTGGGAGACTGAAATCTCGCCACGTGATCTAAGATCGAATCTATATTTTCGTGGTAAGCCATTGCGCTGAATCCGAGGTCGCCAAATTGGGTTCCGTCATTGTCCTCCGCCTCAGTAATACCGTCGGTCGTTAGGAGAAGGCGTTCTCCCGGTCTTAGCTTGTAGTGCGCCGAAGTGTATTTTGCGCCGGGAATAAGTCCGACAATCAAGTTGCTTTCCTCCAACTGCGTCGCCTTTCTATCTACAATTGAGATCGGCAGGACATGGCCACAGTTTACGTACTCAATTGCTCCGTCCGGAAAAAGCTTGAGGAGAATCATCGTGGCGTACTTGCCTACGTTGCGTGTACACAAAAACTGATTGATGAGCGAAGCTATCTCGGGGAGATCTTGCCTCCCCATCAGCTGGGAATGGATGATTCCCTGCAGCGTGGCCGCCACTATCGCCGCAGATATACCCTTACCGGAAACATCAGCAATTGCTACGCACACACCGTCCTGAACCACAACAGCGTCATAGAAATCGCCACCGATGGCATGACATGGAACACTTCTCGCTTGAAGCGTGGCATAAGGAAGTTTTGGTAGCGTAATCGACATCAGGCCGCTATGAATTTTTGCGGCAACAGCGAGTTCTTCCCGCGCCTGTCTAGCCTTTGACTCCGCCTCAGCGAGTAGAGCGTTATCCAAAAGCGCTGCGGCTTCTCTCGCAACCGTCTCGAGTAATTGATGATCTACTTCCGTGAGTTCTCCGAGCCCCATCTGACTATCAAGATAGAGCAGACCCAACAAGCGACTTGGCTCCTTCGCGGAAATATGCTTTCGGAGCGGAATGCAGTAAATGCTACGGATGCTATTCGCCACAACACTCGACCATCCTGAAGCCGTACCATCGGCCAAAGTATCGCTGACCAAAAAATTGGCTTCGCTCTCAATCGCTTTCTGCATGGCTCTACGCGAAATCGTCGAATCCTCTTCAACAATCTTTCCGTCCGCACCGAGTCCTAGCGCAAGGCGCATCCCAGTTTCTTCACGGAGAAAGACGAATCCCCGCTCAAGCCGAGTCAGTTGCAACGTTAGATGAAGAAAAGCGTTAAGTATCTCTTCGATTGCGACGCCCTCATTCAACTGGCGTGTCGCGCGAAGGAGCCAGTTCAATTTCTCCATCTCGTCCGCGGATGGGCGATGTTGATGGCCAGGAAGTCGAAGTTGACTGAGCGAGGTGAGCAGATCCGCGACAGGGCGTTGGATGAGGCCGGCCTTCACCTGATCATTCTGTTGGTGATGAAATCGGAGTCGAGGTCCGTTGAGGGATCCCAACTGAAGCACGTCATCTAAATTGAGGATTGCGTTCGTAACGCGCGTTGAGTTCAAAAAGGTACCGTGAGTACTGTTTTGATCGACAACCGTATACGTATCGCCCTCTTTCAAGATCACGGCGTGTTGACGCGAGACGCAAGGGTCGCTCAGCACGATGTCCTGGGTCGGTGAGCGACCGATCGAGGTGGAGTCACGGTCGAGATTGACGCTATGGTGTCCATCGGCATCGGAATAGCTAAGTATCATGGTCTCCATCGAAAAGATCCTGTTCGATGACAGTACACTATGCCCTAATATCGTGGTAATGAGCCATTGTGACAGGTCTCTTCGCCCGCAGGCCAATGGAAGGGAATAACAGTTCGATCCGCCTTTACTCGGTTACCCCTTTGCAGTCTTGCAGGTTACAGTTGAATGCCACTACTGTCCCTTAAGACACCACTATTTGCCAGTCGAGAGCCCAAAGGTTACAAAGTTCCGGCCCGCGTAGAGTCGATATTTGCCTGGCTCGTTGGGTACCGCCATGACTTGAAGAGGAGTCGGTCGATGTAAGTCGCTGTCGTGAATTGCGTGAGCGGTGAACAGGTCGTGCCCACCGATGTCCATGACGATGAAACCGTCGTTCAGAAATCCGCAGCCGTACGCGCCAGGAGCCAATGAATGACCGTCGATATTGAGTTGTGATTCTGTGATTAGATATGCCTGATACTTCTCTTGAACCTGGCTTGAATATCCCGAGTTATCGACCAACGAGATGAGCATCAGGCTCTTGTCCTCAAAACGGACGCCACCGGAGTTTCTGTTCTGAACCGGTGCGCTTTGCCCGCGAAAAAAAACGGCGGCTGGCAGAATATTCGCCACATCGGCTGGCTTCAGTAATGACGCCTGTGTGGGTTCTGCCTTCGAAATCGCTTTTTGGCTTGGATTGGTTTGGCCGATGGCAGTTAGGGTCAACAAACACAGAATGATTGAAATCGTCGTTCGTGAAATTCTCATAGTGTCTCCTGGCAAAATCGAAAAACATCATACATGTCAAAGAAAGCTTCAAATTCGAAACCGCATGATTTGTCCGGGTCCTATCGATCGCGTCTGCGGTCTCCGGCAGAATCGGGCAGAGTGTAGGCCAGCTCAAACCTGCCAATTTGGACGATTGAACCTTCAGTGGGGGGCCAAATTCGAAATGCCACTACTCTCGTCCCAGTTGCCATCTGACGTGCTATAACGCTGACGCGCTCCGTGCCACTCGAAGCGTCGTAGAGGTGCACCAACAAGCCAGCCTCCGTGCGCACCCATCCAAGCACGTAAGAACCGGGTGAAAGGAGCACATCACCGATAGTGATTGGGCTTTGAACCAGGAGAAAATGGGAGTACTTTCCATCCGCAGAGTAGCCGGCTGTGATGAGAACTACTCCCGCAATGACCTTTCCGTTCGGGTTGATGATGCCCGAAGCAGTTCGCATCTCAGTCTCGATCCGCTCTCGTTCGACCGGAGCCCGAGCCGGTATTGCCGCCTCCAATTCACTAGAACTAGCGGTGCGCCATCCGGACTTGGACTGCGCTTGGAGCGCAGGCGAGACATCCAACAAGGTGAGAACTAAAAATAAAGATCGAGAGAAAACGGAAAAACGCACGGCAGATATCCTCACGAAAAATGCACGATGCCGCGCTGTATAGCTAGTGTCGCCGCGTGAGTTCGATCGGCGACTCCCAGCTTGCTCAGGAGACTATTCACGTGTGACTTCACAGTGGTCTCGGATATTTTTAGGTCGGCGGCGATCTCCTTGTTCGCGCGTCCTGCGACAATGCGCTCAAGCACTCGCAATTCGCGCGCTGTTAGTTCCTGCCAGGACATTCGCTCGGCTAGTTTTTCTGCGATGGGTGCCGGGATGCGAGTTCGTCCGCTGTGTACTGCGTGGATCGTAGAAACCAGTTCTTCGCAGGTCATTCCCTTGAGTAAGTATGCCTTTGCGCCAGCCTGCAGTGAACGATAAATGTCTTCGTCGCCATCAAAAGTCGTCAGCACGATAAACCGCGCCGCAGGGAACTCCTGATGAATACGTGTGATCGCCTCAACCCCACCCATATTCGGCATTCTGAGATCCATAAGCGTCACATCCGGCATGAGCGCACCAAAACAAGCCACTGCCTCAGCCCCGTCGCTGGCTTCGCCTACAACCTCCACCTCTGAAACCGCTGAAAGCAGAGCGACCAATCCCTTTCGAACAACGTGGTGATCCTCGACAATCAGTAGTCGAATTCTTTTGTCATCGCTCAATCACTGCCCCCTTTTGGCGCCCGAACGAATTTGGAGCTTGGTCACCAAATCGCGCTTTCATATATTAACCTCCATCGTCACGCTAGTTCCGCCGCCTGTCAAACTATCAATCTTCAGCTGTCCACCGATTGTAGCGGCCCGCTCCCGCATCCCTTGCAAACCGAAGTGTCCGTCGATGGAGGTGGCCTTGCCAGTATCGAAGCCGCAGCCGTCGTCCTCAACCCGTAAAAGTAAACTGTTCGGACTATATTGCAAATCGACCGACACGGTGTTTGCTTCTGCATGCTTCAACACATTGGTCAACGCCTCTCCTGCAATGCGCAGGATTTCCTCTTCCACTTTAGGTGGGAGTGGACGATAGGTGCCTCCAACCCTGCACTCTGCTTTCAGGCCGCGCTGTCCCGCCCGCTGTATGACCCGCCCCAGACGTGTCGGGAGGCTATCCTTCGCGCTTACCGCCCGAAGCTCCCAGATACTCTGTCTCGCATCGTCCAAGCCCTCACGCACCATGGTACGTGTCGCATCCACCTGATCTCGCGCAGCTGAAATTTCACCCCGTGCGAGTGTCTGTGAGAGCACCTCGAGCTGCAGTGAGATTCCAACAAAATCTTGCGCAAGCGTGTCATGAATCTCTCGAGCAATACGGTTGCGCTCCATCAGCACCGCGTTGAACTCGCGCTGAAGGCGCCTTAGTCGAAGGCGATATGCCAGGACCATTAGTCCGACCACCGCGGCCAAGACGAGAACATAAAACCATGCCCGCCGATAGTAAGGCGGCTCAACTGTAAAACGCACTTCTGCGGTATCTCCATTCCAAAGCCCATCTCGGCTCGCTGCTTGGACAACGAAACGATATGAACCCGGCGGCAGGTTTGTATAGTACGCCGTCCTTCGGGAGCCCACTGTCATCCAATGCCGGTCGAACCCTTCGAGCATGTAGCGAAAATTGATACGTGACGGCGCGCGAAAGCTTAGTCCGGCATACTCGATGGTGGCTGTCGTGTGGCCGGGTGAGATGGTTGCATTTTTGGGGGTTAGCCTCATCTCCACGTCATCAACCAGGAAACGCTCGATGGCCACAGGAGGTGCTAGTGGATTTCTCAAGATCTGCGACGGATCGGCGATGGCAACACCTCTCGTCGTGGCGAACCAGAGTTCACCATTACCCATTTTCCATGCCGCAGGATGTCCGCTTGCCGATAAGTCCTCGCTTGGAAGGCCATCGGGATATCCGTAGCGCGATACCGCAACTGTACAGCGAATATCGGCGCCACAGCCCTCAAGCGAAGTGACCGAAACCTGAATCACCCCGTGACGTGTTCCCATCCAAAGTCTGCCCTGATCATCTAGGAGTATCGAATCGATATCACTCGGCATACCCGTTTGATGAAACGCAGTGAACGCGCCAAGCTGATAGCTGCTCAAACCTCCTCCCTTGGTTCCGATCCAGAGGACTCCGGAGCTATCCTGCGCAAGCGCCGTAACGACATTTCCACCAAGCCCGTTTTCCTTTGTGAAGGTCGTTATATGTCCATCCCTAACCCGTGAAAGGCCATCGAATGTTGCTGCCCAGAGATCGTGTTGCACCTGCGCAACTCCGTCTGCCGTCGCCGTGGATCTCAGAAGTGCCCCTATCGAGTCGCTACGCAGACCATCCCAGTGCGAGAGCACGCGACCTGACTTCCCATCCAGTTGCACCAACCCTCGTCTTGTACCTACCCATAACGTCCCATCTGAATCTGCCAAAATTGAGCGTATGAAGTCGTCTGGAAGCCCGTCGGCTGAGGTGTAGGTTTGTACCTTATTCCCATCGATGTGGCTCAACCCATCCGGCGTTCCCACCCACAAATCGCCATCGGAGCCCCTCGCAAGCGCAAGAATTACACGGCTTGCCAGCCGCGCCGTAACCGCCGGACGATCGACCTTTCCAAAGTGTATTCGACGCAGCCCATCTTCCTTGGTCGCCAGCCAAATCGTTCCGTCCGTTGTCTGAACCACCGCAGTAATAGCTTGATCTGCGATTGCAGGCTCGGTCCGAAATAATTGGGGTCGCAACACCACCAGGCCGCCCGTTTCGGTTCCAACCCATCGATCGCCATCGCGATCCTCAGCGCTCGAAAGAACGCTATTGGACCCAGCGGCAGCAACCTGTTGTGCCGCACCATTCGTCACCTTATCCGCCACATCGATCGACGAAAGACCGCGATTCGTTCCAACCCATAAGACTCCGCGCGAGTCCGCGGACATTGATTCAATGCGAGTGCCCGCAAGCTCGTGGCCCACTCTCCATATGCGCTGTTCCCCATCCCGTAAAAGAATGACCTCCCGGGCTGATCGCAGCCATATAGCCCGTTCACTCGAAACGACGGCCAGTCCTACTACGGTCGCGATGGGTAATCCGGAAATCGATTGTTCACGATTCAGACGGCCGCTCTTATACCGCACAATGTCGGTCGCAGTGGCAAGCCAAATGCTCCCGTCTTGAGCTCTACTCATAGCCAGAACGGGGTCGCCCCCCGGAACTCGCAGTGCATAGATTCGTACCTGAGGGTCGACGCGCACCACGCCCTTGGACGTCAGCGCAATAACCGAACCGTCTGCGTCAGCCAACACATCGAGGATGATTGGCGAAGGCAGGCCGTTATCGACCCCAAATCGTTCGAAGTCACCATGCGATTCGCGCACAAGACCATCAGCGGTACCGATCCATAGACCGCCTCGAGTGTCCTCAGCCAGACAACAGAGATCATCGCTAGTAAAGACAGGATCGCTGCTCTGTTGAAAGACTCGGAAGTTCAATCCATCAAAGCGCGCTAGCCCACCCTCGGTCGCAATCCACAAGAAGCCATCTCGGGTCTGCAAAATTGCATGAACACTATTCTGCGGCAGGCCGTCTTCGGTCGACCACGATTGTCGTGCGACCGCGGTAGTCACGCTAGCTTTTGCCAGTTCCTTATTACCAGACCCCTCACACAAAGCAGCCACCGCTCCAAGAAGCACCCAGAGGAGGCCCATACGGCAAAGCAACGTCTTAGCGACGAAACGGTGCGACGAACTCGTGCATTTGTATTCGAGATCAATCAAAGGTCTGTCGCGCCACGCTTAGAGGAGTATAGGCTTCGTCGCAACCGAGGATACAAGTCCAGCCGGCGGACTTGCCTCTATTTCGACCCCTTATCCTCCAAAGGGAGGAGACTCTCCTCATCCTTATTTGTCTTCCAAGTGCCCGTTGGCTTCGAGTATCATGCACTCAATTCAGAAACCTTGCCAGCATTCGGATTTTCGTGACCCAACCCGTTCCTCGGATCGTTCGTCGGCTGTCCCTACTCGCTGGAGTTCTCTCGGTCGCTCTGTGCTTCTCACTGTCCGTCGCTACCTCGATTCCGCTTCGATCCGCCGTCGCCGGTAGCGAAGCCGACGAGTCTGCCGCCGCCCGAAGCGCATATAGCGCTAAAGTTATGGAGAAGTATAACGACCACTTCAGCAAGGATGCTCACTTCTTGCCTTCGCTCATGACCACTGACACTGGCGAGTTCATTGATCCCAAGACATTTCCCTCCGCGCAATACTGCGGACACTGCCATCAGGAAGCCCAGCATCAATGGCGACAGTCGGCTCACTCCAACTCCAATCGGGCTCCGTGGTACCTGCGCAACGTCAACCTGCTCAACGACAGTAAAGGCGTGGAGTTTTCTCGCCATTGCGAGGGCTGTCACGACCCCGTCGCAATGGCTGCAGGCAACCTCACCCAAGGGTCTACGAAGCGGCGTCCCTTCGACGCCGACGGAGTTACCTGTAGCGTCTGTCACGCCATTCAAAAGGTCGACACCCGGGGAACCGGCTCCTACGTCCTCGGTGTGCCTGCGGTTCTTGTGGACGAGAATGGCAATGGCATTACACGCCCTGTCTCCGATGGAGAAATCCTCGCTCATCTCGACCGGCATTCCGCTGCTGTGATGAAGCCGTTTTACAAAACTTCAGAGTTCTGCGCCACCTGCCATAAGGCCGCGCTTCCTCGGCAACTGAACGATTACAAGTGGCAGCGCGCCATCTCGCTTTACGACGAGTGGCAGAACTCTTCATTCGCCAAGCAGTCCCCGCTTCCCTTCTATGTCAAAGACACCGTCTCCACGTGTGAAACCTGCCATATGCAGCGTGAAGCGATAAAGCTCCCCGATCCGGGATCCAAGAACGGGCAGCTTGCATCCCATCGCTGGCTCGGGGCTAACACCATCGTTCCAAGGTTTTATGGATACGATGAGCAGGCGACGCGCATCGTGCAGTTTCTTCAGGCGAGCGTCTTCAACGTAGACATCTTCGCCATCGAGCACTCCGGCCAGTCAATCGGAGCTACACCGATTCTGTCAGCACCGCTCGGACTTGTCTCCTACAACGTGGCGCCCGGGGAGTTGCTCACCGCCGATGTCGTTATTCAGAACAAAGGCATTGCACATTCCCACGTTCCAGAACAGCGTGATATGTACGAGTCATGGGTAGACTTTACCGTCAAGGACCATGATGGGAAGATCATGTTCGAGAGTGGCTTCCTCAAGCCGAATGGAGACCTCGATGAACGAGCCCACTCCTTCACCAACCGCCTGATCAATAATCGCGGTACTCTCAACGCCGAACATCAGGTCTGGGACAATCGCATAGTCGCCTACAACAACACCATTCAGTCTGGCCGCTCGCAGATCGTCCGTTATTCTTTCCACATGCCGCCCGCGTCGGATGGTCCGGTCACCCTCACCGCCGCCGTAAAGTACCGGCGCTTCGACCAGCACTTCATGGACTTCGGAATGAATATGGTGCCCAGCAAGCATTTTGACCAGCCAGTTATTGAGATGGTATCCACTTCACGCACTGTGATCGTCGGTGAAAACCATCCCGTCCCGCCCGATTCATCGGAAAATAAGGAGTGGATGCGATGGAACAACTTTGGTATCGGCCTGCTTGACGCGCAGCAGTACGCCTCTGCCGTCGATGCCTTCGCACACGTCGCTAAACTTCGCCCCGACTACGCCGACGCGTATACCAACCAAGCCATTGTTGAACTTCAATGGGAGCGGTATACGGATGCCGAACTGCATCTCCGACAAGCACTCAAAATTGCTCCAGATAACCCGCGAGCGCTGTACTATCGCGCTCTCCTCGAACGAAACGAGGGCGATCTGGATGGCGCGATCGCCGATCTTCGCCTGGTTGTTCACGCGTTTCCGCGTTCTCGGGACGCGCACCGCGAGCTCGGATTCTCTTTTTATCAAAAGCACCAGTATGAGCAAGCACGTGCCGAGTATGAGGTCGTCCAGACCATCGACCCAGACGACTTGTCTGCCCACTACATCCTCGCCATTCTCTATCGTCGCCTCGGAGTCAAAGACAAGGCTGTCGAGCAGGCTGCCATCTTTGCGGATCAGAAGGATGACCCAGCGGCTAATAGCTACGCCCTCGATTACCTTCGCTCACATGCCGAAGTCGCCAACGAGAGTGTCGCATGGCATACCCACGAGCTAGACGCACCTGTTAACCATATAGCCGGTCCTCTTCCCACCACCTTTAGCGCCACCCAAAACTAGAAACGAGATGATAAATCCAGAACGCAGTTCGACACTGCGCAACAAAGTAGCCTTTCCTCCCAGCGTGCTGAGACAATTGCTCAGATGAAAAGTCGCTTCCTCTCCCGATCCTTGCCGCCTCTAATTGGTTGTACTCTTGTGCTCCTAGCAAACTCTGCTATTAGGCGTCTTGGTGCTCCGGTCCATGCTTCTACCGCAAACACTTCCTCGGGCGCTACTCTCTTCCATGAAAAAGGCTGCGAGCATTGTCATGGCGTCGACGGAGTCGGGATCCCCAATAAGGGGCCATCACTGCTCACTGTAGGGAAGCGGCTCAAGAAAGATGCCATTACGAGACAAATCCAAGCCGGAGGCGATAGCATGCCGGCCTTCGGCGAATCTCTTCAGCCCGATGAGATCACAGCACTCGTGGACATGCTATCGAAAAAGAAAAAACTGCCAAAGGGCGTTCACACTCCAATCAATTCGACTCTGTCGGCTCAGCCAGCAGATACGAGATGAATCCCCGCGAGATTCTGCGGGCTTCGGAAGACAATCGTGCGGACCAGAGAGAATATCGGCAAAGCCTCTCAACGCGAGATGCCGAGACTACAGAATTCCATCTTTAGGAGGATGCGCGCTTGCTCTCCGTTCTCTAGTCTGCTCCAGACCCCAGAATCATATCGGGGCTAGCCCTTAATGAACCGCATGAACCTCGCTTTATTGAAGCCTTTTCGCCTGCTTCTTCTCTTATTTATCGATACTCTCTCGAGTCGGCTTGAGGCTCAAATCCAACAGAATTTCTTTTCTCGCTTTGCTCTACATCCGAGCGAAACTGCGTCACGAACCGGCTTGGCTGCTGGCTTCGGCTTCCAGACAGCCGTAACCACTTATCATCCTATAATCACAGCTTGATATTTGCAGGCCGTTTTCTCTTCTAAGTTTTCTCTTCTAAGATGGACGGAACCGATATTTGGAGATCAGATTGACTGTATTCGGCTCAATTGGTATCAACTCACTCTTGCGCTTGATTTTACTTTTGGCGGGTATTTCACTTTCCGTGAATTTCGACGCACCCGCTCAGAGTCCTGCCGCTCCGCCTGCTGCCAATCAGGCGTCCCAAGCCGCGAAGAAATCACAGTCTACGCCGCAGACAGGCGGATCAGCTACGGCAGGAGTTCACGCAGCCGTGCTGGATGCTGAACATCGCCCGATCACAGCTGGAGGCTTCGTCAAGGCCGGCCCTATCATCTTCGAAGATATAGCGGCAAAAGCCGGCCTCACGTCCTGGACTCATCACATGGGCACCACAGCCAAATCCTTCATCCTCGAAACTGTAGGTTCCGGCGTTGCCCTGCTCGACTACGATAACGACGGGTGGCTGGACATCTATCTGGTCAATGGTTCAACCTTTGACGCTCTTTCTGGAAAATCTACCCCCCCGCACGCGGCCCTCTTTCGTAACAACCACGACGGCACATTCACCGATGTCGCTGGTAAAGCTGGCGTCACTAACGATCGTTGGGGTTTTGGCGCGGTTGTTGGCGATTTCGACAACGACGGATGGCCCGACATCTTCGTCAGCAACTATGGCAAGAATCGGCTTTATCGCAACAATCACGACGGCACATTCACCGATGTCGCCGAAAAGGCCGGCGTAACGCTTGGCAACTGGTCGACTGGCGCTACATGGGGCGATTATGACGGCGACGGACGCCTCGACTTGTTTGTTCCTGGTTACGTCCACTTCGAGCTCTCAGATCTACAGAAAGGAACTGACATCACTTCGGTCGCGTTCTGTAACTTTCGGGGAGTGCAGGTTATGTGTGGCCCTCGCGGGCTCCGTGGCGAGCCTGACCATCTTTTCCACAACAACGGCGACGGGACCTTCACTGACGTAAGCGTCAAGGCAGGCGTGGCCGACACCAACGCTTACTTCGGCCTTGCTTCTATCTTCGTAGATATCAATGGCGATGGACGGCCTGACCTCTTGGTTGCCGATGACTCCACTCCCAATTACCTCTACCTCAACAAAGGCGACGGTACCTTTGAGGATGCAAGCTACGCTTCAGGATATGCGCTGAATGAAAGTGGTCGTGAGACTGCGAGCATGGGCATTGCAGTTGGGGATTACACTCACAACGGCCTTCTTGACCTCTACACCACTACCTTTTCGGACGACTACAATCCGCTTTACCGCAACGATGGCGACGCTAACTTCACCGACATTGCTTATGAGGCCGGCATCGCCGAAGTCACTGTGCCATTCCTTGGCTGGGGAACATCCTTCTTCGACTATGACAACGACGGCTGGCTCGATCTCTTCCTCGTGAACGGTCATGTTTATCCTGCCGTCGATGGCCAGAACTGGGGCACTACCTGGGCCCAGCGGCCATTGCTCTTCCATAATCAGAATGGAAAGCTTACGCTAGTCCCTGCTGTCGAGGGCACCGGTCTTGCAAAGGTTGCTGTCTCTCGTGGCATGGCTTACGGCGATCTCTTCAACGATGGCCGCATCGACGTAGTCGTCAACAATCTGGATTCCGCACCTTCTCTGTTCCGTAACGTCGTCGGCACACCGGCAGCCTCTGCTGCAGAAGCCGCCGATACGACCGCATCACCAAATCACTGGATCGCTTTCAAACTAGTCGGCGGTCCCAAGTCACCCAGAGACGCGGTCGGCGCCGTAATTTACCTTACTGCCAACGGCTTTCGACAACGCGCCGACATTCTTGCAGGCGGTAGCTTCGCGTCCAGCTCCGACCAGCGCCCTCACTTTGGCCTCGGCAAGACGACCAAGATCGACGCGATAGAGATTCACTGGCCCGATGGTACAAAGCAGCAGCTGTCCCCACCCACTGCGGTTGACACCTTCTACGCAGTCACCGAAGAAAGCCCCGCGCAATTAATGAGGATGAAATAGTCCCATAACCTTTCCAGTCATGGTTTCAGAGTAGATACTGTCAGGATGAGTTCACCTACAGCCGCGAGTCTCGGCGAAGTCGGATTGCCTTTACCGATTCACGTACTGGCATCTCGAACCTGGGATGTGATCGTGGTTGGGGCAGGCCACAATGGGCTTGCTTGCGCGGCCTATCTGGCGCGAGCGGGCAAACGAGTGATCGTACTTGAGAGCCGAACACGTGTGGGTGGGGCATGCACAATCGAAGAGCCCTTCCCAGGCGTGCGTATGTCTCCATGCGCCTATCTGGCGGGCCTCCTTCATCCGCTGGTTGTCTCCGAGTTGAATCTTCCCACGCGAGGATTTCAATGGAGTCCAGCTGTCAACGGACTCTTCGTTCCGTTCCCCGACGACTCCAGCATTCAGCTCTGGGACGATGATCAACGTTGCGAAGATGAGATCCGAGCCTTCGCGCCGAGCGATGTCGAGGGCTGGCGCGCGATGAGTGATGTTATCCGCAGATTGCGTAATGCGTTGCGCCCCGCGGGCAAACGGGACTTGTGGATCGGTGACGCGCCGTCCCGTGAACAGATTGAAGAGCGAATCGGCAAAGACGAAGAGGCCGCGCACGTACTCTTCGACTGGTCGATGGCTGAATTTGTCGAACGCTATCTGAGCGACGATCGATTGCAGGCCGCTTACCTAGGGCAGGGAGTGATTGGAACGAATGCGAGCCCATTCGACGCTGGTACCGCATCGATTCGCTTTCATCATTCTTCAGGACGCCTTGGCGATATGCCGGGCATGTGGGGCTATGTAAAGGGCGGTATGGGTATGGTCTCGTTCTACTTCTGCGATGCCGCGCGCGAAGCAGGAGCCATAGTCGCAACAGGAGTTCCTGTAGCGAAGATCGTCCCGGGCGAGGGCGTCGAACTCGACGGCGGAGAGCTTATTCATGCCCCGGTAGTGATCTCGAACGCCGATCCGCGGCAAACACAAAAATTACTTGGAACTGCCGCTGACCTGAAATGGAGAGAGCACGTTGAAGAAATTCCGATCGAAGGATGCACAGTAAAGCTGAACGTACTGTTGCGAGAACTGCCCGACTTCACCGCCCGTCCCGGTAAGAATGAACCGCATCACTACGGGCAAATCAACGCTCCGCTCACAAAGTCGGAGTGGAAAAACGGCTTCGCCGCAGCGCGGGCAGGCAAGCTAGCAGAACGCCTGTGGTGCGAGATCTACTTCCAAAGTGTGCATGATGCAACAGTTGCCCCAGCAGGACTGCACACAATGAGCATCTTCGCACAATATGTTCCATATAAATTCTCGCGAGGTACTTGGGATGATCGACGCAATGAAGTTCGCCAACTCGCCCTGGCATCACTCGGTCGATTCTGTTCCAACATGGGCACAGCGGTCTTGGAGGCGCAGGTGCTGGGCCCTCCCGATATCGAACAGAAGGTAGGTCTCACGGGTGGTCACATCTTCCAGGGAGAATGCCTCCCTCGCTATATGTGGTCCAACCGGCTCTCTGCGCGTACCCCGATGAAGGGACTCTATCTTTGCGGAGCGTGCACACATCCGGGTGGAAGCGTGATCGGGATCAACGGGCGCAACGCGGCGATGGCGGTATTGAAAGACGAAGAAACAAATTAGGATCTGGTCCATGATTCACGCTATAAAACTTCTTGAGTCCGCTATCGCCGTCTAGATAGAGTGCAACTCGCAAAGTAAGACTTCACGCAGCACTTCGCATTGGTCCATAAGTCGAGGTTCATCGGATGAAGGCATCGGGTAGCCGATTTCGTAAAGCTGTAACGCTCTGTTGCTTTGGAGCGACGACGGGAAGCAGCATATTAGCAATCGGCGGAAGATCAGCGATCGCGCAACAGCTGATCCTAAGTCGCGGTGATTCGACAGTACTGGTCGAGCCGTATGCTCCGAACATTGTCCGAGTCAGCCTCAGCCTGCGCCGTGAAGACGCTCTGGCAGCTCCCGGGTACGGTATCACGGCTACACCGCTACCCACTGGTTGGGTCGCTGAAGAGCGTAATTCCGGCGATGTAATTCGCTCCTCGCGGATAGTGGTGACAGTTTCACCTGAGAGCGGGAAGTGGGAGCCCACGGGTACGCAAGCCGATATTGCAAAGTTTTTCAACGGCTCTACACCTAGTGTCGGCCTCTCGATCAAGACGCCGGAGGGTGCTTCATTACTCGAGTTGCGTGGGTGGCAGATGTCGGTGCCGAACCATAAAGACGGCAATGCGGACATCCTCTACGATCGCAGGCCGACTGATCCACCGTTTTTTCAGGTAGGCGCAACGTTCGCCTCGCCGCCCGACGAACATTACTATGGGCTGGGTCAGAATCAGGAAGGGTATCTCGATCGCCGCGGTCATGTGGTGCGTTGCGCACATGACTACAACGCGCACTCCGGCCAGAGCGTTTGTGTTCCCTTCGTCGTGACGAATAAGGGCTACGGCATCGTGTGGGATAACCCTTCGGCTACAACCGTGTCCTTCGGCTTCAACGATTCGACACGATGGACCTCGGATGTCGGTCAACGGGTTTCGTTCTTCGTCATCGCAGGCAAGACATACGACGAGATCTACTCGGGATACCGATTGCTGACTGGTGACACGCCGATGTTGCCGAAGTCTGCATATGGATACATTCAGTGCAAACAACGTTACTCAAGTCAGGCCGAGCTGATGTCCGTAGCCAAGGGGTATCGCGACCGACATTATCCAATCGACGATCTGGTCATCGATTGGTTTCACTACACGAAAATGGGTCAGATGGACATGGACCCTGCTAAATGGCCCGACCCTGCAGGCATGAACAAACAACTGCATGAGATGAACTTTCACACCATGATCAGCGTGTGGCCCCGTTTTGTTCCCGAAGACCGCTATTACGACACAGTATTGAAGAATGGTTGGTTTGAGAAGCTCGCCGACGGAACTCCAACGAACGGGTTGCCCTACGATCGTGCGGGGTCAGACATCGATACAACGAACCCCGACGCGGCGAAGTGGTATTGGGACATCGTCAAGAAAAACTACGTGAGCAAAGGCTTTGACGCATTCTGGGCCGATGAGACTGAGCCCGATCTTCCTCCCAATGGAAGCTACTTCCATATTGGCCCCGGCACTCAGTTCTTTAATGTTTACCCACTCTTCCACACTGCAGCGTTTTACAACGGCTTCCGCCAAGACTTACAAGCTCGAGCACTCATTCTCGCGCGCGACTCCTATCTTGGTGCACAACACAACGGCACGATCTTCTGGTCATCCGATATCAGTGGCAACTGGGATACGCTCAAGCGTCAAATACCAACCGGCATCAATTTTGTCGCCTCGGGAATGCCCTATTGGAGTACCGATATCGGGGGCTGGCAGTATTTGCCCTCATTTCACAAGCCGGATCGCGCCCCACTGCTCGATCCCTCCGATGCACGCGAAAACATCGGCCACTACGACGACTATCCAGAGCTCTATGTCCGTTGGTTTGAGTACGGCGCATTTCAGCCGAACTTCCGGAGCCACGGTAGCCGCCCACAAAACGAGGTCTGGTCTTACGGTAAACAGGCTGAGCCGATCCTCGCGAAATATCTTCGCCTGCGCTACCAGTTCATGCCATACATCTATTCACTCGCTCGTATGACACATGAAACGGGTGCCCCATTTATGCGAGGCCTCTTCATGGACTTCAGCAACGATCCGAAGGTTGCTGACATCGGCGACGAGTATATGTTCGGGCCTTCCCTGCTCGTCGCACCAGTAACCGAGCAAGGTCGAATCTCACGCATGGTGTACCTGCCGACGGGCACTGACTGGTACAACTTCTGGACCAATGAACGCGTGCATGGCGGCCAGACAATTACTGTCGATGCACCTATCGACATCATTCCGCTCTTTGTTCGCGCCGGTTCCATCCTTCCACTTGGAGAGCCGGTAGAGAGCACCAACGAAGTTCAGAAGATCGCTGGCCTTCGAGTCTATCCGGGAGCCGACACAGACTTAGATCTCTACAGCGATGACGGCACAACCTATAGCTACGAAAGGGGCCAGTTCGAGTTGACTCACCTGCACTGGTCCGATGCGGCCCGAACGCTTTCGCGGTCGGGCGCCGCGCTGAACGTGGTGTCGGAGAAGAGCTTGATCGAAGTAGTAGGGGCTCCACCGGTCGAACATTAGCGACCGCAAGTTCGGGGTTTCATCCTATCGTGAAAACAAGCTGTAACAGTGCAGTCGACCCAACTCCATAGATTGAAGGGCTATTCGTTAGCTGAAGATCGGCGTATCTTATCCGGAAAAGAGAGGGGACGCACCATGCTGAGGAGAGATTTCCTTCGACGATCCGCGCGTACTATCGGTGCAACGTTGCTCGCAAAGAATGCAGTCGCTCGCGCTGCACTAACTGACCCAGATTCATTACCTCATAAGTTCAATGCTCAGGATGAAATTGTCCTCGGACGTACTGGCATTCGAACCAGCCGTTTGGCTATGGGGACCGGCACAATCGGCTACGGCGGGAACTCGAATCAGACAAGACTAGGGACCGCCCCTCTCACTAATCTTCTTCTTAATGGCTTCCACGAAAATGGTTTACGTTTCTTCGATTCGGCAGACTCCTACGGTAGCCATCCGTATTTAGCGGCAGCCTTAAAGCAACTTCCCCGTGACAAGGTCACTGTCCTCACCAAGACAGACACTCGAGATCCAGCCGGTGTGCGCGCCGACCTCGACCGTTTCAGGAGAGAACTCGGGATTGACCATATCGACATTGTCCTCATTCACTGTGTCACCGAAGGAAACTGGACGTCGCGATATCGCGGCGTCATGGATGTGCTTTCTGAGGCTAAGCAGAAGGGCGTAATTCGAGCACACGGCGTCTCCTGCCACAGTCTTCAAGCATTACGAGCCGCGGCCGCCTCTCAATGGGTCGACGTCGACCTAGTTCGGCTCAACCCAATCGGCTCCCATATGGACGCAGACCCTGACACCGTAATCAGCGTGATTAGACAGATGCGTTCCTCAGGAATAGGTATCGTCGGAATGAAAATCTTAGGCCAAGGAGATCTCCGTGATCACGCTCCTGAGGCCATACGATACGCTCTCGGGACAGGTGTTTTGGATGCCTTTACCATCGGCGCCGAATCGAAAAATGAACAGAATAACCTGGTTCAGCGAATAGCTGCCGCCTAAGCTCGTCCACAACGATAAGACTATTATGAAAAGATTGAGTAATTTTTAGTCTGGCTATGTTGACGGAAAGAAAATCCGCTTCACGCGTAGGTGCAGTTGTCCTGGCAGCTGGCAGTTCCAGCCGTATGGGAGAGCCGAAGCAGCTTCTTCAATTGGCCGACTGTACCATTCTCGAGCAGACGCTCGAAAATCTTCAGGCCGCCTGTGTTGATGAGATCGTCCTAGTGCTTGGCTTCTCGGCAGAGGCCATCCGGCATCGGATTGCCAATTTGCCAATGAAAAACCTCAAGATAGTCTTCAACGCTGACTACAGCCAAGGGATCGCAACGTCGCTGCGGGTCGGATTGGCCGTTTTGGATGAGAACATTAAAAATATAGACGCCGCGCTGATCGTTTTGTCGGATCAGCCATTCATCCGAGCGGAGACGTTCGATCGAATTATCGATGAATATCGGCGTTCCGAGGCACAAATTGTGATTCCGATGTTTCAAGGCGTTCGCGGCAATCCTGTTCTCTTACATCGCTCTGTCTTTCAAGAGGTGATGGCACTTCAGGGAGATGCAGGCTGCAGGGCGATCTTCGGGAATTACTCGAACGGGATCAGAAAAGTGGAGATGGACGACATAGGAGTTCTCCTCGACATCGACAGTAAGGAGGATTACGAGCGATTGCGATATTTTGGACCGGGTCAAGAAGAAAAAGCACTCGTCGAAGCCACCCGAGAACCGAGAGCGATGCCGGGTCGGAGCAGTACTCCTCCACGTCGAGAGCCGGACTGATCATTGTTGGTTGGAAGTGGGTTACTCGCGAACGGCAGAATCGTGCAAAGGGGTATTGCTCTGCAACGGTTTCCTGAGTTTCTTGCAGATTTCCATCTCTCACTGGGCGTCTGTCCGGCAGCTGTCCATCCGTACACAAAACTATTCGACCGCTGATTTCTTTCCCCAGTTGAATCGCCGGCCAAGGATCCCTTTTACTATCAGATGGTCAGTTGAAGCAGTGGGGCCTATTCCAACTCCAAAGTTGATCTCCCACACCGACGACACGTTTAGGTCTGTCACGACGAAGAGTTGCTGCTGCTGGTAGTGAAGAGAATCGAAGTCAAAAAGGCGCCCGTAGTCCGCGTAATACTCGAAGCCGCCGCTGATTTGCCGTGTGAAGTCGTAACTTATCTTGGCTGCTGGCGAAAATCCCATTCCCTGTTTCACGTCCGGTCCGTGAAAAGTGCGTTCCAAAGCCGGGTTCACAGCGAAATACCAGCGACCGAGGGTCTTATCGAGGATAGGTCGAATCTCCCACGTCCAAGTGTCGGTCGAATACACTGCTCGCTGATATCCGATTTCGGTCGAGAGGCTGAGCCCTACTGGGAGATGCCAACTGTCCGGCGCCCTGACACGCGGGCGAATGTGATCTCCTACCCATTGAACACCATGTCCATCCTGTTCGCTGGTGAAGACGTAGAAACCAATCTCTGACCAGTCAGTGATCCCTTGTGTCAATTCAAGGGTTTCGTGTTCCTGGTGGTTTGTCGGGTACACACCGTCGACCACATTGGTCTGTCCTGACACGGTGTAGTTCGAGTGCAACTCGACCATGAGATTCTTTGGTGGGATCGTGTCCGAACCGTATACCTGAATCTCATAGTTCCCTTGACCGTGAGCGGCCCGCCCCCCCCCGAGCAGGCTGACAACGGTCAGAAAAAAGAGAGCGATCGAACGGGACATTCCCTGCGTCTTCACTACACAGCTAGGCATAGCGAAACACCATCATAAAACCTCGGTCCATGTGATCTTGCTGATGACAGTGAAAGAGTGTTTTTCCCGGATTATCTGCGAGAAACTCGACCTCGGCTGAACTTTTGGCGCGGACGAGGACGACGTCCTTCTTCAAACCTTGCAACTCAGTGCTACCATCTACCCGGCGCACCTCGAAGGTATGCCGGTGCAGATGGATGGGGTGATCGTCTGCGCTAACGTTTTTCAGAACGAGCCGATAACGCTGCCCCTCCTTCAGCATCGGTTCGTCGGTTTGGGGGTACGACTTTCCATTAATCCTCCAGAGCTCTTCGTTCCCGTGTCCCTGAAACTTCGAATCAAAAACAAGATCGATGGGAGTAGCCTCGGTAGTACTTTGGGTGGTTTCCACCGGCAATGCGAACTGGCGATAGTCCCAGACGAGATCGTCAGGCTGTATCCAAACAGGTTTGCCAGTCGCGCCCGCATACTCGAACACGAGTCCCATGCCTGCACCCTGAACGTGCTTTCTCACTTCTCCCAGCACCCAAATTCCCGGCGCGTTCATCTCAACGATCGCGCAAATTCTTTCGGCAGGAGAAAGCCGCAGCATCTGGACATTCTTCGGCTGCGGAACTGCATTGCCGTCCAACGCGATAACAGAGAAGCTATGTCCCGAGAATGCAATCCAGTGGACTTCAGTGGGGCTCGAGTTGAGAACGTGCAGCAGTACCCGTTCTCCCTGCTTGACTGGTATTGGATCGCCGAAGCCTAGCATCTTCCCATTAATGGTCGAAACTTCGTAGACGGGACTCATCGAGCCGTCATCGCTGCCAGCCATCCTGCCTTCCCAATCATGGAGCGCGAGGAATATCTCGCGGTCATAGTCTCCAGCATTCTCACGTTGCTCAATCATAAGGAAGCCGTGTTGTCCGCCATACTGCGCTTTGCTTAGGTCTTTGCCCGCAAATGTATGCGTGTGGAACCAACGAAATCCAGGAGGATCCGGCTTGAAGGTGTATCGAGCAGTCGATCCAGGAGAGATCATCGGCGTGCCCTCTTCCATTGCTCCATCTATCTCCGAGGGGAGAAAGAGGCCGTGCCAGTGGACCACTTCAGGATCGGCGGTCATGTTACGCACCTCAATAGTCTGTTGTTGCCCTTGGCGCATGCGAAGAAGCGGACCTGGCACCTGCCCGTTGTACGCGACCGTGCGAATGTGCCGTTTAGTCGAAGCTTCGAGCGTGAATGGAGCGATCTCCAGCGTGAAGTCTGGAGAGGCTGCAACTCCGGACCCTGCGCTCAGGAGTGCCGAACCCGCGGCCATGCCAGAAAGCTGAGTGAATCTCCGTCGAGTCAACAACTTCGAATACCGTTGAATGGTCATGTCAGGAGCTTTTCGTGATGCGCAAGTGTTCAGGTCGAAAGGTACCCAAACAAAATAAGACCGGCTCGACTTCCTCGGCAACTTTGAGGATAAACAAGCTCCGGTCCTCAATCCCACTTTACTTACGGGACGATGAAGTAGGTTTTGGCAGTGCCATGTCTCCTCCCGCTCCGAACTGAGATGTTCGATGAATTGGCTTTAACTCAAAGCGTCGCTAGCCCGCGTCATCGGTCTTTACAAGTCTTCTATTTCTCTAGGGTGGTCCTCGTGGAGTTCGTCGTGCAATTCATCGACCTTGGTCTTCGCATTCTCGAGAGCTTTCTTTCCGGCAGCAGTCATCTTATAAACTCGCCGCTTGCGTCCTTGAACAATCTTCAGGTTGGAGCGCAGAAAGCCTGCGCGTTCCATCCCGTGCAGTAGCGGATAAAGAGTGCCTGGTCCGATCCGATAGCCGTGATGTCGAAGCTCCTCCATCATTGCGAGGCCAAAGATGTCCTCGTGAAACGCGTGAACGAGGACATGGATTCGAATCAGACCGGTAAAGAGTTCCCGCTGATACTTGAGCACAGTATGAATATACCGTCATACAATCTATTTTTTTTGCTCTAATATCGAACTTCGATATAGCCTGTGCGTGTGTCCCGAAACTATCGTCGAGGCCAGCAGTGATTTCTGTCCGCACAAGTGTCTCCTTGAGGACCAGCTCCAGGCTTTTGCGGTCGGCAATGTTATTACTGCTCGCGACATTCGCTTCGAGAATATGGGCACAAGCAGGTCCTCCGTTCCAGACCGACGATCCGACGCCCGTAGAGCTCGGCCACTATGAGGCGTACATCTTCGGAACTGTAGACGGGACGCCGGCCGAGCTAGACACGATCAGTCCTGGATTTGAATTCAACTGGGGTGCAATTCCGAATATCCAGCTACATGTGATTTTGCCCTTAGGGGCCGTGATGCCATCAAACAAACCCGTTTACGCTCCTGGCGGCGTCGGTCCGACCGCCTTCGGCGTGCAAGACATGGAATTAGGGGTGAAATATGGTTTCATCAAACAAACCAAACGCCGCCCGCAGATTGGGTCGTTCACAATGTTCGAGATCCCGACGGGCAGCTATTCCAGCGGTCTTGGTGTTGGCAAAGTTTGGTATAAGCTACCCATCTGGATTGAAAAGGAGTTTGGCCCGTGGAGTCTGGTAGGCGGTCTCGGGTATGCTGTTGTCCCCCAATTTCAGTACAAGAACTATCTGTACGGCGGATTTCTGGTCAAGCGAACGCTCAGCGAAAAGCTGGAACTTTCAGGCGAGCTCTTCTCTCACGCGAGCGAAGGATTTGCAACCGCTCAGACGCAGGCTTCGACAATGATTGATGCCGGTGGCTACTACCACTTCAAGCAACCGGGCCTGCAGCTACTATTCGCATATGGGCATTCCGTTGCCGGACAGACGGAGAACTACGCTTACCTCGGGATCTACAAGACCTGGGGCAAAGATAAAGATAAAGACACTGACAAGAAGGACGACGCCCCGGACCCAATGCGGTCGGCCCAATCCCACTGAAATTGAGAGAGTATCCATGGAAATTACGGTGCGAAGTCTCTGGACGTTGGTGCACGGAATGGGATTCGGTGCGCTTTATTTGCTGGCCTGTTCTGGCGGGCTCATTGAACTTTATAGGTTTACAACATCGTCCGCACCGGTTGGTGCAACGGCTCGCGAGGTGAGATTTTTAAAGGTTTACCTGATCGCAATGGTAGTGCTGGCGTGGTTCGCCGTGCTAACGGGCGCTTACGTGATCTATCCGTGGTATCGCGCCGCCATACCGTTGGGCACTAAAGATCTCGCGCTCTTCCCGCAAAGGTTATTGATGTCAAGCCCTTCCACGATCGGGTGGCATTCGCTCGGCATGGAATGGAAGGAGCATATTGCGTGGCTTGCTCCGATAACGATTACCATGGTTGCCTTCGTCTTTCTCAAATACGGCCGTGACCTCAAGAATCACAAGCAGCTTCGAGCCGGTGTGCTCGCATTTTTCTTGGCTTCGTTTGTCTCAGCGGGTGTCGCTGGCTTCTTCGGCGCGATGCTCGACAAGTACGCGCCTGTGCAAGGTGGACAAACCATTCAACTGATCAGGGGAGAAGCAAAGTGAGCACTTCAGAGAACACCGTACCCCTCATCCCGAATGGTTCAGGCGCGGCTGCCATGCTGGCAGCCGCCATCGGCAGTTTCTCTTTGGCCATCATTGCTTTCGCCGGAGACAAGTCGGTTCCCATCAAGAACAGTCTCAATTTCTACAAACCAACTGGACCGCTCTCCGGTGTGACAACGGTTGCGATTCTCGTCTGGCTTTTGAGCTGGCTAATTCTAGAGTGGCGCTGGGGAAAGCGAGCCGTTGCGATGAGCCGAATTAACACCGTATCTCTACTGTTGCTAGTTCTCGGCATTATTCTCATCTTTCCTCCTGTCATTGACTTTCTATAGGGTTTACTCAACTAAAGTCTTATGTGTCGGAGAGACAACTTTGCTTACCCCAGCGCTCTCCCCATGTCAATCGGAGCAGAAGATCAGTGATTTACTCGATGCGAAGCCCAACCATAGCGAGTGCGAGTTGGAAGATTGGAAGAGTGAGAATTTAGAGAAATGGGCTTTCTTCGAACTAAACCGCCCTCCATCTGTGAAGGCAGCCGGGCTGTTTTCGGCATCAGCGGCAGCTGGGTTCCATCGAAATGCTGATGAACCCATTGAGTCGCGCGGCATTGGAGAAATTGGAATCACCGGGTTGCAGCTGCCGTTGCGAATGCTATTCACAGCGCAACAGGGAAAAAGTCATAGAGTATCTGATTACACCGGATAAGATCATGCCGGATTGACTGACCGAATTCCTTCAGATTTGGCAGCTGCGCTGTAAGACCATCCACCCCAGACACTCCCCCTTAGAAAAGGGGCATTCAGGGTAGCAATTGACCGTTTAGTCAGTTAACATGCTACAGTCCTTTCGCAAGATAGGAGTATATATGCAATCAACCGGAGCCGCAGCAGAAGCCCCCCCTCGTACCCAAAAGCGGGACAGAGACGTGACAGTCCCGGCCATTCTGGTTGCGGCAGAGATTGAGTTCGCCACAAACGGTTTCGCAGCATCGCGGACCGAGAGCATTGCGGCGCGGGCAAATGTGGTCAAGGGTCTGATTTTTCATTACTTCAAGTGCAAAGAAGGGCTTTATGAGGCTGTTCTCGTCCGGGCATACCAACCACTTAGCGAGGCGCTCGATGAATCTTTCGACAATAACCTCAACGCCACGGACACTTTGATGACCTTGGTCGAGAGGTTGCTCGCCGCAATGACGGAGCACCCCTTGTCGCCCATCATCTTTATGTTGGAGAGCATTCAAGGCGGGGGCGAGCACTTTCGCAAATTAGGAATGCCTTCGCTCTATTGCCGGATAGAAGCCTTACTGAAAAATGGGATCGCGTCCGGCGAGTTCAGAGAAATGGACCCCGGACATGGCGCCATCAATATTATTGGCCTGTGCGCCTTCTATTTTTGTGCAGCTAACAACTTCTCCCATATTCCAGGCAGAACCGCAATCCGTTGAACAGGCAGTCGTTGGCCAGACACACAGCAGAAGTGATGGCCTTTATCAGTAGAGGTATCATCTCGAGCAACTAAAAATGTGTTTCTTTTGTCATCATTGAATCATCTATTTATTGACTGTCTGGATAGTCAGCATAAAGACAGCAACAACAGTTGGAAGTTGACCGGCCGAAGGTCAACTCAAAGAAACAAAAGCGATAGGAGAATTTATGACAGGCGCAACCGCTGTAGCAACCATGAAAGCCGCCCAGGTGACCGCGGCTGGAGCCGCTCTTAAAATCGTTGAGCTGGAGATTCCCGAGCCAGGCCCGGGACAGGTGCGCATCAAAGTTCAGGCGTGTGGTGTCTGCTACAGCGACTCGATCGTCGTCGAAGGCCGTCGGCCAGGAATCCCCTATCCGCGCGTTCCGGGGCATGAAGTGGCAGGCGTGGTGGATGCGCTCGGGACTGGAGTGACTGAATGGCGAACAGGCCAGCGTGTTGGCGTTGGCTGGCATGGCGGCCATTGCGGCACCTGCTCCGAGTGCCGGCGCGGAGATTTTCGGAACTGCCGCAATGAGAAGAATCCCGGTATCAGTTATGACGGCGGCTATCAGGAGTACATGCTGGCTCCGGTCGAAGCGTTGGTTTCGATCCCGGACAGTCTCGGCGATGTCGAAGCGGCGCCGCTGCTGTGCGCTGGAGTTGCCACCTTCGACTCCCTGCGGAATGCAGGCGCACTGCCAGGCGACCTGGTCGCGGTGCAAGGGATCGGTGGACTCGGCCACCTCGGAATTCAATTCGCCAACAAGTTTGGCTACAAGGTGGCTGCAATCGGGCGCGGCTCGCAAATTGAATCGCTGGCGATGAAACTCGGCGCCGATGTGTATATCGACAGCAAAGTGAAGAACACAGCCGAGGAACTACAAAAATTAGGCGGCGCAAAAGTCATTCTCGCGACAGCGCCTGACTCCAAGGCAATGACCGAACTGATTGGCGGTTTGGGTCCGAACGGCAAGCTTCTCCTGATCGGCGTAACCTCCGATCCTATCGAGGTGGCTCCGGTTAAGCTCATCAGGGGCAGCAAGACCATTGAAGGGTGGGGAGGGGTAACGCCGGCGGATTCGGATGACACACTCCGCTTTGCCGAACTGCGCGGGGTACGCGCCATGATCGAAACCTATCCCCTGGAAAAGGCAGCCGAAGCATATGCCCGCATGATGAGCGGCGACGCAGAGTTTCGCGTTGTGTTGACGATGTGATTGTGGCCAATTGCGCGAAGGGCAGCCCCAGTTAAGAACGAGGTAATTCTGCTGCTGCTCGATGCGGCATCTGAAAAGAGTCCGCTGAATCGAATCGATACCAGCTAACAAACTGGCGACTTATTCGTCTGCCGCTGAGACTGATCAGATAGTTAGTAAAAGGAAGAGTTGAAATGAACGTGACAACTGAAAGCAGTGGCAGACAATGGTTCCGCCAGCGAGAGATTGCGGCGGCACTGCTGCTCCTCATCCTCGGTGCGAAGGCTCAAGTAATGAAGGCGCAGGATGCATCTTCCGGAGGCCAGAAGCTGACGTTGGTCGGCGCTGTTGATCTCGCCCTGAAACAGAATCTCGACATCCAGATCGCCAATATCGAAACCGCGACGCGGCAGCAGGACCGCGTGATTGCGCGCTCTGATCTGCTGCCACACGCGAGCTTCGAGGCAGATGAAAGTGAAAACCGCTACAACCTGAAGGCCCAGATTGGTATTCAGATTCCGCTTCCCCAGATCCCCCACAGCATCGGACCCTATCAGGCAGCTCACGTCGGACCAACATTCTCGGCTCCCGTCTTCGATCTGACGCTGATTCGCCAATACCAGGCGAGCGGACATCGCCTGCTGGCAAGCCGCGCTGATGAGCAGACAGTTCGTGAAGAAACTGTGCTGCTGACTGTCAGCGAATACATGGCTCATCTTCGCGCCCTCGCCAGCATCACGGCCGCCGAGTCCCGTGTGGAGTTGGCGACCCGTCTGGCCCATCAAGCCGATGACCTCCTAAAGGATGGCGTAGCAACCAAGATTGATGTATCGCGCGCGCAAGTGAGGCTCAGAGAAGAGCAGCAACACCTGATTGATGCCCAGCGCGATGCGGACACCACCGTCTATGCGCTGAAGCGAATCATGAACGTCCCCGACAGCCAGCGGATTGAGTTCGCCGATCAGCAGGACTTCTTTCAAACGCCTTCGCTCGACCTCTCAGACCCGTTGGCAACCGCCCTCGTGCAGCGGCCCGAACTGCACTCTGTGGCCGAAAGCATCAAAGCCGCTCAATCAGCGCATAAGGCTGCCGTGGCAGAGTCCTTGCCGAAAGTAACCTTCAATGGTTTCTGGGATGAGCAGGGTGAGACGTTCGCCTCGGCCACTCCCGGATACCAATACCAAGTCAACATGAGGGTTCCCATCTTCACCGGTGGACGGCTCAGAGCAGAGCGGAAAACGCACAGCGCTCGCCGAACAGCGAACCCAGAGACAACTCGCCCAGGAGCGCAACCAGGTGACCGAGCAAGTGCGCGACGGGCAGGTCGAATTGCAGTCTGCGCTCCACCAGGTTGACCTTGGCCGGCAGGAAGTGCAGCTGGCCAATGAGGAAGTCACGCTTTCGCAGGGACGCTTTCAGTCAGGCGTTACCGACAACATCGAAGTCACCCAGGCGCAGGATTCGCTCGCCCGCGCGAACGACACGGAGATCGGCGCGCTGTTTCGCTACAACATCGCACGTGCGCAGCTGGCCCGTGCTGTCGGCAATGTGGAACAGACCTACACGCACCCCTAAACGTTTGCATTTTTGCGAAAGGAAAATGTCATGAGTCAAGCAGTAATGGAATCGGAAGTCAAAGAATCAGGCACAGTACCTCAACCTCCGAGCGCCAGTGGTATCGCCGCACGAAAGAAGACACTCCTGATCTCGGGCGGGGTCGCTGCCTTGGTCCTGCTGCTGGTGTTCGGCGTTCGATACCTCGTGTGGTCCGCTCATCATGAGGAGACGGACGATGCATACCTGGCGGGGCATCTGCACCCCATCAGTGCTCGCGTCACCGACACCGTGCAGCAGGTCCTGATCGACGACAACCAGCATGTGGTTGAAGGACAGACCCTGATCATCCTTGACCCCAACGACTACCAAGGTGAGGCTGGACCAGGCAAAGGCTGCCCTCGATGCCGCAGGCCGCCAGGCCGATACTGCCGAGGCTGCGATCCGCTCCACATCGCAGTCCGCCACGGCGCAGACCACACAAGCGGTCGGCACTATTGGAGAGGCCAAAGCTTCGATCATGGCGTCAAAGGCCGCCGTCACTGCGGCTGAAGCGGGAGTTCCGCGCGCGCAGGCCCAGCTTCAAGAGGCAAATGCGACCCTGCAACGCGAAGACACCGACCTGCACCGGTACGAAGATCTCTATTCGAAAGAGCAGGTCTCGAAGCAAACCGTCGATCACCAGCGCGCAAGCTACCAGGTCGCCGTCGCTGGACAAGCCGCGGCGCAAGAACAGGTGCGGCAGGCGCAGGCGCAACTGATTGCCGCACAGCAAGGAGTCGTCCGCACCGAAGCACTGCTAACGAACTCCCAGGGCGGACTGCAATCTGCACAGGCCACGGTGCTTGAGACGCGTGTCCGCGAAGGTCAGTTTTCAACGGCACAGGCCGCAGTCGCGCAGGCCACGGCCGCATTAGAGGACGCGAAGCTTCAGCTTTCCTACACCATCATCAAAGCACCCGTCAGCGGACGCATAGGCAGAAAGTCAGTCGAGGCCGGACAACGCGTGCAGGTCGGGCAGCCCTTGATGGCGATCGTGGAAGACCAGCCATGGGTAGTCGCAAACTTCAAGGAAACTCAACTCGAGAAGATGCGCGCCGGGCAACTCGTTGAAGTACTGATCGATACCTTTCCAAACCACAAGTTTTACGGACATGTAGACAGTCTCGCTCCCGGCTCCGGCAATGAATTCGCGCTGCTGCCTCCCGACAATGCAACCGGCAACTTCACCAAGATCGTGCAACGAATTCCCGTCAAGATCGTACTCGATCAGGACAGCGTGCATGGTTATGAGAACCTGCTTTCGCCCGGCATGTCGTCCATCGTTACTGTAACCACAAAGTAAAGGAAAACTTCGATGGCAACCGCAACAATGAATCCGGCGACAACTGCAAAAGGCCCTACGACAAAGGCTACCGATCACGTGTCGTTGAAGACTTGGATATGCGTACTCGGAGTTCTTCTCGGCTGTTTCATGGCTGTACTCGACATCATCATCACGAACTCCTCACTGCGCGACATTGCAGGAACACTTGCAGCTAGCTCAGATGAGATCTCATGGGTGCCCACGTCATATCTGGTTGCTGAAATTGTCACGATCCCGCTTACATCGTGGCTCTCCACTGCATTTTCACTGAAAAAATATCTCCTGGTAAATTCGGTCTTGTTCGTGTTCTTTTCTGTTTGCTGCGGACAGGCACATTCGCTGAATATGATGATTCTCTTTCGTGTCCTGCAGGGTTTCACCGGCGGGGTGCTTATTCCCCTCTCCTTCAACGTGATCCTCACGTATCTTCCGCCATCGAAGCAGCCGATCGGCATGGCAATGTTCAGCGTTACAGCGACGTTTGCTCCTGCTATCGGGCCGCTCATCGGCGGCTGGCTGACCGACAACTACGGATGGCCATTCGTCTTCTACATCAACATCATCCCCGGAGCACTGTTGATCGCGGCGGTCCTGTTCACGATGGAGAAACAACCGATGAACCTCCGCCTGCTCAAGAAAGGTGACTGGTGGGGCATCCTCACTATGGCGATTGGCCTCGCTGCATTCGAGATAGTGCTCGAAGATGGAAATCGTAAAGATTGGCTTGGCGATCCTGGAATTGTAAAACTGGCCTGGATTGCAGCGATCTTCATCCCCGCCTTCATCATCATCGAACTACGAAAAAAAGACCCGCTTCTTGACCTGCGCATCTTTGCGCGCAGAAACTTCGGGTTCGGCAGCTTCGTTAACTTAATCCTCGGTGTTGGCCTTTATGGCGTGGTGTTTATCCTTCCCCTGTATCTGTCGCAGATGCATGGCTACGATGCCTTGCAGATCGGCAAGGTCATTATCTTTCTGGGCCTTCCGCAACTGCTCGTCATTCCCTTGGTGCCGAAGTTGATGCAACGATTCGATGCGCGAATTATTATTGGATTCGGAATACTATTGTTTGGCGGCAGTTCGTTCTTTACCTCTCATCTCGATTCCAATTTTGCGGGCCCGCAATTTCATATCCCGCTTATCTTCCGCGCGTTGGGTCAGCCACTTATCATGGTTCCACTCTCTTCCGTCTCCACGGCTGGCATGGCTAACCGACGCGAAAGGGGTTCAGCCTCTGCACTTTTCAATATGATGAGAAACATTGGAGGCTCCATCGGCATCGCCGGACTTTCGACACTGCTCTCCGTAAGAGAGCGGTTCCATTCGGAACGCATTGGAGAATCGGTGACAGCTTTCTCCGGCGCCGTTCAGGAGCGAATGCAGCACTCGACAGCTTTCTTCCTGACTCAGGGCAGCGATCCATATTCAGCTCACATCCGCGCGATCGACTCAATGGGGGCGGCGGTTCGCCGCGAGGCATTCCTACTCGCATACGGCGATTGTTTCCTGGCACTGGGCTGTGTATTGCTTTCTAGCGCAATCGCTTTGTTCTTTATGAAAAAAGCACATATCTCGGCTGCGAGCGGTGGACATTGATGTGCAACTCCAGCGAAACTCGTCGCGACCACTGGGAAGGGGCTGTCATCACTCGCCATCTTCTTTGAGGGAGTGCACATATGCTTTCTGACATCGTTCCGGAGAAAGGCTTCCCCCACTATCAGTTGCCCGATCGCACGGGCAACCCCACGGAAGCTCACCCTTCTGCCGTGGACACAGTTGTCATCCTCACGACGACCGGAAACAATATTTATGTATCGTCCCCTAATCCGCCTTCCAGACGGGCACACTGGTTTGCAAAGAGGCGCGATACGAAAGGCTGCCTTAATGAGTGATCGCACGGGATCTGAGGTGACCGCTAAAATGCGGCCAATCGCAGGCGGATGGGAAGGGCTTTCTTTGACCGGTCTCCGGAGATGGTCGATTCTCAGCTATCAGGAAAGGTACTGAGACACAATTACAGGGGCGAATGGCAAAGCGGCCCGACTCGTTGAGGTTGAGGCTTACCTCGTTCGTCGGCCAGACCGAGCGGAAAGGGCCTTTTTCGGGCCTCCGGGGGTCGCCTAGGTTACCTCGCGTTCGGTATGTACTACTGACTCAATGTTTCCTGTCGACCGGTGGGCGAGCGAGCCCGGTGGCGTAGTCTTTTGCGCGATCGATCCTTTAGAAGGGGTAACGACGATGGCCACACTGAGAGGGGACCCGAAGCGTCAGGCGCATCTCGAATTAGAGGTGACCTAGGTCGACTTTGGCAAGCGTTGGGGACCACCGTGAATTTCACAACGGAATGGACGTCACGTAGCAGGGTTCGACATTGCACGTGGTAGACGACGGCTACCATAATCGCGCGTCGTCATGGCTCCAAGAATTGGAATTCAGAAGGCGGCGGATCTTCCATTGCAAATTCTGATCACCAGCGGTCACCGCTGCAGATTTCAAGGCCGAGGCACAACGTATTCGAACCACCTGAAAATTAACAAAGGCCTCGCTGCGATAGCGAACCATTCCGAAGGCAGATTCGACGAGTAGACGTCAACGAAGGGCTGGCGAGCGTTCCTAGAGCCGATCATGCACTAACCCAATGTCTTCAGGACCGCCGCATGCAGTCGTGATCAGAGTCATACGAAAACGATAGATACTGATCGGGAAATCACAGGAATGGGAAGGGCTGCCTCAAAAGCTGCATTAGCTAGAGCGATCTGACTCCGTTGCTCTGGCCATTGAGACCGCTCAATCACGCTCGAACTGTTGGACACACTCAACAAGCATGGTCGCAGTACGAGACTGACCCATCTCGGTATTGAACATTGCGTGGTATAGGTGGGGTTCCGGCCATTTCAGCCCGAGATAATCCCGGACGAACGCAGCTCGCGCTTTATCCGTTGTGTCGACCTGTTCAATTGCCTTGTCCTCAGTTACTCCCCCAGCGATCAGGTTGCGGATCTTGTAATCTCGGGACGCATAGAGAAACACTTGGAAGACATCTTTGCGATTGCGTAGGAAGAACTGCGAACCTCGGCCGACAATTACCGACGGACCGTTGGAAAGTGCTGTCTTGACAGCTGTTTCCGAAACAGCCGCGATCCGGCGCGCATCAAGCGCGTGCAGCCGGCTCGTGGGTGGCAAGCCTCCCTCAAACGCGCCCCGAAGGAAGTCCTGGAAAATCCTGTACACAACGGGATCGGTTCGCCACTCTCTTTTCTCGACCGCTTCTGGGGTACTCTCGGTCAATCGCGCGATTTCCTGTGTCAACCGTTCGTCCCACAGACTCCATCCGAGGCGACCAGCGACCAAACTGGCAATTTCGGATGCTCCGCAGCCGAACTCGCGTTCAATTGTTATAGCGTGAACCATTGCGTTTATCCTCAACCCACCGCAACATCTCCGCCCGCTCCTGGATCATTCTTCTTCAAGAAAAAGGCAAGAACGAACATGATGGAGCAGAGCACGCCCAGCACCCAAAAAATGTCCATATAGGACAGTGCCCCGCCTTGTTGGTGCACCAATTCGTAGAACCTCGCGATTGCCTGGTCGTGAGCGTCCGTGGCCCTAAGCCCCGAGTGCCCGATCTTCGAGCTCAATGCATGGAGTGCCGAACGATACGCAGGGGAATCGGGAGTGATGTGGCCGACGAGAATTTGCTGGTGATATTGAGCCCGTCGGGCAATCATCGTGGTCACGACAGAGGTTCCGATACTGCCGCCGATATTACGCATGAAATTGATCATGCCCGAGACACTATTGCCCTTCTCCGGAGGAACCCCGATATAACCCGCTGCCGTAATGGGAACAAATAGAAAACCGATCCCCACCACCTGGGCTACACGCAGCCACATCGCAAAACGGAAGCTGATGAACAAATCAATCTTGTGCCCGCAATAAAACAGTCCAATGGCAAGGCAGAGCCACCCTGTCGCAATCAGCCATCTGGCTTGAATCTTTGATGTAAGCCGTCCGACGATCGGCATCATCACCAACAAGACGATTCCGCCACCGGACAAGACGAGACCCGCAAGCTCTGCCGTGTAACCCATCAGTGTTTGCAGAAATTCTGGAATCAAGACCAGGGTGCTGAAGAGCATGAAGCCCATCATGAACATCATCAGGTTCGCTGCCGCGAAGTTGAAGCTCTTGAACATGCGGACATCGATAATCGGATCTTTGCGGAACCATTCCCAGATCACCAGCGAGATCAAGGCAAACCGTTGCGGTTATCACCAGAGTCGTAATGAAATGCGAGCCGAACCAATCGTCTTCCTGCCCCTTGTCCAGAACCACCTGCAGCGAACCAACTCCGAGCGTCAACATCGATATTCCAATGTAGTCCACCCGGATACCCCCTCTCTTTAGCCGATGGAGGAACGGCGGATCTTCGACCAGGATGTGCGTCAAATAAAGAGCCAGGAGGACCGGGGGCAGCGTGATGAAAAATATCCAGCGCCAGGAATAGTTGTCAGTAATCCAGCCTCCCAGCATCGGCCCGACTGTAGGGGCGAGAACTGCCGTAATGCCGTAGACAGCAAACGCCGAGCCGCGCTGCTCCGGAGGAAACGTATCGTTGAGTATGGCTTGTGCCATCGGTTGCAGTCCCCCGCCTCCAATGCCTTGCACAGCTCGAAACAACAGCAATAACGGCAGACTAGGCGCTAACCCGCAAAGCAGTGAACTCACCGTAAAAATAGCAAGCGATGTCATGAAATACCGCTTGCGGCCAATCAGCTCCGCGAGCCATCCGCTGATGGGTAAGACGATAGCGTTAGCAGCAAGGTACGAGGTAAGTACCCAGGTGCTGTCGTCGTAGCTAGCTCCCGTGCCTCCGGCGATGTAAGGCAATGCGACGTTGGCAACGCTGGTGTCCAGAACTTCGACAAACGCCGCCATCGACACGGTGGCGGCAATCGCCCAGGGATTTACCTTAGGGCGCCACGCGACATGCTCCGCCGGCAGAGCCACCGCTGTGGCACTCATCGCAGGTAGACTTTCGCTTCGACATTCATACCCGGCCGAAGCTGATGATCTTGATTTTCGCCCGGCTCTAGAACAATCTTTACAGGTACCCGCTGAACGATCTTTACGTAATTCCCGGTTGCATTTTCGGGTGGCAACAGGCTGAAGATGGGCCCCGTGCCTCCCGCGATGCTGTCGACATGACCGTTGTATGTGCGGCCGTTCGAGTCGAGTTCGATCTCTGCTTTCTGGCCGACGCGCATATGTTTGAGTTGAGTCTCTTTGAAGTTCGCGGTGATCCACACCTGATCCAGAGGAACCACAGTGAGCAATTGCTCCCCTGGATCAACATTCAGTCCAACAACAACCTTTTTCGTGACCTCTCCGGCTACTGGCGCAAATATTTTGGTGTATCCCAAATTCAACTGCGCTTGTTCGACAGCGGCTCTTTTCTGGTTTGCATCTGCCATTGCCGAAAGAGCCTTGGCGCGCGTTGAGGCAACACGTTGCGGCCCGGCTTCGGCGTCTTCATAGTGCGCCTGAGCCTCAGTGAGGCGGCTGTGCGCCTCGACAACGGCTTGTTGAGCAGCGGCCTCATCTGCTTCTGCAGCGGCTACGGCGGCGGCATCGGTCGCCGCAGCAGCATAAGCATGATCGTAGACTTGCTTCGGCACCTCCTCCTTCGTGAGCAGCAAGCGATAGCGGGTGACGTCATCTTGAGCCTTCACATTTTCCGCTTGCGCCTCCAAGACGCGGGCATGAGCGGCGGCAACCCGCTTTTCCGCTGCCTGAATTGCTGCTTCCGCATTCTTAATATCAGAGGACGTGAATTTCAGTTGGCTTGAGGTAGAAACCGAAGACACGGGCACATCGATATTCGAACCTTTCGCAGTAGCCTCTGAGGTGTCGAGCGTAGCCTGAGCTTTTGCTAATGCAACTTCATAGTCTTTTGGATCGATTTCAACAAGTGTGTAACCTGCATCGACCCATTGGTTGTCCTCAACGTTGACCTTCTGGATATATCCGGAAATGCGGGCGCTGACAGGGTAAAGATGGACGTCTACCTGCGCATCGTCGGTGGATTCGAAACCAGAAAGATAATGCCAGAGGAAAGCACCAGCGACGGCCAGAACTACCAACGAGGCAAGAATTATCCAACGCTTGTACGAGCGCCTCTTCGGAAAAGTCGAGGCTAACGGGTCAGCTGCACCGGTATTATCCGCGCGCGCGTTTTCCCCCGGCGGAAATTCCTGCGGCGGATTCGCTGCGGGATCTTGCTCAGCCATACTCATTTTCCCTCCACGTATTCAGCGAAGCGTGAGGACGCCACACCGGTCGCTCTTGCCAGAGATATTTTTGCAACGTTGTAGCTGTAAAGACTGGCAATATAGGCGTCACTAACGATTGCCAGCGCATCTTGCGCTTGAACGACTTCAATGTTGTCTGTAACTCCCGAAGCGAATCGATCGCGAGATTGTTCAAGATTCTGAGTAGCCAGCGTTATCGCGCTTTTCTCAACAGAAACTTCCTGCGCAGCCGCATCCAGATCGAGGTAAGCGTCGCGAACCTCCTGATCGATCCTGGCTCGCATGTCTTCCAGTCGCTGTCGTTCCCTTGTTAGCGATGCGTCGGCCCGCAGAACATCCCCATGTACTCTTCCACCCTGAAAAATAGGAATGCTTAGCGTGGCAGCCGCATCAACGGTGCCGTGCGACGAGCCCGGATTCACCCCCGAGAGACCATAGTCGGTTTCCAGGCCTACCGATGGATAGCGCTCCGCAGAAGCAGCTTTTCTAACGAGCTCAGCAGACCGGACCTGATTGATCTGGCTCTGAAAATCGGGGCGAGCCTTATAGGCGTTTTCGAGCGCCTCATCGAGAACCGCAGGCGTCAACTCATGGTAAGGGACGTGGGTGGTGACCTCGAATTTTTGCCCCAGAGGGAGGCCGATAGCTCGCGCCAAAACTAATTTCTGCTTCGCTAAGCTATTTTGCGCGACGATCAATTTTTGTTCGCGTGATTGCAGTTGAACCTGTGAACGCAGGACATCCACGGCTGAGGCAAGACCTGCGGCCTTCTGATCGGATGTCTGTTGAAAAAGCGTCTTAGCGGTGTCCCGTTGCGATGTGGCAGACTCGACTTCCGACTGGTCTGCGATGACCAGCAAATAGTTCGAGACAATCACCAGCACTACAATCTCGCGAGCATCTTTCGAACTGAACTCTGCCGACTTCAGTTGCGCCGTTGAAGATCGCTCCCGCTCGATGGATGCCCAATTAAAAACCGATTGTGTAAGATAAGCCCTCGCGTCGAAATAGCCGAATGGCCCAATGATCGGAGGCTCGTTAGGAATAGTCAGGCCGAACGCCGCTTTCACATTGATTTGATGAACTCCGAAACCCGTATTGGTGACAACATTGGGAAGCAATTCGCTGAGCGCCTGCCAGCGCTGTCCTTGAGCGTCGGTAACGACATCCGTGGCCAAAGCCCCCCCGAGATTTCGCTTGAGCCCAGAGCGACGGCTTCGTCGAGCGAAAGCAGCACCGGTGTTGCGCTGAGTTTCCCCCGGGAACTCCTCCGAGGTACGGATTCTGCGACAGGGCTTGATAGTTACTCTGTCCGGCTTGAACCGTGGTCCGCGGGGATCCTGTTACTTCGGCCAGAGCAATCGGGTTGTATGGCGCCGGCGTGGCTGGCGGGTCGTACTGTGCGGAAGCAACTGCTCCGCCGAGAAGTGCGCAACTAAGCAGGAGTGGCTCATTCCAGGGTCTCCGTCGCATGTCGTATCCTTAGCTAGAGAAATTTCGGCCTTGGCGTGATTTCGGCATCAGTTGTACTCGCGAAGGGTTGAAAGAAGAGCGTTCTCCTTGTCCCCGTTTATAGAGTTCCAATCAAAATCGGGGCCGCGTTGAAACGATGACAGCAGAAGGGTTTGCGATACGCAATTGCACGATGGTATGGGCAATACCTTCGTATCAATCAACCCCGGATCACGCGGCTTAACTCACCCGAGTGATAACGAGGAGCCGTGCAAGCCGCAACGGAGGGCGCGGAGCATCCCGAGAGCAGATCATATCGCCATTGCGACGCCGTACAAAAAGGTGAATGCCGGTTCACTGCAGCCGTCCCGGTGATGTCCACGCGAGAAAGCCACACCGATAAGTCAAGCAGCAAAAAGACATGGCACACGTCTAACCCGTGCCTCAAGGCTTTTCGGTTCTAATGGCAGACGGAGTGACCACGAGCATTATCCGGTTCGTACAGATTTGCCGACAATTCATTGGCCAGACGGATAACGTGTTGCAATTGCCTAGTGATATAGGCAATATCTTTAAGTATCAGTCGGCGGGACGGACTATATGGAGCAGTACGATCTCGGGTCGTCGATCAATAAGCAGTAGACGTTTCGGCGAGCCCAAAGCAGCGAACCTTCATGCGCGGCTTGATTTCTTTCGAAGATGTCAACGAGCGAAAAAGGTCGCCCAACGTACGAAGTCCATATAGGAGGAAAGGCCATGAGGAGCGACTCAGCCCCCATTTCCCTTGCCGGCTCCCAGCTTCGCGAAACGCGTCATGTTTGCGCGTTTTTCAACAATGACGAGGAAGAATATCGCGTCCTGCTTCCGTTCATAAAGGACGGGTTGAAATCTGGGGACAAGGCCGTTCACGTCCTCAACCCGGAGCAACGTCAGGACCATCTGCAACGCCTGACTGCCGCAGGCATCGACCCGGCGGTCGCACAGCAGAGTGGGCAACTCGAGCTTCGGACGAACACCGAAGTCTACCTTCCAGACGGCCGATTCGATCAGGATCGGATGCTGGAGGTCTTTGAGAACCTGGCCAGCGGAAACGCCAAGGACGGATTTTCTCTAAGCCGCATTTGTTGCCGTATGGACTGGGCAGTTGAAGATCGATCTCATGTCGATGACGTGATTGAGTTCGAGTCGCGTGTAAACGACGTGTGGCTTCGGCACGATGACGCCGTCATCTGTACTTACCATCTCGGTCGTTTTGGGGGTGACGCGGTGATTGACATCATGCGAACTCATCCCATGGTCATCATCGGTGGCATCCTTCAACAGAATCCTTTCTTTGTACCGCCGGATGAGTTCCTCCGAGAATTTCGACAACGGCGAGTTGGTCGGAGCAGTTCGCCGGCAACGGCTTAGATATGGATTCTCAACCCACAGATCTTGCAGAGACAAACAAATACCTTCAGCGCTGCGTTAATGATCTGATCGGCGTCCTCGCTCTGCCAGCCACGTGGACAGGCGGTGAGCCAACCCAGATTGTAAGTACCTTGCTCGACGCACTGCTGCGTATGCTCCAGCTTGATCTCGTCTATGTGCGATTGAGGGAGACAGGCGGTCAGACACCAATCGAAATGGTTCGGTTCCCTCAATGGGAAGAACAAAAAGCCCAGCTTTACGAGATCGGCGAGATGCTTGAGTCATGGTTGGGGGCCGACCTTCAGGATTGGCCTTTGGTGATGCGAAATCCTTCAGGCGGCCGAGACATTTCAATTGTGCCTTTGGGTCTAGGGTTGCAGGGTGAAATTGGCGTGATCGTGGCAGGGTCGGTGCGAGCGGATTTCCCGCAGCAAACCGAGAAACTTATTCTGAACGTAGCAGCCAATCAGGCGTCCATCGGCTTACAGGAAGCACAGCTCAGGAACGAACAGAAGCGTGTCGCGAGCGAACTAGATCGACGCGTAGCGCAACGAACTACAGAGCTTGCCGCAGCTAACCAAGAGCTTCGGAAAGAAATTGCCGAACGCAAGCACGCCGAGGAAGATCTGAGAAGTACCGAAGAGAAGCATCGCGTGATTGTTGAAGCAGCTAACGACGCTGTGGTCAGCATGAATGAAAGAGGCGTTATCATCCTTGCGAATCCCGCGACGAAGCGCATCTTTGGATATGACCCGGTCGAGATCGTCGGGAAGCCTATGACAATTCTCATGCCCGGAACGATGAGGAAACTGCATGAAGATGGGTTCATACGATATCTGACTACCGGGAAGCGGCATCTCAATTGGCAAGGTGTCGAAGTTACCGCTCAACGCAAGGATGGCCAGGAGTTCCCAGTGGAAGTTTCATTTGGGGAGCTAACCAGCGACGGACACAAATTATTTACCGGCTTCATCCGGGATATCAGTGAAAGAAAACGGGCCGAGGAGCAGCTTCGGGCGAGCGAGCGTGACCTGCAAATGACCCAGACCGAGCTTGCCCGGGTTTCCAGACTTACCACGATGGGCGAACTGGCAGCGTCAATAGCGCATGAGGTCAATCAACCTTTGACCGGAGTAATCAATAACAGTAGCGCGTGCCTGAGGCTGCTTGCCAATCGCAATCTGGAACCTGATGTTCTTCGTCGCGCTCTCGAAGGAATCGTTGCAGATGGCACTCGCGCGAGCGCCGTTTTGGCGCGCATCCGCGCATTCATAAAGAAAGAACCGGCAGAAAAAATTCCACTAGATATCAATGAAGTGATTCAGGAGGTGCTGGGCCTGACCGGACGTGAGCTTTATAACAATCAAGTCTTGGCTAACCACCAATTGACGACAAATCTTCCGTGTGTGTTGGCCGATCGCGTTCAGTTGCAACAGATCTTGCTGAACTTGATCATAAACAGCATTGAAGCCTTAAATGCGGTGACAAATCGACCTCGTTTGCTCTGGGTGCAATCCCGAATCGACGAATCTGGGAACGTACTCGTTGCGGTAAGCGACTCTGGCACTGGTTTTGATCTAGACCCGGACCGCGTCTTCACTCCCTTCTTTACGACGAAAGCAAAAGGCATGGGAATGGGTTTGTCGATCAGTCGGTCCCTCATTGAAAACCATGGCGGTCGGCTCTGGGCCACGCCCAATTCTCCTCACGGCGCGGTGTTTTCGTTCACGTTACCCGCGATCGTAGGGAGTTCCTTATGACTGGTTCTCAGGTTGTCTTCGTCGTCGACGATGATCCGTCCGTTCGCTCTTCACTGAAGTTTCTCTTAAGCACCGTGGGTCTGCACGTTGAAAGCTTTGACTCGGCCGATGCGTTTCTGCGTAAGAATCTGCCAGATGCCCCCAGTTGCCTTGTGCTGGACGTCAGGCTGCCTGGATTGAGTGGACTCGATTTTCAACGTGAGCTGGCGGCCCGGAAAATTTATCTTCCTATAGTCTTTCTCACCGGCCACGGCGACATCCCGATGAGTGTTCGCGCCATGAAGGCTGGGGCCGTTGAATTCTTGACCAAACCATTCCGTGATCAGGATCTCCTGGATGCAGTTCGCTTAGCACTGGAGCGAGATCGCGCCAGACGTGAAGAGGAAAAGGAAGTGATCACTCTCCAGAAACGCTTCGACTCATTGACTTCGCGCGAGCGTGAGGTGATTTCCATGGTTGGGTCGGGCATGCTCAATAAGCAGATTGCGGACCAGCTTGGAACCGCGGAGAGTACCGTGAAAGTCCAGCGCAGCCGGGCACTGGAAAAGATGCACGCGGAATCTCTCGTCGACCTGATAAGAATGATCGAGAAGTTGAAAGGCTCCTCCGGTGAGCTCAAGTAAACGAAAGCTTATCCAGATAGTACTTTTTGAGACGCTGGATATCCCAACATCCAATAGATTCCTTGTCCGTCCATGAATATCTTGGTTGTCATTCGGAGCAAAGCGTGACAAAAAATCTAATCTCGGTGGTTGACGACGATGAGTGCATCCGTAGGACCACGACATTTCTCATCGAGTCATTCGACTTTCGAGCGGCTGCCTTTGAATCAGCCGAAAGTTTCTTGGAATCCGCCCAATTGCACGACACTTCATGCCTTCTCGTCGACGTCCAGATGCCGGGCATGAACGGACTACAGCTCCAAAGCAAGCTTGCTGCCGCAGGCTATAGTATCCCAATTGTTTTCCTTACCGCATATGACAACAAAGATTTCCGGCAACAAGCGATGCAAGCCGGCGCTGCCGCATTCTTAGGCAAGCCTTTTAACGATGAGGAACTGCTCCAAGCTATCCGATTGGCCTTGCGAGGAGAAGTCAGGACGACAAAGAATTTGATCTCCGTAATTGACGACGATGAATCCATTCGGCGCACCACCACCCTACTCATCGAATCTTTCGGTCTTCGAGCGTCGGCCTTCGCATCTGCTGAGAGTTTTCTGCGGTCTGGCCAACTGCACGATACTTCATGCCTCATTCTGGATGTACGCATGCCGGACATGAATGGATTAGAACTTCAAAGTGAGCTCGCTGCTTCAGGCTATGGCATTCCTGTTATTTTCATCACCGCTTACGACGATAAATCTTCCCGTGGAAAGGCGATGCAGGCAGGTGCCGTTGCATTCCTGGATAAGCCCTTTAGCGACGAGCAACTACTTCAAACTGTTCGTTCAGCCTTACAGCACGACACCAGTAATAGAAAACCCACGTGGCCATAGCGTCATAAGGGTAGAAACATCTACGGTCTCACCTGCAAACTTCCTGTTCGAGAGTGCGGATTTCAGTCAACCAAAGGATTGGTAACCTCGGGAGGGTATCGCTATGAGCTTAGCGCAACTGGTGAGTCGTGAATTGGGGTCGTTATACGCATCAAACGCAGAGCCGATCGTATTCGTAGTCGATGAGGACAATTCCGTCCGCGAATCGCTCAAGTCTCTAATTTCCTACGGCGGCAGGCAGACCGAAACATTCGCCTCAGCTCAGGAATTCCTTATTAGGCCATGGCCTTCCGTTCCAAGCTGCTTAGTGCTCAGCGCTTCCCTTCCAGACCTCAACAGTCTCGATCTGCAAAGGCGTGTATCTCTCGATCGCCCCAACATGTCGATAATATTTATCACGGGCCTCCCTGATGTTTACACATCGGTCCGAGCTATGAAGGCTGGAGCCATCGAATTTCTCATTAAGCCGTTCGGCGATGACATTTTGCTTGGGGCCATTGAGGAGGGAATTAGACGCAGTCGCATTGAACTTCATCGCGAGGCAAGAGTACAGGCACTGCGTGACTCCTATGCACGACTCAGCCACCGCGAGCGGCAGGTCATGGCCTTGGTAACCTCGGGCTTGTTGAACAAACAAGTCGGTGCAGAACTCGGTATTAGCGAGATCACAGTAAAGGCGCATAGAGGCCAGGTGATGCAAAAGATGAATGCTAATTCTTTTGCGGACTTGATAAGAATGGCCGCGATGCTCCGCCCAGAGCGGACCCTCGGCTCGCGACATTCAGTTCAGACTAGCGTTCACTACTAAAAGGACTTGCCGCCAGTCACGATAGATTGCTACGAATAAGGGCCGTAGGGTGCGATACAGCAGAACTCGTATGGCATCAAGGCAGATCGGGCTGGAGGCAGAGGGTTTCTTTGCCTCTGCCACGGTGGCGAGAATAACCGGCTGGCGTCAGCTTAATGGTATCGGAAGCCCATAGCGAACATCGAATGGTATTTCGTCTGCGACATCAAGAGGATTGATGAAACACATTCCTACCTGTGCTTGTCAGCCCCTCGGTGATGCGAGTGTCATAGGTGTGCGCGTGTGCGTCTCTGAAACAAAGTAGGGGCCCCAGTATTTCCGAGTTGATCGAGCGAAGCAAGCACCATCAAAATTTTCATGTTGGTCCCCTTTGCTTTCGAGGCGGAAACCTCGACTGAATCTGCACCGCTACGCCGTTATCAAAGCAGAACGAAGCGGGAAGGAACAATTAGACGATGGTATCGGTGCTCTAGTCGCGCGTTGACGTCGAAACGGGAACTGATACGTAAGTATAGCCGATACCATCGTCCAATTGCGGTACCGATTATGTTCTGGCTGAATGAATAAATCACAAGCGGTGAATGTCATTTGGCTTGAATCAACCAGGTTTAAATAAGAAGGAGATTTCCGGTAACGATGGTCACAATTGCAAAAACTGCGCAGATTCGCCTGGCCCGACGATTGGCCGTCTATTGGCGTGTCATACTCATTACCCTCGAGAGCGTCAATCTAGCCGCTCCCAAACTGCGATTAAGTCCGAAGCGTACAACCAGCGGAACACTTAGCCGCAGTCTAGCCAGCGACCCAATCACCCCGGCGTGGAGTTGCTATAAGTCTGGGCGGGATGGAGTGCGAGTCTTTCCCGGGTAAGCGACGCGAAAGTTTTGCTTGGAGACGCTGGTATTCGATGTCTCCAGCTATGGCTAGAGCGATTTTAACTGGAATCGCGAACGCGGCAAGGGAAGACGTTAAATCCGAAGTACTTCGATTGAATGGAGGAAACAATGGGTCTCTCAGGTGAATACAGATCTCTCGCAGCAATCCCCTCTACATCGAACAAAAACGCGAGAAGGCCGGGTGGCGAAGCTGCGCCGCTGGATGATCAGCATCTGGTTGTTGCTGCGCGCTCAGGTTGCCGGTCCGCGTTCAACGAACTCTGGAATCTTTACTCGCAGCGAGTCTACAGAACTGTTTTCAACATTACAAAGAATAGGCAAGATGCCGAGGACGCACTGCAGGATTCCTTCTTTCGCGCCTTTCTCTCTCTTGAGAGGTTTGAAGGCCGGTCAAGCTTCTATTCCTGGGTGACTCGCATTGCCATTAATTCTGCATTGGGAATGCTGCGCAAGCGTCGCTGCCACCCGGAGACCTCACACAATCCAGCGTTCCAACAGGAAGAAGAGGGGGCGCTCAGGGAGGTCATCGACTTGGCTCCAGATCCTGAGCAAACGTATGACCAGCACCAGAGATGCGCAAGACTTTTGCATGCGATCCAAAAACTACCTACGAGCCTGCAGCAGGCCGTTGAAACCCGCATGACAGAAAACTGCTCTGTGAAAGAAGTTGCATACAGGCTCAAGATCTCTGAGTCCGCAGCTAAATCGAGGCTTTATCGGGCGCGTACACGGCTGGGTTCGTCGACGACTACTGGTCGCTATCGCCTAAGAACCGAAACCGCTGTGTCCAGCTGCTTTGAGGCTCTTCAGGAATAGGGCGCCGTGCAAATCTCGAGCGATCCGGGTACGTTCTGACAAGCGTTCGTCGAAGCTTGCTGACATAAGCAACCTATCGCACACGTAACTGATAGAGCGCCCACGTTGTGACTAAAACGGTAGCGGCGCAGACCGCGTAGAACCAGATGGTCCGGTACCAGGCAGCCGCGACAGTGAACTGCACATCAGGTCCCACGCCGTTCCAAACTGCGCCCTTGGACAGTTTGGGCGCACTTTGAATTTTGACTCGGAAAGAGTGCCATTCTCGGATACGCGGCGTAGCCTAGCTCGTCGGAGAGCCAGACTCCCATTATTTGCCTACATTTGTCGGCAGGGCTGATATCAAATGTGTAGTAGTCCCCGTCACAACCCGATGGTTACTGCATGCGTCCGGTCGTTGGCCTGGAGTCTGCTCATCAAATTCTTTATATGAAAATTAACTGCGTTCTCCGATATGGAAAGCTGACCGCAATCTGCTTGTTGAGATAACCGTCACGAATGAGCCGGAGAATCTCCAGACTCACGGGCGGGAAGATCACCATCACACATAGGTTCGGCCAAGCGAGCTGCCACCTCATGTGGCACATGTTTCTGTCCAGCGTGGAAACCGGATCGCGCCCAGCGATTGCTCCATAGGCATGCTTTTTAGTATGTAGCCGGAGGCTCCCGCCCGCATTGGCCGCTATATCGGCATCGTCGTCGGAGGTTGTCCGCTTGATCAATCGAGCCTGCGGGAACGGACAGTAATTAGAACATCAGTACCATCAGTTCTAGGGAGTCGGAAATCCATTAAAGTGATGTCCGGCCGATGACGGCGAAACTCCGCGGTGGCCTGCGCTGAATTGCCCGCGTATCCCACCAAGAGCATATCCGGCTCGCACGAGATGATCGTTCTCAGCCCTTCGCGATAGACCGGGTGGTCTTCTACGCAGAGGATGCGAATCGTGCCAGCGGCCATGGCCATTCCGTCTATTCGGAGAGCTACGGAGACAGTTGAAATTGTATGCGCCGACCTGTTTCAAGCCAAATGAACCACCTCGCCGACTATTGAAATCTACAGTGCAGACGCTATCACAACTGGTGTCGCGCGAAAACCCGATCCAGTTCATTCTTGTGTTGAGCCGATGCATGCCAACAGTGATGTCCGGGATTCTATGCCGCACAAGGAATACTAGAAGCCTCTTGATCGGTCCCGCTCCGTGGCGATCCGTGCGGTCGGTCGCCAAAGACATCATTTCATACAGCTCGTTCTAAGGAGAAGGAAGATGAGTTCAGCCGCAGCAATCGCGATTCCTACGAGCAGTACACCTATTCCAATACACGGATATAGCCACCTCGTGCACTCAATAGCCGATTCACATACCGCTCCCACGGTTTTCGTAGTTGACGAAGACATTCATATTCGACAGTCGTTGGGATCGTTGATTCGCTCCCAGTGCTGGCAGCCCGAAATCTTCGATTCGGTTGGTGAATTTCTCGCCCAACCGCGCTCAGCCGTTCCTAGCTGCCTAATCCTCGCCTTTTATTCTACAGATTCGAACAGCCTCGAAGTTCAAAAGAGAATTGCCAAAGAATACGCAGATACCCCTATCATCGTCATAGCGGACCACGGTGATATTCCCACTACTGTGCAGGCCATGAAAGCTGGGGCCGTTGACTTTCTCGTTAAGCCATTCGGGGATCAGTCGTTACTGGCTGCAATTGGTCAAAGCCTCATGCGAAGCCGTGCCGCTCTCGATCGGGGAGTGGAAATGCGTAACCTTCGGAACTGCTACGGCTTGCTCTCTCCACGGGAACAACAGGTCATGACCTTGGTGGTCTCGGGTTTACTGAACAAGCAGGTTGGAGCAGAACTGGGCATTAGCGAAATCACGGTCAAGGCACATCGGGGCAATGTCATGCGGAAGATGAAAGCAGACTCCTTTGCGCAATTGGTAAATATGGCGTCGAGGCTTCGCGTAGTTCGCTACTTGAACACAAGTGCAGCTTAGAACAATAATTGCTTCTTCGACTCCAATCGAATTATTCCTCTGCGTTCCGTCGCGCGACATCCCCTGGACGCGGACCGATTAGAGTCAAGCACTCGGCCAACCGTGAGTATTGCGAAATTCTTCCGGTCCGCGAATTCAGATTTTTACAAAAGGCTCGACAATCATGGTCCTTATGAAACAATCTTTTTTCTTGTCGGATTTACATGACAGAGTGACGAGGTCGACTTCGTGAACTACACTGTGGCGACCGATGGAACAATCGAGAGCAGCTCGCCGTTTGCGTCGCTGACGATCTCGGGGAGAACGGCGGGATCTTGTTCAGTGTGGCGGGATCAGAGGTGGTCGGAATCGAGATGAGCGCTTCTCGTCAGCAACTTCAATTGACGAGAAGCCGACTTGTCGGCACTAATCGCATCTCAATTCGGATCATGCGATCCGCTCCACCCATTGGCTCCGCCAAGCCGGTGCCTCGAAGGGATCCGCGAAATACTGCGTCTCGTGCACGACCTTTCCGTCGCGGAACTCCATAATGCTCACTGTGTATGCAGGTCGCCCCTGGTAAGTGATCGTGTATTCCGTGATCCAGAGATCATCTTTTCCGAGAATTCGCTTGACGTCGAAGCCTGACGGTTTGCCAGGGTGATGACTCCGCAAGGCTTGCAAATTGGTGCGCCCGAAGATTCGTTCGCCTGACTGGGGATAGTCGCAAATTGCATTGTCATCGTAAATATCATGTTCCGCGTTTGCATCGCCGGCTGCCGATGCGTGCCAATGTGCGTTCAGGGCTTCACGAATTTGGTCCTCTTGCATGGATCGCTCCAGTCGTTTGGTTTTCAAGTTCAATTACCTCTTGCTATGAAACCCGGGACACCAGTCTTCACTACTTCATTGAGCCTCTGCCTAGTCTGAATGCGGTTGATTTCGTCAAACGCGTCTCCAGGCAGCGAAGAGATATCGAAATTCTCTCTCGCACGGGCCGCAGTTTTAGGTGTGGTCAGCAAAGCCGTGCCGCGCTGCGCAGCCCAAGCCAGCAGCACCTGTGCCGTCGTCCTACCGACTTGCGCCGCAATTGCCGAAATGATTGGATCTTCGAGCAGCCCTGGTCTCAGTCCATGACCCAATGGAGCGAAGGCCAAGAACACAATACCCTTCTCCTTGCAAAATTCCAAAAGCTCTGTTTCTGGAAGATACGGATGCGACTCGACTTGCACCGCGGCTGGCTTGATTCTTGCCGATTCGTAGATAGGCAACAATTCGTTCAAACTGACGTCGGACAGGCCGATTGCCCGGCATCTGCCGCGGTCCACAAGACTCTCCATCGCTCTCCAAGTGTCGTGCAAAGTCACTTCCTTATCGTAGATAACATTACCGTTTTGATCCCGCGGATCGTGCTCATTTCCCGGTTGAAACGCAAACGGGGTATGAATGAGATAAAGATCCAGATAGCTGAGTTTGAGTCTATCCAGACTCGAATTGAAGGCTGGTTCCACCCGTTCAGGGCGATGGTTGGTATTCCACACTTTTGTTGTGACGAAGATGTCCTCGCGTGCGATCCCCGCAGCGGCAAGCCCTTCCTGTAACGCCTCGCCTACTTCACGCTCGTTCCGGTATCGCTCCGCGCAGTCGAAGTGCCGAAATCCCGATTCGAGTGCATCTCTGGTGGCGCTTCTGGTCAGTGCTGGATCGGGGATAAGCGTCCCAAACCCGAGTACGGGCATCTCGCCGACCCCGTGATGAATCGGTATTCTCACATTTCGAAAATTAATAGGTTCGGTCATGATGACTCCTCAGCACTCTCTCTTGTCCACCATCATCTTGCGCACTTCACATCCTCCTTTTAGGCGTACAGGTCGAAGCGCACCCTCCAGTCGGCATCCATAGTTCTAGCTCCTGGTTTTGAAGAAAAATACGAGCCTGCCCGACCATTTGATGGTGTATCGCCATCAGTCGCTTCGTCATTTCGTACTCTCAATAAACTTTGATATTAATGACAGCCAAAGGAACTCGCCCTCATTGAGTGGGAGTGGGAGTGGGAGTGGGAGTTGCCCTGTCAATAACACCTCCATTCAGCTTGGCGAACGAAAGGTGTTCATGTGAGCCTTCGACTGAAGAAAGTAGTACGGGCAAAATCTAGGGCGAATCAGTTCGACTGGGCATTAGAGTACCGGGCATATCCACTCCCATACTCTAACTAATCCGCAGAGCTTTTCGAATCTGGATTCGTAACGCAAGTTATATGTTGTCGTCATCGTCATCGGGCACCGCGTCGGCCCCGTTCTTCAGGTTGCGCGGGTCAGGTTTAATGGTGACTCGTTGTGTGTAGGTCTGGCCGTCTACCGATAACTTGACGGTGTATTCCCCGGCCTGCAGAGAGGTTACTTCCCTCCCGCGGCGTTGGGTGCCTGCCTCCGGTTCGGGTGCTGGCGATACGGCGGGATGGCACGCGTCTACGGGTAGTGGAGGTGCCGCTCCGCGGCGTCCTCCGCCGCCGAAACCTCGCTGCGGCGCTACATTGAGGGCGATTCGATGCATGCCGGCTGCGGCTGACGGCGGCTGCGCAGGCTGCTCCCAAATCGCCTGGACGTTGATGGTTTCGGTGTCAACAGGTTTGACCGGCGTGTCACTTGCCTGGCAGACGGCAACTTTTCCAGCAGCATCAATCAGTTCAATTTTGAGTGGGCCGGCAGGGGCTGATTTGAGCCAGTAGTATGCGAGAACGCCTGCCGGAGGATTTACTTCTTGCGGTTCTTCATGCGGGAGCGGCGTTCCATTTTGACCGCCGTTATGAATCGCCCAGGTTTCACCGGGTGCAAAGAGGTAAGCCTTCGCTGATTCGATTTCCTTTCCTTTTGCGGCGAGCTCGCGAAGTGGGGTCATTTGGTCGAGAACCCAGAAGCCACGGCCGTAGGTGGCTACGGCGAGATCGTCTCCGTGGACGACGATGTCGCGGACAGAGGTGACGGGCATGTTGAGTTGGAGCGGCTGCCACTGATTTCCGTCATCGAAGGAGACGTAGGCGCGCAGCTCCGTCGCAGCGTAGAGCAAGCCCTTTCTGTTTGGTGTCTTCTTTGACGGAGTTGACGAAGGCTCCATCAGGGATGCCCTTGACGACGTTCTGCCACGTCTTGCCGCCGTCGTGTGTGCGATAGATATAAGGATGGTTGTCGGCGATGCGGTGACGGTCGACAGAGGCGTAAGCGGTTTCGGCGTCGAAGTGCCCTGCTTCGATCTGGGAGACCTTGCTCCACGCGGTCATCGCGGGTGGGGTCACGTCTTTCCAGTTCGCACCGTCGTCTCGAGTGACGTGGATGAGGCCGTCGTCGGTGCCCACCCAGACAGTCCTCGCGTCGATGGGCGACGGACCGATGGAGTAGACGACGCCGAATCGGTCCGTCATGGGTTGGTCGATGTCCTTGGCGGTGATTGGGTCGAGGGTCTTCGGGACTTCGGGGTGAAGGCGGGCGAGATCGGGGCTGATTTTCTGCCAGGTGCGTCCGCGATCGCGTGTCCTAAAAACGAACTGGTTGGAGTAATAGAGAGCTTCGTCGGCTAGAGAAAAGACCTGAGGAAGTGTCCACGTTTTGCGGTTGGGGTCGTTCGAGTCCGGCGGAGGAAGCTCGCCGCCGGTGGGTGATGACAGATTGAATGCCTGGTCGCAGCGCTGATCGCCGGATCCGTAGAGGAGATTGCCGTCTTTGGGATCGGGAACGACGGTGTTGCTTTCGCCGGCGAGGCAAGTGGGTTCCCAGTTGCGGAAGCTAAGGGTTCCCATGCGTGACCAGGTGCTGACGCCTACTCCACCGGAGTCCTGCTGTGCGCCGTAGAGCCAGTAAGGGAAACGGTTGTCGGCGGCGACGTGGTAGATCTGCGCGGTGGGTTGGTTGTACCAGGTGCTCCAGGTCTTTGCGCCGTCGACGGAGACGACCGTGCCCTGATCGCTGGAGAGGACCATGCGGTTGCCATCTTTGGGGTTGATCCAGAGCTGATGGTAGTCGTCGCCGCCGGGCGCGCCCTTGACGGGAACCCAAGTCTTGCCGGCGTCGAGGCTCATGTAAGTGGCTGTGTTGATGTCGTAGACACGGTCGGGATTCGCTGGATCAACGGTGATCTGGCCGAAGTACCAGCCACGGCCCCACAAGCGCTGCTCGCTGTTGACGAGACGCCAGGTAACGCCGGCGTCGTCGGAGAGATAGATGCCGCCGGAGGATTTAGGCGCGTCAGTATTAGAGCCACCACCGCGGATAGGACGAGCGACTGCGGTGCCGAGGTCGTCGACAACTGCGTAAAGGCGATTTGAATTGCTGGGGGCAACGGCGATGCCAATCTTGCCGACAAAGTCATCCGTAGGCAGACCGCCGCTGAGCTGGTGCCAGGTGTCACCGCCATCGGTGGATTTATAGAGGCCACCTCCAGGCAAATTCGATGGAGCGTAGACCGACCATGGTGGACGGCGTGTGGCCCAGAGCGACGCATAGATTACGTTCGGGTGCTGCGAGGTCGAGTGCGAGGTCAACTGCGCCAACGTCTTCGGGGTCCTTTGCGTGAGCGAGAACTTTCTTCCAGGTCTTGCCGCCGTCGAGCGAGCGGTAGACGCCCCGCTCGGGGTTCGCCTTGTAGACGTGGCCGAGAGCGGCTACGTAGACGCGGTTGGGGTCTGCCGGGTCGACGACGATCTTGCCGATCTGACGGGTTTCGGTAAGACCGACGTGATGCCAGGTCTTTCCGGCGTCTGTGGATTTGAAGACGCCGATGCCATAGGAGTGCTGGCTGCGGATGTCGGGTTCGCCGGTGCCGACGTAGATGATGTTGGGATCGGAGGGTGCGACTGCGACCGCTCCAATGGAGCCGATGGGGATGCCGGTCGTTGGGTCATCGGCGATGGGAAACCAGGTACGGCCTGCGTTTTCAGTCTTCCAGAGACCGCCGCCGACGGAACCCATGTAGAAGGTATCGGGTTGTGCAACGTTGCCGGAGACGCCGTAGGTGCGCCCACCGCGCATGGGACCGACGTCGCGCCAATGGAGACCGGAAAGCATCTCTGGGGGATATTGCTGGGCGCCGAGCGGAACAGCGAAGGCTAACGAAAGAGAGGCAACGATGAGACGGCATGCAGCGGCCATGCGGAGAACTCCAATGGGTGAGGAAATAACTCTCGGAAGGATAGGCAGTATTGCGTTCGATGAACGGGATTGTAAAGGAAATGGAATTGGAGCGTACGGGGTTGGCGTGGTGCGGACACAAGACAACCGAGGACCGACAGATCTTCGCGATCGTGCACAACGGTCTCGCTCCAGGAAGAATCCAAGGCTTGGCACCTTATCCAGCCCTCAAGCATCGGATGGCTGTCCAACTATCGCAGAAGGGCCCTAAGGCCTCTCGCGGATTCTTTAGGCATCCCGAAGCTGAACTTCCATTCAATCGCGCTTGCGGCACTCACGAGCGGACACCACCGCGAACGAGTACATGCAGGAGCTTCCAGAGAGCGTGCAGTGGATGGTGGAAACGTTTATGCGATGCCCACCGCTACTCGCCGGGACGAAAACTCCGGAGCGGATCATGTAGGTTTGCGACGGAAAAAACCGGCACAGTTGGTGCAGCCCTCAAAACTTTGGCAACAAAAAGCACCAACTCAAGATGCCGCGTCTTATAAGTTATTGATTTTATGGTGGGCACAGCAGGATTCGAACCTACGACTTCCACCGTGTGAAGGTGGCACTCTACCGCTGAGTTATGCGCCCCTGGAGCCGCCCGGGATGGGCCTCTCCTTGATAAGGTAGGTCAAGGATAGCACCTCCGTAGTCGGCACATCAAACCTCTTGGAAGTACAGCCTTTGGTGAGCCCAGGATGGTTCGCAAGTAGTTGATGACGCCTTGGAAGAGGTGTTTCCCCGCGTTACAATCAGGAGAGCAGGATGTCCGCACCCCCTTCCAATCCCGGTCGTCCTGGAACCAATCCTGACCCGAAGACTGACCCCCAAAACCCCGATTTCGCCGATGACGGAGAGATTCCGTCGGAAATCGACGAAAAAGCGCAACCCGAGGCCGAAGATGGGGTTATGGATGATATGGCTACTTTGGCGATCAACCCGCGACTCCTTGAGAATCTGCAGGCTGCCGAAAACCATCATGCAGCCGGCGAGTTCGGACAGATGGATGACGCCGCCATCATGTTGGAGCTTCGCTCCGGCAACATGGCTGGCTTTGATTTTTTGATCCAGAAATATCGCAAGCCGATCATCCATTTCATGTATCGGATGGTTCGGAATCAGGCCGTGGCTGAGGAACTGGCGCAAGAGGTTTTTCTACGGGTCTACCGGTCACGTGAAACCTACCGGGCAGAAGCCCGATTCAGTACGTGGCTGTACCGAATCGCCACGAATCTCGGCGTAAATTATGCCCGCGATACGCGTCACGAGCGGTCTGCCTCCACCGTCTATCTGGATGAGACGGACGCGGAGACGGGAACGACGCCAGATGTGGCGGATACAACCATGGGCGCTGAAGCGAATTTACTGCGTCGAGAACGGCTCAACGCTATTCGCGAGCACGTTATGGCTCTTCCAGAACGTCAACGTATGGCTGTATTGATGCACAAATATGAAGGCATGGACTATAAACAAATCGGTGACGTGCTGAAGTTGAGCGAATCCGCCACAAAATCACTGCTGTTCCGCGCATATCAAACGCTGCGCGAAAAGTTGAAGGACTTTATTTAGACCGACTGAAGTTAACGCGCAAAGTTTATGAGACGCGTCCTAAGTAAAGAAGTTGGAAAGGGTCACAATGATCTGCAAAGACTGCCAATCCGTTTTCCTCGATCTGCTGCTTGATCCCAGCGCGCCCTCAAGTGCGGCCGCGCGAAGCCATATTGAGTCGTGCACCGACTGCAAGAAAGAGTTCAAGTCGCTGGAAGCGACGTTTGCACTGCTCGACGCCTGGGAGGCGCCAGAGCCGTCGCCGTACTTTGATCAGAAACTGGCCGTGCGTCTGCGCGAAGAGCAGGCGATGGAGCCGGCAGGTTGGTTTGAGCGATTGAAGGCCCGGTTACTGTTCAATACCGGGCGGCAGTTCCGTCCGGCGATCGCTGGCGCTCTAGCGCTGATCCTTGTGGTTGGAGGAGGAACGTTCGCGGATCTCTCTGGTTTTTCTCATCCAAGCCCGCATATCTCTGCGGCGGTTCAGGACTTGCAGATTTTAGACAAGAACGATCAGGCTTTACAAACTATGGATCAGCTGTTGCAGGAGGATGGATCGGCGGATGACGCAGCCGCACCTCCGAGCAGCTAGATTTCAGGGAAATATGTGAAACAGGCCAAAATTGTAGTTCGAAAGGGGGGCTAAGCACAGTAAGCTGCTGTAATAGAACAGGTTTTATCCTCTTTCGCAACGACGCAACTCTTCAAGCACAACTTTCATGACATCTTTAGTCCATTTGCGGCGCATCCTCCAACCAACTCTCGCTGCCGTGTTATTTCTCGTTCCGGCCAGCGCGTCGATGGTTGCGGCCCAACCTGCCTCTATGCATCGAGCAGGCCAGGCGGCGACGCGCCAGCCGATGGCTGCGCCTCATCAGGCGGCTCCGAAGCAGAATCAGGAGCATCTGGCGCAGTGGATGGATCGTCACAGCAATCTTCCGCTGGCAGACCAGCAGAAGGCTCTAGAGAATGAGCCAGGTTTTCGCGATCTTCCACCGCAGACGCAGCAGCGCATGCGCGACCGTCTCACGCAGCTGAACAACATGACGCCCGATCAGCGCCAGCGAATCCTGGCCGCACGGAGGACATGGAACATCTCACTCCGCCGCAGAGGCAACAGGTTCGCGGCGCTCTGGAACAGTACCGCGGCCTTCCCGAGGATCGTCGGCGCCTCGTCGCTCGCGCCTTTCGCGATCTCCGTGAGATGCCCCAACCGCAGCGCCAGGCTCTGATGAACCAAGACCGTTTTCGCAGCCAATTCTCCGAGCAAGAGCGCAACACTCTCTCCAATCTTCTCGCGGTTGAGCCATATCTTCCGGTTCAGCACCCGAACGACGGTCCTTCAGTCGGCAAATAAGGATTTGCTATAAAAGAGAAGTAGCCGCCCGAAGGCGGCTATTTTTTATTGCGGGGAGGAGGTAGGGCTAGGAGAGAAGGACACCGCTTGCTTTATGGCCCAGCATCAGAGGATCTTTCTGGACGAATACGATCAAGCCAATCAGAGGTGCGGCGAAGTGATCGCTAAGTTCCGGCAGTCCGATGAATCTTCCGAACGGTCTTCTTCTTTCCTAGTGGACGTAGTGTGCCGTGAAGCAAGCCTTCTGGCTATACAACTTTAGGCGAACAATGGGCTTCTCTTGACCGCTTGCTGCCAACGGGCCTAACCTAGATTCATGCGTACTTCGCACATCTTCTGTTGTTGTCGCCGCTCCCCGCTGGCTCACGCAGAAGCGCGTCAATCCCGCTAATCAGCGGTTCTCGCTCCAGTCTCAAACGCACAATCACAAAAGAATCGAGCCCATGTATGAAGCTCTTTGTAAGCCTTTTTCTGCTCGTCACATCTGCCATTGCTCAAAGCCCGGCGATTGCCGTCGGCACCTGGGAGGGGAACGCCACGGTTCATGGACAACAGGTTCCTATTCATCTCGAGATTACGGGGAATGGCAGCGATCTTCACGCTGCGTTGATCAATGGCCCGGAGAGCAGCCCAGCTTCAAGTGCCACATTGACTGGCGATCACCTTGTGTTGACGTTCAACTACTACGCGCGGACACTGGATGCGAAGCTTGCGAACGGCCATTTGACGGGGACATTTGGTACTGCTGCGACGCGTTATCCAGTAGAGCTGACACCGCTAGGAGCACATGCGAAGAGCCGCGGGATCGCCTGCTCAGGATGTTCAAGGGGAGTGGGAGATTGCGGTGAAATCGGCGAAGGGCGAGTCTGCGTGGCAGCTTCGTGTAGAGCCCGCGAAGGCGCCGGGAGCGGTGAAAGCGGTGATTCAACGCATCGATGGGGATACTGGTTCTCTGTATGGTTCGTGGACTGGACAGCAGCTATCGAATCAGTCATTTCACTGCGGCTGGGCCGGCGCTTTACACGCTGACTCCGCAGGCGGATGGGACTTTGCTGGTGTCGAATCTTTTGCGGGCGGATGTGAATGATCAGCAAAATCTGGTTGCGCGAAGACCCGCGCAGGCGCGGGCGGCGAAGCTTGTGGGGCCTACGGATCCTACTGAGCAGACTACGGTGAAGGATCCTTCGGCGAGGTTCAAGTTCAGCTTTCCGGACTTGAATGGCAAGGTGGTTTCGGATACGGATCCGCAGTTTGATGGGAAGGTTGTAATTGTTGCGATTGGCGGGTCGTGGTGCCCGAATTGCCATGATGAGGCGCCGTTTCTGGAGAGCCTTTATAAGCAGTTTCATGGGCGGGGATTGGAGATTGTGAGTTTGTCGTTTGAGGAGGCGGATCAGTTGAAGGATCCGACGCGGTTGAGGGCGTTTATCTCACGGTATGGCTTGACTTACACGGTTTTGCTGGCGGGAGAGACGGAGCAGTTGAATGAGAAGATTCCGCAGGCGGTGAACTTGAATTGCTGGCCTACTTCGTTCTTTCTTGGGCGGGATGGGCGGGTTCGGGAGATTCATGCGGGGTTTGCGGGGCCGGCGAATCCTCCGGCGCATGAGGCTCTGGTGAAGGATGTTACGGAGCTGGTCGAGAAGATGCTTGCGGAGCCGGTTCCGACGCAGGATGCTTTGCGGTAATTTGCAGAAAAAAAATTGCGCTGGTGGGATGGCGGGAATCTGCGGATTTGCGGGCGTTTTTGAAGGGGGTTGGGGAAAAAGTGCGTGTTTTGTGATGGTGTTTTGATGGTGAAATCGTGGTGGATGCGTGGTGAACGTGGTGGATTTGTGGTGGCTTTTCGGCGGCGAAAAACACGCCACTTTTTTGAAGTTTATTTTTTGGGTGTTCCCGAAATGGGAAAGATGGGCTTAGAGGTGGGTGCGTAAATAACCGGCTTCGGCGTGTGGGAGTTTTGGCGAGAGAGAGAGGATCGTGCTTCGCACGATGGCCCACCTTAGTCGCGATGAGACCGCGCCGAAGATGGGGCACCCAGATTTCAGATGTGGGCCACCCGCCCAAGAAATCCTTTACTCCTTCGCATTGCTCGACCCCTCCACCACCGCCTTGCAGGCCTGGCGAAACTCGTCGGCGGGAGAAGGGTCTGTGGTGGGTGCCCCTGGCCACCGCATCGCAGACAAGCGAGCGGCGCGCATCTCGACGTATTCGGGGTCAGCGCATAGGGATTTGGACAGCCCGGCGTAGGTGATCTCGCTTTTCGGGCCGAGATAGAGCACCGCGTCGAACTGTTCCTGCATTACTCCGCCGATCGCCTCGCCCAGGTCGACCATGATTGGCCCGTTCGGGCCAGGGCGCATCGTCATGTCCGAGTCCTTCGGGAGGTAGAAGGTGAAAGGCGCCGTCCCGAGCGGTGTGTTTTTGATCAGCGTAAGGCTCGGCTTCTTCCAGGTCGTGATGTCGGGTTGCAGGGTGGAAAGATCCGCTCCGAGCGCTGTGAAAGTCCAAACTGAGAAGACCTTTACACCTGCCGTTTCAAGCAGGCCGACAATTGTTCCGGCAGGTTGGTTAGGCATCGGCGGCGGGATCCTGCGCAGAAAATGCATCTCGCCATACACGATCAGTGCCTTGCGCTTCTTCGCGATCACTTCGCGCTCGATCAGCTCGGCAGGAAAAGTGTCGCTGCGCCCCTTCCGGGCCCCCGGGTTGGCGGGATCGGACGGATAGGGCGTGTCGCCCAGCAGCACACGGAGTTGTTTCGCCTTGGGCAGTTTCTGGTTGATCTCGCGGATGGTGCGGAACATGTCGGCGTAGATATCGCGGTCCCAGACATCGTTGGGCTGCGTCGTCTCCAGCCACGCCATGCGAAGTTCCTTCTCGGGAACGGTCTCGCCGGCGATGTAGCGATCCATCATCGCCTGATAGCGCCCGTTGCCGCTTTCGACGACAATGTCGTTGACGACAGCCTGAAAGCGAGGGTCGCGATAGAGCTTCGCGCGGAACGCCGCGCCCTGCTCATTGCCATGATCGCCTTCGCCGAGCGCGACGACATCGTGCGTTTTGAACGCATCGATAATGCCGTCAATCGGATCTAGCGGTTTCGCAGCAGCCTGAGCGAAGCCGGCCGAAGGGAAAACAAACAGCAAAACCAGCGGTGCGGTCGGCAAGATCGAGAGTGCCTTGTAGAAGATCGCGATAAACGATTTCATGTTTAGAGCCTCTAAGCAAATATTGCACGCGACTCTCCTAATTCAAAGAGAAGCGTGAGACTATGTCCTCGTTAGCGCCAGGGCAACGTTATTTATGGCGTGTGTACGCCTTGGCTGGGTAACACCGATACACGGGTCTTTAGTTCTTGAAGAAGTTTTTGGCAAGGAAGAGGACGTTGGCGGGGCGTTCGGCCAGGCGGCGCATGAAGTAGGGGTACCACTCGGGGCCGAAGGGGATGTAGACGCGGACGCCGTAACCCTCGGCGGCGAGGCGGCGCTGGAGGTCGCGGCGGACGCCGTAGAGCATTTGGAATTCGAAGGCGTGCATGTCGATCTTGTTGTCGTTGACGAAGTCGCGCATCTTGTTCGACGATGGCCTCGTCGTGGGTGGCGATGCCGCAGAAGACGCCTTTGCCGGTTTGGGGATTTGCGTAGGTGACCATGCGCTTCATCAGCTTGACGTAGTTTGCGTCGACGTCGGCCTTGGCGGGGAAGGCTACGGCGGGGCTCTCCTTATAGGCTCCCTTGCAGAGGCGAATGCGAATTCCCTGCTCCAAGAGGCGCTCGGTGTCGGCTTCGGTGCGGAAGAGATAGGCCTGGAGGACGGTGCCGACTGCGCCGGGGTATTTCGCGTGAAGACGCTCGGTGATGGCGATGGTGGCCTCGGTGTAGGGGGAGCCTTCCATGTCGATGCGGACGAAGGAGTTTGCCTGGGCGGCGTGGGCGACCATCTCGCCGACGATGCGCTCGGCGAGGGCGGGGTCGAAGTCCATGCCGACCTGCGAGAGTTTGACGCTGACGTTGGCGTTGAGTTTGCGCGCTGGGATGGCGTCGAGGAGTTGGTGGTAGATGTCGGCGGATTTTTGGGCTTCGGCTTCGGTGGTGACGCTCTCGCCGAGCGAGTCGAGTGTGGCGGCGATGTTTTCCTGGTTGACGCGGGTGCAGGCGGCTAGAACATCGTCGACCGACATGCCGGCGACGAAACGGCCGGACATCTTTCGTCCGACGGAGGACCGCTCTGAGAATGAACGCAGATTTCTATTTTGAGAGAGAGCAATGAAGAACGATCGCAAACGCTATACCCCTGACACCGCCTGGATGGCGCACGAAAGATATTGTTTCATGGGGGGAGGCTTGAGGGCGAACATCTTGTTCAGCGGGTAGTGGGTCAGTTTTGGAGGGAATGGCTGGAGTTTCCGAAAACCGGACTTTTCGAGCACGACGCGTCTCAGCGCTGTCTCATGATGGGGAAATCCCCTTCTCCACCCACAAGGTCATTGCAACCAGCGCAGTCCAAAGCTAAAGTGGCACCTAGCTTCAGACTCGTGAGAAGGCTCCTTGACCATCCGCCAGGCCATCCTCGGCATCGTCCTTCTCCCTACGATCAACCTTGCAGCCCAACACGCTCCTCTGCACCTATGCGTCGTGCAGCCCTCGGCAGGTACAGCAGCGGAGAGCCATGGGGAGGAGGAGGCTACGACGCGAAAATGCTGGCAAAGGAACTTGCCGCCCGAAAACTTGCTGATGGTACACCGATCCAGGTTATTCCAATCCTGCGCAAACACCGAAAGGACGCAGAGGCCGAGGCTCAACAGCAGCTGTCCTTCGTCATTGAAATCTGGGACCACAACATCGGCGACGTGGCGAACAATAGTGGCGCTCCTGTCTCTGAAGGAAGCGCCACAGCCGGATTCCGAACGACGTCCCGTATCATGGCGACATCATTGATGATGGCATCGAGTGGGTAATGAACAAGCGACTCTCACAAAGTGATCGCCCGCGGTTACCTTCCAGCTCAAAGACACTACAGGGGTCAGACCGTCAATCAAACCTTCCCCGCCCTCGCGACACAAATCACAGATAAGCTTTATCGAATCGAAAAGCCTTGACGAGTTAAGGACCGCTCTGAGAACGAACGCAGATTTCTATTTTGAGAGAGAACAATAAACAACGATCGCAGCAAACGCTATACCCCTGACACCGCCTGGATGGCGCACGAAAGATATTGTTTCATGGGGGGAGGCTTGAGGGCGAACATCTTGTTCAGCGGGTAGTGGGTCAGTTTGGAGGGAATGGCTGGAGTTTCCGAAAATGCGACTTTACTGGAGGTTAGAATACTCGGCATGACGGCTTCTTCCACTGAACGGCTGCCGGGTGACTGGGTCAGTGCGAGAGCGACCATCATAGCCTGCGAGCTGCGACAGCCGGAGGGCCTGTCTTTGGAGGACTACTGTCCTCCAGGGTACGTCGTTACCTTCTCGTACTTAGCCGATGGCCAAACCTTCAAGGGGACGTATAGGACGAACTCTCCTCAGGAATGTGGCCACGACTTCGAGATTCTCTACAATCCCAAACACCCGAGCAGAAACACCGGCTCGGATGCATTGACTCAGAGTTGGGTCACAATGACTGCGTTCGCGCTAGCCATAATTGCATTCCTGGCGTTGGCGTGGTTCTGCGTAAAACAGGGTTGGGATGTGTAGCCCTAATCGCAGTTGTGTCTTCAAAACGGGGTTTCAGAAACATCACCGAACTTGCCAAAAACCGACTTTGCGGGAGGTTCAAAGTCAACTTCCGCGTGGCCGGTTATTCGGCCATGCGGATATTCTTAGAATAGAGAGTCCTCGGGAGCAAAGGCAGCAGTGGATTAGTCAGTCACCTTACTTCCATTTGCCGGTCCTCTATCCTCTTCATGCCATCTCAGTGGATTGAACCGATTCAAATTCCCCAGGCGAAACCGGCTCAGACGCCCAGCATCGATGCCCTAAGCGGAAGACTTTACCTCCGTCTTGGTGGAAGGCGGCGGAGACACTAGCAGCGTCACGGCAAGAGCAACAACTATTCCTAAGCTAACCTCTAGAAATCTCGCCAGCGCGGCCTGGGCGGGGCCGCCGTCGATCTTGATCAGGACGATGATGGAGAGCGCCACGGCAGCGAGACGTCCGGCTTTCTCATACGCCAACATGCTGCAAACGAAGATGCAGAGCGTCACCGACAGTCCATAGAGCAGGTAGTGGCCGTGCCAGACGTAAAAGGTGACCCAGCCCAGGAAGGCACCGATGGCAGTGCCGATGATGCGGTCGCGGCATGAGGCGAATGTTACTGTGTTGTCCGAACCCATGACAACGATGGCCGAAACCGCGGCCCAGTAGCTGTGCGATAGCCCGAAGAGATTTCCCAGCCACACGCAGAGCACGGCAGCGAGACCCGCTTTGAACGCGTCGATGGCCCGGCTGCCGAAGTTCTTGCTCTGCCACCAACCGGAAACCGTAACCTCCGGTGCTTCTGAGTTCGTGGACATTGGCATCATCCTTTTCGCCTAAATCGCCACAGGGCGAACGCTGAGTCTTCATCAATAACGTTTTGTTGAAAGATTCGGAGGTTCGCGGCTACAAACAGATTTACGAGTACTAATCCGAACCATGTGGGTTGCCTTTTGGGGACCTGGACGAATTCGGCTTCTCGGACAGTGGCTGTCCGCTGTCAACCGACGATAATACGGCTTGGCGTAGCTTGACGACGAAGTTCCTTGAAAAGGGCGGTCTCAACCGCCGGGGTTATCGGCAACTTCGGGACTGAACTTGCCGCAAACCCGACTTTACAAGAAGTTCATTGCAGAAGCCCTTCAGAAGTGCGTGCTGCCAATCAATACACACGCGTCTCTTATTTCCATCCGGACACTTCTTGCAGCAGCCGAAGCCGATCACAGAAACGCTTCATTTCCGATAGCATCCTTCTATGTGGATTCCACATCGCCTCATCGCCGCTCTAACCCTTTGTGTCGCTGCCGTCCTCTCGGCGCAGGCCGAAGATCTCAAGGGCTTCTACGCAGGCAGCGGAGGCATCAGCTCTCAAGATCATCGCGTTGTCATGATCGACTTCGCCGCCGACGGCACCGCGCTCATTCAGCAGAAGTGGCACAACAAACATCTCCGAACCTGGCACGCGCGCTGGAAAAAGGATCGCGATACCGTCACCCTCACCTATGAGCTCGCCAGAGACACTCCGAAACACGCCACTCTTCCCGTTCCGCTCGTCTTCACCTTCAAACAGGGCACCCTCACCGCGACCTCGTGGGATTACCGAACCCTCGGCGTTCTTGGGCCGCCCAGCCTGGTTCCCTTTGGAGGCAAGGACGTACAGCACCCCAGTGTCGAGTCCTGCCAGAGCCTCAATACGTCCGACCCCACCGGCGATTGCATCACCTGGAAGTCCGACCGTCTCGTCATCCCGGATTCATCAAATCAAAAGAAGAGTCCGCAATAACGGGATGGAAGTTGCGGCGTTAGTCGGTCAACTGTCCGATTAGCCAGTTTTTCGCCTAAGTGGACCCGATCGCATTGGACGCTTGCAGGACCTGTAGTTTTCGAAATCCCGACTTTCGAGTAACTACTGGGACCCTCGTGGGCCGACATGTAATATCGGAATCGAATGCTCAGCACAGACATGCTGCTCCACGTCCGGAGAATGAAAGCGCTATGACTATCCTCGCTCGTCTGGAGCTCTGGAAGGAGCAAGGTGCAATATCGGCTGAGCAGCAGGCTCATTTAGCGAGCCTCTCTCGCGGAGAACCCTTCTCCCTCTCGCTTGAGCTCAACCTTCTCCTCTATGCAGGTGTGTTGGCGTTCGTTGCCGGACTTGGCTGGACTATCTCCACCTGGTCGCAGCAACTCGGTGATGTACTCGTCCTGACCATTCTCTCCATCATCCTTACCGCCTCTTTTTGGTATTGCTTTTCCCGCGCGGCCGCCTGGTCGGCCGCGGAGACGGCTGCACCGACTCCGATCTTCGACTATGTCCTCTACCTCGGCAGCCTCGTCTGGTGCGTAGAACTCGCTTACCTGGAGAACCGTTTCCACGTCCTTTCCGGACAGTGGGATCTCTATCTCCTGGCCACGGCCCTCCTCTTCTTCTTCCTTGCCTATCGTTTCGACAATCGCTTCGTGCTGTCTCTCGCTTTGTCCTCACTCGCCGGATGGTTCGGGCTCACTATCTCGCATTGGCCGTCTCATCAGGACGCGACATACCGGCTATATGCCTTGCTTTACTGTCTGGTGGTCGGTGCAGCTGGAGCGATTCTTCAGCGCCTCAAACTGAAGCCGCATTTTTTTACTACGTATCTGAACGTCACTGCCAATGTTCTCTTCTGGGCAATCCTTTCCGGGGTCTTCGATTCGCGAAGACCATGGCTTATGGCTTGTCGGTCTGCTGATCGCATGTGCCGCGTCCCTCGCCTGGGGCCTGAAGCGCCGGCAGTTTGCCTTCGTCGCCTACGCCGCCGTCTACGGCTATGTGGGTGTTAGCTGGATGCTCCTCCGCAACGCCTCGGACGGCACCTTTATCCTGGCCTACTTCGTGTTCACCGCAATCGCAATGATCGTGATGCTTGTCCAGATCGCGCGTCGCTTTGGGAGGCCGGAGTGAGAATCTACACGGAATCGAGCGAAGAAACCCTGCGTGCCCGCAAACTCCTGAAGCAGTGGACCGGCGACGGCGCCCTCAGCAAGGAGCAGTACCAGCGCCTTGAACAAGACACGGTCTCCGACCTGCGCACCACCAACATCTTTTTGAGGCTGGTACTTTTCTTCTTCACCGTGATCGGCGTAGCCGCCGCAGTCGCGCTCTTCTTCACGATCTTTCTTTCGCGGCCGTCGCAACAAACCACAGGCATATTCTTATTGATCTTCGCTGCTGTCTCCTACGCGGCCGCCGAGGTCGCCGTAACCCAGGCTCGTCTGTATCGCTACGGGATCGAGGAAGCACTCGCCGTCTGTTCGGTTGCTTTTCTGTGCGTAGGACTGGGTCTCGCTTTTTTCAGCGGCGTCCCCTACTCCTCGCGCGAAATTCAGTTTGTGGTTCCCGCCGTTGGCGCCATTGCTTCGCTCTGGATCTGGTACCGCTTCAATCTCTGGTACGCATTTCCCGCCGCGATGATCTTCGCCATCTTCCTGCCCGGCTACTGGACCCCATCTCACTCGGCGCAGCATGTCTTCATCGCAGTGTTGTATGCAGCCGGACTGATCTGTATAGCGCCCATTCGCTCCCGCCACCGCTTCGATTACCTTGAAGACGCGTACTCGCTCTCTGAGGCGTTTCTGTGGCTCGGTATCTATCTGATCTTCAACCTCAAAATTTCAGATTTCAGCTTGCTTTCACATTTGGGAATTCCCACGCGCTTCACCTCGGAACCCGCTGGCCCGTTCTACTGGACGACGTGGGTGCTCATATGGTGCCTGCCGCCCCTCATACTCGCACGCGGCGTTCGCCAGAAGGATCGCTTCATCATCGCGGTTGGCGCGATTACTGCCGTCCTCACCCTTGTCACCAATAAACCGTACCTCGGCTGGCAGCGGCATACCTGGGACCCGATGCTTCTCGGTATTGCACTGACTGGCGTTGCATTGTTCCTTCGACGCTGGCTCGCTCGGGGGCCCGGACGGAGTTCGCCACGGCTTTACGGCCGCGCGTCTGTCGGGGAAGGACAAACACGCGATGAGCGTCGGCTCTGCCGTACTCGGCCTGATAACACCTCAATCCATAACGCCAGCCCCGCAACCAACCAATCCGGACTTTCGGTTTGGCGGAGGAGGATCGGGAGGCGGAGGCGCTAGCGGCGAATTTTAAGGGACTGGGGGGCTCTCTTCTTTATGCGGGGAACTTCCATGGGGAGCGGTAGGGGCGCGTGAGCAGTTCGCTGGCGCCGGGGTCGTTGAGGATCTTTTCCTGGGCTACATCCCAGTGGATTTTGCGGCCGGTGAGCATGGAGATGAGGCCGAGATGGCCGGGGATCGTGGAGTGGTGCGCGGTCTCGACGGGGGTGATGGTGGGTTTGCGGGACTTGACGGAGTCGAGGAAGTTGCGGCGATGCTCGGAGGATTCGTAGAGTTTGATCTTGCGCAGGTCTTCGGGGAGTGAGTCGCCTTTGAGCCAGGCGGGATTGGATGCGTCGATGCCGGCTCGGTCCACCCAGACCCATCCGTCGGTGCCGATCCATTTTGTGCCCATGCCGATGGCGGGTGAGCCGCCGGAGATGGTCAGTGCGACGTCGTTGGGATACTTGGTGACTTCCTTACGGTATTTGCATTCGATGTGGTATTTGGTTGCGGTGTTCCAGGCGGCGTTGGACGCGGGGAATTCGCCGTGGCCTTCGACCTCGGAGGGGCCGGTCAGTCGAAGCCCAGGCCCCAGTGGGCGATGTCGCCGTGGTGGCCGATCCAGTCGAGCAACTGGCCGCCGCCGGTGTTGTAGTTCCAGCGCCAGTTCTGGTAGACGCGGGCGTCGATGTAGGGTTCCATCTTGGAGGGTCCGAGCCACATGTCGTAGTCGAGTTCGGGTGGCGGATCGGTTACGGCGAGGTTCCATGCGGGAGTGCCGGGGACGATCTCGGATGGGTTGGTGATTTTGTTATCCGGAAGAGACGAGAGGCGTTTGAGCAGCGCGGGGACGGTGTCCGGGAAGTCGTGGTCGCCGCCGGGCAGGCCGACTTCGACGCGAATGACGTTGCCGATGAGGCCGTTGCGGACGATCTCCGCTGCGTTGTGGAAGGTGGGGAGCGAGCGCTGCCAGGAGCCGGTCTGCCAGATGACGTTATTTTTTTGAACGGCGCGGACGATGGCCTGCTGCTCGGCGATGGTGCGGGCGAGCGGCTTTTCGCCGTAGATATCTTTCTTTCGGGCTGCGGCTTCTGTGGCGATGATGGCGTGCCATTGATCGGGGACGGCGATCATGACGGCGTCGATATCGTCGCGCGCGATCATCTCGCGGTAGTCGTGGTAGGCCTTGCAGTCTTTGTTGCCGTAGCTGGTGTTGACGGTGTCGACGGCGGTTTGCAGGTGACCCTTGTGGAGGTCGCAGGCGGCTACGACCTGGCAGTCGGGCTGCGCGAGGAAGGCCTTGGTGTTGGCGGGGCCCATCATGCCCCAGCCGATGACGCCGATGGTGATGCGATTTGAGGCGGAGACGCTGCCGGTGCGCGACCAGGCGGTGCCGGGGATGAACATTGCGGCTCCGGCTCCCATCATGAAGGTGCGGCGGTTGGGTCGTAAAAGAGGATGGAAGGTTTCGCATGGTCGACTCCTGAGATCTTTCGTTCGTTCGTTGAGGGCTAGTTGAGTTCCCTCACCCAGATGTTGCGGAAGCTGATGGGTTCGCTGTGGTCGCCGTGCGCCTGGAGCTTGATGGGCGCGGCGTCGTATTTTTTGTAGAAGGGCTGGCCGATGTAGAGGGTCTGGCCTTTGAGCTCGAAGTGATTTTGCACGAGCACGCCGTTGAAGAAGACGGTGACGTAGGCGGGAGTCTTCAATGAGCCGTCGGCGTTGAAGGTGGGCGCGGTCCAGACGACGTCGTAGGTCTGCCACTCGCCGGGCTTGCGGTTTGGGTTTGACGAGCGGGATGCCCTGTTTGTAGATGCTTCCGGCCTGGCCGTTGACGTAGGTCTTGTTGTTGTAGGAGTCGAGGACCTGCAGCTCGTATCCGGCGTCGCCGGGGCCGGTGGAGGCGAGGAAGACGCCGCTGTTGCCGCGTGCCTGGTCGGTGCCGGTGATGTTCTCGGGGATCTTCCACTCGATGTGGAGCTGATAGTTTTTGAAGGTGCGTTTGGTCTGGATGTTGCCGACGCCGGGGGCTTTGAGGACTGTCATTACGCCGTCGGCGACGGTCCATTTGGCGGGTGATGCCGTCCTGGGCCGAGACCCACTCGCTGAGGTCCTTGCCGTCGAAGAGCACGATTGCGTCGGAGGGTGGGGCGGAGTTGGTGGCTCCGGGGGTGACGATTTTGGGCACGGGCTCCCAGACTTCGGTGTCCTGGGGCTTGGGGCTTGGGTGGTTGTTTGTTGGTCCGCGGTGGGGGGTGCCGTCGGTTGTTGCGTGAACGCGGGAACGGTCGTTGGAACGGTGGCCGCTATGAGTGTGGCAAAGAGTAGAGGCTTGAAATTTTGAGTCCGCATCATCATCCAACACAATACACCTATCGCGTGGTGTCGGGGATGGGCTTTATGATGCTGGGCCAGTTTGGAGTGAATGTTTTCGAAAACGTGACTTTGCGGGAGTGTTGCTCTTCAAGGCTAGGCTGATATCCTTCGGACATGAAGCAGCTTCACGAAATCAAATTGGAAATCGAGCGCCTTGGAGGGCTGATCGGAGCCCACAAAGAGCAGCTTCCCACCTATGGGGTCTCCGAGCAGTCTGGAAGGCCCCACATCGAGATCGACGACCGCGGATATCACTACGTCGCTGCTGAACGCGGCCACGAGTTTAGCCGAATGACCACGCGGGAGCTAGATCAACTTCTTTACACAGTCTTCAAAGCCGTGACTTCTGAGCTGTCGTTCAGCTACGAGTTGCGCCATCGCATAGAGTGCCATGACAGCAGAAGGTTGGCTTTCCAGAAACAGATTGAATTGCTCACTGTCTTTCGCAATAACTGGGCTGAACGCAGATCAACGGAGATCACCGGAATCCTCAACGATCATCCACTTGACGACAACAGCAGCGCGAGAGCAACACTTTCGAGGCAACTGCGAGAACAGGGCCGCTCTCCTGGCGAGGCCCACCAAATTTCATCCGAGAAATACCCTGCGCCCGAAGAATAGGTTACGGGCCCAACGGGGTCGACTAAGCACGAACCGGAGAAAGCTACCTAAATCGCCCGAGTCTCAATGGCCGTTGATATGAACTTCCCGAAAAACGGTGGTTTTCGGAAACTTCAGATGGTGCGGAATTTAGACTGAACCGCTAGCTATTTTTGATGGGCGTTGAGCTGGTCGAGGGTGTGCTTGAGGGCGTCGAGCTTCTGGCCGGCTTCGCCGAGCTTGCCTTCGGCGGTCAGGCGCTGGTAGTCGTCGAAGTCTCTGCTGGCTTCGGCGATGAGGGCGTGGATGGTCGGTGGCGGGCTGGTGCTGTGCCTGGGAGGGTGCGGCGTGTGCGGCTGGCTGGGCGCGGCTTCGGACGCGCTGAGGGAGGAGAGCTTCGCCGCCGAAGAGGGAGGCGAGGGCGGCCTCGAAGGTGGGGCCGTAGGCGAGCTTGTCCTGCAGCGCGAGGACGACGAGGCGCAGCTCGGGCATGGGGCTTTGCTGGGCCTGGAGGTAGATTGGTTCGGCGTAGAGGAGCGCCTTGCCGGAGGGGATGACGAGCAGGCTGCCGCGCAGGACGTGCGAGCCCTGCTGGTTCCACAGAGTGAGTTGGCCGGAGAGCTGCGCGTTCTGGTCGATGCGCGACTTCGATCTGTTGCGGGCCGTCGACGAGGCGGGTCTTGGGGAAGTCGTAGACGACGGAGGTGCCGTAGTTGTCGCCGTCGCAGCGGCCGGCGATCCAGCCGATGAGGTTGTTGCGGTTGGCGGGGGTGAAGGGGAGGATCTCGACGAACTCCGCGTCGCGATCTCGCCGGGCAGCTTCATCAGGACGAAGTTGGGCTGCATGGGCTGCTCGGCCTGCTCGCCGTCGGCGCCGGTGCCGGTTTCGGTGGCGACGGTCCAGAGGTCTTCGCGGTTGAAGAAGACCTCGGGATTGGTCATGTGGTAGAGGCCGTAGACCTCGGACTGCAGCTTGAAGAGCGTCTCCGGGATAGCGGACGTGCTTGCGCAGGTCGGCGGGCATGGTGGAGGCGTCCTTGAAGAGGCTGGGGAAGATGCGGCGGTAGGCGGCGAGGATTGGGTCTTCGGTGTCGAAGACGTAGAACGTGGTGGTGCCGTTGTAGGCGTCGATGACGACTTTGACGCTGTTGCGCATGTAGTTGACGGAGTTGTCGCCGAGGCTGTAGTGGGTGGAGTAGGGATAGCTGTCGGAGGTGGTGAAGGCGTCCATCATCCAGGAGAGGCGGCCGTCGTCGCCGACGACGATGTAGGGATCCTGATCGAAGGTGAGGAAGGGCGCGAGGGCGGCGACGCGGTCGCGGACGTTGCGGCGCATGAGCAGGCGGCTCTCGGCGTTGACGTCGTCGCTGAAGGGCAGCTTGCCGAGGTCGCCGCGATCGAAGGCGAGGAGGATGCGGCGGAGGAAGCCGCCGAGCGACGATGCCGCCGGTGCCCTGGTAGGAGGTGAGGCTGTTGGTCTGGCCCTGCGGGTAGTCGAACTCCTGCTGGTGGGTTTTGACGTAGACGTCGGTGTCGGTGAGTTCGCCGAAGTAGATTTCGGGGCGGGTGACGGTGAGGCCGGGCACGGTGCTCTGGACGGGCATGTTGCTGAGCAGGAGGGTGGGCAGGCCTTCGGAGGTGAAGCCGTTGACGGGGTTCATGGTGATGCCGTAGCCGTGGGTGTAGACGAGCTTCTCGTTGATCCAGTTGCGGCTGCTGTCGGGGAGCTTGTCGACGTTGAGTTCGCGGGTGGCGAGCATGACCTCGCGGAGTGGTGCCGTTGATCGTGTAGCGGTCGATGTCGATGTCGGGAAAGTCGTAGTAGGTGCGGATCTCCTGGACCTGGCGGAGGGTGTCCTGGAGCGCGTGCCAGTCCCAGAGGCGGATGTTCTGGAGGGTGGCCTGGTTGTTGGCGGGGTCGGTGGCTTCGACGGTGGTTTCGGCGGGGAACTCGCGCTGGGGGAAGCGGTCGAGGCCGAAGGCCTGGCGGGTCATCTCGATGTTGTTGGCGATGTAGGGCTGCTTCGCGGACGAGCTCGTTGGGCTTGACGACGAAGTTGGTGACGTACCAGCCGACGATTGCCGAGGACGACGTAGCAGAGGGCGGCGGGAGCGATGGCGGCGACGAGCCATGTGCCGCGCGGGCTGGCGGAAGGCGTTGACGGCGGCGATCGCGGCTCCGAGGACGAGGGCGGCGCAGACGAGGAGCAGGCCGGTGAGTGATGATGTGGGCGTCGGTGTAGGTGATGCCGTCGAAGATGGTGTGGTGTTCGAGGAGGAGGTCGAAGCGGCCGAGGTAGACGTTGATGGCGACGACGAGGAGCAGGAACGAGATGGCGATGGAGAGGCCGCGCCAGGGCGAGGAGCCGAAGCTGCCGGTGTGCGCTTGTCGAGCGCGCGGGCGCCGCTGGTGATCACGAGGAAGAGGACGGCGAGCGCGCAGATGATGACGGCGAGGGTGAGCAGCCAGCCGAGGATGAGGTGCCAGGCGGGGAGGGTGAAGAGGAAGAAGCTGAGGGGCTTGCCGAAGATGGGGTCGGTGACGGCGCCGGTGGCGTGCGGGCGCGTACCAGAAGAGGGCCAGTGTGGGCCAGTCGCCATGCATGGCGGCGCCGGTGATGACGGCGATGACGATTGCGGCGACGAGGGACGACGATGCGCAGGACGGGTTCGACGGAGAGGTTGACGGGCTGGCCGGCGAAGATGATCTTGTGGTCGCGGGGCAGGTCGGCCTGGTGGGCGCGCTTGAGAGCGAGGAATGCGCCGAAGAGAATGAGGAAGGTGAGCGACGGCGAAGAGCGCGAAGATTCCGCACTGGAGGCGCCAGGTCGTCCAGAAGACGTCTGCGTAGCCGAGCGAGCGGAACCAGAGCAGGTCGACCCAGTAGGAGAGCGCAGACTGACCGCCGAACACAACTACGGCGATGGCGATGACTAGAAGAAGGATTTTGGCGGGGCGACTGAGGAGTTGCTTCTTCTTTGGCCGATCGATGTATCCGTCTAACTCGCGCTTCCAGCTCTGCTCGTCATTCATGGTCATGCAGATTGTACAGTTTAACGGAGGGCCGGATTTTCTGGTCAGGACCTGTCGGCGATGAATCGCTGGAAGGCTTCGACGATGATTTTTGCTGAGGCTGCGTGATTGTTTTTCGTTACGAGTTCGTGTCCTGCGCCCGGGATTGGAAGTAGTTCGGTGCGGGCGGGGATGAGCTTCAGAGCTTCGGCCATCTCGTCGATGGAACCGAATCCGTCTTTTGTGCCTTGAACGAAGAGTGTGGGGGTTTTGAGGTTTGGGAGATGGGCGGTTCGCAAGTCGGTGGGGCGTTCCGGTGGGTGGAGCGGGTAGGAGAGCAGGAGGAGCGAGTCGACGAGGCTGGGCTCTGCGGCGCAAAGGATCGACGCCTGTCTTCCGCCGTAGGAATGGCCGCCGAGGAAGACGCGTTCTGTGGTTTGCTGCTGCATGAGCGCGACGGCCTCTCGAAGTCCCTGCTGATCGCGTTCTGCGCTGCCGCGTGGTGGTGGGCCGTGCGGGCGCGACTGGCGAAAAGGGAGATCGTAGCGGAGAACGGTGATTCCTGAGGCGCAGAATGCGTTTGCCAGAGCGACGAGGAGTGGGGCGTTGGAGTTCGATCCAGAGCCATGGGTGAGGACGAGGCAGTCGGCGTCGGGATTGGTGGCGCGATGCAGGTGGCCTGGGAGGAGTGTTTCGTTTGGCGCGGCGTCCATAGCCACAGGGTATTGCAGGCTGAGGGTTGGTGTCGCGTAATTCGATGTTGCCGCGTTACTGGATGTTGAGTTTGACTCCGATGACGATGGCAACTATTGAGAGGGCAAAGAGAAGCGCGAAGGGAACGGCCATGAACCGCAGCCACTTACCGAAGGAGACTTTGGCAATCACGAGCATGGCCAACAGAGCGCCGGCGGTGGGCGTCATCAGGCTCGAAACCATGGCGCTGTATTGGTAGGTGACGACGACCATCTGGCGGGACATTCCGAGGAGGTCGGCCAGCGGCAGGAGGATCGGCAGGCTCATCATGGCTCTGCCGGAGTCGCTGGGCAGGGGAAATGCGAGGATCGATTCAGAAACAAACATCGCCACAGCCGACATGCCGAGGGGGAGATGTCGGAGCGGACTGAAGAGGGCGTTGGCGATGGTGTCGAGGATGAGGCCGTTGGCGAGAACGATGGAGATGGCACGCGCAAAGCCTATGAGAGCGGCAGCGAGAGCCATGCGGCGCAAGCCTTCGGCGAAGTGCTGCGATGTGCCGTTCCAACCGAGCCCTCCAGCCAGGCCGCCGACCAGAGCCATCAGCACGAAGATTGCACTGAAGTCACGGAGTCCCCAATTGAGGAAGATGCCGCCGAGGACGATCACCGCGATGCCTCCGTTCAGGACGACCAGGACCCAGATATCGCCGGTGCTCCATTTGTTCGTGTCCGCTGTGTGTAGTTCTTCGTCGGGCTGTGGCGAAGCAGGCTCTACCTGATATTTGAGCGCATACCATGCGAGGTATCCTGCCCAGATGGCGAGGGCCAGAACGAAGAATACGGATCGGAAGGCGAATCCTGAGAACAGCTTCAGTTCAGCCAGAGGCTGGGCGATGCCGAGAGTGAATGTGTTGAAGGGCGAGAAGACGGCAGCAACTGTGGCCGTGCCCACTGAGATCGCGAGAGCCATGACAGAGCCCAACCCGAGCCGCCTCATCAAGAGACAGAGCAGAGGGAGGAAGGCGAGGACCTCTTCGTACATGTTGTCGCCGGCCCCGCCAAAGAGAAAGATTACCGATGCGATCGCGAGGACCAGCAGCGGGCGATGGCCGAGGCGTCGCATGAGGAGATTGAGAAAGTTGCCGATGGCGCCGGTTGCTTCGACGACAGTGATGGCCGCTCCACCGAGGAGGACAAAGAAGACTACGTCGGAGGCTTCGACGAGGCCTTGTGGAATGGACGTGAGGGCTCCCCAGAGACCGATGGGGTTGCGAGCGACGTGTGTGTAGGAGCCGGGAACGACGAGCGTGCGCGTGGTGTGAGGGTCGAGGACTCGGACGAATCGGCCTGCGGGCAGAATCCATGTCATTAGGGCGGCAAGGAGAATGATGGAGCCGATTAACAGCAGGGGGTCCATCGAGCGGTGCTTCGTCATTGGGTGGGCTCTCCGAGACTAAGTCGTGATGCGGTCTTGCAGGTTCCGCGGACTTGGCCCGGCCCACTTCGAGGAACGCAGAGACATAGCGCAAGGCGAATCTGCCATGCCGCGACTACCGGGTTCGTTTCGTTTCGTCGATACTAGCGCATCATTTCCAGAAAGCGTTCTCGAAATGGAGATTTATTCCGTTGGGAGCGTGGCAAACGACGACGTGGCTGGTAGGGTAGAAGCTCAAATCCTTCCAACGGGACGAGCTATGAGATACCGCAATCGGGTGATGGGATTGTTGTCCCTGCTGATGGTGATTACCTACCTCGACCGCGTTTGTATCTCGGTGGCGGGGCCGCGGATACAGGATTCGCTGCACATCGGACCGGCGGCCTGGGGTTGGGTGACTGGGATTTTTACTCTCTCGTACGCGGCGTTTGAGATTCCGAGCGGGGCGTTGGGCGACAGGATTGGGCCGCGGCGGGTGCTGACGCGGATTGTGCTGTGGTGGTCTGCGTTTACTTCGCTTACGGGCCTGGTGACGGGATATTATCCGCTGCTGGTGACGCGGTTTCTGTTTGGGATGGGAGAGGCTGGGGCGTTTCCGAATGCGTCGGTTGTGGTGTCGCGGTGGTTTCCGGTTCATGAGCGGGGCCGCGCTTTTGGAGTGATCCTGATGGCTTCGCAGTTGGGGGGCGCGTTCGCTCCACTGCTGGTGGTGCCGATTCAGATTCGATATGGGTGGCGCGCAGCTTTCTATGTGTTTGGCGTTGTGGGCGTGGTCTGGAGTTTGGTTTGGTATTGGTGGTTCCGCGACTCTCCTGCGGAGAAGGCCGGGGTGAGCGAGGCGGAGTTGGCGGAGACACATGTGGTGGTTGCGAAGGCGCACAGAATTCTGCCGTGGGCGATCGCTCTGCGTTCGAGAAACTTCTGGGCCACGATGGTTGCTGCACTTTGCTACGTGTATACGTTCAACTTTTTTCAATCGTGGTTCCATACGTATCTGGTGAAGGCTCGGGGTTTCAGCGAGAAGGATCTTCTGCTGTCTTCTCTTCCCTTCTTTTTGGCGGCTTGCGCGAACCTTGCTGGTGGGCTGACGAGTCATGTGCTGGTGAAGAGGATTGGGCTGAAGTGGGGGCGGTGCTCGCTGGGGTTTGTCGGGCTGGGGCTTTCGGCGGTTTGCACGACCGCGGTGATGTTTACGCATAGCCCGCTGGGGGCTCTGGCGCTGCTTTCTTTGAGCTACGCGGGAGTTACTTTTCAGCAGCCGATTATGTTTGCTGTGTGTCTGGATATAGGCGGGGCGTATGCGGGTGCGATGGTTGGCGCGATGAACACGGCTTCGCAGATCGGGTCGTTTATGTCGTCGCTGACGTTCGGATATCTGGTGGCTCACTTTGGGAACTACAACCTGCCGTTTATCCCGATGGCCGTGCTGCTGGTGCTGGGCGCGTGGATGTGGCTCTGGATCGACCCGAGGGAGAGCTTGAGTCCGGTGATGCCGATAAGCCAGGTTGGGCTTGCTGGGACGGTTGAGGCTCAGCCGTGAGGAAGGAACTGTTTATAGCGGCTTGCGGAAGTGGACGCAGCGGTCGACGATTTCGTAGCCGAGGGCCTGATGGGCGAGGATGGATATTTTGTCGTCGATCCAGGTGTCGGAGGCAATCTCGACGCACCGCTGTTTGCGAGCCCAGTCTTCGGCGGATCTCAAGAGGGCTGCGCCGATTCCCTGTTTCCGGAGGGCTTCATGGACGAACCAGCCTTCGATGAAGCCGACGGGGCGGGTGGTGTCGCAGCCGTCGGCGTGGGATCGAAGGCCGACCTCGATGAATCCGGTCAGGGTTTCGTCTTCGGCCTGCGAGACGAAGATCGCCATGGGGAGTATGCCGTACATGCCGGTGCGAAGAGTTCTAATGAGTTCCTTGCGGTGCTCTTCGATCGGGGCGTCGGGCCAGAGGAGAGCACGCATGGTTGCGAGTTCGTGTTGATCGAGGAGTTGCGCCTGTCTGACCCGAATCGTCATGGTGTTCTCCCTGCGCGAGGTGATTTTTATTTCACGGCTCCACTTTGAAGATAACGCGAAGCTTCAAGGATGCGGGAACGGTGTATGCTGCCTCTGTCGTTGAACGAACCTATCGGACGTGAATTCATCTGACGCAGGAGAAGAGTCTTGAACATTCGTCGCGTTGTGTTTCCAGTATTGTTTGCGATGTGTTTGCCGTTGGCCGCGCAACAGCCTGCCGCCAAGCCTGCACAGGTGGGCGGGCCAAACTCGGGTCCCGCGCCTGCGCCTCCGCCGCTGACGGGCGATGCGCTGCAAAAGCCGGGCGTGCCGGTGGGGAAGCTTTCGGAGAAGCTGACGATTAAGAGTCAGATCTACGACGGGATGGTGAGCGATTACTGGATCTATGTTCCGGCGCAGTACGACCCGAAGAAACCGGCGGCGGTGATGGTGTTTCAGGACGGGCAGGGCTATACGAATCGCAAGGGCGATCATCCTGCGCTGAACGTGCTGGACAACCTGATTGCGGAGGGAAAGATTCCGGTGATCATTGGGGTGTTTACGAATCCGGGGGATATTTCGGGCTCGCCGGGGACGCCGACGTACAAGTTTGTCGAGGCGTATGGGAAGAAGTGGGATCGGACGCTGAAGGATTCGATGCGGTCGACTGAATACGATACGGTGTCGGATCGGTATGCACGATTTCTGCATGACGAGCTGCTGCCGGCGGTGGCGAAAGAGTACAACCTGCGCACCGATGGGTACTCGCGTGCGATTACGGGATTGAGTTCGGGCGGGATCTGCGCGTTCAATACGGCGTGGCAGAGGCCGGATGAATTCAGCCGCGTGATCTCGTGGATCGGGTCGTTCACTTCGATTCAGTGGAAGGAGGATCCGGCAGTGGCGGATGGTGGGCAGGATTATCCGGAGAAGATTTTGCGCGAGGACCACCGCAATATTCGGGTGTGGCTGCAGGATGGGAGTAACGATCAGGAGAATCCGAAGTATGGGTCGTGGCCGATGGCGAATATTCGGATGGCGAATGCACTGAAGTTGAAGGGGTATGACTTCCGGTTTTCGTTTGGGGTGGGACCGCATTCGGCGGGTGAGGGCGGCGCGGAGTTTGCTGACGAGATGGTTTGGCTGTGGCGTGGGTATGATCCGGCGAAGACGTCGGAGACGTTTGTGCAGGATCCGGCTGAGAAGGACCAGCCTCCGTTTCGGGTTGGCATTGTGAATCGGAAGTAGTGCGGCTGCGTCCGGGTTTGCGGTGAAGAGAAGAGGCTGTTTCGCCTATTCTCAAAGACAAAGACAGACGCAGATCCTCCCGCTTTGCGGAAGGATGACAACAAGAAGAGGAAAGGCCAGAGCGGGTGCCCTGGCCTCTTCTTTTTTGAGATGCGGAGGAGTTAGCGGGTGACGATGCGGGGTGCGACTTCGACGACTTTTTCGACCTGCGGGGTGACCATGGTGCTGGTGTCCTTGAGTGCGGCGATCGCTTTGTCGTAGCGTCCGGCCATGAAGTTGGCGCGGATGCGGGCCATGTCTTCGAGCATCTTCATACCGTCGCGGAGGTAGCTCATGCGGCTGCGTTCATCGTGACCCCAGGTGACGGGCACTTCGCGGACGACGTACTTGAGTTTGCGGGCGATGAAGAGTATCTCGGGATCGAAGCCCCAGCGCTCGATGGTCTGGAGGCGGAAGATGACCTGGGCGGCCTCGCGTTTGAAGGCCTTGAAGCCACATTGCGTGTCTTTGTAGGGCAGGCCCATGATGGTGCGGGTGACCCAGTTGAAGCAGCGGCCGAAGAACTGGCGGTAGAGAGGCTGGTGGATGGTCTGGCGGGTGCGGTCCATCCAGCGCGATCCGATGGCAACGTCGGCGCCGTCGGCGAGAGCATCGATGAGGCGCTGGGCCTCTTCCATGGGAGCGGAGAGATCGGCGTCGGTGAACATGACGATGTCTCCGGCGGCCTGGAGGAGGCCGTTGCGGACGGAGTAGCCTTTGCCGCGATTGCCGGGGTTCTGCACCAGGTGGAGGCGGGGGTGTTGCGTCATCCAGCGCTGAACGATGGCTGCGGTGTCGTCCTTTGAGCCGTCGTCGACGACGAGGACTTCGGCATCCCAGTTCTGCTCGGCGATGCAGGAGAGCACACGATCCAACGCCTGCTCGATGCGGGCGCTCTCGTTATATGCCGGAATTACGATACTTAACTGCGGATGGGCCATGGCGATCGCCGCACCTGTTCCTTCAAGTCTTTCAAGTCTGCGTGGGATGCACGGAGGAGGGCGTCGCCGTTCATCATACTGTAAATATTGGACGTGTGGAACCTTGTTTTAGTCACATTTTTTGAGGCCGAAGAGACGCATATTCGTGATTAACTTCGTGCGCGGCGGCAGCTGGCGGGAATGCATGAATTCCGGCTCGGATGAGTGTCCCTGCTAAACTTCACACACTATGCCGGAAGACTATCCAACGCCCCCGCCACCACCGCCGCCGACCCCTCCTACCATGCCCTACCAGGCTCCGCCGTATGCTTCGCCGTATTCGGGTTCGCCGTATACGCCTGCGCCGGGTTATGGCATGCCGCCGCCGGTGCGCAGGTCGCCCTGGTTTTACGTTGCCATCATTGGCGGATCGCTGGCAGCAGTTTGCGCGCTGGTGTCGCTGATGGTTTGGGGGACGGTGAAGTCGCTGGGCGGAGAGTCCACGGGGCTCGGGATCAGCGGGAGCAATATCGCGGTGATCGACGTGAACGGAGTGATTCTGTCGCCGGAGACGGTGGATTCGCAGCTGAGGAAGTTCGGCGATGACTCGTCGGTGAAGGCGATTATTCTGCACATCAACTCGCCGGGTGGAGGCGCTGCGGCATCGCAGGAGATTTACCACGAGGTGCTGCGGGTCCGGCAGGAGAATAAGAAGAAGGTGATTGCGTCGATCGAGTCGGTTGGCGCCTCGGGCGCGTATTACATCGCAAGCGCGTGCGACAAGATCTACGCCAACGATGCGTCGGTGGTGGGATCGATCGGCGTGATTATGGAGTGGACGAACTACGGCGATCTGCTGCGCTGGGCGAAGCTGAAGAGCGTCGTGATCCATGCGGGCGAACTGAAGGACGCGGGCGATCCGAGCCGCGATTTGACGCCGAAGGAAGAGGCTTACTTTCAGTCGTTGGTGGACAACATGTACACGCAGTTTGTGCATGACGTGGCGACGGGGCGTCACAGCACGGATGACAAGATCAAACCGCTGGCGACGGGTCAGGTGTGGACGGGGCAGCAGTCGCTTCCGCTGGGCCTGATCGACAAGGTTGGAGGGTACCGGGTTGCGTTGATGGAGACGGCCAAGGATGTGGGAATCTCGGGGGAACCAACTGTGGTTCGTCCAGCGAAGGCGAAGCGAGGGCTGCTGGCGCTGCTGGCGGATGACGGGGAGGACCTGTTTCCGAACCCGGGCCAGATGCTGAACCACTCGCCGGGATTCTACTTCATGTGGAAGTAAGGCGCGGTCCTTCAGCATTTACATAGCATTTATATTGCCAAACATATTCTCAACCACGGGAAGGGCCTTTCTTTTGAAGGGCTCTTTTTCTGTTTGCTGCCATCATTGGTTCGTTTTATGCATCTCAATTGTAAGAATGCTGATTCATTCTCGTTTTGATTGCATTTGCTCACCAATTCGCCGCCATCCCGTCTACAATCAACAAGAACACGGAATTTTCGATACGGCAAGAATAGCCCTCCCTCAGCACGAAAGGAACCCACACAATGACTAAAGCTGACCTCGTAGACCAAGTCACCGCTATTGGAGACCTCACCCGTCGCGACGGAGAAGTTATCGTCGATACACTTTTCGACGCCGTCATCGGAGCCCTGAAATCCGGGGACAAGATCGAGATTCGCGGCTTCGGAAGCTTCCGGACCCGGCAACGCAACGCACGCACAGGCCGCAACCCGAAGACAGGGGCGAAGGTCGATGTTCCGGCGAAGCGCGTTCCGTTCTTCAAGCCGTCGAAGGAGCTTCGCGACTCGGTGAATCCGAATGGCGCGGTGAAATCAAGTAGCGAAGAAGGCCGACACGGACCATGTCGATCCTCATCACCCTCCAGCGATGTAGTTGAATCGAAGAGACCAACGAACGAGCAGATGCCACGGCATCTGCTCGTTGTGTTTGTTGGCCCTGTGATGAACGTACGTGCCTAACGCTCAATCGGCTACGCCTTCGAGAACGATCGATGATGCGGCTTCTTCGCCGAATGCGCCCTCCCACTTCGCAACGATGACGCTGGCGAGGCAGTTGCCGGCTACGTTGATCGCGGTGCGGCCCATGTCGGCGACGGCGTCGATGCCGAGGATGACGAAGATGGGCTCGGTGGGAAGGTGGAAGGTTGCTGCGGTGGCGAAGAGCAGGACCAGGACAGAGCGTGGAACGCCCGCAACGCCTTTGCTGGTCAGCATGAGCGTCAGCATCATCAGGAGCTGTTCGCCGAGCGAGAGATGAATGCCTGCCGCCTGCGCGACGAAGATGCTGGCTACTGCGAGGTAGAGGGTCGAGCCGCCGGAGTTGAAGCTGTAGCCGGCGGGAATGACGAAGGCGACGATGCGGCGCGGGACACCGAGCGCTTCCATTGCTTCCATGGCGCGGGGCAGCGCGGCCTCGCTGGATGAGGTTGCGAAGGCGATGGTTGCGGGTTCGGCGACGGCGGAGAGGAAGCTGCGCAGAGGCACGCGGAAGAGCAGCGCGGACGGCAGAAGCACAAGCAACGCAAAGGCGATGAGCGCGACGTACAAGGTGAGCAGCAGCTTGCCCAGATTGACGAGAACGCCGAGGCCCATCTGGCCGACGGTGAAGGCCATTGCGGCGCCCACGCCGATAGGAGCGAAGTACATGACGACATTGGTGAACTTGAACATCACCTCGGCGAGGCTGGAGAACAAGCTGCAGCATGGGAGCGCGTTTTTCTTCGCTGAGACAGGCGAGCGCGATGCCGAAGAAGATGGCGAAGACGGCGACCTGGAGGATCTGGCCTTCGGCGATGGATTTGGCGATGTTTTCGGGAAAGACGTGGAGGAGAAAGTCCTGCCAGTGCGTTGGCAGCGGCGGCGGGGACGGTCTCGCCGGGAGCGGCGGACGTCGGCATCGACAGCCCGACGCCGGCGCGGCTGAGATTGATGGCGATCAAGCCGATGACGAGAGCGAGGGTGGTGACGACTTCGAAGTAGACGAGGCTCTTGATGCCCATGCGGCCGACGCTCTTGAGATCGCCGTGGCCGGCGATGCCGGTGATCAGTGTGGCGAGGATGAGCGGAGCGACGATGGTCTTGATGAGTCGCAGAAAGATGTCGCTGAAGACGCGCAGGTTGACGGCAACGGCGGGCGCGTCGAAGCCGAGTTCGGCACCGGCAACCATCGCGACGAAGATCCACGGCGTGAGGGAGCGGCGGCGCAGCGCGAAGACCGCGAGCAGCACAATTGCGACCAGCGCAGCGCGATCGCGAAGCTATGCAGCGTGCAGGCCCGTGGATCATGCCCAATGCGATTCCCACAGCGAGCAAAACCATGGCCAAAAGCAACATAATGCGTTCAGATTTCGTCTTTACCATCAGGTGCGAAGGATATCAGTCTTCAACACGAAACTACCGCTCACAGCAGTGATTCGAGCGCTGATAGCATACGTGATCATGGCTCGCAATTCATGTTTCGTCTGTTTTTCTGCGCTTTGCTGCCGTCTGTCCTCTGGTCGCTCAGACCAGCCCCGGGAGCGGACCCGCCGCGCCTGGCTTACGATGCTCTGGCGCAGTCCTCGAGCGCCATTTCCAGCCCGCTGACTCAACCGACGTTGAGCCCCGGCGCTCTGGTTTTGCTGGAGTTGGAGGGACGTTTTGCGCAGGCCGTCGCCGCGGGTGGAGGCAAAGCCTTTGGCTCGTGGTTTGCCGACGATGCTGTTACCCTCAACAACGGCAAGCCTGCGTTCTGGGACGCACCGCGATCGCCGCGCAGGCGCAGTGGGACCCGAAGACCTATCAGCTGACCTGGACGCCGCAAGGCGCGCAGATGGGCCCATCGAACGACATGGGATTCACCTGGGGCCACTATGAAGGCCGCTCGAAGGACAAGAATGGAGAGCCCGTGGTCATCTCGGGACGCTACTTTACTGTTTGGAAAAAAATGCCGGACGGCACCTGGAAGGTCGCCCTGGATGCAAGCGCGGATGAACCTCCGGCGACGGGGGATTGCTGTGTGCTACCAAAGCCGTAACCCATTGATGCCACAAAAGTAGGAGTGCGCAATGCTTTGCACATAACCTACGATTGAACAAGTCGAAATGAATGCTCTCCTGGTCAAAGACGAAGCTCTGCGGATCGAGGCCCTCAATCAGTATGAGGTGCTCAACTCTGCGCCTGATCCCGTCCTTGACGACCTGACTCGGCTGGCTGCGCAGATCTGCGAAACTCCTGTCGCGGCGGTCTCGTTTATCGGCTCTGACCGCATCTGGATTCGGTCGCGGGTTGGCATGGATTCGCTGAAGCTTTCGCTGGGCAGCCTGCCGTGCGAGACGACGATTCTCGGCGACACGGTGTACGAGATTCAGGACGCGCGCAACGACCCCGACTACGCTCCTGACGGCATTCTTCTCGAAGGCCGGCCTTACCGCTTCTATGCCGGTGCGCCGCTGACGACGCCCGGCGGCGTGAGCATCGGCGCGCTGCTGGTTCTGGACCGCAACCGCGCGATGCTGACGCCGGCGCAGTCGTCTGCGCTGAGCATTCTCAGCCGCCAGGTGATCACGCGGCTGGAACTCAACGGCCGCATTCACCAGATGGATCGCGCGGCTCGTTCGCGTCAGCGCGTTGAGTCCGCGCTTACGGTGGAGCGCAACTTTGTTTCGGCCGTTCTGGATACGGTCGGCGCGCTGGTCGCTGTGTTCGATCCTGCCGGCCGCATCGTTCGCTTCAACCGCGCGTGCGAGACGCCTCCGGGTACGACTTCGCTACGCTGGTCGGCCGCTATGCGTGGGACAAGCTTATTCCGCGGCAGGAGATTCCGGAGGCGATTGAGACGTTCGAACGGCTGCGCTCCGGTCACTTCCCTGCTGCGTTTGAAAATCAATGGCTGAACCGCGATGGCAGCCTGCGGCGCATCGCGTGGTCGGCTACCGCACTGACCGATACGCAGGGGCAGGTCGCGTTCATCATCGCGACCGGCATCGACGTCACGACGCAACGCGCGGCGGAGGCCACGCTGCGCGAGAGTGAAGCGCGCTACCGGCAGTTGGTTGAAGGTTCGCTCGGTATGGTGTGCACGCACGATCTGCGCGGCAACCTGCTGACGATCAACACCCATGGCGCTGAGACGATCGGGCGCACCGTGGAGGAGATGACGGGCCACAATCTCGCCGAGTTCATCGTGCCGGAACGCAAGGCCGCGCTGCCTGCGTATCTGAAGAAGATCGGCGAGACGGGCGAAGCGCAGGGACTGCTTCATCTGTCGCACGCAGCGATGGCGAGGTTCGCGTTGTCGCGTATCAGGAACAAGCTGATTGTGGTGCCGGGCCGCGCGCCGTATGTTCTGGGCTTTGGCGTTGACATCAGCGAGCAGGTTCGCGCTGAGGGCCGGCTGCGCACGCTGACTCGCCAGTCGGATTCGATTCTCGCGTCGGTTGGCGACGGTATCTTCGGCATCGATCTTGACGGCAAGGTGACGTTCGTCAACGCTGCTGCGACGCAGATGCTGGGCTACAAGCAGGAAGAGATGCTTGGCCACGTGATGCACGACCTCATTCACCACACGCGTGCGGACGGCACGCCTTATGACGCGGCCGATTCGCCGATTCGCAAGAGCCTGACGAACTTCGACACGGTGCGCGTCTCCAACGAGATCTTCTGGCGCAAGGATGGGACGAGCTTCCCGGTGGAGTATGTCGCGCGTCCGCAGATCGATTCGCAATCTTCTGACTCCGATGGGCTGAAGCCGCTCGGCGTCGTCGTTGCGTTCACCGATACGACGGAACGTCGCGCGCTGGATCGCATGAAGGATGAGTTCATCTCTACGGTCTCGCATGAGCTGCGCACTCCGCTTACTTCGCTGCGTGGAGCGCTTGGTCTGCTTGCTGGCGGGGCGCTGGCGAATCGGCCGGAGAAGACGCAGCAGATGCTCGAGATCGCGATCAGCAACTCTGATCGGCTGGTGCGGCTGGTCAACGACATTCTCGATCTCGAACGCATCAGCAGCGGCAAGACCGAACTGCATTCGACCATGGTCAGCGCGGAAGATCTGCTGCGACGTGCGGCGGGAGTTCAACAGTCGCGTACGCCGCGACCGAATATCCGCATCTTCTTTGCAGCGCACGGCGTGAATGTGTGGGCCGATCCCGACCGCATTCTGCAGACACTGAATAACCTGCTCTCGAATGCGATCAAGTTCTCGCCTGCGGGTAGCGAGATTCATCTGACGGCGCGCAATCTGGACGACAGCGAAGCCATCATCGAGGTTCGCGACCAGGGCCGAGGCATTCCGCCGGACAAGCTCGAACATATCTTCGATCGTTTCCAGCAGGGCGATGCCTCGGACTCGCGCGCGATGGGCGGCACGGGGCTGGGTCTGGCGATCTGTCGCAGCATCGTGAATCAGCACGGCGGCCGCATCTGGGCCACCAGCGTTGAGGGCCAAGGCACGACCTTCCACTTCACTCTGCCGACCAAACCCATCACCAATCTGCGATAGATGCTACTCGTCGCCCTCGCGCAGCTTGGCAATCACGGTGAAGTCTTCGAGCGTCGTGGTGTCGCCCTTTACCTCGCCCGGTGGTGGCGAGTTCGCGCAGGAGGCGACGCATGATCTTGCCGCTGCGGGTTTTGGGCAAGGCCTGGGTGAAGGTGAGGTCGTCGGGGCGAGCGAGGGCGCCGATCTCTTTTGCGACCCACTGGCGCAGCTCCTGGCGAAGCTCTTCGCTGGGTTCGTGGCCGCCTTCGAGGGTGACGAAGACGGCGATGGCCTGACCTTTCATCTCGTGTGGACGGCCGACTGCGGCGGCTTCGGCGACCTTGGGATGGGCGACGAGTGCGGACTCGACTTCCATGGTGCCGAGGCGATGGCCGCTGACGTTGATGACGTCGTCGACGCGTCCCATCAGCCAGAAGTAGCCGTCGGAGTCGCGGCGTGCGCCGTCGCCGGTGAAGTAGCTGCCGGGGACCTCGCTCCAGTAAGCCTCTTCATAGCGAGCCTGGTCGCCGTAGATGGTGCGCGCCATGGAGGGCCAGGGTTTGCGCATGACGAGAAGGCCGCCTTTGCCGTCAGGGACGGGCTCGCCCTCTTTTGTAACTACTTCGGGAACAATTCCGAAGAAGGGCCTGGTGGCCGATCCGGGTTTGGTGGCCACGGCGCCGGGGATGGGCGAGATCATGATGGCGCCGGTCTCGGTCTGCCAGTAGGTGTCGACGATGGGGCAGCGCTCTTTGCCGATCATGCGGTGATACCACATCCAGGACTCGGGGTTGATGGGCTCGCCGACTGTGCCGAGCAGGCGAAGCGAGGCGAGCGAATACTTTTCGACCCAGGAATCGCCCCACTTGGTGAAGGCGCGGATTGCGGTGGGAGCGGTGTAGAAGACGGTTACCTTGTGGGCGTCGACGATCTTCCAGAAGCGGTCGCACTCGGGCCAGTTGGGAGCGCCTTCGTACATCATGACGGTTGCGCCGTTCTGCAGCGGACCGTAGACGACGTAGCTGTGGCCTGTGACCCAGCCGATGTCGGCTGTGCACCAGTAGACGTCGTCGTCGCGGAGATCGAAGACGTATTTGCTGGTGAGATAGGTCTGGACGGAGTAGCCGCCGGTGGTGTGGAGCAGGCCCTTGGGCTTGCCGGTGGTGCCGGAGGTGTAGAGGAGATAGAGCGGATCTTCGGCGTCCATCCATTCGGCCGGGCACTCTGGTGCGGCCTTCTCCATTGCATCGTGCCACCAGAGGTCGCGGCCTGCCTGCATCGTATATCGGCGAGCCGGAGCGGCGGAAGACGACGACGTGCTTTACGGTGGGGCATTTTTCGAGCGCCTCGTCGACGATCGCCTTGAGGTGGACTTCGGCGCCGCGACGATAGCTGGTGTCCTGCGTGATGACGGCGACACAGCTTGAGTCGTTGACGCGGTCGGAGATGGCGTGGGCGGCGAATCCGCCGAAGATGACGGAGTGAACCGCGCCGATTCGCGCGCAGGCGAGCATGGCGATGGCGAGTTCGGGCGCCATGCCCATGTAGATGGCGACGCGGTCGCCGCGCTTGACGCCGATTCCCTTCAAGACGTTGGCGAAGCGTTGCACCTGCTCGATGCAGTTCGCCGTAGGTCAGCTTGCGGACCTCGCCGGGTTCACCTTCCCAGAGGAGCGCCACTTTGTCTTTGCGAGCGCCGAGGGCGTGGCGGTCGACGCAGTTGTGGGATAGGTTCAGCTTTCCGTTGACAAACCACTTGGTGTGCTGGGCTTCGCCGTCGATCACCTTGGTCCAGGGGGCGAACCAGTCGAGTTCGCGGGCGGCGTCGGCCCAGAACTCTTCGGGGTTCTCGACGCTGTGGCGGTACATCTCTTCGTACTGTGCGAGGCTTTTGATGTGGGCTTTTGCGGCGAATTCGGCCGGCGGGGGGAATACCCGGTTCTCCCTCAGACTCGAATCCAGATTCGTATTGACTTCAACCGTTGCCACGCACAGACCTCCCCTTATTTTGAACCAGCCAAGGTGAAGGTACCGTATCGAACTCGAACCCAGCAAATCTTTCGCTTATTGAGCGACGGTGCGCATGACGCCTTGACGCCCGAAGTTGCTTCCTGAAGGTTCAGGAGGCAGTTCCGGGCGTTGTTTTCGAGTAGAGGCGGCTACTTAGCAGCTTGCAGAGCCGTTGCCGCTTCGTCGACCTCAGGAGCGGGTGGTCTTACGAGCATGGGCAGCACAACCGAGATCGCCATGACCACCGCGATGATATGCAGGCCGCCGACGTAGGAGCCGCTGGTCTGCCGCATGTGAGCGATGAGCAAGGGGCCGAATGCGCTGGCAAAGCCCCAGGCGGTGAGCATGAGGCCGTAGATGGAGCCGACGTTGGTGGGGCCGAAGTAATCTGCCGCAAAGGCAGGCATCGTGCCGAAGCCGCCGCCGTAGCACATCAGGATGATGAATGCGACGACGGTGACAGCCGCCGCCGAGTGCAGGCTGGGAAGGAACCAGAAGAGGGCAATCTGGAGGATAAACATTGTGGCAAAGGTGATTCTTCGACCGATGCTGTCCGAGACCCAGGCCCAGAAGACGCGGCCTAGCGCGTTGCCGATGCTGACGACGCCAACCATGCCGGCGGCGACGATGGCGGTGACTTTGGCGAAATCCTGGAACATGGGCGATTCCTGCGAGATGATGGAGATGCCCGCCGAAGTATTGAGAAAGAGCAGGAACCACAGAGCCCACCACTGCCATGTCTTCAGTGCTTCGCCGAGGGTGAAGTCGCGGGGGCAGCACTCTACCTCCTCTTTCGGCTTTGGCTTCCAGCCTGCCGGCTGCCAGCCCTCAGGTGGATTCTGCATGAAGTAGCCGCCAGCTACGGATACGATCCCGAAGGCGATTCCAAGATAGGCGAAGGTCTGGAGGACGCCGATGCTTTGAATCAATTTCGTTGCGATGGGGGCGGTTACGAGTGCTCCGGCTCCGAAGCCGCCGACGGCGACGCCGGTCATGAGACCGCGACGGTCAGGAAACCAGCGGACCAGAACGTAGACGGGAACGATGTAGGCGAATCCGAGGCCGATGCCGCCGATGACTCCATAGCTGAGGTAAAGCCACCACAAGCCAAGACTGGAGAAGCTGGCGAGAAAAACGCCGAGGCCGTAGAGCGCGCCGCCGGTCATCGCGACGACTCGGGGGCCGACGTGTTTTACCCAGAGACCGCCGAAGAAGGATGCGAACCCGAGCACCATGATCGCGATTGTGAAGGTGAGGGTGACCTGTGAGATGGTCCATTGAAACTGCTTCGCAAGTGGGACGCGAAAGACGCTCCACGCATAGACGGCTCCGAGTGCCATCTGCAACAAAACCCCGGCAACTGCAATCCACCAACGATTCAACTTGGTCATCGTGTCTCCAGTCCTAGAATCCTGGCGCAGGTCTCGCAGGCCTGTCGCCTTGCAACGTTACTGATAGATAAGAGTCCGTCTTATTGGGGAAGGGTTCGGCCTTCTCCCGATAAATAACGCCTTCGATACGGCGACCGAGGCCGTGCGAAAGCAATCCAATCTAGCAGATTGGTGCCACGGATTAGGCAAACTTTTTAGGGGTGGGGTTAGGCGGAGGGTTTACTGCAGGAGCGCGATGGCCACCTCGGACATTGCCGTGACGCCGGTCCGTAAGGCCGGCTCGGCGGCGGGCGCATAGATGCTGGAGTGGAGGGATGGCAGGGGCGCGCCGGAGGCGATTTTGGCGGGGTCGACTGCGCCGAGCCAGAAGAGGACGGTGGGGATCTGGTGGCCGTCGAGGCCGAAGCGGCCAAAGTCCTCGGAGACCATGACGGGGGCGAGATTCACGACATTTTCATCTCCGACCGCGGTGACGAGGACGCTGCGAACGCGACTGGTCAGGGCGGGATCGTTGTAGGTCACTGGAGTCAGTCGAGAGGAAGCGACTTCTACTAGCGGCTTGCGATCTGCGGGCACTCCAGCGGAGAGGGCGATGCCGTCGGCGGTGCGCTGAATGTCTTCGAGGATGCTCTTGCGGGTGTTCTCGTCGAGGCAGCGGACGGAGAGGCCGAGCTTCACTTCATCAGGGATGATGTTGGCCTGGGTGCCCCCGTTGATCATCCCGACCGTCACCACTGCGGGATTAGTGGGGAGGGTCTGGCGGCTGACGATGGTTTGGATGGCGAGCACGAACTGTGACGCCATCACGATCGGATCTTTGGTCGACGCGGGCATTGCGCCGTGACCGCCGACTCCGCGGATGGTGACGTACACCGTCATCGCGCCGGCCATCGCGGGACCTGAGGTGATTCCGACCTTGCCTACGGCTAGTCCGGCGTTATCGTGCAGGGCGATGGCGTAGTCGGGGCGGCCGAAGCGCTCGTAGAAGTTGTCGGAGAGCATTGCGAGGGCGCCTTCGCCCACCTCCTCGCTTGGCTGTCCGACGATCATCAGGGTTCCGTGCCACTTCGCCTTTGCGGCGACCATGACCCGGGCGACGCCGATCATGTTGGTCATGTGCAGATCGTGCCCGCAGGCGTGCATCACCGAGACCTCCTGCCCGGCGGCGTTCTTCATCCGGACAGTGCTCGCGTAAGGCAGGCCGGTCTTTTCTTCTACGGGGAGCGCGTCCATATCGGTGCGGAGCAGCAGCGTTGGGCCGGCGCCGTTCTTGAGGATGCCGACGACGCCGTAGGCCGGCGAGCCGTCGGTGTACTTGCCGATGTGGTCGGTGACGGTGTAGCCCGCGGTGCGCAGCTCACCAGCGAGCCATGCCGAGGTGTTTGCTTCGTAGTGCGAGAGCTCGGGGCTGCGATGCAGTTGCTGATAGGTCGACACGAGGTCAGGCAGTTGTTTCGCAACGAGCGATGGGACGTCCTGCGCGAGGACGGTACCCGGAGCCGCAACCAGACAGCTGGCGACAATGAGACCACTTTTCATTCGACTCTCCTGCTTCCCTTCTCTTCTACTGCAACAATGCAATGGCGGCGTCGGTCATTGCTGTGACTCCGGTCCTGAGGGTTGGCTCGGGCGATGGTGCGAAGAACGGCGAGTGGGGCGAAGGCAGCGCGACGCCGGTGCGCTCGCTCTCTGCCACCTTCGCGGGATCGTAAGCGCCAAGCCAGAAGATGACGGCGGGGATTTTGTGATCGAGGCTGAAGATGCCGAAGTCTTCGCTGCCCATGATTTCGTCCCTTTCGACCACGTTGTCGGCTCCGAGCTTTTCTACGAATATCTTGTGGAGCCTAGCAGCGAGGGCCGGATCGTTGATGGTCGCGGGTGTGGATTCGTCATCGAGCACGGTCACGATGGGCATGCGGCTTTCGGGAACCCCTGCTGCGATCGCGACGCCTCTTGCGGTGCGCTTGACGCCTTCGATGATCTTCTGGCGGACCTCTTCGCTGTAGCAGCGGGTGGTCAGCTCCATCTTTACTTCGTCGGGGATGATGTTGCGCTTGGTGCCGCCGTGGATATCGCCGACGGTCACAACGGCGGGCTGCGAGGGAGAGATGGAGCGGCTGACCACGGTTTGCAGCTCTACGATGAACTCGCCTGCCATGACGATGGGGTCCTTGCCGGCCTCGGGTGCTGCGCCGTGGCTTCCTATTCCGCGCATGACGACGTCGATTGAGGTGGAACTGGCGAGCGCTGGTCCGGAGACGACGGAGACCTTGCCTGCGGCGAAGTTCGCGTCGTGCAGGGCGATTGCCAGGTCTGGCTTGCCGAAGCGCTCGTAGAGATGGTCGGCGAGCATCGCCTTAGCGCCGTCGATGGTCTCTTCGCTTGGCTGCCCGATGAGCATCAGTGTTCCGTGCCACTTGCTCTTGAGAGCGGCCATGTTGCGGGCGACGCCGATCATGGTGGCGACGTGAACGTCATGGCCGCAGGCGTGCATCACTCCAACGTCCTGGCCGGCGGGGTTCTTGGATCGCACTTTGCTGGCGTAGGGGAGGTGGGTGTCCTCGGTTACGGGCAATGCGTCGATGTCGGCGCGGACGAGCAGTGTTGGGCCGGGGCCGTTCTTGAGGATTGCGACGACGCCGTAGGCTTGTGAGCCGTCGGGATACTTGCCGACGCGCTCGGTGACGGTGTAGCCGGCCTTTCGCAGCTCATCGGCGAGCATGGCAGAGGTTTGGGCCTCGTGGTGTGAGAGCTCAGGAGCGGCGTGAACGCTCTTGTAGGTCGTCAGGAGGCTGGGAAGCTGCTTATCTACGAGCGCGGGAACCTCCTGCGCTACTAACGTTGTTGTTAATCCTGCGGCTGCTGCCGCGGATATCAAACAAGCCGCACTCCACTTCCATGACCGCATCGCACACTCCACCTTCGGTTGAACTGGTTTACTGAACTGTACATGGTTGGCGGCTGTAGACTCCAGTTATTGTGAGTTCTTACTGGCCATCCGTCATCGGATTTTTCATGGGTTTCGGGTTCGGGGTGGGATGTGCCCTGGCGGTGATGTATTCGATCTACATGGGTGGGTATCGCGCGGCAGTTCGCGACTCGCAACTGCCGACGCCCCCGGAGCAGTACAAAAAGACGCTGGAGAAATTGCGCCGGGACAAGGTTCGCGACCAGAAAAAATAGTGGCGGCCAGATTCAGATGGTTCAATTCCGCCTATCGTGCAGTAAGCTCGGCGCGCATGTCCTTCACTTCGCGCGTCAGGGCCTCAATTGCCTGCATGAGAAGAGCGCGCTGAGCATCGTCGCTTTTGGCTTTGATTCCCTCGAGGTAGAAGTTGCCGTTTGGCTCCAGGACGCACTTCTCCACCTGATCGAAGTCGTCAAACCCCTGTTTATGCAGAACCGAACGCAGTTCTATCTCGGTGAGCGCTTCTTTTTTCGTGGCATCCCAATCAACAACACCATGGCGGATCAAAACGGTCGGAGGGAGTTCGAAGAGCGTGTTCAGCTTTGGTGCGCGGAAGAGGATTCGTGTCAGCAGCCAGTTGATTGTCAGGAGGGAGAACGCGCCGATGATTCCGCCAGATAGCGAGTTGTCGTCGCCGATCATCGCGTTCTGCACGGTGTTCGAAAGGCTCAGCAGGACGACGAGGTCGAAGGGATTTAACTGGGCGAGTTCGCGCTTTCCGAAGAGCCGCAGAAATCCGACGAGGAACAGATAGACCAGCACCGGGCGAAGAATCTTCTCCAGAATCGGTAGTTGCATGTGGAACATACTTTGGATCAAGACATTCTCCTTTTACTTCTCTGCCGCATAACGCTGCTGGTGCCACTCCCACGCGCTGGCGATGATCTGATCGAGCTCAGCGAACTGCGGCTTCCATCCGAGTTCGGATTTGATCTTGTCCGAACTCGCCACCAAAACTGCGGGATCGCCTGGGCGCCGCGCGTGTTCCTCAATGGCGACAGGCCTTCCGGTGACACGGCGCACGGAGTCGATCACTTCAAGCACGGTGAACCCGTGGCCATTTCCGATGTTGTAGATCAGGCGGCTGTTTGTATCGCTCAGCGCGGCGAGAGCAAGCAAATGAGCCTCTGCGAGATCGCGAACGTGGATGTAATCGCGAACACAGGTGCCATCTTTGGTCGGATAGTCGCGCCCGAATATCTTGATGTTCGCTCTTCGTCCGAGCGCAACGTCGAGAATCAAAGGAATCAGGTGAGACTCCGGCTCGTGAGCCTCGCCGTATCCCTGAATCGCGCCCGCGACGTTGAAGTAGCGCAGGCTCGCATACTTCAAGTCCATGGCTGAGATTCATCCAGCGAAGCATCTGTTCGACGAGCAACTTGCTTTCGCCGTAAGGATTGGTAGGCTGCAGCTTCGCACCTTCGAGAATCGGTGTCAACTCGGGCTCGCCGTAGACGGCTGCGGTGGAGCTGAAGACGAGCCGGTCGTGTCCGGTGGCCAACATTGCCTCCAGCAAGGAAAGGGACGCGGCGGTGTTGTTTCTGAAATAAATTTCGGGAACTTTCATGCTCTCGCCGGCCTCGATTAAGGCCGCAAAATGCATCACTCCGTCGAAGCGCCCGTGGTTGAGGGTCCTCTCCAGAAGCGTGCGGTCAGCGATGTCTCCGTCGACAAAAGTCGCGTTTTCGGGAATGGCTAACCGCTTGCTATGGCACAGGTTGTCGTACACGGTCACAAGGTGCCCCTGAGAGAGCAAAAGGCGGGTCAAAGTACCCCCGATATAGCCTGCTCCCCCGGTCACAAGAATGTTCATTGTTTTCTACCCCTTCGTTTCTAGTTGGATACCACAAAAGTGCCAGTGTCAATCACTTACGCTTACGGCACTATACTTGCAGTAAGAGACGGGCAGAGCACCGGCATAAGAACGAAGTATGACTCCCCAAGGCACGGTGCCTGCTACAACCTTTTCCTTTACCGCTTGCGTCTGTTCAATATGAGCTTACGCAACTTCCGCAACGGTACCTGGTCGAAGTAGTTGTCGGGTCTGGATAACTCAGGATCGATCCATGCTACGGCGCTCCCGAAGAGCAGTTCGGAGCTATCCTTCCCGTACCGATTCTGGCAGGTTGTCAGTATCGGTCTCAATATTTCGCCTCCCCGATGGAGGCCAATCAAGGATTTTCTATGGCAAAGCCGCTTCGCAGTGATGATCCCACACCGCAGAATATGCAGTTTGCACACTTCGGCGTCCTGAATGACGGCAGCCAGAGCAAGGGTTCGCTCTTCACCTCGGTCACGCTGAATATTGTCATTGCCCTGTGCGCCGTCATCATCAGTGCCGCTGCGAAGAAGGCAGTCGACACACACCATAGGCTGACCGAGTTGACTGAGCCGATTCCGATCAAGAAGGCCGAAGAGCCGCCGCCTCCGCCAAAGATTAAGATCAAGATGCCTCCGCCTCCCGTGGTTAAGGTTGAGGCGCCAAAGATCAAGATGCCCGAAGTAAAGCTGCCCGACCTTCCGAAACCGCCCGAGATCAAGATGGCGCAGCCGATGCCTGTCGTTCTTCCCGCGCCGCCGAAGGTCGTTACCCCTCCGCCGGCTCCGGTCAAGGTTAACCTGGCGCAGGCGATGCCCGCTTCGGTTCCAAATACTGCTCCCCATCCAACGGCCGTCGCGCTGGGTTCTACCACCAATCCGATCGCCGTTTCGAACCGCCCCTCGACCACTGCTATCAACCTTGGCAACAAGGGAATGTCCGGCATGCCAGCGTCCAATAACGGCGCTGGAGCGCAGGCAACCAGTGTCAATCTTGGTTCCGGCTCGGCTACCAGTCAGAACATAAATGGCCATAACAATGCGGCTGCCGGTGTCGTTGGCGTGAAGCTTGGAGTGACCGGAGGCACGGGGCCGATGAATGCTCCGGGCCGTTCGCCGGGCGTCGTCAATCTTGGCCAAAACACGCCACCGCCGATGCCGAAGCCTGCTGGACCAACGGCGATCACGGCGAAGAGCGGACCCAAGGTTCTGTTTAAACCCAAGCCAGAGTACACCGCGGAGGCCATCAAGCTTCATATCGAAGGCACGGTGTCGGTACGTCTTCGCGTCTCTTCCACTGGAGCCGTCCAGGTATTGGGCGTGACCAGCGATCTCGGACACGGTCTCGGCGATTCAGCCGTTCGTGCCGTTCAGGCCACTCGCTTTCAACCTGCCACCGACGACTCGGGTCATCCGGTCGATTGGGAAGGCGTCGTCAACGTCGCATTTCAACTGGCCGGATAAAAAAGTTATTTTTTTCCGGTTACGCAGCATGATCTAGCATCAAGTCCATATTAAGGCTGACCCTAGGGTCACCGTAGGAGCCGTACATGATTCTCGGGAAACAGTCTACCGCCGGTCTGCTTCTGGCATTGTTCGTGGCAACAGCTCTCCCCTCACAGGCTGGAGCGAGCATTCTGCATAAGAAGAAGAAGGAAGATGACTTCTCGACGTCGCGTAAGCCGACCGCAGCGCAGAACGCGCTGATCGATAAGGCGATCGCACGCGAGAAAGTCGTCGTCAAGACTGTCAAAGAGCGAGCCCCGCTCGTTGAAACTTACATTCAAAATATGAAACCTGATCCGGTGCTGGGTCAGGTTCCCGACTCCGATGAACATTTCCTCGGGCGCGTCGAGTTCAACAAGGTCATCGGCGACCAGACCTATGCCGTGAATAAAGAGACGTCCGAGGGAACGACCAACGGCGGAAAGTTTGGCTTCTTCAAGCACTCTGCAACGTTTCTCGGTAGTCTCGGCGGCAGCTTGCACCTGAGCTTCCATGAAGCGGGCTTCGTTCAGATGCTGCTGATGGACTCCAACAACTTTGACCGCCAGCACTATACCTTCGGGTACGTGCGGAACGACTTCCTCGGCAATACACCAACTGCGGTGTTCGATGTAACACCGATTGAAGGCAAGAAGGAGTTTGGCCGCTTCTTCGGCAGGATCTGGATTGAGGCTCGCAGCGGCAACGTTGTTCGTTTCAACGGTGACTTTGCCGGCACGCAGGAAGATCAGAAGGAGTTTTACCATTTCGACAGCTGGCGCACCAACGTTCAGCCCGATCTCTGGCTCCCGACATCGTTCTACGTGGAGGAAAGCGACCCGAAGAGTGTTTCTCGCACTCTCAAGTTCAAAGCGATTAATCACATCTGGGGCTATGTGCTGAAGGTTCCTCCGCCGGAAGCTGCGGAGACTTCGATGGACGTGGTCGGCGCGACCGACGTAAGCAACGACGCGCAGGACGTGAGCCCGCTGGGTGCTCAGCGCGCCTGGGTGCAGCAGGCAGAAGACAACGTGGTTGAGCGGCTCTTCCAGGCCGGTCTGCTGGATGCGCCTAGCGAGTTTGACAAGACGCTCGAAGCGCTGGCTGGCAACATCCTTGCTTACAACAACATCACACTCTCCAGGCCGATCCGCTGCCGTACGCTGCTGACCGAGCCGCTGGAGTCGCTGGCCATCGGAAACACGATCGTCATCTCCAAGAGCCTGTTGGACACTACCGGCGTTGTAACGCAGGATGGCGCGCAGCAGATGGGTAACCTGAATGCGATTCTGGCGTTCCAGATTGCTCACATCATCCTGGCTCACCGGCTCGACACCAAGTACGCCTTCAACGATCGTCTGCTCTTCCCGACCACCTCGGTGTTCAACCGCATTCCCATGCACCACACGGATGCCGATAACGCTGCAGCGGCGAAGAAGGCAATGGAGCTGTTGAGCGCGAAGGAACTCGAGGGAGGGCAGCAGTACTTCAGCCTTTATCTTCAGCAGTTGCAGCAGCGCGTGAAGAATCTGAAGGCGCTGAACGAGCCCATGATCGGCGACGGTCTGGTGAAGAGCGACAGCGACCCGACCTTCTGGATGGCTGCGATTGAGTCCAAGGGACCGAAGCTAGATATGAAAGATCTCAAGCAGCAGGCTGCTATGCCGCTTGCGAGCTTCCTGCGTTTCGATCCGTGGACCGATCAGGTATTCGTCATGCACTCCGCGTTCGAGCCTTTGCTGACGGCAGCCGACAAGATGCCATTTGAGGTCGAGCCGGTGTATCTGAAGCTCAGCTACTACAAGGCGCCGGCAGAAGCTGCTTCCGCCCCGGCGGCCGCTGCTCCTGCTGCGACCACTCCACCGGCCGATAATGCCGCAGCTCCGGCTGCAGCGACTACGGCGCCCGCGGGTACTCCAACCACCACACCGCCGCAACCTTAATCTTCGGAGCGCATGCAGACGCCTCTTGTATAGGACTGCATGCGCTCTTTCAACTAACCCGGGGCGACTTTTTTGCCTCATAACCGCTTGAAGCCACACACTACTTTCTAAGGAGGCACCCTGTTGAAGCGGCATACACTCATCGGCTGTTTCGCCTGCGTCCTCAGTCTGACGACCTGGTTACACGGTCAAGCTTCTCCGACTGCATCGCGTATCGGCTCGATACAGCTAGGTGCCGGTGGCATGTTCGCCAGCCCCGACTACGGGAATCTTTATATACAGGGAGTCACCTTCTATGGAGACTTTGATTTCTCGCAACACCTGGGAGCGGAGTTTGATATTCACTTCGCGACAAACACGCCTCAGGATGAAAGCGAAGATACGTATCTGATAGGCCCACGCTACACCGTTCGCCACAAGAAGTTTGGGGCATATGGTAAGGCTCTCTTCGGACTTGGACGGTTCGGATTCCAGTCCGGCAGCTTCTCACAGCCATACACCGACAGTTATTTTGTGTACAGCTTAGGCGGTGGAGTGGAGTATCAGGCAACCCATCACATCAACATCAGAGCGTTTGACGCAGAATTTCAAAAGTGGCCGGGCTTCCCGCCACATGGCCTCTCCCCGATCGTCTACACGGTCGGTGTCGCCTATGTTTTCCATTAGCACATCTTGCACCGCGGTGAGTTCGTGAGACACCTTCACATCTGTAGCTACCCGTGTTTCTGTGAGAGCTGTAACGATTTGAACCAGATGTTTAGGGGGTGTTTGTGTTAACACGGGTTGTTCTCATTCTTGGCCTACTCGGGACGGCTACCACGCTGCACTCCCAGTCAACGGCTCCTACCGCCGAGCGCGTAGGAGATCTGAAGATCGGCGGCGCCTTCTCTACCGCCAACTCCGACTACGGAGGCCGTTACAACGGCGGAGCCGCTTACTTCAACTTCGACTTCATGCCGCACATCGGCGTGGAAGGTGAGTTTCATTTCGTCAAAGACCCGGACGATCTGTATGAGAAGACGTACGAGGTCGGTCCGCGTTATTACCGCAACTACCGCAAGCTTTCGCCCTACGCCAAGGTAATGTACGGACGTGGCGTGTTCAACTACCCTGCCCTGGCAGATGGGTTTCGACCGAACCTCGCCTACAATCTGGCGGCCATCGGTGTCGGAGCCGACTACAAGGTGCTGCCCTACCTCTACGTTCGAGCGGACTGGGAATACCAGGTGTGGTTTGGCTTTCAGGATTCCAGCCTTACGCCCAGCATCCTGACGCTGGGCGCGGCTTACCACTTCCGATCAAGATAGCCTTCGCTAAAAAACAAAGCCCCGGTCAACGCCGGGGCTTTTTAGATTAAGCGGAATTCGTTCCGATTAGAAGTGATACGCAACGCCTAGCGAAGGGGTGGAGATAACTTCATACCGGTTCGTATTGAAGACGGCGCCCGGAAGACTGAAGGTTGGAGTCTTTACGACAAAGCCGCGGTACTCGGCCCGAATATCCCAGCTGGGGCTCAACTCATACGCCACACCGCCGCCAAAGAGAGCGCCGATGTTCGTATTCTGCTTCGCATCCAGATCCGAGGTGCCTGCGTCCTTCAGGGGCGTGAAGATCATTGCGCCTGGGCCGCCTTCAAAGAAGGGATTGAATCTCTTGAAATTCAGGTTGAAGATATAGGCCCCGCTGAACTCCTGCTGGAGGGTGTGGATGCCGCCGTTTTTCTTGCCGAAGACCTGGTAGTACTGAGTATTTTGTTGATACCCGTAGTTCAGTTCGAGTGCGCTTCGAGGTGTCAGCATGTACCGGAAGCTCGCCAGAAGGCCCAGAGTCATGCTGGTATTCTTTTGCACGCTGTTACCGGTGATTTGGGGGGCAAAAGCAGCAGTACCGCTAACGCTCGCGTCCATCCGGCTTTCCTGCGCATAACCGGCCGCCGCAGTTAACATCAGCGCGCCCAACAACAACATCGTCTTCTTCATTCTTCGCTGGATCCCTTCAAATTCGTCCGCAACTCTCTCGCCGTCCCGCAGGCAGTGCAAGGTCAAGAGTTACGGAGCGCCGTAGTCACTGTTCTTCATTGTAACCGCACCGGTGCCTGAAGAAGGGCGGCCGACGCAAGAAGGCCGGAGGATATCCTTCCCCCGGCCAATCTTGTGTACCGTCGAGAGCGAATTCTGTGTTAGAGCTGCGGCGGTGGAGGTGGCCCGCCTTGTCCGCCACCGTGGTTCTCCCTGCGCTCCCGCATCTCTGCCTGCAGCGCGTCGAACTTCGTCTGCTGATCCGGCGTCAGCAGTGCGCGGATCTTAGCCTGCGAGGCTTTGTGAATGTCCATCATCTTTGCCCGCTTGTCGGCTCCGGCGACGGTGGTGTCCTCGTGAAGCGCCTTCATCTGGCTCGACGTGTCCGCGTCGATTGCCTTGACCTGAGTCACCTGGTCGGCTGTCAGATCCAGCTTCTTTGTGAGGAACTCGAGTTGATGCTCGCCGCCCATTCCGCCGCGTCCGTGTGGACCGCCCTGGCCCGGTGGTGGTGGTGCAGAGGGATCCTGTGCCATCGCTGGCAGTGCAGCCAACGTCGTGCCTAATACCAAAACCGCAAATCCCAGTACTGTCCTTCGAACTAACTTTTTCTCCATCGGATTCTCACTTTCTTCCACAGTATTCGCCGGAAAGTGCTATTCCGGTGTCATCTACTGCTACAGACGCGCTCTTTTTGTAAATGTCTTCGCGCTTCAAAAAAATCACAATCAACTTACACCCCGCGTTCGGGCAGGAAACAATAGGGGTCGCCGTGGGCTGCCGCGTAAGCCTCCACTACCTTGAGGAATGCCAGCGCGGCGTGGGAGAGGCTCGCTTGCCGGCGATAGACGAGGCGTAACTTACGCTCGATCTGCAGCTCCGGCACCTGCACACGAACCAGCGCACCGCTCTCCAACTCCGTCCGCACCGTCAACCCAGGTACCAGAGCCACGCCGTTGCCCATCTCAACGAACCGCTTGATCGCTTCCAGTGATGGCAACTCCACCCCCATCTGGAGGGGCGTCTTGTGTCGCTTGAACGCCTGAATCACTTTTTGCCGTTGGGGCGATGGAATATTGTGTGCGATAAAGTTTTGCGCCCCCAACTGCCGGATCGACACCTTCCCTGCTCCGGCCAGCGCGTGCCGTGGGTTCACCACAAACGCCAGTTCGTCGCGATACACGACCATCGACTTTACCTGGCTGTCGTCCGGCCGGAACGACAGAACCCCAAGCTCCACCGAATGCATCAGCACCTCGTCCGAAATCCGGCTGGCCAGCGTGCGCTGCACGGCAAGCTTGATGCGCGGATTGTTCCGCCGGAACTCGTCCAGCAGCGGCAGGAGATAGAGGCAGGTGTACTCATTCGCCGCGAGATTCAGCCTGCCACGGTGCAGCTCTCGAAGTTCGGTCAGGGCACCGGAGGCCTCATTACGAAGATTCAGTAACTTAGCCGCATACTCTCGCAACACCTCGCCCGCGTCGGTCAGAGTCCCATCCCGTGAGGATCGCTCGAAGAGGACCTCGCCCAGTTCGCCCTCGAGTTTTGCAATTGCCTGACTTACTGCCGGCTGAGTACGATGGAGGCGTGCCGCAGCTCGCGAAAAGCTTCGCTCCTCCGCCACCGCAAGAAACGTCTCCATCTGGACTAAGTCCAATCTTCACCTCGCCGCAGCGTACGATGTCTGGATCGAATAGCGCGATTAGAATTTATGATAAACCTACCGACCATCATAAGCATGCATTATGATAACGTCCAGATCGAGAGTGCCAACGCCTATGTCCTCGTCTAATCAAATCGTCTTCTTCGATACCACCCTTCGCGACGGCGAACAGTCCCCCGGCTGTACCATGCATAACGACGAGAAACTCCGCATGGCTCATCAGCTTGCAGACCTCGGCGTCGATGTCATCGAGGCTGGGTTCGCCATCGCCAGCCACGGCGACTCCGACTCCATCCGCACAATCGCCCGCGAGGTCCGCAACGCCCGCATCGCCTCCCTCGCCCGTTGCAAACGCGAGGACATCGAGGCCGCCGCCCGCGCCATCGAGCCCGCCGCAAAATCCCGCATCCATACTTTCCTCGCCTCGTCCGACCTGCATCTCGAGGCCAAGCTGAAGATTACCCGCGCCGAGGCGCTCGAACAGGCCGCCGAATCTGTCCGCTTCGCCCGAACGTTCACTGACGACGTCGAGTTCTCTGCCGAGGACGCGACCCGCACCGATCCCGACTTCCTCGTCAAGATCGTCACCGCCGCAGTGCAGGCCGGCGCCACCACCATCAACATTCCGGACACCGTCGGTTACACAACGCCGGACGAGTATGCCGCGACCTTCCGCATGCTTCTCGCCAAGGTGCCGGGCATTGAGAACGTGATTCTTTCCACCCACTGTCACGACGATCTCGGCATGGCCGTCGCAAACACGCTTGCCGGGATTCAAGCGGGTGCGCGGCAGGTCGAGTGCACCATCAACGGCATCGGCGAGCGCGCCGGCAACGCTGCTCTCGAAGAGATCGCCGCCGCTCTGATGGTTCGGCGCGACAAGCTGCCCTACACCAACAACATAAAGATGGAGCAGCTCTACCCCACCAGCAAGATACTCGCCGAATTCATCAGCTTCGGCTGCTCGCCCAATAAAGCCGTCGTTGGGGCCAACGCCTTCGCGCACGAGTCCGGCATTCATCAGCACGGCGTGATGGCGAATCCGCTGACCTACGAGATCATGACGCCTGAGTCTGTCGGTGTTCCGGCAAACAACATGGTGTTGGGAAAACACAGCGGTCGCCGCATGCTCGAGCAGCGGCTTAACGAATTAGGCCACAAACTCACGCGCTCGCAACTCGACGAGGTCTACCACCGTTTCACCGAACTCGCGGACCGCAAGAAGAATATTTACGACCAGGATTTGCTTGGCTTGCTGCATTCAGACAAGTCCTCAGCTGCCGTCACGCACTAGCACCACGTCAAAGGAAATAGAGTTATGCGTCTCAAAATTGCAGTCCTGGCCGGTGACGGCATCGGCCCTGAAGTCACTCAGCAGGCGACGAATATCCTGCGTGCCGTAGCTGAACTCGGCGGCCACGAATTTCTCTTCGTCCCCGGCCTCATCGGCGGCATCGCCATCACTGAGACTGGTTCGCCACTCCCTACTGCGACGCTCGACGTGGCCCTCGAATGCGATGCCGTCCTCCTCGGCGCCGTGGGCGACAACAAGTTCAACTCACTTCCGCCTGACAAGCGGCCTGAAGCCGGTCTGCTTCAAATCCGCCAGGCCCTCGGAGGCTTTGCGAACCTTCGCCCCTCCATCGCATACGCGGCGCTGTCTGAAAGTTCTCCGCTGCGTCCCGAAGTCACGAAGGACGTCGATATGCTCTTCGTCCGCGAACTTCTCGGCGGCCTGTATTTCGGCGCGCCACGCTGGTGGAATCGCGAGACAGACGAAGCCATCAACACGATGCGCTACACGAAGGCCGAGATCGTCCGCGTTGCTCGCATCGCATTCGAGCTCGCCAGCAAGCGCCGCAACAAGGTCACCTCTGTCGACAAAGCCAATGTTCTTGAGGTGTCGCAACTCTGGCGCGCCACTGTCACCGAGGTCGCGAAGGACTATCCCGGCGTCACGCTGGAGCATCAACTCGTCGACTCCATGGCGATGCACATCATGAACACGCCGCGTAACTTCGACGTTGTACTGACCGAAAATCTCTTCGGCGATATCCTCTCCGACGAGGCAGGTGTCATCACCGGTTCGCTCGGTATGTTGCCCTCGGCAACCATCGGCGGCCAAGTCAATCTCTACGAGCCAGTGCACGGCTCTGCGCCCGACATCGCCGGCACTGGCAAGGCCAACCCGCTCGGCGCGATCCTCACCGCAGCGATGGTTCTGCGCCACTCTGCCAATCTTGAGCAGGACGCCAAGGCCGTCGAGATGGCCGTCCACAAAGTCCTGAACGCAGGCTACCGCACCGCCGACATCGCGCGCGGTCAGCAGCCGGGCCAGACGCCCGTCACCACGCAGGAGATGGGCAAGCTCGTCCACCAGGCCTTGACCGAGTCCATCGACCGCCGACAGGCCATGCACGCCGTATGACCCGCTGGTTTCAGATCAAGGCCGTCCTTATTAATTGCGGCATTGCAGCAGCCCTCATGTACCGGTACTGGACCGGCACACCACTGCTCATCATCGCGATCCTGGCGCTGTTCCTTTTTCCGTTCGCGAACGTACTGATGGCCATCGCAGCAAAGCAGCAGGTAAAGCGAAGCAAATGACTCGGCCTCTCCAACTCGCATTTGCCTTCATGATCTGCACTCTCGCAGGCACGATGGCTCGCGCGCAGATCTCGTCGCCGCAGATCCAGAAGAATAAGAAGCAGCCGAAGGAAAACGTCGAGTGGCTCTGGCAGTATGGCCCTCCGCCCGCTGATGGCCGCGAGAATCAGCTCGTGCTCGACACGCGCTTCCAGCCCTTTCTCGAACAGTACCTCACCGCGCCGCAGACGTTCTGGGGCAACCCCAAGACCGGCTACAAAACTTTGGCGGAGACCGCGCTCGACTTCCTCTCCGTGCCAGACAAGGTCATCGCCGACGAGAATCGCTATCTGACCATCACTGGCTGCGTCTTCCGCTTCTGCCCTTCGCGAGGGATGCTCTGGGTCGATCTCAATGGGCCTCATCCTCTCGTGGTGTTCAGCGCAGTCGATTGGATCAAAGACAGCAAGACACCCGACCAGCCCGGCGCCGAATACACGATGTGGACGTTCAGCAACCATCCCATCGACCCCGAGCACATACCAGCCGCGCTGATTCATAGCATCGCGCGATGGACTGCGCATCCGCCGCAAGGCAACAAAGAGATTCAGCAGATTACGAACGCCATCCTCGTCGATCCCGACGGCACGCCGCACCAGATCAAGCCAGCCTCCATCGGCGCGAATACTTTCACCCTCCCTCCATCAACCGAGCAAAAGGCACAACCATGAGCACACCCAAAACACTCTTTGAAAAAGTCTGGCAGCAGCATCTCGTCGCCGAGCCTGCAGGCGAACCCAGCATCCTTTACATCGATCTGCATCTCGTCCATGAGGTCACGAGTCCGCAGGCCTTCGACGGCCTCCGCATGACTGGCCGCAAGCTGCGCCGTCCTGATCGGACCGTCGCTACAGTCGATCACAACGTCCCCACGAGCAGCATTGAAGATCGACTCCACATCGTCGACCAGATCGCCCATAAACAGATTGAAGCACTGCGTAAAAATTGCGCGGACTTCGGCGTCGAACTCTACGACGTGCAATCGCCGAACCAGGGCATCGTTCACATCATCGGGCCTGAGCTAGGCCTCACCAAACCCGGCATGACGATTGTCTGCGGCGACTCGCACACTAGCACGCACGGGGCTTTCGGCGCGCTGGCCTTTGGTATCGGCACCAGCGAGGTCGAGCATGTGATGGCCACGCAGACACTGCCGCAGGACAAGCCAAAGACCTTCCGCATCAATGTTGAGGGCACGCTACCGATCGGCGTCACAGCTAAAGACATCGTGCTCCACATTATTGGCCAGATCGGTACGGCGGGTGCCACCGGCCACGTCATCGAGTACGCCGGCTCCGCGATCCGTAATCTCTCGATGGAAGGCCGCATGACCATCTGCAATATGAGCATCGAGGCCGGAGCACGCGCCGGCATGATCGCTCCCGATGCCACAACCTTTGCTTACCTCAAGGGCCGGCGCTTCTCGCCACAAGGAGCAGCCTGGGACGAGGCCGTCAAACGCTGGTCTGAACTTGTAACCGATACAGGAGCAATATTCGATCGTGAGCTTACTATCGCCGCGATCGATATCACTCCTACGGTAAGCTGGGGAACTTCGCCCGGCATGGTCACGGGCGTCAAATCGACCGTTCCACTGCCTGATCCCTTGGCTTCCGAAGCTGACCGCAAGGCGTTCGAGCGCGCATTGGAATACATGGGTCTACATGCGGGCGAGCCCATCGAAGAGATCAAAATCGACCGCGCCTTTATCGGCTCCTGCACCAACGCTCGCATCGAAGACCTCCGCGCCGCCGCCTCTGTCGTTCGCGGCTACCACGTCGCCACGACTGTTCGCGCAATGGTCGTCCCCGGCTCGCAGCACGTCAAAGCGCAAGCCGAAAAAGAAGGGCTAGACAAGGTGTTCACCGAAGCAGGCTTCGACTGGCGCGAACCCGGCTGCAGCATGTGCCTTGGCATGAATCCGGACATCCTGGCCCCCGGCGAGCGCTGCGCCTCCACCAGCAATCGCAACTTCGAAGGCCGCCAGGGCCGCGGGGGCCGCACCCATCTCGTCAGCCCACAGATGGCCGCCGCCGCCGCCATCACCGGCCACTTCACCGACATCCGCAACTGGCAGTTCAAGGGAGAAAAGTAATGCATCCCATCAACATTCTCACCAGCCACGCAGTTCCTCTCGATCGACCCAACGTCGATACCGACCAGATCATCCCTAAGCAGTTCCTCAAGCGCATCGAGCGGACCGGCTACGGCGACTTCCTCTTCTACGATTGGCGACGCATTCAGGATGGCCCCCAGGCTGGCCAGCCCCATCCGAATCCTTCGTCCTCAACAAGCACCATCACCGAGGCGCGAAGATCCTGATCGCCGGAAAAAACTTCGGCTGCGGCAGCTCGCGCGAGCACGCCGCCTGGGCCCTCACCGACTTCGGCTTCCTCGCGGTCATCGCCCCCAGCTTCGCCGACATCTTCTTCTCCAACGCCGGCAAAAACGGCATGATCCTCGTCCGCCTCCCCGAAGCCGACGTGGAAACCCTGATGCGGCGCTCAGAAAAAAATCCCGCGCACAAGATCACCATCAACCTCGAAGCCCAGACCATCACCGACGACGAAGGCTTCAGCGCCCACTTCGACATCGACCCGTTCCGGAAATATTGCCTGTTGAACGGCCTCGACGACATCGGCCTCACCCTGCGCCACGAAACTGAGCTCGACAAATACGAATCCAAGCACGACGGTGAATTCTGGCTCAAACCCCACGTGGCGTGGCCGCAAGAAGGGAGTAACGCTTGAAATTGGAGAACTCTTATCGGCCGGCGGACTTTATTTTGCCCTTGGTCTTCTCCAACCAGCGCTCTGGAGGCGCAGACCAAGACGACTGCGCCATTCGCTCCGATTCCGTCTCAGATTGCTGGCGCTAAAAAGATATTTCGCTCGAATACCGGAGAGCAGGGGTATGGGTACTCCGTGATCGCCTACAACGAGCTATATGCGAGCTTGCAATCCTGGGGAAAATACCAAGCTTGCCGACACTCCTCGGCGGCCGATTTGGTTCTGGAGATTCACTACAACGTCATTGGAACAGGAAGTGTGAGCATGAGACTGGTCCTGCTGGATTCGATAAGCCACTTCGCGCTGTGGTCGATCGATGAATGGGTCCCTCTAGGCGCAGCGTGAAAGCACTATCGAGAAGAACGTTGCACTGACGGCTGACACTCTCGCCGACTTCTAAAGATCATCACTGCACCGAACGCAACCGCAAATCCGGTCTCCCAAGTAAGCGCTCTCAACACTGCTCGAAAGAATTCATAGATTTTAAACGCCGAATCCGAAGAAAAATTCGATCGCCCTCACCGAAGGCCCCACCCGCGCCGCCGCCCGCTCTTACTTCCGCAGCGTTGGCTTCAGCAAAGAAGACCTGCACAAGCCCATCATCGGCGTCGCCAACACCTGGACCGAGATCGGTCCCTGCAACTTCCATCTGCGCCAGGTCGCCGAGGCCGTCAAGCAAGGCATTCGCGACGCCGGCGGCACGCCGATGGAGTTCAACACCATCACGATCTACGACGGCATCACCATGGGAACCGCAGGGCATGAAGGCGAGCCTGATCTCCCGCGAAGTCATCGCCGACTCCATCGAACTCGTCACGCGCGGCAACCTCTTCGACGGCATCGTCTGCATCGCCGGCTGCGACAAGAACATGCCCGCCGCCATCATGGCGCTGGCGCGCCTCGACATCCCCGGCCTCATGCTCTACGGCGGCAGCATCGCCCCCGGCCATCTCAAGCAGCCCGACGGCACCACCAAAGACATCACCATCCTTCAACGTCTTCGAAGGCATGGGCGCGCACGCCGCCGGCAAGATCAACGACGCAGAACTCGAAGCCCTCGAAGCCGCCGCCTGTCCCGGCCCCGGAGCCTGCGGCGGACAGTTCACCGCCAACACCATGGCGATGGCCGGCGAGTTCCTCGGCATCTCGCCCATGCAACTCACCGGCGTCCCCGCCATGTCGCCGGAAAAACACGAAGCGTCGCGTCAAGCGGGCCGCATGGTCATGGACCTGGCTAGCGCAGGTCTTACGCCCGCGCAAGATCCTCACCCGCCAGTCCATCGATAACGCCATCGCCGCCGTCGCGCCTCGGGCGGCAGCACCAACGCCGTCCTGCACCTCATCGCCATCGCGAGCGAGATGGACATCCCGCTCTCGATGGACGACTTCGATCGCATCTCCGAGCGCACGCCCTTCATCTGCGACCTCTCCCCCGGCGGCAAATATGCCGCCAAGGACTATCAGGACGCAGGCGGCAGCCGCCTCCTCGCCAAAGCGCCTCCTCGAAAAAGGCCTGCTCAAAGGAGACAGCATCACCGTCTCCGGCAAGACCATCGCCGAAGAGGCCGCGCTCGCCGTCGAAACCCCCGGCCAGCCCGTCATCCACACCTGGGACAAGGCCGCTCAAGCCCACCGGCGGCCTCGTCATCATGCGCGGCAACCTCGCACCCGACGGCGCCGTCATCAAGGTCGCCGGCCACGAGCGCATCCACCACACCGGCACCGCGCGCGTCTTCGAATCCGAGGACGACTGCCACGCCGCCGTCGAAGCCGGAAAGATCAACCCCAACGACGTCCTCGTCATCCGCTACGAAGGCCCACGCGGCGGCCCCGGCATGCGCGAGATGCTCGCCGTCACCGCAGCCATCAAAGGCATCCCGGCGCTCTCCGAAACCGTGGCCCTCCTCACCGACGGCCGCTTCTCCGGAGCCACTCGCGGCCTGATGGCCGGCCACGTCGCCCCCGAAGCCCAGCTCGGCGGCCCCATCGCCGCCGTCCACGAAGGCGACACCATCACCTTCGACATCCCCAACCGCAAACTAACCCTCAACGTCCCCGAAGCCGAGATCGCCAAACGCCTCGCCGCATGGAAGGCCCCCGAACCCCGCTTCAAACGCGGCGTCTTCGCCAAATACGCCAACTCCGTCAGCAGCGCTAGCGAAGGAGCGGTCACAACCTAGACGACCATGACAAAAACGGAAATTACGTGCGTAGCAGAATCTGCGCAGTCGCACTCATTGCAGCACTACCTTTTCTTGTCACGTCTGCCCATTTACTGCGTCAAACGCAGGCGCTAGCAATCATGGAGATGATCTTCGATCGAAAACCGGCAGATACCGAGCTTTCTGGAACGTATGCCTCTCAGGCCGAATGGTGCACAGCAACGTTGAGCTGCACTCTAATAAGACCTTCGTCGAAGAAATCAACCAGACGGGACAACAGCCTCTAGAGATAAACAGCGAAATTGGAATTCAACTGATGGAGACGAAGGATTTGCGGCTGAATTGAACATGAAGCCATTCATCTGCAGTTGACGATTTCTCTAAAGGTAGTCAATTCGATTTTGGAAGCATGAATTTCTACAAGCAAAGGCTTGGAACTGTATACGGCGAAATTAACCCAGATACTGGCCAACGATTTCTAAAACACTAGTCAAAGATTGTTCGGCTATGGAGGACCACCATGACCGACAAAAATAAAAATCAACACCCCCAACTCACCGGAGCCGAAATCATCTGGGCCACCCTGGCCGGCGAAGGCGTGGACAAAGTCTTCGGCTACCCTGGCGGAGCCATCCTCCCCGCCTACGACGCCCTGCGCAAGTTCCCCATCCACCACATCCTCGTCCGCCACGAGCAGGGCGCCGCGCACATGGCCGACGGCTACGCCCGCGCCTCGGGCAAGGTCGGCGTCTGCATCGCCACCTCCGGACCGGGTGCAACAAATCTGGTCACCGGCATCGCCACCGCCATGCTCGATAGCATTCCCATCGTGGCGATCACCGGCCAGGTCGGCAGCAAAGTCCTCGGCTCCGACGCGTTTCAGGAGATCGACATCACCGGCATCACCCTGCCCATCACCAAGCACAACTACCTCGTCACCCGCGCCGAAGACATCGCCCCCGCCATCCGCGAAGCGCTCCAGATCGCGAAGTCCGGCCGCCCCGGCCCCGTGCTCGTCGACATCACCAAAGACGCGCAGCAGAACACCGCAGCCTTCAACTTCGAAGCCGCCGCGCCTAAACCCTACCGCCCGCACCCGATGCTGCGCGCCGAATCCTCCTCGATCAAGCAGGCCATCGAACTCATCAAGGCCGCAAAGAAGCCCGTCATCCTCGCCGGCCACGGCATCACGCACTCCGGCGCCGAAGCCGAGGTCCTCGCCTTCGCCGAACGCCAGCAGATCCCCGTCGCCAGCACGCTGCTCGGCCTCGGCGGCGTTCCCACGCAACCATCCGCTCTCGCTCGGCATGATGGGCATGCACGGCGAGTCCTGGGTCAACAACGCCATCCAGCAGGCCGACCTGCTACTCGCCTTCGGCATGCGCTTCGACGACCGCGTCACCGGCAACCTCGCCCAGCTACGCCCCCAACGCGAAGAAGATCCACATCGAGATCGACCCCTCCGAGATCAACAAGAACGTCCGCGCCGACGTCGCGCTCATCGGCGACCTGAGAGAGATTCTCGAACTTCTGCTCCCGCTGCTGCCGAAGAAGTCCGACACCACCTGGCTCCGCGAGATCAACGCCATGAAGGGCGACGCCGCCGTCCGCGACATCATCAACCTGCCCGACAACGGCCACCTCTACGCCGCGCACGTCATCAACGACATCTGGCGCGAGGCTCAATCCGCTGGCCGTGCGAACAAACCATCATCGTCACCGACGTAGGCCAGCACCAGATGTGGGAGGCCCAGTACTACAAGCACGACACGCCACGCTCGCTCATCACCTCGGGCGGCCTCGGCACCATGGGCTTCGCGCTGCCTGCAGCGATCGGCGCAAAGGTCGCCTGCCCGGAGAAAGATGTCTGGGTCATCGCCGGCGACGGCGGCTTCCAGATGACGGCCTCCGAGCTCTCCACCATCGTGCAGGAAGGTCTCGCCATCAATATCGCCGTCATCAACAACGGCTTTCTCGGCATGGTCCGGCAGTGGCAGGAGGCCTTTTACGACAAGAACTACGCCGCCTCGCCGATCCTCTCGCCGGACTTCGTCCTGCTCGCCGCCGCCCACGGCATCGACGGCGCACACGTCAACAAGCGGCAAGAATGTAACCCCTACGGTCACAAAAGCGCGCACCAGCGGCAAGCCCTTCCTGATCAACTTCCAGGTGGAAAAGGAAGACGGCGTCTATCCCATGATCGCCCCCGGCTCGGCGCTGCACGAGATGGTTCGCCGGCCGACGAAAGACCCGCTGCTCGAAACCGCGGAGGACGAATAAATGGAATTCTCGATCTGCCGTTCGGTCGATGAGCATCTCCAGTACGGGCTGAAGGCCCGGCTGAACGCCGATTCGCACTTTTATCGCTGCGGCTCGTCCTCTGTCTGCGCAGTCCGCCATCGCCCAGCCACCGCACCAACTGCGCATCCGAATCATCAACGCCAAGACCAGCAAACCCGTTCCGGACGAGCGCCTGAACGTAGCCCTCCGTGTCGATCAGATCGGCTCCGTCGCCATGGCCACTGATAAAAACGGAATCATCCTCGTCGACACCGGAAGCACGACCATCCGCATCCTCTCGAACATGTACGCCGACTGCCGCCCCCGCGCCGAGCTCTACACCGACTACTCCATCGACACCATCCGCAAAACCGGAATCACTACCGGCAATCTCTGCAGCGGGCACGCCAGACCCGCCAGGCCCGGCGAACTCATCCTCTTCGAAATTCCCAAGACCTATATTCCCGCTTTGGGCAGCCACCCGCCAGCCACCGCCCCACTCAGACGAGAACCCTCACGAGCCTCAATACGACGCAATCAGTATTTCGACTAGCCGAGGCCTGAAAACAAAGAATTGACCCAACCGCTCCAACTCGAAACCCCGCGCCTCATCCTCCGCCGCTGGCAGGAGGCGACCGCGCGCCCTTCGCCGCAGATGAACGCCGACCCCGTCGTCATGCACTACTTCGCCGCCCCAATGACCCGCGAACAAAGTGACGAGGCCATCGATCGCTACCTCGCCGCCTTCGATCGCGACGGCTTCAGCTTCTTCGCCGCGCATCTGCGCGACACCGGCGCCTTCGCGGGACCATCGGTCTGCAGACCATGCGCGACGTCGTTCCCAATCTTCCTCAGCCCGCAGTCGAGATCGGCTGGCGGCTCACGCAATCCAGCCAGGGCAAAGGACTCGCCACCGAAGGCGCACGCGCCATCGTCGACTTCGCCTTCAACAAACTCGGCCTCAACGAAGTCGTCGCCATCACCGCACTTCCCAACCAGCGCGTCACGCCGCGTGATGGAGAAACTAGGCATGACCCACCGCCCCGAGCTCGACTTCGACCATCCCCGCGTCCCTGCAGGCCATCCACTATCGAGCGCCACACTCTCTACAGCCTGCGCAATCCAAATTTGCAACTCGCTGAGGTCACTCATGCTCCACACCTTCGTAGCCCTGGTTCAAGACAAACCCGGCGTTCTCACGCGAGTCGCCTCGCTCTTCCGCCGCCTCAACATCAACATCGTCTCGCTCACCGTCGGCGAGTCGGAGCGCGCCGACGTCTCCCGCATGACCATCGTCTGCGAGGCGCCCGATCACGCCGCGCACCGCATCCGCGCCTCGCTCTACAAGCTCGAGATCACCGTCGACGTCGACGAGGTCGGCCGCGCCGAAGCCGTCATCCGCGAGCTCTGCCTCATCAAGGTCGCCGCCGGCCCCTCGCACCCACTCGGCCAGCACTCGCGCTCGCAGATCTTCGAGCTCGCCAACGTCTTCAAGGCCCGTGTCGTCGACCTCGCCCCCGAGTCCATCATGCTCGAGCTGACCGGCAGCTCCTCCAAGATCGAAGGCCTCATCCAGGTCATCACCGAGAGCGGCTACACCATCCTCGAGGTCTCCCGCACCGGCCGCATGGCCATGCGCCGCGGCCACCACACCAGCCGCGTCCTCAAAGCCCTCGGCACCCCCGACCCCAACGACTCCAACCAACCAAACTTCCTCAGAGACAACCCCGAGCCTGACGAACCTTCCCGGCCAGTTCACGGAGGACGAGACATAGCCCCAGATACGCGGCTCAAATTCTGATAGACGTTACACGATCAGGCATCATCGAACTCGCAACGCAACAAGATCACTGCGAAGCGGCTGATCCGACGTCGCTGACCTGTAACACTTTTAGTACTTCACTCAAAGGAAAAAGAACACATGGCAAAGGCATACCACGACGCAGACGCAGACCTCTCTCTTATCCAGGCAAAGAAAGTCGCCATCATCGGCTACGGCTCGCAGGGCCACGCCCACGCGCTCAACCTCAAGGACTCCGGCGTTGACGTCCGCGTAGGCCTTCGCCCCGACTCGCCCAACGCCGACCGCGCCCGCAAGGCCGGCCTCGTCGTCGACACCGTCGCCGAACGTCAGCAAGTGGGCCGACGTCATCATGAACCTCACGCCCGACCAGACCGCAGCCAAGGTCTACCACGCCGAGATCGAGCCCAACATGAAGCCGAACGTCACGCTCATGTTCGCCCACGGCTTCAACATCCGCTTCCGCACCATCACGCCTCCCGCAAGCGTCGATGTCTCGCTCGTCGCGCCCAAGGCCCCCGGCCATCGCGTTCGCGAGGTCTTCACCGAAGGCGGCGGCGTTCCCGGCCTGGTCGCCGTCGAGCAGGACGCCAGCGGCCACGCCCTGGCGCTCGCGCTCAGCTACGCCAAGGGCATCGGCTGCACGCGCGCCGGCGTGCTCGAGACCACCTTCACCGAAGAGACCGAGACCGACCTCTTCGGCGAGCAGGCTGTTCTCTGCGGCGGCACCAGTCGCCCTGGTCAAGGCAGGCTTCGAGACGCTCGTCGAGGCTGGCTATCAGCCCGAGCTCGCCTACTTCGAGGTCCTGCACGAGCTCAAGCTCATCGTCGACCTGATGTACCGCGGCGGCCTTGAGTACATGCGCCACTCCATCTCCGACACCGCCGAGTGGGGCGACTACGTCGCCGGTCCGCGCATCGTCACCGCCGAGGTCAAGAAGGCGATGAAGGCGCTGCTCAACGACATTCAGGACGGCAGCTTCGCCAAGAAGTTCATCGCGGAGAACGAGACCGGCCGCCACGAGTTCGCCCGCATCCGCAAGGAGGAGGCCGCCCTCCAGATCGAAAAAGTCGGCGCCGAACTCCGCAAATCCATGCCCTTCCTCGACCCGGTCGTGGTCAAAGACGGCCAGGTTCAGAAGGCATAACCCGAATCAATTTCGAAAGATAGATACAAATTTCGCAAATCGAAGTCAAAGAGGCGGCATCTAAATCAGGTGTCGCCTCTTCATTTCAATAGCGTTCACCTCATCGGCAAGACCCTGATGGCAAAAGCGCAAATGATCCGGAACTCCTGTAACAATGGAGACGTAAACTACCATAACCTTAACGAATCGATGCCCAGGCAGCAGAAGGAGCTCCCAGATGGCCACTCTAAACAGCTACGAAAGCCTGCTCCCAACAGTAACGCTCATCAGGCGGAGCAGCAAATCCTTGCAGGAACCCCTGCAAAGCCTACACCGATCCCGGAGATCGTCGCCGCGCTGCGCACCGTCACTCCGCTCGACGGTCTCACCGAAGAGGAGTACACCTGGCTCGCCACCCACGGCAACGAGCGCATCGGCGACGACCGCGCCCTCATCTTCCGCGAAGGCGACCCTGCCGACAACTCTGAACTTCATCCTGAGCGGAGAGGTCCAGGTCGGCGCCGCAGCTCCGGCCCCATCGCCCTGTTCATCGGCCGCGCCGGCCAGATGACCGGCAAGCTTCCCTTCTCGCGCATGAAGAGCTACGGCGGCGACGGCTACGCGGTCGGCCCGACGTGGGCGCTCGACATCGACCAGTCCCTCTTTCCCGAGATGCTGGCCGCCATCCCGTCGATGGCCCAGCGCTGCGTCTCCGTCCTGCTCGACCGCGTCCGCGAGGTCACGCGCATGGAGCAGCAGGCCGAGAAGCTCACCGCGCTCGGCAAGCTCGCCGCCAACCTCGCCCACGAACTCAACAACCCCGCCTCCGCCGCCCAGCGCTCCGCCGCCAGCCTCTTCGGCGAGCTGCGCGAGTACGGCGAGCAGAAGTATCGCCTCGGCAACCTCTGTCTATCCGACCAGGAGATCGAAGGTACCGCGCCTGGGTCCAGAACGCCCGCGCCCGCATGTCCGCCTACTCCGACGCTGCAGGGGCCGCAGAGTCCGCTCGCCGCGACGCGACCGCGAAGAGGCCATCGTCCGCTGGCTCGAGGCCACAACGTTCCCGAGCCCTGGACCATCGCCCCTGCGCTCTCCGAGACCAACCTCCCCATCGACCTGCTCGACGAGCTCGCCGCCGTCACTCGCCCCGAGGTTCTGCCCGTCGCCGCTCGCCACCGTCGCCAGCTCCCTGCGCGTCGAGCGCATGGCCGAGACCGTCGTCGACTCCACCGTCCGCATCTTCGACCTCATCAGCGCCATCAAGGACTACTCCTACATGGATCAGGCGCCCATTCAGGACGTCGATCTTGCGCAGTCGCTTGAAAACACGCTGGTCATGTTCAACTCGCGGCTGACAGAACGTCAACGTCGAGCTCGAACTTCGACCCCGAGCTGCCGCCGGTCAGCGCCTACGGCAGCGAACTCAACCAGGTCTGGACGGCGCTGATCGAAAATGCGCTTGAAGAGCATGAACGACATGGGTACCCTGCGCCTTACGACCCATCTCAACGGCGACATGGTCGCTGGTCGAGGTCTGGGACGCCGGCCCCGGGATCGACCCCGCCATCCGCTCCCGCATCTTCGAGCCGTTCTTCACCACCAAGGCCCCCGGCCGCGGTCTTGGCTCGGCCTGGACACGGTCCAGCGCATCGTCACCAAGCACTCCGGCTTCGTCACCGTCGACTCCAAGCCCGGCGCCACCTGCTTCCAGGTTCGCCTTCCGCTCGACCGGGCCCAGGCCTACTAAAGCAAAGCGGGAGAGGCGACTCAGCCTCTCCCGCTCCAATCTCTTTATTATCAACTACTTCGTGATTTCGACGCCGCGCCAGAACGCCACATGGTGCTTCACATTGCGCGCCGCCGGCTTCGGATCGGGGTAATACCACGCCGCATCGGGGTTCTCCTGGCCATCCACGACGATCGTGTAGTACCGCGCCTGACCCTTCCATGGGCAACTGGAGGTCGTCGAACTCGCCTTGAGAAACTCCCGCTTTCACCGACTCTTCCGGGAAATAAATATTTCCCTCAACCGTCTCGTCTTCTCACTCTCGGCCAGTGTCTGGCCATTCCAAACTGCCTTCGCCATAGTTCACTACCTGCATTCTTTTCAACGAGTTACGGCGGACGCACGCGCATCAGCGCGCCGTCACCGCGGAATCCGGATCCCTGAGGCTATAACGCATTTGTAACAGAAATGATGCAGAAAAGGAAAGCCCCGAGGCGCTCAGCTTCGCTCGGACGCGATCGATTCAGTATCCTACTTGGCAGGTCCGAACTTCTTCAGGAACGTCTCGTAGCGCGCCTTCGCCGCCGGGAACTTCGCGATCAGCGCAGCCGTCTGCCCCATAAACGGGTTGCCGCTCTGCTTCTCCGTCTCGGCATGGAAGTGGTGGAACTTGGCGTAGATCAGAATTCCTTCGCCGTTCGAGTCCAGGAACAGGTCCGCATCGAGCGCGCCCCGCAGCACCAACGATGCCGCCATCTCCCAGTAACTCATCGCCTGCCGCCAGTACGGATTGTGCTCCGACTTCGTGTCCCGCGAAACCGCCCGCAGCTCCTCCAGCGTCTTCGGGTTGAACTCAAAGACCATAAATCGCCTCGCCTTGCGCAACGTCTCTTCCCGCCGCAGTTCGTAAAGCCTCAAGATCAGTTCCGCATCCGCCGCAGTTGCCATTGCTCGTTCTCCTCGTTTTCTTAAGCTACGCTTTCGACCACCGCCCGGGTCTTCTCCGGATCAGGCCGCTCGATCACCGGCACAGGTGCTGGCCCGGCGATCTTCTTCTGATAGGTGCACGGCGGAGTCGTCGGCTCCTCCTCCGGGCGCGCCCTTCTTCTTGCGCCGCTTCGGCAGCGCCTCGCGGTTGTTCGGGCACACCAGGTACGTCCCCTTGTCGTTCGCCACTTCCAGCAGATACGCGCTGTCGCACTTCGGACACACCTGATTCACCAGCTTCAGGTTGCGAGGCAAAGTCGCACTTCGGATAGTTCACGCAGCCGTAGAACACGTCGCCGCGCTTCGTCTTGCGCACGGCAATGTCGCCGCCATCCTTCGGGCACTTCACATCCAGCAGCTCCTGCTTGATGTACTTGCACTTCGGATATCCGCTGCAGCTGATGAACTCGCCATACTGGCCATTGCGCAGCAGCAGCGGCTTGCCGCACTTCGGGCACGCCTCTTCCAACTGCACCGGCGGCTTCTGCTGCACCTTCTGGTTCAGCTTGCGGATCGTCTTGCACGGCGGATCTTCGTTGTATCCGGGCAGCCATAAACGGCCCCCACGGCCCATTCCGCAGCACCATCACGCGTCCGCAGTTGTCGCAGAACTCCTCTTCGGCAACCTCATCCGCGCCCGGCGCGCTCAGGTCCGGCTTGGCCGCAAAGTTCTCCTTGGTGAAGTCGCAGCTCACCTGCTCGACGGTCACCTTCTTGCCCATCGTTCAGCCGCCTCGTCGATCGCCGCCGCCATCTCCTTCGCGTCGCCGACCTCCTTCGAGAACTCGATCACGTCCTCCGTCGTCGCCTTCACGGTCATCGGGAAGTGCAAGCGCCTTCGTGATCTTCTTCATCACCGCCTTCGGATCCTTCTTCCACGGCCCTGCCGCCACCGTCATCGGCTTCACCTTGGTGAAGTTGCTGCACGAGTAGAAGCTGCCGAACTTGCCCCACTTCAGAATCAGCGGAGCGCCGCAGTTGTCGCAGACCTCGTTCGTCGCCTCCTCCATCCGCTTGATGTCTTCCATGTTCTTGCCGGCGACACTCAGCTCCTTCTCGAAGTGGTCGTAGAAGCCATTCAGCAGATCGGTCCACTTCTCCTGGCCCTCCTCCACCGCATCCAGTTCGCTCTCAAGCGTAGCCGTGTACGCCGTGTCGAAGATGTACGGAAAGTTCTTCACCAGCAGCTTCGTGACGACGGTCCCAATCTCCGTCGGCACAAACTTCGCCTGGATCTTCTTCACGTAGTCGCGATCCTGGATTGTATTAATGATGGACGCATACGTCGAAGGCCGTCCAATCCCCTTCTCTTCCAGCATCTTCACCAGGCTCGCTTCGTTGTAGCGCGGCGGAGGCTGCGTGAACTTCTGCTGCGGATCGAGCTTCTCCAGCCGCAGCGCCTCGCCATCGCTCAACTCCGGCAGCCTGCGCTCGGCCTCTTCCTCGCCGTCCGCGGCGTCCTGATCTGCGGACTTCGCCGCCAGCTTCTTCCTTCGCAGCCTTGTCCTTCGCCGCCTGCCGCGCGCGCTTGTCTTCCTCTTCGAACTTCAGGTGTCCGTCGAACTTCAGCACGCTTCCGGTCACGCGGAAGTCATACGCCTGCTCCGCCTTCGCCACGATATCCACCGTCGTCTGGTCGAAGACCGCCGGCGTCATCTGGCTCGACACAAACCGCTGCCAGATCAGCCTGTACAGCCGGAACTGCTCGTCGCGAAGATACTTCCGAATCGACTCCGGCGTGAACTCCACGCTCGTCGGCCGGATCGCTTCGTGCGCATCCTGCGCCTGCTCCTGCTTCTTGCCCGCATACTCATTCGGCTTCGCCGGCAGATACTCCGCGCCCAGCTTGCCGATAAACTCGCGCGCCTCCGCAATCGCATCCGGGCTCACACGCGTCGAATCGGTACGCATGTACGTAATCAGACCGACCGTGCCCTCCGCGCCGATCTCCACGCCTTCATATAACCGCTGCGCCACGCCCATCGTGCGCCGCACGTTGAAGCCCAGCCGGCCCGAAGCATCCTGCTGCAGCTTGCTCGTCGTGTACGGAGCCTTCGGATTGCTCCTGCGCTCCTTCTTCTCGACCGAACGCACGCTCCACTTCGCATGCTCCAGTTCGCCGACGACCTCATCGACCGCCTCTTTATCCGGCAGCGCGTTCGAGAGGAACAGCTCCTTGCCCTCTTCATCCGTCCCGTTCGCAACGCGCGACGGCGTGCCGTTCACGCCGACAAATCGCGCCGTAAAGCTCTGCTTGCCCTGCAGTCGGCTCCAGATCTGCATCGATCGTCCAGTACTCCACCGGCTTGAACGCGTTGATCTCCTGCTCGCGCTCCACAATCAGCCGCAGCGCAACCGTCTGCACGCGGCCCGCAGATCAACCCACGCCGCACCTTGTCCCACAGCAGCGGAGACACCTGGTATCCCACCAGCCGGTCCAGCACGCGCCGCGTCTGCTGCGCATCCACGAGGTTCTCATCCATATCGCGAGCATGCAGAAACGCCGCCTTCACCGCCTTCTGCGTAATCTCGTTGAAGGTCACCCGCCGCAGCTTCGACTTGTCCTTCATCATCGGCAGCAGCTGCATCGAAAGATGCGCGGCAATCGCCTCGCCTTCGCGGTCAGGGTCGGGCGCCAGGTAGACCATGTCCGCCTTCGCCGCCAGCTTCTTCAGCCGATCCACGACCTTTTCCTTTCCCGGAGACACGATCAGCGTCGGCTCAAACGTCCGCTTCTTCAGCTCCACGCCGATGTCGTTCTTCGGCAGGTCCATGATGTGGCCAATCGAGGCCTCCACCATGTAGTCGCTGCCGAGATATTTTCTGATCGTCTTCGCCTTCGCCGGCGATTCAACGATCACAAGTGACTTTGCCATTCGTTCCCTTCATCCACCAGAACGCAACTCGCCGAAGCAAAACGTTCCAGTCTTCCTTGTTCCATTGCGAACCTAACACGGTTCCGCAAACATGCGAATCATCTCGCCCGCAATTCCTCAGACCAGACGAGAATCTACGCCCAGAAGATCATTACCATACACATCGTTTCATGAGGAAAACACCATGCGCGTCCAATCGCGCTGTCAAATCGAATGGCAGCCTAGACTTACATTTATTCTTTGAAGTCTTGTATCTGCTCGATCACGAAAATTCGCGCTCGCCATCGCATCCGGCTCAAAATGCACCGCACATAATTCTTTCCCGGCAACTGCTTCACCCGGCCGCGCAAGCTCCAGTTCGAACAGCGCCGTAAAGATCTCCGCCGACCCCAACTCCGCCTCCAGCCCCTCGATCAACTCATCCAGTTGCATCGATTCATCGTGCCGCAGCCGGTCCAAGACCATCCGCTCATGCTCCGGCAGCGGTCGTCGCATCGTTAAATAAGAGATGCAGCCCCGCCCGCTTTCGATTCACCCTGCCCCGCAACCCCCATCTCTTCTTCCAGCTCCAGCCTCACCTGCGACGGCAGATCCTCCCACACATCCTCCCACGTCGCCGTCAGCTTAGCGCCCTGCTTGATCAGCGTGTTAGGCCCCCACGCATTCTTGTTCGTCACGTTGCCCGGAACCGCATACACATCGCGATTCTGCTCCATCGCGCAGCGCGCCGTAATCCGCGTGCCCGCTGTACTCGCCGCCTCGATCACCAGCACGCCAACGCTCATCCCACTCAAAATCCGGTTGCGAATCGGAAAGTTCTGCGGCGCCGGAAACGTCCCCAGCGGATACTCGCTCACAATCGTCCCGCCCGATCCCACAATCCTCTCCGCCAGCTTCTTGTTCTCCTTCGGATACACCACGTCGATGCCCGTGCCCCACACCGCGACCGTCTTCCCGCCCGCATCGAGCGCTCCCTTGTGCGCCGCCGTATCCACGCCGCGCGCCATGCCGCTCAAGATCACCAGCCGCCGGTTCGCCAGATCGCGCGACAACATCTCCGCCATCCCCGCCCATACGGCGAAGGCTGCCGCGTCCCCACCACCGCAATCCCTGGCCGCGCCAGCAGCGTCGACATCGCCGCGAATCCACAGCACCGCCGGCGGATCGTAGATCTCCAGCAGCCGCTCCGGATACGCCTCATCCTCGCGCGTCAGAACAGTCCCGCCCGCCTCCGCGACCCGCTTCACCTCATCCTCCGCCGCGCTCGCGCCCGGCCCTCAAAGACAAACTGCGCCGCCCGCGCCGGCATCCCCAGCCCTTCCAGCTCCGTCAGCGAAGCCTCAAACACCCGCTCCGCCGCACCCAAGCCGCTCCATCGCCTTCGCAATCCGCGTCGGCCCCATCCCCGGCGTCAACGTCAACGCCATCCACGCCAGCCTCGCTCTCTCTGTTCCTACGCTCAGCGCATCCTGCTCTGCGTCGCTGCTCGTCTTCATCGCACTCTTCTCCAAATGTTGTCTGAATAACTACATCCGCTGGAGACTATCACGACCTCTCGCTAAGTCAAACCGCACTCCGATGCTGCCTGGCTGTGACGATCGTCATACCTCTTCATCGGCATATTGGCATATCCTCACCAGCAGGGCTATGTTTTCCACCCTCACTTAGCGAAATCTCAACGATTGCGATCCTGCAACACAGTTTCCTTCAGGAGTGTTCCGTTGAATCTTGCCGCATGGACACCCAAATCCGTCCTCGCATTGCGTGACTATACCGCCAAAAAGTTCGCCGCTGATCTCGTAGCAGGAATCACCGTTGGCCTCGTCGCTCTTCCTCTCGCGATGGCCTTTGCCATCGCCTCCGGAGCAAAGCCCGAGGCGGGCCTGTACACCGCCGTCATCGCCGGGCTTCCTCATCTCCGCCCTGGGAGGATCGCGCAACCAGATCGGCGGTCCAACCGGCGCATTCGTCGTCATCATCTTCGGCATTCTCGCGCGTTATGGCTTGAACGAACTCCTGATCTGCACCATGATGGCAGGCGTCATCCTCATCATCCTGGGCGTCACCGGTCTCGGCGCCGCCGTAAAGTTCATCCCGCGTCCCGTGATCGTCGGATTCACCAACGGCATCGCCATCCTGATCGCCAGCACTCAGATCAAGGATTTCTTCGGCCTCCGCACACCTCCGCTGCCCGGCGATGTAGTCGGCCGCATAAAAGTGTTGGCCGAAAACGCTCGGACCGTCTCGCCAGAGACGCTGGTCCTCGCCTCCACTGCCCTTCTTCTCATCGTGTTGATCGCCCGCTTTGCCCGTCGCATTCCCGGCTACATCGTTGCGCTTCTCGCCGGAACCGCCGCTGTTTACCTCCTCCACCTGAATGTGGAAACCATCGGCACTCGATTCGGCGGCATTCCATCCGGCTTCCCACACTTCCACGCGCCGGTCTTCGAGTACCACACCATCCGAACGCTGATCTCCCCGGCCATCACCATCGCGCTTCTCGGAGCCATCGAATCGCTCATGTCCGCAGTCGTCGCCGATCGCATGAGCGGAGACGAGCACAATCCAGGCGTGGAACTGGTCGCACAGGGAATCGCCAACATCGCCTCGCCGCTCTTCGGCGGCCTTCCCGCAACTGGCGCAATCGCCAGAACCGCAACCAACATTCGCGCCGGCGCACAGACGCCCGTCAGCGGCATGGTCCACGCACTCACCGTACTCGCCGTGCTCCTCTTTGCCGCTCCCCTCGCGAGATTCATCCCGCTCGCGGTTCTCTCCGCCATTCTGATGGTCGTCTGCTACAACATGGGCGAGTGGCACGAGATCCCTGTCATTCTCAAGCTGCCGAAGATGGAGATCGGAGTCTGGCTCGTGACCTTACTCCTCACCGTCTTCGCAGATCTCACCGTCGCCGTTGAAGCCGGAATGATCTTCGCGGCACTCGTCTACATCCGCAAAGTCACATTGACCACCACCGTCTCTCGCATCACCGAAGAAGACATCGCAGAGGGACAACTTCACGTTCTACAGGACAAGGTCCTCCCCGACTACGTCGCCGTCTTTCGCATTCACGGTCCCTTCCTCTTCGGCGCCAGCGAAAAACTCAATGGCATCCGGCAGGAGATCACATCGCTGCCCGAAGTCATCATCCTGCGTCTTCGCAACATGACCGCCATCGACTCCACCGGCCTTCAGGCATTCGAGCGCCTGGCCGATGAAGTCCATCGTTCAGGCCGCTCTCTCGTTCTCTGCGGAGCGCGCCATCAGCCGGCAGCGCTGATGAATCAGGTCGAGTTCGAACAACACCTCGGCAAACAAAACATCTGCCCGCACATCACAGAGGCTCTCGAGCGTGCGACAACCATTCACAAGGAACACGCAGAAACCAAGGGCCTCTTCGCAGTGAAGACGCCCTAAGGCTCGCCCTAACCGAGCGACTGAATCAATCCGCGAATATACCCATAACAAAACGCAAACGACTGCAGCCCCTTCGGATCACTCTCCGCCTCAGGCACATGATCCGGCATCAACATGTACGGATAGCCCACCTCGCGATAGACCTTGATCGCCTTCACAAAATCCACGTCGCCCTCATCCGGATACACCTCGACAAAATCATTTCTGTGCCCGCGAATGTTGCGGAAGTGAACGTTGAAGATCTTCTTGCGCGTTCCGAAGTATCGAATCACGTCATAGATCTCAGTCCCCGGATCCGCAAGCATCTCCGACACCGTCCCCTGACAAAAATTCAACCCGTGATACGGGCTCTCCTGAATGGCAACGAACTTCTTCAAACCATCCACAGTGCCAAGCACACGATCCACGCCCTGATAGCCCTCCGGAGGCACACCCGGATCGTGCGGATGCAACGCCATCCGAATCTTGTACTCATTCGCAACCGGAATCACGCGATCGAGAAAATATGTAATCCGCTCCCAGAACATATCCGCATCAACATGCCCCGCAATCGTCAGCGGCGTCTTCGGATGCGCGTCCGCAAGCCTCCACTGACTGTAGCTCGCATCTCCTCGCCCCGGTGTCCTGCCCGTCCGCATCACGCCGAGCAAACTCATGTTGTACTTGATCGACGGCAATCCCACCTGCGCGCAATTCTTGATCAACGTTTGGATCGATTCGATATCGCGGTCGCGCTCGGGGCTCTGCGCCAACATAATCGCCGGATGTTTCTCGTTATCGATATAGCTCGACGTCAACACCGTCGGCCCAACGCAATCGATCTCGATTCCGTTCTTCGTCGGCAAGGTCCTTCATACGGCTCAGTTCATCGACCGTCGCATAAATCTTCCCATCCGAAAACTCCGGATATCCGCAGATATTCCGCACCCCATACCGCGCCAGATACTTCAGGTGCGCATCAGTCGTCGGCGCGCTTTGACACCCGAGCTTGAACAACACCGGCTTCGTCTCGGGCGCCGCTGCAGCAGCAGCCGACGCCTTCGACTCGTGACCAAGCGCAATCGCCGCCACGCTAGAGGATGAGATAAATTGCCGTCGATTCATGGAATGATTAAACCCTTCGCCCTTCGAGTGTGTTCCCAGAAGCACCTGCCAGAATAAAACCCACGCCGCCCATCGCTAAGGCGACAATCAAGCTCGTAGTTTCATCGCCGTTATGCGGCGCACCTGCCACGCGAGGCAGATGGAGCAAGACGACCCACAGCAAAAACATCGTTCCCAACAGCACTCCCGTGAGTCGCATCATCTTGTTCGCCACGATCGCCAAAGCAGCCGCGATAAAGGCTACGCCAACAAAGTATGCCCAGAACAAATGCCACGGAATCCACGCAGGCACCAGCGACGCCACAAAACCTGCATACAGAAAATGCTGCACTGCGAAGACCACCCAGGAAATAGCAATCAGATAACGGCCGACAACTGCCAGCCTGAAGAGGAGACTCTCACTCGGCTCGGGCACACTCGTGTCACGCGGAAAGTTCGCAGCCAAAATCCACGCGCCGCCAACCATCGCGAGAATCTCAAAGATCACTGTCCACGGTCCCGGATCATGGAGCCGCGTCAACCAGGCCCGCCCGTAGCCAAGCAGCGCATAGACAAACAACACAATTCCAAGCAGCTTCGCCACCCAGCGCCCCATCTTTCCCGCCGCAAGGCAAACGCCAGCCACGACAAATCCCGCACATGCGATCCAGTCCAGAAACATCACTCCGCGGCTCCACGGAGGTCCAGGAGGCGGACCCGCCATCCCCGTAACGAAGATGAAAAATTGAACCCCGAAGAACAGCATTGCAATCGCGAAAATCAGCCGGCCGGCACCCAGCAATCCATTCATGCTTTTTTTCGCCCCCTCGAAAAGGATCCGAACCGCGTCGTCAGAATCCTACTACCAACCTAATCCTGCTCCTCATCGCATCTTTTGCACTCCATCAAACTCCCAATCCTCGCCGCCCTGCCCTCTTCTCTCACCACCCACTCCCTTACCATCCACGGCGGATCATGCCGTACATGCTGCCCATGCCCGCACTCCAGCCGAGCCGCCCAATGCCCTTCTTCATCCTGATAGAAACTCTCGATCGCCCTCTGCATCGCACGCCTCCACCCGACATCAAATAAACTAGTCCTTTGATGAATTCATCACCACTCACTCCGCTCCGTGTCGCCGCCATCAACTTCCTCAACCCCGCTCCTCTCATGTGGGACTTCGAACACCCGCCCCAGGCCGCCGAGCTTGCCCAGCGCTACACCCTCCACTACACCAAGCCCTCGCTCTGCGCCGACGAACTGCTCGCCGCCCGAGCCGACCTTGGCCTCATCCCAGTCGCGTCCCTCACGCCGGAACTTGCCATCGTCCCCGGCTGCACCATCGCCTCTCTCGACGAAGTCCGCTCCATCCAAATCATCGTCAAATCCCCTCACACTCTCCACACCATAGCGACTATCGCCGCCGACACCGCATCCCGCAGCTCCCTCGCCTACGCCGACATCCTCTTTCGCAAATTTTGCCGCACTCACCCCACCTTCATTCCCGCCGCAGCCGACCCCATCGCCATGCTGCAACACGCGGACGCCGCCATCCTCATCGGCGACCCCGCCCTGCTCGCCCTCGAAGCCCGCGAACAAATCGAGGCCGCCGTGGGACCGTGCACCTGGATCGACCTCGCGCACGAATGGCACACCCGCACCAACGTCCCGTGGGTCGCCGCAGTCTGGGCCGTTCGTCCCGAGGCCCTGGGCGCTCCCAATCTATCCGCCGCGCAACTCACCGAAGACCTCGAAGCCTCTCGCAACCACGGCCTCCTCAACATCGAGCGGCTCGTCGAGCAATGGACCCCCCGCATCGCCATCCCGCCCTCAACCATCCGCCACTACCTCTCCCACAACATCCACTACGTCCTCAACACCGACTGCATCCGCGCCATTGAACTCTTCCGCCAGTACGCGGCAGAGGTCGATGTGCTCCCACCGCTGCCCAATCTTCGCTTCCTCTAAATCAAACTGCAAAATGGTGCGACTTCGCGGCGTCAAATCACGTCATAATCATGTATGACGTTGAATGAAGCTGCCATTACCGTTGCGAAGTCCCTGGCAGTAGCGGCTCCCAAAGTTGCGGCCGTCCATCGCGGGGCACGCAACCCTCTCATACACCTGCTTCTGGGCTTCGGAATCTTTGGCGTCTTTCTCGTCTCGATCGTCGATAGCTCTTTTGTGCCTCTGCCCCTACCCGGCATAACGGACATCATGATCATCGTGCTCGCGGCCCAGCACCACAGTTGGCTGCTGCTCATTCTTCTCGCCACCGCAGGGTCCGCGCTCGGCGGATATTTCAGCTACCAGGTCGGCCAGCGCGGCGGCATGGCCTTCCTGGAAAAGCATGTGCCCCCGCGCATCTTCAAACGTGTTTGCGAATGGATGAGCAACCACGCCATCCTCTCCGTCGCTCTTCCTGCGATACTTCCTCCACCCATGCCGCTCAGCCCATTTGTGCTTGCAGCCGGCGCACTCAAGATGTCGCAAAAGAAGTTCATGATTACGTTCACCACCAGCCGCGCAATTCGGCACGCGATCTCTGCGTGGCTCGGCATCCACTACGGCCGGCACATCCTTCGGCTCTGGAACGCCATCTCGGCGAAGTACGCCACGCCCTTCCTCATCGTTCTCTGGACGCTGATCATCGTCAGCTCTGTAATCGCTTTTTGGAAGCTTTACAAGACCTCGCGCGCCGTCGGCGTCCGAGGCGGCAACCTAGTGGACAGCCCCACCTCAACCACCTGACCTACGCCACGGCCTTCGCTCGGGGCGCAAATTTCCTCTTGTAGTAAGCAGTCGTCAGCACAATCGCAGGCACCCCCACTGCCGTCGGCCACAGCCACAAAACCATTCCTGCGTGGTGAAAGACGCGAGGCAGCGTAACCACCGAAAACGCAGTCCACGCGGCAATATAGCTGCCAATCATGTTCCCCAGATGCGTGTACCACCAGAACATCTTCTCCGTGGGCTTCTTCACAAACTTCCACATCTCTCCCACCGCAGCCCGCATTCCGATAAACCCAAACACAATCGATACAATCCCCATTCCCTGCACCCAGACCGGCCGAAACGCGCCAAAGCCCGACCAGGCACGCGCTCGCCCCAAAGCAGATCACCGCCGCAATCCAATCGATCGGCGCAGCATTCCCGCCGCGTGCCAACTCTTTCAGCCGAGTCACACGAAACCCTGAAAACGCAAGGTAAAAACTGAAGATTGCGACCAGCGCAAGAAAGAGCACCGGTCGATAGAGCGCCATCGGCAGGGCCGTGGCCGCTACTACGCCCATCGACCACAGATACACCATCCCCCAGCGCTTATGCTGCTTTCCGCCCTTCGCCGTAGCCAGTGCTACCGGGGCCAGCAGAAACGATGAAGCCCCAGCCGCAATATGCACCCCAAGAAAAGCCTTCATCCACATCGGGTCCGTTGCCTGCATTACTTGCCTCCCTTCCCCTTGCGTTCTATTTCGTCCAGCTCTGCCAGAGTCTCCTTGCACCACTTCACCATTGCCGCACAGCTATGCCGCCCCATATTCAATGTCATCAAGCAGAAGGGTAGCTGTGAAGCCGGTACCCCCTTCTTCCGCAGCCCCTTCGCAATCGCATCATAGATCTGCAACTCCTTCTGTCGCGACTCCAGATAAGCCTGTACGTGCTTGCGGCTGATCTGCGCAGGCACATGCGCCCCAAAAAACAGTTTCAACAATAACTCGTTCCTTGGAACCGCCTTCGCGACCGGCTGCTTCAACCATTCACGCAACCTCTGCCTTCCCTTCGTCGTCAGCGAATACACATTGCGGTCCGGACTTCCTTTTTTTCGCTCCGTCTTCTTCGAGACAAGCCCAGCAGCCGCCAACCGCTTCAATCCCGGATAGATCTGCCCATAGCTCTCGCTCCAGAAGTACCCAATCGACTCCGATATAAGCTGACGAATGTCATAACCGGACATGGGCCGGAGGCTCAATACCCCCAGCAAAGCATTCGGTGTAGCACCGCCTTCAGTCTTCATATGCTTCAAGATATATATCTGGCAGATACTACGCAATTCGAAATGCGCTTTGTTCCATCAAAATCACATTTAAATCAAAAACGGGTGAAGAATGCCTCCTCTTCACCCGTTCCCCACTCCAAAGGCTCAGCGTTAGAACTCCCACCGAAGCAGCGTCGCTCCCACGGTAAATCCCGCGCCAACGCTAGCCAGCAGAACCAGATCGCCCTTCTTCAGCCGCTTCTCATCGAGCGCCGTCTGCATCGCCATCGGGATCGTCGCCGCAGTCGTATTCCCAAATCGGTCGATGTTAATAATCACCGACTCCTCCGGCATTCCCAGCCGCTCCGCCGTCGAAAGAATGATCCGCTTGTTCGCCTGATGCGGAATAAAGCACCCAAGGTCCTTCCCCGTCACGCCATTCCGCGTCAACACCGTCTCCGCGGCCTCCTGCATCTTGCGCACGGCAAACTTGTACACCGCCTGCCCATCCTGATGGACGTAGTGCATCTTCTTCTCCACCGTCTCCGCACGTCGGCGGATGCAGACTTCCACCCCCCGGCATATTCAATGCCGGCGCGCCGGACCCATCGATCTCGTGCCAATAGTCGATCATTCCAATCTCTCCGTCGGTACAGGGCTCCAGCAACACCGCACCAGCGCCATCCCCAAAGATTACGCACGTCGCACGATCCGTATAGTCGATGATCGAGCTCATCACATCCGCTCCAATCACCATCACCTTTTTGTGCATCCCACTCTCGACCAGCTTTGCCCCCACCTGCAGCGCATACGGAAACCCGGAACAGGCCGCCGATAGATCGAATCCCCACGCACCCTTTGCACCCAGCCTGTCCTGCACCAGGCAAGCCGTCGCCGGAAAGAACATATCCGGCGTCACCGTCGCAACGATAATCACTTCAAGCTCACTCGCCTCGATCCCTCGATTGGCAAGACACTTCTTCGCTGCCTCTACCGAAAGATCGCTCGTCGCAACGCCCGCGTCCACAATGTGCCGCTCACGAATTCCCGTGCGCTCCGTAATCCACTGGTCATTCGTCGCGACCATCTTCTCGAGATCGGCATTCGTCAACAACCGCGGCGGTACGTACGTCCCTACCGAACTGATCTTCGCGCGAACCTGTGTTCGCGGCTTCAACGTCAAACTCAAACTCTCACCTCACCTGGTTACACAACCATGAAAACAAAAAGTCATGACAAATGAACCAATATTCACCTGCCGCAGATCATTCTCTCTAAGAAGACTACTCGTGTCACCTATCGATTGACGCGCCGAACGTCGCAAAAGACCTCGTCGCAGGGCGCAACTCTCCCACTTTGGGTGTTCTTTTGGCATTCTCAGGGTTATAGAAAAATCAGGAGGGAAATCAGTGCACCGAGCGCCATTGCGGGAATTCACCGCATCCGGCGGAGAAGATTTAGTGCACCGGGCGATCTACTGCGCCATTGCGGGAAGTTACGCCACATCTGGCGGAGAGAAAATTCAGTGCACCGGGCGACCTACTGCGCCCATAATTACCCGTTACCGTTGCTTCCTTCCGGACCTGGCGGGGTTGGCGGGATTACGTCGCGTAGGACCCGGCACAGGAACCAGTTTACCACTCCAATCGGTCCGGGAGTAGTTGCCGCGCAAGTTCCGGACTTAACCAAGAGCCCGTTTTCTGCAACTTGAACAGCGGTTGTGCTAGAAAAGCCTGATGCAGAATGTTTTGGCGACCATGAAGGGCAAAGGAAGACAGACGTCTCCGCGTCTCTTCATGCTATTTGCACGAGAAGCTCCAACGGCGGTCATCTTCCGACGGGGTCCGTCAGATTGGGTTCGCCTGATCCGATGGAATACCGACGAGGATGCCATTGAGCCAGGACAGTGGTTCCAGGGGAGGCTGTATGAACGCCGGTCAGATCTTTCGCCGGACGGATCATTGCTGATCTATTTCGCACAGAAGATCAATGGACGGACATTGAAGGATAAGGAATACACATACGCATGGACCGCGATCAGCAAGCCACCCTATCTGACAGCGCTTGCTCTATGGCCTAAAGGAGATTGCTGGCATGGAGGCGGTTCATTTCAAACAAATGCGATCGTAGAACTAAATCACGAACCTCGGGTGGCAACCCCGCACCCAGAGCACGAGCCAAGAGGACTCGAAATCAAGCTTCGACAGAATGTTCACGGTGAAGACGACCCCATCTATTCCGAGCGACTGGAGCGAGACGGTTGGCGCCTCCAACAGGAATGGAAAATCGAGAATCGCGGTTATCCGGATTTGTATCGCACGATTCAACCTGAGATTCGCAATAAACCTGGTCTGGCTGGAACTCTGGCAATCCAACTAACACGCGCGATCGAGGGTATGGATTACTCAGAAGCTTTCGCCATTGTTGGCCCTCATCGATCATCTTCGATTCCTATCGAAGACGCGAGTTGGGTTGATTGGGATCAACGCGGCAGGCTCATCATCGCACGACGAGGCAAAGTCTATGTTGGACAACTGACACAAGAAAGTTTGATCAAGGAACAAGAACTGATCGATCTTTGCGGCGGCAGGCCGACCCCGATGGCATCCCCTGAGTGGGCGAACATCTGGTAATTCGCAGGCGATTCCTTCCGAGAATCTATCGGAATTCCAGGGGGATCGATACGCGTGAGGGGCGACTTCCTGTAACTCGGTTTCACTGTTGACGAACAGCAAGGCCAACCAAAACTTGCCCGACCCGCCCTCCCGCACTACCCTAGCTCCCATGCTCATCCGTTTGACCCTCGCCTCTTCATTCTTACTCCCACCGCTCATGCTCAGGACGTCCACGTCCGCGTCGATCCCTCCGCCCCGCACGCCAACCCCGGCAATGAAAACCTGACCGTTTTCCCCACCATCCAAAACGCTATGGACCACCACCCGTGGCCCGGCCCCGGCGGACGTGTCTATATAGAAATCGCCCCCGGCACCTATCAAGAGCGCGTCATCATCACGCAGAACCATCCCAACATCACCCTCCTCGGGATGGGCAAGTCTCCCGAAGACGTCCTCATCACCAACTCGCTGAACGCAAAAATCGCCGGCGGAACCTTCTTCACCGAAACAGTAGAGGTCAACGGCGCAGGCTTCCAGGCCGACAACATCACCTTCGAGAACTCCGCCGGCAACACCGGCCAGGCCGTAGCCGTCGCCAACCGAGCAGATCGCAGCATCTTCAAACACTGCCGCTTCCTCGGCCACCAGGACACCCTCTTCGCCGACTACGGCCGCCAGTATTACGTCGACTCCTACATCGAAGGCGGCGTCGACTTCATCTTCGGCAACGCAACCGCTGTCTTCAACCGCACCGAACTCCACGCCAACGGCCCCGGTTACCTCACCGCCCAGTCCCGCACCTCACCCGACCAGACCACCGGCTACGTCATCCTCGACAGCAGCGTCACAAGCAGCATCGCCCACGACGCCCCGCCCATGGATGCCGCCACACCCGGCGCAAAGAGCACAGACTCCGCACACAACACCATCGGCCTCGGCCGTCCATGGCGTCCCTACTCTCGCGTCATCTATATCAAAACCGAACTCCCGGCCGACCTCAACCCCGCCGGCTGGAACAACTGGAACAATCCCGCTAACGAAAAGACCGCCTACTACGGCGAGTTCGGCTCAACCGGCCCCGGCGCCAATCCATCGACCCGCGTGCCCTGGTCCCATCAGCTAACCTCCGACGAGGCCAATAAGTTTCTCCCTCGATTCTTCCTCGCCGGCACAAGATCATTGGACCCCCGAGGCAGAAGCCGCTACACTTCCCTGACAGAAAAACCAAGGAAACCCCAGTGCTAAATCGATTTTCCCGCCGTGCCTTCGCCCGTCTCTTTGGCTCCGCAGTACTCGCCCCCACCGCACTCTCCACCGTATCGCTCGAAGCACTGGCTCAATCAACTCCCTCCGCACCCGCCGCACGCAGCTTTCCCAAGGGTTTTCTCTGGGGCTCTGCCACCGCCTCCTATCAGGTCGAGGGCGCAGTAAAAGAAGACGGCCGCGGCCCCTCCATCTGGGACACCTTCTCCCACACTCCCGGCAAGATTTAATAACAACGACACCGGCGACGTCGCCGACGACCACTACCATCGCTACAAAGAAGACATCGGCCTCATGAAGGCTCTCGGCCTCAAGACCTACCGCTTCTCCATCGCGTGGCCGCGCGTCTTCCCCCAGGGCACCGGCACACCCAACCCCAAGGGCCTCGACTTCTACAACCGCATGCTCGACGAGCTTCTCGCAGCAGACATTCAACCCTACTGCACCCTCTTCCACTGGGATCTCCCCCAGGCGCTCGAAGACAAGGGCGGATGGCAGTCTCGCGACACCTCCGAAGCCTACGCCAACTACGCCGGCTACGTCGCCCAGCATCTCTCCGACCGCGTCAAGCACTTCATGACCATGAACGAGATGAGCTCCTTCTGCGACATCGGCTACCGCGACGGTCGCCACGCGCCCGGTCTCAAGCTCTCGCCCGCCGCCGTCAACCAGGTTCGTCATCACGCCGTCCTCGCCCACGGCCTCGGCGTTCAGGCAATCCGCGCCCACGCCAAACCCGGCACCAAGGTCGGTCTCGCCGAAAACGCCACCGCAACCGTGCCCATCATCGAAACCCCGAAACACATCGCCGCAGCAGCCAAAGCCTACCGCGAGATCAACGCCCCCTACCTCACCGCCGTCATGGAAGGCAAATATACCGACGGCTACCTCCACTACAACGGAGCCAACGCGCCAAAGTTCACCGATGCCGACATGAAGGCCATCGGCTCACCCGTCGACTTCGTCGGCCTTAACGTCTACCAGCCCGTGTACGTCCACGACGACGGTTCACCCGCCGGCTTCGCCCTGGCCCCGCAGCCAAAGTCTTACCCGCACATGATGAGCGAATGGCTCACCATAGGCCCTCAGGCGCTCTACTGGTCTCCAAAGCTCGCCGCGCAGCTTTGGAACATCAAGGATATCTACATCACCGAAAACGGCGCATCCTCCGCCGACGTCATCTCTCCCGACGGCCACATCTATGACACCGATCGCGTCATGTATCTCCGCAACTACCTCACCCAGCTCCAACGCGCCGTCTCCGAAGGCGTCCCCGTCAAAGGCTACTTCTGCTGGTCCCTCATGGACAACTACGAGTGGGCCGACGGCTACGCCTACCGCTTCGGCATCCACTACGTCGACTTCAAAACCCAGAAGCGCACACCCAAACTCAGCGCACACTTCTACAAAGAAGTCATCGCCCGCAACGGTCTCGCATAAAGAACTAAGACTGCCTACTGCGCCGAATCCAACAATGTAGCCGGACGCGGGTCCCTCGACTCGCGTCCCAAAGCCTCCTCAAAAATTGCATAGACTCGTCCGTCCGCTTCTTTTACCCTGTCCCAATGATTCGCAGGCCCTTGCTGTCTTTTCTGCTTCTCTTCTCTGCCACAAACGCCTTCCCTCAGGTACAAGAACCGATCCCTGTCATCCCAGACGGATACGTCACGCACACCGTCTCGCTCGCCGACTTCGACGTGAACGGCTACCACGTCGTCGCAACCCGGAAAACAAAGTTCTGGGCCGACGGCAACCCGCATGAAAAGCACACCACGACCGCCAACCCCTATCTCGGTCAAAGCGTCACCGTCTATGGCGATCTAAAAAAGAAAAAACGTGAAGTGGTCGCCGAAGATGTCGTCTTCCACGCGATGGACAAGACCTCGCTCAGCGGATTTGCGCTCGTCGAACGCATTCTCTTCCCGGCAACCCCCGGCAGTGGCCCGACGCGACTGCTCTTGCGTGCCGACGGCTACCTCATTCTCATCAACTCGGAAACCAAAACCTCTTTCCTGTCGCCCCTCGGCTCCGTCACCGACGTAAAAACCAACACCTGGATCAAGTATCGCGGCAAGCCCCAGTCCGACGGCATCGTCATCGCGGAGACATCCGACTTCTACCCGGGTACAGTCACAGAGGCTGAGGCCAAGCTGCTCGAGGAAAATGACTATGACCCGCAGGCCGTCGATCCCGACGCCCAACAAAACATCGCAGAGTGGCTCGTCGTCGGCATTGATCCAAAGAAGATCCCTCCCTATCAGGACCCCGTCATGCAGGCCCGGATCGACCGCATCGGCTCAAGCCTCATTCCTGCGTATCAGCAGAGCCTTCCCGCCGGCGACCCCTCGAAAATTCGCTTCCGGTTTCAACTGATCGACGCCACCAACTGGAAGGACGCGTTCGCCGTACCCAACGGCATCATTCTTGTCCCGTTCCAAGTCGTCGACCGCCTGCAAAACGACTCCCAGCTCGCCGCTGTTCTAGCCGACAGCATGGCTCGCGTGCTCGAAAAACAAACTTACCGCGCTAAGCCCGGGCAGAAAAAAATGGCGATAGCCGAAATTGCCAGCGGTGTCCTCGGTGGCCTTCCAACACTCGGAGCCACCACCGTCGCTACCATGAGCGTCGCGGCCGCAGACAAACGTAATGCCGAAGATCAAACCGGCCGAGTCAGTCTCGGTCTTCTCCACGACGCCGGCTACGACATCAATCAGGCACCCATCGCATGGTGGCTTCTCGCGACCGATACAGCGCAAACGCAACCCTCCGCTCCGGTCCCATCACGCGCCGCCAACCTCTACAAATCCATCGGCACTACGTGGCGCAACTATCCCAAAGCCTCTGACCCTTCCGCACAAACTCTGCAAACAAACTAGCGGCATCGCCGAATTCCAACGCAGACCGCTCCGGAGCCATAAATGGCTCGCAAAAACAAAGGGCAGCCAGCCCAATCACTGACTGCCTCCGAAGAGTCCCTTCAACAAGCCTTACCGCATTCCGCCAGCCACCTGAAGCAACGAGCCGGAAATCCAGCGCGCATCATCCGACGCCAGAAAAGCCACGACTCCAGCGATATCGTCAGGAGTCCCAAGACGCCCAAGCGGTGTGCTCTGCAACATCTGCTTTTCGAAGTCACTTCCCTCCACCCCTGAGGTTTTGAAACCCTCGGTCACCACGGGTCCCGGGTTTACCGCATTCACGCGAATCTTCTTCGGCCCAAGCTCTTTCGCCAGAACCCGCGTAATCGCATCCACCGCGGCCTTGGTTCCGCTGTAGACCACAGACATTGGCGGCGTCTGGTCGCTGGCCACGGATCCAATGTTGATCACACTCCCGCCCTCCGCAGGAAACAGCGCCACTCCAGCCTTCGTCGCCAGTATCAGGCCCGTCACGTTCGTGCGATACATCAGATCGATGCTCTCCTCGGTCACGGCCTCAAGCGGTGCAAACTGATACACCCCTGCGTTGTTCACCAGAATGTCCAGCCTGCCGTAAGCCTTCTTCGTCTCGGCAAACAACGCATCGATCTCAGCCGCTTTCGCAACGCTGCCGCCGACCGCGATCGCACTCCCGCCGGCTTTCTTGATCTCAGCGACAACCTTCTCTGCCCCGTCTTTACTTGAGGCGTAGTTCACGACAACCGAAGCACCGTGTGCCGCAAGTTCCTTCGCGATCCCCGCTCCAATGCCTTTGGAAGCACCTGTCACCACAGCCACTTTTCCCGTAAGCTTTCCCATCGTTGCATCCTCACTTTGATATCTATCGAACAATTTGAAAGACATCACAGTAGATGCCAACACCTGAAACTTGATTCACCGTTCCACAGAAATTAATCTGCCGCATCAGCCTCGCGTGGGCGGCATTTCGAAGCCGCGAAACTCCCCTGATATCAATAAAACCCGCCACCGAAAATCAGCGCGTACTTCTACAAAGAAGTCATCCCCCGCAACGGTCTCGCATAAGCCGCACAGCCTCACCGTCCGGTCAGAAGAGGAGCCGCACGAACGGATCCTCTTCAGCCGGTTGTGTGCGCGTTATCTACGAGCGCGAGGGAAGCCTGCGATAAAGCATCCCGGCGAGCCCCATCGTCCCTGTTGCAAATAAAATCAGACTCTCCGGCTCTGGAGTAACTACTGGCGACGGAGCCGCGACTCCTATGTTGAAGCCAGTAAGCTCGGAGGTAACATTCGAATTGCCTCCGAAGAACGTATCCGAGATCGCCGTCGCCGCCGTCGCACTCAGATCAAGGCTTAGTCCGGGACCGATGGTGAACAATTGTGCCGACGCCACATTCAAGCCGGCGTTGTTCGTCGCGAAACCCGTAACATCCGAGTTAAGAGTGTCGACGACAAAGTCTCCAATCGAAAGAAACTCCGATCCGTCCGTAAACTTCAGGCCCCCGCTATGGTCGATGACCAGGTTGCCTCCATTCGCAGTTCCACCGGTAATCGGGAACGTGGCCACGTCGCCAATCAGCGTAGCCGGAGCTATCGCCGACGGCACAATTGAGTTGGTGGTTAACAGATTGATAAAGCTCGAGTCCAAGGTGACGGTCGTCTGGCCGCCGCTGATGCTGTCCGCGCGCGCTTGCGGTGCGGTTAGCAAACCCAACACGCACAATGTCAAAATGAGACGTTGCATTTCTTTCTCCTTTGCTGGCTTGATCGAGTGGAATTGGTGCGGAAAAATAAACGTGCATGCCGCTCCAAATCGTCACTCATGCTAGCCGTTTCACACTTCGATAATCTCGCGACCGATTACTACGGTTTCAGCATCCGCACATTACTTTCGCAATCTTCCACCGCGCCAACAATGCCCCGAAACCGCATCGTTTCCCACCAATCCGACTAACTGTCGAGACCTCCGCGTGATTCAAGTTTTACAAAAGTTATCGGCCGCGACGGCATCCCTAAGCCATGCTGAAGCGCCGAAACTCCTCTAGTATCAATGGGAACCAAAACCGAAAAGATTGCATCTCCCAACTCCCTTCAACATCAAACCAGCTAGGTCCGGCCGGCCACACGTCGGTCTCCCTTCAAGAGGGCCGTATGTCAACCACGTTCCCCCACTCGACGAATCCTCGCGTCTCCCGCAATACCGTTCAGACATCCAGCGACTTCGTTCAAGCCCTTATGAAGCTGCAGCGGTCCGCGCAGCTCATCACCTCGACACTCGATCTCGATCGCCTACTCGATCGCGTCGTCAACGACATCGCCGACTCCATCGGCTGCGTCAAAGTCTCCGTCTGGTTGCGCGACCCGGCAGCCGACAATATGGTTCTTCACGGCGTCCGCGGCCGCAGCATCTACCAGAAAGGCGAACGCCTCCGCATCGGCCATCAGGGCATGGTCGGCCACGTCGCTGCCACCGGACACATGCGCTACGCGCCCGACGTGGACCTGGACCCGCACTACATCCGCTGCGAGCCCAGCACCCGCTCTGAAGTCAGCCTTCCTCTCAAGGTCTGCGGCGAAGTCATCGGCGTCCTCTCCGTCGCTCACCACCAAACCGACGCCTTCTCCCGCGACGAACTGCAGGTACTCAAAGCCCTGGCAGGACATATCGCGGTCGCCATCGAAAACGCGCGCCTCTTCAAAATCGAGCGCCTCCAACGCGAACGCATGCAGAGCGAGGCAGACGAAGCCCGCAGTCGTTCAACAAGCACTCCTCCTTAAAGCGACACCCCTCGTCCCCGGATTCGCCTTCGAAACCGCGTGGCACCCTGCCGGCTCCGTAGCCGGCGACTGGTTCGACTTCATCGATCTCGGCGACGATCGTTACGGCATCGCACTCGCCGACGTCTCCGGCAAGGGCATGCCCGCCGCCCTGCTGATGTCGGCAACCCGCGCCATCCTGCGCTCGCTCGCCAAACTCTACCCCTCGCCTGGCGAAACGCTGCATGCATCTCAACCAGACGCTCTCCGAAGACTTTCCCATGGGCAAATTTGTGACGATGATCTACGCCGTGCTCGATGCCCGCACGCGCGAAATCACCATCGCCAGCGCAGGCCACCTGCGTCCTCTGCTCATCAACGGTGAATGCACATTCCTCGACGTCGACACTGGCCTGCCCGCTCGGATTGGGCGCGTCGTCCTATCCGGAGTACAAACTCAAGCTCGAGCCGGGCGCGAAATTGCTCTTCTACACAGACGGAATAACGGAAGCCACGAACCGCGACGAAGAAGAGTACGGAGCCGTTCGTCTACTCGAGCACTTCCACCAACCCGATGCCTGCATCGATGGATTGCTCGAAGAAGTACAGCGCTTCCACCAAAGATCCGATCGCACCGATGACGCAACCGCAGTGCTCATCCGCAGCCGCTGATTCCATAGCGCGCACTCGCGAAATCCCGCTAAAGACGCCCAAACTTGCTAAAATAGAAGTCTGTGACTCCCCCCGCCATTCTCGATGATGTAAGCCAGGAAACCCCTGCCAAAACGCGCCCCAAAGTAGGCTTCGTCTCTCTCGGCTGCCCCAAAAACCTCGTCGACTCCGAGGTCATGATGGGCCTGCTCCACCACAACGGAGCCGAGCTCACTCCACGTGCCGAAGACGCCGAGATCATCGTCATCAACACCTGCAGTTTCATCGACTCCGCCAAGCAGGAGTCCGTCAACACCATCCTCGAGATGGTCCAGCACAAGCAGCAGAACGGCGGAAAGGCCCAGCGCATCGTCGTCGCCGGCTGCCTCGTCGAGCGCTATCGCGACGAGATCCAAAAGAACATCCCCGAAGTCGACGCAGTCGTAGGAACCGGCGAGCTCGAAGCCATCCTCGCCGCCGCGGGTCTCACTCCCAGCGGCCACGCCCAAACCAACTCACCCTTCAACATCCTCCCGCAGGGCACGCCCGAAGCCACCATCCACACCCACGCCATCGGCAAAGCCCAGACCGACGCCGAAGTCGCGCAGCTCGAATCTGTCAGCACGCAGCAACTCATCGACCGCGCCCCCAGCGCCGTCTCCCAGCACTCGCGCCCCCTCGCCGACCCCGAGCACGACCGCGAGATCGCCCCGCAACTCCGCATCGTTCAATCACTCGCCGAAACCGGCACCACGCATGGCGACGAACCCCTGAACCACGCCGGCGACCACATCGCACACTCTCTAGTGTCACACCTCAAATGGAATCGTCATCCCGGCAAGCACATCGACGTCCAGCTTTCGAAGGAACCTGCATCCACAACTTCCAGCCGCGCCGAAGGTAACCTGAGCGAACAGCAAGGCCGCTTCTCCCGCGCCTCTTGGGACGGAGCCACCGCCGCGCTCCCCGAGTACCTCTACAACGACGCCACCCCGCGCATCCTTACCACGCCACGCGCGTCCGCCTATATCAAGATCGCCGAAGGCTGCGACCACCCTTGCAGCTTCTGCATCATCCCGCAGCTTCGCGGCAAGTTCCGCTCGCGTCGCATGTCGTCGATCATCGCCGAGGCCGAAAACCTCATCAAACAAGGCGTCCGCGAGATCACCCTCATCGGCCAGGACACCACCTGCTACGGCGAAGACCTCGGCTTCACCGACGGCCTCGCCACCCTGCTCGACGCGCTCGCCGTCCTCCCCGGCCTCCGCTGGCTGCGCTTCCTCTACACCTACCCCAACAAGGTCACCACGCGCCTGCTCGAGACGATGGCCAAGCACGACACCATCGCAAAGTATCTCGACGTCCCCCTCCAGCACGCCAGCCCCAGCGTCCTCAAGCGCATGAAGCGCGGCGGCAACGCGCAAGATCTTCCTCGACCTCATCGCCAAGGCCCGCCGCATCGTCCCCGGCATCGTCATCCGCACCAGCTTCATCGTCGGCTTCCCCGGCGAAACCGAAGCCGACTACAACGAACTCGAGTCCTTCATCAAAGCGGCAAAGATCGACTGGCTCGGCGTCTTCACCTACTCCGACGAAGAGGGCGCTAAAGCCTTCGACCTAGCCGACGACACTCAAGGTCCCCAACCGCACCATCCAGGCTCGCCGCCGCAAGCTGATGAAGCTGCAACAAAAAATCAGCACCAAATCCAAAGCCGAATGGGTAGGCCGCGAGATCGACCTCCTCGTCGAAGGCGAATCCGAAGAGACCGAACTTCTCTGGGAGGGCCGCACCGCACTCCACGCCCCCGAGATCGACGGCAAGGTCTTCATCAACGACTTCGGCCCCCACGAAACCCTCGTCCCCGGCACCTTCTACCGCGCCGAAATCACCGACTCCCACGACTACGACGTAGTCGCCCGCATCCTCGAGTAGTTCTTGCAGCCCGTGGAATCCCGCAAGGTCGAATACCCGAGCTCCTTCACATCTATGAGGACGCAATTACCTCAAGCAGCAGATTGTCCCCGTTCCGCAGCTCGACACTCTTGCCCGGACCGGTCACTGTAATCGTCCCATCAACCGATGTCAGCGCACTCCCACGTCCAAAGCCATACAAGCCGGCAGCGGTTGTAGAAAATACCCCCAACGCGCGGGGAAAGGACGGGCCATCACCGGGCGAAGCAGCCGGCAGGCTGTAGACGCCGTAGTAGTCTGCATTCCCCACCGTCTGCGTGTTGCTGCCAACGACCGGGCCCACCCAGCCCGTCCGCACAACCGCATCGCCACCCACCTGCTTCGTGGTCCAGTTCGCCTCGCTCGTGATGCCCATGTCAGGCCCCCCGTCGGCCGGCAGGTACGCGTAGCCGACCTGCATGAAGTTGGCAATCGCAATTGCCTTCGTCCTCACCGGAATGGACTGCTTGCCGTACCGCAGCCGCGTGAATCGAATCGATAGAGTGGCTGGCGTCGAAGCATTCGCCAGCGATCGATGCCACAACCTCGCCATCCAGCTCGGCACCGGCTTTGAGATAGGCGTCCTCACTCACCGGAACCCTCTGCGTCGTCTTTACAACGATCTGTGTTCCGACCCGCACCTTGCCAGCACGAAGCGATCGTCCCAGTTGCACCGGCAGAGTTACACCCTGAGGCAGCGCCTGCTAACTCCGAGATGGCTGCTTCACGTTGTGCAACCGCAGTCGCCGCGAACGCAAAAACGCCAGCCAGCACCAGAACGGCTCTGAGAGCCATTCGCACGGACTCACGCCTCAAAGAACCTTTCAGCATGTGACCTCCTCTCTGCATTCATACCTCGTTCGCGTCGCGAAAGCCTCGCCGCCGTTGTTGCCCGAATCATCGACTAAGGAACAGTTTTTCCCCGGTCAGGCAACTGGATTCTCTGCATAGGCCGTGCTCTGTTCCGCCCCAGCAGAAATCCAATGACACGGTCCGTTGTGGACGTATACGGAGGCTTCATAAATCTGTCGAGAACCGAACCGGCCAGTGCGCTTTGAAGAAACACACCCTTCTTCTTGGAGAAGGTTTCGAATCCATCAAAGCCATGATAAGCGCCCATGCCACTTGGGCCCACGCCACCGAAAGGAAGACCGTGTTGCACGAGTTGGAAGATGCAATCGTTGATCCCGACACCGCCCGAAGTCGTTTGCTCCAGCACCTTACCGACCCGGGATTTGTTCGTGTCGAAGTAATAGAGTGCGAGTGGCCGTGGCCGGACATTGATAAAGTTCAAAGCTTCATCGAACGAAGAGTATGCCACGATCGGAAGGATCGGCCCAAAGATCTCCTCCTGCATGACGCGCATGGAATGATCCGCACCGGCAATCAGCGTCGGAGGAAACGAACGACTCCCCGCAGCTTCGAACGAGGCGGCCTGAATGACACGAGCTCCCTTGCTCCTTGCATCGTCCACAAACTCGTTCATCCGGCCCCAGGCCTGCTGGCTGATCATGTGCGTATAGTCTGCATCCGAAGACGAGCGCGGATATCGCTTTGCGATGGTGGCTTCGCACCTCGCAACGAACTCGTCCCTTTTATTCGAATGCACCAGCACGTAATCGGGCGCGACACAGGTTTGCCCAGCATTCCAGAACTTCGCACAGCAAATGCGATCAGCTGCCATCGCCGTGGAGTAGGACTCGTGCACCAGAGCCGGCGACTTCCCGCCCAGCTCCAGGGTGACCGGCGTAAGATTCTCCGCCGCAGCCTTCAGTACGAGTTTGCCTACGCGATTAGAGCCGGTGAACAGAAGGTGATCGAACGGCAATGCGCTGAAAGCCGATGCGACCTCGTTATCGCCGTTGACAACCGCAACATACTCCTCCGGAAAAGCCTCGCTGACGATCCGCCGAATCACGCCGGCAGTCGCCGGTGCGAGCTCCGATGGCTTGACCATCACATGATTTCCTGCGGCAAGCGCATTTGTCAGTGGCGACAGCGTCAGCAACACCGGATAATTCCACGCCCCGATAACGCCCACCACGCCCATAGGCTGGTAAACAATCCTGGCGCGGCTGGGCAGGAATTGCCAGTTAGCCGCCACGCTGCGCGTCCGCATCCACTGGCGAAGATGGCCCTTTACATACCGGATCTCGTCGATGATTGGAAACAGCTCGAGAATTCGAGTCTCGGCCACGGCGCGATGACCAAAATCCGAGCTTACAGCCTCGATCACTTCGTCCTGATGATTTACGATGCTCTGGAGCAAAAGGCTCAAGGCCTCCTGGCGCTTTTCAAGCCCCAGGGGTGCGCATCGTCCAAAAGCCTCTTTCTGACTAGCGAAGACTGTTCGCAGTGAATTCAGCACGTCCTCGGAGCCTGCATTACCTGTCATGGGAGCCCTCTGCGCTTATCTTCTACCTTGGTGGTTTGGGATCCGGTAGAAAATCCTCCCAGCGTCTGGAAATCATTAGATCGCATTACCCGCATCCAATCCATTACCTGAGCAAATCCGGCCGGTATACCCTTATCCCGTGAAGCCCTCCACCCACAAAGACGACGCCGAACACCTCCACATCGACGACCACAAGGTCCGCATCACGCACCCCGAAAAGCTCTACTTCTCCCGCGAAATCCAACTCACCAAGCTCGACCTCGTCCGCTACTTCCTCTCCGTCAGCCCCGGCGCGCTGCAAGGAATTCGCGACCGCCCCATCGTCCTCAAGCGCTTCGTCAACGGAGCCTGCCTTGAGACCGGCCAGCCCGAGCCCTTCTACCAGAAACGTGCTCCCATCGGACCTGCCCGCCTTCCTCCGCACCGTCACCCTCTCCTTTCCCTCCGGCCGCACCGCCGAAGAGGTCGTCGTCGACAACCCCGCTGGCCTCGCCTGGATCGTCAATCTCGGCTGCATCGAGCTTCACCCTCACCCTGTCCGCACCACCGACCTCGACCATCCCGACGAGCTCCGCATCGACCTCGACCCCGGCCCCGGCGTCGACCTGGCCCGACGTCCGCGCGCGTCGCCCTCGAAGTCAAAGCCATCCTCGAAGAGAACGGCCTCACCGGCTGGCCCAAAACCAGCGGCTCCCGCGGCATGCACATCAACGTCCGCATCCACCCCCGCTGGACCTTCACCGAAGTCCGCCGCGCCGCCCTCGCCCTCGCACGCGCCGTCGAACGCCGCGCCCCAACCCTCGCCAGCTCCAAATGGTGGAAGGAAGAACGCCACGGCGTCTTCCTCGACTACAACCAGAACGCCAAAGACCGCACCACCGCCAGCGCCTACTCCGTCCGGCCTCTCCCCGACGCGCGTGTCTCCGCCCCGCTCCACTGGCACGAAGTCCCCGACGCCAACCCAGCCGACTTCACCGTCCTCACCATGCCCCAACTCTTCGCCGCCCGCGGCAACCCCCACGAAGCCATGGACGCCTCTCCCGGCTCGCTCGACCAACTCCTCGATCTCGCAGCACGCGACGAATCCGAAGGCCTCGGCGACGCCCCGTGGCCCCCACACTTCGCCAAGCAGGAAGGCGAAGCCAAACGCGTCCAACCCTCCAAAGCAAAATCCTTCTCCGCACAAAGCGCCGAAGGCTTCGGAGCCCACCGCTTCAAAAAACGCTCCAAAGCCGCCACAGATTCCGTCATCCTGAGCGAAAGCGGCGAAGCCGACTGGAGTCGAAGGACCCGCCACGCTCCCGGCCTCACCTGATACTTCCGGCGCACCCGACCATGAATCTGAACTGTCCGAACCAGCCCAAAACCCCGCAAAGCCCCGGCCAAACGCACACCCAAACACCCCCTTATCATCGTCGCCCAATCCACCGACAAATCCGCCGCCGAAGCCGGCCTCACTCGCTGGAAAGAAAATCATCCCGAAGCCGCAGCCCATCTCGCCGAAGACGACATCCTCATCGATCGCATGCGAGGCTCCAGCTCCATCTGGTACCGCATTCGCGTCAACCTCCGTCACGTCCCCGAAGATCAACGCCCCACCCAGCAAACACCCGACCCCGACGACGACCCCACCCGCGCCTGGCGCGAAAAGCCTAAACTGCCAATATCACCCAATAAAAAACTGAATCTAGAAATCATCAAAAGCAATTCATCTGACACCAGAACTCGACTCGACGTCCAGGAGGTAGCGAGTGGAACTAGGCGAAGACGCATCAGCACTCAATTCATGGAACATCCGATCGCGACAAGAGTACGCCACTTACGCGGGAATTCGAAAGTGGGCCGCTCCAGTCGTAGGCCCTTTATCCCCGCTCCGGAAAGATCTCCATCAACTCCTGCGCTGGCACAACCTCCAACTGCGCATACGTACAATCCCGCGGCGCTTTATCCACCCGCCATCGTCGAAACTGCGCCATATGCCGAAACCTATCCCCCTGCATATGCTCATACGCGACCTCCACCACCAGCTCCGGCCGCACCGCCTCCCACGACAGATCCTTCCCCGCCGACCACCGGCTCTGCCCACCCGGCATCCGTCCGCTCGCCACAGCCTCAGCCCACCCCGCCCACGGATGCCCCTTCAACGCATCCACCCGGTACGGCTCCAGAAACTCCACCAGCTCCTTCCGCTTCGGCATCGTAAAACTCGCACACACCCCCACATGCTGCAACGCACCCGCCGCATCATAGAGCCCCAGCAACAGCGACCCCACCGCCTCGCCCTCGCCATTCTTGTGCCACCGAAACCCGCAACCACACAGTCGCAATCCCGCTCATGCTTCACCTTCAGCATCACGCGCTTGTCCGGCTGATACGTCCCATCCACCGGCTTCGCCATCACCCCATCGAATCCCGCGCCCTCAAACCTCTTGAACCAATCCGCCGCGACGCCTCGGTCCCGCGTCGCCGGAGTCACATGAACCGGCGGTCGCGCCCCGCCCAGCACCTTCTCCAGCCTCCGCCGCCGCTCCGCAAACGGCGTCTCCCGCAGATCCTCCTCCCCCACCCAAAGCAGATCGAAAAACACCACCGAAGCCGGACTCTCCTCCGCCAGCATCTTCACCCGCGAAGCCGCCGGATGAATCCGCAACTGCAGCGCATCAAAATCCAGCCCGTCCTTCGTCGCAATCACAATCTCGCCATCCAGCACACAGCGCTCCGGCAACTGCGCCAGCAGCACCTCCACCACCTCAGGAAAATACCGATTCAGCGGCTTCCCATCCCGGCTCTGCATCAGAATCTCGTCCCCATCGCGAAACACAACGCACCGAAACCCATCCCACTTCGGCTCAAAGATCCACCCGTCACCCGCAGGAATCTCCGCCACCCGTTTCGCAAGCATCGGCAGTATCGGCGAACTCAGCGGCAGGCTCACTCACGCATCATATCTCCACTGCGTCTAGCCTCACTAACCGAATCGCATGTCAGCAATCGCCGGACGCTTCTTCGCAAACCCAGTCGCCTGCTCAAACGCATACGCCATCTGCAAAACGCTAAAATCCGCCTTATCCCTCCCCACAATCTGTATCCCCACCGGTAGCCCTTCCGGCGTAAATCCCGCCGGCACGGAAGCCGCCGGGTTCCCCGTCGCCGAGATATACCAGCAAGACTTCATCCAGTCGATGTAGTCGTCGAACTTCACGCCCGCAATCTCCGTCGGATAAGGCACCGTCACATCGAACGGCGGCAACTGCGTCGTCGGCAAAACGAAGTAATCATACTTCTCAAGGAACGCCTGAAACCGCCGCCACATCTGGCCGTGAGCAACTTCGCCACGAGCAACCTCTTGCCCACTCAGCCGCAAACCTCTCTCAATCTCACCCTTCAGCGTGTCCTTGAAACGCATCCGGGTGCTGCTGCAACTGCGCGCCGTAGTTACTCGCGGAGAGCCACGCGCGCAGCGTGCGAAACGAGATCTCCGCCGGAGAAAATCCGGCTCCGCCTGTTCGACAACGCACCCCAGCGCCTCGAATGTCTGCGCGATGCCCATCGACGACCGTCCGCACGCGCGCATCAAACGGCACCCCGCCCAGGTCCCTTTGAACCACGCAACGCGCACACCTTTGAAGCTCCGCTCGAGCGGCCGCGCGAAGACCTCTCCCGGCTCGTTGATCGAGAGCGGCGCCCCCGCATCAGGCCCCGCAATCGTGCTGAGTGAAAACGCAAGGTCGCCCACCGACCGTCCCAGGCATCCCGACGTGCTGAGCGTCGACCACGCAAAACCCGCCTTAGGATTCGGAACCCGCCCTATCGACGGCCTGAAGCCGACAACATTGCAGAATGCCGCAGGATTGCGCAGCGAACCGCCTGTATCGGAGCCGCTGGCAACAGGCGCCATTCCACAGGCCAACGCAACCGCCGCACCGCCGGAAGACCCGCCGCAGGTCTTCGTCAGGTCATAAGGGTTGCGTGTCGCGCCGAAAACCGTGTTAAACGTCTGCGATCCCGCGCCAAACTCCGGCGTATTGGTCTTTCCAACAATGATCGCGCCGGCACGCCGCATTCGCGCCACCACAATATCGTCTTCGGTTGGGATGTGATCCTTAAACAGCGGCGATCCATAGGTCGTGCGAATCCCGCGCGTGTCCAACAAGTCCTTGTGCGCGACCGGCAGACCATGCAGCGGCCCCAGCGTCTCATTGCGCGCCTGCATCTCATCGGCCCTCGCAGCGTCTTCAGCCGCCATCTCCCTCACCAGGGTCACGATCGCATTCACCTTGGGATTCACCAGGTCGATCTGTTTCAGATGCTCAGCGAGCGCCTCACGCGCCGACAGCTTCTTCGCCCGAATCAGCTGAGCCATCTCCACCGCGCTCATGAAACAAAGCGGCGAAGCCGCCGACTCAGACTGCACAGTAGCAGGTAACAGAGATGCGGCAGCCATCCCTGCCAAAACTTCGCGCCGTGTCAGTTGGTCCTTGATCATTTAAGCGACTCTATCATCCGGAATTTGCCATTGCCTTTCTGTTGGTATCCAGAACAGCGGTGTTCAATGCCGGACACCGACGTTCGCCTCCGATCACTTTCCTCGCACTCCCAGCGAACCAACAGCCACAACCCAATTACTTTCAACAAACCCACAACGCCCCCAATTGGCGAGCGCGAATGCATATACTCACGCAAACGATCTGCGCCGAGGGGAACGATGCGAACATTGTTCTGTGGAATCTCTCTTACGGAATCCGCGCGATGCGCAAGAACCGCGGCCTCACCGCAGCCGTGATCGCCACGCTTACGCTCGGCATCGGTGCCACCACCGCAATCTACACCGTGGTCTACGCCACATTAGTCGCGCCGCTACCCTACCCCGATCCCAATCAGCTTGTCATCGTCTGGTCCAAGGTCAACGGCCACAATAACGGAATCTCCGCAGGCGACTTTCTCGACTGGCAGCGCCAGAACACTTCGTTCCAGCAAATGGCGGCCTGGACCGGCGCCAGCTTCAATCTCGCAACAGCCGATCAGCCCGAACAGCTCGATGGCCGCCTCACCTCTCCCGGCTGGTTTCATCTTCAGGGAATGCCGTTCCTCATGGGCCGCGACTTCCTTCCCGAAGAAGGCGTCCCAGGCAAAAATCATGTCGTCATCCTGACCCACAAACTGTGGAACCGTCTCGGCGCAAACCGCGACATCATCGGTAAAACCATGCGCGTGAACAGCGCCGACTATACCGTCGTTGGCGTCCTCTCCCCGGCCTTCCGCGATCGGCTGGGCACTGAACTTGCGGCCCCGCTGGCCTTCACTCCCGAACAGATCAATCACGAATATCACTGGCTGCTCGCCATGGGTCGAATGAAGCCCGGCGTCACCATGCAACAGGCGCAAGCCGACATGGATGCGGTGACCAGCCATATTGCCGCCGCATATCCCACGTTCCAACAAAGGCTGGGGCGCCTCCGTTGAGCCGCTGAAGAATGACTTTCTCCCTCCCGACCGCATCCACAACCTCTGGCTCCTTCTCGGCGCTGTAGCATTCGTCCTGCTCATCACCTGCGTCAACATCGCCAATCTCCTCCTGGCTAAAGGCGCCGGACGCTATCGCGAGATTGCAATTCGCGGCTCGCTGGGAGCCACACGCGGCCAGATCTTCGGCCAATTTCTAACCGAAAGTCTCGTGCTCGCCGTTCTCGGCGGTGGACTCGGTATCGCCCTCGGCGCCGCACTGCTGCGAGTCATTCTCACCATCGTGCCCGAAGGCATCCTGCCCTCCGAGGCTGACTTCCGCCTCAACCTGCCTGTCCTCGCAGTAGCTCTCGCCGTAACCACTCTCGCCGGTCTGCTCTTCGGCTGCGCCCCCGCTTGGTATGCCTCACGCGTCGATCCCGGTGAATCGTTGAAAGATGGCGGTCGCAGCTCTACCGGCTCAGGCAGCAGCAACAAGCTCCGCCGCGCACTCATCATCGGAGAGTTCAGCCTCGCGCTGTCCTTGCTCGCCGGCGCCGGTCTCGCCATTCACAGCTTCTGGAACCTCACCCGCGTCGATCTCGGAGTTCGCACCGATCACGTGCTCACCTTCGCCCTCGTTCAACCTCAGGGGCGTTTCCAGACTCCAGAAGAGATGAACCTCTACAACCAGCAAATACTCGGAGCCATTAAAGCCGTGCCCGGCGCGACCCATGTCTCCACAGTCACCGGTATGCCTCTCCGCGGAACAAGCGATGGAATGCCCTTCTCTATCGTGGGTGGCCGCACCTACAACGATCCCTCACAGAGACCGAACACCGGCTTCCAGTCCGTCTCACCCGACTATCTCCGCACCTTCGGCATACAGCTTCTCCAGGGCCGCACCTTCACCGACCAGGACACCGCCACCAGCGTCCGCGTCGCGATGGTGAACCAGGAGTTCGCCAATCGCTATCTGAAGGGCCTGGACCCCTTCAGGCAGCGCATCTCCATCGAACAAATCATCCCCGGTCAGCCGAAGCTCGGGCCCGCAGTCGAGTGGCAGATCGTCGGCATCTTCCACAACGTTCGCTATGGAGACTTTCGCGGCGACTATCCCGAAGTCGATGTCCCGTTCACGCAATCGCTCGCTCCCGACGTGACCATCGGCATCCGTACCGCCGACGATCCTGAATCAATGATCAAGTCCATCTCCGCAGCAGTCCACACCATCGACCCGCAGATCGCACTCGCAAGCCTGCGCACCATGGATCAGGTAAAGGACGAGTCGCTCGCCGAAGACAGGTTCACGATGCGTCTCTTTGCCAGCTTCGCCGCCCTCGCGCTGCTACTCGCCGCAGTCGGCATCTATGGACTCATGGCTTACTCGGTCTCCCAAAGAACGCAGGAGATCGGTCTCCGCTTCGCACTCGGAGCCGCAAAGAGCGACGTAAGATCCCTCATCCTGAAAGAAGCATCTCTCCTCGCCTGCATCGGCCTCGGCATCGGCATAGGAGGCTCACTCCTCGTCGGTCGCGCCATGCAAACTACCCTCTACGGCGTAAGCGCAATGGACCTCCGCGTCCTACTCTGCGTGACGGCGGTTCTCTTCCTCACCGCTCTCGTGGCGTCCTATCTTCCAGCCCGCCGCGCAGCGTCGGTCGACCCGATGCAAGCCCTTCGAACAGAGTAGCCAGTCCTAACTCGGCCTGCATCCATATTCATCTGAGGATCATCCATTCGTATGTCAGTTGGTCATCGCTGACACAAGGGAGACCTCATGGACCTGCAGCTCAAAAATAAAACCGCTATCGTGACCGGAGGCAGCGCCGGCATCGGCTTAGCGATCGTGCGTTCCCTCGCTGCTGAAGGCGTAACCGTTACAGTCCCAGGCCGGAGCAAAGAAAAGCTGGGCAAAGCCCTGGCTGGCCTTACCGGAGTCAAAGCCATCGTAGCCGACGTAGCCACCGCCCAAGGCGCCGCAGCGCTCATCCAGCAAGTTCCCGACACCGACATCCTCATCAACAACCTCGGCGTCTACGAGCCCAAAGCCTTCACCGACATCACCGACGCCGACTGGCTCAGCATCTTCGAAACCAACGTCCTCAGCGGAGTCCGTCTCTCACGCCACTACTTCCCGCGCATGCTGCAACGCAACAACGGCCGCGTCATCTTTATCTCCAGTGAGTCCGGCGTCATGACCCCGCCCGAGATGATCCACTACGGCGTCACCAAATCTTCTCAACTCGCCATCTCACGCGGCCTCGCCGAGCTCACCAAAGGAACCGCCGTTACCGTCAACACCGTCTTGCCCGGCCCCACCCGTTCGGAAGGCATCGTCGAGTTCCTCGAAAAAATCTCCTCGATTCCCAACCCAACCCCAGAGCAAGCCGAAAAAGAATTCTTCGAGAAGCACCGCTCCAGTTCACTCCTTCAGCGCCTCATCGAAAGCGAAGAGATCGCCAACCTCGTCACCTTCCTCGCCAGCCCACTCTCCTCCGCCACCAACGGAGCAGCCGTCCGCGCCGAAGGCGGTCTCCTCCGTTCCATCGTCTAAGAAATTACAATCGGTACTGCCATGTCCAAAGCACTCTTCTGCCCCACCTGCCGCAAAGTCGTCCTCGCCACCGGCGAAGACTTCCCCTTCTGCTCCGACCGTTGCCGCGTCCTTGACCTTGGCAAATGGGCCAGCGGCGACTACAAGATCTCCTCGCCCATCCAGGACCCCGACCTCCTCGAAGAACTCGCCCGCTCCAACAAGCACAAGCGCCAGAACGACGACGACACGAACTAAGCTCCTCCTCCGTGAGGCTCGAAAGAGGAAATAAACCGTATTCGGTTTTCGAATGTCGGGGACTGCTTTTACGCGAGCGGGTTTAGATGAGCCTGCGGCCTTCGATGTCGAGGGCGACATGGAAGAGTGAGTCACGGGTGGCAAGAGTGGCGTTGCCGTCTTCCAGGAAGGCGAGGCCGACGAGGTTGCTGCCAGAGACGATGAGGGATGCTTCGTGCCGCGGGGTGATCCGGATGATGCCCCGTTGGCCGCGAAGACTGGCGGCGACGTAGAGGTTGTCGTCGACGTCGAATGCTATGCCCTGGGCGCGGCCGAGACCCTGGTAGAAGACAGTGGTGTTGCCGTCGCGGTCGATGGCGTGGATGGCCTGGTTAGACGAGGTGGTGGGGCCCGTGACGAAGAGGGTGCCTGCATCGTTGAAGGCAAGATGGTAGGCCGCGATGCTGGGTTCGAGCGTGGCGTAGACGAAGATCTCGCCGCCGATGCCGTCGGATTTGGCGCGACCGATCTTGAAGATGGTGCCGGAACGATCGCCAACGAAGAGGTTGCCGTCGCGATCAAAGGCTATGCCCGTGGCGATTCCCATGCCTTCGGCATAAGTGGACATGACGCCGTCCGGAGAGATGCGGTAGACCGTGCCTTCTGCGCGGGAACTGGCGTAGAGGTAGCCTTCGGGATCGAAGGCGAGGCCGGTTGCGTTGAGGAGGTCGCGGACGAAGGGGCGCATCTGGAAGTCGCGCTGGATTTGAAAGATGGAGACGGGAACGGCCTGGCCGCGGTTGCCGGAGACGGTGGAGTAGACGTTGCCGTCAGCGTCTACCGCAGGGTTGGCGACGGGGTGAAGATTTTCGGCCATGGGCACAGCAACGCGGATGTTGAGCGGATTGCTTTCGGCAGCGCTGCGATGGATGACAAGGTCGCCCGTGATGGTGCCCTCGGGGATGCGGATAGTGGCGCGGGTGGGACGGCTAAGAACGACGGGAGCGGAGATGTCGCCGATGGTGGCACGGGGGATGTGGGTGCCGTCGGGGTCGAGCCGCTGGCCGTGGACGTCGATCTCGCCGCCGGGCATGGCCGCGATGGGGGAGACGCGGTCTAGATGAGGGGCGGCTGCGTTGATCTTGTCGGACGTCAGGAGTGAGCGGAGAGTCGTCATGGGCCTGCACGTTAGCGTAGTCGGGTGCGACCGCGAGTGCAACTACTGACTGATTCAGAGTTAGTTAGAACCAGTGGTGAATCAGAGCGAAGACAGCCAGGCCTAAGAGGCCGGCGGCTACGTCGTCGAGCATGATGCCGGTGCCGCCGGGGAGGCGTTCGAACTGGCGCACAGGAGGCGGCTTGACGATGTCGAAGAGGCGGAAGAGCAGCAGCGCGAGGATGGCGTGCGCCCAGTCGGGCGGGCAAAGGATCAGGGTAATGAGCTGGCCGGCGACCTCGTCGATGACGACGTGGCCGGGGTCTTCGCGGCCGGATTCGCGGGCGACGATAGTCGCTGCAGGGATGCCAACCAACGTGACGATGAGTGCGGCGATCGCGGTGTAGAGCGGGAGACGTGCGGGATGAAGGGTCTGGGCCGCGGTGATCCAGAGGACGAGCGCGGCTACGCTGCCGTACGTTCCGGGGCCGGGCTTGAGGAGGCCGGCTCCGAAGAAGGTGCCGATGGCCCAGGCCCAGAGGGTTTTCTTTTCGGAGGGTGGGTGAATCTGAGTACTGGAGTTTGCCACGTGGTTTAGTGTAAACGGCGGGGCACCCTTCCCTCCGCCGAAAAAATGCGCAAAGTCTTCTATTCAAATGTCTTAGGCATGGACTCGAGGTGGAGGAACTGTGTATTTTGTCCAAAGTCTTCTATTCAAGAGGGTTATCTTTGCATGGTGACGGACTTTATCTAGAATTGATAACGCCAGCTATCTCTAGACTGGACACGACCTCAATCTCAGCACCAACCCGCGTGAGGGAAACAGTGGAACCCCGGCTCTATAGCAAACTTCTGGTCCGTCTTCTGGCATTGCCCATTGCAGCACTTAGTATCCTGGCCCTCATCCTCGGGTACGGCTTGCAACGCGTAAATGAAAGTGCGGACGTTGTTGATCGCGCCGATGTTGTCTCTGCTCACGCCAATAAACTGATCAAATTAATGGTGGATGAAGAGACTGCCCTTCGCGGTTTTCTTCTGGTGCGCAATCCGGTTCTTCTGCAGCCAATGCGAGAAGCCGACACGCAGATCAAGCCGGAGTTCGACACCTTGTTCACTCTGGTGAAGCGTTCCGACCAGGTGGACAGGCTCCGTGAAATTCAGACTGACTATGAGCGGTGGAGAGTGGAAGCCGAACAGGAGATTGCCGCTCCTCCTCAGCCTTCGTCCGTCATGGAGCCGCAGCTCCTGCATCGCAAGCAGGAGATGGACAGCATGCGAGCGAAGATGGATGAGTTTCTGGGCATCCTGACGGAACGGCGCGCGGTGCGTTTGAGCGAGAAAACTCAAACCAACCAATTAGTGAGGGGCGGTCTCTACGCTCTCCTCGCGCTCGTCGCGATAATCCTCGTATTGGAAACGCGCAAAATCTTCCATCTCCTGACCGCCGCTTACAACCGCCAGATCAACGAAATTAAGTTGCGGGTCGAAGAGTCCTACGACCGCGAGCAATGGCTGAACACCACCATCCGCAGCATCGGCGACGCCGTCATCGCGTGCGACGCCGACGGCAAGGTGGAATTCATGAACTACGTCGCGGAGCAGCTCACTGGATGGAAGGAGGACGAAGCCCGCGGCGTCACCTTGCACGAAGTCTTCCCAATCTTCAACGAAGACACTCGCGCCACTGTAGAAAATCCTGTTGATAAAGTTCGCCGCCTTGGCACAGTCGTCGGCCTTGCCAATCACACCTTCCTCGTCTCAAAAAGCGGCAAGGAAATCTGCATCGACGACAGCGGTGCACCCATCCGCGACAGCGCCGGCAAAATGATCGGAGTCGTGCTCGTCTTCCGCGATATCACCGAACGCCGCATGTCCGAGAGCGCGCTCATGCGTGCAGAAAAACTTGCTGCCGCCGGACGTCTCGCCGCCTCCGTCGCGCACGAGGTCAACAACCCGCTCGAAGGACTTACCAACCTCGTCTATCTCGCTCGCCGCTCTGACGAGTTGAATGAAGTGCGGCATCTGCTCACCCAGGCCGAAGACGAACTCAACCGTATCGCCCACATCACTCGTCAATCTCTCGGCTTCTATCGCGAGACATCGAGCCCCGCTCACTTCAAACCCTCCGCAATCGTCCGGGAGGTCGCCGAATTCTACGCCGCGCGCGCCAAGACCCAGGGAGTCGTCTTCGCCGTCAATGCCGACACCGACAGAGAGGTCCTCGGCCTTGCCGGGGAGCTGCGCCAGATCCTCTCCAATCTGATCGCCAACAGCCTCGACGCCTGCCCCAACGGAGCCATCATCCGCATCGAGGCAAAACCGGCGACCGATCCTCGCAACCTCACGCATTCCGGCGTTCGCATCACTGTCGCTGACACCGGCCTCGGCATTCCACCAGAAAATCTCGAAAGCATCTTCGAGCCGTTCTTCACGACCAAGAAAGACACCGGCACCGGCCTCGGCCTTTGGGTCTCACGCGAACTCGTCAAAAAACACGGCGGCACCCTCCGCGTTCGTTCACGCACAACCAATCCATACTGCGGAAGCGTATTTTCGATCTTCCTGCCGCATCAGGGAACTTCGCGCAACGGCGACGCGCCTCGAGAAAAACAAGAGACGGTGCCGGCACAAAACAGCGTCGCGATCAGCTGAGATCTTGAAGATTCAGGCTCCCCTTGCGCATCGAATTAAGAGAATGAGAGGAGCAACAGGAATGGAAAAAGCAGCTCAAGTCCCAGCCAACCACCGGCTCGGTCTTCAACGTGAAAAAAATCGCCGGCAGCTTTCCCGCCACGGCTGACACGATGCTGATCGACACGCGACTCACCGACGAGCATCACGCCAGCTCGCGCGTGTTTCGCGTCTATCGGCCCACTCCGGCGCACTACCACGCAACCTGCGACGAATATCTCTTTGTACTCTCGGGCCGCGCCACGTTCTTCCTCGGCGACGCGCCGCCATTCGACGTCGGCCCCGGCGAACTCATCTTCTTCAAACAGGGAACCATCCACGGCACACCGAAGCTCCTCGAGGAGCCATTCGTCGTCCTCGCAGTCGACACGCCTCGACGCGATCCGAAGGACATCATCTTCGTCAACCCATCCGACGGCACACCAGAGAGCTTCATTCAAAGCGAGCGCCTCTACTGAAGAGCTTTATCTCCCAGCGAAATCCGCCCTGAACCCATATCATGGAGATATAGCCAACTCACGCCGGTCGAGGGATTCGAACACCAAACATGATCGCTGAAATTATCGCCGCTGGCTCCGAGATGCTCACGCCCTTCCGCCAGGACACCAACTCCCTCTACCTCACCGATGGCCTCAACGACCTCGGCGTTCAAGTCGCCTTCAAGACCATCGTCGGCGACAACTTCGCCCACCTCACCGGCGCGGCTCGCATCGCCATCTCTCGCGCAGACATCATCATCTTCTCCGGCGGCCTCGGCCCCACCGAAGACGACCTCACCCGCGAAGCCGCCGCCGCCGCGCTCGGCATCGAGCTCCACCCCGACAACGCCATCCTCACCGCCCTCTACAAGCGCTTCGCCGCGCGCCAGATGGTCATGCCGCCCAACAACGCGAAGCAGGCCGATGTCCTCGATGGCGCCGAAGTTCTCGACAACACGAACGGCAGCGCTCCGGGCCAGTACCTCGACACCACCGTCTTCGACTCCACCGCCAACTCGGCGAACCGGTTCGCAAGATCGTCATCCTTCTGCCCGGCCCACCGAAAGAACTGAAGCCGCTCTTCGACAACGCCGTCAAGCCGCGCCTCGCCGCTTCTCTTCCCAGCCGCCACCTTGCCAAGCGCCTCCTCCGCATGGCGCTCATCCCCGAGTCGCACGTCGACGCTCGCACCGCTCCGATCTACAAGCAATACCCGGACGTCGAGACCACCATCCTCGCCGGCGCAGGCGAGATCCAGCTCCACTTCCTCTGCGCCAAGCCCACACTCGCCGAAGCCCAGCACCGCGTCGACGAACTCACCGAAAAGATCGAAGCCGAGATGGACGACGACCATCTTCTCCTCGCACGGCGAATCCCTCGAAGAGGTCGTCCTGCTCAACCTCGGCCTCCGCAACCTCACCCTCGCCACCGCAGAGAGCTGCACCGGCGGCCTCCTCGCCCAGCGTCTCACTGCGATCCCCGGCAGCTCGCGCTACTTCCTCGGCGGCGCCGTCGTCTACAGCGACGCACTCAAGACCACCTTCGCCAACGTCCCCGCCGAGCTCGTCGCAACCAAAGGCCCCGTGTCACCCGAAGTAGCGCGCTCCCTCGCCGAAGGCATCCGCAGCCGCACCGGCGCGTCGCTCGGCATCTCGATCACCGGCATCGCCGGCCCTGGCCCCGGAGCCCCCGGCCCCGACGCCGAAAAACCCATCGGCCTCGTCTACATCGCCCTCGCCGACGCGCAGGACACACAGGTCAAGCAGTTCAACCTCCTCGGCGACCGCGAACGCATCCGCTGGTGGGCCAGCCAGCACGCCCTCGAACTCATCCGCCACCACCTCCTCTAACACCCCACGGCAACTTGCTGACTAGCTAACTCGCTATCTAGCTGACTCGCCGCCTCCCTGCCTTGCTAAACTCATCCAGACGACTATGAACCCCTGGCTCATCTCCATTCCGCTCGCCTATCTTCTGGGTTCGATCCCCTTCGGCTACCTCCTCGTCAAAGATCTTCCGCCATCAGGACATCCGCGCCACCGGCAGCGGCAACATCGGCGCCACCAACGTCGCGCGCTCCGGAGCCAAGGGCCTCGGCATCGCCACGCTCCTGCTCGATTGCGGCAAAGCCTTCCTCGCCGTCAAGATCGCCCAGCATCTCGCTCCCGGCAACTACGACCTCGCCGTAGCCGCCGCCGTAGCCGCCATCCTCGGCCACGTCTTCCCCATCTGGCTCGGCTTCCGCGGCGGCAAAGGAGTCGCCAGCGCCCTCGGCGTCTTCCTCGCACTCTCTCCCGCCGCTGCCGGATGCACCTTCGCCGTCTTCCTCGTCGTCTTCCTCATCACGCGCTACGTCTCGCTCGCCTCCATCGTCGGCTCGGCCTCCTTCCCGCTCTTCGGCCTCTACTTCGTGCCCGTGCGAACGCCCATCGTCATCGCGGGCTTCCTCTTCATTCCACTTCTCGTCATCGTCAAACACCACGAAAACATCCGCTCGCCTCCTCAACGGCACCGAGAGCCGCTTCGGCAAGAAAAAGGCGACCGCATGAGCCGCATCGCCATCCTCGGCGCGGGAGCCTGGGGCACCGCGCTCGCCCTCTCCCTCGCCCGTCGCGGCGGACACGAGCTCTGCCTCTGGGCCCACTCCCCCGCCCTCGCCGACCAGCTCTCCGACGCCGGCGAAAACCTCCCCTACCTTCCCGGCTTCACCCTCCCCGCAGACATCCACGTCACCTCCGATCTCCCCCGCGCCATCTTCGAAGCCGACATCCTCCTCTGCGTCACCCCCTCGCAGCATCTGCGCGGCATCATCACCCACATCGCCCCCCTTCTCACGCGCGAACAGATCATCCTCAGCGCCAGCAAAGGCATCGAAGAGACCACCTTCCTCCGCATGTCGCAAGTCATCGCCTCCGTCACCGACAACCCGTTCGCCGTCCTCAGCGGCCCATCCTTCGCGCAGGAAGTCGCCGCCGGCATGCCCACCGCCCTCGTCGTCGCCTCCCAGTTCCCTCTCGTTGCGCAAACCATCCAGCGCGACTTCACCTCTTCCTCCCTCCGCGTCTACACCAACGACGACGTCCCTGGCGTCGAACTCGGCGGCGCCTTGAAAAACGTCATCGCCCTCGCCGCCGGCGTCGCTCACGGTCTCAACCTCGGCCACAACTCCGCCGCCGCCCTCATCACTCGCGGCATCGCCGAGATCACACGTCTCGCCATCGCCTGCGGTGGCCGCCGCCAGACCCTCGCCGGCCTCTCCGGCATCGGCGATCTCGTCCTCACCTGCACCGGCTCGCTCTCACGCAACCGCTCCGTCGGCATCGAACTCGGCCGCGGCCGCCAACTGCCCGACATCATCGCCGGACTCAACGGCAAAGTCGCCGAAGGCGTCCGCAGCACCGCAGCAGCCCTTGGCCTCGCAGCCCGCTACGCCGTCGAGATGCCCATCACCGAACAAATGGACGCCATCCTCCACCACAACAAGAGCCCCAAAGAGGCGATCCGCGAGCTCATGTCCCGCCCCGGCCGCGACGAGTAGTGCAGCCCTTGGCGGTTCTCACTTCACGGCAAAATATTTCTTTGCAAGTCCGCACGAAAACGCCATGGCGAAGTAAGCTTGTCTTCATGTCCGAGCACAGCCACGAGCGCGACCACGAACACACCCACATTCCGCCGCCCGACCTTCCCAAGCACAAAACCGTGATGGGATTCCGACCGCACATCTTCATCGGCGGCCTCGTCCTCATCGCAATCCTGCTCATCTACCTTCTTCTCCTGGTGCGCCCCGGCATCTACTCGCCGACCCCGTCCCAGCCAGCAGCCCCAGCGTCCAGCAACTAGCCGCGGCCCTCAACTCGGCTGAGCAGCACCGGCGCTTTCAGCCTGTACGTCATCAAAACTTCACAGGAGACCCTCATGAGGATTCTTGTCGTCGGTGCCGGCGCAGTCGGCGGCTACTTCGGAGCCTATCTCTCCCAAGCTGGCCGCGACGTATCCTTCCTCGTCCGTCCGCAACGCGCGCAACAGCTACAGCGCGACGGCCTTCGCATCGTCGGCCCGCAGGGCAACCTCACGATCAAGCCGCAAACCGTACTTTCCGATCAGATCGACACGCCCTACGACGTCATCTTCCTCAGCGTGAAATCTTTCACGCTCGACCAAGTCATCCCCGACATGGCGGCCGCCGTTGGCCCCGACACAATGATCTACCCCGCACTCAACGGAATGCGTCACATCGATATCCTCGCCAATCGCTTCGGTTCACACGCCGTGCTCGGCGGAGTCTGCATGGTCTCCACCGAACTTGATCCCGAAGGACGCATCGTGCAATTCAACGAGATGCAAACCCTCACCTACGGCGAGCGCGATGGCCAGCTAACTCTCCGCATCCAGCAACTCGACGAAGCCTTCCGCGGCGCAGGATTCGAAACCGAACTCTCCACCAACATCATGCAGGCCATGTGGCAGAAGTGGGTCGGCATCTCAACCTTGGGCCTCGTCAACTGTCTCTTCAACGGATCTCTCGGCGACATCAACGCCGTGACCTACGGCGAAGAGACCGCCCTTCAAGCCCTCGACGAGTGCGCTGCCGTCGCCGCCGCTTGTGGCTATCCTCCCGCAAAACCTTTCCTTGAAAGTGTTCATGCGCGACTCACCATTAAGGGCTCAAAACTCACCTCGTCGATGTACCGCGACATGCAGAAGGGCGCAAAACTCGAAGCCGACGCAATTCTCGGTGACCTGCTCGAACACGGTCGAACGCACAACCTGAAGACGCCTCTCCTCCAGGCCGCCTGCGTCCGCCTCGGTGTCTACCAGAACACCCTCTCATCCTCCTGAAAAATCAATCCTTATCGATCCCCTGCTCTTACAGGCCGTCACGGCCTCTCAAACCCGCGCCCCCGCCGCAAGATTGCTAAACTAGAGAGAGCATGGCCTTCTCCATCTTCGGCAAACGCCCCACAGAACCTGACGAACCCTCCGCTCCCGAACCGCAGGAGCCAAAGCGAGGCCTCTTCGACCGCATGAAGCAGGCGGTCACCCGCACCCGCGAGTCGTTCACCGAATCCATCAGCTCCGTCATCGCGCTCACTCGCGAAGTCGACGAGACCACCCTCGTCAATCTCGAACCCCTCCTGCTCGCCGCCGACCTCGGCGCGCCCACCACTGCTCTCGTCATGGAGAACCTTCGCCAGCGCGCTCTCCGCACCGGCATCCAGGGCGGCGATGAGCTCAAGCAGCTTCTCAAGAAAGAACTCAAGCAAATCCTCGACGGCGTAGCCCGCCCCATCCGCCACCCCGCCACGCCTCCCGAAGTCATCATGATGGTCGGCGTCAACGGCACCGGCAAGACCACCACCACAGGCAAGCTCTCCGCTTATTTCACAGCGCAGGGCCGCAGCGTTCTCCTCTGCGCAGCCGATACCTTCCGCGCCGCAGCGATTGAACAATTAGAAGTCTGGGCCCAGCGCTCCGACGTCCAGATCATCAAGACCAAACAAGGCGGCGATCCCTCCGCAGCGCTCTACGACGCCTGCGCCGCAGCCAAAGCCCGAGGCACCCAGATCTCAATCGTCGACACCGCCGGCCGCCTCCACACTAAGACCGACCTCATGAAGGAGCTCGACAAGATGCGCCGCACCGCGGAGAAACTCGTCCCCGGCGCACCGCACCAAACCCTCCTCGTCATGGACGCCACCACCGGCCAGAACGGTCTCCAGCAAGCCCGCCTCTTCACCGAAGCCGCGCACGTCACCGGCATCGTCCTCACCAAGCTCGACGGCACAGCCAAAGGCGGCATCGTCCTCGCCATCGCCACAGAATTGAAGCTGCCCGTCATCTACGCCGGCATCGGCGAGAAGCTCGAAGACATCATCCCATTCGACAGCAGCAGCTTCATCGACTCGCTCCTCGACTAGCTTTCACGCGAATCCACAATCGCGCTACAAAGGATCATCCAGCCGCTCAATCATCACGTCCGTCGACTTGATGAGAGCCGCTGCCGTATCCCCTTTCTTCAACTGAAGCTCCCTCACCGCATTCGCCGTGATGATCGCCGTCACCCGGGTATCTCCCACCGACATCACCACCTCGGCAAGTAACCCCTCAACGCGAATACTCACAATCTTCCCGACAAGCTGATTCCTTCCACTCACTCGCCGATAGCGTTCACGCGACTCAGCCGTCGGCTTCAACTTGTCCTTCTGTAAAAACGGCTTCAGCCCAGCCTCGGTTAAACGATGATGTCCTCCCGGCGTCTGCACCGTCTTCAGCTTGCCGCTCAGAATCCACTGCTTGATCGTCGCATAGCTCACTCCCAGCAGCCGTGCCGCTTCACGAGGCGTCAGCATCGAACTCTCAGCTCGCATGGCTTACATTCTTACACCTTGTCTCGCGTCCTACGCTAGCGGTTAAATTCGCGAGCACATCCGGATCATCCTCTATTGGTTACAAACTCTGCAGGGTGTGGCGCTAAAGTTGCGAGGAGGACCATGTGGGTTTGGAGAGGGAGTAGGATTCGTTACCGGACCGCGCGGAGTCTTTAATTTTCTTGATCTTGTAATAGACCACATTGCCGTTCGCGGGATCCAACGCCGGGCAGCTAAATTCCTGTGTCGGAGTCACGATTACCTTGGCGGCCGGAGGCAGGTTACAAGCCGGATTCTTCTTTGGGAAGGTTAACTCATAACTGTAAGGCTTCCCTTCATCCAGCACCGCCCATGTCAGTGTGTCGCCGGTCTTTACGGGGTAGCCCGCAAAACCTTCGTGCGACAAATAGATAGGCGGGGTTGGGAGAGCGACCGGAACCGGCGCCGGCTGCACAGCAACAGGAGGATTGGCAGGCGGCGCGGGCTGCTGGTTGCATCCGATCACCGCCAGAGTCGCGGCGAACACCGCGACTCCAAACGCACGATATCTTCGCATGATGACGTCTCCGTGTTTTGACTTATTGCCTTACTTCGGCCCTTGACTCTGGGATGCTGGTTGAAGAATCAGATTGCCCGTACCGGGATTGCCGCAGTTAAAACTGTCATCGATCAAACTAGTTCAGGTTGTTACACACCCTGCAGGGCGTGGCACTATAAACGCCGGCTCCAGGCGGTGATGGATTAGGTGGGTCATTAGGGGGGTTTGCAGCTGGAGTCGGAAAAGACCTGACGATCTTGTAATGGACAGTATTACCATTGCCTCTCGTAGGTGCTTTTCCTTGGCATCTGAAGGGTTGCGTAGGAGTTACCGTAATCGGCTTCAGCGGATTCGTCACGTCACAAGCCGGATTTATAACGTTGAAACTCAACTCGTAGCTCGAGTTTCTGGGCTCCTTCAAAGCCGTCCACTCAAGCCAGTCGCCCTGCGTAAAAGTGTGTCCCGCGACTCCCTCGTTGTCGTTATCGGGCGCCAAGACAATTGGCACTGTGTTGACGGCTGCCCTAGTTTGCGCGGCAGCGGCCGGAGCAGCGACAGCGGCCGGAGCAGCGACAATGGGAGGGTTGGCAGGTGGCGCGGGAGCCTGGTTGCATCCGCTAACCGCCAGAGTCGCGGCGCAAACCGCGACTCCAAACGCACGATATCTTCCCATGATGACGTCTCCGTGTTTTTGAGTTACAGCCTTACTTCGGTGCTTGACCCTGGGGTGATGGTTGAACTATCAAATTGCCCGTACCGGGGTTGGCGCAGTTAACCAACTGCACGGAGTAGGTATACGTACCGGGATCCTTCGTCTGACAGCGCGAAGGAGCCGCCGTAGAGGAAAACGAGCTGCCATTCGAACATGCTGTGGAGGTAGAAGGCGCAAAATTGGACGCCGTCCAGTTATAGCCAGCCCACCAATTGAGATAGTTCCCCTGAACCACGGTCGCGTCGCTAACTGCCGCTGTACCGTTGTTGCAGGTGATCTCTTCTGTGACGGCTCCACTACTACTACTCAACTCCTTCATCTTCACATCACTGCCAACTCCGTTGCCGCCATCGCCGTCGCCCCCGCCAATAACCGGAGAACAAAGCTTGCAGGGATTTGCGCTGTCGTTGAAGATGCCTTGTTTCCCTTGGCCTGATGAGCCTTTAGGGACAATCGATGGCTCAACGACAGTGCCGTTATTCTGCGTGATGGTGTAAGAGAACACGACACCAGCCCCCGGTCCCGAAGAAGCAGTCACCTTGCAATACACCGTCTCGCCCCCGCTTACAGTAAGCGTCTTGATGTCGTTTCCATTGGAATCCTGGCAAGGGTAAGGAGCTTGAAAAGTCACGGTATAACCCGGATCGCCCGGATAGAGAGTTCTGAATGCAATGTTGTCTCCGGTCTGCGCGTAGCCTCCCCGCATTCCAAAAGTGGAGATAACAGTCGTCACCGTATTGTGACGCCCGTAAAGGGTAAACAAGAGATAGAGAACCAACGCTGCAAGAACCAAGACTTCAATCAGAAGAGTTCGACATTTAAGCATGAAAATTCTCCGCGTGTGCTGTTTATATCGTCGTTTCGGTTGCAGGAGGTATCGACTTAACCATCGTCGCGTAGCGAGGATCGCCGCGCAGCCCTCCCATATCAGGCATGGTTTGAATCTGAAAATCGGTTGCGCCTCTCTTCAAACAGGCTTCGACTGTCGCAAGAGCCTCGTCCCGTTTGCCGAGCAGTTCCAGTGTTCTCGCCTTACGAAGTTGCGAATCGATATCACCCGCCAGAACACGGTCAGCTCTTTCGATCAGACCCGGAGCCGTCTGAGGCGAACCCGCCTTAACCCGCGCAAGCGCCAGCACCATCCAGCCAGGACCGTTCTTCGGATCATCCTTCAACTCTTCTTCCTGCGCCGTCGCAGCCTGCGTATAAGCTTTCAACGCGTCGTTGCGATGCCCACGCATCAGCGAGTAACAATCTCCCAACTCCAGCCAATTAGCGGCCTCCGCAGGATTCAACTCCGTCGCCTTTCGACCGAACGGAATCGCATCCGCAACCTTACCTTCGCACCGCAACGCGGCTGCCATATTGTTTTCCGCCGAATCACCAACATGGAGATCCAAACTCTTCGCCACTGCTGCCTTGGCTTCGGCTATCTTGCCTAGCTGCAGATAGGCAGCACCAAGATTATTCAGCGGCCACGCATTCTTCGGCGACACCAGGCTCGCCGCCCGGAATTGCGAAACAGCCTGCGGATACTTTCCCTCCGCGTAATACGCGTATCCCAGTTCGTCATGGGCCAACCAGAGATTAGGACGATTCTTCAACCGCTCTGTTGAACGCGTCCTCTGCATCGGCCCAACGATTCAATCGAGTGAAAAGCTGCCCTTGAAAAATCGGCGTCCGCGGATCCTCAGGATCGATCGCAAGCGCCTTCGCAATCTCGCGTTCTGCGCCCTCATTGTCGCCGGATTGTTCCAGCACGAAAGACAAAGTCAGGCGACCCACCACCAGGTTAGGATTCAGCGAAAGTGCCTTGTCGCAATTGTCGCGACCCAAAGATAAGGCAGCCGGGTCTCCCTTCAAAACGTAGAGACGAAGGTACGCCCACGCCAACTGTGCATATGCCGTTGCATAGCGAGGATCCAGGTTGACGGCTTCCTTGTATTTCCCTATCGCGTCATTCAGCCCGGTGTCGTTCTCCTGCTTCATGAACGCCTCGGCTGCCTGAAACGCAGCGTATGCCTCCGAGGATTGAGTATCCGGCGTCGTGGCGTCCTTGCTTCGACGATAGCGATCCACATCCAGAAGCTGTGCAGCAGTTCGGACAGCTTTTGCCGGAAGCGATATCGGTTCCGAAAGCGGCGAGACAATCTTCTTCTCACGAAGCGGCTGACCGGACGATGGATCCAGCACGCTCAAAGACAGATGCAGATCCTTATCATGCGGAGTCGCAGAAGCTGCCAGCACCAGATTCGCTCCAAGCGTCTCGCGAACATCGTTAAGCTGTTTTGCCGATGTCAGGTTGGTGCTCTTTGGTGGAGGGATGATCAGCAGATCGTGATCGAATGCCTCAGCGCGTGCAAGCTCACTCGCAATCGCATCAATAACCCCTTCCAAGATTGGCTTGATGCGCGTGTCGGAAACCGGCCATTTTAAAAGTGCTACGAAGCGCTTCCTCGGAAGAGGGTGAAACCGATCGCTGATCTCATCCCACTTCCACCGCACGCCCCCAGCCACCGCGCAAGCCGCAAGAGCCCCAGCCCCCGCGAAACGCCGTCTCGTCCAGAACGGTGTCGCGGGTCGAGTGCGCAAGCCAGACGTACTCAGAGAATGAAATGAATCCAGAGCCTCCTGGAACGCGGCGCATCTGAGCTTTGGATCGGTTGCAAGAAACTCCGTCACCAGCCGTGCAGCTTCAGGAGGGACCTCGCTCCGAATTTAATCGCGGACTGGCAGTGACGGACAGGCTTCCCGGATTTACCTGCGGCCGCTCCCCAACAAAAACCTCGTGCATCACCACGCCAAACGCGTAGATGTCGCTCGCCTGCGATGGAGGTTCGCCCAAAAGCAACTCCGGAGCGAAGTATCCGCGCGTCCCTGCCAGCACCTCCTGCGTACGCGTAAACTCCGGATCGTCCAGCCTGGCCAGGCCAAAGTCCGTGATCCATAGCTGCACTTTTGAGCCTTCGCCATCGAGCATCACATTGTTCGGCTTGATGTCCCGATGAATAATTCCTCCAGCGTGCAATGCCGCCAGCGCCTGCGCCGCCTCTTTGAAGACAACCATGGCCTCGTCCGGAGGCAGGCACTTCCCTCCGTACAGTCTCTCCGCGAGAGAATGTCCCGGCAGCAGCCGCATCGTCAAAAAAGAGAACGGCGGCGCAGGCTCATCGCAATGAAAGATATCGTAGATAGGGCAAAGATTCGGATGCGTCACCTTTCGAGCAAGCAGCACCTCCTGTTGAAAGCGCTTCTGGGTGTCTCGATCGGCTGCGAACTTCGGCAGAATCATCTTCAACGCAACATGCACGTTCTCAAGGAAGCGGTCTTCAACCTCATAGACCTCTCCCATGCCGCCGCGCGCGATAAACCGAACAACGACAAAGCGATTCGCAATAACCGCTCCAGGCAGAAATCGACTAAAAGGAGTCGCGAGCGTCGGAGACTCGTCAGCTCCAATCGCTGAATCTGCACCGGCATCCGTAACTGTCTTGTCGGAGCTCAGATGCCCGACGTCATTTGCTCTGTCATTGGCGGATTGTTGTTGACTAGCCATAACCCCCGTTCCAGCATCACAGCTAAATCAAGGAGGGACCGCATTTGGTCTTTCGGTCTGGAACTAAGTCGAATAGAACAGTCAGTTTTAGTCGTGCAGTAACCGACCGCCGCCTTTTAGACGGGGCCAGTCCTTCCACGTACCGACAAAGAGATCTTTTGCCGATCATGATGACACAACGGACCTTACCACATCCAGTGATCACTCAAACCTGACGCTTGCGGTTACCGGAGAAACCTTTGGTAACTCACCGCAAATCTCTGCGCATCACTGACGCCACAATCGCCGGCATGGAAGATACAAAACGGGATACCCGCTATCCTTAAAGAGATGCCCACGGCCGTGTCGCACACACAAGACGAATTCTTCATGCAACGAGCTCTCAAGCTCGCCGCTGAAACCGTCGGCCTCGCCTCACCAAACCCCCAGGTAGGCTGCGTTCTCGTGCGCGAGCCCCGCCAAGGAGAAACACCCGAAATCATCGGCGAAGGCGCCCACCTCTACGACAACCGCGACCACGCCGAGATCGTCGCCCTCAAACAGGCGGCCTCGCTCGGCATCTCCGCCAAAGGCGCCACCGCCTACGTCACTCTCGAACCATGCAGCCACCACGGCCGAACCCCACCCTGCGCCAACGCCCTCATCGAAGCCGGCATCGCTCGCTGCGTCATCGCCACGCAGGATCCCAATCCCCGTGTCAGCGGCGAAGGCATTCAACGACTCCGCGCCGCCAACATCGAAGTCACCGTCGGCGTCCTCCAGCAACGAGCCCGCGACATCAACGAAGCCTTCGCCCACTTCATCCAGCACAAGACTCCCTTCGTCACCCTCAAGGCCGCGCTCTCCGTCGACGGCAAACTCGCTCCCCCGCCAGCCTCACGCTTCCCCAACCAGCCTCACTGGCTCACCGGACCCGGTGCTCTCCACGAGGTTCAGCTCCTCCGCCACGCCTCCGACGCCGTCCTAGCCGGCATCGGCACCGTCCTCGCCGACGACCCACAACTCACCGACCGCAGCGGCATCCGCGGCCCCAACAATCTCTTACGCCGCCGGCCGCTCCTTCGCGTCATCCTCGACACTCAGCTCCGCATCCCGCTCACCTCGCAACTCGTCCGCACTGCGACCACCACCCGCGGCTCGACATCAGACCTCCTCGTCCTCTGCGGATCCAATGCTTCCCCGTCAAAAGCAGCCGCTCTCGGCTCACTCGGCGTCGAAGTCGAACCACTCCCCGACCACGCCGGACGCCTCAGCCTTCCAGCCGTCCTCTCCACCCTCGCCCAGCGCGACATCCTGAGCCTCCTGCTTGAGTCCGGCTCTCGCCTCAACGGCGCCTTCATCCGTCAGAATCTGGTCGACAAAGCCGTCCTGATCTTCGCCGAAACTGAATTAGGCGATCAGGCCATTCCCTTCGCCGAAGGCGTCCCGTCTCCCTACCTCTTCGAACAGTCCCTCACCCGCGTCACGCGCGCCGCCTATGGCCCCGACGCCTGCATCACCGGCTACCTCCACGACCCATGGCCGCAGCGTTGACAGCAAGCGCGTCCCCGGAATATCTTGCAGTAACTCCCCACAGGCCATCACTTCAGAAGTTGTCGGATCCTCAAGCGAAAATCTCAAGCTCAGGAGCCCCGCATGCCGCCCACAGTCTCTCCGCGATCGAGTCAGCAAAACAAAAGGACTCGCCTAACTGAGTCTTCCCGCAAAATCACATTGATAGGCCTTGCGCTCAGCGCAACGATCCAGCTCCTCTGCACCATCAACGCTCAAGCACAAAGGCGTCCCGGCCCCCGCGATCCGGACCCATGCCTCGAAAATCTTCCGGTCCCCGCGCCGATACCACCAGCCGTCCGTGTCATCCAACTCATCAATTGTTCCAACCAGACATTGCTCGGTGCAACCAACGCCGCAGCTTCGGCCGGTCAGCCTCTCACCTCCGTCTTCCCAAGAGAAAAAACCTGGGTCATGGCGCCCGCCGGCTCTCCTAACCACGCGAACATCCTCACCATCGACATTCCGCCCGCATGGGCAAACAACGTAGAAAAGGGCAGCATCGCTCCCAACATCTGGGCTCGAACCGGCTGCCGTTACGATATCGCCGCCAACAAAGCGCAATGCGAGACCGGCGGAGCCGGCGGCGTCTATGACGTCAGCAAAGCACACCTCGGACCTCCCGGCGGCACCACCATCACCGAGTGGACCTTCTATCAACCCCTGAAGACAACAACCGGCGCCACCTATTACCGAGACAACTTCGACATCAGCGCCGTTAACGGCGTAAGTCTCACAGTAGACATTCAATCCGTCGGCGGCAGCGCAGAAGACCCCGGCGCGCCGCAGAACATCTTCTGGCTCACCAACAACCGTGTCACCCCTTCCAACTCTCCCATGTCGGTTCACGGAGCGGATCTCCGCGCCGACAGCAGCTGTCCCACAGCCTTCCGCCTCAAGCGATCGCAACTCACCACACGCGGTGAATTCGCGAAAAACTACGGCTTCGTCATCCTCGACGATAACGGCGAACCATTAGGCGGCGACGGCACCGTATCCTGTTTCTCCAACTGCGGAAAATATAAGTTCCCCACCGAACCCGCGATGGACTGCGACATCTCCGATCCCACCTGCTACAACTGGAAGACCTTCTGCGCCGGCGATCCCACCCAGTACTACCCCACCAACAACAAAACCTGCACGAAGGACTCCGACTGCCCCGTCAACGGCGCATGCTGGATCAACCCCGGCAGTGAAACCGATCACAAATGCGTGCTCCGAGGATTCGTCCACAACGACCAGGGCAATTGCAGCCCCGACGTCTGCACCTTCCCCTACGACTATGTAAATCCCTACACCAACATTCGGGATAAATCGACGCAGCCTCCCTTCGGCACCTGCAAAGGCGTCGACCCCAACAACACCAACGAGCTCTGCGTCGGCGACGACACCATTCACGTCGTCTTCCCCCACGCCTACACCTGGCCCAACGATCCCCAGGTCTACTCAGACGACGCTCCGCTCTACCGAGTCATCTACGCACCCGGCGGCACAACCATCCCCATCACACCCGCAGGCCCTATCCCCGCCTGCAAAAATCTGCCCGCCATCTACGACTACGCCGCCGCCCATCCACTCTGCAGCATTCCCATCAAAGACGGCGCAATCTACGGCATCGCGCGTACGCCTCCCAATCCCTGGAGCTGCGACCTCGGCACCGGCGCCGGCAACGACGGCGTCATCTGCAGTTGGTAGACAGCAGTTCACAACCCGCCCGAAAGGTTCAAGGAACTCCCCAACCCGGAGTCTCCTTGAACCTTCGCGCAGTAGTGCATGCAACCTCCAGCCTTCCAATGAATCCGATAAGGTAAGACTATGTTCACCGGCTTGATCGAAACCACGGGCACCCTCCTCGCCGTCACTCCCACCGCAGGCGCAACGCGCATCACCATCGCCTCGCCCACACTCACCTCGCGCCTCAACACAGGCGACAGCATCGCCGTCAACGGCGTCTGCCTCACCGCCCTTAGCATCGAACCCAACGCCTTCCCCCCGCGCTTCTCCGCCGATCTCGCCGCCGAAACCATCGCCCGCACAACCCTCACTCACCTGCGCCCCGACGCCACCGTCAACCTCGAACTCCCCACCCCCGCCGGTTCACCCCTCGGCGGTCACGTCGTCCAGGGCCACGTCGACGGCACCGCAACCCTCCTGGCCCTCGACCCCATCACCCCAAATTCACCAGACACCGACTGGCGCCTCCGCGTCCGACTACCCGAAGCCCTCACCCGCTACGTCGTCCCCCAGGGCTCCATCACCATCGATGGCATCAGCCTCACCGTCGCCTCCATCATCGACAACGTAGTCGAGGTCGCCATCATCCCCCACACCTACGCCGCCACCAGCCTAAGCACCCTAACTCCCGGCGCCTCACTCAACATTGAAGTCGATGTCCTCGGCAAATACGCCGAACGCCGTCACTCACCCGAAAAATTCACGCTCACCGAGCAGTACCTCATCGCCAACGGCTACTAGCCTCAACCACCGAAAGGACTCCCCACCATGCCCACAGCCAAAACGGCAAAGCTCCTCATGCTCGTAGGCGACTACGTCGAGGACTACGAAGTCATGGTTCCCTTCCAGGCCCTCCAGATGCTCGGCCACACCGTCCACGCCGTCTGCCCCGACAAGAAGTCCGGTCAGTTCGTCCGCACCGCCATCCACGACTTCGAAGGCGACCAGACCTACACCGAAAAGCGCGGCCACAACTTCACCCTCAACGCCACCTTCGCCGACATCAAGCCCCAGGACTACGACGGCCTCGTCATCCCCGGCGGCCGCGCCCCCGAGTATCTCCGCCTCAACCCAAAGGTCCTCGACATCGTCCGCCACTTCTCCCAAGCCGACAAGCCCATCGCCGCTCTCTGCCACGGCCCGCAGATCCTCGCCGCCGCCCGCGTCATCACCGGCAAGCGCCTCAACGCCTATCCCGCCTGCGCCCCCGACGTCGAACTCGCCGGCGGCATCTTCGTCCCACTCGAAATGACCGAGGCCACGGTCGACGGCAACCTCGTCACCGGCCCCGCCTGGCCAGCCCATCCCGCATGGCTCGCCAAGTTCAACGAAGTCCTAACCCAACACTTGTCTAAACAAAAAGCCGCATAATCCAAGTGTCCCTAACTTCCGATAAGCCGACTTCCCGGTACTAATCTGGAGTCGATGACTGACTCGGCGAGTTTGTACAAGTTGAGCGAGGAGTAAGCCGTTGGCTAGAGTTCGGCCATCGTTCGAAATAGTGCGGGTTAGGGTTCATGTGAAATCACACAGTCATGCTTCAAGTTGTGCGGCGAGTTTTTTCATTGCGTCATTTTCGAGAATAACTTCGCCGTCCTCTGAACTGTGAAAAGCTATCTCTGCGGCGATGGAGCGACCGATAATTCGCTGATCTATATTGCCGAACGGCCCAGGCACGAGGTTTCCCAACAGACTGACCCAGGCCGGGGTATGCGCGTTGCCAACAATGATGCCGGGACGAAAGATGGCGAGACGGCAAAAACCGATTTTGCGGATGGTGTCTTCCTTCATACCCATTACGCGGGCATATCGAAACATGCTACGCGCTGTGCTTCCTGCCGCAGAAAGCAGGCAAAACTGTGCGATTCCGGCCTGTTGACAACCACGCGCAAATGCACCGACGACGCCAAGTTCAAGTTGCTTCAATTGCTCTTCGGTCCAGCGCGCCGAACCAGACCCTACACCCACACAGCTCACGGCGCTGACAGGACCCTGACGCAAAATTTCTCGGGAAAGGGCGGCAGTGCGATCGGCAAAGTCAGCAGCGCCGGTATCAAGAACGACGTTGCGCATCCGTAATCGAGGCGCAACGGGCTTTCTGGTAATCATCACCACTTCCCTGCATTCCGGAATTGCCAGCAGCTCAGCGACTGCCGCACCTCCCACTTGCCCAGTGCCACCGAGGATAATTGCAGCGAAATTCTGATTCATAAAGTCGACCTCTTCTCACGCGAGGATGCGGCAGCCTCTTTGATGCGAAGCGGGAGGTCTGTCTTTCCCGGCCGGCGTCCGCGACGATCGAATGCGGTGCGATAGTCATGAAAAGTCCGCACTCTTTTCGCCACCCAGAGCCAGAGCGGTGCGACGTGGTCGAGCATCTCGGACCCGAGAGCTGTGATGGTGTATTCAACCCGGGGAGGAACTTCGGCAAAGACCTCGCGAGTTACGAGCCCATCGCGCTCCAGTCCGCGGAGCGTCTTCGTGAGGGACTTCTGGCTGATGCCGTCGACCTGATCCATGATGCGGGAGAAGCGCATGGGCTGGCCGAATTGGGCAATCTCACTCATGGTCCAGAGTGACCACTTGTCTGAGATGCGGGAGACCATGTCGCGTGTGAGCGCATCGTCGGCTTCGGTCAGTGTTTCGCAGAAATCCCTGATGTCTTCCCAGCCGAATCTCGACTTTTTTTCGGATTTCATTAGTTACCTCCAGGTACGTACAGGAATAAAAGGTGCCTTATTGCCAAAAGATACTATTGGCCTAATACTAGACCCATGAAGACTAAATGGACTACCGAAAATATTCCCTCGCAGGCCGGACGCAGGGCTGTGATCACGGGTGCCAACAGCGGCATCGGGTTTGAGGCGGCGCTGGCGCTGGCCCGCAAGGGCGCTGAGCTTATCTTGCCTGCAAGGACGCAGGGCAAGACCGACGATGCAGCCGCGCGCATTCTGAAGCAGGTTCCGGACGCACGGCTTCATTCAGAGATACTCGACCTCGCTGTGCTGGATTCCGTCCACGCCTTCGCAGACCGCGTGAAGAAACGCTTTCCCGGCCAGTCGCTCGACCTGCTGATCAACAATGCGGGCGTAATGGCGCTGCCGACGCGTGAAGTGACCGGGGATGGATTTGAGCGTCAGTTCGCCACGAACTATCTTGGGCCTTTTGCATTGACGATGCTGCTGCTTCCATCCATCAAGCCAGTAGCGGGCTCGCGTATTGTGACGGTGTCGAGTTCGGCAAGTAACCAGGGCAAAATTGAGTTCGATAATCTGCAAAGCGAGCGCGTCTATAAGCCGATGTTCCAGGCGTATGCGCAATCCAAGCTGGCCGACCTCATCTTTTCGCTGGAATTGCAGCGGCGGTTGAAGGCCGCCGGGTCGCCCATTCTCAGTACGGCCGCACATCCGGGATATGCGGTAACAAACCTTCAGGCGGATCATCTTCCTTCGGGCTTGAAGATACTGATCACAACGATGAAGCCTTTCCTGTCGCAGGACGCGGCACACGGGGCCCTGCCAACGCTGTATGCCGCGGTTGCTCCGGAGGCAGCGGCCGGTGGCTATTATGGCCCGGACGGTATCGCAGAGCTGAAGGGTTATCCGACTTCTGTGCGGGTGCCGAAAAACGCGCTGGATGAAACCGTTGCGAAGCGGCTGTGGGTGGAATCTGAGCGCCTCACACATGTGACGTTTGGCTCACTCTCCAATCTCGCCTAGAAAGATAACCAGAGGTGACAGTGGATTGATTGCAAGGTAATTATTCATAGCTCTGGAGGCTGCATGATTCAAATTATCTTTACTCTAATCGCGGTTGTGGGCGCATCTGTTCACCTTGCATTCTCACCGGAACGCCGGAGAAGTGGAGCGGCAATTGCCGGAACATACCTGCTGTATCTGCTCTTCTTCTATGTTGGCCTCATGGGAGTCCTCACCGCGTATGCACATGTCTTCCGTCCGGTTGAGACGTCGGCGTCTATAGGATGGTCAACAAGCCCTTATGAATACGAAGTCGGGATGGCGGATCTCACCGTTGGCGTCTTAGGCGTTTTGTGCCTGAAGTTCCAGGCCGACTTCTGGTTGGCGACGGCGATTGCGAACGCGGTCTGGCTGTTGGGCGACGCCGTTGGACACGTTCGGCAGATGACACTTAACAACAATCACGCTTCCAACAACTCGGGCATCTTCTTAGTTGCAGAATTCATCATGCCGCTTGTAATTCTCGCTTTGACTCTCTACCACCGTCGTCGTGAAGACAAAGTCATCTGACAGGAGAGTTGTCGTTAAATCGCCCATGCATTCATTGACATTCGGGCCCAGGCGATTGTTATCAGCAGGATCCACCCAACACCAGGCGGGTGATGTTTAACGAGATCAGTTCAGTAACGATAAACGCTCTTCTCGTCACTTTCCTCAATAGAAAGAGCGCAGCCCTAAGGCTGCGCTCTTTTGCACTTGCTAGTTTTTGTCGTCGTTCTGAGCGAAGCGAAGAATCCCCGCATTTCGCTCTTTGCTCCAACGAACTCGATCTAGATCGAGCTCATGTTATGCAGAAACTCCTGATTATTCCGGGTCTTCGCCAGCTTATCCGTCAGCAGCTCCATCGCTTCAACCGGCGACAGCGGATTCAGCACCTTGCGCAGAATCCAGGTCCGCTGCAGATCTTCCTTCGGAATCAGCAGCTCTTCCTTACGAGTGCCGGAGCGCTGAATATCGATCGCCGGAAACACACGCTTATCGACCAGCTTGCGATCCAGAATCACTTCCATGTTGCCCGTTCCCTTGAACTCTTCGAAGATCACTTCGTCCATGCGCGATCCAGTATCGACGAGCGCCGTCGCAATAATCGTCAGCGAACCGCCCTCTTCAATATTTCGCGCCGCACCGAAGAACCGCTTCGGCCTCTGCAGCGCATTCGAATCCACACCGCCTGAGAGCACCTTGCCCGAAGGCGGAACAATCGTGTTGTAAGCACGCGCCAGACGCGTAATCGAGTCCAGCAGAATCACCACATCGCGCTTGTGCTCCACCAGCCGCTTCGCCTTCTCGATCACCATCTCGGCAACCTGTACGTGACGCGCCGCCGGCTCATCGAAGGTGGAGCTAGATCACTTCACCCTTCACCGACCGCTGCATATCCGTCACTTCTTCCGGCCGCTCATCGATCAGCAGAACGATCAGCACCACCTCAGGATGATTCGTCGTAATGCTGTTCGCGATCGACTGCAGCAGCATCGTCTTACCCGTACGCGGCGGAGCCACAATCAATCCGCGCTGCCCCTTGCCCACCGGAGTCAGCAGGTCCATCACGCGGCCCGAGATATGCTCGCGAACCGTCTCCATCTTCACCCGCTCCTGCGCATACAGAGGAGTCAGGTTGTCGAACAGAATCTTGTTCCGCGTCTCTTCCGGCGACTCGAAGTTGATCGCCTCAATCTTCACCAGCGCGAAGTACTTCTCGCCCTCATGCGGCGGCCGCACGTTGCCGCTGATCGTATCGCCCGTCTTCAGGTCGAACTTGCGAATCTGCGAAGGCGAAACGTAGATGTCGTCCGGGCCAGGCAGGTAGTTGTAATCGGGAGAACGCAGAAAGCCGTAACCATCGGGCAGAATCTCAAGCACGCCTTCAGCGAAGATGTGCCCTTCTTTTTCGCTCTGCGCCTGCAGAATCTTGAAGATCAGATCCTGCTTCCGCAGACCGCTGGTGCCGGCAATGTCGAGTCCACGCGCAAGCTTGCTTAGCTCGGCGATATTATGTTCCTTTAATTCAGAAATAGTCATGATTTACCTGGGATTTGAATTTTAGGAGGGATGTTTGGAACTGAGGCGGGATCTGCTTGACGAGGGGGTCGTGCGGAAGGCCAAATTTTAGGATGAAATTGTGCGGCGGGTGGGTTGTAATGCGGAAAAACGGTTGAAAGACAAAAGGGGTGAAACTGCCGCGCGTTAAGCTGCGCGGCGTTCCTGTAATTGTACCTTCTCTACAACAGCTTCGCCGACACCATCCATTGGGATGGTGTCCTTGAAGCGATCCAGAACTTCGTTGGTCGTGTCCTGCAGCCGCGTGTTGGGCTTATGCAGCTTACGCGTCGCCTTCGACGCCAGTTGACACAGTTCATAACGGTTGTTCACGTGCGTGAGAGCTCCAAAAATAAGATCTGAGCGCATAGTTTCTCCCTTTCATCTTCTGGCTAGGCGTAAGCGTCTAGTTAGCGCTCACCCGCCTGAATACCTTCATTGTGGCAACCGAGATTGTCAGCTGCTGCCGTGTTTGACACTACATTGATTAGACGCAAAATAACCTGTTAGGGACTCGTCTAATCCGTCTTCTATCTCATTTAGTTTGATGGTCCAATCTCAGCAGACGTACCAAACCATTGCTGGTCGAAACCAGCGGTCCTTGCAAACCTGTCCCGTCCGTAAGATTCAGCGCTCGCCGCGCCCAGGCGTGAAACAGAAAGCCAGCCAGAATTGATGGCAAGCCAAAGAATTGCGCAAATCGCCCTGGCCGCTAATTCAATCTGTCTACAGGCCCGAGCAACTGCGACACACATGGAAAAGTAAACTGTCTGAGGCTCAAGGTCAATACTTTTTTTGGGAAGCTGTTAATAAATATATTCCAGAAACAGGATTATGTCGACCCTGTGAACACCATAATTTCACCATAACTTACCAGCAAATCACCACGTCATCACCACATCAAGACCAGTAACTTCGGTCCAAAGTACGGTACTGAATCGCCTCCGCAATATGCTTTACCGCAATATCCTTCTCGCCCGCCCAGATCCGCTATCGTCCTTGCTACCTTCAAGATACGGTCATGCGCCCGGGCACTCAACCCCTGCTGCTGCATCGCCCGCTCCAGCAACCGCTCCGCATCCGAAGAAAGCTCACAAAAAGCCCGGATCTGCTGCGTATTCATCTGCGAATTCGCAAATATCTGCCGCGAAGCCCCCTTCGCCGTCCCCTTCGTCCGCTCCCCCGCCTGCCCAAACCGCGCATGCTGCCGCTCCCTCGCCGCCAGCACCCGCTCCCGAATCTGCTCCGACCCCTCCGCCGCCGCCCCGCCCCGTAACTCCTTATATTGCACAGCCGGAACCTCAATATGAATATCGATCCGATCCAGCAGCGGCCCGCGAAACCTTCGACACATACCGCTGAATCATCGGCGGCGTACACATGCACTCCCGCGACTTGTCATTGAAATATCCACAAGGACAAGGATTCATCGCCGCCGCCAGCATAAACCGCGCCGGAAAGCTCAAACTCATCGCCGCCCGCGCAATCGTCACATGCCCATCCTCCAGCGGCTGCCGCAACACCTCCAGCACATTTCGCGGAAACTCCGGCAGCTCATCCAGAAACAACAGCCCATTGTGCGCCAGCGAAACCTCGCCCGGCCGCGGCATCATCCCGCCGCCAATCAACCCCGCATCCGAGATCGTATGGTGCGGCGACCGAAACGGCCGTGCGCCACCAGCCCCTGCTCCGCATCCAGCACTCCCGCAACAGAGTGGATCTTCGTCGTCTCCAACGCCTCCTCAAACCGCAGCGGAGCCAGAATCGACGGCAGCCGCTTCGCCAGCATCGTCTTCCCCGATCCCGGCGGCCCGATCATCAAAATATTGTGTCCACCCGCAGCCGCCACCTCCAGCGCCCGCTTCGCCACCTGCTGCCCGCGCACATCCTTGAAGTCGAACGGAAAGTGCTGCATCTCGTTCAGCAGATCGCCCGTCTCCACCTTCAGCGGAGTCGCCTTGATCCCTCCAATCGCCGCCGAGTTCAGCAGCTCCCGCACCTCCAGCAGCGACTGCACCGGATAAACATTCACACCCTCCACCACCGCCGCCTCCCGCGCATTGCTCGCAGGAATAATCAGGTTCTTCATCCCCTTCGCCCGCGCCGCCACCGCAATCGGCAGCATTCCCTGCACTGCGCGAAGGCTCCCATCCAGCCCCAGCTCCCCCACCAGCAGATAATCGCTCACATCCTTGATATGCAGCGCGCCATACGCACCCAGTATCCCGATCGCAATCGGCAGATCAAACCCCGAACCCTCTTTCTTCAGGTCCGCCGGAGCCAGATTGATCGTGATCCGCGTCGGCGGAATCTCAAACCCAGAGTTTTTGATCGCCGACCGCACCCGGTCGCGACTCTCTCGCACCGCCGCATCCGGCAACCCCACCGTATGGAACTGTTCCTGATCTAGTTTGATCTTGGAGAAATCGACTTCAACATCGATGATGTGGGCGTCGATCCCATACACTGCAGCACTACGAGCCGTAAAAAGCATTGATAAGCCTGATGAACCCTTGAGGCGGAATATTTTCTCGACTATAGCATCCCGCTCCCACATCACCGGTTCGACAAGAGAATCTTGAGACAGCTCACACTCGCCTCACCGAATTTTTTACATTTCGCCCCAGAATTCGCTTCTATACTAGGCTCGTCAACACCCGCACGTAGGCCCCTTTCCTCAAACGATCTGCAGCTTAGTGCTTCATAGAGGCGCTATGGCCCAGCGTTTACGGCTTACACAGCTACTCTTTCCCGCCATCCCCATTCTTGCCGCCAGTCTGGCGGCCATCCACCTCTTCGCTCAAACCTCCCCCACACGGATTCTCGCCTGCGAGTCCACCAACGACTCCTGCAAGCAGCCCGGCGCGCCCCTCGATCTCGTCTGGACCCTCAACGGACTCGACGGAACCGCAACATCTCCAGCCAATCCTGCCGGCTCTCGCATCACCATCGAAAAATTCGACAGCAACTCAATCGTCCTTCGTCGCGTCGACGAAACCGGGCCCACCGCGGCCTCACTGCCGTTTACACCGGCACAGTCAACGGCACCCACATGAGCGGCACTGTCCAGCGATCCTGGCCCGGTCACCCCGACTATCCCGCCACCGCAATCTTCTCGGCTGTCCTCCAGGATCAACTCGCCGCGACGACGCATCCCCACGTCCGCGTCCCCCGCTCCTTCAGACCATGCTACCCAACCGAACTCCTCGTCTGCGAAAACAACAACGCCTGCAACGCCGCCTGGCATATTCATGGCGCCGAAGGCACCGGAATCTGGTTCGCCCGAAATCCCACCAAGGCCAAACTCACCGTCATCCGCGCCGCTCCCGACGACATTCTCATCCGCCGCACCGACACCACCGATAACGTCACCGCCAACTACGCCGGCAGCTTGCGAGGCGACCACTACTCCGGCACCATCATCTTCAGCACGCCCGGCCACCCTGGCGAAGTAACCGGCACCTGGACCGCGACAATTCCCAAACAACCTGCGATCCACACGCTGGCCTCGAACCTGCCGACGCCATGCGCCTCGGTCAGACCGCTCTCATGTTCCATCGCGATCACGATGCTCTTGACTGCTACATCGTCGCCGCCAGAGCCGGCGACGCAACCGCTCAGACCGCCGTCGGTCTTACCTACTACCAGGGTCGCGAGAACGTCCCACAGGACTACACCCAGGCCTTCTTCTGGCTGCACAAAGCCGCCGACCAAAACATCTACGCCGCAGAGCGAACCGTCGCCGAGATGTACGCCGCAGGCCAGGGAACCACTCGCGACGCAACCCTCGCCGCCATCTACACCAAACGTGCCGACGAGCAGAAGCACGACCTCGAGCGCCAGCAGGATCGCCAGTACGATGCGCAACAACGCGCCGCCGACCGCAGCGCCCAGATTCTCTCCAGCTTCGTCCTCGGAGCCTCGTTCGGCCTCTTCTTCTAAGGTCAACTCGAAAGCAGTTCACCGCAAAAGCAGACCAGATCTATGGCATCGGCTCCGCAACATCCTTGCTCTGCGGTAGTCCACCCGCGCAAGTGCCGGATGCATTGGTGTCACTCACATTCACAATCGTCAACACGCACACAGTCTGTTTCTGCACGATGGGCTTGCCAGTCGCGGGATCGTTGAGCCCGACACTCACCTCGCGTACGACCTTGAACTTGTCCGCTGCCTTAACTCCCGCAGTCGACCCTTGGTTGATGTACACGCTGCCGTTCGCAATCCCTGCGACCATCGCATACGCCGTCTTTGGTCCAGGTGCGCCTCCTATTGAAGCAATCAGCTTCGTAGCTAGATCCGTTGTAACTGCATCGCTCGCCTTAGCCCACTCGTTGCTCTGAATCACCTTGGGATCACCGCCAGTGGACGACTGCTTCGCAGGCACTCGGAGCGCTCCGAACTGGTAGCCATTCGACTTCGACACCTCCGAAACCACAACGCTGTCCTGAAACTCCGACGAGGGCTGCCGCCAAAATCACGCCCGACTCCACATCGATCAGGCGCGCGTTCGCTCGCAGCGTCTGAGTCCCGATGGTCTTCGTCGTATTACCCGACTGCTCGTTATGTGTGTCGTGAAACCGCCGTCATAGACATTCACCATCACAATCTCTGCCGCGCCCAGCAACTTGCCAATCCGTACCGCCGTGTCCGACGACGACCGATCGCTGTTCTGGAAGTTCTGCTCCTTAATGATCTTGTCGACGCTCGCGCGATCGATCACCGTAATACCTGGCTTGCCCGCAAGTTTTGCTGTCAACTTATCGGCTACCTGGTTTTCTGCAAGCGCAAATGCGGCGTTCGAGCGCGCCATTGGACCATTTTCCTCAATAATCGCCAGCCGCCGCGGAGCCTGCGCAAATGCCAGCGAACAAGTCATCAGGGCAACGACCAGAATCAGTACAGAGTTTCGTCGCATTTCTTCCTCCACCGAGAGTTAGCTTTGACGTCTTCTTTCAAGAAGCCACGCACGATTGAGCATTCCACTTTCTGTCGCCGAAACGGCTACGTTATGAAAAATTGTCTCTTTGTGTGCGCTTGAGATTGCGGGGGCCCGTGGGCATCATTCTAGCCCAACTACTTTGACCTCATAAACACGATTCGCACGAAACCGGATGGCACCAAAGTTGACCAGCCACGAAGAACTTCTAAGCTACGCTTTAGCCTTTCCAATCTTCGGAGCCGCTATCCTTTCAGGCGCACACATGGAGAATCACGTTCCGTCAGGATGCTATTGAAAACAAGCACTCAACCCTCACTTCAAAAGGCAATAGCGAAAAGCAAGCAGTAAAATCACTCCATGAAGCCGCACGTGGAACTCTTCCGCCGCCTCGCCCTCGAGCTCCCCGGAGCCATCGAGAGCGCGCACATGGACCACCCCGACTTCCGCCTCAACAACCGCATCTTCGCCACTCTCTCTTTCTCAGGAAAAGGGCTGCGGCGTCGTCAAACTCACTCCCGAACAGCAAGAAGCCTTCATCGCCGAACACCCGCAAGCCTTCTCCCCGTCCAGGGCGGCTGGGGACGCATGGGCATGACCTTCGTCCACCTCGACAAAGCCGACGAGCCCTCATCGCAGGCGCTCTCAGCACCGCCTACCACAACCTTCAGAAGAAACAATCCGCCAAGCAGGCCGAAAAGAAACCCTCAAAGAAATCCGCACGCGCGGCGAAGTCCACCCGACCCACGCCGCCAACGCCTACAATAAACACCGTGAACACCAGCCTCTTCGAACTCTTCAAAATCGGCATCGGCCCCTCCAGCTCCCACACCGTCGGCCCCATGCGCGCCGCCCTCCGCTTCGCCGCGCCAACTCGCCTCATCGGCAATCTCCTCGAGCGCACCGCACGCGTAAACGTCGACCTCTACGGCTCGCTCGCCCTCACCGGCATCGGCCACGGCACCGACCGCGCCATCCTTCTCGGCCTCCTCGGCGAAGCGCCCGACACCGTCGATCCCGCCACCGTCGAACCAAAGATCGCCGCCATCCGCTCCACCGGCTCCCTCGCACTCAACGGCATCAAAACCATTCCCTTCATCGAAGTCGAAGACCTCCACTTCCGCCGCAACCAGATGTATCCCGACATGGCCGTCCACTCCCACCCCAACGGCATGCGCTTCACCGCCTTCGACGACTCCGGCGTCACCTTCGCCGACGAAGTCTTCTACTCCATCGGCGGCGGCTTCATCGTCTCCGAGGCCGAACGCACCGCCGAATCCCTCACCAGCACCCGCACCGTTCCCTACCCCTTCCGCAGCGCCGCCGACCTCCTCGCCACCGCAAAACAACACAACCTCACCATCGCCGAACTCCTCCTCGCAAACGAGGTCGCCCTCCTCAACGACCCAACCATCACCATCAACCGCCCACAACCTGACCGACGTCTCATCACAACCCAACGATTCCGCCAGAAGAAAAGATCCGCACCAGCATCCTCGCCATCTGGCAAACCATGCAGCAGTGCACCGAACGCGGCATCGCCACCGAAGGCATCCTCCCCGGAGGCCTCAACGTCCGCCGCCGCGCCCACCGCCTCGCCGAGCGCCTCAACACCATCGGCTCCAAAGACCCCCTCGCCCCCATCGACTGGGTCACCGTCTACGCCATGGCCGTCAACGAAGAGAACGCCGCCGGAGGCCGAGTCGTCACCGCCCCAACCAACGGAGCCGCCGGCGTCATCCCCGCCATCGCCAACTACTACACCCACTTCATCGAAGGCACCCCGGAAGAAAAAGAGGAAGGCATCATCCGCTACTTCCTCACCGCCGCCGCCATCGGCATCCTCTACAAAGAAAACGCCAGCATCTCCGGCGCCGAAGTCGGCTGCCAGGGCGAAGTCGGCGTAGCCTGCACCATGGCCGCCGGCGGATTAGTCGCCGCCCTCAACGGAACCAACGAGCAGGTCGAACACGCCGCCGAGATCGCCATGGAGCACAACCTCGGCATGACCTGCGACCCCATCGGCGGCCTCGTCCAGATCCCCTGCATCGAGCGCAACGGCATGGGCGCCGTCAAAGCCATCAACGCCTGCCGCATGGCCATGCACGAGTCCGGCGACCACAAACTCTCCCTCGACCAGGTCATCGCCACCATGTACCAGACCGGCCTCGACATGCAATCCCGCTACAAAGAAACCTCGCTCGCCGGCCTCGCCCTCAACATCATCGAGTGCTGACCTAAGGCGCAGCCACCGTCTCCTTCGGATTCACATCTGATCGTCATCCCCGTCGCATCCGGAACAAAGTGCATCGGTCACAACGGATTTCTTCGCCACAAGCCCGCACCGTCCACTTCTCATCCCACGCCATCCCCGGCCCCTTCGGCTCTCCGTTCGGCAACGACGTTTCCAAGAACATCCACCTGACACGAACGGCAGCACTCGCACCCACCGCCGCATACTGCACCGCATCATGCTGCAGCGCAACCTCCGCAGCGACTGCCCCGGAAACAGCGCGAGCCACCGCAGTCTTACCATCCTGAATCGTCACCCACGCCGCATACGACCGCTTCTCCCCGCACGCAACACCATCGGTCTTCTCCTTCCACTGACGCATTCACAATATCGCCATTCGCATCCGTCTGAATCGACCCATACACCTTCGCCTCACTCGTATTCATGTTGATGTCGATCTTCGCGCAGTGAGTCGACAGCCTGCTCTCATACTCCTGATAAACCGCCACGTACCGCCTGCCGATCCACGAAGCTCTGCTAGCTCGCGAACTCGCATCGAATGCTCTCGGCCAGAGCTCTCCGGTGCCGCCACCGCTCCGTCAAAGTTCGCAACAGCGCAGCGCAAAATCAAAGCCGACATCGATATAAGCGCATCAACTCTCCTCGTAAACGTCGACACTCCGCCATGCCGTTAGATGCACAGCTCTTCTCAGCAGCAAAAGAAAAGCCGGTGCAAACATCTGCACCGGCTTGCTCAATCGAAAGCGGATTCGCTCACTCAGCACTACTTCTGCGTAACCAGCAACGCGATACGCCGGTTCTGCGCGCGCCCCTCTTCCGTAGTATTGTCGCCAACCGGATACTGTTCGCCGTAACCCTTCGACTCAAGCCGCGACGGATCGATGCCCGCCGCAACCAGACGCATCCATTACATTCTTGGCCCGCGCATCGGAGAGCGCCAGGTTTGCAGCCGCATCGCCCGTATTGTCCGTATAGCCGCCAATCTTTACGTGGACATTCGGATACGCCTTCAGGATCGCAGCAATATTGTCCAACTGCTCCTGCGAAGAAGGCTGCAGCGTAGCCTTGCCCGTATCGAACAACAGGCGGTCGAAGTTGAACCACGTCGTCGTATCCACCGGCTTCGACGAATCATTCAGAAAACGTCGATGAGCTTGTTCTCGATGCCCGTACTGCGGAATATTCAGTTCGACGCCATCGGGCAGCTTCGGTCTTGAAAAAATCTCCCAGCGCAGACGAAGCGGCCGATGCAGTGTGCACGCCGTTTGAACCGCATCGTCTCAACCGGAGCCTTCGACCGATTGAAGAACCAGAGCAACGCGAGCACCAGCGCAACCAGCGACAATCGACTGGCCACAGCCAGCGATTGGCCGGCCGCAGCGACCTTCGCTGGCGCCGCAGCCGCTGCACTCGGCACTCCGCCGCCCAGCAGCGAACCGAACCCCGCAGGCAGGAATCGTTGAAAGCTTCGGCGCCTCCGCCTTCAGTGTGTTTCCGAGATCGGCTCGCACTCAATTATTCTGCCGAACATGCTGCCCCAGAACGCCAAGCACCAGAGGAGCAGCCATACTCAACAGAGATCCAACCTTGCTGCTCGGCAAGCCCGATGGACCGGCCGATCGTATCCGTTACCGCCGACTGTTCGAACCGAAGATACTCGACAGAAACTGGCTGCCGAGATCTCCCAAGCGGAGAGTTCGTACCGCCGGAGACCAGCGAACCAAGATTCGAGGTAACGCCGGAGAGTGCGCCCGAACTGTTCGCCGGATTCGTAATCAAACCGAAGATCTGACTCAGAAATCCCGGTTGATCCAGCCTTTGCCGCAATACCGGCAAGCATGGCAGCCGCTCCAGTCTTGCAACCCACGTTGAACCGTGTCCGTAGACTCTCCAAGCTGCGACGCCACAGGGCCAGACAACCTGAGGACCCAACATACTCATCAAACTGTCTAAGATAGAACCCGCCATAAACTCTCCTTTTTGGACCAGGAATTTTGAGCCACAATAAGGAATCGATTAACAAGAGGGCCGGGCTCTCAGACGCGGCTCGATATCGGGGAGCTAGACGCGTAAGATGTCTTTGGTTTGAAAGGCAGTTGTCCATTTCTACAGAAATTATTGGAAATGACATACTTTATCCCCGCTCCACCGCCAGCGCCACCGAGTTCCCCCCACCCAGGCAAAGCGCCGCCACGCCCTTCTTCACATCCCGCCGCATCATCTCGTGAATCAGCGTCACCAGCACCCGCGCCCCGCTCGCCCCAATCGGATGCCCAATCGCCACCGCCCCACCATTCACATTCACCTTCGCAGCATCCAGCCCCAGCTCCTTCATCACTCCCAGCGCCTGCACGCTGAACGCCTCGTTCAACTCATACAGATCCACCTCATCCCGCTTCCACCCCGCGCGCTTCAGCACCAACTGCACTCCCGTCACCGGAGCCAGCATCACCCACTTCGGCGCCACTCCACTCGTAGCCTGCGCCTTGATCGTCACCAGCGCCTTCAACCCCAGCTCCTTCGCCTTCTCCGCCGACATCACCACCACCGCCGCCGCCGCATCGTTCACCCCCGGAGCATTCCCCGCCGTCACCGTCCCATCCTTCTTGAACGCCGGCTTCAACGCCGCCAGCGCCTCCATCGAAGCATCGTCCCGCACACTCTCATCGCGCGAAACCACCGTCACCGCGCCCTTCTTCCCCGGCACACTCACCGGCACCACCTCCGCATCGAACCGCCCCTCCTTCCACGCCGCGCTCGCCTTCCTATGCGACGCCAGCGCATAAGCATCCTGCTCCTCCCGCGTAATCGAATGCTTCTCCGCGACGTTCTCCCCCGTGATGCCCATGTGATAGTCCTCACACGCGCACCACAGCCCATCCTTCACCATCGAATCCACCACCACCGAGTCGCCCATGCGAAATCCCTTCCGCCCCTGCGGCAGCAGATAAGGCGCATTCGTCATCGACTCCATCCCACCCGCAACAACAATCTCCGCATCGCCCGCCATCACCGCCTGCGCCGCCAGCGCCACCGCCTTCAGCCCCGACCCGCAAACCATATTGATCGTCATCGCCGACACCGTATCCGGCAACCCACCCTGCAACGCCGCCTGCCGCGCCGGATTCTGCCCCAGCCCCGCCGGCAACACACACCCCATCAGGCACTCATCCACGGTCGCCGGATCAATCCCAGCCCGCTTCACAGCCTCGCGAACCGCAATCGCACCCAGCTGAACCGCCGTCATCTCCGCGAACGCCCCTTGAAACTTACCCACCGGCGTCCGCACCGCAGCAACAATCACAACATCCTTCATCGAAAAAAATACCTCGATGAAAACTCTACTCCTCTAGTTCACCTTCACACTAGCCGGAGTCGCACCCGCCGGCACAATGTCATACTGCGGCTCCGGCATCCCCATCAAATATTTGTCGAACCAGTTCACGATATTCTCCAGCCGCTCCACGCGATGCCACGGCTGCCCACTCCGCGACAGCTCATGGCTCTCCCCCGGAAACCGCACCATCACCGTATCGATATGCCGGTACTTCAGCGCGCGGAAGAAGTCCTCACCACCCGCCGTCGGCGGCGTGCGATAGTCCGCCTCGCCCAGGATGAACAGCATCGGCGTCTGCACATTCTTGATGTAAGTAATCGGCGAATACTTCTTGAACTCCTCCACCTTGTCGAACGGCGCACCTTCAAACCACGTCGGCTGAAACAGCGTAAAGTCCGCCGTGTACCACCAGTTCGACCAGTCCGCGATATCCCGCTGCGCCACCGCCGCCTTGAACCGCGTCGTCTGCGTCACCGTCCAGTCCGTCAGCAACCCGCCGCCGCTCCCGCCGGTCACCCCCATCTTCGCCGAATCGACATACCCCAGCTTCACCACCGCATCCACGCAATCCATCAGATCGTGATAGTCATCCCCCGGATAGTTATGCTGAATCACATTGGCAAACTGCTGCCCATACGTCGTCGATCCCCGCGGATTCGGATACACCACCACGTACCCCTTCGCCGCCATCCACTGCATCTCATGGTCGAACACCCACCCATACGCCGAGTGCGGCCCACCATGAATATTCAAAATCAGCGGATACTTCTTCGTCTTGTCGAAGTCCGGCGGCAACTGCACAAACGACTCAATCTTGCTCCCCGCAATGTCCTTCGCATTCGCCGTCGGCGTCACCTGCATATCCTCCGGCATCGTCAGGTTCAGCTTCGAAAACAGCGCCTTATTCACATCCGTCAACTGCGTCTGCTGCTTCGACCCATCCGGCGCCACCGAAAACAGATCCCCGATACTCACCGGCGTCGAGATCAGCGCCAGCATCTTCGTCCCATCCGGCTTCACCGCAAAGCCCACCACCGCCTGCTTCTCCGCCGTCAGCTCCTTCACCGCTCCCGTCGACGCATCGATCGACACCAGCAGCGCACTTCCCTGCTTACCCACCACATCGATCAGCGACGTCCCATCCGCCGTCCAAACCATCCCGCCACGTCCGCCACCTCGCGGAGCCGTATTGTCCCCACCCACTCCTCCGCCAACCTCATAGTCATACTTCGCCGTCAGATTCTTCGGCGCACCAACTGCCGCCATCTGACCGGGATCGATGTTCAGCACAAACATATCCGGCTGCTGATGCGACCTCGGCATCCGGCTGCTCCTCCTCCGAGTGAAACGCAATCCGCTTCCCATCCGGCGAGATCGCCATCCCCGACGCAGACGTCTTCAGCTTGATCACCAGAACACTCTGCGGCACCGGCGCCTTCTCCTCCTTCGCCGCTCCCGCAGCAGGCACCGCAACCGCATAGATCTCGTTGTGCGGCAGATCGTAGTACGGCTCATCCGTATGCTCCGACGTGTAATAGATAGCGTTCGACGACGGATGCCACACCACATCGCTCACCGCAAATCTCCCCGCCGTCATCTGCCACGGCGTCACCGTCTTCCCACTCAGCTTTGTCATGTCGAACACATACAGCTGCGACGCATCCTTCGTATCGATGTACCCCGTGCCGTTACTCCGATACACCGCCTTCGTGATAATCCGCACATCGCTCTTGTGCTCTTCCGGCTTTTCCCCGTCCTTCTTCTTGCCCTTATCGTCGTCCTTCTTCTCGCCTTCGGCTCCGGCACAATCGGCGTCTCGCTCACCGCCGCAATAAACTCCCATTCGGAGACCACTGCGGCGAACCCACTCCCTTCTCCATCGCCGACACCTGCATCGGCTCGCCTCCGCCCAGCGAAAGCAGATACAGCTGCGCCGGCTGCGGCTTGCCATCTTTCTCCACCGCGCGCGTGAAAGCGATCTGCGTTCCGTCCGGCGACCATCGCGGCTGCGAGTCCCTGCGGCCCATTCGTCAGCCGCCGCGGCGGCGTCATCGGCTGGGCCGTATCCAGAAGGTAAAGCGCCGTGTCATACCCATCGCGCTTCGCATTCACCGTCGTCTGCACATACACGGCGCGGCTTCCATCCGGCGAAAGCTGCGTATCGCCGATCCACGTGAAGCTGAAGATATCTTTCTCGGTGATGTTTCGCTTTTGCGCAAACATTGCGCTCGTAAGAAGAAGACAGACAACCGTCGCGATCACGTTCTTTGCACGCATCAAGCGCTCTCCCGTGGAACCGAAATATCATTCAGCCTCGTAACGAAGCTGTAAGTTTTTTTGCTTTCCATGACTATAGCCCACGTGCTCGCCACATGCAAAATCATCGCCTTCAACTTTCTCTTTTTCTCTTCGCGATTCTCTCACTCGACTCCAAATCGCGATCCGCAAAATGTCCGACCGACTCCCTTTCGCGCTCCCGAGACCGAAAAAGAATTTTCGCTTTCGTTCATTTTTTTCTTGACAGTGAAATTACGTAAATCTATACCTTCGTTAGCTGCTATGCAGCGTGTTGTAACTACGATGTCTAATCACTAGGGAGAATAGGCAAAATGGCAACTAAGAAAGCAGCAAAAAAGGCAGCCAAGAAACCAGCGAAGAAGGCAGCAAAGAAGAAGTAGTTTTATTCAGGCAACCAGAAAGGGGGACGCGATAAGCGTCCCCCTTTCTGCGTCTGCACTTCTTGCAATGCCCGTCTTTACTGCGCTCCGGCTGGCTTTGCGCCACTCTTCGGCGTCGACAGATATCCCGACACCTGGTTCTTGTTGATCACATTCACCACCAGTTCGTACAGCACCGGATCCTTGCCGTTGTAAAACTGCACCGGCTCATCCAGCCCCTTGTCCTTCTTTTCGATGCTGCGATCGTCCGAGCTCACCACCAGCGTGTACTTGCGAATGTTTCTCGTCCGCCTTCTTCAATTGCAGCTTGATCGTCGACAGCAGCGTCGGCTTCGCCCCCTTCTGCAGAGTGAACTCAAAGTAGTTACGGTCCCCCTTATGCTTCAGGACCTCGAGTTCGTCATGATTCGTCGCAATCAAGCCGCTCATCACCCCGGCATCGCCCATCACGCGAGTCAACTGCGTCTTGGTCGCCTCCAGGTCGGTCTTAGTAGCAGCAACATCGGTCTTCACGCCGCCCACGTCAGTCTTCACGCTGGCCACGTCCGTCGACACCGCGCCAATCTGCTTCTGGGTCGCTGCCTGCTCCTGCTCCAGCTTTGCATCAGCCGCCCGCTGCGACGCGATAATGCTCTGCGTCCGAAGCTCGATCTGCTTCTGGGTCATCCCCACGCTTTGGCCCAGCGTCTCGCTCGTCGCCCTCAACCTGGCATTCGTCGCTTCCAACTGCTGAGTCAGCTCCGCGTTCTTCTGATCCGCAGCCGCGATCTTCTGCTCTGCCGCGGCCAGATGATTCTGCAGACCGTAGCACCACACCAGTCCGCCCAGCGCAGCCAGCAACGCCGCCGCCACCACTCCAAGCAGTGCTCCCGAGATCGACCTATGTTCTACGTACTCTTCGTCACTCATTCCACTCTCCTCAGTTCTTGCTGGTTCTCAGCACCTGCTATTGGCTTCCGCAAAACAGACCGCCCGCGGCCTGCAAATCAGTACACCCAAACTATAACCTCTCCGCCGACGAACTAAACTTATTCCATGCAACACCCCTCTCCCTCGAGCCCCGACATCTGCATCGCCGGAGCCGGCATCATCGGTCTCTCCCTCGCCCTCGAACTCCATCGCCGTGGCCTTCAAGTCACAATACTTGATCAATCCGCCCCTCTCTCCGAAGCCTCCACCGCCGCCGCCGGAATGCTCGCCACCGGCGATCCGCACAACCCTTCCCCGCTCCGCCCTCTCGCCGACCTCAGCATCTCTCTCTACCCCGACTTCCTCGACCGCCTCACCGATCTCTCCGGCATCCGCGTTCCCTTCCAAACCAACACAACCCTGCAAGCTCTCCCCCACCACGCTCAACACTCAAACAACGAACTCACCCCCTCGGACCTCGCTCGTCTCCTTCCCGCAACTCATCCCCGCCAATCACCGCTTCATCCTCCTCGACGAACACAGCCTCGACCCTCGCCAACTCGCCGTAGCACTTCTCGCAGCAGTCCGCCGACACAGCCATCGACCTCCGCCCCAACACACCCGTCCTATCCACTCGCGACTCCGGCAACTCAATCGAGATCCAAACTCCAAACGGCATGCTTCCATGTAAGACGTTTCATAGACTGCTCTGGTGCCTGGGCCTCCACCACCTCCCATCTGCTAAATCCAATAGTCGTGCCAAGGAAGGGTCAGATGTTCTCCGTCTCCCTCCCTCCCTCCCTCCCACTCAACCTCGTCGTCCGCACTCCCGACATCTATATAGTCCCTCGCACCTCTGGTCCCCATGCCGGTCGGGCCATCATCGGAGCGACCATCGAAGACGCCGGCTTCGACAAGACCGTCCACCCCTCCGACATAGCTCGCCTGCGCAATCTCGCCGCCCAACTACTCCCCGCGCTCGCCGACGCCCCGCAACTCGAAGCCTGGGCTGGCCTTCGCCCCGCAACTCTCGATGGCCTGCCTCTCCTCGGCGAACTCCCCAGCCATCCCAACCACTTCATCGCCACCGGTCACTACCGCGACGGCATCCTCCTCGCCCCCGCCACCGCGCACGTCATGGCACAACTTCTCATCCGGCGAAGCCCCCTCCATCCATCTCGATCCATTCTCCCCCTCCCGCATCTTCAGCACACCTGCTTAACACCTTACGTCGCACAGAGATACCGATATTCGCGCACCCCGCCGTGACAATCGTTTCTCCGCTGCGCTATAACCAGATGTACTAAGTTTCACCTGGGAGAATCGTCTTATGGCTACCGCTGTCGCACCGAAAGGCCTGGAGGGCATCGTCGCCACCAGCTCCTCCATCTGCTGGATCGACGGCGACGCCGGCGTCCTTTCTTATCGCGGCATCGACATCCACGAGCTGGCGCAGCATTCCACCTTCGAGGAGTGCACCTACCTCCTCTGGTTCGGCAAGCTCCCTAACGCCGCCGAACTCGCCGACTTCACCGCAAAGCTCTCTGCAGCGCGCAAACTTGATCCCAAGATCATCGACCTCCTCCGCAGCGTCCCCACCACACGCGACGCCCATGGAAGTCCTCCGCACCGCAACCTCTCTCCTCAGCATCTACGACGCCGACGAAGCCGATTGCTCTCACGACGCCAACGTGCGCAAGTCCTACCGTCTCACCGCGCAGATCGCCATGATCGTCGCCGCCTTCGACCGCATCCGCAAAGGCAAGCCCGTCGTCGATGCCGACCACAAACTCTCGCACGCCGCCAACTTCCTCTGGATGCTCAACGGCGAAAAGCCCTCCGACACCGCCACCCGCACCTTCGACGTCGCCCTCATCCTCCACGCCGACCACGAACTCAACGCCAGCACCTTCGCCGCCCGCGTCATCGCAGCGACTCTCGCTGACATCCACTCCGCCATCACCGGAGCCATCGGCGCTCTCAAAGGCCCACTCCACGGAGGAGCCAACGAGGCCACCATGCGCCTCCTCTACGCCATCGACAAAGCCGGCGCCGATCCCGTCGAATACGTCAAACAGATGTTCGCCGAGAAGAAGAAGATCTCAGGCTTCGGTCATCGCGTCTACCACACCGAAGACCCACGCGCGACTCATCTCCGCCGCTTCTCCGAGCAGCTCGGCAAAGACTCCGGCAACTCCAAGTGGTTCGACATGTCCCGCAAGATCGAGCTCTTCGTCAAAGACGCCAAGAAGCTCAACGCCAACGTCGACTTCTACTCCGCCTCCACCTACACCATGCTCGGCATCGACATCGATCTCTTCACCCCCATCTTCGCCGTCAGTCGCATCTCCGGATGGGCCGCCCACGTCATCGAGCAGCATGACGACAACCGCCTCATCCGTCCGCGCGCCGACTACACCGGCCCCGCATACCCCGCGCCGTACCTTCCCATCGGAGACCGCTAGTACTCCTCCATACCCAACCTTCGGCTGGTTCAGCGGACAAGACGGCACTAATGGTCGACGCGAAAGAAGTGGGCCAACATCCATCAAAGATGTCATGCTCACCCCAGAGCTCACCTCAGGGGTCCTTCTTGCCGTCAAAACACCACCGCCGGGCATCCCTCTGTTTCTTTCTGCTGTTGCTCGTGATCCCGGTCAGCGCTCAGGTCTCCCCCGACAAATCATCGGAACAGTCGACCCCCGCCGCCAAACTGGCAGACGGTCTGGATACTCCAGAAGTCCCCGGCGTCACTCCCACGCTCCATGGCTGGAACGCCGGCATCACCATCGCCGGTGTCCATAACTCCACCACCGGCTGGGCAACTCTCGCCACTCCTGCCGTCGGCTACAGCTTCAACGACATCTTCTCGATCGACGCCACCATCCCCATCTACTTCTACCGGCTAGCCGAGAGCCGATCCACCCACCCCAAGCCCACCGCCGAACTCGTCAACCAGCGCGGCGAACTAGGCGATGTCGTCCTCGGTTTTCACGCGCAATTCATCCCGCACTCCTATCAGTACCAACTCACCGGCCTCGTCACAGCGCCAACCGGCGACGAGGCCTACGGTCTCAGCACCGGTCGTGTCACCTTCGACGTAAGCAATCTCTTCGAACGAACTTACGGCCACTTCACCCCCGACCTCGAGATCGGCGCCGGCGACTCCTCCACCCTGTTCAATCGCACCGTCACCAGGGACTACACCTCACTCGGCCCACTCGCCCACTTTCAGGTAGGCCTCGGCATCGAATTCTTCCGCGGCATCTCCTTCGAGAGCGACGCCTACGAGCAACTTCCCATCGGCGACCAGAAGATTTACGGACCCTCCCGCCACGGCAAAGCCACCGTCGTCATCGGCCACGCCGTCACCGAGGACAACGGCTTCACCAACGCCCTCGACGTTCCCCTCGACAGTCACACCACCCTATCCGGCTACTACAGCCGCAGTCTCCGCCTCCACTACGACATCGTGGGCGTCGGCATCACCTACGTCATGCGCGGAACCCCAATCTCCGAAGACACCCCCATGGACGAACTCATTCGCCCATCCGACCCTTCCCCAAAATAAAAGAGCAGCCCGCCAATGGACTGCTCTTCCATCAACATCCTGAAAAAATCTTTACTTCCTGCTTGCCGGAGGAACGATTCCATTCATCCGCAGATACTCCACCATCTGCCCATAGTGATCAAAACCATGCGCCACCAGACCGCCCGCCAAACTCGCGCGCGTCTGGGTTCCACGAACACTCTCAAACGCATTCTGCGTCGTCAGCGTAGCGAACGCCTTGTGGGAAAACGCAAACGAAGCCGCCAGCGCCTCAATCGCCTTGTCCTTCCCCTTGATATCCGCCAGCGCCTTCACATCCACATCCGGCTTCACTCCGCTCACCGCGCTCGCATAGTAGTAGTTCGCTGCCGCCACATGCAGAATCGTCGCCCGGAACGTATTCACGCCGGCATACTCCGCTCCCTGCCCCGCTACAAAGATCGCTGGGCTAGGCGCAAAATCATACTTCTCCGCCGGAAACGCCTTCGCCGCGCCCACAAACTCCTCTTCGAACGCGCTCAGCATCCCGTCAAAACTCTTCGCCGGATCGATCATCGTCCCCGGAGCAATCGCCGGTTTCTTATCCGCCATCTGAGCCTGTGCCGCCGCCATACAACAACCGGCGAGCGCCAAAGCCACAACTATCCGCTTCATCATCGTCCTTCTCCTTTGTACCTGTGAAACCGCCGCGACAGAGATCCGCAGAGTCGCCTCAAGCCTATCAGAAGCACTCTCCGCCCGGCCCGCCCAATAAAAATCCCCCAAACTCTAAACTCTTTCTCTCCACACTTCGTCTCCTGCTATAACAGCCACAACCCATCTACAAGGAGCTGCTGCTCATGAAGCTGCGCCATCTGTCTCTATCTCTATCCGCGTTGTCTCTTCTGGCCGTTCTTCCCGCCCTGTCCCAGACCACCGGAGCCCCCCGCAGCAACATCACCACCCCCAAGCAGCAGTTCGGCCACGACATCGGCGACGACTACCAGCTCGTCAACTACACCCAGGAAACCGAGTACCTCCAGAAGCTCGCCAAAGAGTCCGACCGCATGAAGCTCGTCGACATCGGCCTCACCGCCGAAGGCCGCCATCAGTACATGGCCATCATCTCCTCGCCCGAGAACATGAAAAACCTCGAGCACTACCGCGACATCAACCAGAAGCTAGCCCTCGCCAAGGGCCTCACCGACGATCAAGCCAAAGCCCTCGCCGAAGAAGGCAAAGCCGTCGTCTGGATCGACGGCGGTCTTCACGCCTCCGAAACCGTAGGCGCCCAGCAACTCGTCGAAACCATCTACGAGCTCAACGCCAAGACCGACCCCGAGACCCTCCGCTTCCTCCACGACGACATCACCCTCTGCACCTTCGCCAATCCCGACGGCATGGAGCTCGTGTCCAACTGGTACATGCGCAACCCCGACCCCTCCAAGCGCCTGCTCGACGGCGTCCCCCGCCTCTGGCAGAAGTACATCGGCCACGACGACAACCGCGACTTCTTCGCCAGCAATCAGCCCGAGTCCACCAACGTCAACCGCATCCTCTCCCGCGTCTGGTACCCGGAGATCGTCTACAACCACCACCAGGCCGGCCCCGCGGGCACCGTCATCTTCATGCCGCCCTTCCGCGACCCCAACAGTTACTTCTACGACCCCCTCGTCGTCCTCGGCATCGAAGCCGTCGGCACCTCCATGCACCAGCGGCTCGTCGAAGAGAACAAGCCCGGCTCCACCTCACGCAGCGGCGCGCCCTACTCCACATGGTTCAACGGCAGCCTCCGCACCGTCTCCTACTTCCACAATCAGATCGGTCTCTTGACCGAGATCATCGGCAACCCCACACCCGAACCGCTGCCTCTCCTCGCCACACAACAACTCCCGCGCAACGACCTCGTCGATCCCATCAAGCCCCAGCTCTGGCACTACGCCTCATCTATCGCCTATGAGCAGACCAATAACCGCGCCGTACTCGACTACGCCTCTCGCGAGCGCACCCATCTTCTCTACAACTTCTACCTCATGGGCAAGGACTCCGTTCAGAACGGCAGCGAAGACCACTGGACCATCACACCCAAACGCATCGAAGCCCTCGAGGCCGAAGCCGAAAAATCCGGCGCCCACGTCAACCGCGCCGGCGTTCTCTCGCCCGACGCCAGCAACGCCGCAGGCCCGCGCACCCAGGGAATCCCCGCCGATCTCTACGACAAAGTCCTGCACGATCCCAAACTCAAGGACGCGCGCGCCTACATCATCTCCGCCGATCAGCCCGACTTCCCCACCGCAACAAAATTCGTCAACAGCCTCATGAAGACCGGCGTCGAAGTCCAGCAAGCCAGCTCCGACTTCGAAGTCGCCGGCAAGCACTATCCCGCCGGCTCCTACGTCGTGCTCGCCGCGCAGGCCTTCCGCCCGCAGGTGCTCGACATGTTCGAGCCGCAAGACCACCCCAACGACTTCCCTTATCCCGGCGGCCCACCCAACCGGCCCTATGACACCACCGGCTGGACCCTCGCCTTCCAGATGGGCGTGCACTTCGATCGCTACACCGAACCTGTCACCGGTTCCTTCGCACCCATCAAGACCGATCTCGCCATCCCCGTCCCCGGCACCATCACCGGCGTTAGCGGTACACCCGCCGGCTACCTCGTCAGCCACGAGTACAACGACTCCTACACCCTCACCAACCGTCTCCTCAAAGCCAACCAGCCCGTCTTCTGGCTGACCACCAAGACCACCGCCGGCGACAAGACCCTTCCACCCGGCGCTCTCTGGCTGCCCTACTCCGCCACCACACAACAGATCGTCACCGCCGCAACCAAGTCCCTCGGCATCTCTGCCGCAGCCGTCGCACAACCACCCTCCGCCGCAGCCATTCAACTTCATCCCGTCCGCATCGGACTCGCCGACGTCTATGGCGGCTCCATGCCCTCCGGTTGGATCCGCTGGCTCTTCGACCAGTTCGAATTCCCCTACACCGTCGTCTACCCTCAGGAACTCGACGCCGGCAACCTCAACGCAAAATATGACGTGCTCCTCTTCGCCGACGGCATCATCCGGTCGCCTCGCCCCGGCGGTCGCGGAGGTGGCTTCACTCCACGCGAGATGAAGCCTGAAGAGATCCCCGCCGAGTTCCGTCCATGGCTCGGCGCCATCACTCCAACCAAAACCATTCCGCAACTGCAAGCCTTCGTCTCCGACGGCGGCACGCTGCTAGCCATCGGCACCTCCACCTCGCTCGCCTCCTATCTCAAACTCCCGCTCGTCAACGCACCCATGGAGATGGTCAAAGGCCAACTCCAGCCCGTCCCGCCCGAGCGCTTCTACATCCCCGGCTCACTCCTCAAAGCGCACGTCGACAACACTGACCCCATCGCCTACGGTGTCGCTCCAAACGTCATCGTCGACTTCGACTCAAGCCCAGCCTTCAACCTCGACCCGCAGGCCTCTCTCTCCGGTCTCCACGCCGTAGCCTGGTACGACGACGACAACCTCCTCGCCAGCGGCTGGGCCTGGGGCCAGAGCTACATCGACCACACCACCGCCATCGCCGAATCCCCCATCGGCAAAGGCAAACTCGTCCTCTACGGCCCCGAAGTCACCTTCCGCGGCCAACCCCACGCCACCTTCAAATTCCTCTTCAACGGCATCCTCTACGGCCCCTCCACCCCCACCACCCTCAAATAGCCCTTCACCAACTCATCAAAAGAGGGAGATGCCTTAGCATCTCCCCCTTCTCTGTACCCTCGCAGTTGTCTTTGTCTTACTTCGCTCACCTCGCCACCACAGAGCAGCCCCCCAGCCTTCACAATCTCACCATGCCGTGTTTTTGCTGTTGTGCTTGTTCTTGCCCGACCGACTCCATCTCACCCAAAAACTGTCATCCTGAGCGAAGCCGTTCGCGCACTTTGCGAACGGCGCAGTCGAAGGACCTGCAGTTGCCTTTGCCATTGCGTGGCCGACAAAATTCCTGCCGTCATCCTGAGCGCAGCGAAGGATCCCAGCATTTGCCGTTGTTCTGCATTTGCAGTGCAGTTGCAGTTATTTTTACAGTCTATTTGTCTGCTCATGCCTTTACCCACTCCGTCCCACCCCAAAATTGTCATCCTGAGCGAAGCCGTTCGCGCACTTTGCGAACGGCACAGTCGAAGGACCTGCAGTTGCTTTCCCCTTGTGACGCCAGCAAATTTCCTGCCGTCATACTGAGCGCAGCGAAGGATCCCCGCATTGGCCGTTGTTCTGCATTTGCAGTGCGGTTGCAGTTATTTTTACAGTCTATTTGTCTGCTCATGCCTTTACCCACTCCGTCCCACCCCAAAATTGTCATCCTGAGCGAAGCCGTTCGCGCACTTTGCGAACGGCACGGTCGAAGGACCTGCAGTTGCTTTCCCCTTGTGACGCCAGCAAATTTCCTGTCGTCATACTGAGCGCAGCGAAGAACCCTGTATTGGCCGTTGTTTGCAGTTGCAGTTGTTTTGCATTGCAGTTGTCGTCGTCGTTGCAGTTGCAGTTGCGGTTCCTTCTAGGTAAGCCAAGCCTTCAAGGCTTGGCCCTCCCCCGAAGTCTCCACAAAGGGGGCTTTAGCCCCTGGGGTATGCCCTCTTATCCACTCCACACACCAAAGCCAGCTAAAATAGAACCATGCGCCGAATCTACCTGGACGCAAACGCGACCACACCCCTCCTCCCCGAAGTCTTGGAAGCCATGCGTCCCTTCTGGATGGAGCACTACGGCAACGCCAGCTCCATCCACCACCACGGCCAGCACGCCCGTGGCGCAGTCGAACAGGCCCGCACCCACGTCGCCCGCTTCCTCCACTGCCTCAACTCCGAGATCGTATTCACCTCCGGCGGCACCGAGAGCGACAACCTCGCCCTCTTCGGCGTCCTCTCCTCCGAAGCTACTCACGGCGAACCCGCTCACCTCATCACCACCACCATCGAGCACCACGCAGTCCTCCACGCCGCCGAAGCCCTCGAAAAAACCGGAGTCGAAGTAACCTTCCTCCCCTGCACCCCGCAAGGCCTCATCGAGCCAGCAACGCTTCAGGCCGCCATCCGCCCCAACACAAAACTCGTCAGCATCATGTTCGCGAACAACGAGACCGGCGTCATCCAACCCATCGCCGAGCTCGCCGCCATCGCCCACGCCGCCGGCGCTCTCTTCCACACCGACGCCGTCCAGGCCTCCGCCAAGCTTCCCCTCGACCTCAGCGTCGAAGGCCCACTCAAGCACGTCGACCTTCTCACCCTCTCGGGCCACAAGATCTACGCCCCCAAAGGCATCGGTGTCCTCTTCGTCCGCAAGAACGTCCGCCTCGCTCCCATGCTACACGGCGGCACCCACGAGCGCCAGCGCCGCGCCGGAACCGAAAACGTAGCCGCCATCGTAGGCCTCGGTAAAGCAGCCGAACTCGCCGCCATCTGGCTCGCTAACGACAACCCCGCCACAAATCAAAGTGGACCATCCAAAAATCCGGGTGCCCCACACATCGATTCTGATGTGTGGGCATCGCGCGAAAGCGCGACCGCTCCCGCCCATCTCAACCCCGCCCCAGGTCCCACCGAACTCACCGCCCTCCGCGATCGCTTCGAACAAGGCATCCTAGCTCAAATCGACGACACCGGCGTCAACGGAGCCGGAGCCCCTAGAGTCTCCAACACCAGCAACCTCTACTTCAACCACCTCGAAGCCGAAGCCCTCGTCATCGCCCTCGATCTCAAGGGCATCTCCGTTAGCGGAGGCTCCGCCTGTCAATCCGGCGCAGCCGAACCCTCCCACGTCCTCACTGCGATGGGCCTCACTCCCGCCCGCGCGCGCGCAAGCATCCGCTTCTCCCTCTCCCGTCTCACCACCTCAGAAGAGATCGACGAAGCCCTCAAGATCGTCCCCGCCGCCGTAGCCCGCCTCCGCGAACTCTCCCCGGTATACCGCCCCCGAGAGCCCCAGGCCGTATAAGGTTGTCGGCAAAGTCGTCATCCTGAGCGCAGTGAAGGATCCCCGCATTTTGCTGGAAGAGCCACCAGCCGTCCCACAAAAATAAACCTAAAAAAGTTGGCGTATTTTTCAGCCGTGGAAACGTGGCCACAATCCACCACGTTTCCACCAGCGATTCACCACACAATCACCACAAAAACACCAGCAGAAAACCGCAGAAAAATCCGCGACCCCCCTGTATTTACGCGGTGCCCACCACGCTCACAGGTACCACGGAATATTCACCACCACAATTCTCTGGTTCCCCTTCATCAGCAGCAGCAACTTCAGCAACTGCACCCGCTGATTATGCAGCGCATTCTCCCACCAGTGCCGCACCACCAGCTCCGGCAAAATCACCGCCACCTTCCGCCCCGGATTCTGCTGTTCAAGATCCAGAATGTAATCCATCAACGGATTGATAACAAACCGGTAAGACGATGGAATGATCACCAGCTCCGGCTCCGGCAACCCTTCTTTCTTGATCGGCGCCATCACGTGCTCATCCCATACCTCATCCAGTCCACCCCCCTCGTCATCCGAGTGGACATGCACGACCTTGATCTCCTTCGACAGCAACAGCCCGAACCGCATCGCCTTCTCTGTAATCCGATCCCACCGTGCCATCGGAATCACCACAATCGGCTCCTGCAAATTCACCAGGTTCAGCGGGCTGATATCCGCCATCTCCCGCTTCACCCGCGAGTAATGCCGCTTCACCACCAGCATGATTCCGATCAGCGCCGGCACCAGCAGCGCCGTCACCCACGCTCCCGCTCGGAACTTCGCAACCAGCACCACGATCGTTGTAATTCCTGTCGCAACCGCGCCGATGCCGTTCACAAACATGTGCCAGCCGCGCAGTTTGTGGTCTTCGCCCTTCATCCAATGGACCACCATGCCGGCCTGCGAGAGCGTAAACGCAAGAAATGCTCCAATCGCATACAGCGGAATCAGCCGATCCGTCACACCGCCAAAGAGAATCAGAATGACCGCAGTAAATCCAGTCAGCGCGTAAATTCCGTGCGAGTACAGCAACCGGCGTCCACGCAGAATAAAAACGTGCGGCAGATAATCATGGATGGCAATCGCCCGCGTCAACCGCGGAAAATCTGCAAACGCAGTGTTTGCGCTCAACGCCAGCGCCAGCAACACACTGCCCATCGTCAGGTAATAGAACCATCCTCGCCCAAACACCACCGTCACCAACAAACTAAGCAAGCTTTGGAAGTGCGAGGCATCAGGATCCATCGGCATCACCTGATACACCTTGGCCAGGTACGCGATACCAAACAACAGCACCATCAGAATCCCGATGATGATCGTCAGCGTCCGCTGTGCCCGCTTCACTCTCGGCTCGCCGAACGCCATCACGCCATTCGACACCGCCTCTACGCCTGTCATCGCCGCGCATCCGCTCGCAAACGCCTTCAACAGCATCCACGTTCCCAGCGCGCCCACCGTTGCTGGCAATGCGGGAGGGATCGGAGCCATCGGAATCGGATGCCCGCCAGCGTGAACCGTCTTCCACATCCCAACCGCAATCAGCGTCAGCAGCGTACTGACAAAAAGGAAGGTGGGCAGCATGAATGCCGTTCCCGTATCCTTTACGCCTCGCATGTTGACGAGCGCCAGTAGCGCAAGAATGATCAGGCAAATCAGCAGAGTGTGAGGTTGCAGGCTTTGCACCGCCGAGGTCAACGCTGTAACGCCGGCCGAAATTCCCACCGCAGCCGTCAAAATATAGTCGATCATCAACGCGGCCGCCGCCAGCAACCCTGGCTTCTCGCCCAAATTCTCGGACGCGACCGTGTAGCTGCCGCCTCCACCTGGGTATGCTGCAATCGTCTGCCTATAGCTGAAGTACACAATTCCCAGCAAAATCAGGATCGCGCTGATAATCCGCCATCCATACTCCACGCCGCCAATCCCCAGCGGGATCAGCAACGTCATCGCCGCCTCAGGGCCGTACGCTGCGCTCGTCAGCCCATCCAGGCCAAAGATCGGTATCCCTGCTGCTACGCCGATGTGCTCGGCACGCTCTTCACTCGTCGCTAATGGTCTTCCAATAATCGAATCAGCAAAAGACATATCGCTTTCGATACTACTTCGTCCGTCAACCTATCTCCATTAAATACCTGCCTTTACCTTGATCTCGTGGTTACAGGTACCACGGAATATTCACCACCACAATCCGGTGTTTCCCTTTCAGCAGCAGCATCAATTTGAGCAACTGCACCCTCTGATTGTGCAGCGCATTTTCCCACCAATGCCGTACTACGAGTTCCGGCAGCAGCACCGCAATCTTCTGATTTGGGTTAGCGTCCTCCAGGGTCAGAATGTACTCCATCAGCGGACTCACGATCAGCCGATAATTCGACGGAATCGTTACCAATTCCGGCAGTGGCAACCCTTTGTCCCTGACTGGTTCCATCACATTCTTCTCCCAGGTCTCCTCAAGCACCTGCTCCTCGTCAGCCGAGTGCACATGCACCACCTTAATCTCCTTCGAGAGCAGCAATCCAAACCGCATCGCTTTCTCGGTCGCACGATCCCACCCGGCCATGGGAATGACCACAATCGGCTCCCGAAGATTGACCAGGCTCAACGGATTTATATCCGCCATCTCTCGTTTTACCCGGGTGTAGTGTCGCTTCACCGCCATCATGATGACGATCAGCACCGGGATCAGCAGAGCCGTTACCCACGCTCCTGCCACAAACTTCGCCACCAGCACCACCAGCAGCGTTATCCCTGTCGAGATCGCCCCGAGCCCGTTCACAAACATGTGCCAGCCGCGCGCCTTGTCGTTCTCCTGCCTCTTCCAATGCATCACCATTCCCGCCTGCGACAGCGTGAAAGCGAGAAACGCGCCAATCGCAAAAAGCGGAATCAGCTTGTCCGTCACTCCGCCAAACAAGATGAGAATCGCCGCCATCAACCCCGTCAGGAAGTAAATCCCATGCGAGTAAAGCAATCTCCGGCCGCGCAGGATGAAGACATGCGGCAGGTAGTCATCGAGCGCAATCATCCGCGTCAATCGCGGAAAATCCGCAAACGCCGTATTGGCACTCAACGCCAGCGCAGCCAGCACCGAAGCCATCGTCAGGTAATAAAACCATCCCCGCCCAAAGATCGCCGACACCAGCAGACTCAGCACGCTCTGATAGTTGCTCGCCTCCGGATCAGTCGCCACCAATCCATACGCCTTCACGAGATAAGCGATGCCCAGCAGAAGCACAATCAGAATCGCGATAATCACCGTCAGAGTCCGCTGCGCGTTCTCCCTCTTCGGCTCCTTGAACGCCATCACCCCGTTCGAGACAGCTTCGACCCCGGTCATCGCCGTACATCCACTCGAAAAGACCTTCGCCAGCAGCCACAGGCTCAGATAACTCACCGTCGTGGGCGAAGGGATCGGCGGAGCCACAACAGGCACCGGATGCCCTCCACTCACCGCCACCCGGTAAATCCCGACCCCAACCATCACCAGCAGCGTACCCACAAACAGAAACGTCGGCGCCATAAACGCCGCGCCTGTGTCTCGCACGCCGCGCATGTTCACGATCGCCAGTATCGCCAGAATCACCAGGCACAACGCCAGCGTATGCGGCTGCAGTTTCGGCACCGCCGAGATAAGCGCCGCCACGCCCGCCGAAATCCCCACCGCCCCGGTCAGCACATAGTCGATCATCAGCGCCGCCGCAGCTAGCAGCCCCACACCGCTCCCCAGATTCTCGCTCGCCACCGTATACGACCCGCCGCCGTGCGGATAAGCCTCAATCGTCTGCCGATAGCTGAAGTACACAATCACCAGCAGCAACACAATCGCCGTAATCACCGGAACGATATAGTTCAGTCCCAGTAGCCCGAGCGGAATCAACAGCGTCAGCGCCGCCTCCGGCCCGTATGCCGCGCTGGTCAGCGCATCCAACCCGAAGATTGGAATTCCTGCCGTAACGCCGATGTGTTCGCCCCGTTCCTCGCTGGTCAGCAGAGGTTTTCCAAAAAGGAAGTCGCCCATTGTCATAGCGATCACATCCTACTGACCAGCGCATAAAGAAGTTCGAAAGATTTCTCGCTAATGTGGATCCCGCCTCACTTTCCCCTCGCGATAAACTTGATGGCATGGCAAACATCTACGAAATCCCCGTCCATAGCATCGCCGGTCAGCCCACCTCGCTCGCCGAATATCGCGGCAAAGTCCTCCTCATCGTCAACGTCGCCTCCAAGTGCGGCCTCACGAAGCAGTACGACGCCCTCGAAAAGCTCTACTCCCGCTTCAAAGACTCCGGCCTCGTCGTCTGCGGCTTCCCCGCCAACGACTTCGGCGGTCAGGAGCCCGGCTCCAACGAAGACATCCAGACCTTCTGCCGCTCAACCTTCGGCGTCGAATTCCCCATGTTCTCGAAGATCGCCGTAACCGGCTCCGACACCCATCCCCTCTACCAATCGCTCATCGCCGCGCAACCCAAAGCCGTCGGCCCCGGCCGCGAAGGCTTCCGTGAAAAGCTCAACGGCTTCCTCAGCAGCAACCACAACGGCGCCAGCGCCAATCCCGAGCCGGGCGTCCTCTGGAACTTCGAGAAGTTCCTCGTCGATCGCAACGGCAACATAGCCGCCCGCTTCTCTCCCGAAGTCGTCCCCGACGACCCCACCGTCGTCGCCGCCATCGAGTCCGCCCTCAAGTCCTGACCTGCGGTAACTAAGCGCCTCAGCGTGGCCCGGGAAACCGGGCTGCGTCTCGGGCCCCCTCCCACTCGTCTATCCTGACTAATATCTGAAATCCCAACTTCACCTTCGAGAGAAAGCCCTGCTCATGATCAACCGCCACACCCTCCTGCCTTTAGCTCTGATAATCACCGCACCCACCTTCCTGCAAGCCCAGAAGACGCCCATCCAGATCACAGCAGACCTCTCCGACGCCCCGCGCAAGCTCTATCACGCCGAGATCGACATCCCCGTCACTTCCGGCCCCGTCACCCTCACCACGCCAAAGTGGATCCCCGGCAACCATCGCCCCACTGGCCCCGTCGATGAGATCACCGGCGTCGTCTTCACCGCCAACGGCAAGGTCCTTCCATGGCGACGCGACGACGCAGACCTCTACCAGTTCCACGTCACCGTCCCCGCCGGCGTCACCACCCTCCACGCCCACCTCGACTGCATCGTCACCGCACGCATCAGCCAGAAGCTCGCCGTCCTCGAATGGGAAAAGCTCCTCCTCTATCCCGCCAACACTCCGGTCAAAGAGATCCCAGTCCAGCCCTCCGTCAAAGTTCCCGCTGGCTGGGGCATCGGCACCGCCCTCACCCCCACCGATGGCTACGATCCGCAACACCCCAACGGCGGTCTCACCCACTTCGCCGCAACCAACGTCGAACAGCTGGAAGACTCCCCCGTCATCACCGGCCAATACTTCCACGAGTTCGCCCTCGCTCCCGAGGTCACACCCAAGCACTACATCGACGTCGTCGCCGACTCCCCGGAAGACTCGCAACTCCGCCCCGCACTCCTCGTCGAACTCAACAATCTCGTCCGCGAGGCAGGCGCAGCCTACGATTCGCACCACTACAACGTCTACCACTTCCTCCTCACCCTCTCTGACGTAGCCGGTGGCGAAGGCCTCGAGCACGGCCAGTCCTCCGACAACGGCGTCGGCGAAAAAGACCTCTCTGACGCCAACCACCAGCTCGCCGACTCCGACCTTCTCTCTCACGAGTTCACCCACTCCTGGAACGGAAAGTACCGCCGCCCCTTCAATCTCTATCAGGATGACTTCGCCAAGATGCAGGAGGGCTCGCTTCTCTGGGTCTACGAAGGCATGACCCAATACCTCGGCAACGTCCTCGCCGCCCGCTCCGGCCTCAAGTCGCAGGAGCAGTACCGCGACATGCTCGCCGGCTCCGCCGCCAATCTCGACACCAAGGTCGGGCGCGAGTGGCGCACCACCGAAGACACCGCCATCGCCGCCAGCATCCTCCGCGGCGGCAACCCCGCATGGTCCAACTGGAAGCGCGGCCAGGACTACTACCAGGAAGGCGAACTCTTCTGGCTCGACGCCGACACCACCATCCGCAAGCTCACCGACAACAAGAAGTCCCTCACCGACTTCCTCCACATCTTCCTCGGCAAAGGCGGCAACACCGGCCCGCTCATCGTCACCTACAAGCGCGACGAGCTCATCGCCGACCTCAACCAGGTCGTCAAGTATGACTGGGCAACCTTCATGCACGACCGCATCGACGCCATCAACCCGCGCGCCGACGTCGCCGGCATCGAGCAGGGCGGCTACAAACTCGTCTACACCGACAAGCCCACCAAATCCGCGCGCACCATGGCCGCAGCCGGCGGCCGTCGCGGCGGCATCGACGTCTGGTACTCCATCGGCCTCCGCGTCACCGGCGACGGCAACATCGCCGACGTCCGCTGGAACGGCCCCGCCGACAAGGCGAAGCTCTTCCCCGGCCAGAAGATCATCGCCGTCAACGGCAACATCTTCTCCGGCGACGCACTCAAAGACGCCATCAAGGATGCCAAGGGCAAAACCGAACCCATCCACCTCATCCTCCAGGGCGACACCTTCGTCACCACCGCCGACCTCGACTACCACGACGGCGAACGCTACCCCTCCCTCGTCCGCGTAGACGGCACCCCCGACTACCTCGACGACATCACCAAACCCCTCACCACCCCCGAGAAGGCGCCAGAAGAAAAGAAAGACGCCGCCAACTAGTCTTCAAGTCGCAAAGAACAAACGGGGATGGAGTATCCTCTCCACGCCCCGTTTCTTCTGCTCCCCTGCCATCAAATCTGCTCGAACAATGCGCAGCAATTCGATAAGCTTGGAGATCGCCGGGAGAACACCACCTCATGCTGACTCTCACCCAAAATATCGTCATCCTCATCGTCATGATGACCGGATCGATGCTCTTCATGGTCGCACTCAACCGCATCTGGCCGCGGGAAAAGCGTCAAGTCCATAACGACCTGATCGGCTGGCAGCTCAACATCCTCGGCACCACCTACGCCGTCATCCTCGGCTTCATGCTCTACACCGTGTGGACGGACTTTGGCTCCGCGAATCTCAACGTCGATCTCGAGGCCAGCGCTCTCAGAAACATCTACCGTCTCGCCGTAGGGCTCCCCGAGCCCCAGCGTACAGAGCTCCAATTTGAGGCGAAATCCTATGCTGCTGCCGTCATCAATCAGGATTGGCCGGAGATGGCTCAAAGCCAGATCCCCGAAGAGAGCCACGACATCAATCAAGACATGTGGAAGACATTGATGTCCGTCAAGGTAGCATCGCCGACCGAGGTCGTAGCAGAAGACCACGCCCTCTATGAGCTGAGCGCCCTCACCGAACACCGCCGCACCCGCCTGCTCCAAAGCAACTACCATCTCCCCACCATCTTTTGGGCTGTTCTCCTCATCGGAGGATTTCTCACCATCGCCTCGGCCTCGATGTTCGGCTGCGCAAACGCACGCTTCACGCCCTTCAGGTCTTTGCCTTCACCCTCCTCATCACCCTCGTGCTGCTCGCCATCGCCGACGTCAATCTGCCGTTCCGCGGGTGGGTTCACGTCGGCAACTTCGCCTTTGTCAGAGCGCAAGAGAACATGGACGACTAGGAACTTTACGCAGGCAGCCGACACGTCTCACAGTCATCACCTCAACTCACAGCTCCATGGAGACCCTTCATCATGCTCACCCGCCTCATCCTCGCTCGCGCTCCTCTCAACCGCGACCATCGCCGCCAACGCCCAAGCCACCCCCGGCAAATGGCCCACCCAGGACGGCACCTACGACATCGCCAACTTCCACTTCAAAGACGGCGAGACGATCGAGAAGCTCCACCTCCACTACCTCACCCTCGGCCAACCCCACAGAGACGCGCAGGGCCACACCGACAACGCCATCCTCCTCCTCCACGGCACCGGCGGCAACGCCCACTCTCTCCTCAACCCCGTCTTCTCCGACGTCCTCTTCGGCCCCGGCCAGCCCTTCGACATCACGAAGTTCTTCCTCATCCTCCCCGACGACATCGGCCACGGCGAATCCTCCAAACCCTCCGACGGCCTCCGCATGCACTTCCCCCAGTACGACTACGACGACATGGTCGCCAGCCAGCACACCATGCTCACCGAAGGCCTCCACGTCGATCACCTCCGCCTCATCCTCGGCACCTCCATGGGCTGCATGCAGTCCTTCGTCTGGGGCGAAACCTTCCCCCAGTTCTCCGACGCCCTCGCCCCCTTCGCCTGCCTCCCCGTCGAACTCGCCGGCCGCAACCGCATGTGGCGCTACATGGCCATGGAAGACATCAAGCACGATCCCGCATGGAAGAACGGCGACTACACCACCCCACCCGTCGAAGGCCTCCGCGGCGCAAGCGATCTCCTAGTCATCGCCGGCGGCGCTCCCCTCCAACTCCAGAAAAACTACCCCACCCGCGCCCAGGTCGAAGCCTACGTCGACAAAACCATCGCCGCCGACATCACCCGCACCGACGCCAACGACTTCATCTACTACGTCAACGCCTCGCGCAACTACAACCCCGCACCAAAGCTCTCCACCATCACCGCCCCCGTCCTCTGGATCAACTCCGCCGACGACTTCATCAACCCACCCGAGCTCGGCATCGCAGAAAAGATGGTCACCAAGATGCCCAACGCAAAATTCATCCTCATCCCCATCTCCGACGCCACCCGCGGCCACGGCACCCACACCAACGCCGCCGTCTGGAAGCAATACCTCATCGACTTCCTCGCCCAAACCGAGAAAAAGTAACCAAACAAGTTACATAAAGTAAGACGTTCATAAAGTCATGAAGTGCACCGAGCGAGCTCTCGCATCTCACCGCGAGAGGCGTAGTGGGCCTTCAGCTTGTCGCGTCTCTAACTTCATCGCTATCGCCCCCGATAATTCTGCGCATAAATATCCTTGGCAATCCCTCCCGCTTCGCCTTTCCCGAAAGCGCAAACGCCTCCTCCCTGCTCATCGCCCCACCCAGCGCCACCAGAAACGGAGCCTGCCCGGTCGGCGTAAACACCGAGGACTCAGATCCGGATGACTCTGCGCAATCTCCGCCACCTTCTGCTGAGCCTGATCCTCGCGGTTATACGTAAACGCAATCACTCGCCAGTGGCCAGCGTTGCCCCAGTTGTTGCGGCGTGATCGCGTCGCACCGGAGCACGGCGCATTCGCCGCAGCACTCGGTCTCGAATGCGCGCATCAGGCGGCGGCACTCTCCTGCGCAACCGGCAGCCGAGCAGCGCCTTCGTCACGGCGTTCATTCGAACTCGCCGATCGGCTATGCACGAACCACCATCCCAGCAGCACAATCAGCAGCGTACCCACACCATACGCAATCCCCGCGCACCGATCCTCTCGCGACTCATCTTCAACCGGAACGCGAATTCGCCTCGATCACAGACGGCGGAGGCATCGACAGGCGCCGCAACCACCGGCTGCTCAACCAGCTCTCTCAAGCCTTCGGCGCTTCGGCGCCGCAGCTCACAACCGCGGACGAGCAGCTGGCCTCACAGCTCGGCAACCGGATTCAGCGCCACGCCAATCTGCGCCAGCCCCCACTCCCCACTCATTCCCTTGCGAACAATCTGATCAAACGGCGCAGGCAGCGGCAAGTCACGCGACGCACCCTCCAGCGTCCTCTGCTGCGTCAGCGCCTGCAGCAGCACCGTCGCATAATCGCGCACATCCTTCCGCTTCAGCTCGGCCCCTTCTTCGCCCTCAAGCGTCTCCCGAATGCAGTCGCTCCGCAGCTTGATCTCCTCACCCACAGCCAGCACATTCGCCGGCTCCACATGCTCATGAACAAACCCGTTCGAATGCAGCGCCTCAATCGCCGCCAGCAGACTCGTCGCAATCTGCCTCGTCTCCAGCTCCGTCAGCCGCCGCTCCTTCAGTATCTCGCCAAGATTCGCCTCCACCGGCTCCATCACCGCATACACCAGCGACGTCTCATCCACCACCACATGTCCAAAGCTCTTCAGCTTCACCAGATTCGGATGATTCAGCGCCGCCATCCCGCGCCACCGCGCCAATATCTCGTCACCATCGAAGTGCGACTCGATCAGCCGTATCACCGTCGGCACTCCCGTGCCATTCGACGTGGAGAAAAAGGCGCTCCGGCCCTCAGGCCGTATCAGTTTTGTAAGTGGGTAAAGCCCATCGATCGTTCTTCCTTCATATTCCGTCCAAAGATTCATTGTCCGTTTCCTTCCTGGGTTATCGAACCAAGGAAGAAGAAACGCCCAAAGGGCAAATGAAACAGAAGAACGCGAAGAGCGCACACCAGCAAGCAATCGGCGCGCCTCTACCAAGACCCATTATCCTTCATTGCGCCGCACGCCTCAACGCGAGACCGTCATCATCGAACCAGTGCATGCACCTCCAACTTCCTCAATCCGGCAATCACCAGATACTGCTCCAGCTTCCCATCCGGCTCCTCATACACCGTCACGCGCACCTGCTTGTTCGGAAAGCTGACGCTGAACACCCGAAACGTCATCCCCCCGCGCTTCTCCTCCGCCAGTCTGTTTGAAGCTGCGTCGGCACTCCCAGCGGCTTCAGGCTCGACGCAAAATCCTGCACCGCCTCCTGCGTAAAGTACGCATCGCAAAACGCCGTCAACTGCGTCCGGTCCAGCTTCCCATCCTGCAACCCCGTAAAGATATCCAGCGCCCGCTTCTCCGCCGCCGCCGCCTCCGCACTCGAACTGCCTACTGACGCCCCACCCAGCACCAGCGGCGCAATCTTCCGTCGCCAGCGCACCCGCCGCGCTCGAAGCATCCTCATTCGTCAGCACCGTCACCGCCACCTTGTCATCGGGAAACACAATATTCTCCGACACAAACCCCGACACCTCGCCGCTATGCTCAATGTACTCGATGCCCATTCCGGTCCCCCACCTGCACGCCCAACCCATATCCCGTGCCCTTGCCATCCTTCAGCTTCACCTCGGTAAACATCTCGTCGTACGAAGCCGGCGCCAGCAGCGTCCGATCCATCATGCTGATGTTCCACAGCGCCAGATCGCTCGCCGGCATCGCCAGCTCCCCCGCCGCAAACATCCACCCCTGCCCCTCCTGCGGCGCCGGACGCAGCGGCCCCAGCGCATGCTGGTAATACCCCGTCGGATCGTTCGCCGGCAGCCTGCTCGCATCCGAATTCAACACCCCCGTCATCTTCAACGGCCTGAAAATCCGCTCCTGCAACTGCTCAATCAGCGGCTTGCCCCCCACAATCTCCGCAATCCGCCCCGCAATCACATAGTTCGTATTCGAGTACTGCCACTGCGTCCCCGGCTCGAAGTCCAGCGGCTTCTTCGCCCACACATCCAGAATCTGCTGCGGATCCGTCGGCTTCATCATCGACGTCATCACATAGTCCTCAGGCCAGAAGTCCTGATACCCCGACGTCATCGACAGCACCTGCCGCATCGTCACCTCATTCGCCCGCGTCAACTCCGGCAGATACTTCCCCACCGGATCATCCAGCTTCACCTTGCCATCCTGCACCAGCAGCAAAATCATCGCCGCCGTAAACTGCTTGCTGATCGACCCGATCGAATACTGCATCCCCGGCTCAGCCGGCATCGCCGGCTCCAGCCGCGCCATCCCATACGCCTTCACATACGCAACCTTCCCACCCTGCACCACCGCCACCGAAGCGCTCGGCACCCCCGTCGCCTTCAGCACCTCAGCCGCAGCCGCATCAATCCCGCTCGCCGTAGCCGCCGGCAACGTATTCTGCGCCACCATCGGCACAGCCGCAGCCAACAACACACACCAATCCCAAAACACCCAGTCACTCGTACTCGCAGATTTCTCATGCCCGAAAGACTACCAGCGTCCCCGCCACCAAGTCAGCTATCAGCCCCTGAGCGAGCGGAGCCGAGCGAACGCGGCGGATCAAATCCGTCACAAGACTCGTACTGTCGCAAGCCCTTCATCCCTTCCTATCCACTGATTACGCCGTATCCCTGTGCTCCATCCGCAAATATCCGCGGTCAGATTTCTCGAAAGCCCTCAAATTTGCTAACCTTGCGCCCATGCACCTAAGACATCTTCCGCTCGCGTCTCGTGCTCACCTGCTCAATCGCTTTAGCCCAGTCCTTCACCCCCATCCGCGAGCAGAAAAACCTCTCCCCCGCCGCGCATCGCGAAGCTCCACACCCTCGAGATCCTCAACTCCCTCCCCGCCGGCGAGTGGCGCTTCCACGCCGGCGACATCCCCCACGGCGAATCCCCCACCCTCGACGACTCCTCCTGGCCCACTCGTCAAGCGCCCGCGCCAAAGCGCCCAAGACGCCGTCTGGTATCGCCGCGTCATCGAAGTCCCCAAGACCCTCAACGGCTACGACATCACCGGCTCCCGCATCTGGTTCCAGTTCCACGCCGACGCCAACGGCCCCATGCCCGAGATCATCTACTTCAACGGCCGCCGCGTCGCCCTCGGCGACGACCTCGAACCCATCGTCCTCTTCGACCCCGCCAAGCCCGGCGACAAGATCCTCGTAGCCGTCAAACTCCTCCACACCGTCGACGAAAAAACCTTCGCCGGCGTCAACCTCAAGCATCGAACCCAACCCCAACGCCACCGGCCAACGCCCGCCCCAACCCCGACGACATCCGCATCCAGTGCATCACCGCCGCCAACCTCCTGCCCGCGCTCCCCACCCCGCGCAACGACCTCCTCCCCAAAGTCGAAGAAGCCGTCGCCGCCATCGACCTCAAAGCCCTCGACGCCGCCGACCAGTCCGCCTTCGACGCATCCCTCCGCAAAGCGCAGGACATCCTCACCACGCTCCACCCCGTCCTCGCGCAAGCCACCGTCGACCTCGCCGGCAACGCCCACATCGACGCCGCCTGGCTCTGGCCCCGCAGCGAAACCATCGACGTCGTCAAGCGCACCTTCACCACCGCGCTGCAGCTCATGGACGAGTACCCCGACTACACCTACACCCAATCCGCCGCGCAGTACTCCGCATGGATCGCCGAAAAATATCCCGAGCTCAACGACCAGATCCGCCAGCGCGTCAAAGAAGGCCGCTGGGAGATCGTCGGCGGCATGTGGGTCGAGCCCGACCTCAACCTCCCCGACGGCGAATCCCTCGTCCGCCAGCTCCTCGTCGGCCAGCGCTACTTCCAGAAGGAGTACGGCGTCACCGCCCGCATCGGCTGGAACCCCGACTCCTTCGGCTACAACTGGCAGCTCCCGCAGATCTACAAACGCTCCGGCCTCGACTACTTCGTCACCCAGAAGATGCACTGGAACGACACCAACCAGCTCCCCTTCCGCCTCTTCTGGTGGGAGTCGCCCGACGGCAGCAAAGTCCTCACCTACTTCCCCACCGACTACGTCCACGACAACGTCAACCCCACCCGCATCTCCGCCGACTTCGCCGAATCCGCCCAGCGCAACCCCGGCACCGCCGAGATGCTCGACCTCTACGGCATCGGCGACCACGGCGGCGGCCCCACCCGCGCCATGCTCGACCAGGCCGACCACTGGATCGACCGCCGGAACAAAGACTGACGACGCCGTCCCCACCATGCGCTACCACACCGCGCAACACTACTTCACCAACGTCGAAAAAAACCTCAACCCCAACTCCCCCACCTGGAACTACGACTCCATCGCCAAGGGCTACACCGCCACCCCCAGCCTCCTCCACCGGAGCCATGGGCCTCCCCACCTGGAACGACGAACTCTACTTCGAATACCACCGCGGCGTCTTCACCACCCAAGCCGCACACAAGCGCAGCATGCGCACCAGCGAAATCGCCACCCTCGACGCCGAAAAACTAGCCTCGCTTCGCCTGGCTCGACGGCCAGCCCTACCCCGCCGACCGACCTCACCGAAAACTGGAAGAAAATCACCTTCAACCAGTTCCACGATCTCGCCGCCGGCTCCGGCATCGGCGTCATCTACAAAGACGCCCAAAAGGACTACACCGAAGTCTTCCACGTCGACCACGAGATCAGCGACACTCCTCAACACCCTCGCCGCACACAATCGACACCACGGGCAAAGATCCGGCGTCCCCGTCCTCGTCTTCAACCCACATGGCATGGCCGCGCAGTCGAGACCAGTCTCAGTTCGACGTCCAGCTCCCCGAACGCAGCCGACTGGGATCATGCTTCGAGACGCGACAGGACACACCGCTCTACACAGATCTCAGGTCGATCGCACACGACGCTGCAACGCATCGCTTCGAGCTTCTGGCCCGCGTCAGCGACGTACCCGCGCTCGGCTACACCGTCCTCCACGCTGAGACCAGCAAAGAGCGGAGACAGCCGCATCGAGCCGACCTCCGCGTCGACAGAGCAGCTCCGGCGCGTTCACTCTCACGCAACGCGCATCTCAAGCTCACCATCGACACGAAGACCGGCTGCATCACCAGCCTCGATCGCGACTCCCCGCCAACACCGAATCCCTCGCCCCCAACGCCTGCGGCAACCAACTCCAAACCTTCAAAGACACACCCAAAGCAATACGACGCCTGGAACATCGACCCCGGCACCCTCGACTCACATGACGCCCATCACCAACAGTCGACTCCGTCACCGTCCTCACCGACGGCCCGCTCCGCAAGACCATCCGCATCACGCGCACCTGGCAGTCCTCCCACTTCATCCAGGACATCTCCCTCGACGCCGGAGCCGACACCGTCGTCATCGACAACGACATCGACTGGCACGAAACCCACGTCCTCCTCAAAGCCGCCTTCCCACTCGCCGCCACCGGCCGCCAAAGCCACCTACGAAATCCCCTACGGCTCCATCGAGCGCACCACCACCCGCAACAACTCCTGGGAGAAAGCCAAGTTCGAAGTCCCCGCCCTGCGCTGGGCCGACCTCGGCGACGCCAAGCAGGGCCTCTCCATCCTCAACGACTCCAAGTACGGCTACGACGCCGAGGGCAACACCCTCCGCCTCACCCTCCTCCGCTCCGCCACCTGGCCCGACGAAGTCGCCGACAAGGGCCGCCAGCACTTCCGCTACGCCCTCTACCCGCACGCCGGCACCTGGAAGCAAGCCCAAACCGTCCGCCGCGGCTACGAACTCAACGACCCCCTCAAAGCCGAGCAAGTCTTCCCCCACACCGGCACGCTACCCGCCGAACACTCCTGGGCCAGCATCGAAAACCCCAACGTCACCCTCACCGCCATCAAAAAAGCCGAAGACTCCGACGCCCTCGTCTTCCGCATGTACGAGTGGGCCGGCGACGCCACGCGACGTCAAACTCCACATCCCACCCGGAGCCACCTAGCGCCATCGAAACCAACCTGATGGAGAAAGCCGAAGGCGCCCCCTCAACCTCACCGGCGACACCGTCACCGTCCCCATCAAGCCCTACGAGATCCTCACCCTCGAAGCCACCTACCCCAACAACCACCACGTAGCGGCGGCGAAGTAATCGCCGCTACGCATCACTCATTCCGCAGCGCAATCACCGGATCCACACTAGCCGACCGCCGCGCCGGCACAATCGAAGCAACCGCCGCCGCCACCAGCAAACAAAACGCAGCAACCACCAGCGACAGCGACAACCCCGTATCCATCGCCGCAAACGAATGGACAAGTATCCGCTGCGCGACAAACGTCAGCACAAGCCCCGCCACGATTCCCGCTCCAATCAACATCATCGACTCCCGCAGCATCAGCGAAACCACCTGCCACCGCTGCGCGCCCAGCGCCATCCGAATCCCAATCTCCGTCGTCCGCTGCGAAGCCGTAAAACTCAGCAACCCATAAATCCCAATCGCCGCCAGCAACAACGCCAGCCCGCCAAACATCGTCAGCAGCCACACCAGCAGATGCCGCGCCGCCAGCGAATCGCCAACGAAACTGCCCAAGCGTCTCCACGTCGTAGACCGCCTCCGTCGAATCCACCGCCCGCACCGCCTCCACCAGCGGAGTCCGCATCGCATCCGGATTCATCTTCGTCCGCACCACAAACACCGCCTCATCCACCGGCTGCTGCGCCATCGGCCGGTAGATCACGCCCTTGTTCTCCTCCACCTCCAGCGAATCCTTCCTCACATGCCCGATCACGCCCACAATCTCCACCGGCGGCGAATCCTGCCCGCCCAGCCGCAGATGCCCTCCCACCGCGCTCCTTCCCGGCCAGTAAGCCTTCGCCAGCATGTCGTCGATCACTGCCACCGGCGGCGTATCCTTCCTATCCGCCTCGCTGAACCATCGCCCTTCGAGCAGCGGAATCTGCATCGCCGCCAGATATCCCGGCGTCGCCCATCCCTTGTCGCCATGCGGCCCCGGATCGTTCGGCCCCGTAGGCTTCTCCGCGATCCTGAAACTCCCCGACGGATGCATCTGGCTCGCAAACGGCGCCGGAAACACCGCAGCCGCCGCAACAACACCCGGCTGCGCGCTCAACCGTTCCGTCACATCGTGAATAAAATTCGCCTGCTTTAAATCCTGACCCTTATAGTTCGTCGCATCCAGCGTCACCTTGCCCGTCATGACCGAATCGCTTCTGAATCCCGGATCGACCGTCTGCAACTGCCTCAAACTCGCCAGAAACAACCCACTCCCCGCCACCAGCAAAAACGCCAGCGCAATCTCCGTGCCACCAGCACGTTGCGGAACCGTTGCTTCGCCGCTCCTGCCGTCGCACTCTTGCTGTACTCCGCCAGCTTCAGAGACTTGTGCGTCCGCGCCAGTTGCACCACCGGAGCCACGCCCGCAAGAAACGCCGCCAGCAACCCGAAGCCCGCAGCCACCGCCACCACACGCAGATCCGTATGCACCGCAAAACCCCGCGCCAGATCATGCGGAATCGCCAGCAGAAGCAATTTCCCCAGCAGCGGCCCCGCCAACACGCCAATCAGCGTAGCCATCCCCGCGAGCAACGCCGTCTCCACCACAAACTGCATCGCCAGCTGCCGCAGCGAAGCCCCCAGCGCGCTCCGTATCGCCATCTCCTTCATCCTCGTCGAAGCCCGCGCCAGCATCAGCCCCGAAATATTCGTGCACGCAATCAGCAGAATCATCGCCACCACCGCAAACAACGCAACCAGCGGCTTCCGCAGATCTCCCGCCGCATCCTCCGTCCACGGCTGCGCAAACATCCCCCAACCCGAAGTCTGTCCAAAATTGAATCCGCTGGTCCCCTCCCGCCGAATCTCCTCCAGCCTCTTCTGCTCCATCCCCGCGTTGAACTGCGCCACCGTGACACCCGGCTTCAACCTCACCACGCTGTTATACGACTCGTTGAAGCGGTTCTGCGCAGCAAACTCCGTCGGCGCCAGCCCCAGCGGAGTCCACAGCTCCACACCCTTCGGCCACGCAAAATCGCTCCGCATCACCCCAATCACGCGATACGACTGATCATCCAGCAGCACCTTCTTGTCGATCACGTCCTGCTGCCCGCCAAACATCCTCTGCCACGCCGCATAGCTCAGCACGATCACGCGCTCGGCGCCGCTTCTGGTCCTCCTCCGGCAAAAACGTCCGCCCCAGAATCGGCTCCGCGCCAAACACCTGGAACCACTGCTGACTCACCTTCGCCGCGCGCAGATGCTGCGTCCGTCCATCGAACGTCGCGTTGAAGCTCGCCGCCTGCTGCATCGCTGCCGTATCCACCAGCCTATGCATCGACTGCGCATCCGCAAAATCAGGCGCAGAAACCCCAATGCTCGGCAGATTCAGCTGCGTATATTTCCCATGAAACGAAGCCACCCGCTCCGGATCCTGCACCCCCGACGGATGCAGCAGCACAGCCTGAATCACGCTGAAGATCGCCGTATTCGCCCCCACACCCAGAGCCAGCGTAAGAATCGTCACAATCGTGAAGGTCGGCGCCCGGAACAGCTGCCGCACCGCATAACGCAAGTTTTCAATCACAGTTCGCACTCCTCCCTGCTCAACTCATACGCAAGATCAATGCATCTTGTTCACCAAATCACAATCCTTGCAACCACTTCGCCGTCAACGCCACTCGACATGCAGCAAGAGAATGTGTTCACTTTCGAACTCCGCGTTCATTTGCGGACACTCGCCGCGCACCTCCATCCCCTCCATCGCAGCCTCCGAATACTCAAAAATGCGAAAATAGAAAGAAGAGTAGTCATGCAGCAGACCATATCCAACACGCCCGCGCCCGAAGCCGAGACCATCGCCGTCGCCATGTCCGGAGGAGTCGACTCCTCCGCCGTCGCCGCACTCCTGCGCGCCCAGGGCCACGAGCTCATCGGCCTCACCCTCCAGCTCTGGAACCAGCGCCGCCTCGCCGGACACGAGGGCATGCCCGAAGCCGTCCAGGGCCGCTGCTGCAGCATCGACGACGTCTACGACGCGCGCCACGTAGCCGAGCAGCTCGACATCCCCTACTACGTCGTCAACCAGCAGGACCGCTTCGAAGCCGAAGTCGTCAAGCCCTTCGTCAGCGAGTACCTCGCCGGCCGCACGCCCATCCCCTGCACCCTCTGCAACAACCACCTCAAGTTCGACCAGCTCCTCATCACCGCCCGACAGATCGGCGCCGACCGCATCGCCACCGGCCACTACGCCCGCAATCACTTCGACGAGACCCGGCAGCGCTGGATCCTCTCCCGCCCCGCCGACCACAGCCAAGGACCAAACCTACTTCCTCTTCGGCCTCACGCAGGAGCAGCTCTCTCGCACCCTCTTCCCTCTCGGCGAGATGCAGAAGCCAGCCGTCCGCGTCATGGCCGCCGAAGCCGGCCTCGCCGTCGCCACCAAGTCCGACTCGCAGGAGATCTGCTTCATCCCCGGCGGCGACTACAACACCTTCCTGAAGGCCTACCTCGACGAGCAGAACGAAGACACTCCCCGACACCGCCGGCGAACTCGTCACCACCACCGGCGAGGTCATCGGCCACCACGAAGGCATCCAGAGCTTCACCGTCGGCCAGCGCAAGGGCCTCGGCCTCACCTGCGCCAACCCGCTCTACGTCCTCGCCATCCACCCCGACTCGCACCAGGTCACCGTCGGCGCCGACGAAGATCTCTTCTCCCGCGACCTCTTCGCCAACCGCCTCAACTGGATCTCCATCCCCGAGCTCGCCGAAGGCGAAACCATCCGCGTCAGCGCCAAGATCCGCCATCGCCACACCCCGGCCATGGCCACCCTCAGCCGCGTCGACGACAACACCGTCCACGCCCTCTTCGACGAGCCCCAGCGCGCCATCACCCCCGGCCAGTCCGCCGTCTTCTATCAGGAAGACGAGGTAGTCGGCGGCGGTTGGATCATCTAACTGTTCGGTGCTGGTCATTTGACTGATTAAACGCGTGTCATCCTGAGCCGAGCCTCTCGCGAGAGGCGGAGTCGAAGAGCCTGCCCTGAGCACGCCGAAGGGACATGCAATTTGTCAGAACCACTCACGTCTTAGAGCTTTTGGCACATCACCGACCTACCACTCCGTATCCCGCTCGACGCAGCCGTTCGCCCTGCCGCGCCCAAACCCCTTCGCCCGCCCCACCAGAACATCCAGCCCAGCCTTAAATCCATTCACCAGGCCCGTAAACTCGCGCACCGGCACCTTGACCGCCTGCTGCAACGTGTCCGAGATCTCAGCCGTAGTATTCAGCACCGACGTCACCATCCCATCCACCCGCGCCGCCTGCGCCCGCGTCTTCGCATTCAAATCGCTCGCAGTCGCGTCGAACTCCGCGCCTTGCTGCGAACAATATGGCTCGTCTCCACCAGGTTCTCGGTGATGATCTTCACCTTCGGCGCCGCATCATGAATCACGCCATGAGTCGTATCCAGGATCGGCACCATCTTCGTCCGCAGCTCTTCCGCAATCTCGAGCCCGCGCTTGCTCGCCTTGGCCGCGCCAACCGCCATCACGATCACAGCAATCGCCTGCACCACCATCGCAATCGCCACCATGCCGACAAAGATCATCAACAGTCGGGAGTTCCCCGACGAAAGCGAACCCGCCTCCTGCAGCCACATTCCTGACATCACGATTCGCACCGCTTCCATATCGTCTCTCGCTCTCTTCAAAAAAATCTTGCACAGCTCAAAGATCTAGCCAACAATCATAAGGCCCGGCCACCAGCAAAGGCTGACCGGGCCCTGTCTACCTTAGATCGGTCCTACGAACTATGCTCGCCCGTCGTGCTGGCATAAGCTTCTTTACCCGCATCAATCGCAGCCGAAACCTTATTCTGCTGCTCCTGCACCAGCCCTTTGCCCTTCTCGACATACTGAGCCCACTGCGTTCGTCCGCGGTCATAATACTCCTTGCCGCGATCGACATATTCGCTCACCTGCTGCTTGCCCTGCGCGGCCAGACTCCGCCGCCTTGTCCTGAGCCTGCTGTGCCAGCACCGCCGCCCGGTCCCTGCATCCAGAGCGCTCGCAACCAGATCCTCACGCGTCTCCTTGCCGGCCTTCGGCGCATACAGCACGCCGACCAGCGCACCAACGCCCAGACCCGCCAGAAACCATCCCAATCCGCTAATTCCACTCTCGTTGTCGTTATCTGACATGCTCATTCTCCTGTTCAGGCTTCAAATGCGGAATCTGCTTCCTCCGCTTTTATAACTCAACTTCAAATCCAAGTGCGATTCCGTGGACTTTCAATATCTCCAGCATGCTCCGACCGGCCTTCTTCCTTTGCCCGGCTAGGCGAGATGCTCTTTCAAGGAAGAGATGCCCTTCCAGCACATTAGGTTGCCCTCCCGCGTCACCTTCGCGCGCCGCGAAAATCCACATCGACCCGTATCACCTCCGTCATCTCCGCCCCGTCTATAAATCATAGCGGTCAAAGAAGGCTTCTCTTTACGAAGAGGAATCTTGTCGGCTAGAACCTCTGCATCGGATACTCAGTCATTGATTTACAGTGTTCTGCAGTGCAGCTCTCATCACAACAAAGGGGATCTATGTACGCCGAGCAAGAAATTCGCTCTTCACTCACGCGCCGTCCTGGCCATCAGCTCGCTCTCACCCTGGCCTTCGCCTTAGCCGGCTGCAAGAGCTCACCGCACGCCCCAACCGACGACGCCAGCCTCACCGCCGCCCTCCAAAGCCGCATCGCCGGCGACGGCGCCCTCAGCACCGAACCCATCCAGTCCTCGGTCCAGAACCAGGTCGCCACCCTCAACGGCACCGTCAGCAGCGAAGCCGCCCGCTCCCTCGCCGCAGCCGACGCCGCCCAGGTCGCAGGCATCAAGACCGTGGTCAATAACCTCACCGTCCAAGCCCCCGCCACCCGCCGTCGCTGCCGCAGTCACCACCGCCGCCCTCGCCTCCCGCCCACCAGCCTGTCGCCACCGAAGCCCAAACCCGCACCCGTAGTCCGCAAGACTCCCCCCACGCCCGCACCAGCCCCCGCACCAGAGGCCGCCGCCCAGCCGCCCACCCCACCGGCTCAGCGCAGAACTAGCTCCGCCGCCACCGCCCCCACCACCTCCCCGCCCCCACCACCGGCCTTCCGTAACATCACCCTCCCCCCGGGCACCACCATCCCCATCCGCATCACCCAAACCCTCGACAGCGCCACCACCCAGCAGGGCGAACCTTCACCGGCACCGTCGCCGCCGACATCGTCATCGACGGCCTCGTCGTCATCCGTCAGGGCACCCCCGTCATCCGGCCGCGTCTCGCCGTTCAGGAGGCCGCCCACTACAAAGGCAGCTCCCTGCTCACCATCGAACTCACCAGCATCAATCGCCAGCGGCGAAAAACTCGCCGTCAACACCGACCCTACAGCGTCCAGGGCAAGGGCCGCGGCGCAAATACCGCCGAAAAGGTCGGCGGCGGAGCAGCCGTCGGCGCCATTCTCGGCGGCATCCTCGGCGGAGGCAAAGGCGCAGCCATCGGAGCCGCTGCCGGCGGCGGCGTCGGAGCCGGCGCCAACACCGTCACCCGCGGCGAGCAGGTTCAGATTCCCTCCGAAACCCTCATCCGCTTCCACCTCACCAACACCCTCGCCCTCCAAGTCCCCACCAAAGCGAAACCGAGAGCACAACCACCAACCCGACCCTGCAACCGCATCCCGCAAATCAACCACCGCAATAAGTAGGCAATCCGTGCATCTAACTCTGCAAGCCGCGGAGACTCACACTGCCGCCGCAACTCATCCGGAAGCACCATCTCGCAAGCTGGTGTAAACTCAATTAGCAGCAAGCCGGTTCAGTCCGCGCCGTGCTGCCCCTAACCGAAAATTCCATTGAGGTGTTCGTCTTGACGAAGGCATCGCCAAACCGCCCAGCAGGATTTCTCACCTTCACCCTGCACGCGCATCTGCCCTACGTCGTCAATCACGGCACCTGGCCTCACGGCATGGAGTGGCTCCACGAAGCCGCCGCCGAAACCTATCTCCCGCTCCTGCGCGTCCTCAAAAATCTCGAGCGCGACAACATCCGCTTCAACTGCAACCTCAATCTCTCTCCCATCCTGCTCGAGCAGCTCTCTCACCCGGTCTTCATCGCCGAGTTCCCCAACTACCTCAATCGCAAGATCGTCGCCGCCCGCGAAGACGAGGCCTTCTTCATCCAGTCCGGCGAAACTCACCTCGCCGAGACCGCCCGCTTCTGGCATCGCTTCTTCTCTCAGGCCCTCGAAGACTTCAAGCACTTCGACCGCAACATCATCGGCGCCTTCCGCCACTTCAACGACACCGGCCTGATCGACATCATCACCTGCGGCGCCACCCACGGCTACATGCCGCTCCTCGGCACCGACGAGTCCGTCCGCGCCCAGATCCGCACCGCCGTCGACACCCACATCCGCCACATCGGCAAGCACCCCAGAGGCATCTGGGCGCCCGAGTGCGGCTACCGCCCCGCCGGCTTCTGGAACTACCCCGTCGATTTCGCCGACGGCTCCCCCAAGCCTCACGGCTTCGACCGCATCGGCGTCGAACAAGCTCTCTCCGAATCCGACATCGACTTCTTCTTCGTCGACACCCACCTCGTCGAAGAGTCCGAGCGCATCCCCTCGCCCTACGAGCTCCTCAACGGCCAGGTGCCCCGCGACCAGAAGACTGAGCAGATGACGCACGAGCCGCATCGCTCGCTCTACCAGCCCTACTACGTCGACGGCCCCTACGACAAGCGTTACGCCACCACCATCTTCCCCCGCGACCCCCGCACCGGCGTCCAGGTCTGGTCCGGCGACACCGGCTATCCCGGCGACGGCGTCTACCTCGACTTCCACAAGAAGCGCTGGCCCGGCGGTCATCGCTACTGGCGCGTCACCGGCCCCAAGGTCGACATGGGCGACAAGCTCCCCTACTATCCTCAGCAGGCAGCCGAGCGCACCAAGTCCCACGCCTCCAACTTCGTCCATCTCGTCTACGAAGCCCTCAAATCCGGCTTCAACGACGCCATCCCGCCCATCCTCTGCTCCCCCTTCGACGCCGAGCTCTTCGGCCACTGGTGGTTCGAAGGTCCGCTCTGGCTCGAAGCCATCGCCCGCAACCTGCACGACTACGACACCGGCATCCAGCTCATCTCCTGCGCCGAGTACCTCGAGCAATATCCGCGCGCCGGCTTCATCGCCATGCACGAAGGCTCCTGGGGAGCCGAAGGCACCAACCAGGTCTGGATGAACCCCGAGACCTCCTGGACCTACACCCACATCTACCCCGCCGAGCTCTACGCCCGCGACGTCTGCACCGCCGGCCACTGGCGCAACTCCGCCCTCGGCAAGCGCATCGCGCAGCAGCTCTGCCGCGAGCTTCTCCTCCTCGAGTCCTCCGACTGGCAGTTCCTCATCACCACCGGAGCCGCCCGCGACTACGCCGAGATCCGCTTCCTCACCCACAACGACCAGTTCAACGAGGTCAAAGCCATCTGGCAGAGCTTCGAGTCCACCGGCGCAATCACCGAAGCGCAAGAGACCCGCCTCGCCGAAATCGAACTCCGCGACGGCGTCTTCCCCGACATCGACCCGGGCCTTTGGGTCGCAGGCGCACATCAAGTCCGTCCGGAAGTCGCCGCCTCAACCGGCGATACCCACCAGCCGGCCGGAGCTATCAAGACCCCACCCGCCAAACCTCGCCCCGCCTCCGACGAAGCTGCCAAGAGAACCGCTGCCGACAGAACAAAGTACGAAGCCGCGGCCGCCGAACACAGGGCCATTCGCGAACCGGAGCACAAGTAGAAACAGCACGAACCGATTCATAGTGCCCGTGGTATCGACATTTCAACCGAAGCCGTTCAAGCCTGTATGAGCGGCTTCGGTCACTCGCCATTTGCCTAAGTGTTACGGATCGCTCCGCGACATCGACTCGTACTCCAGCGTGAGCCGTTCCAGCGCAACCCCCGACCCGTTCGCGTTCAACTCCGAGAGCGCCTCGTACGCACTTGGCCAGCAATTCGTCAGTTTGAACGAAACCACCACGTTATGCTGACCGTCCAGCAGCGTTTATCATGACGTCCCGGCGGAATCCACTTCCGCCTGCAGCGTTGACCACCTGACTCGCCCACACTTGAAAATCCAGATCGCCCTTCAATATCTCCCTCTCCAGCGTGATCGGCTCATAGGTCGTCAGTCCGGGTGATTTTCTGACTTGAATTCAAAGCATTCGAGCCCTCGCGATGACTGACCACGCTTGTAGTCCACCGAAGCGGACTTACCCGCAGCATCCCAATCCTGGTTCCACCCCAGTCCACAAGAAACGAAAAGTCCTCCAAGGGTTCCGGAATCGCCGCATTGCTCACCTCATCGTTAAATTTGGCAACCCTGCAGCAGCCCGCGGACGCAGTTAGACACGACCGTATCAATGTGGTTTGAACGTCTTTCCAGTCTCGATCAGCGTCTTCATCCGGGAGAGGATCCGAGGCCAGCCATCAGCAGTCGCAACGTAAGACGAATCAGCTTCAGCCCACTGATCATGAATCACCGTCACCTTGGTGGCCTCGCTCTCACCAACCAACTCCACCGTGACGCGGGACCTTTTCTCACTCTCTCCCATCGCAAAAGTGTATTGCAACGTCTTCGGAGGATCGTACTGCAGCACCTTCCCATGGACATACTTCACAGGCTTGCCGTCGGGTCCCGGCCCTACCCATGCCATCTCACCGCCGGGTTTCCAGTCGGCCTCAAGCTCCGCTCCCATGAAGATGATGCGGTTGGACTCCTTCGACACAAACCCTTCCCAGACCTTCCCGGGCATGGCGGCAATGTAATAGACAAAGCTTAACGGGGCTGGACCGGCCATAATTCCACTTAAGACGTTCTCTGCGCCAGGACGTTGCCTCGGCAAGTCGCAAAACTCGTACACACTACAAAAATCCACCAAACTGCAAATGCCATTCCCGTCGCATCGTTATAGTTGGCAGTGAGACAGGCTGCGGTATTACCGTCATCCTGAACCTGAGCTTCGCCAAAACGGAAGGATCCGAAAGACTCAACTCTTCTGAGATCCGCCAGTTCGACCAGAAAACGAGGCACACTGGAACACATGTCGATCAGCAACGCACCTACCCCGAATCGCCGCAGCTTCCTCCTGGGCGGCCTAGCCGCCGGAGCATCAGCCGCCCTGCCCGCGAAAGCCGACACGCATGCACCCGACACCGCACCCGCAGCAAAGCAGGACCGCGCCTACTGGCTCGAGCAACTCGAGCGAATCTCCGATCCAGTCCTCTCGGCCCTCAAAGTAGGAGGTCTACGCCGCAGGATGCCCGTCGAAGCCGCGCCCGGCGAAGCTCAGGCAACCGCGAGATCGGAACCCACCTCGAAGCCCTCGGCCGCCTCTTGGCCGGCATGGCACCATGGCTCGAACTCGAGCCTACAATCGAGCGAAGATCCGAAAGAAACAGCCCTGCGAAGACGCTACCGCACTATGCCCTCACCGGAATTACCTCTGCTCTCAATCCATCCTCTCCCGACTACATGCCCTTCGGTGCATCCTCGCAGACCCTCGTCGACTCATCCTTCCTCGCCCTCGCCCTTCTCCGCGCCCCAAAACAGCTCCTGGAAAAACTCGACGCAAACACCCAGCGTCGGCTCGCCGAAGCTCTCATCACCGAACGCAAAGATACAAGCCGCCCTCTCAACAACTGGCTCCTCTTCGCCGCCATGAACGAAGCGCTCCTCATGACCCTTCGGCCAGCCCTGGGACCGCATACGATCGTCGATTACGCGCTCCGCGAACTCGAAAGCTGGTACCTCGGCGATGGAACCTACGGCGACGGCCCCCACTTCCACTGGGACTTCTACAACAGCTTCGTCATCCAGCCCTACCTCCTCCAACTCATGGACACCATCGGCGAACACTCCCCCTCCTGGGCCTCCATGCGCACCGCCATCCACCAGCGCGCCCAGCGCTACGCCGCCATCCAGGAACGGATCATTGCACCCGACGGCTCCTATCCCGCCATCGGCCGCTCCATCACCTACCGCTGCGGCGCCTTTCATCTCCTCGCCGACGTATCCCGACGCAACATGCTCCCGGAAGGCCTGCCTCCCGCCACAAGTCCGCTGCGCTCTCTCCGCCGTCATCGCACCGCACCCTCGAACCCGCAGGGACATTCTCCAGCGAAGGCTGGCTTCAGATCGGTCTCGCCGGCCATCAACCCAGCCTCGGCGAAACCTACATCTCCACCGGCAGCCTCTATCTTTGCAGCGCAGCCTTCCTGCCCCTCGGGCTTCCGCCGGGCGACCCCTTCTGGGCGGACCCCGGCGCTCCCCTGGACATCGCAACTCATCTGGTCCGGCAAAAACGTTCGTGCCGACCACGCACGTCGACGAATGAAGAAAAATCGGAAGACGATAAAAATCATGGACCACAAACCCATCGCCGCATATCCAACACTCAGCACGCACTTGAATAATGTGCGCGAAGTAAGGAGCGAAGAGATGAGCACGCAACCACTACCGAGTCTGGTCCCACCGTTCACCCGCGAGACCGCCGCCGCAAAAGTACGCAAAGCCGAAGATAACTGGAACTCCCGCGATCCCGAAAAGGTCGCACTCGGTTACACAGTCGACAGCAAGTGGCGCAACCGCGCAGAGTTCGTCAACGGACGCGACGAAATCGTCGACTTCCTCACCAGAAAGTGGAGACGCGAGCTCGACTATCGCCTCATCAAGGAACTCTGGGCCTTCGACGGCGCGCGCATCGCCGTCCGCTTCGCCTACGAGTGCCACGACGACTCCGGCAACTGGTTCCGCTCCTACGGCAACGAGAACTGGGAGTTCGACGAGGACGGCATCATGCATCATCGCTACGCCTGCATCAACGACCTCCCCATCAAAGAATCCGATCGCAAGTTCCACTGGCCCCTCGGCCGCCGTCCAGACGACCACCCAGGCCTCTCCGAACTCGGCCTCTGATCTTCAAGCGCGCCGCATAGGAATAAACTTAAAGCAGTGGCCACCGCAACCCCAACCAAGCCGCCCCTGACAGCGATCGATCACGCCAGAACCCTCTCGCGCTCTGGCATCTTCTCTCCCTCGACGCCCCCACCGTCGCCGCTCTCTGGACCTGGTTCATCGCCTCGGCCAACCACATCAATCTTCCCCTCTCATCGGCCCTCGCCATGGCCATCGCCGTCTGGATGCTCTACGCCGCCGACCGTCTGATGGACGCCCGTCTCCTTGACGCAGACCCACCTACCCCGAAGACCTCGAAGCCCGCCACTACTTCCACCACCGCCACCGCACCGCCTTCCTCACCGGAATCCTCCTCGCCTCCATCGCCCTCGCCGCCCTTCTCCCCGCCTCGAACCCGCAGCCATCCACCTCTACCTCATCCTCGGCGCCCTCGTCTTCGGCTACTTCATCCTCATCCACGCCACGCAGCAGCGCCCATCGACTCCCCAAGGAGATCGCCGTCGGCCTCTTCTTCGCCGCCGCCACCTTCATCCCCACCGTCGCCCGCCGCCCCGACCTCCGCCTGGCCCTCTCCCCTCCGCACTCCTCTTCGCCGCCCTCTGCAGCCTCAACTGCCTCTTCATCTACGCATGGGAGCACACCCGCCGCCACCCAACGCACTCACGCAATCACGCGCCTCGCCCTACGCAATCTCCCACTCCTCACCGTCCTCCTCACCCTCGTCCAGCCTCGCACTCGCTCTTTCGACCACGCACGCCCCCTGGCCTATCCCCTGCGCCATCGCCATCGCCGCCGCACTTCTGCTCCTCCTCCACAATCAACGCACGCAATCTCCGCCGTCACCCTCCGAGCCGCCGCAGACCTCGCCCTCATCACCCCACTCCTCCTCCTTCCCTTCCTCCATCAATGAACCGCGAGCCCGAACTTCGACCCGATCGCCCGCCCCTATCGCTGGCTCGAATACCTCACCCTCGGCAAAGCCCTCGAAAACTGCCGCCTCCACTATCTCCCGAACTCCTCGACCGCCGCCAGGCCCTCATCCTCGGCGACGGAGACGGCCGCTTCCTCGCCAACTCCTCGCCGCGAACCCAACCATCGAAGCCGACGCCATCGACACCAGCGCCACCATGCTCCAACTCCTCCGCCAACGCTGCGAAGCCACCATCCCCAACGCATCCACCCGCCTCCGCACCCATCAAGCCAACGCCCTCACCTTCCCACTCGAAAACCCCGAAGCCCCTACGACCTCGTCGTCACCCACTTCTTCCTCGACTGCCTCACCCAACCCGAACTCGACTCCCTCGTCACCCGCATCACCCCATCTCGCTCCCGGAGCCCTCTGGCTCATCTCCGACTTCCGCATCCCCACCGGCCCCATGCGCCTCCCTGCAAAACTCCTCATCCGCAGCCCTCTACCTCGCCTTCCGCATCCTCACCGGCCTCCGCACCACCCACCTCCCCGACCACGCCACCCCCCTCACCGCAAGCCGGCCTCACCCGAATCGCCCACCAGCATCGTCTCGCCGGCCTCCTCACCACCGAACTCTGGCAGGCCAGACCCACCCCGCAAACTTTTCCCGCATCAAACCCGAAGCACCTACAATCCCTCTATGCCGCGCACCCACCTCCTCGCCGTCGCCGCTGCCGCCCTCTCTTCAATCGCCCTGCAAGCGCAAACCAGCATCGCCACCAACTCCCCCAACGGCCAGCCCCTCTCCACCCGCGTCGTCGCCTACACCATCGACGCCCACCTCGACACCGACAAAAAATCTCTCGACGCCACCGAAACCCTCACCTACAAAAACCTCACCGGCCAGACCCTCACCACCATTCCCTTCCATCTCTACCTCAACGCCTTCCGCCCCGAGTCCACCTTCACCAGCGAAACCCACTTCAACGGCGGCATCCGCGACACCGAAGCCGACGACGAATACCCACCCGAAAAGCTCGGCAGCATCACCATCTCCCACATCGACGCCGACGGCTACGGCGACCTCACCTCCGCCATGCACTTCATCGCGCCCGACGACGGCAACGCCCAAGACCACACCGTAGCCGAGATCACCCTCCCCCACCCGCTCGCGCCCAACGACTCCATCACCTTCCACCTCACCTTCCACGACCAGTTCCCGCTCTCCGTCGCCCGCAACGGCTACAAGCGCGACTTCATCATGGGCGGCCAGTGGTATCCCAAGCCCGGCGTCTTCTGGCACGGCGCCTGGAACTGCCACCAGTACCACGCCACCACCGAGTTCTTCTCCGACTTCGCCACCTTCAACGTCTCACCTCACCCTCCCCCGCCGCTACATCGTCGGAGCCAGCGGCGTTCCCACCGGCGAACTCATCAACCCAGTCGCCGCAACGGAGCACCAAGACCCTCAGCTTCTACGGCGAAGACATCGGCGACTTCGCCTGGGCCGCCAGCCCCAACTTCACCGTCACCGACGGCACCTTTCTCTCCTCCCTCGGCCCCGTAAAGATCCACGTCCTCGCCCTCGCCGCCCATCCCAAAGCCGGCCCCCGCTACCTCGACATCATGCAAAAGACCATGGCCCAATTCGACCAGCGCTACGGCCCCTATCCCTACAAGATCATCACCGTCATCGACCCCGAACCCGACTCCGAGATGGGCGGCATGGAGTACCCCACCCTCTTCACCGGCGACACCTCCTGGTACGAACCCACCCACATCACCGAGCTCACCGCCGAGCACGAGTTCGGCCACCAGTACTGGTACGGCATGGTCGCCACCAACGAGTTCGAAGACGCCTGGCTCGACGAAGGCATCAACTCCTACACCGAAGTCAAAGTCCTCGCCGCCATCCTCGGCCCCAACACCTCCGTCTTCGATCGCCCCTACGCCAACGCCGGCGACTACGAACTCCAGCGTCTCGAATACCTCGAACGGCCCGACTACGATCCCGTCACCCGCTGGGCCTTCAAGTTCCGCGACTCAGACTCCTACGGCGGCGTCACCTACGGCAAATCCTCCACCCTCCTCGCCACCCTCGAAGGCATCATCGGCCGCCGACACCATGGACGAAGCCATGCGCACCTACTTCCTGCGCTACCGCTTCACCCACCCCACCACCGAAGACTTCCTCCGCACCATCGAAGAGGTCGCCATCGCCCGCGGCAAAGCCATCGCCATACGCCACCCTCCGCCAGCCAAAATCGAATTCCGCTCAATGGTTCCGAGTCGAACAAAAAAGACGGTGTCATCCTCAGCAAAGACGCCGCACTTGCCGCCGGAGCCGAAGAGCCTGTCCTGAGCCTGCCGAAGGAACCTGCAGTTTCGTCTCTCCGCCCCAACCCTTTCCCACAACCGTGCCCTTCACCGCCACCGGTCAACCCGACTACGCCACCACCCCCGCCACCAACTCCAGCCTCCGCCCCTACTTCAACCAAGCCGTCTACGGAACCCAGATCCTCGACTACACCGTCGACAGCATCTCCTCCGACCCCGCTCAGTGGTGGCTCCCCGAACCCAAAGACAAAAAGCAAATCCAATACCTCTCCACCGTCTACCTCCATCGCAAAGGCGACTTCATCCTTCCCGTCACCGTAGAAATCGTCTTCGACGACGGCACCCGCCTCCGCGAACGCTGGGACGGCGCTATCAGGATCGCTGGACAGAATTCACCTACACCCGCAACGCCAAAGTAGTCTCCGCCGAGATCGACCCCGACCACGCCGTCCTCCTCGACACCAACTTCTTCAACAACAGCTACACCACCAAATCAAACCCCATCCCGGCGCGCAAACTCACCAACTCTGGCTAACCTTCAACCAACTCGCAGCCCAACTTGTCGCCTGGATCGTCTGATGCCGCATCGTCGTCGCCTGTAGTCTCAGTCTGCCGTACTAAGCTAGCCCTCGCAACTCCGAAAGAGGTCTCCAGCACACCGATGATCCTGAACGCCGCAACATCTTCCTCCACGGCCTCTCCTCACCCTGCGCCGCTTCCCTGCGCTTCTCTGGACCTACGCTCTTCAATCTCGGCCTCGCCCTCCTCTTCTCCATCGGCCTCAATCACCAACTCGCCGCCCTGCTGAACCACTCCCTCGCCGCGCAGCGCCTCACCAGCGGCTTCGATCTCGGCACAGTCGCCGAAACCTACCTGCACCTCCACGAAGGCCCAGCCGGAGATGCCGGCATGGCCTCCAGTCACGCCTCAATCCCGCTCTATTTCCTGATCTACTTTCTCCTCGTCCCCGGAACCCTCTTCTGCTACCAGACCAACACCCCAGCCCGCCTCGGCACGCTCCTCCAACAAGGCCTGCTCCACTTCTGGCGCTTCGTCCGCATCACGCTCATCACCCTCCTCGTCTCCGGACTCATCCTCGGCCCACTCTCCTTCCTCCAGGGCAAATGGGCCGACTACATCGACGACCACATCGTCGGCCGCAACGCATTCTTCGCACTCCTCGCCGGCAACCTGTCCTCTTTCTCGTCGCCTCCATCCTTCGCCTCTACTTCGACCTCGTCGAGGTCTACACCGTCCAACTCGGCCTGCACCTTCGGCCCACCATCTTCGGAAAACCGACCAAGCCCGACCGCCGCGTCCGCCGAGCCTTCGGCCCCGCCTGGCGAACCCTCCGCGCAAACTTCTCGCAAGCGTGGCCAATCTTCCTCTTTCTCACCATCCTCGGATTCGCCGCCGTCATCCTCACCGCACGCATCTCAATGCACATGCTCGCCCAGCCCCGAGTCTGGCCCACGTTCCTTCTCGCCCAACTCGGTCTGTTCCTCATGCTCCTCACCCGCTTCTGGCAACGCGGAGCCGAAACGTCCCTCGCTCTCCAACACCCCATCCCGTCACCCGAACTTCCACCCATCCTCCCCATCGCCGGCGTAGTCAATCCCATCGACCCCCTTCACCCCAAACACCCAAGCGAACTCCCTTCCGAGCACCACCCTACCCACCCCACATTCGAACCCATCTCCGACCCCGAACCCGCCCCGCCGTCGCTCGACGAACCCGACCCCGGCGTCTTCCATCACGAACCCACGAAACCACCACAATAAAACCAGCACTTCACCACACTTTCACCACCCAAATTCGCTCCAGAAATCGTGGTGCGGTAAAATGTGAATAGATTATGAATTTGTATATTCTTCGTCACGCCAGCGCTGGTCTCCGACGTCCAAACCCACTGCTCGACGCCAAACGCCCCTTGGATAAAGAGGGCAAAAAGCACTGCCTCCAGCTGGCTCATGTGCTGAATGCATTGGACATACAGTTCGATCTCATCGTCTCAAGCCCCCTCAAGCGCTGCCTCCAGACCGCCTCTCTGGTCGGCACTGAGACTGGCTACGAAACCAAGATCATGAGCTCAACCGCGCTCGCCCCCGAAGGCACCCTAAAAGACTTCCATAAGCTCCTCAACGAGTGCTCCAAGAGCGAAAATCTTCTAGTCGTCGGCCACAACCCCAACCTCACCAACTTCCTTGGCGCACTCTTAGTCCCCGCCAGTTGCCCAACGCCTGCCAGGGTCCGCCTTCGCAAAGGCTCCATCGCCCGCGTCGTCCTTACCCGCGGTCCTGCGACCCTGCAAGCAATGCTCGATCCCCGCACCGTCCGCGCCCTCTACGCCACCTCGACGAAGAGCTCCCGCCGAAAGACCTCGCGGAAGTAAGCCGCCTCTTTCTTCAGCGACCACGCCTCCAGCTCCGCTCCGCCGCGCCCTGGAACCAGCTCCAGCAGCACCCGCTTCGGATAGACGTGCGTCTTCATCTGCAACACTGCGCTCGCACGATCCTGATTCAACGCCACCGCCAGCCGTAGAAGCACCACCGCCCGCGCGACATGCACATGCTCCTCGACACGGAATCCATCGCATCGGCCGATCCATCGGGTCCGGCCTGCTCTTTCCCATGTACCGCGCCAATCGCGCTCACGATCATTCGCTGCTCAGGCGAAAATCCAAATATCTCCGAGTTCGCAATGATGTACTGCGTGTGCCGATAATGCCCCTGGTGGTTCATAAACTTCCCGACGTCCTGCATCATCGCCGCCGCTTCAAGCCAAAGCCTGTACTCCTCCGGAAGCTCATGAACCCGCGCCAGCGCGTCGAACAGCTCCACCACATGCTGCCGCACCGGTTCCACGCTCCGCTGCTCGATGTTGTATCGCTTGCAAACCTCCAACACGCCGGCCCACCGTTCATTCTCGATCTTCTGATGCACCGAGGTCCGAAGATCCACCTCCGCCAGCATCTGCGCCAGCACGCCATCCCTCAGCCCCAGCGGCGAGTAGCGAAATCCCTTCAGCCCCAGCCGCTCCAGCAAGCTCGCATAGACCAGCGATCCACCCACAATGATCTCCGACCGCCGCGGCCCGATCCCGGGCACCGCCTCCCGCTGCGCATTGTTCATCTTCGCCAACCTGTCAGCCAGCTTGCGAACATCCGGCGTATCCGCCGTCATCGCCCCCACACGCTCCAGACGTTTCTTCGCCAGCGTCTTCTTCGTAGCTCTGCCCTTACGTATGTGCCCGCTTGCCTCAGCCAGCGCCGCAGCCGTTCCAGATGTCGCCACCACCAGCCCCACCCGCGGTGTTCCCAGTTTCTTGTCCGCCCGGCGCAACTCGCGATCGATAAACTGCTTCAATCTCGCCACGTCCTCCTTCGCTGGCGGATCGCTCGGCAGAAACTCCTCCTGCAGCCGAACCGCTCCCAGCGGCATCGTCACCATCGTCTTGATACGTCCGCCATCCGACAGAGTCACCTCGCAACTCCCGCCGCCTAGGTCAATCAGCAGACACCGTCCCCGCGCCCCCACCTCATGCGTCACCACCCCAAGATGAATCAGCCGCCCCTCTTCCAATCCCGAAATCACCTCAACGTTCCACCCAGTCGTCGCCTTCACCCACTCCGTAAACGCTGCCGCGTTCCTCGCATCCCGCATCGCGCTCGTCGCCACCACGCGAACCTTATCGACGACATGCAGTTGCACCGCTTTGTGAAACCGCTTCAGCGCGCGAATCGTCGCAGCCATCGCTTCAGGCGAGATCACCCCCGTCTGAAAAACACTTTCTCCCAGCCGTGTAACCTCGCGGTCCTCGTGCAGCGTCTTTAACCGGTGCATGTGTACTGTAGCGATCTTCAACCGGCACGAATTCGACCCAATATCCACCGCGGCAAACGTAGGCATCTTCCTGGTACCACCTCGATCGGAAAAAATCCGCTTTCAGCAGATTACATCCCCAGCCATCCATCGACATGCATCCTGTCCCCCGCGAGCGAACTACCGTCTAAGCCATTTATGCTGAAAGAGCACTATTAGCTCATGATCAACCAAACCCTCCTCGAAACACCAGTTCCACGCCCGGCCACGCTCGACACCAGCGCTCCTCGCCGTTCCGCCGCCCTGCTCATCCTCACCGGCGTCTGGTTCCTCATCTTCTTCGCCTCACTCTTCGCACCGCCCCTGCTCGACGACGCGGACGCCACTCACGCCAGCGCCGCCCGCCACATGGCCCTCACAGGAGATCTCGTCACCCTCCGCGTAGACGGCATCCGTTATCTCGAAAAACCGCCGCTCCCTTACTGGCTCGTCGCCCTCAGTTTCCGCGTCTCCGGTTTCAATACCTTCGCCGCCCACCTCCCACAGGCCATCGGAGTTCTCCTCCTCGCGCTTCTCGGCTTCCGCTGGGCCAGCCAAGCCTTCGGCCCCCGAACCGCCTTCTACACCGGTCTCGCGACCCTCACCTCTGTCGGCATCTTTCTCTTCACCCGATACTTCATCCCCGAAATCCTGCTCTCTCTCTTCCTCTGCACCGCCATCTACTGCTTCCTCGAATCGCTGAATTCCTCAGAAAACTCTTCAAGAGAAGAAGCTGTCATCCTGAGCGAGCGCGGAGCGCGAGTCGAAGGACCTGCTTCCCACCAGAACGAACGTGTCATCCTGAGCGAAGGCGCAGCCGCAGCCGAAGGACCTGCATTTTCTTTCTCCTCCCGCAACCTCTACCCATACGCAATGTGGACTGCGCTCGCCCTCGCCGTCCTCACCAAAGGCCTCGTCGCTCTCATCTTTTTCTTCGGCACCGCGGTCGCCTTCCTCATCCTCAGCGGCGAATACAAAAAGTGGCGCAACCTCAAACCGTTCACTGGCCCACTTCTCTTCTTACTTATCGCCGCTCCCTGGCACATCCTCGCCGGCCTTCGTAACACCGGCGGCATGGACGGCCACGGCTTCTTCTGGTTCTACTTCGTCAACGAGCACTTCCTCCGCTTCCTCGGCCGCCGCTACCCGATGGACTACAACAAGCTCCCAACCTACCTCTACTGGAGCCTCCATCTCGTCTGGCTCTTCCCCTGGTCTCTCTTCTGCGTCGTCCTCTTCCGTCAGGCATCCGCCAGTTTCAGCCGCTTCAACAACGCCAACCCCATAGCGAACCGCATCACCTACTGGCAACCCTTCGCCGTCGTCATCGTCGGCGTTCTCCTGCGCGACACCGTCCACATTCCTTATCTCTTCACCGTCTTCGTCGCACTCCTCGGCTTCGTCGCGTTCGAACTTCACCAACGTCAACTCAAATCCCCCAACGGCACACCGCTCCTGCTGACATCCACATACTCGCAACGCACCACCCTTCTCCTCACCCTCTTCGCCACACTCGTCCTCGTCTTCTTCTCTCTCTCCACCAATCAGGAGTACTACACCTTCCCCGCCTACCTCCCACTCCTGATTCTCCTCACGGCCTCCCTTACAAACGCAGAGAACACCTACTCCGGCCCCGACTCGCAGGCAAAGTCCTCCCGCCGCTGGATCAACTTCGCCCACGCCGCCTTCACCGTCCTAGGCGTCGCCATCGCTCTCACCCTCGCTTACGGCTTATGGACTTCGCGCCACCTTCCCTTCGTCCCCGACATTGGCGAACTCCTCGCCCATCGCGGCGTCGGTGACTACACACTCTCCATGTCCGCCCTCTTCGACCTCACCGGCCCCAGCTTCGCCGCTCTACGCCTGCCCGCAATCCTCGCTACCGTTGCCTTTCTCTTCGGACCAGCGATCGCATGGTTCCTTCGCTCCCGTCACCGCCACATCGCCGCGACGACAACAATCGCCCTCACCTCAGCTCTCTTCTTCATCGCCGCTCAAATCGCCTTCGCCCGCTTCGCCCCCATGCTCTCCTCAAAGAGCTTCGCCGAAACCGTCCAGCACCTCGAAGCCAGCCAATCCATCTCGCGCCAGAACGAGGTTCTCCTCTACGGCGATCAAGCCTTCGGCTCCTCTATCCCCTTCTATCTTGGCCGCGACGTCTCCCTCGTCGATGGCCGCTCCACCTCAATGCTCTTCGGCGGCACCTTCCCCGACGCCCCACCCATCTTCCTAACCCCGAAAGATCTGCTGAACGTCTGGGGCAAAGGCGACCGCAAGATCCTCTTCGTCCCCATCGGCAGACGCGACGAAGTCGACCACCTCCTCGGAGATCACAAAATCCTCCTCAAGGAAAGCTCCGGCAAAGCCCTCTACACCGACCGGCCACTCGACAAGAACAGTTCTCAGATCTCCGTGATCAGTTCTCAGTCAAAATCGATCACCGAAAACTGAGACCAGACTAACTGAAAATCGAGAACTGACACCTGACACCTGACACCCAACCCGCACCTCGCCGCTGGAACCCCCGTTCCATCGCCATTCTCGTTCTCGCCTGGTTCGTCCTCCAGATCGGAGGCCTCTTCAACCCCGGCCTACTCGACGATGTCGACTCCGTCTACATCGAGATCGCACGCGAGATGATGCAACGCCACGACTACGTCACTCCCTACATCAACGGCATCCGCTTCTTCGACAAGCCGCCACTCATGTTCTGGATGGCCGCCGGCTCAATGCATCTCTTCGGCATCCACGACTGGGCCGCACGCCTTCCCCTCGCGTTGGCCGTCCTCGCGCTTCTACTCAGCACCTACGCGCTCGGCATCCGCCTCTTCTGCGCCGTCTCTCCCAACACAAGCCCCGACCGCGGAGGCTTCTACGCTGCTCTCGCCCTGGCAACCAGCATCGGCCCCTATCTCTACACCCGCTTCTACATTCCGGACATCCTCCTCGCTCTTTGGATGACGCTCGCCGTCCACCTCTTCCTCATCGCACTCGACCGCATTCATTCCCGGCAAAAATCCGCTCTACTCCCCTGCCTCGCCTTCGCCGCCGTGATGGCCTTGAACGTCCTCACCAAGGGCCTCGTCGGACTTGTCTTCCCCATAGCCTTCGTCCTCCTCTACCTCGCCCTCACAAAACAACTCCATCTCCTCCTCAAACTCCACCTCCTCGCAAGCACTGCCGTCTTCCTCGTCATCGCTGCCCCATGGCACATCCTTGCAACCCTCCGCAATCCGGCCATCGCACTCCCACCCGGCATGGGTCTTCCCGCAACTGGAGGCTGGGCCTGGTTCTATCTCTACAACGAGCACATCGCCCGCTTTCTCTCCAAACGCATCCCCCACGACTACGGCCTCACCCCCGTCTGGCTCTTCTGGCTCTATCTCGTCATCTGGATCATGCCCTGGGCCGTCTTCCTCCCCACCTCCATCGCAAATCAATTCCAACTCCTCCGCAACCGCGGCATCGCCACAGCTCGCGACCGCGAATCCTCTCTGTCCCTTCTCCTCTGGGCTCTCCTCGTCCTCGGCTTCTTCACCCTCTCCAACCGTCAGGAGTACTACAGCCTCCCCGCGCTCCCCGCACTCGCCCTCATGATCGGCGCCATCCTCGCCCGCGCCGACAGCTCCACCAACACAGACAACCACGCCAAAAGCCGCATCCTCAAGTGGCACCTCTACGCCCTTGTCCCTATCACCACCCTTGTCGCCATCATCTGCGGATACTTCGCCCTCACCGCCGCCTCAGTTCCCCCCGGCACGGACATTGTGTCCCTCCTCGCCATGGCCGGAAGCACCGAGGCCTACAACCTCTCTCTCAGCCACGTCACCGACCTCACCGCAGCCGCGATGGGCTTCTTTCGCGGCCCCCTCGTCGCGACCGCTCTCGGAATGTTAGGCATTGGTCTCGGAAGCTATCTCCTGCGGCGCGGAAGCCGTACCTATGCCGCAAACCTCACCCTTGCGGCCTTCATGACTGTCATTTTGCTGGCCGCGCACGAAGGCCTCGCCCGCTTCTACCCCATCCTCGGCTCAAAGAACCTCGCCTTGGCCATCAACAGCGCCGAGAAGAACCACGCCAACCCCGACGACCTCATCATCATTGACGGCGAGCTCACCGCCGGCTCGACTCTGATCTTCTACACCGGCCAGCAGGTCCACCTCATCGACGGCCGCGTTAACGGCCTCTGGTTCGGCAGCTTTTGGCCTGACTCTCCCCACGTCTTCGAAACCGAGGAAACCCTCCGCCAGCTCTGGGCAAGCCCGCAACACATCTTCCTCTTCACCTACAACCCCACAACCCGCGCCGCCGACTTAACTCCCTACGGCGCGGTTCACACCCTCGCTAGTTCGGGCGGCAAAACCATCCTCGTCAACCACTAGATCACGCTGGAGGCGTCCTACATCCGAAGCAAGCTGGCTCGGTGCAAATGAGTTTATCGAGCCCGCAGCGCGCCGCATCTTGCCACCATCCACTAGCTCATACCCCTCGCCCCGCCACTGAATCCTTCTACTCGCATAGCTCAGCAGCCAGATCAGCGGACCAAGCAGATCGCGCAGCGGAAACAACGTCATCGCCAGCCCGATCCGCTTCTCCTGAACCACATACTTACCCACCGCCCACGCCTGCAGACTTCGCCCCAGCACGCTGCCCAGCAGCGCACACCATCCCAGCACCGGCATCCCCAGCATCAACGCACCAGCCCACGCCATCACCCCGAACGGAACACCGAAGGTTAGGCCGGTGCCAAGGTGTCCTCTCGGGCGCGAGAACCGCGTGCTCTTCATCCACCGCACCTGGTGCTTAATCGAATCGACAAAGCCCCCCTGCAGCACCATGTGGTCGATCGCGTGCCCGCTCAACACCACCTTGTGCCCGTTCTTCGCAATCCAGTTCCCCAGCACAAAGTCGTCGGCGCAGTACTCTGCAATACTCTCGAACCCACCGATCTCCTCCACTCGAACCCGCCGCGTCACCATCGTCGGCCCCAGCGCAAACCGCACCGGCTCGATCAAGGTGTCTGCGCAGATGCCCGAACTCATCTCGATCGTCATCCCCACCGCTTCAAGCTGCGACCAGAAACCACCTTTGATCACCACGCCGCGATAGAGGCACGTCGCACATCCAACCTGCTCGTCGGCAAATGGCATCACGATCCGGCGCAGATAATCGGGCGTCACGCGCACATCGCTATCGCTGATCGCCCACAGGTCATGACTCGCTACCTTCGCCATCGCCGCCAGCGAACAGACCTTCGCATTCGCGGCCCAGGGAGCCCCACTCGTCACAAACTTCGCCGTTACGTCCGGATACTCCGCGGCGACCCGCCTCGCAATCTCCAACCCCTCATCGGCATCGGTGCGCGCGCAAAACAGTAACTCCACCCGCGACACGCCGCTCTTCGTTGTATCGCCGCCAGCCGCCGCTACATGCCGCAGATAATCCTGCTCGAAAAATGTCCGCAGATTTGCTTCAAGCCCCAGCTCGTCACCATGCAACGGCTTGAACAGGCTGATCGCCGGTAGGTACTCCGGACGCTCTCGCAGGCGCAAATCCTCCCGCACGGCGTTACGCCGAAATCTCACAGCCCCGATCAAAACCATTCCAAGGAAGACGCTTGATGTGATCAGACCGAACAATCCGATCGTCAAGAGTCCCCAATGCATCGCGGACATCAACAACCTCCAACTCACTACCGAACTCGCCAGCCTGGACAATCGCCGTCTTCACTCGCCAATCTCCCGTTACTCTAGGGAAATCGCGATCATACATCGTTCAGTCGATCCTACTTGGACGCCTTCAAACCCCAGAGGTTCCGTATATATTCCCTTCGCTACTGCGGTTCCTCCACTCGGCCGCCATCCTTTAACGTATAGATCTTGCCCCGGTAGTAAAACTTATCCCCGCCGTAGCTGCCAAGCCACAGCACACTTCCGATGAGATCGCGCAGTGGGTACAGCAACATACCTCGCAACCAGGCTGTTTCTCCCATCACCAGCAAAATCGCCGCAGCCTGCAACCACCGGTTCACAACTAACGATGTAAACCACACTACACCTATCATTTCATGACCGCTCAGCAACCCCCACAGCAGCCCCAGCACACCAAACGGCATGGCAAACGTCAGCCCTGACCCCAAGTGCCCCAACGGCCGCGACCGGCGTGTGCTCTGCATCCACCGCAGCTGGTTTCGAAACGACAGCCCAAACGGCGTATCCTGCACCATCAACCGGATCACGTGCGTCGCCATTCGCACCCCTACGCCCTGCATCGCCAATCGATTTCCCAACACAAAATCATCGGCATAAAACTGCCCCAGCTCTTCGAACCCACCGGCCTTTTGAAACGACTCCTTGCGCACCGCCATCGAGGCCCCCAGCGCAAACTTCGTTCCCTCCAGCATGTCCGCCACCAGCACACCCGAGGTCATCTCCACACTCTTGCCCACCGCATCGAGCTGAGAAGAAAATCCAGCCTCGGCCCCGCGGTCCGTCGTTCCCAGATACACACAAGACGCAAGCCCTATTCGCGGATCCTTGAGGTTCTGCACCATGCGCAACAGATAATCCTTCGTCACCCTCACATCCGCATCGCTCGTAATGTACAAGCCATTCTTCGCCACCGAATCCAGCTTCGCCAGCGAATACACCTTCGCATTATGGAACTTTGGCGTTGGCTCTCCACACGTCACATACCGGGCATCCACCTGCGGATACCGCTCTCCCACACGCCGCGCCAGCCGCAGTCCCTCATCGCTTTCGTGCCGCGCACAAAACAGCAACTCAAACTCCGGATACTCCTGCTCAAAGAAAGATTCGATGTTCCGCTCCAGCCCCGGCTCCATCCCATGCAGCGGTTTCAATATGCTCACCGGCGGCAAAAATGTCGCTGCCGCACGATCCTCGCGCCGCTTCTGTAATCCAAAACGCACCGCTGCCGCAATCGCCATCACGCAATAGATGGTAGAGGTCACCGTGCCACTCATCGCGACCCAAAACAATATCTGGAGCAGCAGATCCATATCACCCTTACATCCGCATCAAATCATAAGTTTATCGCAACTCACTCTCTCCCAATCCGATGAGATAATCCCGTCTCAAGGGAGAAAAGCTTGCGATCTCCAACTGCCGCATCCGCCCCGCGGATAAAGCGAATCGCGTGGATCATCGCAGCTTCCTGCGTCGCTCTCGCTGCCTTCTTCTTCATCAGACCGAAGACCAATCCTCACGATCATCTCGCCTACGTATGGATACCTCCAGGCTCCTACCTCACCGGCTGCAATCTTGACGACGAAGAGTGCATGGGCCGCGAGCGGCCTCGCGAGAAGACCGTCATCGCGAAAGGCTTTTGGATCGGCCGGACTGAAGTGACCCAATCCGCATTTCAGCGCGTCATGAACGCAAATCCCAGCCGCTATCTCGGTCCAGACCGTCCCGTCGAACAAGTCGACTGGTACGCCGCCACCGCCTATTGCAACAAGATCGCGATGCGCCTGCCCACCGAATCCGAGTGGGAGTACTCCGCCCTCGGCAAACTCCAGCAACCTCGATACGGCAGCCTCGATCACATCGCCTGGTTCGACGGCAACAGCAACGACATGACCCACGCCGTCGCGCAAAAGCAGCCCAACTCCTACGGACTCTTCGACATGCTCGGCAATGTATGGGAGTGGATCCAGGATCCCTTTCCCGTTGATCCCAAAGCGCCGCATCATGAAGGACGGTTCGTTCTACAACATCTCACGCGATCTGCGCGCGCCCAACCGCGAAACCCCGCTCGATACCATTGCAGGACCGCAACGTAGGCTTTCGCTGCGCAGCGAACACCCTTCCGTAGCCCTACTTCTTTCGAGTCACCTTAACCGCAGCAACCTTCAGCGGCACCACCACCTGCCTCCGCATCGGCACCAATCCCGTACCCGGCTCCTGCTGGTGCTGCATCCGCGTCAACATCTCCGTACGAACATAGTCGACGAACCCCTGCATCTGCCGGTTCATCTCCTCCATTCGCTCCCGCATCTGCAGCACAATGGCAATTCCCGCGATGTTCACGCCGAGATCCCGCGCCAGGTTCAAAATAAATTCCAGCCGTTCCAGATCCTCATCCGTATAAAGCCGAGTATTTCCCTCACTTCGCGACGGCCGCAGCAAACCCTCCCGCTCATACAAACGCAGCGTCTGCGGATGAATCTCATACATCTCCGCCACCGACGAAATCATGTACGCGCCCTTTGTCTTCCGCTTTGTAGCCATGTTTAGACCCCTGCCCTAACCTCTGCCCCGACTATCTCATCCAAAGTCTAGCTCTTCCACACATACGCACGTCAAACAAACTCAGCTATCCTCACAGATGCATCTCACTGGTAGCTATGAAAAAGACCACAGCCAAAATCGGCGCCAAATCCAGAGCCGCCCTCCATACCGTGCAGATCCTCACCGGCTTCCTCGCCGCTGCCGCCGCATACACCCTCACATCGAAGCCGCCAACGCGGCGCCCCGGCCTGATTGTTCTCATCACAGGAGGCTCCCGCGGCCTCGGTCTCGCCCTCGCCCAGCGCTACGCTCGCGCCGGAGCCAAACTTGTCCTCGCCTCCCGCGACCTTGACGAGCTCGTCACCGCACGCCACACCCTCCTCGACTGCGGCGCCATCGAGTCCCCCGACGACGTCCTTCTCATTCCCGCCGACCTCACCGATGCCGCCCAGGCCGCCATGCTCATCGATCACGCAGTCGGCCACTTCGGCCGCATCGACGTCCTCATCAACAACGCCGGCATCATCGAGGTCGGCCCCGTAGAAAACCAGCCCATCGCCGCCTACCGCCGCGCCATGGCCACCAACTTCTTCGCCGCCCTCCACACCACGCACGCAGCGCTCCCTCATCTCCTCCGTCGCGACCCCGCCCACGGGGACGCCGCCATCGTGAACATCGCCAGCATCGGCGGCAAGTTTGCCGTACCCCACCTGCTCCCTTACGTCGCCAGCAAATTCGCTCTCGTCGGCTTCTCCGAAGGCCTCCACGCCGAACTCCGCCACAAGGGCATTCGCGTCACTACCGTCTGCCCCGGCCTCATGCGCACCGGCGGCGAAGTCCACGCCGACTACACCGGCCAAACCAAAAAAGAGCAGCGCTGGTTTACCCTCGCAGCCAGAACTCCCATCCTCGCCGCCTCAGTCCGCCACGCCGCGAACAAAATCTACAGCGCGGTAGCCGCCGGCCGCGCCGAGATCACCATCACCCCGCAAGCCTGGCTAGCCGCCCGCATCGCCGGCATCGCACCAGAAACCACCCAATACCTGGCCAGCCTCGCCAACCACCTTCTCCTGCCCGAGCCATCCTCCGTCGACCAGCTCACCCTCGGCTTCACGCTCAAAGTCTCTGCCTACTCCGCAGACTCAATCTTCGAACAGAAGATCAGCCCCGACGAGAGCTAGTCGTTCGCCGTTTTACAGACGAGGCTAGCTCGCACCGCTTAACTCATCGCTTTGACGCCGGCAACCGATCGAGAACGAACTGGCTGACCTGCTCTGCCGCGGGAGGGTCCATGTTCGTCAACGCGACAAAAGTAACGTTGGCATCCCTGCAAATTTCAAGATCGCCATTCACTCCCGGACCCGACCCGTTATGACCAAAACACTGATTTCCGTTGAAGATTTGCACTCCAAATCCGTAGGCGTCAAATCCAAATGGCGCCGCTACCTTACCCGTCGTGAGTAATTTCGTATAGTTGGCATTCAATAGCTTGTTCGCTTGAAGTGCATTGGCAAATTTGAGTAGGTCCCCCACAGTTGAATATCCTCCTCCAGCCGAAGTCCCCCAGATGGGCGTCTCTGTGACTGCATGCCAGGTGGGTGTTCCCATCTTCGTGTACCGTACGCTACCTCCCGCAACCGTTCGATCTTCCGGCTCTGATCCAGTCGACGCCATCCCCGACGGCTCGTAGATGTGCTCACGCACATAGTCGTAGTAGCTCTTAGCGCTCACCTTCTCGACCACCAGGCCGAGCAGAATAAATCCATAATTGCTGTACTCCCATCGGCTGCCCGGCTCGAATCTGAGCTCACGACTGCCATAGAGATTGACGTAGTCCTGCAGCGTATTGAGTTCCTTACGATGTTCATCAAACGCCGGCCCCCAGATGTCGCCTGTCCCGCCCGTGTTGGTCAACAACTCGCCAATCGTTACTTTTTCGGCTAGTTCTTTATTTGGATAAGTCGTTAGATACTTCCCCAAGCGATCATCGAGTCCCAGCTTCCCCGCCTGTACCAACTGCATGATCGCAACAGCCGTTATCATCTTGTTCATGGAAGCAATCGAGAATCTCGTATTCAGTGTGTTCGGAATATGGCGCTCTCGGTCCGCCAGCCCATACGCTTGAGCGAAGAGGGTCTTACCGTCTTTGGCCAAAAGTACCGGCCCCTGAAAACCTGCCACTTGCCGTTACTTCCTGCAGTTTCTTCCCCAAAGCGGCAATAAGTTGATCATCATTGAGCTGCGGCAGCGCAAACTCTGCCGGCCGCTCAACCCGTGGCATCTCCAACTTAAGAATGCGATGTGGTTCTGCCGCTTCGACCTCAACCGTGAGCTTCGCAAACCCATCGGAGTTCCGCTCCGCCACGAGTGCCGTCGCCTTAGTTGGGGTCTCCTCTTCGATCTTCTTGAGGTCAAAGCCCCCCGTGAGATCCCGAAATGCAACATCTTGAAAGCCGCGACCCGGAGGCGCAACAAAGTTCTCCCGCAGAAATTCGCGGTAACTATCCCAACTCGTGCCATCGTAAGCTGCCAACCACTCCGTAAGTCGTCGGCCAGCAGGGCTCTCTGTGTGGGGCGTCTGTGCGCCACAGATCACCGATAAAATACACATGAGACAGGATGCATGGATCAAATTCTTGCGCATCAGACGGCCAACCTCCGCAGTAACGCATCCGTCGTCACACAGCCGCGAACAAACCCTCCCGCGGCTCCTCCGGATTCAACTTCGCCAACTCACGCAGTATCTCTTTACTCCGCTCGTCCTGCACCTTCGGCACCACGATCTTCACTTCAACAATCTGGTCTCCCCGCGCGCCCTCCTTCGACGCCGACGGCACACCCTTCTCCCGCAGCCGCAGCTTCTGACCCGTTTGCGTCCCCGGTGGAATCTTCAACTGCGTCCGCGCCCCGCCCTCATGGCTATCAATCGTTGGCACATCGATCTTCGCGCCCAGAGCGGCCTCGGTCATCGTAACCGGAACGGTTACATAAATATCATCACCGCTCCGCGTGAACACCGGATGCGTCCCCGCCTTGATAATCAAAAACAAATCGCCCGCGGCCCCGCCGTTCGTTCCGGCATTTCCCTTCCCCGCCAGCCGAATCCTCTGCCCATCACGCGTTCCCGCCTTAATGCGAAACTCCAGCGGCTCCCGCTTGATCACCACACCCTCGCCATCGCACGTCGGGCACTCGTTCTGCACCTTCCCTGTGCCGCCGCATCGCGGGCACTGGATATTGAACTTCATCCGCCCGCCCATCTGCGTCACCTGTCCCGAACCATGGCACTCCGGGCACTCCACACTGCCGCCCGTGGTCGACTTGCCCTTGCACGTCGGGCAGACCTCCTGCCGCTGAATCTCCAGCCGCGCAATCCCCCCGCGCACCGCAGTCCAAAAGTCCACACTCACTTGGTACTCAAGATCCGTTCCCGGCTGAGGTCCACGCGAGGTCTGCTTCCCGCCATTAAACATTCCGCTGAAGATATCCTTGAAGCTCCCGCCAAATCCCCCGCCCGCCTGTTGTTCCGCGCGCCCCCCACCACCTTGGAAATCAGAGAAGTCGAAGCCGCCAAAGTCGAACGGAACCTCCTGCCCCGCACGCCCACCCGTCTGCGTGGTGTAGCCACGGTGAGAACCGCCGCCCCCATACCCGCCCCGCGCCGCCGCCTCCGCTGCAGCCGGATCGATGTTGTCCGAGTAGAACCCAAGCTGGTCGTAGATCTTCCGCTTCTTCTCGTCACTCAGAACATCATTCGCCTCGGAGATCTCTTTGAACTTCTCCTCCGCCTTCTTGTCGCCCGGATTCACGTCCGGGTGATACTTCCGCGCAGCCTTCCGGAACGCCTTGCGAATCTCATCCGCCGTCGCCGTCTTCTTTACGCCCAGCGTGCTGTAATAATCTTTCGTCTGTGTCGCCATAGTCTTCTTTCTATTCTGCAACCAGCGCGGCTCTTCCGCACCTCGAAACCCACAAATACTAAGCAGCCGCCTGACAAACCGGGCACCAGAACAGATTCCGGCCCGCCATCACCTTCGTCAAAATCTTAGTCCCGCACACAAAACAAGGCTTGCCTTGCCTCCGATACACATAGTGCGCCTCTTCCTTCAGAGCCTGCCCCTTCTTATGCGGCCGATCCTTTGATTTCGTCGTCACAATCCGCCGATCGACCATCGCCGCCTTCATCAACACCCCCGCCTCTCTCCATATCGACCGCAACGTGGTCTCCGCTACCTCGCGTCCCGCCACAAACGGACTCTGTTTCGCCCGATATAACAGCTCCGCCCGAAAGATATTCCCCACCCCAGCCGACACCGTCTGATCCATCAACAACTCACCAATCGTCTTCTTGCTCTTGCTCACCCTCTCCACAAATTTCTCGGCCCCATCGCCGTTCAGTGGATCAGGCCCTAACCTCTTCAGCAGCGTCTCCCACATCTCCTGCGAATAAATCGAGCAATCCATCGGCCCGCGCAACTCAACCCACGCCACCTTCTCCGGCGCAAGATTGTCCGACCCATCGTCCTCCGAATACCATCGATGCGGCTTGCTCGCATCCGGTCCGGCAGCTTTCTTCACAGCTTCCGCATTCCACATCCGCAGCCGCAGCGCCCCGCGAACCGCAGGCAGCGGACCCGATCCCTCCGTAAAGTCCCCCTGCAACCCCAGATGAACATGCAGAATCCGGTCTTTCCCAAAGTCGTAGCCCAGGTGCTTCCCCACAGCCATCACCCGCTGCAACTTTCGTCCGTCAATTACATCCGCATCCCTAAACCGTCCCTGAGGCCCATCCACCCGCACCTTCTTACCGGCAAACGCCGCCGCATGTCTCTCGGCCCACCGATGAATCTCATTGCCCTCTGGCATAACTCCAACCGCTCCTCAAAAACAGAAAACAATGGCGACGGCACTGGTTAAACCAGAACTACCGTCGCCACCGTCTCAAAATCTAATCAATCCAGTTAGAGAGAACCGTACAGGAAACTAATTCCAAACCTGCCGCGCTTCAATTGCCTCAATCGAAAACATTTGATCAGGCTCCATCTGCTGCATGCGCTGCATAAACTGCACGGCCTCTTCACGCGTGTCGAACATCATCCGGTTGTACAGCCGTCCCGCGCGTACCTGGTCACATCTCCACATTGTCTCGGTCATCGCCTTACCTCCAAGCAATCGATTGAGTTCCAGGTTCTCCAGCCAAAGCAAATCCGCGTACTTGTCGTCCCTTTCGCTGCTATTCACTTCAACACCTTTCTAGGTGATATGTCGCACTCTACACGGCATTCCACCTACCCCAGTTTGAAAAAGAAGGGGCACCCTTATAGGAACGCCCCCTCCTTTAGATACGTCCATACAACTTGTATGGATTACCCTTACTTCTTTTCGTCCACGTCGACGTATTCTGCGTCAATTACGCCTTCGTCTTTCTTCGGCTCTTCCTGCGTTGCAGACGCAGCCGACGCGCCATCTGCCGTCGCTGAAGCCGCAGTCGCCTTGTACATCGCCTCGGCGAGCTTGTGACTCACCGTGGTTAGACGCTCCTTCGACGAATTAAGCTCACTCGCACTCGGCGTGCCCGCAAGCGTCGTCTTTGCATCAGCCAGCGCCGTCTCGACCTCGGTCTTATCCGAAGCCGCGACCTTATCGCCCGCATCCTTCAGCATCTTCTCGACGTTGTAAACCATCGAGTCCAGCCCGTTGCGCGCCTCAACCGCCTCGCGCTGCTCCTTATCCTCAGCGGCATGAGCCTCGGCATCCTTCGCCATCCGCTCAACCTCTTCCTTGCTCAGGCCCGAAGAGCTCGTGATCGTAATCTTCTGATCCTTGCCCGTCGCATTGTCCTTCGCTGTCACATTCAGAATGCCGTTTGCATCGATGTCAAACGTGACCTCGATCTGCGGCACGCCGCGCGGAGCCGGAGGAATTCCAGCCAGCTTGAATTTGCCCAGCGTCCGGTTCTGCGCCGCCATCGGCCGTTCGCCCTGCAGCACATGAACCTCAACCTCGGTCTGCGAATCAGCCGCCGTCGAGAACGTCTCCGTCTTCTTCGTCGGAATCGTCGTATTCCGGTTGATCATCGCCGTCGCCACGCCGCCCATCGTCTCAATCGACAACGTCAGCGGAGTCACGTCGAGCAGCAGCAAGTCCTTCACCTCGCCGGCCAGCACGCCGGCCTGAACCGCCGCACCGATCGCCACGACCTCATCCGGGTTCACACCCTTATGCGGCTCCTTGCCGAACAGCTCTTTGACGAGCTGCTGAATCTTCGGCATACGAGTCTGACCGCCAACCAGCACGACCTCGTCGATCTTGCTCGCATCAACGCCGGCATCCTTCATCGCCTGCTTCGACGGCCCAATCGACCGCTGCAGCAGATCGTCCACCAGCGACTCCAGCTTCGCACGCGTCAGCTTCCGCACCAGGTGCTTCGGCCCGCTCGCGTCCGCCGTGATAAACGGCAGATTGATCTCCGTCTCCTGCGCCGTCGACAACTCGATCTTCGCGCGCTCTGCAGCATCCTTCAGCCGCTGCAGCGCCATCTCGTTGCCCTTCGAGTGCAGGTCAAGCCCGGTCTCGCTCTTGAACTCCGAAATCAGCCAGTCCACAATGCGCTGGTCAAGATTGTCGCCGCCAAGGTGCGTATCGCCATTGGTCGACTTCACTTCGATCACGCCTTCGCCAACCTCAAGAATCGAGATGTCGAACGTACCGCCACCGAAGTCGTAGACCGCAATCGTCTCGTCCTTCTTCTTGTCCAACCCATACGCCAACGCAGCCGCCGTCGGCTCGTTCACGATGCGCTTCACATCCAGTCCGGCAATCTTGCCGGCGTCTTTTGTCGCCTGTCGCTGAGCGTCGTTGAAGTAAGCCGGAACCGTGATCACAGCCTCGGTCACCGAAGTCCCCAAATAATCCTCAGCAGCCTTCTTCAGCTTCTGCAGAATCATCGCCGAAATCTCAGGCGGTGTGTACTCCTTGCCCTGCGCGACGACAACGATGTTGTCGCCCTTCGCAACCACCTTGTACGGCACCATCTTCATCTCATCGCCAACCTCGTTCAGCCGGCGACCCATGAAACGCTTGATCGAATAGATCGTGTTCTCAGGGTTCGTAATCGCCTGCCGCTTGGCCACCTGGCCAACCAGCCGCTCCCCGCTCTTCGTAAACGCAACGACAGATGGCGTAGTACGACCACCCTCTTCGTTGGGAATCACCTTTGCCTCGCCGCCTTCCATCACGGCCACGCAAGAGTTCGTTGTTCCCAAATCAATTCCTATGATCTTAGCCATCCTCAATCCCCATTCCGGGCACACTGCCCATCAGCTTTTTCTTAACCTCTCAAGAATCTCATCTTGAGTCATTTACTGTCAACTATTCTGATGCAGTTCATCCCCTATCGGATTCCAAAATCCTTTGCCGTCATCAAAAAATATCTAACCCATTCATCTGCCTAAACATAGAGGCATCAAATCTATCCCCACCCCATTCCAGGCGCACCAGATTTCCTCAACAGCACTCACCCCGCCAAAGCGCCCTGGAACCCACCTGAAATCAGTACACCGAAGGTGTCATTGTCGTCCCAGATGCCCCCCAGTACGCTTGCCTTCATTGCACCACTTAGGAACCACCTTGGAGCGTAGCTCATGCCCTTCTTGCCTGCTTCCCGTACCAAACGCCTCCTCATCAAAGTTGCCTCCCTCGGCCTCGCCGGCTTCCTCGCCGGGCTATTCGCCGGCTGCAACGCCTCAAACCCCTCAAACACCCGACTCTCCAGCAACCCCGCCGTCTCCGACACCTTCCCCGAAGCGCAATCCTCCCAGCTTCCCCAGAGCCTGGACGCAACCCAGATTCCTGCCCTCCGGCATCCGCCTTCTGCCCGCAGGCTTCAGCTTGGATCGGTCCACACCGCATCCATGGCGATGATCCCTAACGGCCACAATCGTTCGTAACGTCGGTTTAATCGCGGGCCATCTGCCGTCGAGCAAACCATAACCTCAACAAACCAACCAAAGCGACAGCCCAGAACGTAAGGGCTGTCGCTTTTCGTTTAACCAACACTCTCCCGAAAGCATCCCTTCCGCGGCTTTTCCACTCTATAAGTAGACAATTACCTCTCTCTGAAAGAGTTACCCTACTTCCATGGCATCGGCAGCAGTCGCGCCTCCAGATCAATCCGCTGAAGCCGCACACGGAGTCAATCCCTGGCTCATCGCCGCCTCCGTCATGCTCGCCACCTTCATGGAGGTGCTCGACACCGCCATCGCCTCCGTTGCCCTCCCCTACATCGCCGGCTCCCTCAGCGCGTCCACCGACGAAGCCACCTGGGTCCTCACCAGCTACCTCGTCGCCAACGCCATCGTCCTCCCCGCCAGCAACTGGTTCTCCCTCCGCTTCGGCCGCAAGCGCTTCCTCATGTCCTGCGTCGCCATCTTCACCGTCTCCAGCTTTGCCTGCGGAGCCGCCCCCACCCTCGGCATCATGCTCCTCGCCCGCGTCGTTCAGGGAGCAGGCGGCGGAGCCCTCCAGCCCCTCTCCCAGGCCATCCTCCTCGAATCCTTCCCGCCCGCCAAACGCGGAGCCGCCATGGCCGTCTTCGCCTTCGGAGTCGTCGTTGCCCCCGTCCTCGGCCCCACCCTCGGCGGCTGGCTCACCGACACCTACTCCTGGCGCTACGCCTTCTACATCAACATCCCCATCGGCATCCTCGCCCTCTTCATGATCAACCGCTTCATCCACGACCCGGCCTACATCAGGAAAGCCAAGGTCGCCCCGCTTCGACCGCTACGGCTTCGCCGCCCTCATCATCTGGACCGGCTGCCTCCAGGTCATCCTCGACAAGGGCCAGGAAGACGACTGGTTCGGCGCCATCTGGATCCGCTGGGCCGTCTTCTTCCTCATCATCGTCCTTCGTCTACTTCGCTGGCACTGCTGGACGCACAAAGACACCATCGTCGACCTCAAGGTCCTCAAGGACCGCAACTTCCTCCTCGGCTGCATTCTCATCTTCATGTTCGGCATCGGCATCTACTCCACCGTCACCGTCCTCCCGCTCTTCTATCAGGAGCTCCTCGGCTACACCGCCTTCACCGCCGGCCTCGTCGTCGCGCCACGCGGCATCGGAGCCATCTGGGCATGCCCATCATCGGCTTCCTGTCCAACAAAGTCGACCCGCGCTACCTCCTCACCTTCGGCTTCGTCACCTTCGGCCTCACCACCCTCTACTTCGGCAACGTCACCCTCGACCTCTCCCCCACCACCCTCCTCCTGCCGATCCTCATCACCGGCTTCGGCCTCAGCTTCGTCTTCGTCCCCATCAGCACCGCCGCCTACGGCACCCTGCGACAACGAACAAATCGGCAACGCCAGCGGCCTCTTCAATCTCATGCGCAACGTCGGCGGCTCCATCGGCATCTCCATCGCCCAGACCCTCCTCACCCGCCGCACCGACGTCCACCAGAACGAGATCATCAACTCCGTCCCGCATGACCGGCCAGCAGTTCCAGAACAGCATCGGCCACAATGCAACCAGGCGCTCACCGGCTCCTTCGGCAAGGCCAACGCCGCTCCACCCCGCCCAGACCACCCTCTACCAACAACTCGGCCGCCAGGCCTCCAACTGGGCCTTCGTCGACGTCTTCCGCTGGCTCTCCCTCCTCTGCTTCTTCTGCGTCGGCATCGTCTGGCTCTTCAAAAAAGTAAAGCCCGGCAAAGCCCCCGCCGGCGCCCACTAGCCTTTCATGAATGTATTTTCCGTTATGTAAAATGAGTCGATGCGAGGGGTTCCCATGACACCGCTCATGCTGGTCAGCGTCATCATCTTCTGCCTGAGTCTTTTGTTGCTCGTCGCTTACGCGTCGCGAGAAGGAAATATTTCGCCTTCGCAAGCCACGGATTCTTCATCCTGTCTTTCCTTCTCGTATCAGTTGAGCATGCAAAAACACGACTACGCCTTCTCCTTCCTATTTGGCGCTTTTGCGATCGCCTGGTTCTACAAACTCGCAACCGGCAAGATCGTTACAAACCCCCTGCTCTGATTCGAATCTCGGAAAAACCTTCGCCTCGCATATACCTTCACCTATGGCCGTCCTTCACCAGATCACTCCCACTCTGGCATCGAGCTACAAAGAAGTCCGCCTCCGCGCACTCAGCGACACACCAAGCGCCTTCGGCAGCACCTACGCTCGAGAAGCACAATTCACCGACGCCGACTGGCAACAACGCGCCGCCAATCTCTGCACACCGCGCTCCATCGGCTACCTCGCACACGAAGGCGAATACTGCGGTATCGCCGCCAGCTTTCTCTAACCAACAAAACCCGCAACACGCCGAACTCGTCTCCATGTGGGTTGCCCCCTCACACCGCCGCACCGGAACCGGCCGCATCCTCGTCGACGCAATCGAAACCTGGGCCCGCAGCGCCGGAGCCCACACCCTCCAACTCATGGTCACCAGCAACAACCTCCCAGCCATCTCCTTCTACGAACGCCTCGGCTTCACAAAAACCGGGCGGACCGAACCCTACCCAAACGATCCCGCTCTAATCGAATTCCAAATGTCCAAACCCCTCCGCTGACGACCACGTCTGCGATACTCACTCCATGCAACGCGAACGGCTACCCTACATCCTCATCCCCTTAGCCGCCTTCGTCGCCATCCTTCCCCTCTCATCCACGGCTGCTCCTGCGGCCACGACTTCGACTTCCACATCCTCAGCTGGCTCGAAGCCGCCCGCCAGTTCACCCACGGCAACCTTCACCCTCACTGGGCCTACACCCCCGCATACAACGCCGGCGAACCCCGCTTCATCTTCTACCCGCCCCTCTCCTGGACCATCGGCGCCATCCTCGGCCTCATCATGCCCTGGACGTGGACCCCCATCGCTCTACACCTGGCTCGCCCTCACCGCCGCAGGCCTCAGCCTCACCGTCTCGCAAACGACTTCACCACTCCCAACGCCGCCCTCCTCGCCGCAGTCTTCTACACGTGAACCCGTACATGCTCTTCACCGCATACGAGCGCACCGCCTACGCCGAACTCCTCGCCGCCGTCTGGATCCCACTCCTCCTCCACGCCATCCTGCGCGAAGAAGTCACCATCCCCCGCATCGCCATCCCCATCGCTCTCCTCTGGCTCACCAACGCCCCCGCCGCCGTCATGTCCTGCTACGCCCTGGCCCTCCTTGCCGTCGTTCGCATCGCCACAACCCCGGGTGCCCCATCTTCGCGCTAGTTTGCGCTAAGGATGGGCTATCGCGCGAAGCGCGACCGCTCCCGCCCATTCCCAAGCCACCCAAGCCTCCCCCCAAACACCACTCAAACTAGCCCTCAAAGCCATCACCGGCACCACCCTCGGCCTCGGCCTGGCCGCCTTCTACATCCTCCCCGCCGCCTACGAGCGCCGCTACGTCCAGATCGCCATGGCCATCATCCCCGACATGCGCATCCAGGACAACTTCCTCTTCCACCACACCGGCGACATCCCACCACGATCAAGTTCTCCACACCGCCTCCCTCATCGCCATCATCCTCATCGCCCCACCGCAATCGCCCTAACCCTCTTCCATCTAACCAAAAAACCCGGGTGCCCCATCCTTCGCAGTCTCATCGCGAAGGGTGGGATGAACAACGTTCAAGAATCCGAGCCTCTCTTCACCCTCTCACCATCCTCACCATAACCATCACCCTCCTCCTCACCCCCCTCACCGCCTCCATCTGGAACCACGCTCCCCGAACTCACCTTCCTGCAATTCCCCTGGCGTCTCCTCGCCATCCTCGCCGCAGTCTCTAGCCTCGCCATCGCTCTGCGCTCTCACCCAAACTCAAAATCAAACCCATCACCACCGCACTCTTACCCTAATCATCGCCAGCCGCTCTAACCTACCCCGCCTATCGCTTCTTCCACCAATCCTGCTACCCCGAAGACACCGTCGCAGCCCGCCTCGCTCTCTTCCAATCCACACCAGGCACCGACCCCACCGACGAGTACACCCCCACCACCGCCGACAACGACTCCCTCACCCACACCGATCCCCCCTTCTGGCTCTCGACCGACCCCAACCACCCGGCCCCCACCAACTCCCAACCCAGCCCCACCCCAAATCACCTCACCCTCAACACCCCCATCCCCCGAAATCCTCATCCTCAACCTCCGCGACTATCCCGCCTGGCAAATCACACTCAACGGAACCCCCATCGCCACTCGCATCCATCGTGACGACGGCCTCATCGCCATCCCCATCTCCCCCGGCCATCCACCATCGACATCACTTACGCCCAAACCCTCGACCAGACCGTAGGCGACATCCTCTCCGTCATCTCCCTCGCGCTCCTCGCCTTCCTCTTCCTCCGCAAACCACCCAAGCGAGTGTCTTCCTAAGCGCAGGCTCCGCGAATCTTGCGAGGCCCGCAGTCAACCTCCATGTAGGAAGTGTCATCCTGAGCGAAGGCGCAGCCGAAGTCGAAGGACCTGCATTTGCTTTTCTCGCTAGCCGCAAGAAAATACCTCATAGCTCCAATCGCTAGCTGTAGATCTTGCTTTTCTCGCTAACCCGCAAGAGACCCAAGCAAAACCCATCCGCGAAAATCCACGGTCGAACCCTACTCATTTATCATCAACATCAGATGGACTCCACCGTAAAAGCCCTGCTCCTCTCCGGCGCACAACTCACCGATGCCGCCCTCGAACGCCTCCTGCCCTCACCCGACACTCTCCCCCACTCCATCCATCGCGCCATGCGTCACAGCACCTTCGCCGGCGGCAAACGCCTCCGCCCCATCCTCTGCATGGAAGCCGCCAAGATGGTCGCAGGCACCTGCGAGATCCCCGCAGGCGCAGCCGACCTAGGCGCAGCCCTCGAGATGCTCCACACCTACTCCCTCATCCACGACGACCTCCCAGCCCTCGACAACGACGACCTCCGCCGCGGCAAGCCCACCTGCCACGTCGTCTTCGGCGAAGCCACCGCCATCCTCGCCGGCGACGCCCTCCAGACCCTCGCCTTCCAGACCATCGCCGCAGCTCCCCGCTCCACCCGCCACCACCGTCGCCATCCTCCGCGAAATCTCCCTCGCCGTCGGCACCGGCGTAGGCCGCGTCGGCGACCCGAAACGGCCCTGCCCGGCATGATCGGCGGCCAGGTCATGGACATCGAATCCGAAGGCGTCGCCCCCACCGCCGACCTCGTCGAAGCCATCCATCGCGCAAAAACCGGCGCCCTCATCACCACCAGCATCGTCTCCGGCGGCCTCTACGGTCTCGCGTATTGCGACAAACGTGGCCTCGGTTCGACCAGCTACATTCTCGGTCCGAGTGCGGACCAATGACGTCACCATCGGCCGCCTCCGCACCTTCGGCGAAAAAGCCGGCCTCGCCTTCCAAATCGTCGACGACGTCCTCGACATGACCCAAAGCTCCGAAGAACTCGGCAAGACCGCCGGCAAGGACACCGCCAGCACCAAAGCCACCTGGCCCGCCGTCTTCGGCATCGACCACTCCCTCAAAGACGCCGAAGAACTCATCGCCGACGCCTTCGCCGCCCTCGAGCCCTTCGGCCCAGCCGCCAACCCACTCAAATCCCTCGCCCAATACCTCGTCGAACGCAAAAATTAGTGTAGACGAGGTCGCCGCCTTGGTAGCGTTCGTCGCCGGTCCGGAGTCCTCATACACTTACCGGAGCGAATCTCACCGCGGACGGCTGGTGACCGCCAACTTCAGAATCATCGCCGCTTACTTCTGGAGATTCGCGATAAAACGCAGGCCCGAAAGGCTGGGCAGGAACGTATAGGCAGAGCCACGAGTGGTAACAAGCCGAGGGAAGTTCGAGATCACAACGGGCGTGGAATTCTCACGAGGAATCACAAACGTGTTCTGTCCCTCCGGCGAATTTCCAAGTATCGGATCAGTCGTGCCATAGATACCCGGCGCAAACGTGCCTCCATTCATCCACTCCGACATCAGGAACTCAAACTGATCTTTGATACTCACCCCAATAAACAGACCGAGTAGTCCGCGCTTGATCCCATCATTCGGCTTCGACGGATCATAAGGCGGCCCATACGGAATTCCACGACGCACAATGCGATGCCGCGAACCACCATCGCCCGCAATCGTCGATCCCCGCGGATTCCCACGACGCATGTGCGCGCCGATCGGACACCGCACCCCTCGGTGGTCGTCGAAGGCATCGGGAATTCCAGTCGTCGGCACATAGTCGTATTGATTCAACGCCGAAGTATCCAGCGGCGGCGTCGGTGAATCAGAGTCAGGCGATAGACTCAACGGCGTTCCGTTGCGCCAGCGGCCCATGATCTTCGCCGCCAGCAACTCTCCGTCGATACCGTAGCTCGCCTGGGCCCGATTCACCAATGCGTCGAACGCCGCGCAATCCTGCTCCAGAATCCGCAACACCATAAAGCTTCCATTCATGCCAAGTTCGTCCGGTACAGGAACCGGGTAGCTGAACTGGTCGAACTGGCTTGGATAGCCCAGCAGGAACTCGCCCGTCGGCGCAACAGGCTGCTTGTCTGGAAATGGATTCTCCACCCCGCAGTCAACCGTCGGCTGGGAAAACCCATCCCGATACCCGAAGTGGGCAACACTTCCCGGCAGCACATCGCCCGGAAGTGTCGCGACCTCCGACCAGGCGCCGCTTGCAATCAGTGTCTGTCGAAGCACGATCGTCTGAGCGTCGCGAACCTCATCGCTCTGCGCGAAAAGCAACACCAGCGCATGCAGTCCTGGCTTACCAAGCGAGTAGTCCCAGTTCTCGGCAGAGCACGGCCCCGTGTCGCCGACCTGTGTACAGCGGTTGTACGCGCCCGCCGCGAAGTCCTGCGGAAACGACGTGAGAGAAGCTTGCGGAACGCCCAGCGCCCCAAGTCCATCAAAGGTGAGCGCGACATTCACGCAAAACGCAGGCTTCTCCTGCCACTGTGTACCCGGAGTGATGGAGAGACTCCCCAGCGTTCGCCGCGCACCGGCCACATCTTGCACGCGTCAGCAGGAAGATCGTAGCGCAATCCATGCCATAGCTCCGCAGGATCAACCCCTGCACATCATCCAGCGGCACCATTGGGTCAGCTCTGGTTGAGTGCGGCGAGGATAGTCACGACAGAAGCCGTAGGATATGCACTGTAGAACGGGTCCATCCCCCGCAGATCGTTCTGCTTTACATACGCGAGGAAAGCATCCCGATTCTGCTGCACCGGCAGAGGAGGCGCGCCCTGCATATGCGCGAGCAGGGCGTTGAAGACGTCTCCGATCGTATCGATAAAATCGTTAATATACTGATCGAAGTCCCCGTCGTACGTAGTGATAACAGCCAACTGGGTGTTGTTCGAGAGAAAGACAAACCTCGCAAAATGCACCGTCTTCAGCTTTGTCAGCGCAACCCAAATTGGATTCTGATCCGGAGGCGCACTCTGAATCTTGGTAAGCAAGCCACTCAACTGAGCAAAATCGTCAGGTGACTTGATGGTCATGATCAGCGTGAGTGGACTTTGTACAATATTCATATCGACTCCTCACCTGCGAATCGTGAACGAACGCATCCAGACTAATGGAGAGTGAGTGTAGCAGATTAGCGGCGGAAACGAATCGCGGCGGCAAACACTGCACATTCCGTCGGCGGACTCACTTCCCCCCCACAATCCTCACCATGTAAACTCGCCACCTATGCATATCCTTCGCTCCACCGGTCGCCTGCTCTCGATCTCTCTCGCCGTCGCGCTTCCCGCCGCTTTAGCCCAATCAGCCCCAGCCCAATCAGCGTTAGCCCAGTCCTCCGGCACGCTCCTCGTCGCCAATCAAAAAGACCACACCCTCTCCTTCATCGACGCCGCTACCGCGAAAGAGACCTTCGCCCTCCAGGAAGACCGCATCACCGGCCACGAAGTCGACCACTTCGCCCGACGGCCGCACCGCCTACCTTCCCATCTACGGCGACGCAGGCGTCGGCCGCCCCGGCACCGACGGTCACGAGATGCTCGTCATCGACGTCCCCTCCCGCAAGATCACCGGCGTCGTCGACTTCGGCCACGGAGTTCGTCCCCACCTCCCCGTCTACGACACCCATCGCAACGTCCTCTACGTCTCCACCGAACTCGATCAGGCCATCACCGCCATCGATCCCAAGACCCTCAAGATCCTCTACAAAATCCCCACCGGCGCGCCCGAGTCCCACATGTTCGCGCTCTCCCGCGACGGCCGCTTCGCCTACACCACCAACGTCGGAGCCAGCAGCGTCTCCGTCCTCGACCTCGACACCCGCAAAACCGTCGCCATCATCCCCCTCGGCGGCGAAGCCGGCGGAGCCGTAAGAGTCCAGCGCATCTCTCTCTCCAACGACGACAAACTTCTCTTCACCTCCGACTGGGACAAGCCCCGCCTCGCCGTCATCGACACCTCCACCCGCAAGCTCAAACAGTGGATCGACCTCCCCGGCACCGGCTACGGCAGCGCCTCCACCCACGACGGCCGCTACCTCATCCTCTGCCTCTCCAAATCCTCAAAAGTCGCCGTCATCGACCTCCAGACCCTCGCCGTCGTCAAGACCATCGACGTCCCCGCCCAGCCCCAGGAAGTCCTCATCCGCCCCGACGGCCTCGTCGCCTACGTCTCCTGCAACCAGGACCACAAAGTCGCCGCCATCGACATCAAAACCTGGAAGGTCCAGTCCCTCATCGACGCCGGAAACCTCGCCGACGGCCTCGCATGGTCGAAAATCTCCTCCCCCGCAACCGTAGCCACCAAATGATTCGAACAAAAGATTCGAAGTCTCAAAACTTGACACGATCGCACCGCCAAATCCCGTGCCTCCTATCACTCCCGGTTTCGCCCCGCCGGAAGTCCAAACCTATAACTCTCTTCGATACTAGACTTTGCACACTTTTGACGGGGGATGGGGGGTGGGTGCCCCACACATCGATTCTGATGTGTGGGCATCGTGCGCAGCACGACCGTCTTCGCTATCATCCACAAAGATGCTCACCGAGTCCGACATCCTCACCGCCCTCCGCGACTGCTACGACCCCGTCCTCCCCTGCAACATCGTCGACCTCGGCCTCATCCGCTCCATCACAGTCAAACTCGACCCCGAAGCCCCCGGCGCCAACATCCCCGGGGTCCCACAAAAACACACAATCGAAATCGCCCTCACCCCAACCCAAACCGAAGAAACTCCCAACGCCCAACTTCAGGCCCAGATCATCAATCGCCTCGCCGGCCTCGACACCGTCAGCCGCACTACCGTCACACTCCTCAACACTCCCGTCTGGTCCCCGCTCAACATCACCCCCACCGGCCGCAAAACCCTGGGCCTCGACGGCAACCCAAACCTCATCCAGATCCGCTAATACCCATGACGAAGAAGCCCCGTAAACCCAAAGCCCCCATCATCGTCATGCCCACCCCGAAGCCGCCCCAGCACCCCTTCGACCAGATCCACGGCGTCGACACCAGCGGCCTCATCCCCGCCGGCAACCTCATCACCGGCCACCCCAACGACTCCCACGTCACGGCCTACTACGGCGTTGCCCCCAGCATCCTCCGCACCCTCATCGACCTCTGGCGCGCCACCACCCCACCCCACCCCATCGACCACTACACGTTCATTGACTTCGGCGCAGGTAAAGGCCGCGCCATGCTCGTAGCCAGCGAGTTCCGCTTCCATCAGGTCATCGGCATCGAGCTCAACCCCGCCCTCGCCGACATCGCCCAGCTCAATCTGGACCACTGGCTCGCCACCCACGCAGCAGACACCACATCCCCACCCCTCGCTCCCATGCGCCTCTTCGAGCAGGACGCCCTCACCTTCGAGCTACCCCGCACCCCTACCCTGGCCTTCCTCTTCCACCCCTTCGAAGCCCCGGTCCTCAAACTCCTTCTCCGCCACATCGAATCCCGCTTCGCAAAAACAACAGGCACCGCCCCCCCCGCCTTCGACCTTCTCTACGTCAACGCCGAGTGCCGCAAAGTTCTCGACCAGCACCCCGCCTTCACCCGTCTCTTCCTCGGCCCCGTCGCCATGTCCCCCGAAGATCACGCCGCCGACATCGCCGCCATCGCGCAACAAAAAGAATACGGTTCTACCGGCGACGAAGAGTGCGCCATCTATCGCTACACCGGCCGCCGCAAACAACCAGCCTGAAAGCCGCGGGCGCGATATTCCGTCGCGCCCGTCAGCCTCGCACGTGTTGAACGAACTACCAGTCGTGATCACGATTCTTCGGATACACCGGAGGCGCTGGCGGACCACCCTGCGCAGGAATCGACACCGTCCCCGCATTCGAGAGCGCCGTCTGCAACGAATACGCCGTCAATCCTGGCCCCGGAGCAAGGAAAGGCGTCAGCGCAACCACCGCCGACTTCTTCCCGTTGTAAACCGACGTCAACCCATCAGTCTGCTCATAGTTAAGGTTATTAGCCGGATTCGTGTTCGAGACAACTCGCCCGAGCACGCGATGCTCCGACTCCACTCCCATAATCGACGCCGCGACCTGCGCGAAATACTCGAGGTCCGTTGTCTTGTACGGATTTCCGTTCGCATCCCGCTGCCGGTGCCCATATCCCTTGGCATCAACCGCCATCTGCGCAAACTCGATCGTCGCCGTCAAATACGCTCCAATGAACGCATTCTCCAACGCATCGAGTACCCCAGTAAATGCAGCCAGCGTATCAAACGTTCCCGTCGGCAGGTAGAACGTTTGCACAGGATCTGTACTCGACGAAGTCTTTCCAATCAGTGCGCGAAGCAGGTTCGCATGCGCAATCTCCTCGCTCAACGCCGCCTGAAAGTATTCCACGTTCCCCAGGTTTCCAGCAGAGGTCACATTGTTTGCTGATCCACCCGGTCCCGCAAGATTTGGATCCATAATCACCGGACCAATCAGCCCGTTGTAGTAGAACGTCGATGCCAGGTCTTCCGCAATTAGCGCGGCGGTGAAGATCTCCTGCGCCGTATCGCCGCTTAGGTTATCGAGATCTCGATCGTCTGAATCCGCGCGAAGCGGTGTACCCGGAAGAAAAGCCGCTGCAGCGGCAGACAGCCCAAACAATCCCGCCCGGGTTACAAACGAACGACGCGGAACGGAGCCCTGTGCAGACTCAACTAATTTCTTTGGATTCATATCTTGGCCCTCCTAAGGCCACGGAAGTTCGCTGCAACCTGACGATTTAGAAAAGTGGGCCCAACTACTGTCGAGATGCGGAAGGAGGAGGTTGCTCAGAGCAAATGGGTTGAGACGGTCCTTGATCAGGCACTCGATACAGTGGGAACGTCGAGCGCCACATATCGGATTGCACTCAAGTATGAAAATTCAGCTTTCAACCCTGCGAACGCCGCAAGGCTTTGCACACTACGGATGGAGACCGCAGTTGCAGGGATCAATTCAAAACGAAGCTTTTTGGATGGACCTTACTTCACCCGCAGATAAAACATCCGCTCATCCCCACCAGCATGCTCAATCAGAATCTCCCCATCCGCACGCTCCACCACGCTCGGAAACTTCTCACCCCACTCCACTAGCACCAGCGCATCCGGCATCTCCACCATCTCCTCCAGTCCCAGCGTCAGAAACTCCCTCTCAGTTTCAAGGCGGTAAAGGTCCAGATGAAAGAGCCGCACCTTCTTGCCAACATACTCCTGCACCAACGTAAACGTAGGACTAGTCACATCCTCGGCCTCCGCCGCACCCAATGCCGCTGCAATTCCCTTCACCAGCGTTGTCTTCCCCGCGCCCAGATCTCCTCGCAACACGATCAACTTCGGAGCAGGCAGGAGCATCTCCGTCACCCTCTCTCCCATCGCCAGAGTACCCGCCTCACTCCGCGTCTTGAACCGCTTCTCCTTCATCTGCGAAGCCCGCAGATCCAGACAAACCCATCCTCATCCGTCACCCGATAACGAAACGCATCCGATAGATGTGTAACCGTATCGGTTGCAAGTACCGTATGCTCATCCATCGCCCGCGCCGCGAAGTCCCCCGCGAGCCCATGCAAATACACCGCCGCCTCTACAGCGCGCGCCACATCGTTCGGAAACTGCGCAAGCATCGCCGCGACAATCCCCGTCAGAATATCTCCGCTTCCGCCCTTCGCCATCGCCGGATTCCCGCTCGTATTCACCGCAATCGAACCATCCGGATGCGCCACCAGCGTCCTCCAGCCCTTCAACACCAGTGTCACCTTATGCTCCGTCGCAAACCGCCGCGCCAGCCCCACGCGATCCGCCTCAACCTCTTTCACCGTCATCCCCGCCAGCCGCGCCATCTCTCCTGGATGAGGCGTCAACACCATCACGCGCCCCTCGCCATTCAGCGGCTGCATCTGCCCCGCGAACGCATTCAGCGCATCTGCGTCGATCACCATCGGCAGCGCGATCTTCTCAACCATCCGCCGCGCAAACGCAGAAGCATCTCCTTCAGTCGACAGCCCTGGCCCCACCGCCACCACAGTACGTCCCTTCACCAACGCATCCATCTTCACCCTATCCAGATTCGTCAACGACGCCTCACCCTGTGCCCCCTCGACCAGAGGCGCAATCATCAACTCCGGTGCCACCCGCGCAACAGTATTCACGATGCTCTTCGGCACCGCCGCCGTCACCAACCCCGCCCCACTCCGCAGGCAAGCCAGCGAAGCCATCGCGGGCGCTCCCGCCTTCCCATAACTCCCGCCCACAACCAGCACATGCCCAAACTTGCCCTTATTGGAATTCACATCCCGAGCCTTCTCCGACACCACCTTCGAAGACCCCGCCCACGTCAGCCCGCTCTTCGAAACAACCGCACTCTCCGGCGATCCAATCGCCGCCACGACTACCGGCCCGAACGTCCCTCCAGTCCTCTCATTCCGCGTCAGATGCCCAAACACGTGCGCCATCTTCGGAGCAGTAAAAGTCACCACCGCATCTGCCCGAAACGACCCCTTAGCCGTCTGATCCATCGAATTCGCGTCCCACCCCGACGGCAGATCTACAGCCACTACCGGCACATCGAGCCCCTCCAACATCTCCCGTACAGAAACCGCCAAACCTCGCAGCGGCGGCTTAAATCCGGTCCCAACCACGGCATCGATCAATAACTCCGCATCTCCGAGCGCCGGCGAACACGCATTCAAACTCGCCTCATCCACAACCTCATCCACATGCACAGCCGAAGCCTCACGCCGAAGACGCCGCAACGCCACAGCCGCTTCGCCCTTCACCTCGTCCATGCGCCCCAGCAACACCACCCGCACCGCCGAGCCCACCTGCGCAAGCACACGCGCCGCAACAAACCCGTCACCCCCATTATTTCCCCGGCCGCAAATTACGGTGACACGCAACGCCGCACCATAGTGCCGCAGGCAAAACCTCGCGACCGCACCTCCCGCCCGCTCCATCAACGACTCCAGCGAAATCCCGAAATCCTCCTTGGTTCGCTGATCCGTCGCGCCCATCTCCTCCGCCGTGAGAATCTTCATCTCTCCCTTCTACGCGATTCCCACGCGCAAGCCAAGAAGCGCGCAGCGTTCACATAGAGTCACACGCAGTTCCATTCAGATTTTCAATGAGGAGCGCTGAGAGTCGCGAACAAGCGAAAGCGCCCTTTTCTCAAAGGAAAAAGGGCGCGTCTAAGGTTCAGTTACAGATGATCATGGAGCATCGAGCGAATTCCCGCTCGTTCAAGCAGCCACTGCTAGTCCGAAGCGCCTACGACCCCACCCGATGTAGCCACAGACTTTTGCAGGAAATAGCTCTTATCCCAGAGCGCCCGGTAAAATTGCCCGGTAAGCTCCGCCGCCTTTGGTCCAAACGTCGGCCGCCCACCCTCAAGAAAGAAGACCGTAACAATCCGCCCATTCGGCGTATCGGCATACGACCCGAACCACCCGAACCGCGTTCCATTGTTAGAGCATGTCCCCGTCTTCCCCATCACCGGAAACTCGCTGAAGTTGGCTCGCAAAGACCGTGCCGTCCCATACTGCACAGCCCCTTCCATGCCGTCCGAGATCTCCGGTATCAAAGGCGCGATGTCCAGCGTCCTCTTCACCTTTGGCTCAAATGCCGCAACATCCATCGCGGTTTCGGGATGCTGCAGATAATAAAGAGTTCCCCCATTGGCAATCGCCGAAACCAACGCCCCCAGCTGCAGCGGAGTCATCGAGACGCTCTCGCCGAACGAGCACATCCGTCCAACGCCACCCAGTGCCGCCGGCAACTCCTCATCCGGATACGTCCCCAGCTGCTCCCCTTGGATGTGATAACCCGCCAGCTCTCCAAGACCAAACTCATTGGCGTAATGCTTCACCCGCTCAAATCCTAGCTGCCGGCCAAGCGTCTCAAAATAAAGATTATTCGAGTGCGCCAGAGCCTCCGTCATCGTTAGGTGATAGTGCCCCCCCAGATTCACCGGAGTGTCCTTCCGGACGATTCCCTCTTCAAGTGCGGCCAGCGCCACCGTCAGCTTGATCGTCGAACACGGCTCCGCCCCCCGCGACAGTGCCAGCTTCTGGTTCACCATCGCCAGAATCCGCCCCGTCGAAGGATCGATCGCAATGGCCGTCCCATTCATATTGCCAAGCGCCTCAATCGCAGCCTGGCGAACCACCGGGTCCTCGCCCTCAACCACATCGCCGAGAGTCAGATTGTCAGCGAATGAACTCGCGGAAAAGTGCTCATAGTAGCGCGTCCGTCGCACCGCAAGCGTGGCGTGGGTCCCGCGCGCGTGCACAACTCTCGTCGTAGCAACAGTATGCGTCGTCGTATTCTTAGCGGCAGATCCCGCGTGTTTTGCGGTCGTATGGGCCGTGCCGGCATGAGCCGTCAGCTTCGTCGCAACATGCGCCGTCCCCGCAGAGTGATGTTTCGTCGTCTTGACAGGTGTCGTCGTTGCCCCGTTTGCAACCACTCCAGCACCAAACACAAGGCCGAAGAGGATTGCGCCTAGAGTATTTATCGATTTCGCCAAGGCGATCCCTCTTTTTGATCTGACTGCAATCCAACTGCCATCTACACAAAGCTGCCTTACTAGGTTTTCATATAACACCATTAAATGCGACAGCGCAGTCCCACTTTTGTGCTAACACCCACAGGAATCTCAATAGATACATCAATTTCCCCGACGAAGAAAAGCCGGAATATCGAGCTCATCCGGCTCGGCGTGATCCACCGCCGGTGCCGAAGTTCCAAATGACGGCACCCGTACAGAGGATTCCAATGGGAAAACCTCTTCCGTCATGCTATGCACTTCCTCAGGTTGGACGCGCCCCGGGCCACTAAGGTGAGGCACCTCCCGGAACCGCTCCGGCAATCCAACCTCCGTCCCGTCTACCTCGGGCTTTAGCTCCGCGCGCGAAGAAGAAGCTCGGAAAAAATCGTCATCAAACACAGACGCCTTCACCGGAATCAGCTCAGGAGGAGCGACAGGCCCAACTACCGGAGTCCGCTCTTTCACCTCAGCCGTCGGCGCATTCATCGGCTTCGGTTCCGCCTCCGTCTCGCTGGCAAATCGCGAAGCCGGTCGCGGCGTCGCCACTCGCGGCTGAATCGGAACGTCGTACCGCACAGTCGGCAGCGTCGACTCCGCCAGCATCCGCTCGCGCCGATGCGGCATCTCCTGCTGCTTGAAGCCCGTAGCGATAACGGTAATCTTCACATCATCACCCATCGTCTCGTCCTGCACCGCGCCAAAGATAATGTTGGCATCCTCGTGCGCCGCATTCTGAATGATGCTCGAAGCCTCATTCACCTCTGTCAGCTTTAGGCTGCTCGATCCCGTGATGTTGATCAGGATTCCGCGCGCTCCATCGATCGCTCCCGCCTCAAGCAGCGGCGAAGCCATTGCAGCCATTGCAGCCTCCACTGCGCGATTCGCGCCCGACCGCATCGCAGTTCCCATCACCGCGTAGCCCATTCCCGCCATCGTCGTCTTCACGTCCGCGAAGTCGCGATTGATCACACCTGGAATCGTAATGATGTCCGAAATCCCCTGCACACCCTGCCGCAAGACGTCATCCGCAATCCGGAAACTCTCAAAAAATCCCGCGTCCTTCGCCACCGCCAGCAGCTTCTCATTCGGAATCACGATCACGGTATCGACCGACTCCAACAACTCCTGCATGCCGCGTTCGGCCTGCATCATCCGCCGCTTGCCTTCGAACGCAAACGGCCGCGTCACCACCGCCACCGTCAACGCTCCCATCTCACTCGCCAGGCTCGCAATCACCGGAGCCGCACCCGTCCCCGTGCCTCCGCCCAGTCCAGCGGTCACAAACACCATGTCCGCGCCCTCGAGCGCTTCAATAATCTTGTCCGAATCCTCGAGCGCCGCCCTCCGCCCCACATCCGGATTCGCTCCAGCCCCCAGCCCACTCGTAAGCTTGACGCCCAACTGCAGCTTCACCGGCGCATTCGACATCTGCAGCGCCTGCACATCCGTATTCGCCGCGATGAACTCGACCCCTGCAACATTCGCCGCAATCATGCGATTCACAGCATTATTGCCGCCACCTCCCACGCCAATCACCTTGATTCGCGCACCGTGTGGAATCTCGTCGTGATAGTGGATACGAAGGTCGTCGGGCAGATTGGACATAAAAGCAGCGCTCCTTGTGGTGTTTTTAATTCTCCCATCTCCGAGCCCTGTGCGGCGAACCCGTTTTCCACTGCACGTATCACGCATGGTTCAACCCACTAGGAAGATGCACTCCACAACTAATCGTCCCAACGATTTTTCGAGCCAGAAAATTGAGCTACTCAGCCCCAGAATGTACTGCCTTCTGCGATATCCTTGCAGGCATACTGGAGAAGGCCGACCAATGATTCTTGAAGCGCAACTCGAACGCGTCAATCCAACTACCGCCGTCGCCCGCCTCAGTGGACGCATGACCCTCGGCATGCGACTGCGCGAAATCGAAACAACGATCGCCGACTCCATGGGCGACGACGTTCAGAAGCTCATCCTAGATCTCTCCAATGTCGAATACCTTGACAGCGCAGGCCTCGGCGTCATCATGATCCTGTTTGGCAACATGCAGGAACGCGGCGGTAAACTGCGTGTCGTAGCTCCAGGCGCCAAAGTCATGGAAGTCTTCAAGCTGACCCACACCGACTGGATTCTCTCCATCCATCCGAACATGGAAGCAGCCTTAGCCTCCTAGCCCGAAAGACTCATAGACTCACGCTCAACTTGCGTTTTGTTGCATCGTCAAGACAAGGTTGACGAGACGATCCAGGCTCTCGCTCCATCCCTGAGACATCCCGCTGATCGGACCCGTCGCAGCTGGAGTGTAAATTGTTACCGTCGCGACCAGCGCAATCTCCGTTCCGCCGTTGACTTCGGTAAACGTCACCGAATTCAGCACCTCCATTATCGGCCGCCCCTGTTCATCCAACGGGCAGGCCTTAAACACCAGGCGATGCGGTCGATCAATCTCAACAAATCTCCCAATCATCGGATACACCACGCCATTCGGCCCGCGCATTTCAATGCGGATCGCTCCACCAACACGTGCATCCACCTCGCACACCGGATTCGTAAATCCCTTTGGCCCCCACCACTCCGCAAGATGCTTCGAATCGGTCCACGCCAGGAACACGACCTCACGCGGCGCCCTTACCCTCCGCGTGAGGCTCAGCTCCAACAGTCCCTCCTCCACTAAGCTGCTCCCGTTAGCCATGTCGTCCCTCCGCCTGCACCTCTCGCAGATAATCACTTAGTTTGTCGAGGCAACTGTTCCAACCACGCATATGCCCGTCGCGATCTGCTGAAGTTACGAAGAACGCCTGATGGAAGTTCATCGTCGTCTTCCCATCGTTCTCTTCAAACGTCACCGTCACGACTGTCTCCACATTCGACAAGAGCCCCGGGTTTTCCTCCCACTTGAACGTATAGACAATCCGCTCCGGTTCGACTACCTCGCGATTGACCCCGCCCTGGCACAGATCGAGATTCCGCAACACGCCGTCGCCCGTATCGAATCCATCGCTATGCAGACAAAGCCGCCACCTCCCGCCTGGCTGTCGATCGTTTTCAATGTGGTTGGCCGTAAACTGTCGCGGTCCACACCAATGCTTCATATGTTCCGGATCGGTCCACACCTTCCACACCAGCTCCCGCGGCGCATCGAACACCCGCGTAATATGCAGCTCATGTTGCGTAGTCACCTTAGGCGACATCGTCGCTGTACTCATCGCACTCCTCCGTTTGTTTTTACTGAGAGACGTCCCGACAGATGGCGCCTCAACTCCGTCACTCAAGTCTCCCTGAATCCCAGCCTCCGTACTTCTGCGCATACTGAGCGCGCGGCTCCGCCGGCACAAACCCCATTTGCATCGTCAGCCGCGCTTTGGCATCCCCGCCCACAAAGGTCGCCGTCATCTCCAACGGCTTCGGATTGGCCCATGCCTCGCCCATCATCCTGCGCGCCATATCGAACACCGTCGGCATCGCTACAGAGGCACGAACAATCTCCGCATCCTCGGCGCATTCGCCTTCGCTTTGAGTGGAAGAACCGCCTCCAACAAGACTTCCGCAAATCGAAAACTGGACCGCCCGACACTCAGTAGACGGAGGAGCTGACGTAATCCAGAACAAAATAACGAGAACTAGGGCCCAGCCCAAGATGATCCGGGTATAAGCAATCTCCCGTTCAGCCGCGCTCTCCTCTTCTATGTCATTTCTCTTTGTTCGCATCTGTCTTCTCCTTCGCCTGCAAGGTCTTCAAGTACTCGTCTAAACGATTGAAGCTCTCCTCCCAGAACCGGCGATACTCATCGAGATAATCGGCCGCCTGCTTCAACGGCTCCGCCTTCAACTTGCACGGCCGCCACTGCGCCTCCCGCCCACGCGCAATCAGCCCCGCCTTCTCTAGAACCTTCAAGTGTCGCGAAACCGCCGGCATGCTCATCTCAAACGGCGCAGCCAGCTCCGTAACCGATGTCTCTCCCAACGCCAACCGCGCCAGAATTGCCCTCCGCGTCGGATCAGCCAGTGCAGCAAAAGTCGAACTAATTGGGTCTTCCATGTATTCAACCTTTCAGTTAAATAACCATAATGTTAAATACGGAATCTGTAAAGACCAAAATCAATCTTTTTAGTTTTTTTTATCGCGGCCCAACTACCGCAGGTTAGAAGCTCCCCGCAAAGATCGCCTTCAACTTCGCCCGCAGCCCCTGCTCTTCACTCGCTCGTCTCACCTGTGTTCGGTGGGTATACAGCAACATCCCAATCGCGGCAGCAAACTCAGGCGTTGCCAACTCCGCAGGCATTCGCGACAACGGCACCGGATATCCCACCCGCGCCGGCACCCTCAATAGACTCTCCGCGTTATCCAGCAGCCCCGCCATATTTGCGCCGCCGCCCGTCAAAACACAGCCAGCACCCAGCGCCTCCAGCACACCGCCGTTCCGCAAATTATCCCGCAGCATCGTAAACAGCTCACGCGCCCGCGGCTCCAAAATCTCCGCCAAAAACCTCTGCCGAACCATCCGCGCCGGCTGTCCGCCCGAGATCGCGAGATTTCCCCCAACTTCAATCTCATTCAACTGCGGCACCGCCGTCACCACGCAATGCCCATAAACCTTCTTCAGATATTCCGCCTCTTCCACCGTCACATGCAGCCCAACCGCAAGGTCATTCGTAAAGTGATCCCCGCCAATCGGCAGCACGGCCGTGTGCGCAATCGACCCCTCAAAAAACACCGCCAGCTCCGTCGTGCTCGAGCCGATATCCGCCATGCACACACCAAGCTCGCGCTCGTCCGCACTCAGCACCGCTTCGGCCGAGGCAATCCCCTCGTACACCGTATCCTGCACCTCCAGCCCCGCGCGATTCGCGCACGTAATCACACTCTGCGCGACTCCGCCCGAACACGTCGAAAGGTGCAGATTCACCTCCAGCTTGTTCCCCACCATCCCCACCGGATCGTGAATTCCCGGCTGGTCATCCAGGATGAACTCCTGCGGCAGCAGATGCAGCACCTCGCGATCCGGAGGCAACGCGATCGATCGCGCCCGATCCACTGCAGCCCTCACCTCTTCCCGAGTAATCTCCCGCATCCTGCTGCCCATACTGATGCCACCGCGCGAATTGATCCCGCGCACATGCGTCCCGCCAATCCCCACGACTGCCGTCTCAATTCCAACCTTCGCCATGCGCTCCGCCGCCAGCGCAGCACGATTGATCGCCTCCGCCGCCGGCCCCAGCTCGGCGATCAGCCCTTTGCGCATCCCACGCGAGGGTTCAATGCCGTGTCCGCGATACCGCAACACGCCGTCTTGCAACTCCGCAACCAGCACGCAGCTCTTCGTGCTGCCCGCGTCAAGCACGGTGATCAGGTTGTCCTGCTTTTGATTCATGGATGAACCACCTGTGGGGGATGATACTGCGTTGGTACGTCCGGAGGATTTACAACCACCGGGGGATGCTTCGGGTTCGCCGCATGTGCTTTCGCTTTCGCTCCGCTATTTTTGGCCGCGCTACTCTTCGCCCCACTCTTCTTCGCTTGAACATCGAAAGCGACATCATTATTCGTGTGAACCGGCGCTGGCGTCCCCGCGTCATGCTTTGGAACAACCGCCGGCACTTTGATCCCACCCTTGGCATTGGGCTTTGCCGCGGCCTTGGGAGTTGTCTTCTCAGCCCCCTTCCCACTCGGCTTTGCCGGTGGCTTCGCTGCTCCCGGTGGCGGAGCCTTTACCGCACTCGAATCATCCGCTCCCGCAGCCGCTGCATTCGCTGACGGCGTCACCGGCACACCCGACCCTGGCTGCATCTCAAGCACAACCTGCCGTTCGTAACGCATATCCACCGAATACAGCTTCGGATACACCGCGCGCCACTCCGGCAGATGTTCTTTGAATCGGCGATAACGGTCCAGAAAGTCATCATCGCCAAAATGGACAAGAATATCCGTCGAGTGGTCCGGAATCAGAGCCTTCACATCCTCCGGATTCGACAGATCCACCTCGCTCAACTCCTGCGAAACCGCCTCTCCCGCGCTATCCAGGTCAGACGTAAACTTCTGATAGATCTTCATCCGCGCCGCACGCGTCGACAGCGGATCGCTCGCCGAGATCCCCGTCACCACCGGAAACGAATAGTGCTCTTGCCCCATCGAATCCACCGGCATATCCAGCAGCACGCCATTCGCATCCACCAAACCGATATGGCTTCCCTGCCGCACAAACGCCACCGGCGTCCGCTCTACAATCGATACCCTCATTCGGTTCGGCAACAATCGCATCACCGTCGCATGCGCTACCCAGGGCAGCTTCTCCAGTTCGGCGCGCCGCTGCTCCAACGAAACCGTAAAGATATTCCTCTCCACGTCCGGACCGAAGATACCCAGCAGCTGCGCGCGCGTCACATGCGTATTCCCTTCAAACTCAATCGAGGCAGACGACGGAATCACGAACCGTTCATCATGCAGCAGATAACTCTTCGCCATCAAATAAACCGAAAGGCAAAACCCGAGCAGCAACACCACCACGCACCCGGCAAAGATCCGTCCCCACTTCGTCGTCGGCAACCCGCGAAACCTGAGCCGTACTCCCGCCTTCCGTCGCACCGCTGGAGGATCATCATCGTCATACAGGTCGTCGGCAAAGTCCCCGGCAAAGTCCTCGCCGAGATCGCGCCGTACTCTCCTCTTTGGCGAAGCAGACACTCGACGTGGCCCCCCAGCCTCCGGAGCATACCTCTGCTCAGGCGCCTCTAGCACCGCTGCCCCGCGTTTCGAAAACACTTCGCCTTTTCGCACGCCTGAGCAAGGCCGCGAGAATCGCCATCCTGAGAATAACCCGCCCACCCTGCGTTACCGCCCAACTTCTTCTGCATGTACCCTTTCAGGAACTCACCCATTCGCCGCAAGCGCCTCCAGCAACACCGCTCCCGCCTGCGAAACACTCCCCGCCCCCAGCGTCAAAATCACATCTCCCGCCTTCGCCTCCTTCACCAGCCGCCCCACCGCCTCCGGTACCGACGCGGCATACTCCACCCGACTCCCACCCACGTCGCAAATCGCCTTCACTAGCGCCTGCGCATTGACCCCCGCAATCGGTTCCTCGCTGGCGGCATAGATATCCAACACCTCCGTCGAGTCCGCATCCTTGAACGCTCCCACAAACTCCGTCATCAAATCCCGCGTCCGCGAAAACCGGTGTGGCTGAAACAGCACATGCACCCGCCGATAGCCGCACTCTCGCGCCGCCCGCAGCGTGGCCACAATCTCTGTCGGATGATGCCCGTAATCATCCACCACCGTGACGCCGCGCTCCACACCCTTAATCTGGAACCGCCGGTCAACCCCGCGAAAGCTCTCCAACCCCACCGCAATCTGATCCGGCGCAACGCCTAGCTGCACTCCCACCGCAACTGCAGCCGTTGCGTTCAACACGTTATGCCTTCCCGGCACATGCAGCCGAAACCGCCCCAGCACCAATCCCTTATAGTTCACCTCAAAACACGAGTGGCAATCCTCATCCTTCGGCAATATCACTAGGCGAAAGTCCGCATCCGCGCTCTCCCCATACGTATAGACCCTGCGCCGCACCCGTGGCAGCACATTGCGCAGCAGAGCATTATCGACACACGCCGTTGTCGCCCCATAGAACGGCAAGCGATCCATAAACTCAACGAACGCTCCCTCCACATCCTCTATATCGCGATAGCAATCCATATGCTCGCGATCAAGATTCGTCACCACAGCCAGCACCGGCGACAGCTTCAAAAAACTTCGGTCGCTCTCATCCGCCTCTGCGACGAGATATTGCGAACTCCCCAACCGCGCATTCGACCCCAGCGCATTCACCCTTCCACCAACCACCACCGTTGGATCCAGCCCACCTCCTGCAAGCACCGCCGCAACCATGCTCGTCGTTGTAGTCTTCCCATGCATCCCGGCGACAGCGATCCCATACTTCAGCCGCATCAACTCAGCGAGCATCTCTGCACGCTGAATCACCGGAATCTTCCTCTCTCTCGCCTCAAGCACCTCGGGATTGTTCTTCGACACCGCCGAACTCGTCACAACCACATCGCTGGCCGACGCATTCGACGCCGCATGACCCTCAAAGATCCGCGCCCCCATCCCCAGCAGCCGATCCGTCACCGCACTCCGCTTAAGATCACTCCCCGAAACCGAATACCCCATCGTCAGCAAGATCTCTGCGATCCCGCTCATCCCAATCCCGCCAATCCCAATAAAGTGAATTCGCTGCGTTGGCGCGAACAAAAAGTGCCCAGGAACAAACATATAGTTCAACTTTATCAGCGACCTGAATCCACTCGAGGGGTAGGCAACAATGTTCCTATGTTGCAAATATTTTCACATAACCCGCAAGACTTCTCACAATTGCCCAACAATATCGACAAAAAGCGATGGCCATCCGATTGCTTCCCTGTGAGTCAAGGCCCACAAGTAAGCGTTCAAATCCCGGCTACGGTCGGAAACCGAGGAATACCCACAGTGAATAGATCGATCCGCTTCACCCCAATTGCCGCCGTTCTTATCGGTGGCCTTTTCGCATCCGCGAAGTTTGCATCTGCCGACACCTTCGACATTAGCTACTTCAAAGTGCCTACCGGCACCGTTGATTTTTACAACGGTAATAACGTTCCTATCGGAACTTCGACCAACTACGTCATGTCGACTCTTGGCCCCGACGGCTTCCCGGTCTTTAACCCCTCCTATACTGCCAGTGGCACTGTCAATCCTCCTGCCTCGGCCTACCTCAACGGCTCCGGAGAACTTCTCTACTGGGATACCGCAAACCCGAACGGCGGCCACGTCGCGGCTGACGGAAGCGGCACAATTGCTCTCTCCTCGACGCCAGTCAACATGTTTGCTCCTGGCACCGGTGGAACCGACGCTAACTTTGAAGAGACCGCCATCATCACGGGCCAATTCACAGTCCCGGTAGATGGCAGCGACACCGTCACCTTCACCGTCGGCGCCGACGACATGGCCTTCGTTTACGTCGATGGCAATCTCGTCGAGTCCCTCGGCGGCATTCACGGTGACACTGGCGTTCCCAGCGATACGGTCACCTACGGCCCCGGAACCCACAACATTGAGATCTTCTACGCTGACCGCGACGTCACGCAGGCTGCTCTCAGCTTCACTGACAACGGCAACTTGGTCATCACGCCCCCACCCGCGGTTCCCGAACCCGGCACCTTCGCGCTCCTCGGCACCGGGCTTCTCGGAGCAGCAGGCGCACTTCGTCGCCGCTTCGTAAGCTAACAACGCTTCGCACCAGAACGTCAGAAAGGGCCGAATCAACCCCATCGCAACGATGGCAACGATTCGGCCCTTTCTACGTTCGTGATATATAAAATCCATGCCGACCATCCTCGCCCGTTCAGCCGCACTCTGCGCCGCTGCTCTCCTCGCTGTCCCCGCGGCTCCAGCCCAACAGGCCACACAAACCCTCCTCGCCACCCCCAGCACCGTCGCCTGGGGCTTCTACTCCGCGCAGGCCAAACCGGTCCTCACCGTCAAATCCGGCGACACCGTCAAGATCCAAACACTCTCCACCTGCGGCGCACCCGAGCGCCTCAAGTCCCTCGGCATCGCAGAAGCTGACATTCCCGCCTACGTCGGCGACATTTACACAAGCTATCCCGCCTCAGAAAAAGGCCCCGGCGGCCACATCCTCACCGGCCCCGTCGCCATTGAAGAAGCGGAACCCGGCGACGTTCTCGAGATCCGCATTCAGAAGATCGACATCGACGTCCCTTGGGCGTGCAACTCCTTCGGCGCCGGCCGAGGCTTCCTGCCCAACGACTTTCCTTACAGCAAAACCCGCATCATTCCCCTCGACCGCACCAAAATGATCGGCCACTTCGCGCCCTGCATCGACATCCCCCTTCACCCCTTCTTCGGAAGCATGGGCATCGCCACAGCACAAGGTGGCAAGTACAACTCCGCCCCACCCTGGATGCACGGCGGCAACATGGACAACAAGGAACTCGTCGCCGGCACCATCCTCTACCTCCCCGTCAACTCCAAGGGAGCTAACTTCGAAGTCGGCGACGGTCACGCCAACCAGGGCAACGGCGAAGTCGACATCACCGCCCTCGAAACCCAGCTCACCGGAACCTTCCAGTTCATCGTCCACAAAGGCAACCTCGACGCCGCCCACCGCCTCATCTGGCCCCGCGCTGAAACCCCCACCCAATACATCTCCATGGGCTTCGACGAGGATCTAAAAACCGCTACCGAAATGGCCATCCGCAACATGATCACCTTCCTCTCTGAACAGATCCCCGACCACCCTCATCTCTCCCGCGACGATGCCTACGCACTCGTCTCCACTGCCTGCGACGTCGACATCACCCAACTCGTTGATACTAAGAGTGGAGTCCACGTAATGTGCCCCAAAGTCCTCTTCACCACGCCGGCGGCTGCTCACCAGTAAGTGGTTACTAAAGAACGCTCTTGCATTCCTGCAACAAATGCTGCAAATTCGTGTCTAATTGACTGAGCACTTGACCAGGCAAATCGGCCCGGCTGGAACTCAGCTTTGCTCACCGCGAAGTCCGGTCGTACGACGGCACCGCCGGACAAACGAAGGTTGAGCAGGCAGGTAAAGACATGACGTCCACCCGTCTCTTCAAAAATTCGATCGCTTCCGCCACACTGGCAGCGGCCCTCGTAATTACACCCATCGCCGCACAGGCGCAGGACAGCGCTCCTCCTCCACCCGACCAGTACGGCAATCAATACGCGCCTCAACCGGGAATGCAGCAGGACTATGCTCTCCAGCAGCCTGCGGCCGCGCCACAACCAGGCGCTCCTCAAGGCATCCAGCAGGCTCCTCCCGAAATTCCCGACTACCAACAGCCTCCAGCCCCTGGCGATGGCTACATCTGGACCCCCGGCTACTGGGCATGGACAGGTGACGGCTACGAGTGGGTTCAGGGCGCATGGGTCGCAGCTCCTTATACCGGCGCTCTCTGGACGCCCGGCTACTGGGGCTTCGGCTACGGCGGCTACTTCTGGAACGCCGGCTACTGGGGTCCGTATGTCGGCTACTACGGCGGAATCAACTACGGCTGGGGCTACTTCGGCATCGGCTTCTACGGTGGATACTGGGGCGGCGGCCGCTTCTGGTACAACCGTTCCTACTGCAACTACCGCGGCGGCTACGGCTACTCCCGCGCCTATAGCGGCTACTCCGGCCATCCCGGCGGCGCCAGCTACGTCCACGCAAACTCCGTAGCAGGAAACGGCTACCGCTCGACAGGGGCGACCGCTGCTGCCTATCGCGGCTCTACCGTCAACGGCCGCGCTGCAAGCTATACGCAAAGCGCAAGCCGCCCGGCCTACAGTGGATCCGCCTATAACGGTGCTCACTCGTACACCGGCAGCTACAACGGTGCCGCTGCGCGCAGCTATTCTCCGTCGTCAAGCGCCAACTACGCGCGCAGCTATACGGCTCCCTCAGGTGGCAGCTACGCCCGGAGCTACTCCGCTCCTTCAGGAGGCGGTTACGCCCACAGCTACTCCGCTCCTTCAGGCGGTGGTGGCGGCTTCCACGGCGGCGGTGGTGGCGGCGGCTCGCACGGTGGCGGCGGTGGCCACCGGTAACGATTCGCTCTGAAACTCAAGGGCTGAGAGAATCACTCTCAGCCCTTTTCTTTTGTTCACAGGAACATCAGCCTAGCCCAGCTACCATCTCGCCGATCCTGCGCAACGCCCCCGGCTTCCCCATCGCCCGAGCTGCCAAGCTCATTCTTCGCAGACGCTCACCGTCAGTCAGCAAACCGGCCAGCCGCCCCAACAGCACCTCTGGAGTCAGCTCCGTCTGCAGCAACATCTCGGCAGCTCCTCCTCGAACGACCAACTCAGCGTTCTTCCTCTGATGATCATCCGCAGCCGTTGGCAGAGGCACAAGCAATGAGGGCTTTCCCGCAGCAGCCAGCTCGGCTACTGTACTGCCCGCTCGCGCCAGCACCAGATCCGCCGCGGCATACTCCTTCGCCATATCGGGAAGAAACGCGCTCACCACAACTCTTCTCTGATCCACCCCCGCGTTCCGATAAGCCTCACTCGTAGCGGTCAGAGCTCTTTCGCCTGTCTGATGCACGATCGTCAACCCTGGCACCCGCTCCATCAGCCGCGCCGCAATCCCGGGCATAGTCTCATTAAGATCTTCGCTCCATTGCTTCCTGCAGTAATCAGCAATCGCCGTTCCGGTCCCAACGACTTGTCCGGCACAGCAAAGATCTCGTCTCGCACAGGAACTCCCGTGACCGTCGCATTGCGAAAATACTTCACCGTCTCAGGAAAGTTGACCGCAGCAGCGCTCACATACTTACCCACCAACCGATTTGCCATCCCCGGCACTGCGTTCGGCTCATACCCCAGCGTAGGTACGCGCAGCAGGATGGCCGCCATCATCGCCGGTCCCGAAGCATAACCCCCAACCCCAACCACCGCATCCGGCCTGAAGCTCCGCACCAACCCAATGCACCGCATCACACCAAGCGGAAGATCCAGCATCGTCCGTACCCGCGTAGCCAAAGTCACATTCTTCAACTGGCCTGAGCGCACCAGTTCAAGCGGAAATCCAGCCTCCGGAACCATCTTGGTCTCAAGACCACGCGCAGTCCCGACAAACCGCACCTCCGCACCATAGCGGTCGCGCAACTCCCTGCCGATCGCCAGCGCCGGAACCACATGCCCACCTGTCCCGCCACCTGCAATCAAAACCCGCAATCGACGGCTACCTGACCTGCTGACTTGCTGACTCGCTGTCACTCAATCAATCTCGCGCGTGATATTCAGCAACACACCCATGCCCGCTAGCGTAATAAAAATCGAAGTTCCGCCCGACGAGATAAACGGCAGCGGAATTCCTTTCGTCGGCAGCAGCGCCAGCACCACGCTCATGTTGAAGAAGGCCTGAATCAGAATCGCCGTCGTAATCCCGAACGCAAGAAACCGCGCGAACGGATCGGTGGACAGAAACGCCGCCCGCAATCCGCGGTACCCCAGCGCCACAAACAAACCCAGAACAATCAGCGCCCCAATCAGCCCTAGCTCTTCACAGATATTCGCGAAGATAAAGTCCGTCTGCACCTCGGGCAAATAAAACAACTTCTGTCGCCCCTCCATCAACCCCAGCCCGCGAATTCCGCCCGTCCCCACCGCAATCAGCGACTGCAGAATATGGAACCCCGTCCCTCGGGGATCGGCTTCCGGATTGATGAACGCCAACATCCGGTCCCGCCGAAACTTCACGTGGAACAGCATGTAGTACATCACCGGAGACGCCAGCACAGCGCCAATCGCAAAGTACCTCGTCCGCGCCCCAGCCAGATACAGCATCAGCGCAGTCACCGCCATGCACACCAGTCCCGTCCCCAGGTCCGGTTCCTTCAAAATCAAAGCCGTAAACACCAGCGGCACCGCGACCGCACGCAGAATCGTGCCCTTCAAATCATCCATCTGGTGAATACGAGTCTGTAGAAAGTAAGCCAGAAACAGCACCAGCACAGGCTTCGCCAACTCCGAAGGCTGCAGCGTCACGCCCGCCATCCGTATCCAGCGATGCGCTCCATTCATCCCGCTCATCGCAAACACGCCGATCAGCATCAGCGTCGTCACCGCAACCGCGGGAAACACGACCTTAGGGTTATTGTAGTTGCGATAGTCCACCCGCATCAACCCCACCATCGTGATCAGACCAAGCAGCGCCCACAACGCCTGCCTGCTCACATAAGAGTACGGCGACCCCAGACTCGCCTGCGCCATCACAGCCGACGCCGAAAACACCGTCACCAGCCCAAACAGCACCAGCAGCAGCACTACTCCGAAGAGCCACTTGTCCACCCCTACTCTCTTCGCCATGCCATCACTTCCTGTTTCGCTGCTGCACTCAATTAAGTTCGTTCACCAACTGCCGGAACACCCGGCCGCGCTCTTCATAATTTTCAAACTGGTCGAAGCTCGAGCAAGCGGGCGACAGCAACACCACATCGCCAACCGTCGCAGCCTTCGCAGCCTTCGCAACGGCCACCTGCAGTGTCTCCGCTGGAACTATCTTCACGACTCCCTGCAGTTGACGCTCAATCTTTTCCGCAGCCGAACCAATGGTGTAAACAATCTTCACCCGTTCCTTCAGCAGCTCAGACATAAGGCTGTAATCCGAGTCCTTGTCCTTCCCGCCAAGTATCAGGTGAATCCCGCCCGGAAACGACGACACCGCCTTCATCGCCGCGTCCACATTCGTCGCCTTCGAGTCGTTATAGAACTCAACGCCATTCACGAGCTTCACCAGTTCCAGCCGATGCTCCACCGCCTTGAACGCCGCCACCGAAGCCCGAATACTCTCTGCCGGGATATTCGCCAGCCGAGCCGCGCACACAGCAGCCAGCACATTCTCTACGTTGTGCGAGCCCTTCAGGTGAATTTCACTCACCGGCATCACCGGCTCAGCCTTCGCACCCTCGCGAGGAATAAACAGGATGCTCTCCCCATGAACAAACGCTCCCTGTTTGATTGGTCGCCTTCCACTGAACCAGTAAATCTGCGCCTTCGTCTCCAACGCGACCATTTGCGCTGCCTTATCCTCCGCATTCAGCACCAGAAAGTCTTCCGCCGTCTGATTCTCCGTAATCCTGGCCTTCGCCGCCGCGTAGCTCTCAAAACTTCCATGCCGATCCAGATGGTCCGGCGTAATATTCAACACCGCCGCAATATGAGGATGAAACTCCTCTATTGTCTCCAGTTGGAAGCTCGACACCTCCAAGACACTCACCGTCTCCGCCGAACTCTCCTTCACCAGATCGATCACCGGCAGTCCAATATTTCCACCCACCAGCGTCGGCCGCCCTCCATCGGCGAATATCTTCCCCACCAGAGTCGTGGTCGTAGTCTTCCCATTCGACCCCGTGATCGCAACCACCTCTCCCTTCAAATACCGGCTCGCCAGCTCCAACTCCCCGATCACCGGCAGCCCAAACGCCACAACCTGCTTCACCTCCGGCGTATCCATCGGTACGCCCGGCGAAACCACGATCAAATCCTGGCGCCGGAACGTCAGCAGCCCATGCCCACCGGATTCCACCATGATCCCCGCCTCCAACAGCGCGGGAATCTCCTTCGCCAGCGCCACCGCACTGCGCGTATCGCTTACCGTCACCCGCGCTCCCTGCTCTCGCAGAAACATCGCCGCAGACAAGCCGGACTTCCCCAGCCCCACCACCAGCACCCGTTTGTTCTTCAAATCCATCATGCCTTCACACTCTCATCGCAGCTTCAACGTAGTCAACGCAAACAGAGCAAACACCAGCGCCAAAATCCAGAACCGCGCAATCACCTTCGACTCCGACCAACCCATCAACTCAAAGTGATGATGCAGCGGAGCCATCTTGAAGATGCGTTTCCCGTTCCGTAACTTATAACTCCCCACCTGCAGCATCACGCTCAACGCCTCAAGAATGAATACCCCGCCAATAAACGGCAGCAGCAGCTCCTGCTTAATCACAACGGCGACAGTCCCAATCGCCCCACCCAGCGCAAGACTGCCCACATCCCCCATAAACACCTCAGCCGGATGCGCGTTATACCAAAGAAATCCAATGCTCGCGCCAACCATCGACCCGCAGAACACCGTCAACTCGCTCACCATCGGATTTCTCTGCAGTTCCAGATAATCCGAAAACACAACATGACCACTCACGTAAGTCAGCACCGTCAGTGCCCCCGCCGCAATGATCGTGCAGCCAATCGCCAAACCATCCAACCCATCAGTCAGATTCACCGCATTGCTCGCTCCCGAAATCACAATCATCACAAAGAAGACAAACGGCACAAACACAAGCCAATGCATATGCGGAATGTGCCCCATCCACTCCCACACCAGGTCGGGCCGGAATCGTTTCGCAAACGGAACCATCAGCCGCGTGGAGTACGTTCCATGCGTCTCCATCACCACCAGCGAAGCCGCTACCGCCGCACTAGCCACGAACTGCAAACCCAGCTTTGCCCGCGCCGATAGCCCCTTGTTCCGCCGATGAACAACCTTGATGTAGTCATCGGCAAACCCAATGGCCCCAAACGCCAGCGTCGAAAGCATCACCAGCCACACATACGGATTCGAAAGATCCGACCACAACAGTGTCGGGATAAGAATTGAAATGCAGATCAGCACTCCGCCCATCGTCGGAGTTCCGCTCTTCTTCTGGTGCGACTGAGGTCCTTCCTCGCGGATGTACTGCCCGATCTGAAATTCGCGCAGCTTCTCAATCACATAAGGCCCGATCAGCAAGCCGATCAGCAACGCCGTCAGGCTCGCAAACACCGTGCGAAACGTGAGATAGCGAAAGATTCGAAATAGCCGGAAATAAGGAAAGAGCTTTTGATACAGCAGCCAATAGAGCAAACCGTCCGCCTTTTCACCCCAGCGATACCTGTTTTTACGCTGTGAGTCAGGGCTATCTTAACAGCCTCGTCACCGAACTCCTGTGGTTATCTCAGCGACGAACCAATTGCATGAACCAACTCGAATCCCCGCCTCCACTGGGATACGATCAAAGGCCATGCTCTAACGCGAAGCAAAGCGCATCCGCCGCCATCGCCAGCTCATACGCCAGATGCGCATCATGGTCCGCATCTTCAGCCTGCCGAAGCAACTCCACCGTCACAGGAAAGAGATTCTTCCCTTTGCCCCGTTCTTCATGCTCAATCTTTTCCAGCCGGTGATCCGTCTCCGCAATCACCTTCGCCAGCCACTCCGGCGTTGGCGACGCAACCTGCTGCCGGTGTTGTTCTCTTGCCGCATAGAGGCCAGCCATCGACAGATGTTCCGTCGCCCTTAGAACCCCAATCGCTCGCAGGATGACTGCCTCTCTCGCATCCTCTTCGACCGCCTTGCGATAGAGCTTCACTCCGCGCTCCAGCAGATCTCGCAGGTCTTCGCCTGTTCCCTCTTCCATCAACGACATCACCACAGCGGCCCGCTGCATGTGATGAAACGCCGTCATCAGTCCGTGATCCGCGGCATAGACCGCTCTTCCTTTGGCTGCTTTCTTCGCCGCGTGCTTCGCCGCTTTCTTCGCATGCTTCTTAGCGTGTTTCTTGGACGCCTTTTTCATCGCATGCTTAGCCGACTTCTTCGCATGCTTCTTCAATTCAGCCCCTGCGTCTTTCTTCGCGATAGCCCTTTCCTTATCCGCCATTTTTCGCTCCATACGATCTCGTTCGTGACGCTCAATCAATATGCTGGCCGCGCTGGCGTCTCACTTGGAAACTTCCGCAACAACCGTCAAAGCCTTCTCCAGCCGCACTCCCCGCGAAGCCTTCAACAACACTACGTCTCCCGCACGCACATTCGCAACCAGCCACTCCCCAGCCTCCTCAGGACCAGCAACAAACAGCCCCTCGACCCCCGCCCCCTCCGCCGCAGCCACCATTGCCTTAGCCTCCCCCCGCACCCCAAGAACAAAATCTACCCCATGCTCCGCCGCCCACAATCCACAACCGGCATGCAGCGCCGCCGCCTCCGGCCCGAGCTCCAGCATCTCCCCCGCCACCACAATATGCCGCTCTCCCGGAATCGCCATTAACGCAGTGACCATCGCATTCAACGCCGTCGGGTTCGAGTTATAGCAGTCGTTAATCAGCATCGCTCCTCGCCAACTCAGCACCTCCCCGCGCTTATCTCCCGCCCGCATCTCACCCACCGCCGCCGCGCACTCATCGAGCCTGATGCCGCTCTGCAACCCCACGGCAATCGCCGCCAGCGCATTTGGAACATTGTGCCGTCCAAGCATCTTCAACTGCACGCTCGCCTGTTCCCCCTTCGCCTTCACCGTAAACACGACACCTTCCGCACCCACCTCCACCACATGAGTCGCCCTCACCTCAGCGCCTTCTCCAAACCCGTAATAAACAGCGCGCTCACCCAGCCCCTTGCCAAACTCCCTCACATACGGATCATCGAAGTTCAACACCGCCACTCCATCTCCCGGCAGCGCCTCAATCAACTCATACTTCGCCCGTGCGATCCCCGCGATTCCCTCAGGAAAAAACTCCAGGTGCACTGGCCCGACATTCGATACCACCGCCCAATCCGGCTCCGCGATCCTCGCCAGCGCAGCGATCTCCCCGGCATGATTCATCCCCATCTCAATCACCGCAACCTCATGCTCCCGCTCTAGCCTCAACAACTGCAGCGGCAAACCAAAAGCGTTATTCAAATTCGCCGCCGACTTCAGCACCCTAAACCTCGCCCCCAGAACCTGAGCCACCGCCTCCTTCGTCGTCGTCTTCCCCGCCGACCCGGTCACGCCAATCACCCGCCCACCCCACTCCCTTCGCACCGCATGGGCAAGCTGCTGCATCGCGCGCAGCACGCAGTCATCGCACTCTGCCACTTGTAGCAACCGCTTCTCATCCACTTCCGACGGCACAACCCACCGATTACTCACCACCGCCGCAACCGCGCCATTCTCGAGCGCCGCCTGCACATAATCATGCCCATCCAGCCGCTCACCCCGAACCGCAAAGAACAACTCCCCCGCGCCAATCGTCCGCGAGTCGATCCCATACCCCACCGCCTCCGCCAACGTATCGAACTCACCATCCGCATGAATCCAATCCGCAACCTGCCCCAATGTCAGCTTCACGCAATCTCCTTCAAGACCCCAGCAGCCACCGCCACATCATCAAACGGCACAGTCCCATCCCTCAATATCTGCACCTTCTCATGTCCCTTGCCCGCAATCAAAACGATATCCCCAGCCTTTGCCGCTCGAATCGCAATCTCAATCGCCCCAGCCCGATCCTCCTCGACAATGCACGTAGTCCCGGTCTCGTTCACACCAGCTAACGCCTCCCCAATAATCGCCATGGGCTCTTCACTCCGAGGATTATCACTCGTCAGCACAACCAGATCGCTCCCGGCACCCGCAGCCCGCCCCATCCGCGGACGCTTCGTTCTGTCGCGATCCCCGCCGCAACCAAACAGCGTAATCACCTTGCCACCGCGTTCCCGCACCAACTCCCGCGCCAACGAAATCAAGTTCCGCAGCGCATCATCCGAATGCGCGTAATCAACCACCACTGTCACTCCATTTGACGAAGGCACCACTTCAAACCGTCCCGGCACCTGTGCGCCCGCCGCCGCTCCCGCTACCACTTCGTCCAGCGGCAACCCGCGCGCTAAAGCCGCACACGACGCCGCAAGCAGGTTGTACACATTCACACGCCCCGTCAGCGATGACCGCATCACCACATCGCCCTTCGGTGTTTTGAAATTAAATCGCGTCTCCCCAGCAAGCAACCGAACGTCCTCCGCCCGATACTCCACGCCGCGTTCCATCCCGTAAGTCATTACCTCAGAACCATGAATCTCGCGCACCAAGCGACTTCCATAGGGATCGTCCAAATTCACCACCGCTACTCTCGGCGGCGCAGCCCCGACCCCTTCAAACAATCTCGCCTTAGCCGCAAAATACTTCTCCATCGTCCCGTGATAATCCAAATGATCCTGCGTCAGATTCGTAAATATCGCCACATCCACCGGCAGCCCCCAAACTCGCTCCTGCTCCAGCGCATGCGACGACATCTCCATCACCGCCTCCGTCGCCCCCACCTTCACCCCATCAGCAAAAACCCGCAGCGTATCCGAAGCCTCCGGCGTAGTATGCGGCGACACCCGCACCTCATCCCCCACATGCGTCTCAATCGTTCCGATCAACACACACTGCCGCCCCACACTCCGCAGCATCGCCTCCAGCAAAAACGCAGTCGTCGTTTTTCCATTCGTTCCCGTCACCGCACTCAAAGCCATTCTGCGCTCTGGATGACCCATAACCGCTGCGCCAACCTCTGCCAGTGCTCTTCGTCCATGCTCCACCAGCGCAGCCGCGACGTCAGCATGCTCTCGCCGCAACGTCTCGTACACCGCACGCGAGTCCGTCACCACCGCCGACGCACCCCGCTCAATCGCGGTCCCCACAAATCGATTCCCATCTGTCGCTTCACCCCGCATCGCGACAAACACATCCCCGCGCCCCACGCGCCGAGAGTCATACGCAACATCATTAACGTCAACCGCAGGCCCCCCATGCTCTATCGCACTTAGCCCCGCGCACACCGTCTCCCAATTCATATAAGTGTGATGCTAGCTGAGACGACGCGCCTCTCGCAGCAAAAGCCTCTATCGAGTAAACCGCACCACAACCTCGGTGCCCGCCGGTACCATCGTTCCTGCCGCCGGAACCTGCTCCCGAGCCAACCCATTCCCCACCGCCTGCACTCGCAGACCCACTGAGTCCGCCCGTTCCACCACGGTCCTCAGTCCCCCTCCTTCAAACGAAGGCACCGGCACGCGCAACCCCGCATTTACCACAACCGCACCCTTATCCCTCACCTGCACCGCTGGAATCGCCTTTGGCGCAGTCAAATGTTCTGGAGCATCGTCCACATTCGCCATCGCTGAACTCGTCCCGCCACTCGCCTGGAACGCAGCCACTACCTTCGCCGGCAACAGATTCAAAACACCCTGCGAACTCGGGCGCAGCCGCAACAGCCGGCTTGTCACTCACCTCAGCCGTCGGAGCCGCAACCTTCGCTGGATTCCGCAACGGATCATCGGCGGGCAAATTATTCACGTCGTCGAACATCGCGTTCAGGTCAGCCGTGCTCTCCGAAGGAGAGTCGTCGACAACATCCTTTTGCGCAACCAGCATCTCTTTCTTCGTCTTTAGTGGCTGATCGTGCGGCACCCCAAGATACTCGAGCACCTGCTGCGCCACATCCGCAAACACCGGCGCGCTCACCGCACCACCATACTTGCTCGCGCCAACGGTCGGCGTATCAATCACCACCGCAATTGAGATCGCCGGACTGCTCACCGGCGCAAACCCGGCGAAGCTTGCTACCAGCTTCGTGTGCGAATACGTATGCGTCACCACATCGACCTTCTGCGCGGTCCCCGTCTTACCAGCCGCACTATAACCGTTCAGCGCAGCCTCCTTGCCCGTCCCCTCCGTCACAATTCCCTGCATCATCATACGCATCTTCGCCGAAGTCATCTCCGTGATCACGCGATGCGCTCCATCCGGCAGCGTCGGCCGGCAACTGATTCGAAGGCCGGAACGCAGCAGGCGTAAGTCTTGGATCACCCTTCATCTGATCGGTCGACTGCAGCAGCACATGCGGCGGCATATACACCCCACCATTCGCAATTGTGCTCACCATCGTTACAAGCTGAACCGGAGTCACTCCAACCTCCTGCCCGATCGCCATCGACAGGATGCTCGTCGCTCCCCACTTCTTCGGACTACGCAGCAGTCCACGCGTCTCGCTCGGCAGTTCGATCCCCGACCGATCACCAAATCCAAAAGCCCGCATGTAGTCGTAGAACTTCTGATTGCCCAGCTTCAGCGCCATCTTCGCCGCGCCCACGTCGCTCGAGTGCTCCAGCGCATACTGCACCGTAACCACGCCGAAGTGATCGCTCTTGTCATCGTGCAGCGTCCGGCCATACATGGTCATCGCGCCGTTCTGACAGTCCACCATGTCCGTCGGCTTCACACCCGCCCCATCCAGCGCCGCAGAATATGTCACCAGTTTGAAAGTCGATCCCGGCTCGTACACATCGCTCACCGCCAGGTTCGTCAACACCTCGGCGTCCATATGCTTCGAATCATTCGGATTGAACCGCGGCGAAACTGCCAGCGCCAAAATCTGTCCGGTATGCGGATCCTGCACCACCACCGTTCCGTGGGCAGCCTTCACCTTGTCCACCTGCGCATCCAGCGCGCGCTCTGCCATGTACTGAATATTCGCGTCGATCGCCAGCACCAGGTTCTCGCCCGGCATCGGCTGACTCTCCTCGCTCCCCAGCACATGCCGCTTCGCATCAACCGCCGTCAGCATGTGCCCAGGCTCGCCGTGCATCTCCTCGTCGAACTTCTCCTCCAGCCCACCCAACCCCGTATCGTCCGTGCCCACGTATCCCAATACCTGCGCCGCGAGGTCGCTATTCGGATAGAACCGTTTGAACTCCTTCTGAAGATAGATACCTTTCAAATTGAGTTCGCGCACCCGCTGCGCTGTCCCCGGGTCGAGCCGTCGCGCAACCCAGGCAAAGTTCTTCGACGCATTGAATCGCGCCAGCATCTGCTGCTGCGACGTAAAGTTGTCATGCGGATCGGAATGCACGATCTCCGCCAAGATCTCCGCCGCGCTCGCGCGATTTTCCCCAAGCTCCGACGGCACCGCAAACACGCTATCTGCCTGCACCGTCACCGCCAGTTCGCGCAGGTTGCGGTCATACATCATCCCTCGTCGCGGAGCGACTTCAAACGTCCTCTGCTGCTGCTGTGCCGCGCGATGAACGAAATCCGAGTGCCGCACCACCTGCAGCCATCCCAACCGCACCGCGATAAACCCAGTCCACGCGCAAAAAAACAGCGCCACATAAGCAAACCGGATCCTCCGTATCGGAGCGGTCAACGTCTGCCGTGGCGCCTTATCCATTCCTATTCCCTGCTTCTTCGTTTTAACTTTTTGTCGATTCAGCTACTGAACAACCTGCAACCTGGGAGCATTCGCCTGCGCCAGCACCGGAGCATTCGGATCTCCGCCCTCCGGCCGAACAACCTGTCCAGGCTGCGGCTCGTTCAATCCCAACTGCCTCGCAACCTTGTCAATCCTCGTTGGATTAGTCAGCTGCGCCTCCGACAGGCGAAGCTGCCGGTTCTGCTCCCGCAACTCCTCCACCTGCTGCTTCTGCACCTCAACGTGATACCCGATCTCGATCGCCGAAAAATGCTGCCACACATAAACCATCACCAGCATAAACAGCACACTCATTACCGCGGTAAACGTGCGCATCTCGCGCCGCCGCTCCGGATCGTCCGCCTTCACAATGCGGCTGTTATCAATATGCTTAGTAAAGAAAACCTCAGGCGTTGGCCCACGCCGCGCACGCCGCTGCAACTCAAACAACTCGCGATTCCGCGCCGCCAGCGACTCCGCCCGGCCCTGCGTCTTCCCTCGCGAGCCCATCATCTCTATCTGTTGTCCTGCCATCGCCGAAGCTGCCATCGCGCACCTCACTCGTTCTCGCTGGAACGAAATCTTTGCCACTCTCCAAAATACGAACCGGGCCGGGATCGCTATGGAGGAGGGGACTTGTGTTACAGAGTTGTCTTTCGCCTGAAAGAAGGTGGGACAACCCCGGCCCGAACTTGCCTTCACTAAATCGTGAAGAAATCTCTAACTAATTCTTCTGCGCCGCCCGCATCTTCGCACTTCGCGATCGCGGATTCCGCATCTGCTCTTGCTCTTCAGCCACAATCGGCTTCTTCGTTAAAACCTCAAACTCTTTCGAGCGGCCAGCCTCACGGAACGCATCCTTCACCAGCCTGTCCTCCAACGAGTGGAAGCTGATCAGCACCAGCCTTCCTCCCGGCTTCAACAGAGACCCCGCGCTCTTCAGCAGCGATTGAATCTCTCCCAACTCGTTATTCACTCGAATCCGAAGTGCCTGAAAGGTTCGCGTCGCCGGATGAATCTTGTCACCTTTCATTGATGGGGCCGCGGCCGATACGATTTGAGCCAATTCCGCTGTCGATCGTATCGGCCGGGCCCTAACAATGGCTCTGGCGATTCTCCGCGACCTCCTTTCCTCTCCGAATTCGTAAATCAGGTCGGCGAGTTCGTTTTCGTCTTCCTGATTTACCACTTGCTCGGCCGTCTCTCCACTGCGCGTATCCATCCGCATGTCTAGTGGACCTTCTTGCCGAAAACTAAATCCTCTGTGCGCCTCATCCAGTTGCAGGCTGCTTACGCCAAAGTCTGCAAGCAGGCCATCCAGGCTTCCCGGCTCGATCTCGCTTGCCGCTTCAGAAAATGCTTTTGGCACATAAACCACCTCCGGCATCTCGTCTCCCAGTTCAGCCTTCACATCCTCCAGCCGAACCTTCGCCGCCTCCATCGCCTCCGGATCACGGTCAAAGCCAATCAGCTTACCTTTGCCGCCCAGCCTCTTCGCAATCTCCGAAGAGTGCCCCGCAAGCCCCAGCGTCGCGTCACAAATCACGCCGCCGGGACGCACATTCAAATACTCCAAGACTTCCTCTAAAAGAACCGGCACATGTCGCGGACTCTTCATCTAACCGCCTCTGCGCAGCCCCTGGGGGCCTCTTCCAACTACGAACCAGAAACCTTGGTCTTATCCGCGAACGCCATCAGATCGGCGTCCGTCAGTTCAACCGCTCCACTTGCCTTCTTCATCTCGGCGTCGAACAGCTCTGCATTCACAACCTCCAGCAGCGTCTGCGACCCCAAAACATTCACCTCGCCCGTCACTTTCGCCAGTTCCCGCAGCTTTTGCGGAATCAGCACCCGGCCCTGGGCGTCCATCTCTGCCATCTGCCCGTAGAAGTTCGTCACGTCCTGAAACTTCTTCCGAACCGGATCCATCTGGGACATCTTTGCCAGCGACGCCTCGATCTGCTCCCACTCCTTCAGCGGATAAACCTGCGCCCGCTTCCCATCCATGCTCGTTATGTAGAACTGGGGTCCATACAGCTCATCCACACGGCGCTTGAACTCGGCAGGCAGCTTCAGCCTGCCTTTCTCGTCAACGCGCGTTGGGTGATTTCCCCGAAACATGGCTTCCTCGATACCTGGAGTGAATCAACTTTGGTTCAAACCACTCAAACCGTTAGAATTTGGTCATTGGAAGAGTGGTTTTGGCCCACCAAACTCCAAAATGTTCTACTTCGCTCCACCAGCATCGCCGAGCGACAACACCCTGTAAAGGGTTATTTCGTGCCAAACTCTGGAATTCCCGTAATGAATTGTGGAAAACTCAGCGCCTTGCGGAACCTAAGCAGATACCCACTAGATGTAGTGTTGGCTGCCGTGGTTCATACCTTCGCAGTCACTTGTCCGACCTGAATCTATTTGATAAGCGAAAAAAAAGCGAAAGCTAACGCTCCACACCCAGGAGCCGCTTCCGGCGCAACAGCCAAATCAAGTACCAAAGCACTGCAAGATTGATGATCAGCAGACTCAATCGAAACCAGTCCGGCCGGCGAACCAGCTCATATAACTCCCACGGTAAAAACGACACCGTCAGAACCAGCGTCAGATACTCCGCCCACACCTTTTCCAGCAGCAATCCAATACCCTCTGTCAAAGCCAGGGCAGAGTATGAAAACGTGGCCACGCTGATCTCGCGCAGCCGATGTGCATCCACCAGATCCACCTTGTCCAGCAGCAGCGAAACGAATCGGCTCTCGGGATCGAACTTGAATTTCAGTGCAAGCCGCAAGACCTCATCTTGAAGATCCTTGTGCAACAAGTGAACTGCGCCCGCACCGATACAGAAGAAGAAGATCGCCTTCGCCAGCTTGAACAACCCAATCAGCAACAGCCCCCGATCATGGGAACCGCCATGCGGTGCGCCGCCTTGTTCGGGCTCCATCAACCCCTCACTGCTGCTCGAATCGTTTCGCATGAACTCTCGACTTCCAGTTGACGGTGACCCAATGGAATTGTCAACGCCGTAGTAATCGTGCCTCATCTTTGCATCATCAACAATCACCCCTTCGTGTTGTGCCTCCACCACCACGGTCTCGCCGCGCACCCCCGCACATCAACTTTTCCAACCTATCGTGGGAATATACCAATCCAGTCCATTCACTAGGACGTAGATGGTTATGAGCGCCCTGAACAAGGGACGAGCATTCAGAGATCAAGAACGATAAAGGATACCGACAATGAAAAAGACATTCCTCGCCACCCTGGCCGTAGCTGCACTAGCCATCACGTCTCTCAACGCGCACGCCCAGACCGACCCCACCGTCGGCGGCGCCGCGATGTACCCCACCAAGACCATCGTCGAGAACGCAGTCAACTCGCCGATCAACAAAACCCTCGTCGCAGCCGTCAAAGCAGGCGGCCTGGTCGACACCCTCAACAGCCCCGGCCCCTTCACCGTCTTCGCGCCCACGGACGACGCCTTTGCCAAGCTCCCCGCCGGCACCGTTGACACGCTCGTCAAGCCCGAGAACAAAGACACCCTCGACAAGATCCTCACCTATCACGTCGTCGCCGGTCGCATCAGCTCCAAACAGCTCGCCAGCATGATCAAAAAGGGTGGCGGCAAGGCGATGCTCAAGACCGTACAGGGCGAAGATCTCACCGCAACAATGTCTGACGGCAAGATCATGCTCACCGACGCAAAGGGCGGCATGGCCACCATCATCACAGCCGATGTCTTCCAGTCCAACGGCGTCATCCACGTCATCGACACCGTTCTCATGCCCAACTAATTTGTCTTACCTCAGCCTGAGGCGCTTCGAAAGAGGCGCCTCTTCTTTTTCCCTCTATGAGAATCTGACGCCTCAAAAAATCACAACCCATCAGCCTCTTCTGCCTGTAACGTGGATCTAATGCGTTACACCTACCACGCCGAGCAGTGGCTCCCTTACCCACTCGAACTGGTCTTCGCCTTCTTCGCCAACCCGCAGAACCTTCCCCACCTCATGCCCCTCTGGCAAGACGCTCGCATCGAGGACGCAACCTTTGTTCCACCTCCACCGCGACCCGGCACATCCGGCCAAGCCAACTCCATCGTCGCCGGCGTGGGCACGCAACTCACCATGAGCTTCAAACCCTTCCCTCGCGCCCCTTTCCGCATCCCCTGGCAAGCCGAGATCACTGACTTCGTCTGGAACCAACGCTTCTGCGACGTCCAACTCCACGGCCCGTTCGCTTACTGGCGTCACCGGCACACCGTCACCGAAAAGACACGTACAAATCATTTTGGCAACCCAACCGCCGGCACGCTCCTTCGCGACGAGGTCGACTACGAAATGCACCTCGGCAAATTAGGCGAGCTCGCACAGACCCTCTTCATTGCGCGCCAACTAAACAACACATTCGCCTTTCGCCAGTCTCGAACCGCCGATCTCCTGTCGCGCATCTCTGCCCGTCCTTGAACCCGCTCCCGAACGCAGTCAACATTTCCCTTTACCAACGCCGTTCTTGGTGCTGTAATCATCTGTCTGCAATCAAAGTTCAGAGCAGCGGGCCCCAAGTAATTGGAGGTTCCTCGATGAAAAAGCTTCTCATCGTCTGCGTTCTCTCAGTCTTCACCGTCCTTCCTACACTTGCCGCCGATAACCCATGGATCGGCACCTGGAAACTCGACCCGGCGAAGAGCCACTTCACCGGCGACACCTTCACCTACTCCAAGGCCGCCGACGGAATGATGCAATTCTCCGACGGCAGCACTATCAGATATGAGTTTGCTATCGACGGCAAAGAGTACAAGTCCGCATACGATCGGACCGTTACCTGGACAACCGCGGGCGACAACGCCTGGGACACCGTTTACAAGCTGAATGGCAAGGTTCTTTACAAGTCTCAGCGCCAGGTCTCTCCCGACGGTAAAACCATGACCTTCACCAACACTGGCACTAGGCCCGACGGCACTTCGTACACCGACGATCTGGTCTTCACGCGCGTCACCGGCACCAAAGGTCTAGTCGGTGAGTGGCGCACGACCAAAGTCACCATCTCCGCTCCCGACTCCGTTGTCATCTCCGCTCTGTCGCCCGGCATCATGCACTGGGACTACCCTGCCTTCAAATACTCCTTTGAGGGCAAATTCGACGGCACCGATCTTCCTGTTACCGGCCCGACAGCACCAAGAGGCACGACGATATCCTGCAAAGTGCTCTCTGCCCAAAAGATCTCCTACGAGAACAAAGTGGATGGAAAGATCACTGGCTACGGCATTCTAACCCTCGCTGCCGACGGCAAAACCTTCACCGATGTCTCTTGGGACACTGGAAAAGAGGGCGAAAAGGAGACAAGCTTCTACGAGAAGCAGTAACGTTTCCTTGCGCCACAACGAGAACGGGCCGCATCGGCGGCCCGTTCTCTTTTCTCCCTGGCATCGCTCTAATGCTTCGACAGCACATGATCCATCAACTTACTCAAATACGGCCTCGCCTTCTCCAGCGCCGCCTCTGCAGTTAGCCCATACTTCTCCCGCAGCGAATCGACCTTGCCATGCTCAATGAACGCATCCGGCCATCCCACGCGCACAACAGGCACCTGAAGTTCGAGCTCATTCAGCGTCTCCATCACAGCCGACCCAAACCCACCCGCCAGCACATGATCTTCCAGCGTCACGACTAATCCGCACGTCTTCCCGAACTTCCCGACGCACTCACGATCCACAGGCTTCGCGAATCGTGGATTGATCACAGCTGCTGAGAAGCCTTCCAGCGTAAGCATCGCCGCCAAACGCTCCGCCTCCGGCAGCATCGCTCCCAGTCCGAAGATCGCAATCTCCGATCCGTCACGAATCACCTCTGCCTTGCCGATCTCCAACGCAACCGGTTTTTCCTTCACCACAACGCCCGGGCCCGTTCCACGCGGATAACGAATCGCGCTCGGTCCCTCATGCAGCATCGCGGTATACATCATGTCCGCCAGCTCATCCTCATCCTTCGGCACCATATGGATCAGGTTCGGCACACTCCGCAGATAGCTGATGTCAAACAACCCATGATGCGTCGGCCCATCATCCCCGCTCAACCCACCGCGATCCATGCAAAACACCACCGGCAGATTCTTGCAGACAGACATCATGCACAATCTGATCGAAGGCCCTCTGCAAGAACGTCGAATAGATCGCGCAAAAAGGCTTGTACCCTTTCGTAGCCATCCCCGCAGCGAAGATAACCGCATGCTCTTCCGCAATCCCTACATCGAAGTAACGCTTCGGATGATGCGGCCGAAACAGATCAAGCGCCGTCCCATTCGGCATCGCCGCCGTAATCGCGACCACCTTGTCATTCGCCGTCGCTAGCTTCGTCAGCGACTCAGCAAATATCTCCGAGTAGGTCTTCTGCCCCGCGGACTTCGTCTCACCCGTCTCCGCGTCATACGGCCCCAGCCCATGAAACTTCTTCTGCTTCTCAATCGCCGGCTGAAACCCTCTGCCCTTCTGCGTAATCGCATGCAGCACGACAGGCCGATTCTGCTGCTTCAAAAATTTAAACGTCTCAATCAACAGCGGCAGATTATGTCCATCGATCGGCCCGAAGTAGTTCAGCCCAAACTCCTCGAACAACATTCCCGGCCCGATCAAACCCTTCGCAGCTTCTTCTGCCTTGCGCGCCACATGCGCCACCGTCTTGCCGCCAAACCGCTCCAGCAACTCCGCAGCCTTGCCGTGCAAACTCGAGATCGTTGGATTCGTCACAATCTTGTGGAAGTACTCCGCAATCGCTCCTACGTTCTTATCGATCGACCACGCATTATCGTTTAACACCACAATCAGCCGCTTAGTCTGCGCCGCAATATTGTTCAGCGCCTCAAACGAAATCCCATTCGTAAACGCCGCATCCCCCGCCAGCGCCACGATATGCTCTTTCCCACCCGACATATCCCGAGCAACCGCCATTCCCAGCGCCGCGCTCAGTGCCGTTCCTGCATGCCCCGCACCATAACTGTCATGCTCGCTCTCGGTGCGCAGCATAAATCCGTTCAGCCCACCCGGCTGCCGAATCGTATGAAACAACTTCTCTCGCCCAGTCAACAGCTTGTGCACATAAGCCTGGTGGCTCACATCGAACACGAAGCTGTCCGTCGGCGTATCGAAGACATAATGCATCGCCAGCGTCAGCTCCACCACACCCAGGTTCGGCCCGATATGACCGCCCGTCTTCGATACCCCCACAATCAGCCGTTCCCGTATCTCTTCCGCCAATTGCGTAAGCTCAGGGATCGTCAGTTTCTTTACATCTGCGGGGGAATTTATCGTCTCAAGAATATTGCTCATCAAACCCTGTTCTGCAGGTTTCATCTCTCCTAAAACCCGCTCAGCGCACTCAACCTAACGAAAGGCGCCAGCTTCTAAGTATATCAACCCACGGATTACGCGCAGGTTGTTCTAAACCCTTCTCATTAGACGCCTGTCCCGGCAAATCGCCCCATCTCCAGCACTTTCTTCACTTCCAACTAAGACCCGGAAGCCCCATACGGTATCCTTCCCCCAAATGGTTCCTGCCGTCATCACCTCCAACCTCACTCGGCGCTTCGGCGACTTCACCGCCGTTCAGGACGTCAACCTCACCGTCGCGCCCGGTCAGTTCTTCGGCTTCCTTGGCCCCAACGGCGCCGGTAAGTCCACCACCATCAAGATGCTCACCGGCCTCCTCGCGCCGACCTCCGGCACCATTCAAATCCTCGGCCTCGACGCCGCCGCCAACCCCATGGAAGTCAAGCGCCAGATCGGAGTCGTACCAGAAGGCCTCGCCCTCTTCGGCCGCCTCACAGCAGCCGAATACCTCCACTTCGTCGGCCGCATGTACGGCCTCGACGCCGCCACCACCAGCACCCGCACCACAGAGCTCCTCGAGTTCATGAGCCTCTCCGGCGAAACAAAAAAACTCATCACCGACTTCTCCCACGGCATGCAGAAAAAACTCGCGCTCGCCGCCGCCGTCATCCACAACCCCAAAGTCCTCTTCCTCGACGAACCCTTCGAAGGCGTCGACGCCATCGCCTCAGGTACCCTCAAAGCGATGCTCCAGGGCATGATCGCCCGCGGCGCCACCATCTTCCTCACCTCCCACGTCCTCGAGATCGTCGAGCGTCTCTGCACCCACATCGCCATCATCGACCGCGGCCATCTCATCGCCAACGGGTCCCTCGAAGAGCTCCGCGCCGGCGTCCACGCCCGCAATCCCGACAACACCGGCACGCAAACCCTCACCCTCGAGCAAATCTTTCTCAGCGTCGTCGGCAACGAACCCGGCGCCCAGCAACCCGAACAGGAGCTCTCATGGCTCGGCTAATCGGCCTCAACTCAATAAATAAAAATTGCCATCCTGAAAGTGAAAAGTGTCATCCTGAGCGAAGGCGGCGCATTTGCCGCCGTAGTCGAAGAGCCTGTCCTGAGCCTGTCGAAGGAACCTGAATTTGCTGTTGCCTCTTATTTCTCCTTTCTCCAAGCACTCACCTCCGACCGCGACATTTAGGCCACCAATGGACCCAATCCAGGAAATCGACACCACTCTCCCCACCGACTGGACCACCGCCCAAAGCCGAGCGCAGTTCGCCGCGCTCGCCAAACTCCGCTGGTGCATCTTCCGCAACTCCTTCCGCCGCAAAGGCGGCACAGGCGAACTCGTCGCCCGCATCATCTTGCTCCCCATCCTCGGAATCGCGGCCTTCGGCCCCATCATCGGCTGCGGTTTCGGCGCCTACGTCCTCACCTCCGGCGGTCGCCTCACGCTTCTGCCCATCCTCACCTGGGCCATCTTCGTTATCTGGCAAGTCGTCGTTCTCAACATCGCCGCCCCGGGCCTCAGTTTCGACATCAACACCATCATCCGCTTCCCACTCAGCTTCCCGCGTTACCTCACCGCGCGTGTCTTCTTCGGACTCCTCAGCGCCTCCACCATCATCGGCACTCTCTGTCTCATCGCCGCCGACATCGGCATCGGCATAGCGAAGCCATCCTTAGTCCCGTGGGCCACGCTCCTCTTCGCCACCTACGCGCTTTCCAACATCTTCTTCACCCGCATGATCCTCGTCTGGGTCGAACGCTGGCTCTCCACCCGCCGTGCCCGCGAACTCCTCACCGCCTTCATCCTCTTCGCCTCACTCGGCTTTCAATACATCAACATCAACTACAACCCTGGCTTCCAGCACGGTCGCCATCACGCAAATCACATACCGCTCCTTCTCAAAATCCTTCATCGCATCCAGCCAATCGCTGCGCTTCTCCCACCCGGTCTCACCGCCTCCTCCATCGTCGGCCATACTCAGAGCCACAATCTCGCAGCCTTCGCCTCGCTCCTAGGCCTCATCGCCTTCACCGTCCTCTTCTTCAGCGTCTACGCCTGGCGCATGCACCGCGAGTTCCTCGGCGAAAATCTCAGCGAAACCACTCAACCCAACCGTCCCTCCGCTCGCCGAAGCCCCGCACATCACCGTTCCACGAATCGTCCCCGCCGCTGCCCCAGTCCGCCACCAAGAGCCCACACCTTTGGCCTCAACCCAACCATCATCGCCTGCCTGCAAAAAGACTTCATCTACCTCCGCCGCAACCTCAACCAGCTTTACGGATTCGTCGTCCCACTCTTCATGGTCTTCCTCGTCGCCAATCGCATGAGCGCCAGCGGACGCTACGGCAGTTACGTCTTCCCCGCCGCCGTCGCCTACTCCGTTCTCGGCGTCTCCGTTCTCTCCTATAACGGCCTCGGCATGGACGGCAGCGGCGTGCAGTTCTACTTCCTCAGTCCCACCCGCCTGCGCGACGTCTTCCTCGCAAAAAACCTCACCGTCTTCTTCCTCAGCTTCCTCGAACTCGTCCTCATCTTCGCCGTCATCGCCTTCGTCGCTCACCCGCCAACCCTGATCGTCGGCCTTGCAACAGTCTGCTGGCTTGTCTTCGCCACGTTCATCAACGGTGCCGTCGGAAATCTCCGCTCGCTCATCGCACCCAAGAAGATCGATCTCTCAAAGGTCAGCCGCAAACAGGCCTCGCAACTCAGCGTCCTCATCGCGCTCGGCATCCTCCTCGCATGCCTCGTCATTGGAGCCGCCGTAGCCTTCGTTGCCAATTCCATCGGCCGTCCCTGGCTCATGATCCCCATCCTCCTCGCACTCGCCGTTGGCAGCTTCATCTTCTACGTCCAGGTCCTCAACCGCCTCGACGCCATCGCCCTCACCCACCGCGAAACCCTCTCCGAAGAACTCTGCAAAGCCTGAACTTTGTTTTTCTGGTTGTCATTCCCGAAGGGAATCTGCGTTTGCATGTCCCATCTGTTATGCAACACACACGCTTGACACAACCCTTACTCCCAAAAACCCTTCACACTCACCCCGGAGCAAACGCACCACACCTAAGTCCAAACCTAAAGTCCCTCATTCGAAGACTTTGCCACAAATAAGGGTAGGGGTGGGGCTGCGCTAGGACCCTCCGAAACGCTATCTGCGCTAAACTGGCACCCTCCGCACAACTGCCGTCTCAATCAAAGGGGAAGAAGAAATGCCGCTTCGAAGCCGCAGCACCGCACTCCTGCTCGCGTTCTCTCTTGGAATCACCCTCAGTTCACTCCACGCGCAGAACACCAACGACCAACCCGACAAATACCAGTGGCTCGAAGACGTCAACGGCGAAAAATCCATGGCCTGGGTCAACGCCGAAAACGCGCGCTCCGCAAAAGTTCTCGACGTCGGACCTGTCTATGACGGATTAGCCGAAACCGCCCTCAAGGTCCTCGAGTCTCCCACGCGTCTCCCCAATCCGCAGTTTCGCGTCGGTGTCGTCTACAACACTTGGCAGGACGCCCAGCACGTCCGCGGCATTCTTCGCCGCACCTCGCTCGACAGCTACATGACCGACCAGCCCGACTGGCACACCGTCATCGACTACGACGCCCTCGCCAAGCAGGACAACCAGAAGTGGGTCCAAAAGGGCCTCGACTGCCTCTACCCCGGCGACGGCCTCTGCCTCGTCTCCCTATCCGCCGGTGGCGAAGACGCCGACACTATGCGCGAGTTCGATCTCAAGACAGAGAAATTCGTCGAAGGCGGCTTCGTACTCCCGCACTCCAAGCAGAACGTCGCCTGGGTCGACAAAGACACTCTGCTCGTCGCCCGCGACTGGGGTCCCGGCACAATGACCCAATCCGGATATCCCTTCGTCGTCAAGCTCTGGAAGCGCGGAACACCACTCGATCAGGCGAAAGAGGTCTATCGTGGCACACCGTCTGACGTCAGCGCCGGCCCCGGAGTACTCAACGACAGCCAGGGCCACCACGCCGTCCTGCTCGAGCGCGGCGTCGACTTCTTAATCGAGAGGTCTCGCTCTACACACCAGAAGGCGCAAAGAAAATCTCCATCCCCGGAAAATCCGAGATTCACGGCATGCTCGACGGCGAGATCATCGTAGAACTCAACGAAGACTGGAAGCCCGAAGGCCTATCCACTACGTACCCTCAAGGCTCATTTGTCGCGCTTGACCTTGAAGCCGTCAAAAAAGATCCCACCCATCTCAAGCCCACCGTCATCTTCACTCCCACTGCGAAGGAGTTCGCCCAGGAAGCGACCGTAACCAAAAACCACCTCATCCTCACCACGCTCGACCACGTACAGGGCCGCGCTTACGTCTACACGCGCAGCCCAAAGAACGTTTGGACGTCCAAGAAGCTCGACATCCCCGACAATCTCAGCGTCACAATCCACTCCGGCAACACCTCCGACGATCACTTCTTCCTCGAAACCACCGGCTTCCTCACACCTACCTCACTCCTCCTCGGCGACGCCGCAACCACAACGCTCAAGCCCGCCAAGACGCTGCCCCCGCAGTTCGACGCCTCCAACCTCGTCGTCGAACAACTCCAGGCCACGTCGAGCGACGGCACAAAAGTCCCATACTTTATCGTCCATCGCAAAGACATCAAGTACGACGGCTCCAACCCCACGCTGATGACGGCCTACGGCGGCTTCCAGGTCTCCGAAACTCCGCGCTACTCCGGCATCGTCGGCAAGCTCTGGCTTGAGCGCGGCGGCGTCTACGTCCTCGCCAATATCCGCGGCGGCGGCGAGTTCGGCCCCGCATGGCACGAGGCTGGCCTCAAAACCCATCGCCAGATCATCTATGACGACTTCACCTCCGTCGCCAAGGACTTGTTCGCTCGCAAAATCACCTCACCGCGCCACATGGGCATCTCCGGCGGATCTAATGGCGGTCTCCTCATGGGTGTCGAGTTCACGCAACACCCTGAGATGTGGAACGCCGTCGTCATCCAGGTGCCGCTCCTCGACATGCTCCGCTTCGAGCACATCGCCGCCGGAGCCTCATGGGTCGGCGAGTACGGCACCGTCACCGTTCCCGAAGAGCGTAAGTTCCTCGCCTACATCTCTCCTTACAACCAGCTCAAACCCGACGGCAACTACCCCGAACCCCTCATCTTCACCACAACCAAGGACGACCGGGTAGGCCCGGTACACGCGCGTAAATTTGCAGCCAAGATGGAAGAGTTCAACAAGCCCTTCTATTACGATGAAATCGTCGAAGGCGGCCACGCCGCCGGCGCCAACCTCAAAGAACAGGCAAAGACCTGGGCCGAGATGTACACCTACCTGACGCGCAAGCTGATGGATTGATCCAGCAAATGACGTGAGCAAGAACGTTGAAGCCGCCTCCAGACGAGGCGGCTTCGAGCTTTAAGCGAATCAATCACCGAATCGTGTAGCCCATCACCTATCGAGCAATACCCACCACATTCAACATCCGTCCTGCAACGCCCTTCTCTCCGCGATGCGAGAAGTATCGCAACGCCCCACCCTCATCGCGAGCACAAGCCGTGCACTCACTCACCAGCGTTATCTTCTCCGGCCCAATACCCGCGTCTACCAGTTGCCGCCGATTCGCCTCCCACAGATCCAACCGGCCGTCGCCACGGAACAACTCACCCGCGTACCCAAACTGTCCCGCAAACTCCGCCTTTACCTCTTCTCCAACCGAATAGCAGCAGGCCCCAATACTCGGCCCCACTGCCGCAACTAGATCTTCAACCCGCGACCCATACTCGGCCAACATCTTCGCCACACCAAGTTCCACAATTCGCGCCACCGTCCCGCGCCACCCGGCGTGAAACGCCCCCAACGACCCTCTTCTCCACGTCGACCACCAGCACAGGAACACAATCCGCCGTCCCCACCGCCAGCAAAACCCCCGGCACATCGGTGATTAGCCCATCCCCCTCCCACACCGCCTTCCCATCTGCAGTCTGCAACCTGCCTTCGAGCGCACCGTCCCCCGCCCCCACAACCCGCACCTTCCCCGAATGAATCTGCCGTACGCCCACCAGCGAAAAACCAGCCTCTTCACCACAAATACCAGCCATAAACCGGCGCCGATTCTCCGTCACCGACGCTGGATCATCCTCCTTCGTCCACCCTAGATTCAGCGACTTACCCCCATAAACCGCCGAAACCCCACCGGTTCGCGTACTAAATCCATGCCGCAGCCACCCATACCCACTCCACGCCGGCACCCGAACAATTTCCAAACGATCGTTGGCAACAACCCCTTTATCTTCAGTCTTCAAACCGCCAACCTCGCCGTCGTAGTATCCTCATTACCGAATCGATCATGTCCCATTCTAGAACTCTAGCCTTTCGCAATCCCCGCTTTACGCCAACCCAATGCAATCGGGTGACTTTTCAAAAAATCTGGCGTCTACCTCTGGTGCCATCGCTGCGCTTCAAGCATCCAATCCATGAGGCGTCCTCCAACCCCGGGTTTACGGCCCCCAGCTAACTGCCTTTTATTTCAACAGAAATTTGCATCCTTCCTCGCGGGTCTGTAATATACCGCGATTGTAGACATGAGAGTGAATGTGCCTAGCGTAGTCCCCCAATTTCTTCGTTCCCGAATCGGCAAAGTCTGTGTTGCCATCATTGGTTCCTCGCCTGCCGAGATGCTTGAAAAGGCCAGCGCGGTCGTCAAAGAGACGCCCTTCCTCGAGTTTCGTCTGGACTATCTGGAAAAGCCTCTTCTCGCGCTCCCGAAGCTCAAACATTTCTTCGCGGACAACACTGCTGCGACGGGTATCGCAACTTGCCGCCGCACCGCCAACGGCGGCAAATTCCCAGGTAAGGTTGCCGACCAGATCGAGATTCTCTCCAAGGCGCAGCAGCGGGATTTCACATCGTCGATGTGGAACTCGAGTCTGCCGAAGCCATGAAGAAGGGCGAACTTCAGAAGCTCCGCGACACTGGTGTTGCGCTCATCATCAGCCACCACGACTTCAACGCGACCAAAGATCTCGACGGTATCTACAAGCGCATTGTGCCCTTCGAGCCCGACTTCATCAAGATCGTGCCTACGGCCAAGTCGCTCGTCGATAACGTCACGCTCATGCGCTTTATCGAACGCATGGAAGATCACACCAACATCATTGGGATCTGCATGGGCGATGCCGGCATCATCTCGCGCGTGTTGGGACTTCGCGCTGGCAGCGCATTCACGTTTGCCGCCGCAAGCATTGGCGAAGAGACTGGCCCCGGCCAGATCGCTGCGCGCACGTTGATCGAAACCTATCGCATCGATCAGGTTGACGCGGCCACCAAAGTCTACGGCGTCGCTGGCAACCCGATCCGCAGCTCGCTTTCACCGATCATGATGAACACGGCTTTCCGTCGAGAGACCGTCAATGCCGTGTATCTGGCGCTGCAAGCGAATAAGCTCTCCGATCTCCTCAAACTCGTCCAGGAGATTCCCATCCAGGGTCTCAGCGTTACGATGCCGTTGAAGGAAGAGATCATGGCGCACCTGGAGAAGACGGATCCGCTCTCAGCCAAGATCGGCGCCTGCAATACCGTGCTTCGCGCGCAGGATGGCAAGCTTTACGGCTTCAACACAGACGTTGCAGGCATTACCGGACCGCTAGAGAAACGCTTGTCGCTTCGCGGAGCGAAGGTGCTGGTGCTTGGTGCGGGCGGGGCTGCGCGTGCGGCTGTGTTTGGTTTGCGTGACAAGGGTGCAGAGGTGTTCATTCTGAATCGCACGGCTGAGACTGCGCAGAAGTTGGCTCGCCAGTCTGGTTCGAAGACGATCAAGAAGGATGCGGTCGCGAAGACGGCGTTCGATGTGATCGTCAATGCGACACCGGTCGGAATGGCTGGAATCAAGGCGAATCCAGATTCTTGAAGCGAAGGATCTGAACACCAAGCTGGTGTTCGACCTGGTGTATAACCCGCTGGAGACGCCACTTTTACGTATGGCGCGCCAGAAGGGGATTCCAATCATCACTGGAATCGAGATGTTTGTGCAGCAGGGAGCGCGGCAGTTCGAGATATTTACGGGGAAACCCGCGCCGGAAGAGGAGATGCTGCGAGTGGTGATTCATTCGCTGCGTCAGCAGGCAGAGGCTGCTGCAGAGACTCCGCGCCAGCCGCAGCGAAAGAGCCTGCTTCGAACGGGAAGAAAGCTCCGGCTACCAAGGCGAAAAAAGCGTCTTAGGTTTTTGGCGTTTCAGAAAAAAATGGAGCCCCGGTGAGAGCCGGGGTTTCGTTGTTTTTGCAGGGGTTTTTGAGGGGGGTCATGGAAAAAGTGGGTGCAAAAACGTGGTGATTTTGTGGTGAGTTGATGGTGAAGTCGTGGTGAAAGCGTGGTGGAGTTGATGGTGGTTTTTCGGAACGAAAAACACGCCACTTTTGAAAAATATTTCTGTGGAAAATGAGGAAGCCGCCTGGGTGAGAGGCGGCTTCGCTGATTCTGGAGTCTGAACTGCGGCTAGGTGCTCTTGCCTTCGGCGGAGGCGATCTTCTCCTCGGCCTGACGCTTCATGGCGTTGGCTTCATCGTACTTCTCGCCGTCGTCGCCGGCCTCATCCCAGAGCTTGTCGCCTTCCTGAAGCTCCTTCTGGGCCTCGGCGACGTCGATCTCGTTGGGATGCATGGCGGTTTCAGCCAGAATCGTGACGCGCTCCGGCAACACCTCTGCGAAGCCCCACGCGACGAAGAACTTCTGGTCGCCTGACGAGCCGCCGTGGAGGCGCACTTCGCCGGCGCCAAGCTCTGCGAGCAGCGGTGCCGCGCCGTACAGGGCTTCAAGGTAGCCGGCCATGGATGGCAGCTCGACCGCCTCAGCCGTCGCATCCACCAGGACGCGGTCCGGCGTGACGAGGCGAACTGTCAGGAGACCGGATTGTTGTGTATCTGCCATGATTCCTTTCGGAGCGAGTCAGCAAGCTCAGCGGTTAGCAAGTCAGCGACTTGCGCTTTATGACTCGCTGACTTGCTGACTTCGCTGCCTTATACCGTTTGTTTCATCTTCTCTGCGGCTGCGATTACGTCTTCGATGCCGCCCTTCAGGTAGAAGGCCTGCTCGGGGATGTCGTCGTGCTTGCCTTCGATGATCTCTTTGAAGCTGCGAACGGTGTCTGCGACCTTGACGTAGGCGCCGGGGATGCCGGTGAAGATCTCGGCTACGTGGAAGGGCTGCGAGAGGAAGCGCTGGACTTTACGGGCCCGCGCTACGGTGATCTTGTCCTCTTCCGAGAGCTCGTCGATGCCGAGGATGGCGATGATGTCCTGCAGGTCCTTGTAGCGCTGCAGAATCTTCTTCACGCCCTGGGCGACGTCGTAGTGCTCCTGACCGACGACGCGCGGAGCGAGAATGCGCGAGGTGGAGGCCAGAGGATCGACGGCGGGATAGATGCCGAGTTCAGACAGAGGACGCGAGAGCACGGTGGTTGCGTCCAAGTGAGCGAAGGTGGTTGCGGGTGCCGGGTCGGTGAGGTCGTCTGCGGGCACGTAGACGGCCTGCACGGAGGTGATCGAGCCCTTCTTGGTCGAGGTGATGCGCTCCTGCAGTTCGCCCATTTCTGTGGCGAGGTTCGGCTGGTAGCCGACGGCCGACGGCATACGGCCGAGCAGCGTGGAGACCTCAGAGCCGGCCTGGGTGAAGCGGAAGATGTTGTCGATGAAGAGCAGGGTGTCGGCGCCCTCTTCGTCGCGGAAGTGTTCGGCGACGGTGAGGCCGGTGAGGGCGACGCGGAGACGCGCCCCTGGCGGCTCGGTCATCTGTCCGTAGACGAGCGTTGCTTTGCTCTTGGGCAGGTCCTTGAGATCGATAACGCCGGACTCCTGGAACTCCATCCAGAGGTCGTTGCCCTCGCGGGTGCGCTCGCCGACGCCGGCGAAGACGGAGAATCCGCCGTGCTGGCTGGCGACGTTGTTGATGAGCTCCTGAATGATGACGGTCTTGCCGACGCCGGCGCCGCCGAAGAGGCCGATCTTACCGCCCTTCAAGAAGGGCTGGATGAGGTCGATGACCTTGATGCCGGTCTCGAACATCTCTTCGCTGGTCGACTGCTCGTCGAAGGCGGGAGCCTGGCGGTGGATGGGCAGGTGGACCTTGGCGTTGACGGGCCCGAGCTCGTCTACAGGTTCGCCGAGGACGTTGAGCACGCGGCCGAGGGTCTCGCGGCCCACCGGCACCGTGATGCCTGCGCCGGTGTCGATCGCCTTCATGCCGCGGACCATGCCTTCGGTTGCGACCATGGCGATGCAGCGCACGCGGCCTTCGCCGAGGTGCTGCTGCACTTCGACGACGACGTCGAGCGGGGTGGGGACGTTGAAGCCTTCGCTGACAACGCGGATGGCCTGGAAGATGGGGGGCATCTTCGCTTCTTCGAATTGAATGTCAACGGCCGGGCCGCTGATCGAGATTACTTTTCCAATGTTCTCTGCCATAAATTCTTTCTGTCAAACAAATGCTAAATGCGGGGATCCTTCACTTCGTTCAGGATGACGACTTCAAAATATCGTTACAGTCAAACTTAGTTGCGACTACAAAGCGGCTGCTCCGCTGACGATCTCGATAATTTCCTTGGTGATGGCGGCCTGGCGCACACGGTTCATGGTGAGCGAGAGGGCGTCGATCATGTCTCCTGCGTTGTTGGTTGCCGAGTCCATTGCGGTCATGCGTGCGGCGTGCTCGGCGGCGACCGATTCGAGCATCGCGTGGAAGATCTGGGTGGTGATGTACTTCGGCATCAGGTGGCGGAAGAGACGTTCGGGCGACTGGTCGAAGATGTAGTCGACGTCGGCGGTGCCGAACTTCTTTGCTTCGGATTCGATGACGGACTCCTCGGGCACGGTGAGGCTGACGCCTGCTGTCTGGGCGGCGTGTCCGGCGGCTTCGATCTGCTCCTCGGTCATCTCCTCGGCGACGGTGATCTCGTGCGAGCCGAGCTTGCGGATGGGCAACAGTTTTTCGACGACGACGCGCTGCGAGATGACGGACTTGAACTCGTTGTAGACGACGTAGACGGAGTCGATCTCGGCGCGCTCGTAGCGCTCGATGATGTCGCGGGCCATGTCGCTGACGTCGTCGATGGCGATCTTGAGCAGGATCGTCGGATGATCGGCTGCGATCTTCGATCGGCTGGGCACGGTGACGGATGACCTCGTAGTGCGTCGCGAGATCGTTGTCGTAGTGCTCTTCCTTCTTCTCGTAGACAGCGGCGGGGTAGCGCTTGCGGAAGGTGTCGCGCGCCTTGCGGCCGACGGGTTCGACATCAATGTTCTGGCCAGCGGCGCGGCGCTCGTTGATGAAGTTCTGAGCGGCCTTGACGATGTTCGAGTTGAAGGCGCCGGCGAAGCCCTTGTCGCCTGCGACGACGATGACCAGGACGTTCTTCTCTTCGCGCTCGACGAGGAGCGGATGCATGACATCGCCGGAGTCGCCCATGCGGCGGACGAGCGATTCCAGCACGTTCGAGATCATCTGGGCGTAGGGCCGGGCGAGCATGGCTCGCTCCTGCGCGCGGCGCAGCTTGGCCGCCGAGACCATCTTCATGGCCTTGGTGATCTGCCGCGTGTTCTTGACACTGCGGATGCGTCGCCGAAGATCGAGTACGTTTGCCATAGTTTTTAGCGAGTCAGCTCGTTAGCTGGTCAGCGAGTTGGCGGTGCTACGCTTTCGCTGCTACTGCCTCCTTCTTCTCTTTTCGGTCGGCGAGGAAGCTTGCCTTGTACTCCTTGATGGCGTCGGTGAGGCGCTTCTTGATGTCGTCGTCGAGCGCCTTCTTGGTGGCGATGTCGGTGAGGATTGCGGGATGGGCGGACTCGAGGTAGGGATAGTAGCCGTCCTCGAAGGCGCGGAGGTCCTGTCACTTCGACGTCGTCGAGAAGGCCGTTGACGCCGGCGAAGAGGATGGCGACCTGCTTTTCTGCGGTGAGCGGCTGGAACTGCGGCTGCTTGAGCAGCTCGGTGAGGCGCTGGCCGCGGTTGAGCTGCTGCTGGGTGACCTTGTCGAGATCGGAGCCGAACTGCGAGAAGGCGGCGAGCTCGCGGTACTGGGCGAGGTCGAGCTTCAGGGTTGCGCCGACCTGCTTGGTCGCTTTGATCGCGGCCGAGAAGCCGACACGCGAGACCGAGAGGCCGACGTTGACGGCGGGACGGACGCCCGAGTTGAAGAGGTCGGTCTCGAGGAAGATCTGGCCGTCGGTGATGGAGATGACGTTGGTCGGGATGTAGGCGGAGACGTCGCCGGCCTGGGTTTCGATGATCGGGAGCGCGGTGAGCGAGCCGCCGCCGAGCTTGTCGGAGACCTTGGAGCTGCGCTCGAGCAGACGCGAGTGGAGATAGAAGACGTCGCCGGGGTAGGCTTCGCGGCCTGGCGGGCGGCGGAGCAGCAGCGAGATCTCGCGGTAGGAGGCGGCGTGCTTGGAGAGGTCGTCGTAGATGACGAGAGCGTGCTTGCCGGAGTCGCGGAAGTACTCGCCCATCGCGGTTGCGGCGAAGGGAGCGAGGTACTGCATGGGCGCGGGCTCGGATGCGGTCGCGGCGACGACGATGGTGTAGGCCATGGCGCCGTACTCTTCGAGCGTCTGAACGACCTGCGCGACGGAGGAGCGCTTCTGGCCGATGGCGCAGTAGATGCAGATCAGGTTGTTCTTCGCGGAGTTGATGATGGTGTCGAGCGCGATGGCGGTCTTGCCGGTCTGGCGGTCGCCGATGAGGAGTTCGCGCTGGCCGCGGCCGATGGGGATCATCGTGTCGATGGCCTTGATGCCGGTGGCCATGGGCTCGCGGACGGACTGGCGGTCGATGACGCCGGGGGCGAGACGCTCGACGGGGAGATACTTGTCGGTGTTGATGGGGCCCTTGTCGTCGATGGGCTGGCCGAGTGCGTTGACGACGCGGCCGATCATGGCTTCGCCGACGGGCACGGACATGATCTTGCCGGTGCGCTTGACGGTGTCGCCTTCTTTGATCTCGGTGTAGTCGCCGAGGAGAACGGCGCCGACCTGGTCTTCGTCGAGGTTCATGGCGAGGCCGGCTACGCCGTGGGGGAATTCGATGAGCTCGCCGGCCATGACCTTGTCGAGGCCGTGGACGCGCGCGATGCCGTCGCCGAGGGAGATGACGGTGCCGACCTCGTCGACCTGGATGCGCTGCTCGAAGTTCTCAATCTGCTGGCGAAGCAGTTCTGTTATCTCATCCGCCTTGATCTGTGCCATGTCTTCCTTCTACTCGCTTCGTTTCGAATCTGAATAAACTTTGCGCTGGGTTCAGCGAAGAATCTTACGCATTCACAAGCTTCTGCTTCAACTGCTGCAACTGGGCGCGGATGGAGCCGTCGTAGACCGTTGATCCGATGCGGACAACGGCGCCGCCCAACAGGGTTGCGTCCTGGGAATAGGTGGCGCGAACACGGCCGCCTACAAGCTTTGCGACCTGGGCTTCGAGTTCGGCGCGGTCCTGATCGTTCAGGGGATGCGCGCTGGTGATCTCGGCCTCGGCGAGGTTGGATTGCTCGTCGACGACGCCGTGGTACTCGGCGAGGATCTCGTCGAGTTCGTGGAGGCGCTGGTGCTCCATGATGACGGCGATGAAGTTGCGCACCTGTCGGAACATGCCGATGCGTGCGGCGATCGCGTCGAGGACTTTGAGCTTCTGGTCGTTCGCGATGGAGGGGTTCATCAGAACTTCGCGGAGTTCGTGGCTGCCCGCGAGAGTGCCGCTGAAGTCGCTAAGCTGCTGCTGAACCGCCGTGGTGTCGAGATGCGACGAGGCGGTGACAGAAGCAAATGCGTGGGCGTAGCGGAGAGAGAGGACGGACATTAGTTTTGGCCGCCCTTCGAATCGTCGCCGATGAGACGCTTCGCGAAGTTCTGCACGAGGAGACGGTCGGTCTCGGCGGTTACGATGAGTTTGCGAGCGGCCTGGTCGATTGCGAGTTCCGCGGCGTACTGCTGGAGCTGGCGATGGGCGAGAGCGGTCGCGGCTGTGATCTCCTGCTCGGCTGTCGCGAGGATCTTCTGCTTTTCCTCTTCGACGCTGGCCTTGATGCGCTGTTCGTCGAGGGCGGAGTCCTTGTCGGCCTGGGCGCGGAGGGCGGCGATCTGCTCGTCGAGCTTGCTGAGCCGTTCTTCGACGGTGCTCAGACGTGCGCTGGCCTCTTCGGTTGCGGTGCGGGCGTCAACGAGGCTCTTCTGGATGGCGGTGTTGCGGTCGCGAAAGGTCTTCGGCAGGGTCTTGGCAAGGAACCAGCCGATGAGCGCGGCGAGGACGACGAAGTTCGCGACGGTGAAGGCTGTGGCGGCCTGTTCGGCGTTCAAGCCGATCTTCGCGCCGAGAGCGCGGACTGCCGGGGAGTGGATGTACTGGTCGTTCTCGTCCACTTCCTGCTTATTCGCTCTCGGCCGACTGCCCCTCTGGTGTGGTGAGTCGTCCACCGCCGGAGTTGGACGGCGTCGCGGATTGGGCGATGGCGCGGCTGACCGGAGCAAACAGAATCGCTGCCATGATGAGTGCGGGCAGAAGCTTTTTGATAGCGGAGAGTTTCACTGCGCAACCTCCGTCGGGCGAACGCCGGCAGGAAGCACAGCGTCGAGGATTCGCGAGCTGAGCTCATCGCTGGAACTTACGATCTTGAGACGCGCATCCTGAGCACTCTGATCGATCTCACTTTTGGCACCCTGGATGCGTTCCTGGGTATGCTTCCGCACCAGCGCGAGAGCGGCTTCGCGTTCCGCGTTCCACTGCTTCAGCTTCTTGTCGCGAGCCTGGAAGATCTCAGCCTTTGCGGCTCGCAGCTTCTCTTCGTAGGCGGTGGTTTCGGCTTCGGCCGCGGCGATCGCGGAGCGTGCCTGTTCGACGGCACCCTGGGTGCGCGCGCGGCGCTCGTCCAGGACGCGATCTAACGGACGGCGAACCAAGAAGCCGTAGGCGATGACGAGCAGGATGAACAGGATCATCGTCGGCACGGAGCCGAGCACAAGTTCACCGAGTTGATTGAGTATCTGGTCCATGAAGGGATCGGCCGTGGCCGCTTGGATAGTCCTATCGTAGGCTGTCTTACACAGCTAATTTGTGATGACGTAGAGCTATGAAGACGATGCCTGTAGTTCGAGGTACATCTAGTTTTAGCAAAGCGTTTACTGGGGTGTCAACCGAGCTTCTTTCGATATTCGCTCCAGCTGTTCGATATTCGAACACTTCGCGCATCGCCCGAAATCACTGAGTCAAAACGCCATTTAGCCTTTGACATCGGCTCCCAAAGGACTAGACTGTTAATTACTACCTGGACCCTACTATCTGGGTCACATAGGTCGCGTGATTGGGGACACCACCTCCGCTCCCCGTCAGGCGGCCTATGCTAGTTAAGCGCACAATTTTGCAGAGAACGTTTGTGGCGCTCAGGTCCTCTCTCGAAATCTTCGGTATCGATTCAGCAGAGATGCAGGCCCGCGAGCGCGTGACATACGCCAGATTTCCCTCGAATCTCTTCCCTTCCACGATGGCTCCAGCCTCCAGTGCGGCCAGAATTGCACCCTCAGACTGCGGGAGGCGGAACTGCATCTCGATGATCGGGTCGACCACGAGCGCGTCGTCGATGGCTTCGAGCAGGTGGTCCAACCCCAGCTTTTTCAAGCCCGAGACGGCGATGCTTCCTGGCGCTCCCATCGGCGTTCCCTCGCCGCCGGGGATCAGGTCGATCTTGTTCAGCACCTCGATGATGGGCTTCTTCGAGACGTCGAGTTCGGCGAGGACTTTCTGCACCTGGGCCTTCTGCTCTTCGACCATGGGGCTGGACGCATCGCGCACATGCAAAAGGAGCTCTGCGCGCTCGACCTCTTCGAGCGTGGCGCGGAAGCTGGTCACGAGCGTATGCGGCAGATTCCGGATGAATCCGACGGTGTCGGAGAGCAGGATCTTTCTGCGCGACGGAAGCTGCAACTGCCTGAGCTTAGGGTCGAGCGTCGCGAACATTCGCGAGGACTCCAGGACTCCAGCCTCGGTGAGCGCGTTGAATAAGGTGCTCTTGCCGGCATTGGTGTAGCCCACCAGCGCGACGACGGGAACAGGGACAGCTTCTCGCCGTTGCCGCTGCTGCCTGCGAATCCGGCGAACGGACTCGAGCTGTTCTTTCACGTGGTCGATGCGGAGGTTGATCTTGCGGCGGTCTGTCTCGAGCTGCGTTTCGCCCGGTCCGCGGGTGCCGATGCCGCCGCCGAGTTGGGACATCGCCTTGCCTCGTCCGGCGAGGCGGGGAAGCTGATACTCCAACTGCGCCAGTTCTACCTGCAACTGGCCTTCGCGGGTTCGGGCGTGACGAGCAAAGATGTCCAGAATGAGCTGCGTGCGGTCGATGACGCGGCAGGGAGTCGCGCTTCGAGATTGCGCAGCTGCGAGGGAGTGAGATCGTGGTCGAAGAGCACGAGATCGGCGCCGGTGGAGGCGATCACGCCTTCAATTTCTTCGAGCTTACCGCCGCCGACGAGGGTCGCTGGATCGGGACGGGGGCGGCGCTGAATCAGCGTCGCTGCGACTTCGGCGCCGGCGCTGCGGGCCAGTTCCTCGAACTCGGCGAGGGATGCATCGAAGTCCAGATCGACCGCTCGCTTCGCTTCGTCGGCAGGATGCGCGGCTTTCTCTTCGAGCGCGGTCCCGGCTGAGACTGCTGCTGCGTTGCGCGCGAGGCGTGCGGCGGCTGTGAGTTTTCGCCGCTCGCCGGTGAACTCCACGGCAACGAGCACCGCTCGTTCGGCCTGCGGCAGGCCGCGCTGGGACTGCTGCGTCTGACGCAGAGATGCGGCCTGTGCGTCGACCAGACTGCGCCGCACAGGTTTTTCCGCACTGGCTTTCGTACTTTCCTTTGTCAACGGCTAACGGCCTTGCGTTCCGTTCGCCTCTTGCACGGCCGTGACAGGGGGCGCAGAGCTTACAGAGGCTCGTACTTCGGGCTTGGCATCGGGCCGCACGTCTCCGTGCAGACCGGCTCGCCCACTCACCACTGTCGAGATTGCATGCTTGAAGATGAGCTGCTCCTGGCTATTGTTTTCCAGAAGCACGGAGTATTTATCGAACGACCGGATCTTCCCTGTCAGCTTGACACCGCTTACAAGATAGATCGTGATCGGACTCTTATCTTTTCGCACTGTATTGAGAAAAGTATCCTGAATGTTCTGTGCCGGCTTTGAATCCATGGTGCCGATCTCCTTAGCTATATTCGTTACCGTGCAATTGAAGGTTTTACCGTGGTCCATCAACTTCAGAAGAAAGCTCAGCCGACTGACACACCGAGTCTGAAGCTAAGACTGTCAACGATACGAGCATCCGCAGTAATTATCAACCTGAACTGACGCATTTCGTACGGAGCTTCAGGACAATTAGACGAATCTCAACCCAGAACGGGAGTGAGCATCGGCGCCGTGCGGCGATATACCATGAAGGATGTGACGATTCGTAACCCGCAACCCGTTCAGATGCTTGATTTTTCCCGGCAATTTGCCACGATCCGCCAGGAGATTCTGGATGCAATGGAAGCTGTGGCGGCGTCGCAGCAGTTCATCCTTGGCCCGCAGGTCGTTAGTTTTGAGCAGCGCTGCTGCTGCTGCCTGCGCCGCGCCTTACGCCGTAGGCTGCGCGAGCGGAACAGACGCGATCTGGCTGGCGCTGGCTGCGGCCAACGTCGGCCCGGGCGACGCGGTGATCACGACGCCGTTCAGCTTCTTCGCGAGCGTGAGCGCGATTCTGCGTTGCGGCGCGCAGCCGCTGCTGGCCGATATCGACCCGGCGACCTTCAATCTCTCTGCGGATGCGACGGAAGAGGTGCTTCGCTCCCAAACCGGAGCACAAAGATCAAGGCGGTTCTGCCGGTGCATCTCTACGGCCAGTGCGCGGACTGGGACGCGTTCAGCTGCTCTGAAGGAAAAATACGGCGTGCTTCTGATTGAAGACGCGGCGCAGGCCTTTGGGGCGACGCTGGAATGGAACGCCTGCGGGCGCTCTGGGCGATGCTGCGGCCTTCAGCTTCTACCCGACGAAGAATCTGAGCGCGATGGGCGATGCGGGGCTGGTGACGACGGTCTCGGCGGAGATCGACGACCATGCGCGCGTGCTGCGGGCTCATGGCATGCGGCGACGCTATTATCACGATGAGATTGGCTGGAACTCGCGGCTCGACAGCCTGCAGGCAGCGATTCTCGAGGTGAAGCTGCGCTATCTGCCGAAGTGGAACCAGCAGCGCCGTGACCTTGCTGCGCGTTACGACCTGCTCTTTCGAGAATGCGGGGCTGACTGGGACGACGATCGACGAGGGGATTGTGCTTCCCTTCACCGATCAGCCGCGCGCACCACATCTTCCATCAGTATGTGATCCGCGCGCCGCGACGTGATGAGTTGCGGCAGTATCTGACGGATCGGAAGATTGGCAGCGAGATCTACTATCCGTTGCCGTTGCACCAGCAGACGAGCCTGGCGAGCCTGGGCTACGAGGCTGGCGACTTTCCGGAGAGTGAGGCTGCGGCGGATGAGGTACTCGCGCTGCCGATGTATCCGGAGCTGCGCGAAGATGAGCAGGAGACGGTGGTCGAGACGATTGCGAGCTTCTACGACTGATCGGCTGATCTGCAGCGAGGCTTAGCGCTTCTTCTTCGCCTTGCCGCTGCTTGGTTTCCTTCTTCTCGACTGGCTCCGGATGGGCCTCGCCGCCTGTCGGTGTCCCGGGCGCTGCGACGCGGCGGACGTAGTTTGATTCGAGCCGGTAGGTCTTCGTGATCGTCTTGCCGGGCACGATCGCTCCCGTCACGGGATCGGGGATCACGGGGCCTGCGTCGTCGGCGAGCACCTTGTAGGTGAATGTTGGCGCAGGCGTGGTCGCAGTGGCGGATTTTCCGTAGGGATCGGGCGCCATCTTGATCGTGACTGGCAGTAGCCTTCGATATTTTTGTCGCGAAAGCCGGTCTCGTAGCGGTGTTTCTTGATGTTCCAGGTGAAGACGCGGACCTGATCGAAGTCGTAGGTCAGCCCGGCTTTGTAGGGGCTCATGACGGTGAGGTAGATGGGGATGTTCTTGTCTGCCTGCTCGGCGTCGGGATCGTTGACGGTCGTCAGAACGTAGGCGCCGACGATTCGCTGGCCTTCGGCGTAGCGGGTGATCGCGTCGGGAGCGTCGACGTCCATCATGCGGCTGTAGAGCCAGCCGGTGTCGCCCTTGGAGTCGCGCACGAGCCACCAATCCTCCATCACCGGCGGAGGAGGAACGTCCGGCGCTGCGGGCGGAGCGGGCTTTGCGCCCTTCGCCGCGACAGGTGGCGGAGCCTTTGCGACGCGTGTTCCGGGCGGCACTGGCTTCGCGATCGTGGCGCGGGTCAGGAGCTTCAGCTTTTCACCTTCGGCGAGGCGGTAGAAGCGCTCGGTGTCGCGGCCCGGCGCGGCGTGCATGTAGACCTCGTCGCGAACCACGGCGGACGCGACGTCGGGATCGTCTTTGTGGCTCTTCTTCAACGCGTCGAACTGGTCGAAGATCTCCTGGGTCGCGACGACCTTCTCGTCGATCCACCCCTGCTCGCCCTTGGCCGTCTGCACGCGCACGAAGCGGCGGCCGTGCTCCAGAACCTCCAGCTTGTCGCCGTTCTCTACCGTCGCTGTGCGGTTGGACACGGCGGCGACGCGGTCGCGCAGGTAGGTCTGCTTCGCCGTGACATAGACGTACTGCGCAGGAGGCTTTGGTTTGAAGCCGGGAGCAGCCGCTGAGTCCAGCGATGCAGCAGAGCGACAAGGCCGCCAGTGCTGCAAATCGCGAGATACTGCGCCGGATTTCGAGTTGTCGAGAAGACGAAACGATGACCGAAGAACTCCCCAGCACGACAGATACTGCTTCATCCATACTACTGGCGATGAGCAAAAATCCAATGAACACGGGCGTCAATTCGAGGCGCCCTAATCAAAGGAGTATCTCCCTCTAGTGCGTCAACGCAAGGCGCGACGGCGCCCGCGGGATCGACGCCGGTCGCCTTGCTGGTTGCAGGATCGAGCTTTCCGGGAGTAGCGATGTCGAAGCTGTACATCGTCAGATCGGGCGAGCCGCCGACCGCAACCGCCAGAAGATATTTATTCGTAGAGTCGATTCCGAGCGCCTGCGCGACCGACCCGCTGGCGTACGGCGAGCCGCTCAATGGCTTCAACGTCAGGCCTGCGGTCGTTGTGCCGGGGTGATCGTGTAGCCGGAGATAGTCCCATCGGTTCGGTTTGCCGCGTAAACATAGGTGCCGGTGCTGTCCAGTTGGACGGAGAATGTTCCGTTGCCGGCGGCAAAGGGCGATCCTGTGACCGGCGTGAGCGCCCCGGCCGCGCCGATGCTGTAGACCGCGACTCCTCCGTTGGTTCCGCTCCGCGCGATGTAGACGTAGGCCGTCTTCGGATCGACCATGCAGCCCGTAGTCGCCGGTAGCCACGTTTCCTGTAGCGAGCGTCTGGCTGCTCGCCGCCACTCCCGTTGTTGTGTTGAAGGTGAAGACGACGTCGCCGGCGGTGCCAAGCGCGGCGAATATTAATGTTCCATCGGGCGAGAAGCGCACCAGCGTCGGCTGCCATGTGCCGGAGGCGGTGGAGTAGGTCGCCGGGCGCATTCACCGAGGTCAAAGCGCCAGTCGTAGCGTTGATCTGAAAGAGATCAAGCTGCTGCGTTGTGCCGTCGAGCGCAATCAGCCACTGTCCGTCCGGCGAGATCGCGAGAGAGGTTGCGTAGACTCCGGCGGGTTGCGTACCGGTGCTTGGCGTCGTCAGCGAGCCGTCGGAGTTGATGAAGTAGACGAAGATTCCAGTCGTCGCCCCCACGTAGAGCAACGTGTTTGCGGGGTTTACCACCATCGTCAACGGTTTGTAGGTTGTCGCAACCGGAGAGTTCGCTACGGCGGTCAGGGTTCCTGTTCCGATCGCAAATGCGCCGATGGAGTTGGCGGCCTGGTTCGCAATGTAAACGGTGTTGCCGGTTGTGCCCGTATTTCCGCCACTGTTGATCGGAGGAAAGAAACCCGAGCAACCGGTAAAGACCGGAAGCATCGTCGCTGCTGTAATGGCCGCCCACCGTCGCACTCGTCTCTGTTGCTTCCGTTCCATTCCGTTCACGCCTCAGGTTCCAATCTTTGCTGCAGTGCGGCCGACCTGTCCTCAAGACTACTTCAATCGGCGTTCCTCTATAATTCCGACAATGTATCTATCGACACGCCTGCGCCGCCTGGGCACGGCCGCGCTTGTATCCGCTCTGATTCTGCCTTCCACAGCCTATGGACGAGAACCACATTCATTCGACGCAGCAGCCAAAGAAACGGCATCGCTGAACAGCACACTGTCACAAGAAGTTCACGCGGATATGAACTTCCTGGCCGACGATGAGATGCATGGCCGCGGCTCCGCGACTCGTGACGAACACATCGCCGCTCTCTTTGTAGCCGTCGCAGCTCCAGGGGCTCGGCCTCGAACCCGGCGGCGACAACGGAACCTTCCTGCAGAAGACCGCGATGCCGAATCCGCTGCCGGCAAGGGTTCAGCAGCGCGTGTCGAAGTTTCAGGACGTGCCGCGCAAAGAGACTTGGAACGCCATCGGCATTCTGCGCGGAAGCTCGTCGCCCAACGAGGTCATCCTGCTCACCGCGCATCTTGACCACCTCGGCATCGGTCCAGCCAACGCATCGGGCGATACAAACTACAACGGCGCGGACGACGACGCCTCCGGAACCACCGCCGTCCTCACGCTGGCTCACATTCTCGCTACTGGTTCGCGCCCCAAGCGCACGATTGTCTTCGCGCTCTTCGGTTCGGAGGAGCTCGGCGGCTTCGGCAACCGCGCTTTTCTTGCGCACCCTCCGGTCCCTCTCACGAGCATCGTTGCCAACCTCGAGTTCGAGATGATCGGCCGGCCCGACCCTGCGGTCCCCGCCGGCACGCTCTGGCTCACGGGATTCGAGCGCTCCAATCTCGGCCCCGAACTCGCCAAGCACGGCGCTCACCTGGTGAAAGATCCCCACCCGACGCAGAATTTCTTCCGGCGCTCGGACAACTACGCTCTGGCGACGCAGGGCATCGTCGCGCAGTCCGTCTCCAGCTATCGGCCTGCATAAGGACTACCACCAGCCCAGCGATGAACTCAGCACGATCGACTTCACCCACATGACGAACGCGATCGCCTCGATGGTCGGTCCTATCCGCTGGCTGGCAAACTCCAACTGGAAGCCTGCGTGGAATCCCGGCGGCAGACCAGACGCCAACAGTCCGATGCCTGCTCCGCCGCAGCAAAAATAACTTACAAAAAGAAGCGGTCCACTAAGGCCGCTTTTTTTTGTGACTACTACGGTTACTTATTTTAGTTGAGCCGCTCCGTCTTGCCCATCGGCGGATCCAGAGGCTTTCGTCCCTCAAAGCCTTCCTCTTCGGTGTGCCAGTGAGAGATCGATTCCTCCCCCAGCTTCCAGCAGAGCAGAACCGCTTTGCCATCCATCAGCGAAGGAAAGTCGAGCAGTCCTTGCTCGAGGTCTTTCACCTGCACGCCGATCGAATCGATCTCGGCGAGCGTGTCCTTCGCCTCCTGCACGGCCTTGTCGTGCTCTGCCCTGCGGCGTGCGCGCACGGTGACATCGACATACATACCGCCGGAGAGGAAGATGCGCTGGCTCAACTGCTGCATCTCAATCTCCAGCTCCGCAGCCTTGGTTGCTGCAGCCTGCGCGCGGAGCAGAAGCGCCTCAACGACCGGCAGCACGGTCTGTGCTTCGCTCAATGTAAAGATCTTGCTCAAATCTTTGATCTCCAGCATGCGGTTGAGCGCGACCCGCGCCCACTGTTTCACATCATCCTCCACCTTGATGCGATTGACCACACGTCCTTCTACAAGATTTTCCAGAGCCCATGCCAGATGCTGCGGCGAGATGCGGTACATCGTCGTGCACAGGCAGCCTGCGTCGTCGAGCGTCATCACGCGCTTGCCCAGCGGGGCAAACCGTTTCGTCAGACGATTCACGAGATGGATCTCCGTGCCCACGGCGAAGCTCGAACCTTCAGGAGCGTTCTCGATCACACTAATGATTCGCTCTGTCGATCCGATCACATCGGCCTTCTGGCACACCTCCCATCGGCACTCCGGATGCACGATGACCTGCATCTCCGGATGCTCGCGGCGAACGCGATCGACGTGCTCGGGCAGAAAGCGCTGATGCACGGAGCAGTGCCCCTTCCACAAAATTACCTTCGCGGCCTTCAGTCGATCGGGGCTCACACCGCCGTTAATCTGATACGGATCCCACACCACCATCTCGCTCGTGGGAATTCCCATCGCGAACGCGGTGTTGCGCCCGAGGTGCTGGTCGGGCAGAAACAAAATTTTCTTCGCCTGCGCAAACGCCCACTCAAACGCTCCGCGAGCGTTGGATGAGGTGCACACCAAACCGCCGTGCTTGCCGCAGAATGCCTTTAATCGCTGCTGCCGAGTTCATATACGTCAGAGGAATCAATCCACCCGCAGCAGCATCCGTCAAACCGGCGCGCTGACCAGCGAATCCCAGCAGTCTTCGACCTGGCCGATCTCGGCCATATCGGCCATCGAACAGCCGGCGTTCAGGTCCGGCAGGATAACCTGCTGCCATGGCCGGCCGAGCACGTCGGCGGTCTCGGCCATGAAGTGCACGCCGCAGAACAGCATGTACTTCGCGTTGGTTTCGGATGCGACCTTCGAGAGCTTGTAGCTGTCGCCGGTGAAGTCCGCAAACCGGATCACCTCGTCGCGCTGGTAGTGATGCCCGAGCAGAACGACGTCGGTTCCAAGTTTCGCGCGCGCCGCGGCGATTCTCGCGTCCATCGTGTGGTCTGGTTGGGCTAAATAATCGTCTAGTGAATCTGCAATGGAACACGTCGCTGCAACATTCTCCGCTACGGCCTCAGCCGAAGCGATCTCCAATAGTCCGTTCAAAGTACTCCGCCTTCAGTCTCACAAAGGTCGTCTGGCGACGGCTGACGCCGGCACCGTCTTCTCACCTCTGAGACGGGGATGTTGAAAGCATGCACTGCTAAGGTTGCAGTGGATTCACTGTGCCGGCTCATCCAAGAACCTGCACCCAACCCACGGGGGTGTTGCAACCGTGTCTCTCACGACCGGCAGCGATTGCCGTTCGTGTTTGTTAGACGCAGTTTGCGACGAAACGATGCGGCTTTCGTCCTGCTGCGTTGAAATCATTTTACAACAATGTCGACCTTACGAACTCTCCGCTAGGAGGCGCAAGTCCTTCCATCCGTACGCCACTTCAATCAGGTCAACACCGCCAATTGTGATTTCCTTTCGCGCGACCAGTTCCCCACCGAGCCGCGCATAGAAGGCGCAAGCGGGATTTCTCTCCAGCACCCATACTGCTGCGCTTGTGAACCCATCGTGAAGGAAATCCTGCGTTAGCCGTTGCATCATTGCTCTGCCGCAGCCACGTCGCTGCGCTTCAAACAAAATGTAGATGCGCGGCAATCTCTCCGATGCTCTCGCCCGCAAAGCCCGGCAACGGCTCGCGCAACGGAAGCCCGCTGGCGAATCCGCAGACTTTGCCCTCTCTCTCGGCAACGTAGACTCGCGATGCTGCCGTTGCGAGATGTTCCCGCCAGAACTGCGCGCGGGGGACGATCTCCATTGCGTCCAGATAATCCTGCGGCACGATGCCGCGATACGTCGTTCGCCAGGTGTCCACCTGAATCCGGGCAATCGCACCGGAGTCGTCCACCGTGGCCTGTCGAATGACCTCATTCATTTGCGATCAGGTTAGCATTGCAGCCGAAGCAGGCTCTCTTGCGAACATCCATTTGTTCCCTCCACACGTAAGCCGTATCATGGGACTGACTTATGCCTAGCTTTCAGGACAGCGCCATCCTTGTCTTCCTCGCCCTGATCCTCTTCGGGCCGAAGAAGCTGCCTGAGCTCGCGCGCCAGCTTGGCAAGCTGATGGCGGAGTTCCGCCGCGCCTCCAACGAGTTCCGCATGCAGATGGAAGACGAGCTACGCATCGCCGACCAGGAAGAGCAGCAGAAGAAGATCGCCGCGATGGAGGCCGCAGCTCCCGTCGCTCCGGCTATCCGACGGGACCGCCAGCCCTCGCCGAAAGCAGCCGAGAACACCATCGCCCCCCTCGGGCCCAGCGTTGAAGAGCTCCATGACGAGCATCCGCACCTGCGAGCGCAGGAGTCCGAGCCGCTGCCCATCGCCACCTCCGGCGACTTGAACCTTATGCCACCCTCCACCGGCCTTCCCGTCAGCAACTCCGCGCTCTCGCCTATGCTCGACTCCATTCCACACGACGACGACCCGTATCCCACGAACCCCGCATCCAGCAGTCGAGAACGCACCCAGCGAGGCCGCCCAGCGTGGCTGATTTCGACTCCATCGACAAGGCCAGAAAAGCCGTGACCGAACGCGCAGAGCTTCCCGGCATGAGCCTGATGGAGCATCTTACCGAGCTCCGCAAGCGCCTCATCCACTGCTGTTTACTACCTCATCGGCGGCTTCGTCGTCGCGTACATCTTCCACGTCCGCCTGTACAACTACGTGCAGCGCCCGGTCACCGACCTCGGCCTCAAGCTCAACTTCACCCACCCGACCGACGGGCTCAACCTCTACCTCAAGACGTCCTTCGTCGGCGGCGCGATCCTCGCCTCACCGTTCATCCTCTATCAGATATGGCTCTTCATCTCTCCCGGCATGTACTCGCCAATGAGAAGAAGTACGTCGTGGCCGTTCATGTCGGCGACCATCTTTCTGTTTCTCTCCGGCGCGTGGTTCGGCTATCGCTGGGTGCTGCCGGGCGCGATCAAGGTTCTCGTCCTCGACTTCGGCAAAGCGTTCAACCCGATCCTCACGATCGAGGACTATACCGGCTTCTTCCTCGCCGTCATCCTCGGACTCGGCATCACGTTTGAGCTGCCGATCCTCATCTTCTTTCTCTCTCTCTTTGGCATCGTCGACGCCAAGTTCCTCATAAAACACATTCGCTACGCGATCCTCGCCATCTTCCTTATCGCCGCCATCATCTGCCCCACGCCTGACCCCATCGGCATGTGCCTCTTCGCCACCCCGATGCTTGTTCTCTATATGATCGGCGTAGGCGTTGCCTTCCTCGTTCATCCCGCTCGCCGCAAGGCGAAAGAGGCGAAACCCGCATGACCCTTATCCATCTTCCAAAAGACCCGCGCCTATCGCGAGACTGTCATTCTGAGCGAAGCAGTTCGCGCACTCCGCGAACCTCGCGGTCGAAGGGCCTGCGTTTGCTTCTGCCGTTGCTGTTCTTGTGCTGTCCGCCCGAACGCCACAGGCCCAGCATGCAGCAGCAGGAGCGCCCCACTTCAACGGCCAGGCCGCCTACAATCTCACCGCGCAACTCCTGCAGGTTGCACCCAAGCGCTTCAACGGCTCGCCCGGCCACCTGAAGGCTGAAGAGTTCATCAAGCAGCACTTCGCCGTCGAAGCCGCCAAGGGAAATCTCGAAACCGACACCTTTACCGCCAGCACGCCTGCCGGTTTCCAGACGATGCACAACTACATCGTCAAATATCCCGGCAAGAAAAACGGCATCATCGTCCTCGCCACCCACTACGAGACGAACTATCCGCTGCGCGACATCGAGTTCTACGGAGCCAACGACGGCGCCGCCACCACGGCCCTGCTGATCGAGATCGGCAACGTCCTTCGCCAGCATCCGCCCGAGGGATACTCGGTCTGGCTGGTCTTCGACGACGGCGAAGAGGCCGTCAAGGAGTGGACTGCCTCCGACTCCCTCTACGGCACGCGCCACCTCGCCGCCAAGTGGGCCAACGACGGCACGCTGTCCCAGATCAAGGCATTCCTCGTCGCCGACATGATCGCCGACAAGGACCTGAACATCGACTACGTGGAGAACTCCACGCCGTGGCTGCTCGACCTGCTCAAGGTCGCCGCAAAGAACACCGGCCACTCCGCCTACATCTTCAAATACCGCGAGGCCGAAGAAGACGACCACCTGCCATTCGCGGCAGCGCGGCGTTCCTGTGCTCGACGTCATCGACGCCCACTACGGGCCGATCACCAACGCCACGCCGGACGGCTACCACCACACCGCGCAGGACACGCTCGACAAGATCAGCGTCAAATCCCTACAGATCTCCGGCGACATCTTCCTCGAGATGATCCGCTTAATCAACCAGCGCCCCTGAAGTCACACGGACTCAGAGGCGCAGTCTTGTTTCTGGCATTCATAACGACTACTTGGTGCAGGCTTTGCCGTGGTCCGCATGCGCGCCCTTGGCCTTTGCGTCGGCTTCGGACATATAGGCGCCGGCCTTGGTCGTGCCGTAGTCCTCGCCGCCGTAGCAGTGATAGACGTTGCTGGACGTATTCAGCCATACCATACCGGGACCACCGCCCGGCGCCGACAGTCTTGGCCGTCTTCGCCGTCGAGGTAGCAGACTTCGACGTAGTAGCGGCAGCTGCTGAGCCGCAGCGCTGGTTGCGCAGCCGGTGCAGCAGCAGCGGTAGTTGCCGCAGACCTGGTGCCGCAGCAGCCGGTGCGCCGCAGCAGAAGTCGCCGCTGCCGGAGCCGCCGCATACCACTCCTTCACGCCCTGGTGCCCGCGACAGGCGCCCTGTTTGCTGGCGGCCGTCGAGTAGGTTCCATCCTTACATTGGCCGGTGGATCCGGCAGGTGGTGCCTGAGCTACCGCTACCTGCGCCGCCAAAATCCCAGTCGCAAACGCCATCAAACGAATCGCTGTCTTCATAAGCACTCCAATCAGATTTGGATGGTTACGTGGCCCGATTTACTTGTTCTGGATACCGCCAAATCCTACCCCATCTGTCGTTAGCTGTCATTTCTGAGCAGCGGTCGACCCCGTACCGGGCATCGATTCCTCCCCCAAAAGAGTCATAGCCTGCCCCGCTTGAGGGATGGTTGAGTGTCTGCCTAGCCCTACTCTCATCTTGCCGATGGAGGTAGAACATGCAATCACCGACATTCCCATCCCTGCAATCCAGATACAGAGGTTTCGACATGAATATGCCAAATCAGCCCTCCCCACTGGTTATTTCGAGTCTCATCCCGTAGGCGAGATCATTCGGAGCTTTTTCTTCTCGTCCATCCTGTGGATGCTTCTTGCGATCACCCTTTACGGGGTCTACTCGATGGTTGTAGCGGGCTAGCCGGCAGCCACAGACTGCCGTCCAGCTCGATACAATCGCTAACCCGAGCCCTCGCGACCACAGCGCGCCTTCTAACGTCTTCTCCCCTTCATCTCCTCCCTGACGGGTGTGGCAACCAGCCCCGCCCGTGCATCCTCTCCGGGCCACGCTGTAGCATGCAACAGAGATGCCAGGCGTCACTCCCATCAGCCATTGGATCGGTTTTCACGTCTTCATCCTGATTCTCCTCGGGATGGAGCTGATCTACGTGCGGCGCACAGGGCCAGTCAAAGATCCACGCCACCGCTGTCGCCGCCACCATCCTCTGGGTCGCCGCGGCGCTCGCCTTTGCCGTCTTCATCTTCCACACCTCCGGCAGCCATAGCGCGACGCAGTACCTCGCCGGCTACGCGATCGAAGAGTCGCTCTCTATCGACAATCTCTTCGTCTTTCTCATCCTCTTCCGCGTCTTCGACATCGAGCCCGCACATCAGCCAAAGGTTCTCTTCTGGGGAGTCGCCGGCGCTATCGTGATGCGCGGAGGCTTCATCGCCGCCGGCCTCGGTCTGCTCGCCCGCTTCGAGTGGATCAGCTACGTCTTTGCCTTGATTCTGCTTATCGCGGCCATCCGCCTGGTGCTGCCCTCGGCCCAAAAGGCCGAGACAACGCCGCGCTGGATCAAATGGCTGCAGCGCGTCCATCCTGTCAGCCTGCGGCAGGACAAGTTCTTCGTCCGCGAAGATAACCGCGGCATGATCACGGTTCTCTTCCTCGCGCTCCTCGCCATCGAACTCACCGACGTCGTCTTCGCGCTCGACTCCATCCCCGCCGTTCTCTCCATCACGCGCAACCCATTTCTCGCCTACACCTCGAACATCATGGCCGTCATGGGACTCCGCTCGCTCTACTTCCTGCTCGCCCACCTGCTCGTGAAGCTGCGGTTCCTGCACTACGGCCTTGCTGCCGTCCTCGCCTTCGCGGCCCTCAAGATGCTCTCCGCGCACTGGATCGAGATCGGCCCACTGACGTCTCTTGCCGTCATCGTCGCGGTTCTTTCCGTCACGGTTGTTCTCTCGCTCGTCTTTAAACCCTCGCCCAGGCGCATTGAGCCCGGCAGTTGAGTCTCACGGCTAACGCAGATCGACAGCAACTCCTCGAAGTATGAACGGAACTTAATTTTCTCAATCTCGTCTCTATGTGTAGAAAGGAGAACTATGTCCTCTTCGCACATTTTCTTGAGATATACGCGCCTGACCCATCTCTATCTTGGCGTCTTCATTGCTCCCGCGCTGCTCTTCTTCGCCTTTACCGGAGCGCTCCAGACCTTCAGCCTGCACGAGACCACACGCGGCAGCAGCTACAAGCCGCCCGCATGGGCCGTCCTGCTCGCCCAGATTCACAAGAAGCAGACGCCGATCGTCCCTGTGCGAAAAGCCCGCGCCACCAGAGAGATCCGCAACTTCCGAAAAACCCCAGACCCCCGCACCCAGCGCTTCGTCCCCGGTAAATCCCGCCGCCAAATCACCGGACGAGACCGCGCCCAAACCGCACAACGCCCTACCGCTGAAGATCTTCTTTCTCCTCGTCGCGATCGGACTCTTTGTCTCCACCCTGTCCGGCCTGTACATGTCCTACAAATACATCCGCAATCGCAACCTGATCACCGCCGTTCTCCTCGCGGGCATCATCATCCCTATCCTGCTGACGATTCTCTAGCGCAACCGCAGCAGAAGAATCAGCACCAGCAGAGCCGCCAGACCACCGCCGAAGAGTCCAGCCATCGCCGCAGACAGCGTCGCCGGGCCGCCATGCGCAAAGCCGTTCACCGCAACATTCGCCATCTTGTAATAAATTGCGAACGCTACCACGCAGAACGTAATCACCATTCCAGTGACGGCGACCACAATGCTGCGAAGACTTCTGTCAGGCTTCATCTAAAGCTCCCACCTAAGCAACAAACTCCAGCCTTCCCTGCTGCATCACCGAATGTTTCGCCTCCGCATCGTGCTGGGGAAAATCATTCCGGTAGTGTGAGCCGCGGCTCTCTTCGCGGCCCAGCGCCGAAGCCACGATCAAGCGGCAACCGCATGCATATTCCTCGCCTCAAGCGCACGCCGAAACAGCCCTCGCGGCATCGTGACCGCAAGCGCGTCCAACGCACGCTGCGCCTCGCGCAACCCGGCCCCGTCGCGCAACAACCCTGCATGCTTCCACATCAGCGCACGCAACTCCGCGATCCATCGCTCCGTCGCAGCTTCAGGCGTAGCAACCCCGGCGGCCGTCTCCGGTACAGCCTTAAAACTGATTTCTCCGATTGGCATCTCATCGATCATCGTCTCCGCCGCTGCCGCGCCAAACACCAGCCCTTCGAGCAGCGAGTTGCTCGCCAGCCGGTTCGCTCCATGCACTCCCGTACACGCCACCTCGCCGGCCGCATACAGTCCCGGCAACGACGTCCTGCCCTGCACATCGGTCTTCACGCCACCCATCAAATAATGTGCCGCAGGCCGCACCGGAATCAGATCGCGCCCCAACTCCAGCCGATACTTCGCAAGAAACTTCGAGATCCCCGGAAACCGCGCCTGCAGATCTTTCTTCACGTGCCGCATGTCGAGATACACCGGCCCATCCATCCCCTCGCGCGTGATCGCACGCGCCACCACATCTCGCGGAGCCAGCTCCAGCAGCGGATGATACTGCTCCATAAATCTCTCGCCCTTCGCATTCACCAGATACGCGCCCTCGCCTCGCAACGCCTCGCTCAACAAGAATCGCGGAGCATTCGGCGCGCTGAACGCCGTCGGATGAAATTGATAGAACTCCATATCGCTCACCGCCGCTCCCGCGCGATAGGCCATCGCAACCCCGTCCCCCGTCGCGACCGCCGGGTTTGTCGTGTCGCTGTACACCTGCCCCGCGCCACCGCTCGCCAGCAGAACAGCCCGCGCCTGCACGACGCGCAACCCGCCCTCTCCATCCAGCAAGCGTCGCGCCCACAACGCGCCCGTTTTCGGAGATCAGGTCCACGCTCGTCGTCCACTCCATCAACTCGATCGTCTCTCCTGCAGCGGCCATCTCCCGCACATGCCGCAGCAGCGACACCGCAATCTCCCTCCCTGTCGCATCTCCGTTCGCATGCAGAATCCGCGACAGGCTATGCGCGCCCTCACGCGTCCGCAACAGCTCGCCAACCTCACCGTTCCTGCCCTTTGGCTCGCGGTCGAACGCCGTCCCCCACTCCAGCAGCTCCTCCACACGCTCCGGCCCTTCGGTGACAAGCACCTCCGCAGCAGCGCGATTCACCAACCCATCGCCCGCCGCCATCGTGTCTTCCAGGTGCAGCGCGACATCCTTCTCGCCACCCATCGCCACCGCGATTCCACCCTGCGCATAGGCCGTGTTCGACTCGGCCAGCTCCTCCTTGGTCACCACCAGCACCGTACCCGCTTCCGCCAACCGAATCGCCGCACTCAGCCCAGCAATCCCTGCACCGATCACAAGAAAATCAACACGTTCCATACTTCGATGCTACTACTCACGAAACTCCTCTAAAATGCGTGCGATACGATGAAGACATCGTGCCCGTCATCCCCGTCAAAACGCCCTCCGCAAACTACGACGTCACCATCGCCGCGAACCTTCTCCGCACGCTTCCTTCCCGCCTCAACAAGCTCAATAAGGACAAACCCTTCCGTCCCTTCGTCATCACCTCGCCCGACATCTGGGCGCTCTGGTCGAAGCCCTTCCTCGCGAGCTTCAAAGAATCACCGACCGTTCTCTTTCTTCCCAGCGGCGAATCGCACAAGCGCATGAGCAGCGTCGAATCCCTCGCCCAGCAGCTCTCCACCGCAGGCGCCGACCGCGACGCGCTCCTCCTCGCCTTCGGTGGCGGCGTCATCGGCGACATCACCGGCTTCCTCGCCGCCATCTACATGCGCGGCATTCGCTACGTGCAGATCCCCACCACGTTCCTCGCCCAGGTCGATTCCTCCATCGGCGGCAAGACCGGCGTCAATCTCGTCGCCGGCAAAAACCTCATCGGCAGCTTCCACCATCCGCAGGCAGTCTTCGTCGACACCAGCCTCCTCGGAACCCTTCCACCCGCGCAGCTCCGCGCCGGCCTGCAGGAGTCCATCAAAGCCGGCATCATCTACGACGCGAAACTCTTCCGCTACATGGAACAAAACGCCGACGCCATCCTCGCAGGCGACCCCGCCGCGCTCACCCACGTCGTCGCCGCGTCTGTCCGCGTCAAAGCCGACGTCGTCAGCAAGGACGAAAAAGAATCCGGCCTGCGTATGATCCTGAACTTCGGCCACACCATCGGCCACGCCATCGAGTCCGCCACCAACTACAAGCAACTCCTCCACGGCGAAGCCGTTGCCTGGGGCAGCATTGCAGCGCTCAGCGTAGCCGTAGCTCGCAACACGGATCGGCGAAAAAGATGCCAATCGCATCGCAAATCTGATCCTTCGCTACGGCCCCTTGCCGCAATTCAAAGCCACCGCGGCAAAGCTCGTCGCCCTCACCAGCCGCGACAAGAAAAACCGCAGCGGCGTTCGCTCCTTCGTCCTGCCAACGGCCATCGGCAAAACCGAGATCGTCCGCGACGTCACCGAACCAGAACTCCTCGCCGCCACCGAATCCATGCTCACCCTTATGCGCAAAAATCCCGCGCAGTAGAATGTCTCCCATGATCAAGAGCAAGCTGCGTGTGTGTCACCGCCATCCTCGGCCTGACAGGTGTATCTCTCGCTCACGCCCAGGACAAGCCACGCCGCCTCACCTTCGACGTCGCCACCATCAGGCTCTCCACACCGGGCCAGCAAGGCGGCGGAATCAAACCGCTGCCCGGCGGCAATGGATACACCGTCAAGAACATTCCCGTAAAGCTCATGATCAGCCTGATGTATCGCGTGCCCATGCGCCAGATCACCGGAGAACCGGAGTGGGTCAACAACGACCGCTACGATATCGAAGCTAAAACCGACGGCTCATACAACATCGACGATCTTCACACGATGTTTCAAAATCTCCTCGCCGACCGCTTCAATCTGAAGTTCCACATCGAGACCAAAGAAGGAAATGTCTACGCGCTCATGCTCGACACCGGTGGATCAAAGATGAAGGTCAACGACAGCCCCCAGGACTACAAGATCCCGATGAACTTCGGCCCCGAGGGCGTCGATCGGCATACGCGTCCCTATGCCCTACTTCTGCTGGTTTCTTGGCCAGCAACTTCAGAACGACGAACGGCCCGTCATCAACCGCACCGGCCTCACCGGCAACTACGACTTCACCCTGTCCTTCATGCCGGAACTTCCACCCGGCACTCAAAGAGACAACCTGCCGCCCGAACTCCTGAACCGCCCCTCCATCTTCGACGCCGTGAAGCAGCAGCTCGGCTTGAAGCTTGTTCCGCAAAAAGGCCCTGTCGATCATTACGTCATCGACCACATCGACCGGCCCTCGGACAACTAATCTGCGCGAAAGCACGCGCTCGCGAACTCCGCCATTTAACATAGGACTGTGACAATCCAACGCACACCCGAACACGAGCTCTCCACCGGCGCACGCCCCGCCGGCATCACCACTGAGCAAGACGCCGCCGCCGCCGTCCAGCAGATGTTCGACACCATCGCTCCCACCTACGATCGCGCCAACCACCTCATCTCCGCCGGCGTCGACCACTGGTGGTGGAGCCGCACCGCGCGCCTCTTCCACCCAGTCCTCCAGCATCCCGAGACCGTCGCGCTCGATCTCTGCTGCGGCACCGGCGACATGACGATGGCGCTGCTCAAACACCGCCCCACCACACCCAACGCCGCACCCATCCTCGCCGTCGACTTCTCCCACCAGATGCTCTCGCGCGGCGCAGAAAAATTCGCCCCGCACAACATCCTCGCCATCGAGGCTGACGCACTTCATCTCCCCCTCGCCAACGCCTCCGTCGACCTCGTCACCTCAGCCTTCGGCTTCCGCAACCTCGCCAACTACGAAGAGAGCCTTGCCGAGCTACTCCGCGTTCTCCGTCCCGGCGGTCAGTTCGGCATCCTCGAGTGCAACCAGCCCGAAGGCCTCTTCGGCGCACTCTACAGCCTCTACTTCAGAACCATCCTGCCCCGGCTCGGCGGCCTCATCACCGGCAAACCCAGCGCGTACAGCTATCTCAACGCCTCCGTCGAACGCTTCCCCCGGCCTCCTCGCATGCTGCAACTCATCAAAGACGCGGGCTTTATCAACGCCACCTGGACCAGCTACACCTTTGGCATCGCCGGCCTCTATCACGCCACCAAACCACTGACTTAAGGCTCATGGCTGATATCTCATAGCTCCTGTACCATCTCTCCCATGAGCCAAACGGCCACGCCCGAAGCAAGCAGCGACCCCGCACAACGCCAAGCGTTCCGCCGCGCTCTTCTCCGTCGTCGCCGCCCTCGGTGTCACTCTCTTCAAGCTGCTCACCGGCCTCTTCACCGGCTCTCTCGGCATGCTCTCCGAAGCCGCGCACTCCGGCATCGATCTCATCGCCGCCGCCATCACTCTCTTCTCCGTCCAGGTCTCCGACCGCCCCGCCGACGCCGACCACACCTACGGCCACGGCAAGATCGAAAGCCTCTCCGCCGCCATCGAAACCGTCCTCATGCTCGCCTCCTGCATCTGGATCCTCACCGAAGCCATCCGCCGCATCCTCCTGCGCGAGCATCTCTCCCTCAAATTCTCCATCTGGCCCTTCGTCGCGCTTCTGCTCTCCATCACTGTCGACTTCACTCGCTCCCGCAAACTCCACCAGATCGCCAGCGAAACCCGAAGCGAAGCCCTCGAAGCCGACGCCATCCACTTCCGCACCGACATCTGGTCCTCTCTCGCGGTCCTCTTCGGCCTCGCCGCAACCTATGCCGGCGAACACTGGCAGATCCCGCGTCTCGAACTCGCCGACCCCATCGCCGCCATCCTCGTCGCCGCGCATCATCCTGCGCGTCACCTGGAGCCTCGCCCGCCGCACCATCGACGCCCTCACTGACGCCACACCTCTCGAGACCCGCGCGCAGACACGCGAGATGATGCGCGACCTCGCCGCCATCGACGGCGTTCTCTCCGTCGACCGCGTCCGCACCCGCCGCGCCGGCCCCGACTACTTCGCCGACGTCACCCTCGGCATGCCGCGCAACCTCACCTTCCAGCGCTCCGAACAGATCACCATGGCCGCCACCGCCGCCGTCCAACGCCATCTCCCCGGAGCCGACGTCGTCGTCCACTCCATCCCCACCGCATCGCGCGCCGAAAGCATCCACGACCGCATCCGCGCCGTCGCCGCCCGCTCCAACCTCGCCATTCACGACGTCAGCGTCCGCGAGTACCACCACCAACTCCACGTCGAGCAGCACCTCGAAGTCGCCGAGACCATGTCCCTCCGCGCCGCCCACGCCCTCGTCACCCAGCTCGAATCCGAGATTCGCCGCGAGGTCCCCGAGATCTCCACCATCCTCACCCACATCGAAAGCGAACCCGCCACCATCGAGCGCCCCGACTCGTTCGAGCGCGATCGCCAGCTCGAAGTCCGCCTCCGCCGCACCGCCCAGGCCTTCCCCGAGATCCTCGACATTCACGACGTCCTCGTCACCCGCATCTCTCATCAGGCGAACGACCGCCGCGGCGAGCGCATCCAGGTCAACTGCCACTGCACCCTGCCCGACGATCTCCCCATGTCCCGCGTCCACGAGATCATCACCGCACTCGAAAACGCCTTCAAACTCGACTGCCCCGAAGTCAGCCGCCTCCTCATCCACCCCGAACCCGCCACCGACAACCGCCGCTGACATTTCGGTGAGGACCGCATGAGACACTCGCTTCCCTCCGCACCCCAAAGTTCCTCGCGAACTTCGTCGATCAATCGCCGCCACTTTCTCTTCGGCGCCGCCGCCACACTCGCAGCAACTCGAACTAGCCTCCTCGCTCAGGCACTCGCTCCGCAATCCGACCGAGCAACCACTCCTCTGAAGATCGAAGCCGTCGAACTCCTCGAACTACACGGCCGCTACACCGATGAGGCCGGCGTCAATCATCAGCAGCAAGTCAATCCCCTCGACATCTACGACGATCTCCGCCCCGCTCCCTACGCCGACAAACCCTCCGGCAACAAGGAAACCCTCACCACTGCAATCTACCTTCGCATTCGAACCGCCGGCGGCATCGACGGCCTCTACGGCCCCATCGAAAAAGACGCCGCCATCGTGGTCAACGAAGATCTTCGCCCCTTTCTCCTCGGCAAAGACGCGCTCGCCGGCGAAAAACTCTGGGACGAGATGTACCGCTCCAACCGCCACTCGCGCGACGGATTCTTCATGATGGCCATCAGCGCCGTCGACAACACCCTGTGGGACATCCGCGGCCGCTTCTTCAACGTCCCCGTCTATCGCCTCCTCGGCGGCCCCACGCGCGCCTCCGTCGAGATGTACGCCAGCTGCCTCGGCTTTTCGCTCGAGCCCGAAGCCGTTCGCACCCGCGCCCTCGCCATCCAAAGCGAAGGCTATCGCTATCAAAAATGGTTCATGGGCTATGGCCCCGGCTCCGGCCCCGAGGGCATGCGCAAGAACGTCGATCTCGTCCGCATCCTGCGCGAAACCCTCGGCGACGACACCGAACTCATGTTCGACGCCTACAGCGGATGGGACCAGACCTACACTCTCGAGTGGGCCCATCAGGTCGAGAAGTACCGCCCACGCTGGATCGAAGAAGCCACCCATCCCGAAAAGATCGAAAGCTTCGCCGTCATGCATCGCAGCACCACCATTCCCATCGCCTCAGGCGAACACTTCTACGGGCGATGGGAGGTCGAGCGCTACCTCCAGGCCGGCGCGCTCTCCGTCGTACAGGCCGACCCCGAGTGGTGCGGCGGCACATCCGAGCTCCTGAAGATCGGCACCGTCGCCTCGCTGCACGACGTCCCCGTCATCCCTCACGGCCACAGCCTCCGCGCGGCTGTCCACATCATCGCCAGCCAGTCGCCCATGACGTTCCCCCTCGGCGAATACCTCATCAACAAGATGCGCCACTACTACCACTTCGAGAGCAACCCGCTCGTCCCCGAAAAGGCGCACATCGCGCTACCCACCGGCCCCGGCTTCAACGTCCAACTCGACCCCGCGAAGATCGAGTCGCAAATTGTCCTCAAACCAATTGAGGGTAGCGGGGCAGTTTGAACTCCGGGCAACCAAAATCCTTTTCGGAACTATGCTTAAGGCTACGTCATCAGCTCAACAGCCTTGAGCTGCCCGACCTGTGCAAAGCATGATCCACGCCGATACGCCCGGTGTATACAATACGTTCCGTAAGCCCGAGGTATGCATCGAAAGCGTGACAGTAATACTCGTTGAGATAGCCGCAGCAAGACAGTAACGTCCGTGAGTACCAGAGGCGCTTGAAGAGAAGATAACCGGCTATGCGACTCGCAGCAAGCGCAAGGTCCGACCATTCCCAAGACCAATTTGTGAGCAGCACAGTCAGACAATCGCTTAAAGTGGAAGTTCAGCATGAAAACCGGCATTCTCAGGCCGCGAGACAAGCTTTCACGCTTCTCATCTTTCGGACCAACGCCCAATATGCCAGCAATCCGCACGAAGTCGTGCGTGATGGATGTAGATATAGCATGCGGGTGTCAAAGACAGGAAATATCTCAGCTCACGCAGGTCTGTCTCCTGTCGTCGCATTCCAGCCTAAACCTCGGCAACGTTCCATCGCGAAATCATCTTTCTCGCTTATGTACGGAGTCATATTCGACGCTACAAGTGTCAGGTCTTCCCCGAAAGTCGGGTTTTCTGAAACTTCAGTCATTCACTCCAAGCTGACCCAAGCTCTACCTCACACAGCGGTGCAAGGCAGCGTCAACTCGCCCGCCTCCAGCCCTCTGCCGTCACCTTCACCCGCACCTCGCCCGCAGCGTTCCCGCCTGCACCAGCCCCGCGCCAGCCCCATAAACGCGCTGCGCTGCGTCGCCTTGTCCGGCTCATGGCAACTCGGATCGCCATTCCCCACGCCAATCACCTTCCCCGGTCCCTCAACCGAAAACGTCAGCATGTCTCCCGCCGTCGGTACCGTCAGCCCCTTCGCATCGACCACGCGCACATTTACCTGCACGCAGTCCTGCCCATCCGCCCGCAACTTCGCCTTACTCGTCTCGAGCACAAGCCGTGCCGCCGCGCCCGCAGTCTCACGCCGCTCCGTCAACACAACCTTCCCACCCGACGATCCCCTCGCCTCAATCGCACCCGGCGCATACTTCACCTTCCACTCCAGGTGTCCATTCTTCTTCACCGTCTGCGACCCCAGACTCGCGCCATTCAAAAACAACTCCACCGACTCGCAATTCGCATAACACCACACCGAAATCTCCTGCCCTCTTTCCCCTCCCAGTTCCAGTGCGGAAACAGATGCATCGCCGGTTCGTTGCCCCACCACACGCGGTAGTAGTGGAAGTTGTCCTTCGCAAATCCGCACGTATCCATCACGCCAAAGTGCGAGCTGATGCACGGCACGCCATACGGCGTCGGCTCGCCGCGATAATCAAACCCCGTCCAGCAGAATCCGCCCGCGAGCCATGCATTCTCATCGTAGAAACTCCACCACGTCTCCGCCGTGCTCGCCCAGCTCGGGAAGTTCAAGTCATATGCGCTCACATATCCGCGCAGCGGATCGTTCTCATACACGCCTCGCGTCGAAACCGTACTCGCCGTCTCCGATCCCACCGTCGGCTTCGTCGGAAACTTCTCGCGAAATCCGAGATATTTCTCGTCCTGCCGACATGCGCCCCGCCGTAGTTGAGCCCCATCACATCCACCACCTGCGTGAACCCTTGTCCCCAGCCGCCGTTCATCGCCGCCGTCACTCCGCGCGTCGGATCCAGCCGCTTCGCCTCGTTCCTCATCGTCGTCATGATCGCTGCGCCGCGCGGCGTCGACTGCTGCGGCTCCTCGTTCGCCAGCGACCAGATCACCACGCTCGGATGATTCCTGTCCCGCCGAATCATCCTCGCCAACTCGCTCAATCCCTCCACACTCGACGAGAACATCCGCGTCTCATCCATCACCAGCACGCCCAGCTCATCGCACGCATCCAGAATCTCGGCCGCAGGCGTGTTGTGCGTCGTCCGCAGCCCATTGCAGTTCATATCCTTCAACCGTTGAATCCTGTACGTCTGAATCGCATCCGGCACTGCCACACCCACACCCGCATGATCCTGGTGATTGCACATCCCCTTGATCTTCACCACGCGCCCATTCAACAAAAACCCGCGCTGCGCATCCCACGCAATCGTCCTCACACCGAACTTCGTCTCATCCTGATCGACAGCCTTTCCCTCCGACTCCACCACAGTCACAAACCGATAGAGATTCCGCTCCTCCAAACTCCACATCTTCGCCGCAGCAATCTTTCCCGTCATCGGCACGGTCACCATCTCTCCCGGCTTCCACCGTCACCACCGCCGACCTTAGCCGCGCCACCTCCTTGCCGCTCGCGTGTTCCACAACAACCCCGGCGACAGAACACTTCACCGGCGCAGTCCCCGCGTTCTTCACCTCGCTCGTAATCGCCAAACCCGCGTCTCCACCGGCTCCCGGCGTCGCCTGCACAAACACTCCATCCTTCACCAGGTGCAGCGCCCCCGTCTTCCGCAACCACACATGCCGATACACCCCCGCACCCTCATAAAACCATCCATCGCTCAACGTCGCATCCACGCGCAGCGACAACACGTTCTTCACCGGCCCGCTCTGCGGATGCATCTCGCCATCCGCGCCTCTGGTCTCTCGCGGCGTGTAATCCAGAAAGTCCGTCACATCGATCTCAAACGGCACATAGCCGCTCTGGTTCTCCCCCACCCAATGCCCGTTAACAAAAACCGTCGCGTTCCGGTAGACGCCATCGAACTCCAACACGATTCTCTTGCCGTGATCCTCCGGCTTGATCTCAATCTCTCTGCGATACCACCCGATGCTGCTCTCCGGAAAATCCCGCCCCACCGGCTTGCCACCATGGCCCACCAGAATCGGCTCAATCACAAACGGAAGCGCCACCGCCCAGTCGTGCGGCACCTGCACCTCCTCCCACTTCGAATCATCGAAACGAACTCCCGTCGCCCCACCCGCATCTCCCGACTTCGCATACGTTCCCGTTCCGTTCAACTTGCCAAACCCAAAATCCCGCGCAGGATCGCACGCATGTCCCAGTGCGAATCTCCATCCAAAGTCCAGCGACTGCCGCTCGCGCAGTTCGTTCTTCGATACATTCACCTGCACATCACTCGCATGAGTCTGCGCCGCCCCGACCCGTTCGGGCTCAAGTTCCTCCGCCACCAACCCATTCGCGCCGAGAACACCCGCACCCGCAACAGCCGCCGCCTTCACCAGATCCCGCCGTGTCCACTGCGCCATTCCATCTCCTCCAAGTCCGAGGTAAGTCTAAAGGCAAAAGCAGACTAAGCGCACCCGCGATCAGATCATTGCCAAAATCACCGTCGCGTATACTTTCCAGACGCATCAGATTCGATCGTCAATTAGCTTGCATTTCGGGCCCCCAAAATCCGTCACCAGGAGATGCCCTATGCGAATCTCTCCCCGACTCTTCCGCTCCCTCGCAACACTCTTCGCCCTCTGCCTCTCCCTCGCGCTTGCCGCACCCGCGGCGCACGCGCAGGAATCGGGACCGAAGTGCACGTTCAGCATCTCGAGCATCTCCTTCGGCACCGTCGACGTAAAGAACGGTCGCCCCTACGACGCCACCGGCACCCTCACCTACGCCTGCACCGGAGACTCCCGCGAGATCGTTCGCATCTGCCCCAGCCTCGGTCTCGCCGCCGACGGCTCCCGCTTCATGACCGACGCCGCCAGGCAACAAACTCACCTTCAACCTCTACTCCGATACCAGCCGCATCACCGTCTGGGGAACCTGGTACAGCAAAAGTCAAAGCGCCGTCGATCGACGTTCCCCTCGGTCGCTCACAAACCGGCGGAGGCACCGCCACCATCTACGCGCGCGTCGATCCCGGCCAACAAAGCGTCGCGCCCGGCGTCTACAACTCCGCCATCAACGGCAAGAACTCAGCCTTCGCCTACGACTACGCCAGCAAGGGAACCTGCGATCACCCATCAAGGGAGCCGGCGCCCGCGTCAGCGTTCCCGTCTCCATCACCGCCCGCGTCGGCGACGGCGGCCCTTCGTCGCAGCCCATCGTCGCCCCTGACGCTACCCACACCCCCGACCCCGGATCTGGCCAGGTCACCAACCCGCCCCCGCCGGAAAAGAAGAGCGTCTGGCAAAAGCTCGCCGACAACGCCAAATATCAGCAGGAGAAGAATCAGGGCAACGCTCCGTCCAACGCACCCTCCGGCCCCAAGCCGCTCTGCAAGATGAGCGACTCTGACGTTCACCTGGTCGACGGAAACTGGGCTGGCCCCAACTGCATCACTGCAAACGCAGACGGCAAGCCCGCCCACCCTGAAGACGTTCAGCAATCAACCGACGCTCAGGAAAAATCCACGCCGCGCCGAGTACATCGAATCGCACTCCTGCATGACCACCATGGGCGCCGACAAAGCAGCCGACCTCGCAGCACAATGCACCAAAGCGACCGACGCGCCACACACCGGCTGCAGCACCCAACAAAACACCTGCGACGAGATTCGCGACGCCACCAAACATGGTTGCGACAGACTCGGCGCCTCAGCACCGGATTTCTGCTTCGCAAAATAAAACCCGCACCCTCGAAACGTAGACGACCCTGTATCCTGATCCTGCATGAAGCTGAAGACCCGCAGCATCAACCGCTTCTTCAACATCGTCCTCGGCGCCCTGGCGATGCTCATCGTCGCGCTCGTCTCCGCCTTCATCTCCATGCGCCTCGCTATCCACGGCCGCGAGGTCAAGGTACCCGACCTCACCGGCCTCACCCTCGCTCGAGGCCAGCAAGCAGACCCGCTCCCTCGGCCTCATCCTCAATCTCGAAAACCGCTTCTACTCGCCCAACACGCCTCCCGGACACGTCCTCGCGCAATCCCCCGCCCCCGGCGTCACCGTACGCCGCGAGTGGACCGTCCGCGTCACCGAAAGCCTCGGCGCGCAACAGGTCGCCATCCCCGACCTCCTCGGTCAAAGCGAACGCACCGCCTCCATCAACATCCGCCGCCTCGGGCTCGAACTCGGCACCGTCTCCCACATCGCCGCACCCGGAGACCCCGGCGTCGTCATCGCCCAAACCCCCAGCCCCAACGCCAGCAGCGTCGACCGCCCCCGCGTCAGCCTCCTCCTCAGCGAACCCGAAGAGGCCGCATCACCCCGATGCCTTCGTCATGCCCTCCCTCGCCGGTCTCACGCTCTCCGCCGCCGTCCGCCCGCCACCGCAGCCGGACTTCACATCGTCAGCGCCGAAGACCTCAACCATCCGCACCACAACCCGCCGCCGCACCTGAATCGCAACGCCCCAACCACGCCGCCTGCAAGCACAACAGCTCCCGCCGCATCGCAGCAACCACAACAACTCCAACACCCGCCGCTCCAGCCGCCTCCGCCGGCACCGTCGTAGCCCAAACACCCCTCGCCGGCCACCGCGTCCTCAAAGGCGATCCCGTCCACATCACCCTTTCCAACTAGACGCCTTCACTTTCGCCTGTTTTCTCTCTTCCCACCTAAACAGTGTCATCCTGAGCGAAGTCATTCGCGCACTATGCGAATGACGCAGCCGGCCTTCGAGCTCGAAGGAACCTGCAGTTTGCCAACAGCCGCAAATATCCGTAAGACATAACGGCCACCTTACGAACGACCCTAAGCCCGCTCCAACACCACCGCAAAAAAACCATCGCAGCCATGCACCCCCGGCAGCGTCCGCAGCGCCCCGCCCCGCACCACCGAATCCAACTCCACTCCTTGACAGAATCCCCGCTCACCAAGCTCCGCCATCAACCCATCCACCGGAACCCGCCGCACCCCACCCGCACCCACCACAGCCTCCACCACGCGCTCACACTCCTCCGGCTCCAGCGAGCACGTCGAATACACCAGCCGTCCACCCGGCGCCAGCCGCTTCAACGCCCCCCTCAGAATCGCCCTCTGCCGCTCCGCCTGCCGCGCCAGCTCCTCCACCTTCAGCCGATGCCGAATCTCCGGATTCCGCGCCAGCGTCCCCGTCCCCGAGCAAGGCACATCGCACAGGATCAGGTCGAAGCTGCCCGTCAACTCGCCTTCGCATCCGCAGCATCCGCCACTCGCAAACTTCACCCGCTCCGCATACGCATACCGCCGCAGCCGCGCCTCCATCTGCGCCAGCCGCTTCACACTCACATCCGTCGCCACAATCTCCGCAGTCGCCCAGCCGCCGCGCCAGCATCAACGTCTTCCCACCCGGAGCAGCGCAGCAATCCCACACCCGCTTCGCTCCCGGCATCGCCGCAGCCGCAATCTCCGCCACCAGCCGCGACCCATCATCCATCTGCGGCAGATCGCCTCCGCTCTCGGCGAACATCGCCACCCTCCGCCGGCTCCCGCTGATCCTCCTCACAGATCTCCAGCGCCGCCTCGCGCCCATACGCCGCCACCCATCGCTCCACCAGCCACCGCGGATGCCCCAGCCGCTCCGCAAACGCCGCCGTCGACTCGATGAATCCGCACACCCGGCTTCTGCGCCGCAGCCAGCTTGCGCAGCACCGCATTCACCATCCCCGCCGCATGCGGCTCTCCCGCCGCACGGCACAGCTCCACGCTCTCGCTCAACGCCGCATGCGCAGGAATCCTATCCATATGCAGCAACTGAAACGCCCCCATGCGCAGCGCAATCGCCACCGGCTCAGCCAGCCTCTGCTCCGGCCGCTGCAGCAACCCGCGCACCCGCGCATCCAGCGCAATCTGCCAGCGCAGCACGCCCATCACCAGCGCCGTCGTCAGGTTCCGATCCTCCGGCGACAGCGCATCCATCCGCGCCGAGTGCAGCAGCTCATCGCTATGCCCCTTGCCTTCGCCCACCAGCTTCAGAATCTCAAACGCAGCCAGCCGCGCCGGCGTAATCTTCGCAATCGCCGCCTCAGCCGAAGCCGTCGGCCCCGCAGACGCCGGCCGCTTCCTCGCAAACTGCACCCGCTGCCTTGCCTTCCGGACTCGCCTCCCGCCTACTCTGCGACGTGCCGCTTCATAGCCCCAACCGCTCGCCGCTCCGCACCTGATACCCACGCAGAAACTCAGCCGCACTCATCCGCCGCTTCCCTTCCATCTGCACCTCATCGAACGCCAGCAGCGCTCCCACCGCCGCACCCCACCAGCACCGCATCCCCATGCACCAGCACCACTCCAGCCTCGCCACTCAGCGCCATCGCAGCCACATGCATCCGCTGCACGATCAGCTTCTTCCCACGCAGCATCGTATGCGCTCCCGGCCACGGCTGAAAGCCCCGCCACCGGTCATAGATCTGCTTCGCCGTCCGCGAAAAATCGATCCACCCATCCTCGCGCGTCAAAATCGGCGCCAGCGTCGCCATCGAATGGTCCTGCTCCTGCGGAAAGATCGTCCCCGCCTCCAGCTGACGCAGCGTCTTCACCATCAGCTCCGCGCCCACCGGAGCCAGGCACCCATACACATCCACCGCCGTCTCCTCCTGCCCAATCGGCACCACCTGCGCCAGCAGCATATCGCCCGTATCGAGCCCCGCATCCAGCCGCATCGTCGTCACGCCCGTCACCACCTCGCCATTCGCGACCGCCCACTGAATCGGCGCCGCCCCGCGATACTTCGGCAGCAGCGACCCATGCAGATTGATATTCCCAAACCGCGGCAGCTCCAGCATCCACTGCGGAATAATCCGCCCATACGCCACCACCAGAATCGCATCCGGCGCAATCGCCTCCAGCTGCGCACGAAACTCCGCGTTGTTCTTGATCTTCTCCGGCTGCACCACCGGCAATCCCATGCTCCACCGCCACCCGCTTCACCGGCGGAGCCTGCATCTCCATCCCGCGCCCCGCCGCGCGATCCGGCTGCGTCACCACCAGCGCAACCTCATGCCCAGCCGCGATCACCGCCTCCAGCGTCGGCACCGCAAACTCCGGCGTCCCACAAAATACCAGCTTCATAGCTCATCCTCCCAACGCATCGCACGGAGCAGTCCCGAGCATCGCGAGGGCCCAAGCTGCCGAACCCGCCAAGACAAGGTACACACGCCACGAAGTGGCCGCCCCCGCGCAGCGAGCCCGTCCGGCAGGACATCACCACTCGCCGTTCTTAATCAGCTTCTTGATCTTCCGAATCACCAAATCCCGCTTCAACCGGCTCATCCGATCGATAAACAGCACACCATCCAGATGGTCGATCTCATGCTGCATCGCCCGCGCCAGCAACTCCTCGCCTTCCACCTCGAACCACTCGCCCTGTCACATCCTGCGCCCGCACCTTCACCTTCGCGGCCCGCGACACCTTCTCGCGAATCTCCGGCAAACTCAGGCAGCCCTCTTCCTCCACCTGCTTGCCCTTCGCGCTCAATGATCTCCGGATTGATCAGCACAATCTTCTCCTCCGGATTCTTCTTGAAGCTCACATCGATCACCGTGATCCGCTGCGAGATCGCAATCTGCGGCGCCGCCAGCCCAATCCCCTGCGCCGCATACATCGACTCGAACATCTCCTCCACCAGCTTCTTCAGCTTCGCGTCGAACACCGTCACCGTCTCGCCCGGCTTTGCCAGCACCGGGTCCGGCCACTTCACCACCTCATGAATCTTGCCATCTTTGCCAGCTACTTTTTCCGCCACTCAATACGCTCGAATCTGCTCGCAATAGCCATTGAAATTTCGCTGCATCTCGCGCAGCGAGTCACCGCCAAACTTCTCCACCATCAACCGCGCAATGGTCAGCGCGACCATCGCCTCCGCCGCCACGCCCGCCGCCGGAACCACGCACACATCGCTCCGCTCATACGCCGCCTTCACCGGCTCCCGCGTCGCAAAGCTCACCGAACCCAGCGGCCGCCGCAGCGTCGAGATCGGCTTCAGATACCCGCGCACCACCACATCCTCGCCATTCGAGATCCCGCCCTCGATCCCGCCCGCATTATTCTGCTCGCGCGAAAACTTCGTAAACCCGCTTCACCCTCATACCCAATCGCATCATGCACCGCCGACCCCAGCGACTCCGCCGCCGTCACTCCGCGCCCAATCTCCACCGCCTTCACCGCCTGCAGACTCATCACCGCCTGCGCCAGCAGCCCATCCATCCGCTCATCCCAGTTCGCATGCGTCCCCACACCCGGAGGCAGCCCATGCACCACCACCTCAAACACCCCGCCAACCGTATCGCCCGTCCGCAGCACCGCATCCACCTCGGCCTTCATCGCCGCTTCGCTCTCGGCATCGACGCAGTTCAGCAGAACCTCGTCCTTCGCCTGCAGCGCCGCAATCTCCTCCCAAGTCGCCGGCCGCGAAAGCTCCGCCTTCCCCACGCGAATCACATGGCTCGCAACCTCAACCCCCAGCGCCCGCAGCAGCAACTTCGCCATCGCCCCCGCAGCCACCCGCGCCGCACTCTCCCGCGCACTCGCCCGCTCCAGCACATACCGCGCATCGGGAAAGTCGTACTTCAAACTCCCCGCCAGATCCGCATGCCCCGGCCGCGGCGAAGCCACAGCCTTATGCTTCGCCGGATCGCCCGCCTCCACCGGCAGAATCTCCGTCCAGTTCTTCCAGTCGTTATTCGCCATCACCATCGCAATCGGCGACCCGATCGTCTTCCCATGCCGCACGCCGCTCAAAATATGCGCCGTATCGCGCTCGATCCGCATCCGGCCGCCGCGGCCATAGCCCTTCTGCCGCCGCCAAAGCTCACGGTCGATAAACTCCTGCTCCACCGGCACGCCCGCGGGCATCCCGCTCACCATCGCCACCAGGCTCTCGCCGTGGCTCTCTCCCGCAGTCGAAAATCGCAACATCGCCGTATCTGATCCTCGGGAACACACACCCAAACCTAGATTGTAACAACCACCATCACCTCTCTTCCTCTACGCCAATCGAATGGGCATATCATGGGCCACGGAGATACTGATCAGTGAGCGCCAAAACCCAAACATCCTCGATCAATCCCATCCAGCAGGCCGATCTCATCCTCCACCTCTACGAGCTCCGTCGCGAGTCCGTCATGCGCAAAGCCCGCTCCTACATCGGCGGAGACTTCCTCCCAGCCTCAGCCGACGAGCTCGTCCAGATCGTCACCGCCGGCAACAAACACTCCAACTTCGTCCTCCAGGTCTACGGCTACTGGGACATGGTCGCCGCCTTCGTCCACAACGGCGCCCTCACCCCCACCCTCGTCTACGACACCTGCCAGGAGATGTACTTCCAATACGCAAAGATCCAGCCCTACCTCGCCGAGTTTCGTCAGAAGATGAACCTGCCCGAGTGGATGATCAACATCGAGCGCCTCGTCGAAGGCTCCGGTCCTGGCCGCGAACGCATCGCGACCATGCGCAAAAATCTCGCAGCCATCGCCGAAGCCCGCTCCCGCCAGCCGCCTGCCTGACTCTCTTCGCGGCGCACGCAATGCTATAGGCGATTGCCGAGATTACTCCTCTCGTAACCTTTTTGGGCCTCTTTTAACACGGATCATCTAGAATCATCTCTGTTCGCATCAACGGAGCTCACTATGAGCCGTGTCCTGGTTATCAGAAACTTCGCCCAGGTTAGCCGCGATATCGGCGCTGCGCTCACCGCCGCCGAAATCCCCGTCGAGTATGCGCACGGTGACTGCGACGCTCTCCAGCGCTTGCGTGCACAAGCGTTCGGCGTCGTCATCACCTGCCCTGACAGCACAGTAGAGGAAGATCTTGCACTGCTCGAGGAGATGCGCGCCATCAGGCCCGGAGTAAAGTGCATCATCCTGGCTCATCAAAGCACACAGGCAGAAGTCATCGCCGCCCTCCGCGCCCATGTATTCGCCTGCTTCACCCCTCCGTTTGATCTAGGCGACATCGTCGGCATGGCGATCAACGCAGCGTCCGACAGCGAATGGCGAGACGATATACACATTCTCTCCGCCAGAGCCCGGCTGGATCTCGGTCCGCGTCAACTGCCGCCTCATCACAGCCGAGCGCCTCATGACCTTTGCCAAAGAACTCAGCGCTCAACTCCCTGAAGGCTCAAAGCAGGACATGATGCAGGCCTTTCGAGAGATCCTGCTCAACGCGATGGAACACGGAGCAGCATTTGACCCCGAGCAGGTCGTTGAGGTCACCGCCATGCGCACCGGCAGAGCCATGGTGTTTTACGTTCGCGACCCCGGGACCGGCTTCCGTCGCGAATCGATCCGCCACGCCGCCATTGCCAATCCGCCCGGCGATCCCGCGGCCCACATCAAAGAGCGCCGCGAAAAAGGAATGCGCCCCGGCGGATTCGGCCTCCTCATGGCAAGCGGCACAGTCGACGAGCTTGATCTACAGCGAGATCGGCAACGAGGTCCTGCTCATCAAGTACGTCGACACCGTCGCCGAGGAACCCGCACCCCCGCCACTCCCGCCCACATCTCCCAGCCGATACCCCAACTAAACCGCGCACACCCACGTGGAATCAAACCTAAAATTTGTCATCCTGAGCGAACACTGAGCTTGTCGAAGGGCTAGCCGAAGAGCCTGTCCTGAGCGCGCCGAAGGAACCCGCATTGCTTTTGCTTTGTTTTGTTCTCACATCCACCACGTCAGAACCCAAACCGCGCACACCACGATGTGGAATCAAACCTAAAATTTGTCATCCTGAGCGAAGCGCAGCGTAGCCGAAGGACCTGCATTGCCACCACGTCATAGCCCAAACCCAGTCTCACGCGACTGCAGCGGATTCTTCGGTAGCGACTCATGCTGGGCAGCGCAACAATCCAGAACAGAACCAGCACGAGATACGCGGCAGGTTCCGCATAGGACCAGAGCTGAAACGCCGTGACGTCACGATGCGCCCCCGCAACAGCACGGCCAATCTGGCAAACAATACTCGCACCGGCATAAAACGCGAAGCCTGCAACCAAACGGCGAATCAGCGCCGGCGCCTTGTCCCGAACCGTCGCGAGGAAGACCAGAAGGTAGACCGTCGAGATAAATAAAATCGTGCGGTCAACGGGTGCCCGCGGGTTGGCTCGGATGAACATCGAACCCACCACAGCAACTCCCGCAGCGACCATCAAAAGCACCGAGAACACGGCGAATAGGCGCAGAGTTGACGCCCCCGCAAGTGACGCCCAGGAACCGCCGCGCTCAACAGTACCCAAGCCCGCAAATCGCTCCGCCGCAGAGAACAGCACCCATGCCGTAACCGTCTGCAGAACCACGTCAATAACCGCGAGCCAACTAAACAGAAATTCCGACGACGCAGGCTGCAAGTACCGAAATACCGTGTACGAGGCCGCCGAGCGAAGAATATAAAACCCGATCAATACCGCCAAAATGGGGATTCGTCGCGCAATCGCGCGCGAGAAGAGAGCCGCCAGCAGCAGGCACTGCAGCGCCAGACTCACAGCCCAAAGAATCAAATTGAGTTTCGTCATTGTCTGATCCGGTCTCTCAATCGAGCGCTAATCGTCATCTCCTGGCGTCGATCCCCTGAGCGCCTTGAAATACTTCGGCGTAAAGTTGACCGGAATCTGCACGTAGGGCTGAGGCGTCTGCGTGTAGTCGAAGCAATCGCCGAAGTCGTCCGCCGTCGCATCGCGTGTGCCCAGTGAAGGAAGTCCGAAGATCTCCTCCGTGTACTTCAGGAAACCCGAAAACTCATGCGTCGTATGCGATATGTAGCCAGGCTTTGCGTACGGCGACACGATGATCAAAGGAACACGAAACCCCAGCCCCATGTTATCGACCATCGGCGGAGCAACGTGATCGTACCAGCCGCCCCACTCATCCCAGGTGATAAAGATCACGGTAGAGTTCCAGTATTTGCTCGCCCCAACGGTGTTGGTAATCGAAGCGACCCAGTCAGGTCCAATCTTCGTCGAGCCCGCTCCCGCATGGTCAGAGTAATCAAACGATGGAGTCACCCAGGTGACCTGCGCCAGGTTTCCGTTCTCTATGTCGGTCAACACTGTGGGCGGCGGCGAAATAACGTTGCTTGACCAGTCAGGCCCAAAACGAATGTGCCGGATAGCGTCATAAGCCGACCAGATAATCCCCCGCCGTTGTCGTCGCCTGACGCTGATGGCGCATAGTATCGCCATGAGATTCCTTTTGCATCCAGCAGATCCGCGATCGTCTGGTAGTCAAAACACGGATACACGCCTGGCAAAGTTGTGCCATTTGGCCCGATCATGGCGACCGTCGTCTCCGTGGCTGAGTCGCAGCCCCACGCTTTCGTTTCGTTCGGATTGTCGGCAGCCCCTGCCGACTGCCCCGCAATCATGTACTGATGAGCAACAAAGTCGGTCCCGTGTTGGACTGGAACATGCGGTCGCCAAGCGTATAAGCCTTCGCAAGGTTCCACAGCGGTACCGTCTCGGACTGCGGAACGTAGGAGTACGGCAGATTGGGATCTGTATGGCCGTTCGGTTGTGCGAAACCATCCATCTTTCCGTTGTGGTACTCCCTGTACCAGGTCCGCGTGGGTGTGATCAACGTCGTGACCCGCCTCAAGAGTTTCGGGCTGGAGAGGGACCACTACTCCGTTGCTCATACCGGACGCCACCGTGTCAGCACCCGGAAAGCCATTGAACAAATTATCGAACGAGCGATTCTCCTGCATGACGATGATGATGTGCTGGATAGGCGTGGAGCCCACTGAAGGGGGCACTGCGGAAAGCACAGGAACCGGAATCGCAACATTCTTGCCGCAGCCGATCAGCAGTGAAGCACAAGACAGAAGAGCCACGCAGAACAAACGAGACATTACGTACATCTTTCCGTGAGGCGGCCGACGCAGAACGAAGCGCTGGCGCTACATTCAAAAACTTAAGAGCGAGATGCGGAAAGTATACAGAATCACGCACACCGTCACTGTTCGTTTCAAGATAGGGCTGCCACAATTGTGGTAGTCAGACGCCACTCGCCCAAACCCTAAGTCAGCCTAACGCCGATGTCCCGCCAAAATTCACCCCTTACCCCGCGATCAAATTCACTCAATACCCATAGAATCGAACTCAATCCCATGAATGCGCTCCGATACCCCCTCGCTGTCGTCGCGACTCTCCTCCTGCTCCCCTCCCCCATCCCCGCCCGGGCGCAATCCGGCGCGCTCTCGATCGAACCCACCCTCGCCCAGCAAATCGCCGCCATCCCCGCCATCGATAACCACGCCCACCCCCTCCTCTCTCCGCCCGACTACGCCACCGACCGCAACTTCGACGCCCTCCCCGTAGACAACATGGAGCCCGACACCGACCCCGCCGGCATGCGCCCCAACCTCCCCGCACTCCACGACGCATGGAAGGCCATCTTCAACTTCGAAGGCATCCCTCCCCTCGACGACGCCCACCTCAAACAACTCGACGCCGCCCGCGAAGCCGTCCGGCAACAGCAAGGCGCCAACTACTCCAACTACATCCTCGACAAGGCCAACATCGGCACCGAACTCGCCAACCGCGTCGCCATGGGCACCGGCGTCCAACCCCCACGCTTTCGCTGGGTCCCCTACATCGACACGCTCCTCTTCCCGCTCGACAACTCCGGCCTCGCCGCCGCAACCCCCGACCGCAAACAGTTCTTCCCCCTCGAAGACGCGCTCCGCAAAAAATACCTGCAGCAGGTCGGCCTCAAAGCCCTTCCCTCAACCCTCGACGCCTACCTCAAGCAACTCATCGATCCGATTCTGACCCAGCAAAAAGCCAACGGAGCAGTCGCCGAAAAGTTCGAAGTCGCCTACCTCCGCTCCTTCGGCTTCGACGACGTCCCCCAGCCCGAAGCCGCCCGCATCTACGCCAATCTCCTCCACAAAGCCGCGCCCGAACGAAGCCCAGTACAAGCGCCTCCAGGACTTCCTCTTCCGCTACATCGCCGCCGAGTGCGGCCGCCTCAACCTCCCCGTCCACCTCCACACCACCGCAGGCGGCGGAGGCTACTTCTCCATCGCCGGCGACAACCCGCTCCTCCTCGAACCCCTCTTCAACGACCCCCACCTCCGCCACACCAACTTCGTTCTCCTCCACGGCGGCTGGCCCTTCGTCCACGAGATCGGCTCCCTCCTCCAGAAACCAAACGTCTACCTCGACCTCTCGCAGCAATCCCTCATGATCTCTCCCCGCACCATGTCCTCCTGGCTCCGCGAGTGGCTCGAGCTCTACCCCGAAAAAATCCTCTACGCCACCGACGCCTATCCCTACTCCTCCGCCATGGGCTGGGAAGAGGCCGCCTGGATCGCCAACCGCAACATCCGCGAATCCCTCGGCATCGCCCTAACCGGAATGCTCCGCGACCGCCAGATCACCCCAGCCCACGCCGCCGAACTCGCCCGCATGGTCCTCCGCGGCAACGCCGAATCCCTCTACAAATTCTGATCAAGCGCACTGTTCGTAGCCGCAGTTGCTGTTGCTATTGGTTTGCCTTTGGTTTTGCCTTTCGCTGTCATCCTGAACGCAGTGAAGGATCCCCGCATTTCGCCTTTTTCTCCATCTACGAAGTTTTTCGTTGACATCTACGAACACAATCGTATATGGTCTCCGTCATGGTTAAGAAACGCGCAACACCCAAGCCAACCGAAAGCGAACTCGAACTCCTCGGAATCCTCTGGGAACGCGGCCCCGTCACCGTGCGAGAGCTATTCGAAGCAGTCAACCAAGGCCGCCCCGTCGTCTACACCGGCGTGCTCAAGCTCCTGCAGATCATGACCGAAAAGGGCCTCGTCGAACGCGACGAACGCGAACGCGCCCACGTCTATCGCGCCGCCGTCTCGCAAGACGACACCGAGCGCCGCTTCCTGCGCGAGCTCAGCGAACGATTCTTCGCCGGCAGCGCCGCGCAGCTCGCACTCCGCGCCCTGCAGATCGAAAAAGCCAGCGACGAAGAACTCGATGCCATTCGTCAATTAATTGAGAAAAAGACCCTAACCAAGTAGCCCTTTCCGTTGTCAGAGATGCACCGGGCCCAAAAGATCATCGGAGGATCGAACATGAGCGCAATCGCGTTGTTATCGCGACAAGAGATCGTAGCCCTGGGATGGACGCTGCTGCACTTCTGCTGGCAGGGCACCGCAGTCGCGGTCGCATATGCGATCATCGACCGGCTCACCTCTCGGCACACATCGAAAGTCCGCTACGCCGTCGCACTCGCAGCGTTCATGCTGATGCCGCTCGTCGTCCTCGGCACCTTCGCGATCGAGATGCGAATCGCAGCTCCAGCAGCAGCAACGAAGGACGTAGCCCCAGTCGTCACCGATTTCTTCCTAACCGAGCACACCCCAACCGTGCATGAGATATCGCTCGCCTCCGGCTTCGAGCAGCAGGAACAGTGGATCGTCGTCCGCGCCGAACGCCTCCTGCCGTGGGTCGATGCGTTCTGGCTCGTAGGCGTCCTCCTGTTCGCCCTGCGCTCGCTCGGCGGATGGTGGCAGCTTGAACTCATTCGCCGACGCGCACTCCGCATGGTCCCTCAGGAGCTCGAGCGCGCATTCCATCGCATCTCCGAACAGGTCCACGCCGGCCGCAGAGTAGCGCTGCGAATCTCCGACCAGGTCATCTCGCCCCTCGCCATGGGCATCTGGCGCGCCACCGTCATCCTGCCCATGAGCACCGTCACCGGCATGCCCAAAGAAGAGCTCGAAGCCGTCATCGCGCATGAGCTCGGACACATTCGCCGCTGGGACTTCGTCTGGAACCTCATGCAAACCGCAGTCGAAAGCGTCCTCTTCTTCCATCCCGCCGTCTGGCGCCTCAGCCGAATCGTGCGCGAACGCCGCGAGGTCTGCTGCGACGAGATCGCAGTCGAGTGCTGCGCCGGTGCCAGCCGTCTACGCGCGCGCCCTGCTCCGCCTCGAAGAACAGCGCACCGTCAATCTCCGCATGGCAATGGCCCTCGGAGGATGCGGCGGATCGCTGCTCGGACGAGTCAGAAAAGTTCTGGGAGAAGACATGGCAATGGAGGACAGAATGACCAGTGGAGTCAGCGTAGCAACAGCCGGAGCCGTCGTAATGGCGCTGCTGTTGGGACCAAAAGCAACTACGGCGGTAGCAGCACCGGTACTCTCCGCGATGCGGCCCGTCGTCGCCATGGTCGTCGACACCACACCCGAGTCAACCTTGTCCCAGATGACCGGTTCAAAGGTGACCGGATCAAAGAAAACCGAAGCTGAAGTTTCTGAAATCCAAATGCCGGAATTTCAGATGACCGGAGTCGACGTCGCCCGTCATCACTCCCGTCGCGCCAGCCGCCCTCACGCCACAAATTGAAGTAGCGCCGATAGCCATACCATCCGCACCAATCGCAGTAGCAGATGCCTGCACCCCTGGCAATGCCCTCCCCAACCCCACACGCTATGCCGGCACCCGTCGCCCCGCTTATCGCAAGAGTGTACGTACGAGATATGGATATGCAGGATGCCTCCTCGCCCAAGGGAGCCGCCTATCTCGACGGCATGCGCGACGCCGGCTATCCGCTCGATCTCAACAACGACCTCAATTCACTCGTCGCCCTCAAATCCCTCGGCGTCACACCCGAGTACGCGAAGTCCATGGCAACCGTGGGCCTCGGCAAACCCTCCGTGCATGACTCATCGCCTGAAATCCATGGGCGTCACGCCCGAGTACGCAGCATCGCTGAAGCAGACCGGCATCGCCCCGAAGACTTTCACGAAATCATCACCGAAAAGTCTCTCGGAATAACACCCGAGTATGCGGCCGAGATGAAGCAAAAAGGATTCGGCGATCTCAACGTCCACGAACTCGTCACAATGAAATCGATGGGCGTCACGCCCGAGTATGCGGCCGAAATGTCCAAAGAGCTTCGGCGCCACCCTAAGCACGCACGAACTCGTCGCGATGAAGTCCCTCGGCGTCACGCCCGAATATGCCGCCGCCATGAAGCAGAAGGGATTCGGCGATATCAACGTGCACGAACTCATCTCGCTCAAGGCGCAGGGCATGACACCCGAATATGCCGGCTGGCTCAAACAGCAGTTTCCGCAGGCCACGCACAGAGGAGTTACATCGCGCCGCGGTCTTCCATCTCGATGACAAGTTCGTAGCCGATGCAAAGTCGCACGGATTCGACGACAAGGATCTGGACAAGCTGCTGAAGCTGAAGATGTCGGGCCTGATGGATCAGTAGCTCTCGTCTTGAATCCCAACGAACGCAAAAAAAGTCGCCTCATGACCGGAAGTGAGGAGCCCTCCTATGCGAAAAATTTCTTCTCTGAGCAAGCCTCTCGTTCTGATTCTGATGACCTCATGACCGCCTTCAGCGCGACTGCAGCACTTGGCGACACTACAGGCACCTGCTCCATTCGCGCCGGTCGGAACGAAGGAAAGATGTCCTTCAGCACCGAGCGCGGCGACTGCACCGCCGGGCACAGCTGCCACGAAGGCGACTCCGACATGCTCTGGAGCCGATGGACCGGCGTAACCCCGCAGGACCTCGAGCACGAAGGCGCCACCATCGATGCCCGCATGAAAGCTGAATCCGGAGAGATGCGCTGCGTCGGCACCGTCCACGAAGCAGCCCTACGCGGCACCTACACCTTCACGCCCGACGAAGCATTCATCAAGCGCATGGAGGCGATGGGCTTCTCCGATCTCACGCCCGACCGCCTTCAGGGCTACGCCATGCTCGACATCACCACCGAATACGTAAAGGGGATGAAAGACGCGGGCGTCACCGAGATGACCTCAAACAACATCATGGGACTCAAAGCCCTGAAGGTGGACCCAACCTACGTCAAGGCAATGGCTGCCGCAGGCTATCCCGAACTCCGCGCCCAGAAGCTCACAAGCATGAAGGCCGTCGGTGTCTCTCCCGAAAAAGTTCAGGCAATTCGAGCCATGGGCTATTCGCCAACCCAGGAAGAGCTCATCCAGATGAGCGTCTTCAAGATCGACGCCCCCTTTGTCGAACGGATGAAGGCCCGTGGATTCAAGAACCTGACCATCGCTCAGCTCGTCAAAATCAAAGTCTTCAAGCTCGACGAGTAACTCTCACCTGCTCCGCCCGATCGTGAAACGGAACATTCATCAGACCGAGACAAGCATCTGACACTTCCCTGACAACACACCCTCACCCGTCGCGCCTATCTTCACCGCATAGAGCACCTCTTACCTTGAGCGTGTTCTGTCGAAGGTGAGGACAGGTGATGAACCAATCAACAAATGTACTGAAGCGTCCAGTGGACCGCCGCTCTTTTATGAAGAGCGGTCTTCTGGCAGGAGGCGCCGCAGCAGTCGGCGCCGGTTTGTTAGCAAATGGAACTCCGGCCCGTGCACAGGAACGCGGCAGGCTCAACGCAGGCGATGCAGCCATCCTCCGGTTTCTGGCGGCGGCAGAACTCATCGAGTCAGACCTGTGGGTCCAGTATGCGGAACTTGGTGGCATCGGCAACAACCCACCGGTTGAAGTAGTCCAGAACCAGCAGTTGAATCCCTATCAGACAGCCTTGTCGAACCTCGATGGGGATGGCCCGCAATACATATCCAGCAACACGCTCGATGAAATCAGCCATGCTAACTTCCTGAACGCTTATCTCGAGTCCAGAGGAGCCGAGCCGGTCAACTTCGACCAGTTCCGCACTTTGCAGGGAAGCACGGCCACAGGATCATCGGGCATCAAACGCCTCACCAATCTCATGAATCTCAATGTCGACACGAGTTGGTTCGTTCGCTACCGCAGCACAACCAATCCCGACCTCGGCGCGACCTTTCCCCAGGCGATCACGCTGAATAACGTCACCGCCATTCCAAGAAACAATACCGACTTAAACGGCCCGGCAACCATCTTCAGGCCATCGCCAACGTAGCGGCCTTTCACTTCGGATACATCGAACAAGGCGGCTCCAGTCTCTACGCCACCATGAGTCAGAAAGTGACGGACCCCGAAGTCCTCGAGATCACCCTTGGCATCGGTGGCGACGAGATCGCTCACTTCCTCGAGTGGGTTGATTTCGCGGGCAACGGAGTTCAGCAGCCTGTGGCGCCGTTCACCGACCCCATCTCCGGCCTGTCGTTTCCTGATTTCTTCAACAACCCACCGCTTCAGCCCCCAAACCTCGTTCAACCCAGCCTCATCTTCCCCGTCCCTTGCGAATTCATCAGCCCTAATCTCCCACACGTAGCGATCATTCGTCCGCTGACCGATAAGTTTGCAGGCGCCGTCGCCACAATCGCGAGCTTCACCGCAGACGGTCTCTTCAACGGCCAGAGCAGGCAGTTCCTCACCACGCTGCAAGTCATGGCTGCCGAAGCCGACGCGGCCTTTCGATTAGCGCTCTAGCCGAAGGCCCAGGTCCGATACCAGTTCCGCTCCCCGGACCTGGGCTTCCTCTGGCACTTTCAGTGGGTCTAGTTGGCAATAAATACGTTGGCTAACCCACGCCTGGCAGACCACGAAAAAAAGCCCCGTCAATCCCCCCACGCCGCCCAGAGCATCGGGCGGCTTTGCTCTTGTTGCGATAGTATGGCTGCCATGAACAAACGCAACTCAAGTAGGATTGCGGGCGTATTTCTCATACTGTTCGGCGTTATGCCACTCCTAAACAGCCTAAGCAATCCTCGCCTCGCAGCCGCCCACGGTTCTGATCGCTTACAACTGATCGCCGTAGGACTGTGTTTCGGGATTGGAGCTTGTCTATTGGCTGGCCGGTTCCGCTTTCCGGGTGAGTGATAAATCGCGTGGGTTAGTCAGCGTAGTTATTGCCGTCTAGTTTCGGCGTTAAGCCGGAGGACAAAAATAAACTTCAAAATCGTGGCGTGTTTTTCGCTCCACAAAACCCACCATCAAAACACCACGATCCCACCATGAATCCACCACAAATTCACCACGATTTACCAGCCAAAAAACACCCGAAAAATCAAAAACCCCCTGCAAAAACCGCCTCTACTCGTCCTTTAAAAATTTCTGCGAATTCAGCAACGGACGATCCATGCTCCGCACCCACTCCGTCACCTCATCGCTTCCCTTGCCCGCCGCTGTAGCCGCCGCAAACTCGTTCCGTACCGCCTGCATCTTCGCCTCAAGATCATCCAAAGCGCTCAAAAGAATAGCCTCCGGCGTCATCGGCAACTTGGGCGAACCAAACTCATACTTCCCATGGTGGCTCAGAATCATGTGCTCCACCAGCACCCTCAGCTTCTCCGGAAACGGCTGCAGCAATTGCACCTTCTCGCGCAGCATCCCCTGCGCAATACTGATGTGCCCAATCATCTGCCCCTCCAGCGTATAGCTGAAAGCTCGACCCCCACTCCAGCTCGCGCACCTTGCCGATATCGTGCAGTATCGCCCCTGTAATCAACAGATCCGCGGTCAACCTCCGGATAAAACGGAACCGTCGCAACGCAAACCCTCACCAGTGTCAACACATGCTCCAACAGCCCGCCCAGCCACGCATGGTGCAGCCTCTTCGCAGCCGGAGCCGACTTGAACGCCGGCCCGATCTCCGCATCATCAAGAAAAGAAAAGACAAGCCGCTTCAAATCCTCATTCGCAAACGCCGCAACATACCCACGCAGCTCCGCCCACATCTCCCCAACATCAAACTTCGTCGAAGCCTGATAATCCGCCGCGCTGATCTCCGAATCCGCCGCTAACCGCAGCTTTTTCAGCGTGATCTGAAACTTCCCCTGGTACTTCGCAATGTCCCCCTGCACCTTGACGTAGCAGCCCTCTGAACAACTCGCCAGAGCCTCGCCGATGTCATCCCACATCCGCCCTTCCATATAGCCCGTCTTATCGCTCAACGTCAGCGCAAGGTACTGTCCACCTTGTTTCTTATCACGCACTTGCAACGATGACAGAACAAAATAGGTAGTCACCGTGGTGTTATCGAAACGTGCCGCATCTTCAATAAAAAAGTCTTTCATCTCAACCAGAATACCCCGCATCAGGAATGAAAACAGCCACATAAACAGAAACGCGAGGACCGAAGTCCTCGCGCCAATGAAGAAAGATAAACCCTACAGCTGAGGAGGCGTAGTTGGAGGAGTCGCCGCTGGAGGCGCGGTCGCGTCCGGGCTCTTTGGCGCGGGAGGGATCGTCCCTTCCGCCGGCGTTCCCCGACCAGGAGCGTTAGACGGCGTCTCATCCGGCGGTGGCGGCTTTGGTGTCGCTGGTTTGTTTTCCAACCGCTCCTTTGGCGCATTTTTATCTTTCTTCTTCTTCGTCTTCTTCTTCGACGTATCCCCGTTCAATCCCAGCGGAGCAGCCTGAGTCTGTTGCGTGGCCTTCTCTTCAGCGGTCACAGGAGTCGGCGTTGCAGCCTGTTTTTCACTCGTCTTCTTTACCTTCGTGGCCTTCTTGGTGGCCGCCTCGGTCTTCGCACGCGCGCTGTAGCGAGTCTTCCCCGTCGGTGCAGCATGGGCTTCCAGCGGATTTGGCTCCGTGTTCGAACTTGCGGTGCTTGAGCTCTCGAGCGGCGCAATCGCTGTACCCGGTGCGGCTTCAGCCATCGTTCCGCCAGGAGTCACAGCTGCAGACCTAGCGCCTTCTCCAACGTCGCTGCCTGTCGCCGTCTCCTGCGGACCTGGCGGCAGAGAATTTCTTGGAGCCTGCCCATACCGTACCTTCTCGCGCTTCGGCGCCTTTGCCGGCTTCGTAGAAGTCTTCTTCGCCGTCGAAGAGTTTGTTGCCGTGGTCGCCGGAGTTGTCACATCCGAAACCGGGGTGGCCACTGGAGTCTTCGAGGTCTTGCTCACGGTCGAATATTTCGTGCCGCGGTCGAACCGCTTCTTCTCCTGGACCGGCTTCTTCTTTACAGCCGGCGGCGCGTAGGCCGTATACACCGGCTTGGTTTCCTTGGGGCTAGCCCCGGTGTCTACATACCCGGCGCGGATATCAATCGCAGCATCTTCACGCAGCTTCGTTAGATAGGCACGAAGCGCGGGCTGCATCGCCTCGGTGTACATCCCTTCCTGAACCTGTTGCTCCACATCCTTTAATGGCGCCACTCCAGCAGCCACATGGTCGGTGACCTTCAGGATGACGTATCCCTGACGCGTACGGATCGGAGCAGTCCACTCTCCGGCCTTCAGGTTGAATGTCTGATCCTCAAGAACCTTCGCCAGCGCGCCGCGCTTATACATTCCCAGATCGCCGCCCTGCGCCGCCGTCGGTCCTCCCGAATTCGACTTCGCCAGCGCTTCGAAGTTCCCACCGGCCTTCAATTGGGCTTCGATTCCTTCCGCCTTCGCCTGCGCCTGCGCAATCGCGGCATCATTGGCATCCGCAGGTGTCGGCACCAGGATCTCGCTTAGCTTGATTTGCTCCGGCTGCATGAACTCCTGTTTGTGGGCTTCGTAGTAGGCCTGCTCCTGGGCTTGCGTCATCTGCAGCCGACGTCCAACCTCGTCGCGCACCACCATCTGGGTAATCACGTTATCCCGGATGCCCGCCTTGAAGTCCTCGAAGGACACGCCTTGCTGCCGCGCCGCCTTCTCCAGGTCATCCAGCGTATCCATGTGGTTCTGCTTACGAATCTCGTCCAGCCGACGGATCACCTCGGCGTCAGCGTTGATTCCAAGTTCCTTGCCTCTCGACAGCAGCAGTTGCTTGTCGATCATGTCCCGCAGCAGATTCTTCTGTCTCTCTGCGGCTTCAGCCGGAGTGGCTCCCGATTGCTGATTCTCCTGCGCCAGTGCCTGCTCCGCCCGCTCCACGTCGCTGCGACTGATGATCAGGTCATTTACATGGACGACCACATCTTCGACCACAGTTCCGTTTGGAGTGATTGCCGGCGTCACCGGCAGCGTCACTTGCTGCTGCGGTTCGGAGGGTACGCTCAACGGGCTCTGGTACCGCGGCGCCTGTGCTTGCACCACTCCCGGTAGTGCCAGCAGGCCAAGCCCGCACACCACCGCAAACTGCGAAATTCTCAAGGTCATCGTCACTCTATCTGGTTAGCATCCGCGATTTAAGATCGATCGCCCGGCACGTTCGCCGCCCTGGTTATTGGACTCACCTTGGCATTGGACGGTATCCGTACCCAATTCTAACTGCCCTCGACCGAACATGCGAATCCCCTTTTAGATCAAGCCCCCGCTTACCCCCAATGTTATACTTCGTCCAATGGGGAACGTCTCTCCCTGCGCACTGTTGCGCGCGATTTACCTTTTCGAGGTCATCCAAGCCTATGGCTCCCCGCACTCGCCGCGCACTCTTCTCCGCCAGTCTTTTTCTCGCCACCTGCGCCATCCTCGGCTCACTGATTAACCAGAAGGTCGCGGCCCAATCGGCAAGCGACGAGTCCACGTTGCGCGACTCGCTCCACTCCTTCACCAACGTCTATTCGCTGGTAGAGCAGAACTATGCCGAGCCGATGAATACCGACAAGACGGACAAGGCCATCTACGACGGCGCCATTCCAGGGATGCTTCACGTTCTGGATCCTCACTCAAATTTTTACGATCCAAAAGCCTACGCCCAGATGCGCGAGGATCAGCACGGGAAGTACTACGGCGTGGGCATGACCATTCAGCCTCAGCCCGTCTCTTACGGCAGCGGCAAGACGAAGATCGTCGTTCTTTATCCCTTCGAAGGAACGCCTTCCTATAAAGCTGGCATCCGCCCCGGTGACGAGATCCTCACCGTTGATGGCAAATCAACCGATGGCATGGACTCGACCGCCGTTGCGAGCCTCCTCAAAGGAGCACGCGGCACTCACGTCTCCGTGACTGTCAGCCGCGAAGGCGCAGCCAGACCGATCGTGTTTGACCTCGTTCGTGACGAGATTCCCCGTCCTTCCGTAGACCTTGCGTTCCTCATTCGTCCCGGCGTCGGCTATATCCATCTCTCCAGCTTTATTGAAACCTCGAGCCGCGAAGTGGGTGATGCGCTCGACAACTTCGGCGAAATTCACGGACTGATCCTCGACCTTCGTGGCAACCCAGGCGGTCTGCTCAACGAAGCCGTCAACACCTCCGACAAGTTCCTCCAGAAGGGTCAGATCGTCGTCTCGCAGCGCGGCCGCGCCTTCCCAGACCAGGTCTACCGCGCCACCCGAGGCGAAGAAGGTCCGAAGTTCCCGATCGTCGTCCTCGTCAATCGCAATACAGCGTCGGCCGCTGAGATCGTCTCTGGCGCTCTGCAGGATCATGATCGCGCCCTGATCGTCGGCGAAACCACCTTCGGCAAAGGCCTCGTCCAGACCGTCTTCCAGATCACCGAGAACACAGGCCTCGCCCTGACGACCTACCACTACTACACTCCGTCCGGACGACTCATTCAGCGCAACTACGATCACGTCTCGCTCTACGACTACTACTACGTGCGCGACGACGCAGCCAAACCAGACAAGAACAACCTTGAGGTCAAGCTGACCGACTCCGGACGCACTGTATACGGCGGTGGCGGCATCACTCCTGATGAAAAGATCGACAACATGAAGTCGAATCACTTCCAGGACACTCTCCTCATGCACTACGCCTTCTTCAACTTTAGCAAGCACTATCTGGCTTCTCACACAGTCACGAAGGACTTTGAAGTCGACGATGCGGTGATGCAGCAGTTCAAGGCATTCCTGAAAGACAACCAGATCGACTACACCGATGCCGACATTGCCGGCGTCAACGACTGGGTCAAGGAAAGCATCAAGAGCGAGCTCTTCACCTCGCAGTTCGGCCAACTTGAAGGCCTGAAGGTCCGTGCAGAGTGGGACCCGCAGATCGCCAAAGCCATCACCTTCCTACCCGAGGCACAAACCCTTCAGGACCACTCAAAACTGGCCCAGAAGACCAACACTGCCAGCCGCTGAAAATCTTTAGCAACTAACAACGGCTACCAAAAGATAACGGCGCTCAAGCGAATAGCTTGGGCGCCTTTTTTCTGATCTCGAAAAGCTTGGAGCGGGAGACCGGGATCGAACCGGCGACATTCAGCTTGGGAAGCTGACGTTCTGCCACTGAACTACTCCCGCGTTTGTGGATCAATCATCATTAATAATTGATCACTCCTTATTTCCGGTAATCCCACCGCGGAGTCGAAAGCGGAGATAAGGGGCTGGGATAAAAACCCAACTTCAAGAAGTATTGCAGGCTCGATGGCAAATGGCAATGCTGCCCAGTCCATCAGCGATGCGTTGAAGTCTCCGGCTCTATGGGTTCTTATCAATCCCTGCTTCCGAAGAGACGTTGCAGCGTTGCCCGGCATAAATGCCGGTGTGGATGAAGCCTTGCAGAGCGGGATTGTCCGGACTGAAGCGACGCAGACTACTGAGTATCCTGCGCGCATTCTCCCTGTCGCCGGCCACGCATTCCATGAAGGCAAGATTGAGACTTGCGGACACTTGGCTTGGATCGTTCTGGACTACGCGCTGTAATAAACGGATCGCCTCTGCGGCTTGGCCGGAAGAAGCATCCAGTACTGCCTTGTTGCCGAGCGCGGTACTGTTACCGGGATCCTCCACCAGCGCAAGGTCATATTCCTTTTGCGCATTGGGCAGATGCCCTGAGATCTGCTCGACCAAGCCGAGTTGAGAGTGCAACTCAGCATCATCCGCGCCTGCGGCCTCTGCCCGTTGAAGAAGTTGCCGCGCCAGTTGCAACGCCTGTTGATTGCCGCGCAGCCCAGCCTGAGAGTAAGCCAACCCAAACTCGCGGTCTCCCGGCTTCTCGGTGCCTACTGGCACCAGGCGGTAGCTACCTTCCATAGGAGTTGATAGTCTCAGTTGTCCCGAAGATGGCGTACGTCGAATATTGTGGTCTGTCAGCTGCTCATGCGATATGTCGGTAGTGGCGCTGGTTGGCATATGACAGACAGCGCAATCCTGCTGTTCAGGATGGTGCTCCGCCGCCATGCGTTGGCCTGTATGGCAACTGAGGCACTTCCCCCGAAAATAGCTGACACGCTCCGACTGGGAGGGCGTGCCGTGCGGGTCGTGACAGGTCGTGCAGGTAAGCTTGTCGCCGCTTGCAATCTTGCAGCGGCTCCGCAACAAAGCCTCATATTGACTCGCAGCCCGGCCGCCGCCTGCTTCAGCGCCGGCCTTCACGAAATAGGCCACATACTCAGCAAGATCGGCACCCGGCCGAAAATCTGCGAGCGACTTGCCGGCACGATACACCGCAGCGTCGCCTTCGAGATGGCATTGAAGACAAGTGCTGTCTCTCTTTGTGGGCGTCAGCTTCGCCGGATTGATGATCGGCCCGTGCCCGGCTTGAGCGAGGTGCTCGGCTGCGTTCCCATGGCAGGCAACGCAACCGATCCCTCCCTGGCGAAACGGAACGCCTGCGTACCTGTTTCTGGCCGAGGGAAGCGCCGATTGCACTTCCGTTGCATGGCAATGGAGACAGTTCGAATCGATCGGGAGGCCGTCGGGCATGTTGCGGCTGGCCTGAAAGTTCGGCGCCATGTCCCATATTCCCTTTTTGCTGTAGTAGTTGATCGGCGCTTCGAACCATAGGCCCGCTTCTTCATACAGGTACGTTCGGCCACGGCGTCCAGACCCTATGAAATAGCGCAGTTGCCGTTCCCCGCTCAGGTCCCAATTCGTTGGCCCAGTTCCACTGCCCCCAGTTCGACGATAGGACATCCAACCGTTCCCGTCGCGAAGGAAGACATCGTACTGAACTCCCGAGGCCTGATGTTGGAATGAGCCCAGCAGTAGGCCATCCAGGGCGGCACCGCTCGCTCGTGCCATCGGAGTCTGCTGATAGCGGTCATAGATCTCGCGATGGCAGCCTGCACACGCAGAGTCGTTGTCACCGCCAACTGAAGGCGCAGTGACTGGGACAATCTCGCTGTGTGCGGTGGATGTTTTGAAGGAGGAGAAGAGCGCGACGCAAAACACAACAGCCAGCCCGAGAGAACCCATTATCGAGGAGAAACGCATCACGCGATACACCTTCAGGAAGCTACTATCTCAGCGCAAAATCGTCGCGAGGCCGTCTTCTCGCGCATGCGAAACGGGATCAATCGCTTCCACGCAGCTTGTGTTGAAGCATTTCCAGCGACAACCCTTTCGTCTCAGGATAGACCCAGGCGACCGTGATGAACTGCACAACCATCATGACCGCGAAGAAGGCGAATGGGAGAGACTTGGATGCTCGAGCCGCGACGGGAAAGAGCAGCGTAATCAGACCGTTCATGATCCAGTGTGTTGAGGATCCTAAACTTTGCCCCTTCGAGCGAACTCCGGTTGGAAACACCTCGCTAAGGTAGACCCAGATCACGGCGCCCTGCGAGATCGCGAAGAAGATGATGAAGCCTATCAATGCCGGCAACAGGAGGTTTTGATGGGTTCCCAAACGAAAGAGGATCGCGACGCCAGTCAGACAGATTCCACAACCGGCGGCGCCAATCAAAAGCAATGTCTTGCGCCCCAGCCGGTCAATCAGCGAGATTCCCAGAAGGGTCGCTAGCAGATTTGCAAAGCCGATGGCCACAGCCTGAAAGCTCGCGGACATCTGACCGAAGCCGGCGCTCGCGAAGATGTCATTAAGGTAATACAGGATGGCGTTAATTCCGGATAACTGATTGAACATGCCGATCGAAATGGCAAGAAACACGTGAAGGCGATGCCTCTTCGCGAAGAGCGTTGAGGCACCGACACCACCGTCTTCGCGCAGGGAAACAAGGATCGCATCGACCTCTGCCTGCGAGTCGGGCGAGCCCATTCGTGTCAGGGTCAGGAGAGCCTCATCGATCCGATTTTGCGATACCAGCCACCGCGAACTTTGAGGCACGCTGAGCAGCAACAGGACAAACATCAGGGCGGGCAATACGGCTACTCCCAAATCCACACGCCACTCGATAAGGCCTAAATGGAAGTGAGCGATGATCGCGTTGGAGAGATACGCCAGCAGAATTCCGATAACAATGTTGATTTGGAAGAGCCCAACCATGCGTCCGCGCCACTTCGCCGGAGCCAGTTCCGCAATGTACACCGGACCCAGCACGGATGATCCGCCAATGCCGATTCCGCCAACAAAGCGGAAGACCAAAAAGAATGTCCAACTCGGGGCCAGCGCACAACCCAACGCGGACACTACATAAAGAAGACCCATAATCCGCAGCGCGGCGCGGCTGCCGATTCGTTGCCCGAGTACGCCGCTGCCTAAGGCGCCGGCGACTGTACCCCATAAGGCAATCGATACCGTTATCCCCAACTCCCACGAAGAGAGTTGGTATTCAAGCGTAAGCGCGTGAGTCGCACCGGCAATTACCGCCGTATCGAACCCAAAGAGCAGCCCACCCAGGGCGCCGGTCATCGCGCTCTTGGCAAGAAGAATAATTGCGTCAGTATTCTTTGAGGTCATTTTGCCTTTGAGGTCTGTTTGCCTTCGAAGTTGAATCTACATGACATACCAGGTTGCCGGTAGACGATACCATATGACATGGCAATTTGACCTGAATTATCGTATTTGACCTATATTTGACATTACATTTGGTCTGTGTGAGTATCCCTATCGGCGGTGGTATTGGCTGCGAACCGGCGATTGAGGGACATTCAGGATGCTGGAAAGGTCGCGACGCCCTATGAAGTCCAGTGTTGCGTCACCAATTGTAAGCGCAGGTGAGTTGCTTTGGGATCTGCTGCCTTCCGGTCCGAGGCTAGGTGGAACAACCGCAAACTTCGCCATCCTTTGTGCTCGCCTTGGGGATTACGTCGCGCTGGTAAGCCGCGTCGGTCGGGATGAGTTTGGGCGCCGCGCAATCGATCAATTGAAGACTGTCGCCGACAGCGCACTGACCGGAAACCATTTCGACCTTACTTCCATCCAGTGGTCAGATGATCTTCCAACGGGTACGGTGACCGTGACGCTGGATGAGAAGGGCAGGCCGCGTTACACGATCGAGAGTCCGGTTGCGTGGGATGAAATTACGCTGTCAAGCAAAATGCTGAACCTGGCTGGAACTGCGTCAGCTGTATGCTTTGGAACTCTGGCGCAGCGGCAGAAGCCGTCGCGTGACACCCTTCGAACGCTGGTTGGTGCCACATCGATTGATTGCGTACGAGTCTGTGACGTGAACCTGCGAATGCCGTTCTGCTCTGCTGACACGCTCGATTGGTGCCTGAACCAGGCAACACTGCTCAAGGTCAGCGATGATGAGTTGCCCGAAGTTGCGCGGATTCTGGACATCGCATCGATCGGTCGCGCACCTGCGAATGGAAAAGACGACAAGGGTCTAAGCGCCTGGGCTCAGAATGCAGCCGCTTCCCTGCTCGAATCGGCAACTCGATGCCAGATGGTGGCGATCACGTTGGGGCCGTACGGCAGTCTGCTGGCGGACCGGCAGGGCACGCATCGACACAAGGGGTTTGCGGTCGAGGTCGTCGACACGATAGGCGCTGGCGATGCATTTACCGCAGGCATGGTACATGCCTACCTGCGCGGGGCGTCGCTGGAACAAGTAAGCACGGTGAGCAATCTCTGCGGCAGCTATGTGGCCAGCCAACCGGGCGCGACCCCGATGGTTCCGCAAAGACTGCTTGATGAAATCAATTTGACGTTGAGTGATGCGCCGGTCTAGCTTTCAGTATCCGCCGATGGAGTGGAACCACAGGAAGCCCGCACGATCAGTTCGCAACTCACGAGGACGTCGCGCACAGGGTGATTGGGCATACTCAGACGATCGAGCATAGTTGACATGGCGACTGCGCCGATCTCGGAGCAGTCCTGGCGCAGAGAAGTTAACGGCGTTGGAAGAAACTTGGCATAGCTGACATCGTCCACGCCGACCATCCGGACGTCAGCTGGAATACGCACGCCAAGTAACCCCATCGTTCGCATAAGGTGGGCAGCCGTCACGTCGTTGGCGCAGACGATGCCGTCTGGCCGGTCTCGATCGAGCATCTTTTTGACTTCGTCGGCGTTGACGAAATCAGTGCAGAAAGCGGGCTTAGCCGACGGGAGAAGATGGCCGAGGGCATCCTTGTAGCCGGAGGCGCGCGCTTCGACCGTGGGGGCCGAGCCAGGTCGCATTGCGAAGACAATGCGCTTTGAGCCTGCCTGAACTAGATGGCGGGTGAGGGTATAGCCAGCACGGTGGTTATCTATCCCAACCAGATCGAAGCTCGAGCGATCGGGATAAGGTTCGAAGTCGCGATCAAGAAGTACGATCGGTATACCGGCTTGCTTGAGCATTGAGGCGATGCGGCGGTTGGACTCGTGGCGTGTTTCAGAGTGCTCGGCGGGAGCGAAGAACACACCTGAGACTTGCTCTGCAATGTACTGCTGACAAAGTTGCTCGACAGCGTGAATCGTATTCGAAGCATTTGCAGCTGAAGAACCCCAGGCAAGCGAGTGAGATCCTGCTGCCGGGGAGCGCATGATTCCCTGGCATATCGGTTCGAAGATGTCTGTCGAGCCGAAGTCCGGGATAAGGACTCCAAAACGGTACGAGGTGCCCTGGGCCGGTTTCTCGACGTAAGTGCCCGACCCTGGGCGACGGGTAACTAAATTTTCGCGCTGCAGCGTCTGGAAGGCCCTGGCGACAGTGATACGCGAGGCCTGAAATCTTTCGCAAAGAATAGCTTCCGAGGGAAGCCGTTCGCCAGGCTTATAGACACCGGACTGTATCTCCGACAGAAGTTCTTTGTAAATGGCGCGGTGGCGCGGCATCTCCGAGACGACCTTAGTGGATACAGTCGCAGACTCGACCGATTCCTGCTTTTTACGAGTATGGGAATTCTTGGCGTGTATTGAATCGGACCTTACAGGAGAGGACATTGAATTATTCCGCGATCTTTGTCAATACCGTTAGATCATTCTGTCATACTTTTCGGGTCAAAACAGGGCAAAAATGTGACTGGATCAAAAAGAGAGAAGCCCAATTCCTCTTGTAAGTCGAAGAGCATTTAGGTGGTCGGAATTGGGGCGCCCTTACCTTCGACGAGTTCGAGAATGCGATCAACTCCATCTGCGTGAAACCGTTCGCGATTACCGTTGGGCCAGCGGACTTCGATGAGGTTTACCGTAGTTTCGGCGCCGAGTCCGAAGTGCAGACGCAGATCACTTGAGCTGTTGTAACTTGAACCGCTGCGAACCTCGTCCACCCATAACCGCTTACTGCCGTGCAAGGTAACGCGCGCACCGATTGCGGATCGATTCGATGTGGTACCCACCAGACGAAGACCGAGCCAGTGGTTGGTGTTTCTCGCCTCATTGACAAGAAGCATTGGGCGGTCGCTCAGATTGTTAACGACAGCTTCGATGCGACCGTCATTAAACAGATCGGCGATGGCTAAGCCCCGCCCAGACTTTGGCTCCGTGAGGCCGGGACCAGCGGTCTTCGACAGATCTTTGAAGTGGCCGTTGCCCTGATTCCAATAGAGGAAGCGCGGCTCCTTGAATGTCGCGCCGAGACGCGCCGAATCTACTTCAGGGTAGACATGGCCGTTAACGACAAGCAGGTCCGGATAGCCATCGTTATCCACGTCCGCAAACATCGTTCCCCAGCCAAGCGCGTCCATGTTGATTCCGAGGCCGGCGGCGAATGTCACGTCGTTAAAAGTGCCGTCGCCAATAGCGTGGTAGAGCGTGGAGGTGTCGTCAGAGAAGTTCGTCTTGAAGATATCGAGGTGTCCATCGCCATCGTAATCGGCAGCAGTTGAACCCATGCCGGCCTGTTCACGGCCGTCTTCATTGAAGGCGACTCCGGCATCTGCGGCAACGTCGGTGAAGGTACCGTCGTGATTATTCCGGTAAAGGATAGACGGCGTCGAATCGCAGGCGACGAAGACATCTGGCCAGCCATCCTCGTCGTAATCGAGCGTCGTGATCGAGAAGCAGTAGTGGGCAAGCGTCTTCTGAATGCCGCTCTCAACGCTGACATCCTTGAAGCGACCGCCGCCCTCGTTGTGAAACAGGATATTCGGCGCGCTGGGCAAGCCGCGCGGTCCGCACATCACCGGTGTGCCCTTCCACATGCAACCTGCTTCGGCTCCGGGAGCTGGCGTAGTAGCAAGGTCGAAGTGAACATAATCGGCGACGACGAGGTCCAGGCGACCATCGCGGTCATAGTCGATGAAAGCGCAGCCAGTTCCCCACTCCTTGCCGGAGCCTGCTGTACCGGATTCCGCAGAGACATCGCGGAACGTCCCGTTGCCTTGGTTATGGAACAGATGATTGTGACCGTAAGCAGTTACATATAGATCATCGAATCCATCATTGTCGTAATCTCCCACGCATACGCCCTGCCCCCAACCGCTGAATGCCAGGCCGGCCTTGGCAGTAACGTCGGTAAACGTCCCATCGTGGTTATTGTGAAACAGATGGCTTGTAGGCGTCTCGGCAGATTTCTTTCCGGAAGGAAGTTCCGAGCCATTGACCAGGAAGATGTCCGGCCAGCCGTCACGGTCATAGTCAATGATTGCGACGCCGGATCCGGTAGATTCGACGATGTACCGTTTCGTGTCGACGCCACCGTTCACATTGCGAACCGTAATACCCGCACTTGCTGCGACATCGACGAACCATGCGGGCGTAGGATGCTCAGCGCTAGCGGGATACGGCGAAGCCTTGATGCTCTGTGCGATCACGGCACTCGCCATCATCACCACACATGCCGCAATGACTCGTGATCCCAACGGAGCAGACATACGCATTACTTTACCGCCGGCTTCGACGGAGCGGCACCCATAGCCACCGTCTTGAGGATCTTACCTCCCTCCTCAACGACATAAAGGTGGTTGGCAGCGAGATTGTGCAACGAGTCCTTTGTCCCCGAGGGCCACGTAATCTCAACAAGATCAACTTGCGTTGCGTGGTCGAGGCCGAAGTGCAGGCGAAGATCATTCTGCGAATAGTAGCTGCCCCCGCTGCGAACTTCGTCGATCTGCTTCATTGGCTGTTTGCAAATGCCAGACTCTGCCTGTGGCGCTGTGGTGGCAGTCACAGTAATCCGCGCCCCAATGCCGGTACGATTGCTCGCCTTGCCGACCAGGCGTAGTTTGATCCAGTTACGCTGAATACTGGCGTCACAACGAAGTAACTGCGGCGGAGCATTCACACAGTTGACGATCACGTCCATGTTGCCATCGTTGTTATAGTCGCCGAAAGCGCAACCTCGCGCTGAAACCGGATCCGTCATCCCGGATCCAGCCTGGCTTGTGATCTCTTCAAACTGACCATTTCGCAGATTGCGGTAGAGGTATTTAGGCTCGGCGTAGGAGGCGTCGAGTTGTGAGCCGTCGACCTCGGGGTACACATGGCCGTTGCAGATGAGGATATCGAGCCAGCCGTCGTTATCCAGATCGACGAACCCGACGCCCCAACCCAGATAGCGAGTGTTGATGCCAAGGCCGGCGAGATACGTGTCGTCTTCAAACGTGCCATCCCCAAGATTGAGGTAAAGCGAGTCAGTATCACCGGCAAAGTTAGTCTTCACAATATCCAGCAAGCCGTCGCGATTGAAGTCACCAACCGCAACGCCCATGCCAGCCTGCGGTTTTCCATCGGGCGAGTAGGCGATGCCAGCCTCGATCGCGACATCCTTGAATGTACCGTCTTTCTGGTTCTGGTAGAACGTCGCAGCGGTGGAGTCATTGGCAACATAGATGTCCGGCCAGCCATCGTTATCGAGATCGGCTACGGCAACTGAAAGGCCATAGGTGCCGATCGTGTTCTCCATGCCTGCCTTCACGGAGACATCGGTGAATGTCCCGTCGCCGTTATTGTGGTAGAGAATGTTTTTGCCACCGTCGAGTCCAGGCGGACCGCATGCAACCTGCATTCCCTTGTACGAGCAGCCTGCGGCCTCAGGCAGCGGCGCCGTCTTGATGTCGAAATCAATGTAGTTAGCCACGAATAAATCCAGATGGCCGTCCTTGTCATAGTCGAGGAAGGCGCAGCCGGAGTTCCAACGCAGGCGTGTCTGCGTTAGACCCGCTTTGGCAGTGACATCAGTAAATGTTCCGTCGCCATGGTTACGATACAAAATCGGCTGGCCATAGTACGTGACGAAGAGGTCGTTGAGACCATCGTTGTCATAGTCGCCGACGCAGCAGCCCTGTCCCCAACCCGAGCGCGTCATTCCGGTTTTGGCGGTGATGTCAGTAAACGTTCCGTCGCGATTGTTCTTAAACAGGCGGCTGATCGGTTCCTGACCCTTTGGAAATCCTTCGAGGCGCGTGCCGTTAACGAGAAAGATGTCGATCCAGTCGTCCTGGTCGAAATCATAGAAAGCAACGCCGCAGCCGGTCGTCTCCAGTAGAAAGCGGTTTTTGTGTTCGCCGCCATAGATGGTTTTCGCATTCAGGCCGCTCGATTTCGCGACGTCGAGGAAGCTGAACCCGAGCGGTGTTCCGGTAACTGGCGAAGCTGTCTTAGGCGCGGCCTTAGGCGTTGCATTGTACGTTTGGCGAGAGCCAATAACAGGAGTCTGTGTTTGAGCGTGCAGCGGCTCAGCAAGTTTCAGAACATCTTCGAGCGAGAGGACGAGCGCTGTGGTCGACAGCGAACGAACAAAACCACGGCGCGTGAAGATCATAAAGTTGAAACCTCAGCGGGCAAGTATAGTTGGCACTTGCCGGATGCTCCAATGTAACGTTTTTGGTTTGAACGGCGCAGTGGGTCTCCGTCTAATGCGCACTTTGGAGCTTAGGCTCGCTGGCAGCCTGGAGCTTTTCCGCCGTCTCGGTCTCCCTGGCGGCATCTTCGCGACGGCCCATGGAGCGGTAGGCTTGGCCGAGCAAGCTGTGCGTCATATAGTTGGCCGGGTCGAGCTGCGCGGCATGCTCAAGATAGGTAGCAGCACCAAGCGGATCCGATTTCTTCAGTAACGCCTTGCCGAGAAGAATGTAAGGACCGGTGGAGTTCGGCATCAGCAGGATCGCTTTCTGAAGTGTCAATTGCGCGTCGTCGTAGCGCGCAGAACGCACGTAAGCGTCACCGAGTCGGTCATAGACAATTCCTTCGAGCGGATTGCGCGCGCGCTCCTTTTCCAACTCTGAGATGGCTACATCAAGATGGTTGCCGGCGAGAGCAATCTCACCCAGAAGCTCGTGGGCCAGGGGCAAATTGGGGTCGAGTTCAAGAGATTTTTGCGCGAAGTCCTGTGAGATCGGAAGATATTCGCGGCGTAGCAGCATGCGTGCAGAGACAAGGTAAGCCGAGGCACTGTCCGGCGGGAAATCGAACTGTGCTGCGAACGCATGTCGGGCGTCGTCATAGCGGCGAGTATCCATATAGCAGAGCGCGAGAACATAGTTGGGATCGGCTTTATCAGGCGCAGTATGGCGCGATGACTCGAGGAGTGGGATGGCATCAGCGGGCCTGCCAAGGCGGAAGAGAGTCAGGCCGCGCATCTGAGCGGATTCCAGATCTGACGGATCCTCTTTAAGCGCAGCGGCGAACGAGGTATCGGCAGACCGAAGCTCCCCCTTTGCATAGAAGGCGACACCTTCCACTCGATTCAGACCTTGTATCGAGCGTCCACCAGCACGCAATTGCGCGATCTCCTGAAGCGCCTGGTCAATATGGCCAGTATTGATGCTCTGACGAAGCGTACGAAGAGTCTCTGCGGGATCGGAGGCGGCTTGGGGGGCCACTCCTGTTGACTGTGCGATCGCCGCCGAAACCAACACGATTAAGACGCCGGCAACACGTCCGATGCTACGAGTAAATCTGGTACCCATGCGGCAAGAACCTTTTGAACCGATTGCCGTGACACTACCACAAACGCGAATCACGCCGCGAAAATCTCAACAGAAATAGATTGGGAGGAGACCGGAATCTCCTCCCAATCGAAGTAATGAATTTTAGAACTGGAAGCGGAGCGTAAACTGCATCTGCCTCGGGTTGGTGGTTCCGCCGGGTCCTGGTCCGGCAGTGAGGCTCCCGAGGCTCTGAATGTTTCCACTCGGATTCGCGAAGTTGATATGGTTGAACGCGTTGAACGCATCGGCACGGAACTGGAAAGTGTACCGTTCGTGGAAGGTGAAATTCTTCATAACGGATATATCGCTATTGAAGAAGTGCGGGCCCCATGCGTTATTGCGCCCGCCATTGCCGATCGTATCCAAACCTGGGTCGGTGAACGTCGTCCCCAGTGTCTGGGGCTGGTAGTACGATATACCGTTGGGACCACCGGCAAAGCCGATGATTCCTGTCCTAAGCTTTGACGAACTACCGTTGACATAGCAAGGTGCTGAGCCGGGTATGTCGTTGCCGCATCCATTGAACGATAACGTATACGGCAGCCCGCTTTGCCAGATCACAGTGGGACTGAACTGCCACCCGCCGATAATCTGGTTGGTGACGGCATTGAGATGGTTAAGGTACGGCTGGCCATTACCGAACGGCAGCTTATATAAACCATACCCGGTAAACGCGCTCCGGCGAATAGAGCTGTCGTTTCCTGTGACGGCCGGCAAGTTCCACGTCGCATAATTGCTTGCAGCGTTTCTACCCTGTTGGTAGGCATAGTTGGCATTTATCGATAGCCCGTGCGTGTAGGTCTTCGCGACACTGACCTGCAGCGCGTTATAGTTCGTATTTTGGTTATCTCCGTAGTAGGTAATGCCCTGGGTCCAAGCGCAGGGGCCGCCACACGCGGGAAGCGATCCCCCAACGTAACGTTGCAACAGTGTAGCGTTTGAAACCGCACCCGCATAAGTGCCCGTCCTCGGAATTGTGGCTACAGTTGCTCCGCCATGGACTGGATCGAAGTGCAGAGCAAGGTTAGGAACGCTGCTGTAAACGGCCGGCAAAAAGATTCCCGCTTCATTCGGATTGGTATTGTTCCCATCACCGTCACTCAGCGTGTGCGTGCCCTTATTGCCAACGTAGGCTACTGTCAGTGAAACGGTTGGTCCGAATGCACGCTGAACTGAGAGGTTCCATGCATCCAGGGTCGGCAGACGCTCCGTAAATGGACGAGCCTTTGAGTTCACTGCGGAACCCGGATTCACAATCTGCCCCTGAGCATCCGGCTTGAGAGGCACATAGTTCGACAGGCCGGTCGCTTGGCCGCCCTGGGTCAGAGCAGGATTAGTCAGGTTGAAGGCGTAGGTAGTGGCTCCTCCGGTCGCGCTGATCGCCTGGTTGGCAAGTACCGGAATATTTTGGGTCACTACGTGACCAAACGTTGAACCGAACACACCCAGATCAAAGCTGCGGCCATAGCCGGCGCGTATTACGGTCTTATCATTGAACTGGTAAGCGATACCCAAACGCGGATTATATGCATTCTTGGCAATTGACACGCCCATATTGGTGCCAATTCCTCCTACCCCCGCGACGTTGATAAAACCCGTGCTGAGGTTCAGTAGAGCTCCGTTACCGGGACCATTGGCCGTCTCCGGGAAGTACAACTCGTACCGCAATCCTGCATTCACCGTCAGCTTTGGAGTGGCGCGCCACGTGTCCTGCACGAAGAAGAAGTCGCGCTTTTGGAACTCCTTGGCATTCGTCGACGTGCTGGCGTAGCGGTTGTATGCCGTGACGTCCCCAAGGACAAAACTTGCAAAGCCCAAACCTCCGCTGGTTCCGTTGGAGGTCGGCCCAGTTCCGAAGTTATTCACGCCGGTGCGATCGTTATCGCTCGGAACCCGAAGATTACGGGCGTAGCGAAGATCCACTCCGAACTTTATTGAATGTGCGCCAATGGTCTTGGTCCAGTTATTGACCAGTTGGAACTGATCCTCGCGCTCGATAAGAGGACAGTTGCAACGGTCTACGTTTAGACCGGCGCCATACTGAGAGCCAGCCCCCTGTGCGTTATTTGGTCCGGCGGTCGGATTCGTCACATTCAGGTCGGAGATGTTGTAATCAGGCGCTCCGAAGTCGACTGGAACAACGAGAGCCGAGTTCACACCGGTACCAGAGATGTTTTCACCCTGAATCGGCAGGTTCGTATTCGTGGGGTCATACTTCGCCGTGATGATGTTGTAGCGGAAGTATCCTAGCCGGATGTCTGTAATCAACTTCGCGTTGAGCGCAATGTCAGTACCCAGGGCAGCGCTGTCGTTGGCGCCTGAGGAACTGCCACCATAGCCTCCCAGTCCAAGCCCAGAGCCCCCAGCCTTACCGAAGAGCGTGTTGCCCGTCTCAATGTCCGTAAAGCGGCTGAAACGGCCGAACACGTGAATCTTATCGTTCACAGTCCAGTCGCCGCGTACATCCCACTGATTGCTGTTGAATATGCCCGTTCCGCCACCCCCATAGTTAGCCGACAAGCCGCCGAAGCTGCCAGCAGTGTTTGGTGCGTAGGGCTGAAGGAACTTAAACAACGTCATCGCTTCCGGCGAGAGTTGAGAGTTTGGGATGATGGCGTTTGGATAGGGCGTCCCGTTCGCCTGGTAGATCTGGTACGGATTTACGGGATTGGATGGGGTCACGAGGGTTTGACCGTAGGCAACGTACTGGCTGAAATCGCAACCATTGCCGCTAAGACAGCTTGAGATCAATTGGGAAGTGGGTACGGTTTGAGTCGTCGAATAACCAACCTTCTGGCGAACTCCCTGATAATCGGCAAAGAAGAATACCCTGTCCTTGAGAACAGGCCCGCCGATCGACCCGCCAAACTGATTCTTGAGGCCAGCCGGAATCGGCCCGGTACCAGACTGGGAGAATGGATCGCGCGCCAGATTGGCCGAGCTCTCGCGATTGTCGAACGCCGTGCCGTGGAACACATTCGATCCGGACTTTGTCTGCACTGTCACGACCGACGCCACAGCCTTGCCAAACTCCGCGTCAAAGTTCTGTGTCGCGATCTTCGCTTCAGACATCGAGTCCGAGTTGGGGTTGATGACAATGATTCCCAGAATCGCATCCTGATTGTCCGTCCCATCCAGCGTGTAGTTCACACCACCAAAGGCCTGTCCATCGATCTGGATCTGCTTCGAGGCTTGCGGATTCTCATCCGTCGCGTGGGACCACCCAAGCTGTTGTGCCCCGGGCAGCAAAAGCTGCAGATTCATTAAATTGTGATCCGGGATCGGAAGATTCTCAATCTCCTGTGCGCCATAAACGACGGCGACGTCCGCGCGATCGGTCTTCAGCTGCGGGACCTCGTCCGCATTCACCTCATACACCTGATCGGAAGCTCCGACCGTTAGAACGGCCTTAACACTCGGAGAAGTGTCCGCGAAGACCTGAATGCCGTTTTGCTCAAAGGTCTTGAAGCCGGCAGCCGTGACTTTCACGTTGTAAACATCGGGAATCAAGTGGTCGGCGCTGAACTCGCCCGCGCTATTGGCTGTCAGAGTGACAGACGTTCCCTTGGAAACGTCGGTGACCGTTATGTTCGCATTCGGAACAAGAGCCCCCGTCTGATCGGTTACGGTCCCTAGAATCTGACCGAAGACCGCCTGTGCGTGAGCGCTCGGCCCAGACGCGAAAAGGATGACGGCGGCGGCGACCACTAACGAAATCTGGAATTGCCGAAAAAAGGCTTTGCTCATACTGGATCTCCCTCAAAATGATGCTTCTGTGGTCCTTTATTTGCGGCGACCCATTAGACCGTGGGGTAGCTCGAATACCCGGTGGCTTAGAAATCTGCCGACTGCGACGATGCAACTCTCTGACTTTTGGGCCCGGAAGAATATCCACCTTAGGGACGACCGAAACACTACGCAACAACTAGTGAAGCTGTCAATGTTTTTTTGAGATTAGATTGATGCTATTTCATTGCAATTGTCATTACATTTACAAGGCCTAGATTGATTTGTGGCAATCCTTCGCATAACGTCAAGGAAATGAGCGTTTCGGACGCTGAAGCCCCCGCAGCCTATATTCCACTATAGCGGGGTAACCCCGCACTCTGGGAATGGCATTTGTTCCAATTGGCATGACAATTTCCGGATAGGGTCCCCTGCGAATGCTATAGTTCTCGTCGTCGTGTGGAGGTAATTACCATGGCGTTTTCGCAACCGAGCTCCTTCAGGACCCGACGACTCCTCTCGGGCTTTCTAAGCGGTGTTTTTTCTGCCGCTTTCCTCTTCTGCACCGGTGGAATCCCTATAGTCCTGGCTTATGCTCAAGCGGTTGCCAGCGCTCCGGCCAAGGACGTTTGGTGGAAACACGCCGTGGTCTATGAGATTTATCCCCGGTCGTTCCAGGATTCGAATGGCGACGGAATCGGAGACCTGAACGGAATCACGTCGCGCATGGACTACCTGCAGAAGCTTGGCGTCGACGCCATCTGGATTGCACCGATGTACCCCTCCCCACAGGTGGACTTCGGCTACGACATTTCGAACTACGAAACAGTTGATCCACAGTACGGGACGCTCGCGGATATGGATCGACTCATCGCCGAGGCTAAGAAGCATGACATTCGCGTCTGCCTCGACATGGTCCTCAACCACACCTCCGATAAGCACCAGTGGTTTATCGACGCCGCCAGCTCCCGCACGAATCCCAAACACGATTGGTACGTTTGGAACGATGGCAAGCCCGCTACAGACCCCGATGTCACGGCTTATCAAAAGAAATTCGAGCACGAAGGCCGCGTACCGCCCAACAACTGGGTATCACTCTTCGGCGGATCAGCGTGGGAGTGGGTTCCAGCCGTCCACCAGTTCTATTACCACGAGTTTTACAAGCAGCAGCCGGACCTGAACTGGCGCAATCCGCAGGTCGAAAACGCCATGTTCGGTGCGATGAAGTTCTGGCTGGACCGCGGTATCGCTGGTTTTCGTCTGGATGCCATCCCGACCCTCTTTGAAGATCCACAACTGAAAAACGAGAAGGAACTGGGCGGCACGAATGCCCAGGGCGACCCCATCGTCGACGATTCTTTGACGAACAATCTACCCGAGGTCCATGACGTCATTCGGCGGATGCGCGCGATGGTGGCCTCATATCCTGGCGATCGCGTTCTGATCGGAGAAACCTACCTGCCGAATACCGCTGAGTTGGACAAGTGGTATGGAGGCACCGCGCATGATGAACTGCATCTACCCATGGATATGCTGGTCGGCTTCCACGGAGATCACGACAAGCTGAACGCAACCACCTTGCGCGCGCATCTCGATGAGGTCGAGACACAGATCCACGGATCCCAACCACTCATCGTATTCGACAATCACGACAACGTGCGCGCAATTGATCGCTACGGCGACGGCGTGCATAACGACCAGATCAATAAACTTCTCGGCACTGTGCTGATGACAACCAAAGCAACTGCGCTGATGTATTACGGCGAAGAACTCGGCATGCCGACCACAACGCCAACGCGTAAAGAAGACGTGAAAGACCCAATAGGCATCACAGGCTGGCCAAAGGAAAAAGGGCGCGACGGCGAGCGTACTCCCATGCAGTGGACCGCTGGTCCGCAGGCCGGATTCAGCACCAATCCGCATACCTGGCTGCCGATTCCGCCAAACTACAAGACAATCAACGTCGCCGTGGAAACCAGCCAGCCTGACTCCGAGCTTAACTGGTACAGGCGGCTCATCGCATTGCGCCGCACGAATCCAGCTCTCCGTTACGGTGCTATGACGATGCTCGATACGACAAACCCCAGCGTGTTGTCTTATGCAAGGTCGACAGGCGCGTCGTCAGTGGTTGTGGCGATGAACTGCACCGACCAGCCTCAGACAATCTCACTCGACCCGAGCGCGGCAGGAGTCACCGGCACTAAAGTGAAGACGCTGCTCACAGATGACCGCGCACTTGAGAAACAGGCCTCGCTCAAGAATGTAACGATCGCACCCTACTCCAGTTGGATCGCGAGCATAGAATAGACCCGGCCCAGAGCGGCACTGAGCATCCCGGCGAACTCACCTTCGCCGGGCTCTTGCGGGCTTGGAAATCGGAGAGATTCGCGATGCTTTCTACCAAAGCTCGTACAGCGGCAATCGGAATCCTAACCATATGCATTGCGGCTAAAGAACTCGAGCCGCACATCGACTGCACAGTCGACCTCGGCGCAGGATGAATCGCAGGCAAACATTCGCGCGTATATCGGCAATGGGTGGGACACGCTCTCGCGCTCCATGTCGGACTGCAAGTCCGTCGTTGATATCAAAGTCACAACAGCGCCCGTACTCTATCTTCCTGCCGCAATGACGACTCCGCCCGAGGTCGCTGCCATGCAGCAGCACTGCCGTGTGGATGTCCGCCATCTGCCCAGCGTCATCCACCGCATCGGTCAGGTGCGGCCACGGGAACTGCCGGTCGAGGGGCTGCTCTACTTGCCTAATCGCTACGTCGTGCCAGGAGGCCGCTTCAACGAGATGTATGGATGGGACAGCTACTTCATTCTCCTCGGACTGGTCCACGACGGACGCATGGACCTCGCACGCGGAATGGTAGAAAACTTCTTCTTCGAAATCGAGAACTATGGCGCGATCCTCAACGCGAACCGCACCTACTTCTTTACCCGCTCGCAGCCACCGTTTCTGTCGTCGATGATTCGCGAGGTCTATGAGCATCCCGCCGCGAACTCCGCCCCCGATCGAGCGTGGCTCGCACGAGCCTACAGTTATGCTCAACGCGACTATGCCCTCTGGACCTCTCCAGAGCACCGCGCGGGAGCAACCGGATTGGCTCGCTACCACGATCTCGGCGATGGCCCCGTTCCCGAGATGGCGGATGACTCCAGCTACTATCCCGACGTCATTCGCTGGCTTTTGGCACACCCAAACGAGCATCCGGAGTACTTGGTCGACGGCCCGGCAAACCCTACGTCGGAGGAATCGGCTGCTCTCGCGAAGACGAGCTGTGACGTCAAGACCTCACACGTGTGTGCCCACGCTGTAGTCGATGGCCATCGTTTGTCCGCAGCATATTATCGCAGCGATCGTGCCATGCGGGAGTCAGGGTTTGATACGAGCTTTCGCTTTGGACCCTTCTCAGGATCGACCGCCGACTACGCGCCCGTATGCCTCAATAGCCTCCTATACAAATACGAGAAGGATATGTCACACTTCGCCACGCATCCTCGGCAAAACCGCCGATGTCAGCCTTTGGGAACACCGCGCAACCGCCCGTCAATTCGCCATCAATCGCTACCTTTGGGACAGCAGCTCCGGCATGTATATGGATTACGATTACGTCACCGGCAAGCCGTCGACATACAAATTCGTGACGACGTTCTATCCTCTATGGGCGGGCGAGGCGAGCGATGCCCAGGCGTCCGCAGTGCGCAAAAACCTGGCTTTGTTTGAAAAGGCAGGCGGCGTCGCAATGAGCGACTTCGCCTCAGGCGTTCAGTGGGACCTACCGTTCGGATGGGCACCAACTACCTGGCTTACCGTGGCCGGCCTCGATCGCTACGGATACCACGAGGATTCAACTCGCGTCGCGCAGGAGTTCTCGAAGACCGTCCTCGACAACTTCGAGCACGACGGGACCATGCGCGAGAAGTACAACGTCGTCGACGGCTCAGCCAACGTCAAAGTTGCCGCAGGATACAAAAGCAACGTAGTCGGATTCGGCTGGACCAACGGCGTCTATCTCAAACTGCAGGATCTGATCGCCGCACCGCCAACCTCGACCACCACTCCGACAACTACCAACGCAAGATGATTGTCTGGGTTACGTACCCCTCACCTGCCGGAAAATGCACGTGCAACTGATCACCAACAACGTCACCGCCTTCGGCACGCGGCTTTGCGGAAGAGTCATTGCGGACGAATGTAAGTGCAGCCTCTGAGCCTCCCATCCCTTCTATCTCTAGGCGAATCGAACGCGCCGAAATCTCTTCGCCAATCACTTTGAGCTGCGCCGTGCGCGCACCTCGCAGGGGTAGCCCATGCGGAATCTCAACCTCGACTCCCGGCAAAGGGACCCGAGTAAAAGTCGCGCCTCCTGCAAGGCGAACGGACGGTCCACTGATCGTATCGACTGAGACGACCATGGCTGAACCGTCCCGCTTGTAACTGAGGTTTACTACTGACTCGCCGACTCGAAGGCCTTGGACACTTGCCGAATGCCATGAAGCCGGCAAGCGTGGTGTGACCTTGATTGTGTGACGGAGAGCATCGACGTCGATACCAAAGAGACCGCGCAGCAGCGGCGTTACAACCATTGCAGACGACCAGAGCTGACGGCTCGTACTTCTGCCGAATGGTTCGAAAAACGCGCCTGACAGAAGCTCGGTGACCGCACCAAAATCCTGCGCTGCGGTTAGATCAGCGTTCTGCATCGTTGCCTGATAGCCAGCCAGCGGATGACCCGCGCGGTACTCAGCAAGCGCAGCCCATCCAGTAAACAAAGGCCACACAGAACCCTGGTGGTAACTGATCGGGTCATAGATCGGGTCACTCTCTGCGACGTCGCGCAGTCCCCAGTCAGTAGCAAAGTCATGCGACGCCCAGTGCCGAAGGCTAGCCTCCGGGTGGTCCAGGCCGGGACCATTGTTCCACCATGCGACCGAGGGAAAGATACTCGCCGCTGTATCTAGAGCACCGCCCGCATTGCGGCTAAACGCATAGGAGTTCGTCGACGAACGGTAATACTCGCGCTCGATCGTCGAATGAAGTACATCGGCACGGGCTCCAGCTGAAGCCGCAGTAGTTTCATCATCGAGCAGCACCGCAAGCTGCGCCATCGCTCGAGAAGCCTGCTCATCCAGCAGCGCAAGATAGATCTCCTGCCGCGGCATTCCCCCGGGCCAGCTCTCCACCCACCCAGTGCCCTGCGCGTTATCGTAAATGCCGTCGCCATCACTGTCGTGCGCAATCTCAAACTGCCACGCCTTCACCACAGCCTCGCGATGCTCTCGCAGAAAAGCGAGGTCACCACTCGATCGCACGTAGTCGAGCATCGCGGTAAGCAACAGCGGCGTGGCATCTGCCGCTGCGTATTCATAGGGGAGGCTGGCCCAATCGATCTCTCCTGCAATCTGTGAGTACTCATGCATCGCCTTTCCATCACTCCGTTGCCGGCGAAGCAGGAACTCAAGCGCAGTGCGCGCGAGCTTGAAGTCGCCATAACTGTCGAGCGCGTAAACGGTATAAAGAGTATCGCGGCCAAAGTACCAGCCGAAGCCCGGACGAGCTGAGTCGCCAGAGGCATAGTATCCCGCAACCAAGCCCACCTCGCCCGTCGGCTGATCCGGTGTTGGTGGAATGCGAGCTTGCAGTTGCCCGATCGCGGACTCCGCCCAAAGCAGTGCCGCGTTGAGACCGAGATCGGGTGTAACGATCGAGGTCAACTCCCTCTCCTGTTCCATACAACGTGCAGCATGAGCCGTGTAGAGAGTCGGCAACTGCTCGTTCAACTCGCTGAGCTTTGCCTCAAGCGCCGCATTGGCGGCCGCTTCCTTGGTACTGCCGACGGCTATCAGCAATGGGAACATCCGCTGGCGGTCCTTCGCAGGATCAATGTGCAGGATCAGTTCCAACGGATGGATCTGCGGCCGCTCCTGATACGGCGCCATGATGCCTGAAGTCGAGCCGGGAAGCGCGACCGCGGCCGCAAGGTTGGCGAAGTCAGTATGCAGAAGATAGAGACCGCTATTTCCTCTTGCCACCCACTCTGCCGAGGGCGTCCCGCTGCTGGCCTTCGGCCACATCTCGCGCAGCTCTGGAGTAAACCGAATCGTCAGTGTCACCGGACGCACCGCATCGATCTGAAACAGCACAACGGCACCTGTGCCGTTCGGCGAGTTGTCCGGTGCAAACATCACCTGACGCACCGTCAACGCTATGTGCGAGTACGTGATCGTCGTCCGGTCGGGGCGCACCTCAATCTCCCGCGCCATACTATTCAGGTCAAGTGGTACAGGGTAACCTTGCACGTCGGCTTGCACAGTCAAATGGCTCAGTAGCTTGATGGGCAGAATCCAGGCCTCGAACGGTCCTTGCTGTTGCCCGACAATGACGCCTTGCGGACCCGCAACCGTGAACGGTTCCCCCGCCCTGGCATAACGGCGGAAGACTGGCCCGTCAGTGCGTAGCGGCAGTTCAGCGATGGAATGCAATGTCAGCGAGGGCGTTTGCTGAGCCGAAGCCCAGCATCCCGCAGTCGCGATCACGCATTCAAGGATGAGGCCGGCGCGAAGAGAAGACAATTCCTTACCTCAGTTGGAGTCGGCCCCTATCTTACCTTGCAAGCAGTAGACGTGTTCCGTACGATGCACGTTATGAAGATTGCATTCAGACTTTACCTTGGCCGCGGCTATGTTCTCCTGTTGCCTGCGGAGAAATAGTCCAATGCCCCCGGCCCCGGCGACATCGTTGCATCGCGTTGGTGAAAGTCGCGTTCGCTTCCGTCTTATCGCACGGATATTACCCTCTGCCCTGTTCCTTTTCGCAATGCCAGGCACCGCGCAATCAACCTCGAACATCGTTGCCGCGAGAACCGCAATGGAAGCCGGCATTGCGGCGGCGAACACGGGCGACCTCCCGAAAGCTAAGCGCGAGTTCGCACGGGCCGTCGCCCTGACGCCGAAGATCCCCGAAGGCCACGCGGCACTCGGCTCGGTGCTCCTATCGATGGGTGAGTTTGATGCGGCCGTGGAAGAGTTACAGAGCGCGCATACGCTGGCACCGGGGGATCCGGCTATCGACCTGAATCTCGCGAATGCCGAAGTTGCGGTAGGCCGACACGCCGATGCCGTCAAGCTGTTCCGCGAAGTGCTCGACGCTGACCCGCGGCCGTCCTTCTCTCCACAGGATTCGATCTCCTTCGCTACTGCACTCGCTGCCACGGGCGACTCCACCGGTGCCGAGACAACGCTCCGCTCGGCGCTTGAAACAACGCCCGGATCGAGCGAGCTGAACGATGCGCTCGGCGTTGTGCTGGCGAAACGCGGCGCAATGGGTGAGGCCCTGGATCGATTTCAACAGGCAGTCGCGCTCAATCCATCGCTCCTGCAAGCGCAGGGTCATCTCGGCGCGGCGCTGATTGCGCTCAATCGGCCGGCAGACGCGCTTCCGCCGCTACGCTTGGCAACTGCTGCAGCCCCTCAGGACTTCGACTTGCAACTGCAATTGGGCCGCGCCCTATCCGCACTCCACCGCGATCCCGAGGCGGTCGAGGCACTCCGGCGAGCCGCGCAATTGCGGACCCCGGCAACCCCTTCCGAAGCCCTCTACGAACTCGCACTCGCGCTGCAGGCCAGCGGCGCCCCGGCAGCTGCGCTGCCCCTCTTCGATGCCGCATTGAGTTCCGGCACACCTACAAGCGATGCGCTAACCAACTATGCGCTGGCTCATGTGCAGACCGGCGACGCAAAGGGCGCTCTGCCGCTCTACGCGCGCGCGCTGGCAATCGGGCCGGACTCGCCGACACTGCGGGAGGACTACGGCGTGGCGTATTTGCAGCAGGCGGACCTCGACCACGCAATCGAGCAGTTCCGAAAGGGGGTGGCGCTTGATCAGAGCGATCCAGCCTTGCACTATAACCTCGGCCTAGCTTTGAAGCTAAAGGACAATCTGACAGCGGCCGTACCCGAGTTTGAACGGGCGGCTCAGCTTGATCCAACGTTACCCGACCCTCCTTACACTCTTGGCGTCATCTACATGCAACAGGGACGGTTCGCCGACGCTGCTGCGCAATTGAAGCGCGCCACAGTGTTGCAGCCCGCAAACGGCGATGCGTGGGCGCTCCTGGGCAGCGTGCTGAAAGATTCTGGCGACGCTGACGGAGCAGTTAACGCAATCAAACGCGCCATCGCCCTACAGCCCGATCAGCCCAGTTTGCATATTCAATTGGCCACACTCGAATTGCAGGCCGGAGACAAAGATGCTGCTGCGGCAGATCGGAAAATCGCTGCAGAACTGAGTCGCGTGGCAGTGAGCAGGCAGCGGGCAAGCTTCGCGCTGAAGAGCGGGCGCGCATTACTGGCGGATGGCAAGCTGGACGCGGCCATCGTGCAGCTGCAGGTCGCAATCCAGGCTGAACCAACGCTCGCTGAGCCCCATCGACTTTTGGCGGATGCGTACGAACGTCAGGGCAAAACTGTCGATGCTGCGCTCGAGCGAAGAAATGCAGCCTCGCTGGATGCTGGCAAGCCCATTCCGAGCACGTCGAACCCCTAGCACTTGAACGAATAAAACGGAGAACCTACCGCGCAGAATTGAACCGCTTTCCGCGCGCATTTGCGCCACTTCGTTGTTACAGACCTGTACCGTCGCACTCCTATACAATCCCGTCAGACTGAGTGTGGAGCTCTGCGTGACCGCTTACGTTTCAAGATGCGCACTATTCCTTTTTTTCACAGTAGCTACATCGCCGCTCGCCTTGGAATAGATCTGGACGGCAAACCTATTCAAGAACTCGCGTCGCCGGACACCCATGTCGTCACGCTCTTTTTCGCTGCGAGCGACTGTCCGATCTCGAACCGCTACGCACCGGAGATCACGCGCCTGCAACAGGAGTTCAGGACGCGCCATGTCGCCTTTTGGTGGGTGTTTCCGAATCCGGCAGACACGGTGGAAGTTGCACGCGAACACCAGCATCAGTTTTCCATTGAGAGCAACACAATAATCGATACGGAACAGACACTTGTCCGAATGGCTCACGTCACCACCACTCCGGAGTCCGCCGTCTTCATCGTGAGCAATGGTCGCCTCGACGAGGTGTATCACGGCCGTGTGGATGACCGATATCTCTCCATCGGCAAAGAGCAGCTCCGCTGCCTGCACATCATGATCTTGAAGATGCGATCTCTTCCGCTCTGGACAATAAACCTGTGTCCCATCCTGTGACCCCTGCCGTCGGGTGTTCCATCGTGCCCCTCTCAGCGGCTCGATGAGAACTCTGGACATGTCTCATCACTTCAATTCAGGCCCGTTACGCGCAAGCGTTGTCTATCTGGCTCTCGTACCAGCACTGCTGATCCTCTTCTTTGGTCCAACCCACTGCGCTCTGCAGAAATGATCGCCTCTGCCCAACCGACTTCCCCGCAGCCCACATGGAGCAGCCAGATTGCCCCAGTTCTTTATAAGAATTGCACAGCATGCCACCATCCCGGTGGCGCAGGTCCATTCAGTTTGCTCACCTACGACGATGCGCGACGTTGGGCTCCTCAGATTCGCACCGTCACACAGTCCAGGTTTATGCCTCCGTGGTTGCCGGAGCCAGGCTATGGCGACTTCGCCGACGCCCGACGTCTGAGCGATGCGGACTTAGCTCTCATCAAACGATGGGTGGATAGCGGGATGCCAAAGGGCGATCTGGTCATCGCATCAGCCCCGCCGACTTATTCACCGACATGGACTCTCGGAAAGCCAGATCTTGTCCTGAAGTTTGAAATGCCCTACACTCTCACTGCCGGCGGAGAGGATGTCTTTCGCAACTTCATCCTTCCGTATCCGCTCAAGGAAACACACTACATCCGCGCCATGGAGATTCTTCCCTCTGTGCCTCGAGTTGTGCACCACGCCAACATTTTGATCGATCGCACGGCAGAGTATCGGCATCAGTATCCGTCCGATTGGCGGCAAGGCGTTGCAGGAATGGACCTGGAGATTGATGCAGGAAAGAGTTTCGACCCCGACGGCCACTTCCTTTTCTGGAAGCCCGATACACCCGTCTTGACCGAGCCTCCCGGCATGCCTTGGCGCCTCGATCCCGACAATGATCTGATCCTGAACATGCACCTCAAGCCATCCGGAAAGACTGAAATCGTACAGGCACAGATCGGTCTCGATTTCACGGATAAGCCCCCGTCGCAACTTCCCATGCTCTTGCAGCTCGACCGCGACGATGCTCTGGATATTCCTGCTGGCCAATCCCGCTTCATCGTCACGGACGAAATGAAGCTACCCGTTGACGTGCATCTGCTCGGCATCTATCCGCATGCGCACTACCTCGGCAAGGAAATGCAATGCTGGGCTATTTTGCCAGATCAAAAAAAACTGTGGCTCATCTCGATACACAACTGGGATATCGACCGGCAGTCCGTTTACACCTACAAGAAGCCGATCTCTCTGCCTCGGGGAACAGTGCTTCACATGCGCTACACCTACGACAATTCCCCTGCGAATCCCCACAATCCCCACACCCCCCCTGTAAGGGTCCGGGCCGGCAATCGTTCCGAGGACGAGATGGCTCATCTCTGGTTGCAGGTACTGCCAATTGGAGAGAATCGCGAGAACCAGCCCGACCCGCGCCTGATCCTCGAAGAGGCATGGATGCGAAACCGGTTAAGCAAAACTCCAGACGATTACATCAGCCTATACAACCTTGGCGCAACGCTTGCCGCCGAGGGCAAATCCCAGGAGGCAATCGAGACATTTCAAACTATCTTGAAAAATCGCCAAACCGACGGCAGGGTCTGGAATGCTCTTGGGACTGCTACCGAGAGTAATGGCGATTGGAAAAAAGCTCAGGACATCTATCAAAAAGCTATCGCCGCCGAGCCTGGAAACTGCGACGCTCGTTTCAACCTCGCCCGGCTCGATCTGAACCATAGTCTTCCCGGTGAAGCCGAAACAACATTTCGCGGTCTATTAACCCGTTGCTCCGACGACACAGATGCCCATGGAAGTCTTGGACTGGCCCTGCTCGAAGAGCAGCAGTACCAAGAGGCCCAGGTTGAATTCCTGCGCGCCCTCAGCCTCAATCCTTCTGCCGCGACAGCTCTCGATCTTCACAAACATCTTGCCTTCGCCTACCTTCAGTCCGGGCAAATCTACGAAGGCATGGCACAGTTGCGCGAGGCGGTAAGACTGGCTCCTGAAGACGCAGAGGCACACGCTCTACTCGCTCAGGTCTTATCGCAAACACGCCAACTGCAGGAAGCGATCGCGGAGCAAAAGACCGCTCTCCGCATTCACGAGGAGGACGCGGACGGGTGGAATAACCTCGGAGCATTTGAAGCGCAGTACGGTGATAAAGAGGCCGCCCGACGCGACTTTCAACGCGCCCTCCGCATCGACCCACAGAATCAGCAGGCCCTATCCAACCTGTCTCGACTGGCTCAGACGAATAAACCTTGACCCGAACAATTTACGGCGCTGTTTTTCAGTTCACGACGCGGCGAATGAGGATATCGCCTGTTCCTCTTCCGTAAACACTTCAAAGAGTGGCAACAGATTGCACAATTTCAATGCCTGGGTGACTTGCTTAGAGGGGTTCACCAGCTTCAGCGAACCACCGGCTTCTTTGGTCGAACTTAGGATCATCACCAGCAGGCCAATGCCGCTTGAATCCATTCGGCTCACGCCGGTGAGGTTAAAAACAAACTGATTTGCCCCATGTGCGGCCAGATTATCCATCTTCTGGCGCAGATTGTTGACCGCAGTGCCTAGAGTCAACGCGCCATTCAGCGTAATGGCTTCCACCTCGCCGTATTTCATGACATTGATCTCTAACGATTCCACCGTCGGCTCCTATTTGCCCGTGCCATCCACCACACCGCAGTAATACTAGTCCACGAAAATTCTTCGTCAAGCCGTTCCAAAAAAGTAAACTCAACACATAAGCTGGCGGAAGGATAACATCTTAGCTACACCATAAGACATTCGCTATTGGTGACGCTCAGTTGAACGATAGCGTAGGTGCATCTCTACTCATAGATGAGAATGCCTCAGCCTGGACCCCTAAAGAGGCCGTAGGTGATCTATCCGTTGACCGAGGCTACATCACTATTGATTCCGTTAAGGGAAAGTCCCGATGAGAGATCGTCCAAGTGCCCTGGAGGACCGCTGATGGTCACTTCTTCTGAAGTGACTCCAGAAGATGCCTCGTATACACCCCGGTGGCAACGAACTTTGCTCCATCCTTAATCATCATGAGGAGAACCTGTTCTCCGTCTTTATCGATGCAAGTAACTTCGTTCAGGTCGACAACGAGGTCTCGAGGAGACGGGGAATCTCGATTCGCGTGCCAGTTTGCGGTCAGTTCCTCAAGAAAGGAACCTGTCAGCCGACCTTGAAGCACCCACCGCTGCTCCGCGGCGTTTTCAGTCATCGTGATTCGTAACATGTTGCTGTTCCCTTAGCATGCGATAGTTCGGTAGAGGTCCCCTCCGGAAACAAAGTGCGCCACTCGTTCTGTCGGCCCAGACCACTTAGCGATCAGGACCACAGAATCCTATCCTCATCCAGTTCGGATTGCAGCTTCAGATGGACTGCGTTGTCCCCTTCTCCTTGCAATCCACATACCTGAAACGCTGTTGGCCTCTGAGTGGTGATAGTCCTGCAATTCCGCGAAAAAATGGAATCCCTCGCGCCTTTGAAGACTGCCCACGCGTTGGCAGTCATGCCAAATATTTGGCACGTCCACACCAATCGCTTTGTTCGGAAGAGGTTAGTTCAGAGGCTTTCCAGGACGCGAAATCCCGAGCTTTCGCATTCTGAACTGCAGCGTAGGGCGCTTTATTCCAAGCCTTGCCGCGGCTCCGTTCGGACCCGCAAAGACCCAGTTGGTCTGCTCCAGCACCGACAAGATGTGCTTTCTTTCGATCTCTTCGAGAGTCGCATCTCCATTCGCGTATCGATTTGTGTCGGCGTTTCTCATCGCTAATCCCGCGAGCGAAATCTTTAGTTCAGAGCCCTTCGATAAGATCACAGCTCGTTCAATAACATTTTGAAGCTCGCGAATGTTTCCCGGCCACGGATAAGCGATCATCGAATTCATCGTCTCAGTAGAGATTGTGTCGATATCCTTTGACAGACTGCGAGCGAAATGCTGGGCAAAGTGTCTGACCAGAAATGGAATATCTTCCTTTCGCTCTCTGAGGGAAGGAACATAAATTGGAAATACGTTCAATCGATAAAACAGATCGGAGCGAAATCTCCCTTCTTCTACCATCGCCTTCAAATCGCGGTTCGTAGCCGCGATGAGACGGGCATCCGTGCGGAGCGTGCGCGAGTTTCCCAGTCGCTCGAACTCCCGCTCTTGCAAAACGCGCAGGAGCTTCGGCTGCAAATCGATCGGAATCTCGCTGACCTCGTCGAGAAAGATTGTGCCCTGAGATGCCAGTTCGAAACGCCCCATCCTCTGCGCGATCGCACCCGTAAACGCACCCTTCTCATGCCCAAACAGCTCGCTCTCCAGCAGACCGGTAGGAATCGCAGCGCAGTTTAACTTCACAAAAGAGTGGTCCCGGCGCCGGCTGAGATTGTGCACGGCGCGGGCGATGAGTTCTTTCCCGCTTCCAGTCTCTCCCTGAATGAGAACGGTTGAATTCGTCGGCGCCACGGCTTCGATCTGACGCAGCACTTGTTGCAGCGCAGCGCTATTGCCAATAATCTCCTCGAAGTTGAGTTCGCTACGAATCTCATCTTCGAGATAGAGCTTCTCCTGCGCCAATTTGTCCGAAAGTTCCGTGATGCGCCGGTAAGCAAATGCATGGTCAATGGCAATCGCCACCAGGCCCGCAACTTGCGAAAGAAACTCGATCTCCTCCATGGAAAACGTGCTCTCTGGCACTCGAACCAGGCAGAGGACCCCCAGCACATTTCTGCAGCGAATTAGCGGGAGCATAAAGATCGCGTGCGCGCCATCCCCAGAGATAATCCGGTCGTCAAAGCCGGACCTGTTTAGTTCGCCGAGATTTCCAATCCACGGTTTCCCGCGACGAAAAACCTCTCCGGCGAAGGAGGTCTTCGAGGGGAGCCGATACATTCTGTCGCCAGCCAGTCTTACTATTTGCGAGATCCAGCGAAAAGAGGTGAAGATGCTCGCTCGCCGCATCCGGTAGAAGCACCGCCACTCCTTCCAGGCGCATAGCCTTGCGGATATTTGGCGAGACGGACCTTAGCACGTTCCCCAACTCGAGATTGGAAACAACGCTATTGTTGAGATCAAGAATGAGCTTGAGCCTTGTCTGTTCACTCTCCAATTGGACACGCACAGCTTCTGACTGGGCGAAATTGAGCCGATCATCGATGGCCAAACTCACGTAATCCGCGATGAAAGAGAGGATGCTCACCTCACTTTCGGCGAAACTGTCACCCTCCCTTCGAGCAAAGCACACAGCTCCGAGGAGGCGGCCATGCGCCTTTCGCAAAGGCAGGATGCAAAGCGATTCGTTTCCCTGCATCCGGAAGAACCGAACGATGCCCGGAAATCGGCCCTCCTGATCCAGTGCCGAGACCACGAATGGCTCCGGCTGATCCGAGAGCAACTGCCTGATCTCGTCTCGCCATTGCGGCATTTCGGGTTCCAGTACGATCGCAGACCGTTCGTTATCAATTGCATACCAGGACGCCTCGTTGCCGTTCAGGTGAATCAACGCAGTCGTATCGGAGTTCACTACCGAGCGAAGTTCGCCCGGCACCGAACGCAGAAGCCGGTCCGGATCTCGGTACGCATCCAGACTATGCACGAACTGATAGAGATCCTCTATCTGCTTCGCATGCAATGCAATGTCGTTTTGCAGAACGCCAGGGAGATGCAGATTTCTCATATCAGGCTGACAACCTCCCTCCTTCCACGGTTTCTGATAGATGAGACTTCAGGGACTAAGGTGGCAAGTATTAGCGGATTGAGCTAGGCGGGCCGACTGCTTGGTTGTGAGTTTGGACGTTCGCTGCCAACTGCTTGGCACCCAGTCAATAGGCTGGCACAGAGATTACGTTCATGCAACCTTCACCGCAGGAAAGTGAAAACTTCCTCTTTTTCATCAATGAGTTATAGTCGGAAATTTTCTGACGCTTCTGGCCCCTGGGTTGCTAATGCTGGGTCCATAGTCGCAACCACGAGCCCGTCCTTCAAGAAAAATCGAAGCTAGCTTTGAAACTTTGAAAGAGGATACGGATGCATCTCGAGGAACACACAGAGTCCCCCAACGGCTTTCGTCTCGACGTACCGCTCCACGACCTGCTCACGAAAGCGCCTGCAGCAATTACTCCGGGCCTACAGCCCGATTGGCGCCCCGCAAACCTTTCCTGATCCAGTATTTCCGCAACATCCGGAATTATTGGGGTCTGTCGACTTTGATGAGACCTGGGCGCCGCCCGAGAAGCGTACGTGGAAACCGGGACAGATCTATCACGCGATGCAGGGTTGGCTGTTCCCCTACGTCCGGTCGAGAGTCACAGCTGGCGACTTCCACCCGCTCATCTCCTATCTGTTCACCGAGTTCAAGTGCAATCTCGACTGCCATTACTGCTGGGCCTTCGACAACAAAGTGAAAGGCATGTCAGAGGATACGGCGAAGCGTTCGATCGACTGGCTTCACGGCACAGGCTGCCGCGTGCTCGCGTATATGGGCGGCGAGCCTCTTCTTCGGCCTGATCTGATTCATCGAATTACCTACTACGCGGCAAAGAAAGGCTTCTGGATCTATCTACCGACTAACGCGCGTTTGCTGCGCACCGATGTCATCGACAAGTTAGCTGACGCCGGCATGTCCACCTTCAACATCGCCGTCGACGCAGTTGACCTGAAGACTGGCCTCCCCAAGGCCCTCGTGCCAATTCGCAAACAGTTCGACTACCTTGTTCGCAAGCAATACGGCTACGGGTACTCCGTCTTCCTAAACATCAATATCTGCCGTAACAATCTGGATGACGTGCGGCAGCTAACCGAGATTGCTCACGACAACGGCATCGCGACCGACTATCACATCAACGAATCTCCGTTACTCCAGCAGGATGAGCACTTCAGGCACGCCGACAACAACGTCACCTACATCACCAAAGACGACTGGCCGGCTGTCGAAGAAACAATTCAGTGGCTCACAGAGAAGCAGGACTCGGGATACAAGATGGTCAACTCGAACGCAAGACTATGGCAAATGGTCGATTTCATGAAAGGCAACCACTTCCCATGGAACTGCCGCGCTGGTCAAAATTCCATGATCATTCGTGTCGACGGAACGCTCGCTCCCTGCTTCCCCATGTACACCGCCAGCTACGACTGGGGCGTAGTCGGCAATCACAAATTCGAAACGAAGCAACTTGACCATCAAAAGGAGACCTGCCAAACCCACTGCTTCTCGACTCTGAATCACATTCTGGGTTGGTGCTACAACGACCAGCGTGTCATCAAGTATTTCTTCAAACAATTGGCCCACGGCTTCCAGGGGATGAAGGGCCAGATGTAATTAATCCGTGAACATCCATGATAAGGAGATCCAAATGCCGGGAACCGAAGAGATCGTTCAGACAGACTTCGAAGTTGAGATTCAAGCTCGTATCGATGCCGAACGTGCGCGCCTTCGCGCCGAAGCTGGTTTGTCGCGCATGCGTGAGTTCAAGAAACCGGTGGAGCGAACGTTCACGGCAGCTGAACGCGACTACGTAACGATTCTCTTTGGCGGCCTGACCTGGAAACACGAAGAGATGATCAAGGCCGTCTTCCACGGAAGTGGCTATCGCTGCCAGAACATCCCCACTCCTGTCGTGGATGACTTCCAGGCAGGCAAAGAGTTCGGCAACAACGGTCAGTGCAATCCTACTTACTTCACGGTAGGCAATCTTGTCCGCTATCTCCAGAAGCTTGAACAGGAGGGCGGCCTGACCCGTAAGGAGATCATCGACAACTACGTCTTCTTCACAGCAGGTTCCTGCGGACCATGCCGTTTTGGCATGTATGAGGCCGAGTATCGATTCGCTCTGCAGAATGCGGGCTTCGACGGCTTCCGTGTGCTCCTCTTCCAACAGACCGACGGCATCAAAGCCGCAAGCGGAGAGCCAGGCCTGAAGTTCTCCGTGGACTTCGGCATGGGAATGCTCAACGCCCTGAATCTCGGCGACGTCATCAACGAACTCGTGTACCAGGTACGCCCGTTCGAAGTGAACAAAGGGGAGACTGATCGCGTTATTCAGGAGTCCGTGAAAACTCTCACCGATACACTTCGCGATCGCAAGCGCTGGCATATCCTCGACGCTGCCCCGGCTTGGGCCAGGCCTCTTATCGAAAAGAACAAGAAGATCGAGGGAATCGGCTGTACCCTCGGAAAGATCGGTCACAACTTGTATGGCAAAGAGTACGTGGATGCGCTCCACGCCTGCCGCGACAGCATCAACGCAATCGAAGTCGACCGCCTGCGCGTAAAGCCTGTCATAAAAATAACGGGTGAGTTCTGGGCGCAAACGACTGAGGGAGACGGCAACTTCAACATGTTTGCATTCCTCGAGAAAGAGGGCGCGCAAGTGTTAGTCGAGCCGATCGCTACCTGGATCGCTTACATGATGTATGTCGCAAAGGAGGGTGCCAAGGCCCGAGCCGATGCGGAAGCGCCGTACCGCGATCCCAAGTGGTACGAGCTGAAAAAGCGCTTCGCCAATGACTTCAAAGTATTCAAGAAGACTGGAGGCCTTAGCGCCGGCAGCGCCATGTGGACCTACTTCTACCACCGCACGATCAAACACTTAGGCGATACAGCGCACCATCTAATTCCACAAAAAGAACTCTCGCGTCTAGCGCATCCCTTCTACCATCAGCTCGCTCGCGGCGGAGAGGGCTACATGGAGGTCGGCAAGAATGTCTATTACACCGTCAATCACCTGTGCCACATGGTCCTTGCGCTGAAGCCTTTTGGCTGCATGCCATCGACACAATCGGATGGCGTTCAATCCCGCGTCGTGAACAAGTTCAAAGACATGATCTTCCTTCCAATCGAAACCTCTGGTGAAGGCGAAGTGAACGCACATAGCCGCGTGCAGATGGCACTAGCTGAAGCCAAGGCTAAGGCACGTGCCGAATTCGACGGCGTCCTCCAGAAGACCGGCAAGACCGTCGAAGAGTTGCGCGATTATGTCGACCAGCACCCCCATCTCAAACGAGCGCTCTACAAGGTTCCCCACCGCGATGGAATCGCAGGCACCGCAGCCCAGTTCGCGTGGCACGTAAGCGACCTGATCGACAAGGATAGTTCCTATCGCCGCACTGTTCGCACACCCGCTCCGTTACAGCAAGTTGCATAACGACTTTCAACACCCGATGAACGTGCAGTCATTGAGGAGAAGGTATGGTTCAATTCCTAGTCGGCCTGGACGTGGGTTCCACAACGGTAAAGGCAATAGTGGTCGAAGCAGCGACAGACAAAACCATCTGGCAGGATTATCAGCGCCACGAAACTCGCCAGCCGGAGAAGGTCCTCGAGTTCCTGCGCCGCATGGAGGCCGACACTGGAATTGCTCCCGGCAACACGCGTATCTTCATCACCGGATCAGGTGGCGGAACAATCGCCGAAATGGTCGGAGCGAAGTTCGTGCAGGAAGTCCACGCCGTCTCTCTCGCCGTCGAAAAACTCCATCCCGAGGTCTACTCCGTCATTGAACTTGGAGGGCAGGACGCGAAGATCATCGTCTTCAAAGACGATGAAGAGACGGGGCGCAAGAAGAAGATCCCATCCATGAACGACAAGTGCGCCGGCGGCACCGGCGCCGTCATCGACAAGATCAACGCCAAGCTCAAGATCCCTGCTGCAGAGCTCTCCAATCAGGGTTATCTGGGCGTCAAGCTCCACAAGGTAGCCGGCAAATGCGGTGTCTTCGCGGAAACCGATATCAATGGCTTACAGAAAACCGGGACACCCTCAAACGAATTGATGGCCTCGCTCTTCGAAGCCATCGTGCTGCAAAACCTCAGCGTACTTACTCGTGGACATACGCTTCGTCCGCACGTTCTTCTGCTTGGCGGCCCCAACGGTTTTATCAAAGGCATGCGCGAGGCATGGCAAACCAACATCCCTCGCATGTGGAAAGAACGCAAAGTAGAAATTCCAGAAGGCACGAAGCCCGAAGACTTGATCAAAGTCCCCGATAACGCGCAATACTTCGCTGCCCTCGGATCGGTCGAGTTCGGCAAAGACGAAGATCCGCAGGTTGGGCAATACCTTGGCACCGATAAGCTTCTCTACTACATCGACTTCGGCCGGGCAGAGGAGAAGGCCGAGGCAGGCGGCAAGGGACTCGTCGCCGAAGATGGGGAGCTCGCCGCTTTCAAGTCCGCCTACAAAAAGCCGAAGTTCAACCCGGCACAGTTCGTTCCCGGACAGGTCGTCTCCGGCTTCATCGGAATCGACGGCGGCTCTACCTCGACAAAGGCCGCCCTACTCGGCAAAGGCGGAGAAATCCTCTGCAAAACCTACCAACTTTCAAACGGAAATCCGATCCAGGACACCATCGAAATGTTTGAGAAGCTCCGCGAACAGATCGAGAGCAAGGGCGCCTCTCTCGAAGTCCTCGGTGTCGGCACGACTGGCTACGCGAAGGACATCATCAAGGACGTCCTGCGTGCGGACGTCGCACTCGTTGAAACTGTCGCCCACACAGAATCTGCACTCAAGTTCTACGACGATCCGCACGTGATCGTCGACGTCGGCGGCCAGGACATCAAGCTCATCGTTCTCAAAGATGGCCGAGTGAAAGACTTCAAACTAAACACCCAGTGCTCAGCCGGCAACGGCTACTTCCTGCAATCCACCGCGGAAGGCTTCGGCATGAAGGTCGAAGAGTTCGCCGACCTCGCCTTCTCCGCCAAATCAATGCCATCCTTCGGCTATGGTTGCGCGGTCTTCATGCAGTCCGACATCGTCAACTTTCAGCGACAGGGCTGGCGCTCCGAGGAAATTCTCGCGGGTCTCGCCGATGTACTCCCAAAGAATGTCTTCCTCTATGTCGCCAGCATTCCGAACTTGGCGGCTCTCGGATCGCGCTTCGTACTACAGGGCGGCACACAAAATAATCTCGCCGTCGTAAAAGCCGAAGTGGACTTCATCAAGTCCAGCTTCCGCGCCAACGGCAAAGAGCCGGAGATCATTGTTCACGAACACTGCGGCGAATCCGGCGCGATCGGTGCGGCCCAGGAAGCACTTCGCCTCTGGCGCAACGGGCGGCAGACCACATTCATCGGACTCGACGCCGTCGCAAATATCAGCTATCGCACCACACGCAACGAAGACACGCGCTGCTACTTCTGCAAGAACAACTGCCTCCGCACCTTCATCGACGTCGACGTGTCGGGGCAACAGTCTTCGGGACAAGAGCATACCCACGCCGCCACCAGCGATCGTGCTGCTACCCCTGAAGAGGTCGTAGCTGCTGTCAGCGCAATGCCGACACTGGAGCAAATTCAGGCCAACCTTCCTCCAGTCGAATCCCATGGATCCTGCAGCACCGGTGGCGGTCACGGCTCGTCTTCCGTCTTCAAAGCCAAGAAAGAGCCGCTGGTTCAAATTCAACTCTCGCCCGGATCGAGCAAGATTGTCGAGTTGCCGAAGCCCGTAGAATTCCAACCACGCAAAACCAAAGTTCCACTGCGTACTGGCGAGCAGCGCCTCATCATCGCGACCTGCGAAAAGGGCACAGTCGAAGACCTCGACGAGATGAAGGACATCAAGGCCGACATCGACGAAATCAAAGCCGCCAATCCAAACTTTGTCGACATCGCCGCGCGAGACGTCTTCCGCCAGCGGGACGTTCAGATCGTCGCCGACGCGTTGCCGTCGACGAAGGGTTTATTCATTTCGAAGGCGATCAAAGAACGTGCATCACGGATGACGCAGCGCAACGACTTCCGTGTCGGAATCCCCCGCCTCTTGAACACCTACACCTACGCGCCTTTCTTCAACGCATACTTTGCAAGCCTCGGCCTCAAATCCGAAAACATCATCTACTCCGACTACACAACTCCCGAGTTGTATCGCGCAGGCGCAAGCCGCGGAGCGATTGATCCCTGCTACCCATCGAAGATCGGCATCGCGCACGTCTACAACTTGCTCGCAGCCAAACATACGAAGAAGCCGCTCAACGCAATCTGGTTCCCGATGTATGACGTGCTTCACTCGCATCTCGTGAACCTCACCGGCTCAAATGCCTGTCCCACCGTCACCGCAACACCGGAGACCGTAAAGGCCGCGTTCACAAAAGAGAGCGACATCTTCGCTGAGAACAACGTCCTCTACCTCGACCCAATCCTGAATCTCCAGGACGAAAAGATCTGTGCCGATCAGATGTTTAAGACCTGGGGACCCGTTCTCGGTCTCACCCGCGAAGAAAACGAGAGGGCCATCGCCATCGGGTTCAAGTCCCTGCACGAATGCGAAACCGATATCCGCCGCCAGGCGCGCGCCACGCTCGACCAACTCGAGCGCGAAGACCGCATCGGAATCGTCATGCTGGGCCGCGTTTACCATCACGACCCCGGCCTGAACCACGAGATCATGGAAGAGTTTCAAAAGCTCGGCTACCCCGTCTTCTCCCAAAGCACTTTGCCGCTCGATGAGGACCTGCTCGATCGTCTCTTCGGAGACGAAGTTCGCGCCGGCCTCATCACGCATCCGCTCGACATTAGCGACGTCTGGAAGAATCGCTACTCCACCAGCACCAACCATAAAGTATGGGCAGCGAAGTTCACCGCGCGCCATCCCAATCTCGTCGCTCTCGAAGTCTCAAGCTTTAAGTGCGGTCACGACGCCCCGATCTATGGAGTAATCGAGGGCATCATCGAACAATCCGGCACACCCTATTTTTCGTTCAAGGATCTCGATGAGAACAAGCCATCCGGATCAATCCGCATCCGCGTCGAAACGATCGATTACTTCCTGCGTCGTTATCGCGAAGACATCGTCAAGCGACGGACCGCCGAAATTGATATCGAAGCCCAACTCGCCAACTTCGAAAAATCTCTCCGCAGCCAGCCACAAGGCGGCTTCGAGATGGCAGTTGCAGGAGACTGACATCAATCTTCGAACACCAACTAGCAGTCATCGATTGTCTTTTTTGGTGGAGCTGAGCGGGATCGAACCGCTGACCTCCTCGTTGCGAACGAGGCGCTCTCCCAACTGAGCTACAGCCCCAACAGACACAGATCGCACACCGTCTTCACAGGCACAACGCTGTCGACTAACCTCTCCGAGTGTATCAGTAAGCTGCACCCGACTCAAACCCCGCGCGTCCCCCCTCCGCGCCCACACGCGCCGACACAACCGTCCCCGCCGCAAGTGGCTTTTCCACGACATGCCACACCTCGCCCGCAGCATCCACCACAATCCCAAGCACCGGCACCACCAATCTCGCACCACTCCGCGCGACCGCTTCAAACGCCCCAACATCCCCCACCACAAACTCAGTCCGAGCCAGCGCCATCTGCCACCGCTGCTTCCCTGCCACCCGCGATTCCTCGCGAATATCCGTCACCACGCTAGAAAATTCAAGCACCTTCCACCACCCTCGCCCCACACACATTGCCACCCTTAACCTTCCAATCTCAAACCTAACCCAACCACCAGCAGATGCCAAACCGCGGCACCCCCAACCACCGCTCAACCACTCTTGCGTCCAGAATCCTGATTTCTAATGCCTACTGCCTAATCGGCCCGATACAATCACCACATCCATGATCCAGCAAAAGATCGACCGCCGCCGCTTTTTGATCACTTCCGCCGCAGGAGTCGCAGCAACATCCACAGCCTCTTTCGCGCAGCAGCCCCACCCCGCGGAAAATCTCCCACCCGCGATCGCCGCCCTCACCAACCGCCGCGCCGAAGCCGTGCCAATCACCCTCGCCGAACGCGAGCAGCGCCTCGACCGAGCCCGCGCTCTCATGCACCAGAATCAGATCGACGCCATCGTCGTCACCACCGGCACCTCTCTCACCTACTTCACAGGCCTCCGATGGGGCCAGTCCGAGCGTTTCTTGGCTTGGGTGCTCCCCGCAAAAGCGAACCCCTTCATCGTCTGCCCCGTCTTCGAAGAAGGCCGCGTCCGCGAACGCATGGACGCCAAACCCGCAACACTTCCCTCCGCGTCAACCACTCGCGTCTACACCTGGAACGAAGACGAAGATCCCTACAAACTCCTCGCCAAGGCCCTCAAAGAATCCGGCATTGCCACCGGAAAAATCGGCATCGAAGAGCGCACCCAGTTCGTCTTCGCCGACGGCATCGCCCACGCCAGCCCCTCTCTTACCACCACCAGCGCCACGCCCGTCACCTTCGGATGCCGCGGCATCAAAACCCCAGCCGAACTGGCACTCATGCAACTCGCCAACAACATCACCCTCTCCGTCTACAAAGCCGCCTACGAATCCGCACAGCCCGGCATGACCAACCGCCAGTTTTCGCAACTCATCGACGCCGCCTACGCCCGCTGCGGCGTTACCGGGGACGCAAGCTGCCAGGTCGGCGAATACTCTGCGCTCCCGCACGGCTCGCTTCAACCCCAAGTCATCCGCGAAGGAGAGATCATCCTCATCGACGACGGCTGCACGGTCGAAGGCTACCAGTCCGACATCTCCCGCACCTTCGTCCTCGGCGACGCAACATCGCCCAAACTCGACAAGGCCCGCAAAGTCTTCGATATCGTCCATCAGGCCCAGTCCGCCGCTCTCGCCGCTGCACGTCCCGGCGTTCAATGCCAAGCTATCGACGCAGCCGCTCGCAACGTGGTCACCTCCGCCGGCTTCGGCCCCGACTACAAACATTTCACCCACCGCGTCGGCCACGGCATCGGCATGGATGGCCACGAATGGCCCTACCTTGTCCGCGGCAACACCACGCCTCTCGCACCCGGCATGTGCTTCTCCGATGAACCCGGCATCTACATCACCGGCGAGTTCGGCGTCCGCCTCGAAGACGACTGGCACGTCACCGAAGACGGCGGCAAGATGTTCACCCCGCAAAGCCCCAGCCTCGAGCACCCCTTCGCCACCGCCTGAGCGATAATGATCCGTCTAATTCTTCACCAAATGCGAACCATCTAGAACTCGAACGATCCAACCATTCGGAGTATCTTACCCAATGACGAGTTTCACCCGCCGCATCCTCCCCCTCCTCTCCTGCGCCCTTGCCATCTCAACATTCGCTCAGACGCCCGACACCGGCATCTCGATCCCGAATATGGACCCCGCCGTCCGTCCCGGCGACAACTTCTACCTCTACGCCAACGGCGGCTTCATTGCCCACACCAAACTTCCCGCCGACCGCGCATCCCTTGGCGTCTTCAACGCCCTCATCGACCTCAGCTTCAAGCAAGTCGCCAGCATCATCGACGACGCCGCAAAGTCCAACGCTCCCGCAGGCTCCGATGAGCGCAAAATCGCCGACCTCTACCACTCCTACATGGACGAGGCCGCGATCGAATCCCGCGGCACTGCAACTCTGAAGCCGCATCTGCGATTCCATCGAGAGCATCCACACCCCGAAGGAACTCGCCCACGCCCTCGGCCTCTCCCTCCGAGCCGACGTCGACGCCCTCAACGCCACAAACTTCCAAACCGCGAACATCTTCGGCCTCTGGGTCGCGCCCAGCTTCAACGACCCCGACCACTACGCCCCTTACCTCCTCCAGGGCGGAACCGAACTTCCCGATCGCGACTACTACGTCACCGACTCCGACAGCATGAAGACCATCCGCGCGAAGTATCAGACCCACATCGCCGCGATGTTCCGTCTCGCCGGCCTCTCCGATCCAGAAGCCCGCGCCACCCGCGTCCTCGCTCTCGAAACCGCAATCGCACAAAAACAGATCTCCCTCGAAGACAGCGAAGACATCCACAAAGCCAACAACCCCTGGCACCCCGCTGATTTCACCGCCAAGGCCCCCGGCCTCGACTGGCCCGAGTTCTTCCGCGCCGCCGCACTCGAAAAGCAGAGCGTCTTCATCGTCTGGCAGCCCTCTGCCTTCACCGGCGAAGCCGCCCTCGTCGCCTCGCAACCCATCGACGCATGGAAAGATCTCCTCGCCTACCACCTCATCGAAGACCATGCCTCCGCCATCTCCAAAGCCATGGCCGCCGAGCGCTTCGCCTTCTTCGGCACGACGCTGAATGGAATTCCTCAGCAACGTCCACGCGACTTCCGCGGGCATGCCCTCGTCTCCGCACCCTCGGCGATCCCGTCGGCAAAATCTACGCTCAGCGTTTCTTCTCTCCTGAAGCCAAGGCGCAGGTCCAGTCCATGGTCGCCAACCTCCTCGCCGCATTCCGGGTCCGCCTCGAAAACCTCACCTGGATGGCCCCTGCAACAAAGAAGGAAGCCATCGCCAAACTCGACACACTCAAAGTCAGCGTGGGCTATCCCGACCACTGGAAGAGCTACTCCGGCTCTGAACATCACCCCCGACAATCTCTTCACAAACCTCTGGAACGCCGGCCTCTTCGAATATCAATACTCTCTCGGCCGCATCGGCCAGCCCACCGACCGCAATGAGTGGTGCATGGACCCCGCAGACCGTCAACGCCGTCAACCTTCCACTCGATAACGGCCTCAACTTCCCCGCCGCCATCCTCCAACCGCCCTTCTTCGATCCCGAAGGCTCCCGCCGCCCACAACTACGGCGCCATCGGCACCATCATCGGCCACGAGATCAGCCACACCTTCGACTCCGAAGGTGCAGCCTTCGACTCCCAGGGCCGCGTCCGCAACTGGTGGACCCCCGAAGACCTGCACACTTTGAAACCGTTACCGCTGCACTCGCCGCCCAGTACGACACCTACGAGCCCTTTCCCGGAGTTCACGTCAAAGGCAGGCAGGTCCTCGGCGAAAGCATCGCCGATGTAGCCGGCCTCGCTGCCGCATTCGACGCCTTCCACGCCTCACTCAAAGGCAGCGCCGCCCCGACAGTCGACAAATTCACCGGAGATCAGCAGTTCTTCATCGCCTTCGCGCAAAACTGGGCCTCCGTCACGCGCGACGCGGCCCTCCGCCAGCAAGTCCTCACCGACCCCCACCCGCCCGGCGAGTACCGCGCCCTCACCGTACGCAACGAAGACGGCTGGTACGCCGCCTTCGACATCCAATCCACCGACAAACTCTACCTCGCCCCGAAAGACCGCGTCCGCATCTGGTAGCGAACTGCGCGTAAATACTCGCTTTAGCGGGTGGCCCATACATCAACTTCGATGCATGGGCACCTCGTAAATGCGCCAGTCTACTCGTGCCGTATCGCAGACATCGGCTCAATCCGCGCGGCCCGTAACGCAGGAATCAGCGAGGCCGCGCTCGCAATCGCAACCACCGCCGCCACAGATAGCACCATCACCCACGGATCGCGCGCCGACGTGCTGTAAAGAAAACTAGCCAGCGCCCGTGATGCCAGTGCCGCGCCAACTAATCCCAACGACGACCCAACCACCGCGATCAGCGTGTTCTCGCGAAACACCATCGACACCACCTGCGCTCGCCGCGCGCCCAACGCCATGCGGATCCCAATCTCACTCGTCCTCCGCGCCGTCGCATACGCCAACGTCCCATACAGTCCAATACCCGTCACAAGCAGCGCACACGCCGCAAAGAACACCGACAGCAACGCCATTACCCGCTCTGAACTGATCGACGCATCCAGAACGCTATCCATCGTCGCCAGCACTGGCGCAGGAATATCCGGCGCAAGGCGTGCCGTAATCGATCGCACCGCTCCCGCTAATGGCGCCATCGGCCCATCCACTCGCACCACAGCGGTATACGACGGCTTGCTCTTGAGTTCGTTCTGCGTGATCGGCAGATAAGCCGTTGGCGGCGCGGGCGATCGCAGATCGTCATACTTCGCATCGCCCACGACTCCAATCACTTCATAGACTTTCTTCTCCGGTTCGCTCACAACGTTCTGGCCGATCGGATCCCTTCCAGGAAAAAACAACTTTGCCGCCGCCTGATTCAAAATGATTTTCATTCCCGTTGGCGCCGTGTCTGACCAGCGGTACTCCCGGCCCTCCAGCAAGGGAATACGCATCGTTTCAAAATAAGCAGGTCCCACGCCGTTCACGGAGAAGTTATGCACATTGCCACCCGGAGTCGAGTAATCCTCATCCCACTCAAAGTGGCTGAGCGGTACCATCCGGGCAAAGCTGACACTCTTTACCCCAGGTTGATGGCTATCGCTTCGCCAATCTGCTGGTAGAGCCCTACCAATTCATCTCCTTCCAGCGATTGCTTGTCCGTCTTCAGCGCTATATTCACCAACCCCTTCGGATCAAATCCCGCCCCCGATCGATACAACCGCGTCAGACTCGTCGACAGCAACCCCGCGCCCACCGCCAGCATCAGCGCTAGTCCCACCTCCGCCGCCAGCATTGCTTTCGGCAATATCCTTCGCCGCTCGTGCGCCTGCGTCGCATGCTGGCCATCTTTGATGTGATCGCTCAGGTTGCGTGACGTCGCCTGCAGTGCCGGCACCAGTCCAATCAAAGCGTCGCAACCACCGCCGCCAGCACAGCAAACCCAAGCACTCGCAAATCCAGAGACGTATCCAGATGCACTCCGCCGTCACTCATCAACATGGCTGCCAGAGCCCTGCTCACGAACGGCGCTACGGCCAACCCAATCGCTGTGCCCATTAGCGCAATCAACAAGCTCTCCATCAGTAGTTGCTGAATCAGCCGAACTCGCGTCGCACCCATCGCCAGCCGCGTCGCCAACTCCCGCTCCCGGGCCGCCCCTCGCGCCATCAGCAGACTCGCAAGATTGAGGCACGCCAGCAACAACACGCCCCCGCACATCGCAAACACCGCCATCAGAGGCTTGCGAAACGTAAACCGAATGTCAGTGAAACCCTTTGCTCCTGACTCCGCTGCAAAATGGAAGTGGTCCTTCTCGGCCCGCGCGATCCATGCCGGCTCAGGCACTACCTCATGCACAATCGGCATGGAGATAGGTAGCAGCGCCGCACTTGCCTGTTCCACCGTCGCGCCCGGCCGCAGCCGCCCCATCACCGTCAGCCACCATCCATGATGGCCGACCGCCGTTATACTTCGGGCCCCTTCCAGGATCGGCTCGCTCGACAGCGGAACAAAGATCTCCGGCAAATCCGTAGGATCCCCACCCGTAAACGACTTAGGCATCACCCCGACTACCGTGAACACCTTATTGTCGATCTGAAGCTTTCGCCCCACGACATCCTGCGCCGCTCCAAACCAGCTCCTCCAGAAATGCTCACTAATCACGACCGCCAACCCCGCTGGGCTCCCGCCGGTAACATCATCATCGGGCGTAAGCGTACGACCCAGCAGCGCTGGTGTCTGAAGCCCCCGAAAGAACTGCCCACTCACATACTGACCGGCAATTTCGTTGTTGGAAGTTCCCCGCACCTGAAAATTCGTCGAATCAAACGCGAACATATCCGCAAAGACATCGTGCTTCTTCTCAAGGCTTCGGAAAAACGGTGAAGGAAAATCATAGGTCGGCGTCGGCCTCCCCTGAACGATCGACAGCACTGCAAGCTCCTCAGCGTGAGGCACCGGAAGCGGCCGCAGCAACAACCCATTGATCAACGAAAATATCGCCGTATTCGCGCCGACACCCAGCACCAGCGTCAGGAGCGCCACCGCAGTAAATCCAGGCGACCTTCGCAACAGCCGAATCGAAAAACTAAAATCTCTCCGCAAATTCTCCAGCGTCCGAAACTGCCATAGCTCACGCAGCCGCTCATGCCATCGCACAGGATCGCCGAACGCCCACCTCGCTGCCCCATCCACCGCGGCCTCCGGAACCCCTTGCCGCAGCAACTTCTCACGCAGCATCGCCTGATGGAACTCCAACTCCTCAGCCATCTCGCGATCCATGCGTCGCTTCCCAAACAGCACCTTGAAACGAAGTAGAAACTCATGCATCTTTGCCATTGGGGCCTCCCCCCAAACCTTGCGTCAGGAACCCTGCATTACGACGCCTGCATCACAAACGCCACCGCTGCCGATAACCGCGCCCAGCGGCTCGATTCTGCATCCAGCCGCTTCCTGCCTTCCGCCGTCAACTGATAGAACTTCGCCCGGCGGTTGTTGTCGGAAGCACCCCACTTCGAGCTCAACAAACCACGCAGTTCGAGCCTGTGCAGCGCCGGATACAGCGCTCCCTCTTCCACCTTCAAAACCTGTTGCGATGCCTGTTCAATCCACTCACCCACGCCATACCCATGCATCGCCCCACGCATCAGCGCCTTCAGGATAAGCATCTCTACCGTGCCCTGAATCAACTGTCCTGCCTCGTTTTTGCTTTCCCTTAGCATCTTAGGGAAGAACCTAAACTCAAGCAGGGTCGATTGTCAACGGTTTCTTGGTATCAATGCTGCGGCAACACCAGCACCTCAACCCCGCTCGCTGCATCCGCACTCCGATACACGCTCTCCGTCGCCTTCACAAACTGCTCCGGCTTGGCTTGAGGTATATCCACAAACGTCTGCGGATTCAGGTCCACCAGCGGAAACCACGAGCTCTGCACCTGCACCATAATCCTGTGCCCTGCGCGGAACGTGTGGTTCACATCAGGCATCTCCGCATTCACGCTCACCATCTTCCCAGGCACGAGCGGAGTCGGCTTCTCCCAGCTATCCCGGAACTTCGCCCGCATCGGCTCGCCCCGCACAAGCTGCTGATAGCCCCCCATAAACACAGGCGGCGCGCCCACGATCCGCTTATTCCCTGTCTCCGCAGTATCCGGATAGTCGTTCGGATACACATCGATCAGCTTCACCACAAAGTCCGAGTCCGTCCCTGTCGAAGCTACCTTCAGCTTCGGACGCACCGGCCCGGCAATCGTCACATCCTCCGTCAGCGGATCCGTCTCATACACCAGAACATCCGGCCGAGTCGCCGCAAACCTCTGGTCATCGTCCATATACCGCTGCGGAACCGTGTCCGTCACATACCCCACAAACGGCACCGGATGCGCCGGGTCGCTCACATACGCATCCACACCCGACTTCTCCGTAGGAGCATCAAAACTCAGCTTCCCTCCCTCGTGAAAATAAAGCGTCTTCGTCACCGCTACCTTCGGAGGCCACGCGTCATACTTCTTCCACACATCCGAGCCAGTCTCAAACACGTAAGCCTTCGGCAGCGGCTCCGCACTCTTTCCCTTCAAGTAAGACTCAAAGAAAGGAAACTCAATCTGCGCTCGATAGAACTGCGAAGTCTTCGCATGAAACGTCACATCGCCAAGACGATCGCCGTCCGTCCGTGCCCAACCACCATGCGTCCACGGCCCCACCACCAGCGTATTCACCGCACCCGGGTTGAACTGATCAATCGCATGAAACGTCTTGAACGGTCCGGAAAGATCCTCTGCATCGAACCACCCGCCCACCGTCATCACCGCCGCATGAATGTTCTTCATATGCAACGACAGGTCGCGCTTCTTCCAGTAGTCGTCGTAGGTCGTATGCGCCAGCTGATCATGGAACAGAAAATTCTTTCCATCGAATCCCTTGTCAAGATTTCCCGTCGGCCCCGCCTGCAAATAAAACGTGTAACTGTCAGGAGTACCAAAGTCGTACGGAACCCGCTTCTCCGGCAGTGTCGGATTCTTCTGCGGATAGAAGAACACATAGAACCCATAGTTCGCCGACAACATAAACGCCCCGCCATGGTATCCGTCGTCATTGAAAAACAGATTCGTCATCGGAGCCTGCGGGCTCGCCGCCTTGATCGCAGGATGCGAATCAATGATGCTTGCCGAAGTATAGAAACCGGGATAGCTGATCCCCGTAATCCCGACCTTGCCGTTATTGTTCTCCACATGCTTCAGCAGAAACTCGATCGTGTCATACGTATCGCTCGACTCATCCACATCTTTGTTCGACTTCTTATCGTCGATATGCGGATTCATCTCCTGGAAAACGCCTTCACTCTCATATCGTCCGCGCGCGTCGGCGCAAACAAAGATGTAGCCCGACTCCAGCAACTCCTGGCTCGGCCCCAACCGCGCTGGCATCTTGTCCTCGCCGTACGGCGCACAGCTATACGGCGTCCGCGTCATCAAAAACGGATACGGCCCCGCATCCTTGAAGGCCCCGACCTGCGGCGTATACACCGACACAAACAGCTTCACCCCGTCCCGCATCGGGATCCTGTACTCAGACTTCGCATAATGCGACTTGATGAAATCCTCTTGGCTCGTCGCCGGCGCTTGCGCCCGCGCCCCATAACCCACCATCACGAACAAACACACAGCCACCAGCCCAAACCTGATCTTCATTGAAGTCCCTCAAAATGAAAAGTTGCACATCGAAAGTCTACTGTGCACGCAGCCGCCACGCGGCCGCATTCAACGCAAATCACTCAGGCATTTTCTTCGCCGCCGCCAACGCCTCAAACGGCGACGAGGACGCAATCGCTGCAGCAGCCGCCGTGTCCGAAGACCTACTCGCGGCGATCGCCGCAGTCTTGCGAAGCACCGTCGTCTCTCCCTCCGACTTGAACCACCGCGCGCCGCCAAATCCCACAACAATCGCCGTGCTCAACTCCGACAGCCTCAGCGTCACCGCCGTCGAAGAATGCCAGGCGTCCGCCAGCGTAGCGCCTTGCGTCGCGAGCCAAGCCCCCAAGGCGGCAGCCGCCCCGACAAACACGACCCCCATATAGCCCGGTCGAAAAATGCCATCCTCTATCTCAGGCAGATGAAGACCGGAGTCGCCGATAAAAACATTCACGAAGCCGCCCAGCGCTCCGCACACCGCCACCGCCGAAAGATCAACGACAAGATCGTGCACAGCTCACCTCCGCTTTGCCCAACAACTCGTCAGCCTTACGTCAGATCATCCGTATCAAACGGAGGCACCTTTCGCCCCAGCGCAGAGACATCCCGTCTCCCACCCACCAACGTCTTCACAACGACATCGATCTCATCGTCTACCTCAGCCGTCGCAGCCATCGCCCCGACCGGCTCCGGAATCCCAAGGCTCTCGAGCAGCACCGTCGCATGCGCGACCGCCACATGGTCCTGGTTCAATCCCTCCGGCGTCTTCGCCTTGATCCCCACCTCGCCCGGCTTCACCCCCAGCAGCGTAGCGACACTCTCGCGCAGCTCTCCTGCTATCGGCACAATCTTTGGCTTCGCCATCACCAGCACCGTATCAACATTGACGATCTTGTACCCTGCCGTCGCCACCTCTTCCAGTGCCGTCTGCAAAAACACACTCGAAGCTGCACCCTTCCACCGCGGATCGCTCGGCGGAAAGAACGTTCCGATATCCCCCGCGCTGACAGCGCCCAGCAAAGCATCCGTAATCGCATGCAACAACACGTCTCCATCCGAGTGACCCGCCAAGCCCTCCGGATGTTCAATCGCAAGCCCGCCGATCACCAGCGGCACGCCCGCTTTGAACGCGTGCGAATCAAACCCATAACCAATTCTCATTCCCATACGCTATCTTCCCACGCCGCAAAGATTTTTATCCTCACCCCTTACCGAGATAAAACTCCGCCAGTTCAATATCCCCCGGCTGCGTAATCTTAAAGTTCCGTGGCGACCCCGAAACCACCGCCACCTCGATCCCCGCCCGCTCCAGCAGACTCGCCTCATCGGTACCGGAAAACTCGTCCGTCTCTGCCTCCACAAATGCCCTGCGCAGCAGCCCGAACAGCGCCCCCTGCGGAGTCTGCGCCTGCACAATGCGCTCCCGCGGAATCGTCGCCGTCACAATCGCCCCATCCGCAGTCCGCTCCACCTGCTTGATCGTATCCACAGCCGGCAGCCCCACAATCGCCGCCCCATGCTTCACCACCGCGTCGATCGTCCGTTCGATCGTCGCCGGATCGATCAGCGGCCGCACCGCATCATGCACCAGCACCACATCATCTGGATCGCACTCCAGCGCTGCCAGCGCATTCCCCACCGACTGTTGCCGATTGTCCCCGCCTTCCACCATATGCACCCGTGCGCCGAGCTTGTACTCAAGCATCTGAGCCTCCACTCGTTCCCGCTCCTGCGCCCGCACCGCGACACAAACCGCATCCACTCGCGGCACCGCGAGAAACGCCCGCACCGATCGCACCAGCACAGGTACGCCGCCGATCTCAAGAAACTGCTTCGGCGCCACCGTCGACGCCCCACCCGCGGCCATCCGCGTACCAATACCCGCTGCCGGAAGAATCACAAAAACTCGCATGACCAACGGAGTATACAAGATGCGACGACGAACCACCCGGCACGATTGCCCGCCTGTCCAAAACTCGACAGACGCTTCGCTTTACGACAACCGATACTTTCGGATAAGAAGAAACCTTGAACCTTATGCGCCCGGCCCACATCCTAACCAACGACTGTCCATCTTCGTTTCAGTCAACGCAAAGCAGGAGGCTGAGATCCCGCATGAAAGATCATCGGAATCTGAAGTTCAACGCGCTGATTTTTGTTTTGACCGCAATCGCTCTTCTGGACCCCGGCATCGCCCATAGCCAGGAAGCGGCCATCCTGGAAGCAAACTCCACAGCCGAAGCGGGTTCTGCCATAATCGCCCCCACCACCCGGAACGTGATCATCGTTGGTTTTGTCGGCGGCTTTGTGAGCGTGAAAGACAGCAAACACCCTGAGGTGCAGTTCGCCGCCTACCTTCGAGACCGTTACCCTTCAATCCACGTCCAGGTCTTCGGAAATCACCAAGGACGAAAAGCCCTCCACACCGTCGTGCACGTCCTCGACACTGACCACGACGGTACCCTCTCGTCCATTGAGAAAAACCACGCTACCGTCATCATCTACGGCCAAAGCTGGGGCGCCACCGAAACTCTCGTATTCGCCCGCCAGCTAGCGCAGCTCGGAGTTCCCGTAGCGCTCACGATTCAGATCGACACCATCGGCAAACCTCTCCGCAAAACTCCCACTGTCTCTCCCAATGTCGCCAGCGCGATCAACTTCTATCAAACCCAAGGCTTCCTTCACGGGCGCCCAGAAACTGTCGCCGCTGATCCAACGCGCACCAATGTCCTCGGCAACATCCGAATGAGCTACGAAGACCGTCCGATCAACTGCGACAACTACAGCTGGTACGCTCGGACCTTCAACAAACCTCATCACGAAATTGAGAACGATCTCCGCCTATGGGACCAACTCGCAGCCCTGATCAGCACGAACATCCCCAGCGCGTCATCGACCGCTCAAGCCCCTCCCCCCTCCGCTTCACCTTTCTTCCAATACCTCAGGCGCGGAATCCAGGCAAATGGAGTTGACGCCGCCTCGCCTCGGGTTGTCGGCGAAGAAGTAGCCAAAGGAACGCCCCCGCCAACCGTTGCCTCATCACCGACCAACTAACATAGGGAAGATGCCGCACAGTCTCCCCTTCGATCGCTCCTACATCAAGCCCGGCGACCGCATCTGCGTTGCCATCTCCGGCGGCGCAGACTCTGTCGCTCTCCTCCTCACCCTCCACGCCGCCAACACCACCCCGCGCGAATCCCTCGGCGTCGGCCTGAGCGCCGCCCACGTCCATCACGGCCTTCGCGGCGCAGAAGCCGACGGCGACCAGCAATTCGTCACTGACCTCTGCATCAGCCTCGACATTCCCCTCCACCTTCACCAAGCCAACATCCCGGACCGCATCGCCCAGACCCGCGAAACCATCGAAGAAGCCGCCCGCACGGTCCGCTACGACTTCTTCTCCACCCTCCTCGCCTCCGGCCATGCCGACACCATCCTCACCGCCCACACCCTCGACGACCAGGCCGAAACCGTCCTCATGAAACTCCTCCGCGGCGCGTGGACCGAAGGCCTCAGCGCCATCCACCCCAGTCGTCACCCTGCCAAAAGGAAAAATCCTCCGCCCCTTCCTCGACACCCGCCACGCCGACATCGAAGCCTTCCTCAACTCCATCCACCAGCCCTGGCGCGAAGACTCCACCAACACCGACACCGCCTTCACCCGCAACAAGATCCGCCACGAACTCCTCCCCCAACTCCGCGCCTACAACCCAAATCTCGACCAGACCCTCGCCAATCTCGCCGAACTAGCCCGCGAAGAAGAATCCCGCTGGCAAACCGAACTCAGCCGCATCCTCCCCCAGCTCCTTCTCCCCGGCAAGCCCGTCCGCGGAGGCGGCCGCGCCGTCAGCACAGCTCCCGGCCAATCCCAATCCGACGTCTCCATCGAACTCGATCGTCTTCGCACTCTCGACCCCGCCCTCCGTCGCCGCGTCCTCCGCGCCGCCGCCCGTCAGCTCGGCGCTCGCCTCAGCTTCGACGAGACCTCCCGCCTCCTTGCGCTCTGCGGCTTCCGAAACGACCCTACCGTAGCCGCCCGAACCGGCTCCAACCTCCATCTCTCCAACAACCTCCGGGCCGAACGCACCGCCCGCGAACTCCGTCTCTTCCGCAAGGAATAGACAGCCCCACTTCAATTCTTCTCCATCACCCTAAAGTCACATCAACATTCCGCTTTTGACATGCAGAATCGTTCTGCTAAAGAGTAGAATCTAACTACTTGACTAAGGCAGGGCCTGTTGCATGGGGGTCAAGCCTCCCCGCAACGGACTTTCCTTTTTGGATATCGTCTAACTGTTGTCAGCTGTCGTGCGCTTTTTTGCGTCCGGCAGCCGGGCACTGACAGTCGCCAGTGGGGTTGTTGGGCACTGCAGGCCGGAAAATGAGGAAATTCGCTTTGAACTCGACCGTCAAACAAATTCTGATCTGGGTCTTCATGATCACCTGCCTGATCTTCCTCTGGCAGGTTGTCGTCAAAACAACTGGCGGAAGCCAGGAGAAGAACATCAGCCTCACCCAGCTCCTCAACGACGCAGACCAGGGCAAGATCAGCGATGTCGTCGTCAACGGCGCTGAGGTCACAGGACACTATCGCGACGACCTTAAGAATCAGTTCCACACCACCATCCCGGGCAACTATCCCGACATGTATAAGACGCTCCGCGATCACGGCGTCAATATCACGATCAAGGATCAGAGCCCCAATCAGTGGCTCAGCCTGCTGATCTCCATCGCGCCCTTCGCGCTTCTGCTCGGCCTCTGGTTCTTCCTCCTCCGCCAGATGCAGTCCGGCGGCAACAAGGCCATGAGCTTCGGCAAATCCCGCGCTCGTCTGCTCTCCATGCAGCAGAAGAAGATCACCTTCAAGGATGTCGCTGGCGTCGACGAAGCCAAGGAAGAACTCAAGGAGATCATCGAGTTCCTCCGCGAAGCGCAGAAGTTCCAGCGCCTCGGCGGCCGCATCCCCAAGGGCGTCCTCCTCGTCGGACCTCCGGGAACCGGCAAAACCCTCCTCGCCCGCGCAGTCGCCGGCGAAGCCAACGTTCCCTTCTTCTCCATCTCCGGCTCTGACTTCGTCGAGATGTTCGTCGGCGTCGGCGCATGCCGCGTCCGCGACCTCTTCGAGCAGGGCAAGAAGAACGCCCCCTGCATCATCTTCATCGACGAGATCGACGCAGTCGGCCGTCACCGTGGCGCAGGCCTCGGCGGCGGACACGACGAGCGCGAGCAGACCCTCAACCAGCTCCTCGTCGAGATGGACGGCTTCGAGTCCAACGACGGTGTCATCCTCGTCGCCGCGACCAACCGCCCCGACGTTCTCGACCCCGCTCTTCTCCGCCCCGGCCGCTTCGATCGCCGCGTCATCGTCGATCGTCCCGACATCCGTGGCCGCGAAGAAGTCCTCAAGGTTCACTCCCGCAAGGTCCCCATGGCGGAAGACGTCAACCTCAACGTCCTCGCTCGTGGCACCCCGGGCTTCTCCGGAGCCGACCTCGCCAACATGGTCAACGAGGCCGCCCTCACCGCCGCCCGCTACAACCGCAAGGCCGTCCACATGTACGACTTTGAAGTAGCCAAGGACAAGGTCATGATGGGCGCCGAGCGCAAGTCCATGCTCCTCACCGACGAAGAAAAGCGCGTCACCGCCTATCACGAGGCCGGTCACACGCTCGTCTCCGCCCTGCGCGAGCACTCTGACCCGCTCCACAAGGTCACCATCATCCCCCGCGGCATGGCTCTCGGCGTCACCGTCTACCTCCCCGAGGAAGACCAGCACACCGTCACCAAGGACTATCTCGAAACCCGCCTCGCCACCCTCATGGGCGGTCGCTGCGCCGAAGAGATCTTCCTCAAGCAGATGACCACCGGCGCCGGCAGCGACATCGAGCGCTCCACTGAGCTCGCCCGCAAGATGGTCTGCGAGTTCGGTATGTCGAAGCTTGGTCCCATGACCTTCGGCAAGAAGGAAGAGCAGATCTTCCTCGGTCGCGAGATCGCGCAACACCGCGACTTCTCCGACGACACCGCCAAGCAGATCGACGCCGAGGTTCGCAGCTTCGTCGACACCGCCTACAAGTCCGCCTACACCATCCTCGAGTCCAACCAGGACATCATGCACCGCATGGCAGCCGCCCTGTTGGAGCGCGAGACCCTGGACGCCGCCGAGATCAAACTGATCATCGAAGGCAAGGAACTCCCCGCCGCCAAGTCTGCCCTCTCCGGCGTAGACCCCGGCAACGGCGAAACCCAGAAGATCCTCAAGCCCGAAACCGGCCGCAAGCCCGGCTTCGGCGAAGGCCAACCTTCCCCCGCATAACTTCTAACCCAGCATCAAAGAAAGGCAGCCCTCGTGGCTGCCTTTCCTTTTGTCCCTTCGAACGCTTGCCCTTTGAACTTTGTAATTTCGAAACCCGCAATTTGAACCCTTGAGCTTGTAAACACTGACCTTGTAAATAAGTGTCATCCTGAGCGAAGCGTAGCGAAGTCGAAGGACCTGCATCCCCCTTCACCCGTCCATCGTCGCCCATGGCTCCGTCCGCAAACTCACCCGCGAACCATCTCCGCAACAACCCCATATAAAATCAGCCATGCTCACCCGCCCCTCGATCCTCCTCCGCATCGAAGAAGCTCTCCTCCTCACCGCCACCCTCTTCGCCTACCAACATCTCCACTTCAGCTGGCTCCTCTTCGCGATCCTCTTCCTCACGCCCGACCTCTTCATGCTCGGCTACCTCGTCAACGCCCGCCTCGGCGCCAGCAACCTACAACCTCGCCCACACCCTCACCCTCCCTGCTCGCCCTCCTGCTCGTCAGCTACCTCCAGCACTGGCACCTACCCACAGCAACTCGCACTCATCTGGACAGCCCACATCGCTCTCGACCGCCTCCTCGGCTTCGGCCTCAAATACCCGACCTTCTTCAAGGACACCCATCTCCAGCACATCTGAAACTCTCCGCGTGCAAAAGAAAAAGGCAGCCGCTCAGGGCTGCCCTTTTCACTAACTCAACAATCTTCCTTGCTCGATTACGCCGTGTGCTTCTTCTTCCCGTTAACAGCCTTCGTCTTCCCCGAAGCCTTCTTTCCAATCGCCTCGTCTGCCGCCGACGTCGTCGCCTTCTGCGCTTCATCCTGCTTTCCGCGGTCTTCGCCATCGATCTTTCCGTTGATGTCGCTCCACCGAAAGCCCCTTGCCGCCCTTCATCTGCGACTCCACCAGATGCAGCCCGAACGACGAAGTCCAAGGCCCACGCATATCCGTATCGCCCTCGTTGCCGTCGCCCGTCGATCCATTGAAGTACTCATCCACAATCCCAGGCGTAGGCTGCAGCAGTCCCAACCGCGAACGGCGACTTCTCCAGACTGTCCAGCGCCGCCTGAAACGCCTTCATATGCGTAATCTCGCGCGTCATCAGGAACTGCAGCGTATCGATCGTTCCCGGATCGTCCGTATGATCGATCAGCCGCTCATACACAATCTTCGCCCGAGCCTCTGCCGCGATATTGCTCCGAAGGTCCACATCCAGCTCGCCGGTAATCTTCAGATAGTTCGCCGTCCACGCATTGCCCATCGAATCGAACAGCGCCACTCCGCCGCCGCCCGCGATCGTCACCAGCGGATCGGCCTCTGCCGCCTCTCGATTCGTCTTCAGCGGCTTCAAGTGCATGCGAATCAGCGCTCCAACCACCTCAAGATGGCTCAACTCCTCCGTCCCGATATCCAGCAGCAGATCTCTCCGCCCCAGATCCTCAGTACAGTTCCACCCTTGAATCGTGTATTGCATCGCAGCGGCCAACTCCCCGTTCGCTCCGCCAAACTGCTCAAGTAACATATTGCCGAACCGGACATCGGGCTCCCCAATATTTACGGTGTACATCAGCTTTTTTACATGGTGATACATAGGAAGCCCTCAACACTATCAAATTTTCGTTCTTTCGTTCCACCTACTTCCCCGTACGATGCAAAACACCGGCCTCAAGACAGCCACTCATCTTCAAACCCTATCGATGCGACAATAAAATTACGTCGCATGTTCCTAAGCCCTCTCATCGCCTCGCGCCGCAATTGTACTCTGGGCACCCTCCTTACCTGCCTCACCCTGCTTCTCACCGGATGCGGCTACCATCAGGCTGGCTCCGCCACCCACATCCCCGCCAACGTCCGCACCCTCGCCGTCCCCATCTTCGCCACCAACGCCCAGGCCTACCACACCGAAATGGCCTTCACCCAGGCCACCATCCGCGAGCTCAACATCCGCACCAAATACCACATCATCAACACCGACATCCGCCGACGCCGACGCCACCCTCCACGGCACCATCCTCACCCAGACCGTCGCCCCCCTCACCTACGACGCCACCACCGGCCAGACCTCCAGCTACCTCGTCACCATCACCGCCAAGGTCATCCTCACCGCCCACGACGGCACCGTCCTCTACCGCAACGACTCCATCCTCTACCGCGAGCAGTACCAGTCCACCCAGGACCTCAGCGGCTTCATCCAGGAAGACGGCTACGCCGTCAAACGCGTCGCCCGCGACTTCGCCCAGGCCATCGTTAGCGATATGCTGGAGTCCTTCTAATGGCCGACATCAAATCCTCCGAGCCCGCTCCGCAGTTTTGCCTCTATCGACCGCTTCATCGCCGAAATCGCCTCTCCCGCCACCCTCCGCCCCGGCTACGTCCTCATCGGCGACGAGGTCTTCCTCTACGACCGCTGCCGCAAAGCCGTCCTCGCCACCCTCGCCCCCGAAGACACCCGCGACTTCTGCCTCCACGACCTCGACCTCGCCGACACCAGCATCTTCGAGGTCCTCGACCGCGCCCAGACCCCATCCCTCATGGCGCCCTTCCAGGTCCTCTTCGTCCGCAACCTGAAAACCCTCTACGGCCGCGGCAGCAAAAAAGAAGAATTCGCCGCAATCGACGCCTACTTCCGCTCCCCCAACCCGTCAGCCCTCATCCTCTTCGTAGCCGACCATCTCCGCATCCCCACCGACCTCCGCAAGATGGACTACCAGGACAAAGAGCGCTACGAAAACATCCGCGAAACCCTCGGCGACTGGTGCGGCTTCGTCGAACTCGCCCGCGTCGACGAAAACGACGCCATCAAATGGGTCCTCACCGCCGCCGAATCCCGCAACATCAAGTTCGACCCCGACGCCGCCCGCGAACTAGTCGACGCCCTCGGCGCCGACATGATGCTCATCGCCAGCGAATTCGAAAAACTCCTCCTCTACGTCTCCGCCCCACCCGTTCAACCATCCAGTGAAAGTGCCATCCTGAGTCGGGTGCCAACACTTTATCGGACACCATCCAAAATAAAAGTGTCATCCTGAGCGAAGGCGCAGCGCGAGTCGAAGGACCTGCATTCGTCTTCCTCACAAACCGCGACCCCATCCTCAACCAAAAACCGAGTCACCCTCGGCGACGTAGAAACCATGGTCCTCGCCGCCAAGCAGCGCAGCCTCTACGAGCTCACCGACGCCATCAGCTCCAAAGACCGCCCCCGCGCCCTCCTCCTCCTCCACGGCCTCCTCAACGCCTCCGACGGCGGCGAAGACGCCGCCATCGGCCATCTCTACATGCTCGCCCGCACCTTCCGCCAGATGCTCATCATCTCCGAAAAAAACGTGCGCGACCCCCGCGCCATCTGGCAGGTCCTCTGGCAGGGCTTCCGCATGCCCCCCTTCGCCGCCGAAGACCTCATCAAGCAAGCCCGCCGCTACAAATCCCGCCGCGAACTCACCCGCGCCATCCGCCTCGTAGCCCGCGCCGACCTCGAACTCCGCAGCTCCCCCGCCAACAAACTCCTCGTCCTCGAGCGCCTCATCCTCGACCTCTCCACCGAACCCAAACCCACCACCTACGAACCCTCCTACCAATTCGCCATGGAGTTGTAAGCTCCAACCCTCCACGAAATCGGGTGCCCCATACATCGATTCTGACGTATGGGCATCGTCCGAAGGACGACCGCACTCCAACTCCAACACACTACTCCGTGATCACCCGATCCGCCCACTCAACCAACCACACAAATATCGTCGGGTTACCAAACTTCGCCCCATAGTTATTCAGATCCGCCTCAGTCACCCCTCTGGCACGGGAGCACGTCCCACAAGCGTAGATCTGAATATGCTTCGCAGCGAGCTTATCCAGCGTCTCCCCCACAGGCGGCCATCCGACTGGCGTAACCGCGTTCGCAAGCGTCTTTCGCATCAATCCAACAGCCTCCCCCAGCAGGAAAAACTGCACCTCGTGTCCAGCTTCTGCGAGCGCCAACCCATGCAGAAAGGGAAACGCTGCTTTGGTCGGATCGTCGGAACCCCACGCGCTCTTCATCATGATCTTCAGCGTCTTGTGCGGAGTTTGTCCTCCGAGAGAACTACCACCCAAAGCGAAAGGCAGAGCTGCCAATCGCGCAAATCGTGACAGAAAGAGTCGACGCACCATGAGTTTCTCCTTTGATGGAGAATCTTATGCCTAATCCTCGTCGACAACATCAGCCGGGTGCCGCATACATCGATTCTGACGTAAGGGCATCGTGCGAAGCGACGACCGCACTTCAATCCCATGCGCCCACAAAGTAATCTAATTCCCATGAGCCCCCTCGTCACCCCCACCTGGCTGGCCACCCGCCTCCACTCCCCCGACACCGTCATCCTCGACGCCACCCTCCCTCCCGTCGGCGTCACCCCACCCATCGACACCCACGCCCGCTACCTCGCCACCCACATCCCCGGCGCCATCTTCTTCGACATCGAAGAACTCTCCGACCACGGCACCCCGCTCCCCCACATGCTGCCCACCCCTGAAGCCTTCTCCCGCAGCATGTCCGCCCTCGGCATCGCCGACAACGCGCACCATCGTCATCTACGAACAAGAAGGCGTCTTCTCCGCCCCGCGAGCATGGTGGACGCTCCGCACCTTCGGCGCCAAGCACGTCTACATCCTCGACGGAGGCCTCCGCGCCTGGACCGCCGCCGGCCTTCCCACCGAATCCGGCCCCGTCGACCGCGCGCCATCCACCTTCCACGCCACCCTCAACCGCGAAGCCGTCATCTCCCTCTCCCAACTAAAGGATCAACTCGCAACCCACCAACAAATCCTCGACGCCCGCTCCGCCGCCCGCTTCAACGGCACCGCACCCGAGCCACGCCCCGGCCTCAGCTCCGGCCACATGCCCGGAGCCACCAGCATCCCCTTCACCGAACTCGTCGAAGACGGTCGCCTCAAACCCTCAGACAATCTTCAGCAAATCTTCGCCGCAAAAAACATCGACCTCCAACAACCCATCACCACTACCTGCGGCTCCGGCGTCACCGCCGCAGTCATCGCACTTGCCCTCGAAGTCGTCGGCGCGCCAAACGTCGCACTCTACGACGGCTCCTGGGCCGAATACGCCCAACAACCCGACTCCATCATCGAAAAAAACAACTAGTCACGGACCGGCCCAAACATTTTCCCTTGAGATTTTCGCGCCTGCCGTTATCCTCACACCATGCCGGGGGGGGGGGGGGGGGGGGGGGGGGGGGGGGTTTTTTTTTTTTTTTTTTTTTTTTTTTTTTTTTTTTTTTTTTTTTTTTTTTTTTTTTTTTTTTTTTTTTTTTTTTTTTTTTTTTTTTTTTTTTTTTTTTTTTTTTTTTTTTTTTTTTTTTTTTTTTTTTTTTTTTTTTTTTTTTTTTTTTTTTGGGGGGGGGGGGGGGGGGGGGGGGGGGGGGGGGGGGGGGGGGGGGGGGGGGGGGGGGGGGGGGGGGGGGGGGGGGGGGGGGGGGGGGGGGGGGGGGGGGGGGGGGGGGGGGGCGGAGCGGAGCGGAGCGGAGCGGAGGGTGGAGGGAGCGGAGCGGAGCGAGGTGAGAGGGGGGGGGGGGGGGGGGGGGGGGGGGGGGGGGGGGGGGGGGGGGGGGGGGGGGGGGGGGGGGGGGGGGGGGGGGGGGGGGGGGGGGGGGGGGGGGGGGGGGGGGGGGGGGGGGGGGGGGGGGGGGGGGGGGGGGGAGGGGGGGGGGGGGGGGGGGGGGGGGGGGGGGGGGGGGGGGGGGGGGGGGGGGGGGGGGGGGGGGGGCGACGAGGAGGTTGGTGTGAGCGGGTTGTTGTGGTGTGGAGGGAGGGAGGGAGGGAGGGAGGGAGGGAGGGAGTTTTTTTTTTTTTTTTTTTTTTTTTTTTTTTTTTTTTTTTTTTTTTTTTTTTTTTTTTTTTTTTTTTTTTTTTTTTTTTTTTTTTTTTTTTTTTTTTTTTTTTTTTTTTTTTTTTTTTTTTTTTTTTTTTTTTTTTTTTTTTTTTTTTTTTTTTTTTTTTTTTTTTTTTTTTTTTTTTTTTTTTTTTTTTTACTG
>CAVWHJ010000018.1:0-267500 GCA_963754765.1 uncultured Acidobacteriaceae bacterium | reverse complement strand
TACTCAGTGCATCTTTTAGGATTCTTCGCTTGAGATTTTGCGGAGCGGCAGGGCGTTGCATGACGAAGACTGTATCAGAGGGAACAGCCGTGGATTATGGGCGCGGAAGATCAAGCAGCGCAATGTCCGAGCGATCCTGTACGCGTTCCAGAACAAGTTCGTGGCCGTCGGGGGAGATGTCGAAGTCGCGAATGTCGAAATCAGGTGGGAGATTAGTCAGTTTACGTTCGGCCCCGGTGTCCAGGTCGACGAGCCACAGATCCTTATGTTTGATGTCTCCTCGCAGGACCACGAGTGCGTGGCCCCCTGGAAAGAAGGCGAGATGTCGAGCCCCGCGAGTGAGGGCGAGAGTTTGCAGAGGATAGGGTGCTGCGTCGGCCGTGACGGCCTGCACGGAGAGCGCTGTGCCGATGTCGGGCCCTGAATAGATAACGAATCGTCCTTCGGGCGCCCACACGGGGTCGACAGAATATTGCGGGACAAAGAGTGCTGGGGGGCGGCCGTCGATCGGAATGCGATAGAGGTGCGGGACGCCGTGATCGACCACGGCCGAGGTGATGGATTTGCCGTCAGCTGCCCAAGCTGGTGCACCCTGGAGGGTAGAGGGAATCGGCGACGATTCTAGCGTTTGTGCCGTCGGCTTGCATGATGTACAGGACGGTCTGGGCGTGTTGGCTAACGGAGAATGCGAGATTGTGACCGTCGGGCGAGATGGCTGGGCCGCCGATGACTCGCGCTTGCTCTCCGTTCCACAACTCGGTGCTGGTTCCGTCGGCAAATTTCCAGATGCTCTCGCCGGTGCCGGTCGCGGAGACGTACAGAAGATAGTTTGGGCCAAGTCGCGGCGAGAACCCTGTGCCGGTGGTGAGAGAGATTGGAACAGCTGCGGGGAACTCTATCGGTGAATCAGCGATTCGCATGCGCCACAGCGTCGTCTTCGGATTTGCAAGCGTGACAACCAGGCGACGACCGTCGGCGCTGGCCGCCAACGAGGTGTAACGGTCGAGGCCCGAGGTGAGCCGGTGGGGAGTGCGGCGTCCGACGTCCATACTGTACAGCCACGGGCCGGAGCCGTCGGGATCGGTAGCGAGGTACATCAGTTCGTGACGGTCTAAGAAAACGGGATGACTTACCTGTGCGTTATGCGAGGTGATGCGTTCGGGAGTGCCGCCACTTGAGGGAATGCGCCAGACGTCCAGTTTGTCTGGGAGCGAGCCCTGGACGAAGTAGATGAATTTCGCGTCGGGCGACCACAAGGGAAAGTGAGAGTGGAGTCCTGCGGGGGCGGTGAAGATGGGAGGGCATTCGCCAGCTGCTCGCGCGCTGATAGATTCGACGCTGGCTGAGCGACGTTGGAGACGAAAAGCGGATCTCCGGGACCCGGTGTGTGATAGGCAAGCCGGGAGCCGTCATTCGACCAGTCGAACTCTGCAACGCCTTCGAGGTATGGCTGAGGTTGCCCACCGAGCGTCGGCACCGCCCAAACGCTGATGTCGCCGCCGCCAGCGCCGATTGGCCTCCGGACCCAATAGGTGACGAGAGAGTTGTCGCGGGAGAAACTCAGGTTACGGAGAGATGGGTTGACGAGTTCAGGCGCGCTGCCGCGAGTCAAGTTGTGGAATTGGCCTGAACCGACCTGGGTCACCCAGACGTCCATCTGGCCGTCGCGGTCTGATAGGAACGCTACGAAGTGACCGTCGCGAGAGATGGCGGCGGCTTGCTCCACTCCACCAAAATCTGTAACGGTCTGGAAGTGCGCGTTTATGAGAGGGTTTCGCCAGAAATACTCTGTTTTTTGAAGCCAGAGGATGATGCCTATGGCCAAGGCGGCCCCGGCTGCGGCCAGCAGCGAGACAACTCTCCACCTGGTTCGGGAGGTCGATATCGCAGATTGTGGGGATGGTGCAGGGGGATCCAGCGGTATGGATCGGTTCCTGTTCTCCTGGACTGAGTTCTCTTGGGCTGCGTTTTCCCGGGCTGCGTGAAGATTCCGGCTGCGCGTCCATGCGTCCAACTCCGCCCGAAAAGCGTAGACCGAACCGATCTTGTCATGCAGATGGCGATGAACGGGCATCCCCTCCCGCTTCTCCCAGCGCTGGACCGTGGTCACGTCGCGGCTGAGGTAAGCCGCAATCTCCTTCCACGAGTCGAGGCGGTCTTCGGGTGATCTGACGGATGGCGGTGGGCCAAGGGACGGTTCGGCCATCGAACTCTCCTGGTGTTTCCCGGTCGTGACGAACCCGGGAACCAAATTGTACCTCCGCCTTGCAAGCGTACGGCAAAGGACTGCATTCGACGGCAAGTGCAGGAATTGCTGCAATTCCGCGCCTTACCGTTTGCACCACGCACCCGGGTGACCGATAGTGTCCGAGCGTTGCTATTTGGCGACGGCAATCAAAACTGCCCGCCGGCCCTTGTGTCCCAGTAACTCACCTGAAACTCAACCCTGGAGGTCTTTTCATGAAGAGCAAAACCCTGATTTCGGTAGTACGCGTTCTCTCGCTGCTCTTGTTAGTTTCCGCCACCTGTACTTTGGGCCAGGAGCGCAAGCCGGTGCACTTCAGCGGCCTGTTCAACGACTACGTACCCCTGAGTGCGAGCATCAGTGGCAGCCCGTATGAGATGCATGGTCAATGGTCACTGGATGTCCACCCTGAATTGGGGACAGCCGACTTTGCAGCGGATATGACGATGTCCGGCTTTGGGAGAACCGCGGCGGGTGCTGTCGATCCGACGCAGCCCATTGTGAACCCTCACACGCACCACATCAAGCTGACTAACGCCAAGATCACTTGGGACATAATCGGCTGCCCCACATACGGAGCTCCGGTCCCAACGATGGGCTTTCAGATAAGCAATACGGTCAGCCTGTTGACGGGGAATGGACAGATTGCCCCATTCGAGACAAATCCGCCTTCATCGACGCTGCAGGTCTGTATCAGCGGAGGACCTGAGGGCCAGTTCACAGTCCAGAATTCGAACATTACGCTAGTGTTCGGGGGGCTTGCGGCGAATAAGCATTTCGGGCCGCAGGCCATCCATGGTGTCGTGCGTATTGCACCAACCGAGCCGTTCGGGATATTTCGATAGAGTTGCGGGTGGGTGCGGCTTTGTCCGCAATCGGTTTCCTGAGCCGATTTCGGCGAGTATCACCCACCCGTTCAACACCGACCGACAAGCGACGCAGGTCCGGTGTGCGGTCTAGAGCAAGCCCGAAGCGACTGGTGGCGACAAGAAAGGCCGGGGCACAATGCGAGGGAGACGAACCTGTCTGGTGCTGGTGGGGGCCACAATCGCCTTTATGGCTCTCCAACATATTGGCAGGGCCATGGCGACAACGGGTGAAGGGTACAAAACCACCGTGCTCGCTGTAGCCCGGTGTGGCGAAATTGATGTCATTAGCTCCGTTCCGCACGGCGTGAAGACGGAGGGGAACGAGCAGCTCTGCCGGTGGTTGCAGAAGACGAAGGGGGCGTCCGACCTCTATGTGCAGAGCAATACTTGGACGCCTGTCACGATGGGGGTTGTCGCGAGCACAGGCTGGCATACGCACCCCGGTCATAGCCTGATCATTGTCACGGCCGGAACCATAACGGAGTACCATGCCGACTGCAAACCTCGCGTATATGTCGCAGGGGATACGTTTGTCGATCCCGGCGACGGCGAGGAGCACATTCTCCGAAACGAAAGTTCAACCGAACAGGCATCTACCATGGTTGTCCAGCTTGTACCGCATGATCCGCGGCACCTCAATCGCCGGATAGATGCTCCAGCGCCGGAGAATTGCAAAGACATTATGTGACCCGGGAGATAGGGCGCATGATTTAGATCCGGGGCACCCCACCCCTCCGTCAAATGTGTGCAAAGTCTTCAAAAGAAAATGCATAGGTTTGGACTACTGCGGCAGAGTCTATCGGTTAAAGAAGAAGGCCCGGCTTTGTGCCGGGCCTTCCTTTCTGTCTGGTTCTATTTTAACAAATGGGGCATAACTAAAATGCCACGTTCGATGGGAATATTCTTGTGGCGTAAGCCTTTGTGTTTGTGTTGTTTTCGCATGTGGGCCGGGAGATTTGGTGGTTTCTGGGTCTTGACATGCGAATTTGGGCAAAAATGCCGCGCACATTTGTACGGTGCAACTTGAAGAAGATGGTTCGCGCCTTGCGCGAAGGTCCACTCATGCGATGAGCTGCATGAATGGGCACCCAGGGCGTGGGTTTCAGGTCATAAATGGGCCGCCGCCGACGTGAAGTGGTAGAGTTTTTTCATCCGTTGAGACGTTGTGTGCAGGCTCCGGGCCCATCGCCGCAGGAGGGGCGCGAATGCAGATTCATACCAGAACTGTGATCTATCTGGGGATGGTGTTTTGTCTCCTGGTGGTGCCGCGGGCGTTGCAACGGTTTCGTCTGCCGGCTGCTCTCACGTGCTTTGCGTTAGGCATCGTCGTCGCGATCTTCTATAAGCCGCTTATAGGCGATCGGGTGATGGATGTGGTCGCTGCGCTTGGCATTGCTTCGTTGTTTTTGTTTGCGGGTCTAGAGGTGGATCTGCTTGAGATCCGACGCCAATTGCCGCGGGTTAGCTGGCATCTTGCCCTCCGGGTTCTGTTCCTGGTTTTCTTTACCTGGCTTGCGATTCGCATTCTGCATTTGGCGTGGCAGCCCGCGGCGTTGCTTGCGCTGGGTTTGCTGACACCCTCGACGGGCTTCATTCTGGATGCGCTTCCGGACTCCGGACTTCCTGTGAGTGAGCAAAACGAGGTGGAGATCGACGCGATCGTCGGTGAGATGACTGCGCTTGTGCTGCTTTTCGTTGTCTCGCAGGCGGGTTCAATGCAGACGCTTGCGATCTGCAGCGGCGGGCTTTTTCTGCTGATTGTGCTGACTCCTTTTTTGTTTCTGGGTTTGGGAAAGTACGTGGTCCCGTATGCTCCGGGTTCCGAGTTTTCGCTTCTGATCATGGTTGGGGTGATCTGCTCGGTGATAACCAACGGGCTTGGCGTGCACTTTCTAATTGGAGCGTTTGCGGCCGGGTTGGTAGCCGGGCAACTGAAGGAGCGGATGGTTACGTTGTTGTCGTACGAGAATATGCAGGCTGTGCGTCTGTTCGCGTCATTTTTTATTCCGTTCTATTTTTTTCGTGAGGGGCTGAATGTTCCGGGTGGAGCGCTGGTTTTGAAGTCAGTGCTGTATGGTGTGGCGCTGTTAGTCGTGGTAGTTCCGGTGCGGACTGCGAAGATTTGGGCACAGTCCTGCTGGTTTTCGAAGCGAGGCGTGCAGGGCGGTTTTCGCGTGGCTGTGGCGTTGACTCCAACACTGATTTTTACGCTGGTAATTGCGGGGATTCTTCATGAGACGTTTCATATTGACGATGCGCTTTATGGGGGATTGTTGATCTATGCGGCGGGGACGACGCTGCTGCCTTCGCTTGTTCTGCCGGGGCTGACACAACAGACGCTGAATGCGATTGCTCGAGAGGCGCAGGCGTGATTGGCTTCTTTGCGTTTAATGTGGGCTACGTCTGAAAGCTTTGTCTCAGAGTGACTGTGACCAGTGTTAGCGGTGACAGTAAAGGCGAGGATGGACTGTGATCAATCAATGCAGCAAGCCGTCTGGATGGCTGGGTCGATTTGTTTTGGCGAGGATGAATGCGAGTCATTCCAAGGTGACGGACTGGGGTCTGAGGCACGTTTCGGTGGGGAAGGGCGACACGATCCTCGATGTAGGTTGCGGTGGCGGCAGAACGGTGAGTAAGCTGGCGGCGCTTGCGACGGAGGGGAAGGTCTATGGCGTCGATCACTCGGAGGAGAGTGTTACGGCGTCGAAGAGAATGAATGCGCAGGAGATCGCTGCAGGGCGGGTTGAGATTCTGCGGGAGTCTGTGTCTCGGTTGTCGTTTTCGGATGGCATGTTCGAACTGGTGACGGGAGTGGAGACGCACTTTTGGTGGCCTGATTTGCCTGGTGATGTGCGTGAGGTCTTTCGAGTGGTCAAGCCCGGGGGGACGCTTGTGCTGATTGCCGAGGTCTATGGAAAGTCGAAGGCAAAGAATGGGCAGCTTGTAGAAAGATACTCTCAACGAACGGGGATGAAGCTTCTCAGTGCGGAGGAGCACCGCGAGCTTCTGGAAGCGGCGGGTTGCTCGGATGTGCGGATTGTTGAGGAGCGCGGCAAAGGATGGATTTGCGCTGTTGGCAGAAAACTCCCGATGCGTTCGCGTGGGTGTTGAGGTTCCTACCTGCGACTTGGATTATGACTTGGATGATGGATTGGCATCGAGGGAGTACGGTTCGCGCTTCGCGCGAATGCCCACCTTAGCGACGATGATACTGTCGCGAAGATGGGGCACCCGGGTTTTAGATATGGGCCATCCGCCAAGTCTTGAAGAGAAGACAGGTCTGGACTAGTCGCGCGCGTTGGTGAGGCGGATCGTCCAAGTGATTGATTAGGCGCGGCTCAAGGCTTTGCGCTCGATGCTTGCTGCGAAGAGAGGGGTCTCGCGGCGGTTGTGATCTCCGCCGTCATGCTGGCGAGCGGCGGCAGCGTCCGCGAAAGAGATATTGTGTTTGGCGATGAAGTCCATGAATTCGGCGGTGGGGTGAGCGACTACGCTGTTTGTGTATTCGCAGGTCTTGTCGTCGATGCGCTTGGCGCTGAGGGTCCAGATGACCTGGACGCGGGTGTGGCCGTTGGGTGTGAAGGCGTCGGAGGTTGAGACCATGCGGCAGAGGGTTGGGGATGCGACTTCGGCGACGTAGTGCTGGATCATGAGGGTCTTGCCGATCATCTCGACGTTGATGGACATGGGAGTGCCGGTGTCGGTGGATGTGGTGCCGCAGGAGATGTGGTCGGGCGGGCAACAGCGGCAGTATTCGGACTCGGGCAATTTGAAGAGCCACGCGGCGATATCGACTTTCTCGAGGCGTTGATGACGTGGCTATAGCTGAGTTGGACAGCTTCTTTGTCGCTCAGGATGGTATCGGACATAGGGGTGCGGTCTCCTTCAAGATGAAATCAGGTTTTGAAGTCGTACTTGTTCAGATGCGAGTCTGGATTCTGTGCGTTTGCTAGTTGAGAGGTGGATGAAGGCGGTTCGCACTTCGCGCGAAGGCCCACTCATGCGATGAGACTGCATGAATGGGGCACCTCGGGGAAACGAGGGGTTCTCTCCACTGCGCAACATGACGATGAGAGGAGCAGGCAGCCCCTGGTAGTTTCTGTTGCTTCGATCGAGGATGACGCGTACGTTCTGGTAGGTGAAGATTAAATAATGGGGGCCAGACCGCAGATCCCCTTAATTCGGGGATGACACACAGGGAAAATAAGTGCAAAGGTCTAGTACGCGAAGGCGCAGCCGTCGGCTCGCATTTCGCTGGCGGCGGAGTAGACGCGGTCGGTGCCGTCCATGTGGGGTTCGATGGCTTCGTAGCGGCCGAAGCCTCCGTCGGAGGGACCGATGGGCCAGCCTAGTGCGGCGAGGGCTTTCTGCGTGGATTCGGGGACGCCGGATTCTAGGCGGAGAATTCCTTTGGGGCCGTAGCCGGGGGCGTCTTCGCCCATGGATTGTGAGCTGCCTTCGTGGTGCCAGCGGGGGCTGTCGCCGGCGGCCTGGATGTCGAGGCCGTAGTCGACGCGGTTGATGATGATCTGGGCCTGGCCCTGCGGCTGCATATCGCCGCCCATGACGCCGAAGGACATCCAGGGCTTGCCGTCTTTCGTGGCGAAGCCGGGGATGATGGTTTGGAAGGGGCGCTTGCCGGGGGCGTAGATGTTGGGGTGTCCGTCCTGGAGGGAGAAGAGCTGGCCGCGGTCCTGGAACATGAAGCCGAGGCCGTCGGCGACGAGGCCGGAGCCGAGGCCGCGGAAGTTGGACTGGATCTGCGAGATCATGATGCCGTCTTTGTCGGCGACGGTGAAGTAGGTGGTGTCGCCGTGGCTGGGGGCCTGGCCGGGATAGATGGGAGTGAGGATGGAGTCGAGCTTGATCTGCTTGGCGCGCTGCTTTGCGTAGTCTTTGGAGTTGAGCCAGTCGATGGGGATTTTGGCGAAGTGCGGGTCGGCGTAGTAGCGGGCGCGGTCTTCGTAGGCGAGACGCTTGGCTTCGATCTGGACGTGGAGGGACTCGGCGGACTGGAAGCCCATGTTGCGGAGGTCGAAGTTTTCGGCGATGTTGAGGAGTTGGAGCGTGGCGAGGCCCTGGGTGTTGGCGGCCATGGCGTAGACGTCGACGCCGCGATAGTTGGTGACGATGGGGTCGAGCCACTCGGCGTGCTGGGCGCGGAGGTCGTCGACGGTAATCCATCCGCCGATGCGTTTGAAGTAGGCTTCGATGGTTTTGGCGATGGGGCCGTCGTAGTAGGCGTCGCGGCCGCCTTCGGCGATGAGGCGATAGGTGCGGGCGAGGTCGGGATTGCGTCGGACGTCGCCTTCGATTGGGGGCTTTGCCGTTGGGCGCGAAGGTGTGGATGGCGTTGGCGGTCTCTTCGACGCCGGAGCCGGGCTTGGTGAAGTTGGCGAGGCCGAGCTTGATGTAGTAGCCGATGATCTGCGGGGTGGGGGAGCCGGTTTCGCAGTAGTGGATGGCGGGTTCGAAGAGCTCAGCCCATTTGAGTTTGCCGTAGCGCTGGTGGAGGTTCCACCAGGCGTCGAGCGCGCCGGGGACGGAGATGGAGACGGCTCCGTACGCGGGAAGGGCTCCGTTCTTTGCGCGGGAGCGGGCGATTTCGAGAGTGAGGGCTTTGGGGGAGCGACCGGAGCCGGCGAGGGAGACGACCTTGTTGAGTTTGGGGTCCCAGATCATGGCGTAGCAGTCGCCGCCGATGCCGCAGGAGGTGGGTTCGACGAAGCCGAGGACGGCGTTGGTGGCGACGGCGGCGTCGATGGCGGAGCCGCCTTTTTTGAGGATCTCGATGGCGGTGAGGGTGGCGAGGGGATGCGCGGTTCCGGCGGCTCCGCAGCAGCCCATGGCGGCGGAGCGGGAGGCGAAGCTGGCTCCGGCGATGCGGTCGCCGGCGTGGACGTCGGGGCGGTCGAATTTCTCAGCGCCTGCGGGTTGGAATTTGGGGAGATCTCTTGGCGTGGCTCCGTCTGTCTGGCCGAAGACGTTCGGCGAGCCGACCGAGGCCATGGAGCCGGCGGCGGCGAGGGGAAGGGATGCAATGAAGGAGCGACGGCGCACGGTGTTCTCCTGGGTGTTGAGCGAGATTCAATATACCAAGCGGGGTTGGCGCTGGTTAGCGAGTCGACGATTGGCGCGAGGCATCCAATAGAATTTTAGGTCCAGATGACAGGATGATGACAGACGAAACGACGCAGAAGCAGATCAATACGCCGCGGCAGGTTCTCTTTGCCAGCATGGTTGGGACGACGATTGAGTTTTTCGATTTCTATATCTATGCGACGGCGGCGGTGCTTGTGTTTCCGCGGCTGTTTTTTCCGGCGTCGGATCCCGCGTCGTCGACGCTGGCTTCGCTGGCGACGTTTGGGATTGCGTTTCTTGCGCGGCCTATCGGGTCTGCGCTGTTTGGGCACTTTGGCGATCGCATCGGACGCAAGAGGACGCTGGTGCTGGCGTTGTCGACGATGGGTCTGTCGACGTTCGCGATCGGGGCGCTTCCGGCTTATGCGGCGATTGGAGTGATGGCGCCGCTGCTGCTTGCGCTGTGCAGATTTGGGCAGGGCATCGGGTTGGGCGGGGAGTGGGGCGGCGCGGTTCTGCTGGCGGTGGAGAACGCCCCGCCGAACAAGCGGGCGCTGTATGGGATGTTTCCGCAGCTTGGCGCGCCGATTGGGTTTCTGCTGTCGGGGGCGACGTTTCTGTTGTTGTCGCGCTGGCTGACGGATCAGCAGTTCTTTTCGTTTGGATGGCGGTTGCCGTTTCTTGCGAGCGCTGTGCTGGTGCTGCTGGGGCTTTATGTGAGGTTGAAGATTACGGAGACGCCGGTCTTTCAGGCGTCGCTTAAGCGTGCCGAGCAGGTTGGGTTTCCGATGCTGACGGTGTTGCGACGTCATACGCGTGCGCTGGTGGCGGGGATTCTGGTGTGTCTTGCGACGTTCGTTCTCTTTTATTTGATGACGGTGTTTGCGCTGTCGTGGGGGACGACTGCTCTGCATTACAGTCGCGGCAGCTTTCTGCTGATTCAGCTCTTCGGGATACTGTTTTTTGCGGTGACGATCCCTATCTCGGCGTTGCTCGCGGAACGTGGACGACGGCCGGTGATGATCGGGGTTACGGTGGCGATCGCGCTGTTCGGGCTGGTGCTGGCGCCGCTGTTTACGGCTGGAACTACGGGCGTTGTGGTGATGATGGCGCTGGGGCTGGCGCTGATGGGCATGACGTATGGGCCGCTGGGCACGATTGTGTCGGAGCTGTTTCCTACGGCGGTTCGCTATACGGGGAGTTCGGTGGCGTTTAGTATGGCGGGCATTCTGGGGGCGTCGGTCGCTCCGTATATTGCGACGTGGCTTGCGAAGACGTATGGGCTGCAGTATGTCGGGTTACTATCTTTCGGCGTCGGCTGTGCTCACTTTTTTGGGGCTGCTGATGATTCGCGAGACGAAGGATGACGATCTCACGGTTTGATGTGTCTTTCGCAACAGTCCGTTCGTCTCCAACAGTGCAGAGCCGTGTATCGTTGTCTTGCTTCGTGAGGGACTCATGCATTCAGAGAGGGACGGATGGAGCCGTAGGCGGTTTCTTGGGACGGCGGGATCGTTGGCTGCGGTTGCGGGCGCAGAGCTGAATGGGGCTGCGGCGATTGTTTCGCGGGGTGTTTCGCTGGTGGTGGATCCTGCGGATCCGGTGGCGAGCGCGGCGGAGTGCGTTTGGGCTGTGGGAGAGTTGGAGCAGTCGCTCGCTGCGCGCGGGGTGAAGGTGTTGCGCTGTGTGCGTGTGGCGCAGGCAAATGCGGGCGATCTGTGCGTTATTGCGGCGGGTTCGGGATCTCCGCTTGCAATGCGGATATTGAAGAGTGCGAATCTTACTGTTGCGGCAGTGCCTGAGGCGGTTGGCGTTTGTCACGGAAAGATTGGCGATACGCGAGTGCTGCTGGCGTGCGGACATGATGCTCGGGCGGTTGTGTATGGGGTGCTCGATCTTGCGGATCGGGTGCAGCATGGGGCTGATCCGATTGCTGCACTGGAGAGTGTGCCCGCACTGGCGGAGCGGCCTGCGAATGAGGTTCGCGGGATTACGCGGATGTTTGTGAGCGAGGTTGAGGATAAGCCGTGGTTCAACGATCGCGAGTGCTGGAAGCAGTATCTGACGATGCTGGCGATGCAGCGCTTCAATCGGCTGCATCTGGCGTTCGGGATTGGATATGACTTTATACGGCGCGTGACGGATGCGTATTTTCTGTTTACGTATCCGTTTCTGCTGTCGGTGCCGGGGTACAACGTGAAAGTGCCGCAACTGGCGGATGCTGAGCGCGACAGAAATCTTGAGATGCTGCGGTTTATCAGCGAGCAGACCGTGGCGCGGGGGATGGAGTTTCACCTGGGACTGTGGATGCATGGGTATGTGTGGATCGATAGCCCGAACGCGAACTACACGATTGAGGGGATCACGAAGGAGAACCACGGCGCTTACTGTCGCGATGCTGTGCGGATGTTGTTGAAGGCGTGTCCTGCGATAAGTGGAGTGACGTTTCGCGTGCATGGCGAGAGCGGAGTGGAGGAGGGCAGCTACGACTTCTGGAAGACGGTATTCGATGGGGTGGCGAGCTGCGGGCGCAAGGTGAAGCTGGATGTGCATCCGAAGGGCATCGACCAGACGATGATTGATATTGCGCTCGCGACGAAGCTGCCGGTGAGTGTGTCGCCGAAGTTCTGGGCGGAGCATATGGGGATGAGTTATCACCAGGCAGATATTCGCGAGATGGAACAGCCGAAGCCGGGGGATGAGTACAAGACAGGGCTGATGAAGTTGAGTACAGGGACGCGTAGTTTTCTGCGGTATGGGTATGGGGACTTGTTGCGCGAGGATCGGCCATGGGGCGTGGTGCATCGCGTGTGGCCGGGGACGCAGAGACTGTTGTTGTGGGGCGATCCGGTGACGGCAGCGGCGTATTCGAGGTGTTTTAGTTTTTGCGGAAGCAATGGGGTGGAGATCTGCGAACCGTTGTCGTTCAAGGGCAGGCGGGGTTCGGGGATCGCAGGAAACAGGACGGCTTATGCGGATGCAAGCCTTGTGTCGCGGTGGGATTGGGAGAAGTATCGCTATAGCTATCGGGTGTGGGGAAGGCTTCTGTATAACCCGGATGCCGAGGGGGATAACTGGCGTCGCTTGTTGCGGAGTCAGTTTGGCGAGGGCGCGGGTGATGTTGAGACCGCACTGGCTCATGCGAGCAGGATCTTGCCGATTGTGACGACGGCGTATGCTCCTTCGGCGGCGAATAATAATTATTTTCCGGAGATGTACTGGAACGAGTCTTTGGTAGATGAGAAGCTCTCGCGACCTTATAGCGATAGCCCGGCTCCGAAGGTGTTTGGGAATGCGAGTCCGCTTGATCCGCAACTTTTTTCGCGGATGAATGACTTTGCGGCGCAGTTGCTTGGCGGAGACCGGAATGGGAAGTACTCGCCTGTCGAAGTGGCGCAGTGGCTGGAGGATTATGCGGCGCAGGCGAGGAAATCCTTGCGGCAGGCTGGAGCTACGGCGAGCCAAAGGGAGAGTGCGGAGTATCGAAGGATGGAGGTTGATGTCGCGATACAGGCGGGGTTGGGGGAGTTCTTTGCGGCGAAGTTTCGCAGCGGAGTGCTGTTTGGGATCTATGAGAGGACGAAGGATCGAAGGGCGCTGGATGCTTCGTTGACGATGTATCGCAAGGCGCGAGAGGCGTGGGTGCAGGTGGCTGCGGTGGGCAAGGTGTACATGTCGGATGTGACGGTGGGAGAGGAGCCGCAGCAGCATGGACACTGGACTGATCGTCTGCCGGCGATCGATAAAGACATTGTTGCGGTGGCAGAGAGCGGGGGAACGACGCCGGCGGGGGCGCCGGATTCGCGTGTGGCGAGTGCGATTCAGGAGGCGATGGGACGTCCGCGGCGAGTCGTATCGGCTGTACGGCATGATGCGCCTGCGAAGTTTCGTGCGGGGCAGCCGCTGGAGATAGTGCTGACGCTTCCGCAGAAGGATGTTGAGGTTCGGATGTACTATCGGCATGTCGATCAGGCTGAGCGCTATGCGATGGTCGAGATGGACGGTCGTGGAGGGGAGATTCTCTGCGACGATTCCCGGTCGCGTACACGGACTCGGAGTATCCGCTGGAGTATTACTTCGAGGTGAGAGAGAGCGCGGCGGCTGTGACGCTGTATCCGGGGTTCTCGGATACGCTGACGAACCAGCCTTACTTTGTTGTCCGTAGAGCTTGAGGCTACTTCGTTTCTTCCAAGGCAGCGGGAACCCGGATTAGGCTTTGCGTACTGCGCGGAGTCAAGTGTGGAACTGCTCGTCTTGAGAAGTCCGAGGTAAGTGAGGCGCGACCAAAGATGAACCGGGTTGCAGATGTGGAGCTGCTCGGCGAGGGCCAAATCATTCTCATTCTCTTGGGAAGAGATTGTCATCAAGCAGTTGCTGCAGACCGACTCATGCCTGGAATATCTGAAGCAATGAACGAAAAGCCTATGCGTCGCGCTCATATCGGACTCCTTCTGGTTGATGTTGCGGCTAAAGGGGGAGGGCACAGGATGAAGCTTAGGATTCTCTGAAAGAGGATGCTGTTCCGTTTCGGACAGCAAGTGAAGATTTTCTTTTTGAGCACCCACTCTTTCTAAAATTGGCCGCGTATGGCGCGAAGCGCTCCCTCTTGACAATATGGGATGGGTTAGTGGTAGCTTACGGTAAGTGGATGCTTACCTACAGGCCGGACTGGACGCATTGGGCGATGGGACGCGCATGGCCATCTTTCAGCGGTTGTCGAATGGGCCGATGGCTGTGAATGAGCTGGCGGAGAATTTGCCCGTGAGCCGGCCGGCAGTGTCTCAGCATCTGCGTGTGTTGAAGGATGCGGGGCTGGTGACGGATAGCAAGGCCGGGACACGCAGGATGTATCAGCTGGATCCGGAGGGAGTGGCACGGTTGCGGGCGCACTTCGATCTGGTGTGGGAGAGGGCGCTGGGTGCGTTTCAACAGGCCGCGGTGTTGCCGGCGATAGCGGCGGTTATCTGGAAATAAGGCCAGGAGCAAAGTTGGTAAAAAATCTGGAAAGAAAGGGAGAAAGGCATGGTGAAGACAGCAGAAGCAGCAGTCGTCCGCAAAAGCGTCCGGGTTCACGTGCCCATTGAGCGGGCTTTCTCGGTGTTTGTGGAGCAGATGGAGACGTGGTGGCCGCCGGAGCATCATATCGGGGCAAATCCGTTTCAGTCGATCTTTGTGGAGCCGCGGACGGGCGGGCGTTGGTATGAACGCGATGCGCAGGGAAATGAGTGCCAGTGGGGTCAGGTGCTGGCGTGGGAGCCGCCGCATCGGGTGACGTTCTCGTGGCATCTTGGGCCGGACTTAAGTTCAATCCGGATCTTGCGAAGGCGAGTGATGTTGCGATCCGGTTCAAGAGCGAGGGGCCTTCGGCGACGCTGGTTGAGCTGGAGCATAGCGGGATCGAGCGTCATGGAGAGGGCTATGAGCAGCTTCGCGCGATGCTGGACGGGCCGGATGCGTGGGTTACGACGCTGGAGGAGTTTGCGAAGGCGGCGGATCGGGAGGTGACGGCGATGAAGACGACTCTGTTTTTGCGGATCGCTTCGGTGCTGACGCTTATCCATGCGTGTGCTGCATACGATTGGAGGTGTCTTTGGCAAGACGCCCGCCGGACGTGCAGCCGGTGGTGACGGCGATGCAGGAGAATACGTTTTCGGCGATGGGCGTGATGCGGACGATGTGGGACTTCCACATGGGGCTTGGCCTTGTGGTCAGCGTCTTTTGACGGTTGAGGGCCTGGTCTTCTGGCAGCTCGGAACGCTGGCAAAGAGCGATGCGTTGCGGCTGCGGCCGATTCTGACGACGTTTCTGCTTGGCTATCTGTGCATCTGCCGTGGTTTCGTACCGGTACTTTTTTGCGGGGCCGGTGATCACGGAGTTATTGATTGCAGCTGTGCCTGGGGATGGCGATTGCATGAGCGCAAGGAGAGCTGCAGTCGTGCAGCTCCGTCGCGGTTGAGAGCAGAGGGATCAGCTAGGCTCAGGTTGCGATTCGGGCACTACTGCTGGTCGGGGTTTTTGGTTTGCTTCTGGACTTCTTTTGCAGCTTGCCTGGCTTCGGCTGCTGCTTCCTTGGCGGCTTGTTTGGCCTCTGCGGCGGCTTCATTCGCGGCCTGCCCGCTTCGTCTGTCGACTCGCGCGCGCCGGGGGGAGCGCGGTGAGCTTGGGCGGCGCGGGCGGAGTTGGAGGCAGGGGCATGATGCTGCCCTTCTTCATCGAGACGTCGCCCTGGCTGGTGGTGATGCGCAGCAGCGGGCCACCTTTGCCGACGGTGCCGCTGATGGTCTTCTTCTGCAGGCCGCCGTCAGGGATCTTGATCTGGGAGAAGTCGCTTTCGATGTCTCCGTTGGTGGCGTCGAACTGGTAGGCGAAGTTGGACTGCTCGGGGACGGTGACGCTGACGGAGCCGTTGCGATTTTCGACGGTGACGTTGCTCAGGGGCGGCGCGCTGGTGACGTCGACGGAGCCGTTGCGGTTGGTGACGGAGACGTCGCCGGCGACGCGGTCGAGGGTGATGTTGCGGCTGTGCGTGGTGAGGGTGAGGGGGCCGACGGCTTCGCTGGTGGAGAGGTCGGCGTTGGTGCTGATGTCGATCTGGCCGTCGAGGCGGGCGAGCTGGAAGTCGGTGCGGCTGGTGTGGAACTTGATGGGGCCGCGGATGCGTTCGAAGTGGGCTGTCGCCGAAGAACTCGCCGCGCATGGTGAGCGGGGCCGCTGAGGTCGGAGATGGTGGTGTCGTGGCCGTGGCCTTCGATGGAGAGTGAGCCGGTGACGCTGTGGGCGGAGATGTCGGAGCCGCCGTTGTTGATGTGGGTGGTGATGTCGCCGGTGATGGCGCTGAGTTCGATGTCACCGTGGTTGGCGGTGATGTTGACCGGCGCTTTGATGGCGGTGATCTTCACGTCGCCGTGGTTGGCGGTGACGGTGGTGGCGGCGGCTGCGGGCAGGGTGATGGTGAGGTCGGCGCGGGCTCCGTCCATGCCGGGAACGTTGAGGATGACGTTGTTGCCGCTGGCGTTGATGCTGGGGCTGAGTCGCTGGGCCTTGGCTGTCGGCGTCGGAGTCGGAGCGGGTGTAGACCTCTTTGTGGACGGCGACGTGGATCTGGTTGTCGTCGCTGGTGCCGGAGATCGTGACGTCGCCGCGGGGATTGTTGACTTGAAGGGTGGCGCCGGCGGGGAAGGCCTGGGCGAGGGTCTGGTCGCTCTCGTGTTTGTCGCCGAGGAACTCGTCGAGGTTGTCCTGATTGATGTTGAGGCCGTTGAAGAGTCTTGCTGCGGCCGCCGTTGCGGATGCCGCTGAAGATGACGCCGGTGATGCCGAGGAGGATGAGGAGGGTGAAGACGCCTCCGCCGACGCGGCGGCGATAGCGGGGCTGGGTCGGAGTCGGACTGGGCGTACTGGTCGTAGGCCCACTCGAGGAGCATGATGACGCCGGCGCCGACGAGCAGGAAGGGCCAGAAGCGGCCGTACCAGTCCCATAGGCGGTGAGCCCTGCGAGGCGGCCGGTCTGGACGAGCAGGAAGACGATGCCGATGGTGATGAGCACGAGGGGGCCGAGGATGGAGCTGCGGCGGAGGCTGCGGGTCTGGTAGCGGTAGGCGTCACGCTGGGCGCGGAGCATGTCGCGCTGGGCACGGGCCTGCTCTTTGAGGATGCGGCGCTGATACTTCCAGTCGTTTCCGTAGGGCGGACCGGGAGGTGGACCGGAGGGGGTAGGGTGGAGGAGGATAGTTTCCCATGGCCTTATCTCCCTTCCTGATCGTGCTGGTTGGAGGGGACGATGGCGGTGCCGGGATCGGCTGGGGATGGTGGGCGGTGGAGCGGGTGGGTGGCGCGGGATAGGGGTAGGCTGCGGACATGGCTGAGCTGTAGGAGACGCGCTGGAAGATGGCCATCAGGCCGGCGACGATGATGATGAGGGGCCAGCTGTGACCCCAGGAGAGGATGTCGAAGGAGTCCAGCAGGAAGAGGACGCCGATGAGAATGACCCAGACGGAGCCGCGAAGGGCGCGGAAGAGCCGGAACTGGTAGCCGGGGGTGCCGTCGTCTGCGATGCCGGTGCCGGTGTCGGTCATCCTGCGGACGAAGAGCCAGACGCCGAGGCCGATGAGGAAGAAGGGAACGAGGCGGTGAATGGGAAAGGTGTGGAAGAGGCCGGCGTTGCCGATGAGGAAGAGGCAGCCGAGTCCGATGAGCCAGAGGGCGCCGGCGGGAAAACGGTTACGCGGGAGGGCACGAGATTGGGGTCGACGGGGTAGCCGGGATAGCCAGCGGTTCCGGATATGGCGTGCCGGGGTAGCCGGTAGGCGGATAGGGCGGTACGGGCTGGCTGAGCGTAGCTGTCCCAGGAGGGGTGCTCCAAGCTGGCTGCAGCCGGGCGGGGCGTAGCCGGGAGGCGGTGGCGGTGTAGGGGCTGCCGGCGGGCTGGAGTGCGGATCGGGGGGCGGCTTGCGAAGCGGCGGTGCTGGTTGGGGTGGCAGCTGCCGGCCAGGCTTTGCCGAAGCCGAGGCGTTCGCCGAGATCGTTCAGGCCGAAGGGATTGGGGAGCGGCGTGCCGTCGCGGCGGGCTCTGGCGGTGTGGTGCGCCTCGATGACCTGATAGCAGACCCAGCCGGCGATGAAGAGGCCGAAGATGCCGTTCTCGTTGGCGAGCGAGACGAGGATGGCGAAGACGATGAGGTGCACGACGCCTTTGGCGTACTGGCCGTTGTACATGGCGCCGACGCCGGGGATGAAGCCGAGCAGGGCGGCGAGGCCGGGGTTGGGCTCTGCCGGAGGCTGGAGCCGGGAGGGATGGCTGCTCGCCATTGCCAGGCTGTATCGTCTGGGGCTCCAGGTTGCTTTGGGTCGGTGGGAGCTCCTGCGCTGCGCCGGAGGAGGCGCGCCGGCTCCGGAAGTTTGGCGGCAAGGCAGGGTTCGCAGAAGACAGCAGAGCCAACGACGCGGGTGCACTCCTGGCAGAGTGGCTTGCCGCAGTTCTGGCAAAAGGCAATACGTTCACGATCAGGATGGTTTGCGCAGTTCATACCAATCCCCCTTCTTGCTTAAAGACGCTGGGAGTAAAGACAACAAAAGCTTGTGTAGCGAAGGGGGGAGGGGCCTGGGTGCGAACAGACTCGACCAGCTGGATGTTGCCGCCGGGGGATTCGCGGCGGCTGGAGCCGGGGTTGGGCTTGGTCTGTTTCTGGTCTGGCTTCTGGCTGCCTGGCTTCTGATTTGGATCGCTGGGTTGCTGGCCGGCGGTTTTGGTCGTGCTGGGGCGGATTGGTGGGTGCGGTGGATCCGGTTGATCCGATCGTCGTCCGAGGAGCGTTGCAGGTCGCGGACGCGGGATTCGAGTTCGTAGACGACGCGAAGATTGTCGGAGTAGCGGACGACCCTCGCCTTGGCCTCGTAGGCAGCTGCGCATGATGCTGGAGGGCTTGAGGTCGCTGGCGCGAAGCTCGCTGAGACGAACGCCGGTGAGGTTCAGGGTGAGGGCGATGGAGAAGAAGGCCATGGCAGCAGTCATCGCGAGACGAGGCTGCAGCATGGTCTGGCCGAGGGAGCGGAAGCCGTGGGTGATGCGGGTGCGGAAGGGAAGGACGTTGGCGGAGGCGAAGGCGGGCTGGATGCCTGCGGCGGGAACGAGAGTGGGGCGGCCGAGGATGGTGTGCGGGGATGGGTCCGGAGGCGGTCGTTGCTGCCGAGGACGATGGGCGGGTTGGCCAGAGGCGGCGTGCTTTGCCGCTGGTCTGGGCGATGATGCGTTCGAGCAGGGTGGTGGGCGGCTCGGGCCGGGGAGACTTGAGCATCTCCATCCAGGCGGCTCCGCGCTGGGCGTCGGCCAGCATGGCGGAGCAACTGGGGCAACCGACCATGTGGAGGTCGAAGGTGGCCTGATCTGCGGCGGAGAGGGTGCCGTCGAGCGCGTCGGCGAGCATCGCTTCACACTGTGCGCAGTGCTGCGGATTGCCGCCCTGGCCGGGCTTTACGCTGCCGAATTGGTTGAAGTCTGCCACTTTAACACCTCTCTCTAGCACTATGTCACCTACCTTTCTATACGTTGCAGAAGCCTTGCAAGTTCCCCGCGGCCGCGGCTGATGCGGCTTTTTACCGTTCCTTCGGGGATGCGGAGAACCTGCGATATCTCTTTGTAATCCATATCTTCCAGATCGCGAAGAATAACCGCTTCGCGAAGCTCGGGGAGAGCTGTTTGAGCGCGCTCTGGACGCGGACTTTGAGCTCGAGGCCGGCGACGTGCTGCTCCTGGGAGGGCCGGGGGTCGGCGAGCCGGTCGGCCATGGTGGGGCCGTCCTCTTCGCCGTCGAAGGTGGCGTCGAGGGAGTCGGAGGCGCGGTCGAGGCGGGTGCGGCGGAAGTGGTCGACCAGGAGGTTGCGGGCCAGCGTGGTGATCCAGGTCTGGAAGCTGCCCTTTTGGGTGTCGAAGCTGGCGAGGTTCTTGTAGAGCTTGAGGAAGACGTCCTGGGTGAGGTCCTCGGCGTCGGTGCCGGAGCCGGTGAAACGGTAGCAGATGGCGTAGATACGGCGGTGCTGGGAGACGACAAGTTGCTGCCAGGCCTGCGAATCGCCCGCCATGCACTGGCGAACCAGTTTGGCGAGTGCTTCGTTTGCTGCTTCCTGTTCTGGGGTTCGCTCCAACTTCGCCTCTAAGGGTATGGTTTTGCCGGTAGGGGAAGTGTACCGCGTGGACCGGGAACCGGATTGATTTGTTGGAGGGCCTGCGGGGCGGAATCGGCATGCGAGATGGGGCGCGGTACGCGCCGTGGCGCGGATTTGAGGCTCGATGGCCTGCCCTTCGCCGAGATCGGAATCGCCATGTGCAGAACGCCCATGTTTGCTAGTACGCATGGGCGTTCCGGTTGGTTCAATGGCCAGCGAATGCCGAGTCGTTTAGGGGGTTGGCGCGGTGATGACGCCGCAGGCGATGCGGTTGCCGGAGTTGCCGGCGGGGTCGGTCTTCATGTCGTCTGCCTTCTCGTGGACGACGATGGAGGTTCCGCCGTTGGCGATGATGCTGTTCGGCGGAGGTGGGGTCGAGGGAGAGGTAGTCGACCTTGAAGGTGGCCTGGCCGACGTGGCCTTCGCCGATCATGACGTTCTGGGGAAGTCGCCGGCGTGGTGGCCCATGGGGTTTTGAAAGCCGTGCTGCTTGTTCTCGGGGTTGAAGTGGCCGCCGGCGGTCTTGAAGTCGGGGGCATCGCAGAGAGGCTTGGCGTGGATGTGGACGGCGTGTTCGCCGACGGGAAGGTTTTTGAGATTGACCTTGATGATGAGTTTGCTCTTGTCCTGCTGGAAGGTGGCGGTGCCGGCGTCTTCGCCGGTGCTGGTCTTGATGGGAACGACGATTTCATTCTTTGGCTTGGCGAAGGCGGGAACGGCGAGAAGGCAAAGCGTGAGTGCGGCGAGGGTGTTGCGCATAGGGCATATCTCCAATCGGCTTCCACTTGAGAGATACCGAAGTATTTCGGCGAGTTGTATGGCGCTCGGGGATATGTATGTAAAATCTGGATCATGATTTCAGCCAGACTTTGGTCCCCTTCAGAAGTTCGTCGTCTTCTTGTGCCTTTTTGGCGTTGCTTCAGCAACCGGCCTTTCGTCTGCAGCTGGCGCAGCAGGGAAGACGCGGCGGCGGTCCGCCAGCGCAGGAAGCTGCGCCGGAGACGAAACCAGCAGCGACGGACGCGAAGCCGGCCGAGCCGAAGACGGCGGCTACTCCTGGAATGGCGATGACGGAGCCACCGCTGCCGCCGGATGCTCATGTAGAGCAGAGCATCCAGATGGACGGCAAGACGCTGCACTACACGGTGACGGTGGGAACGCTGGCGGTGCGGGACAGTAAGGGCGCGTTGAGCGGCGAGGTGGTCTTATACCGCGTACACGATGGAGGGCAAGGACAGGCCGGTGACGTTTGCGTTCAACGGCGGACCGGGCGCGGCTTCGGTGTATCTGAACCTGGGCGCGATTGGGCCGAAGAGAGTGGCGTTTGGTGCGGAGGGGCAGAGCCCTTCTGATCCGGCGACGCTGATGGATAATCCGGGGACGTGGCTGGACTTTACGGACATTGTGTTTATCGACCCGATCGGGACGGGGTTCTCGCGGTCGCTGGTGTCGATGGATGAGGCGAAGAAGCAGTTCTATGGGCCGGATCAGGACATCGAGTATCTGTCGAAGTGCGTGTACGACTGGCTGGTGAAGAATCAGACGACTGCAGTCGCGGAAGTACATTGTTGGCGAGAGCTATGGCGGGTATCGCGGACCGAGGCTGACGGCTTATCTGCAGTCGCAGATTGGCGTGGCGGTGAATGGGCTGGTGCTGGTGTCGCCGGCGCTGGCGCCGCAGTCGGGATCGCCGGATCTTTCGCCGATTCCGTGGATGCTGACGCTGCCTTCGATCGTTGCGGCGAACTATGAGCGGCAGGGCAAGCTGACGAACGAGAACATGGCGGCGGTGATCGACTACACGCGTGGCCAATATGCTGCAGGACTTGCTGGCGGGCAATAGTGACCCGGCGGCGACGCCTCGGCTGGTGGCGAAGGTCACTGAGTTGACGGGGCTTGATCCGAAGTTTGTGAAAGAGTCGGGCGGACGGCTGGAGACGCAGGCATTTCTGCGCGAGGAGTTTCGCGAGACAGGCAAGCTGGGGAGCCGGTATGACCCGAATGTGACGGCGTACGATCCGTTTCCTTACAACCCGACGCAGGAGACGAACGACCCGATTCTGTTGAGTATTATTGCGCCGACGACGACAGCGATGGTGGACTTTGTGACGCGAACCGTGGGCTGGAAGACGGATGCGCGGTATAACGCGCTGTCGAGTGAAGTGAATCAGAACTGGGACCGGGGCGGACGCAATGGCGCGTTTCTCGGGTTCGGCTTCGGCGACAGATCTTCGCGTAGCTGTTGCGACGGATCCCAAGCTGCGCGTGGTGATTGCGCATGGATGGGCGGATCTTTCCTGCCCGTTCATGGGGTCGGTGCTGACGGTGAGCCAGATTCCGATTATGGGCGATCCGACGCGGATACAGGTGCATGAGTATCCGGGGGGACACATGTATTACGCGCGGTTGGCGAGTTCGCTGGCGCTGCGTAAGGATGTGATGGATATGGTGAGCAAGCACTGATACGTCCTGCCGGACGGGCCGCCTGCGCGGTGTCACCCCGCAAACGAAGACCTGTTTGCGGGGACCCCGATCCGGGCGGCCACTTCGTGGCGGGTGTACCTTGTCTGGGCGAGGTGGAGGCGTGGGGCCTCGCGTTGCTCGGCGGTTACTTTTCGGTGGACAGGAGTTCCAGTTGCTCGGAGTGGTGTTCGTCGGTGAAGGGTTCGAAGTGGGTGCGGCAGCGGGCTTCGTAGAGGCCGGCTGCGCCGACGACTACTAGTTCCTGGCTTTGGCCGAGGCGCTGGGTGTGGATGGCGGGTGCTCCGCAGACCATGCAGACGGCAGAGAGTTTGGTGACTTCGTCGGCGAGGGCCATGAGGTTGGGGACGGGGCCGAAGGGCTCGTTGGCGAAGGTGGTGTCGAGGCCGGCGAGGATGACGCGTTTGCCGAGGTGCACGAGTTCCATGGCGAGATGAATGATGCCGTGGTCGAAGAACTGGACTTCGTCGAGGCCGATGACGTCGACGTCGTTGATGCGGCCGGACTCAAAGAGCTCTATCTTCAGGCTTTCGGATGTGGGTGTGATGACGGCGGCGTCGTGGGTCTGGGCGCTGTGGCTGGCGATGGCGGTGCGGTGGTAGCGGAGGTCGATGTCGGGTTTGAAGCAGGCTACGCGCTGGCGGGCGATGCGGGCTCGTTTGAGGCGGCGGATGAGTTCTTCAGATTTGCCGGAGAACATGGGGCCGGTGATGACTTCGATGCGGCCGGGGGTGGGATTGGTCATTTCGGGATGGTAAAGGGGATTGTGGTGGATTTTTGGGCGTTAATTGTTTGGCGTGGTGGAGTGGCGTTTTTACAGGGGGTTTTGCGAAAAAGCGTGATTTTTTACGTGGTATTTTGTGGTGAGTTTGTGGTGGATGCGTGGTGAAACGTGGTGAGTTGATGGACGAGTTTATGGTGACGAAAAATACGCCACGGTTTTGAGATTTATTTTTGGGTGGGTGTGGATAACTCCATCGTGTCGGAGTAGACGGTTTCTTCGGGGACGTCGGTGGGACTTTCGAAGTCGAGTTTGTAGCCGTCGGGGTCGGTGAGGATGGTGACCCACATGTTGTTTCCGACGAAGGGCCGCTGAGGCTTGAGGCCTTTTGCGATTGCGTTGTGGTAGATCGCGAGAGCGTCTCTGCATTGGAAGCAGATGGAGACACCTTCGCCGCGCTTGTTGGAGGGAGCCTTGCCGGGGTTGTACTCCTGGAGCATGTGGGATGCGCCTTCGAGTTCGAGCCAGCACCAGCGGATCTTGCCGTCGACGATCCATTGTTTGGTGCGCTTGTAGCCGAGCCCGTCGACGTAGAAGCGGAGAGAGGCTTCCATGTTGGTGACCATGAAGAAGGGAACGGCTTGCTGGACGTTGGGTTCGGACGACATGGCTAGCTCCTGATTGCGGGAGAGTACAGAGTATGTCGCTATTTTTGATGGATTGCAATGGGTTGGGGTTTTCGATTCGTAGCAGGGATAAGGGCCAAGGCGAAATGCGGGGATCCTTCCCCTTCGGCTTCCCTCAGGGTCAGGATGACGACCTTTTTCTGGGTACAGCCATAGTCGCTCTATGGGGAAGCAGGAACAAGCAACGGCGAAATGCGGGGATCCTTCACTCCGTTCAGGATGACGACTTTCTTGCGGGTACGGGGAGGTTGATTTTCGGCCTCGGCCTTCGGCGCTAAATTTTTCCCGAAGGCCGCTTGACATATATTCCTATTTAGGAATATATGTATTGGCATGGCACGAGCGGCGACTACGACCGATGTTTTCAATGCAATCGCGGAGCCGCGGCGGCGCGAGATTATCGGTCTGCTGAACGATGGGCAGGAGTGGGCCGTGAACGATGTGGTTGCGCGGGTGAGGCTGGCGCAGCCTGCGGTGTCGAAGCATCTCGGCGTGCTGCGCAAGGTTGGTGTGGTGACGGTTGTGAAGCGCGGACAGCACAGGATGTACCGGCTGGAGGCTTCGAAGTTGAAGACGGTGCATGACTGGGTGAAGACCTATGAGCGTTATTGGACTCATCAGATCAGCCGCATCAAGGAACGGGCTGAGCAGAAGGCGATGGATCGGATTGCGCGAGAGAACAAGGCAGCGGATTCCAAGAATTGAAACCAGGAGGAGTGATGTCAGCAACGATTGCCGAACAGTCGGTTTATACGCTTGAGATTGTGAAGGAAGAGGAGATTGCGGCACCGATCGATGTGGTCTTCGAGACGATTCTGGAGCAGATGGGACCGGAGAATGAGACGCCGGAGAAGAAGATGCCGATGGTGCTGGAGGCGTGGCCGGGAGGGCGATGGTATCGCGATCTTGGGAGATGGCGCGGGGCACTTCTGGGGCAATGTGCAGGCGATTAAAACGCCGACGCTGCTGGAGATCTGGGGGCCGCTGTTTATGTCGTATCCGGCGGTGTCGAATTTGCAGTACAGGCTGAGCGAAGAGAACGGCGTGACGCGGCTGAAGTTTGTGCATCGGGCGATGGGGTCGATCGCTCATGATCCCGAGACCGTTGAAGGGGGTGGGGACAGTATGTTGGACGAGGATTCGATCTGCTGCGTTGAAGCGTGGCGGCAGACGTTGAACGGAACGACAAAGGAGGAAGACATGGAGAAGACTATGGAGAGCGGGATGAAGATGAAGACGCCACCGGTTGTGTCGGCTGAGGAGTGGGAGGCGGCGCGGCAGAAGCTGCTGGTGAAGGAGAAGGAAGTGACTCACGCGCGGGATGCGATGGCTGCGGAGCGTCGGCGGATGCCTTGGCATGGCGGTTGAGAAGGAGTATGAGTTTGTCGGGCCTAAGGGGAAGGCGAGTTTGCTCGATTTGTTCGATGGGCGTCGGCAGTTGATTCTGTATCGCGCGTTCTTTGAGCCGGGCGTGTTTGGCTGGCCGGATCATGCGTGCCGGGGCTGCTCGCTGGGTGCGGACCAGATTTCGCATCTGTCACATCTGAACGCTCGCGACACTACGCTTGTGTTTGCATCGCGTGCTCCGCAGGCGGATATTGAGCGCGTGAAGGCGCGGATGGGTTGGGTGATGCCGTGGTACACGATCACGGACAGCTTCGATAAGGACTTTGGCGTGGATGAGTGGCATGGACACAATGTGTTCTACCGCGAGGGCGACAAGGTGTTTCGCACGTACTTCATCAACAACCGCGGCGACGAGGCGATGGGGAGTACGTGGAGCTATCTGGATATGACTCCGCTGGGACGGCAGGAGTTGTGGGAGGATTCGCCGGAGGGGTATCCGCAGAGTGCGCCGTACAAGTGGTGGAACTGGCATGACGAGTATGGCGCGTCTGCTTCGCCCGATCCGAAGTGGGTGAAGGTGCTGGATAACGCATCGGTGACGTTGAACCTGTGATGCGGTGATGATGCTGGCTCGGAGGAGTTATGAGCGAGATGCGATGCTGTGAGGCGCGGCCGGATGCTAGGGGCGGTTCGGCTGCGCGGTCGTGGCGAAGTGCGGGTGCTTGTGTTGGGTCGGGCACGATGCTGGTGTTGCTGCCGAAGTGCCCGATGTGTATCGCGGCTTATCTTGCGGTATGGACTGGCGCGGGTGTTGCTGCGCCGGTTGCGGGGCATCTGCGGTTTGTGATGGCGATGATCTTCGCGCGTCTCTCGGGTTTTTGATTGTGCGGCGGTTGATGATGAGGCAGGGGTTTGGCGTTTGATGATGGCGAGTCATGATGATGATCTCACGAGGTTCGAGGCTGAGGGCGCTGCGCCGTTGCCGGCTAGCGGGGATCAAGGCTACGTCGAGTTGGCAAGACGCTGGTTTGAGCGTCAGGATGTAGGCGGTGTGTCGGCGATGGGCTGCCAGAGTTCGACGCGGTTGCCTTCGGGGTCGGTGATCCAGGCGAAGCGGCCGAAGTCGTATTCGTCGCGCTTGGGGTCGATGGTGACGTTGGCGGCGGCGAGTTGGGTGAGGAGTGCGTCGAGGTCGTCGACGCGGTAGTTGATCATGGCCTGCTGGGTGCCGCTGCCGAAGTGGGTCGTGTTTTCGGGGAAGAGCGACCAGGTGGTCATGCCGGTGGTGGCGGGAATTTCGTCGGACCAGAGGAAGGTGGCTCCGCCGTAGTCGGCGAGTTGGATGCCGAGGTGTTTGGCGTACCAGGCGCTGAGGGATTTGGGGTCGCGTGCGCGAAGGAAGACGCCGCCGATGCCGGTGACTCGAGCCATGATTATCTCCGTGAAGCGAATTGTGTGAAGAGAAATATACCAGTGAGGTATGTGTGGATGATTTCGACGTAGTTCTTACTGGGTTTACCAGGCTGGTGGGAGGCCGATGCGTTTGATGAGGGAGCGGTAGCGCGGATCGGAGTGGAGGAAGTCGTAGGCGGGGTCGTTCTGGATGAAAAGTAAGTACGGCGACCGCTGCTGGAACTCTTCTTCCAGCATCGCGATGGTTTCCTCCCGGCGGCCGAGTTGGGCATATTGAAGGGCGAACTGAAAAGGAGAGACGTACTGGGTTGCGGATTTCTTCTTGAATTTGCTCACCTGTCGAACGAGCAGAGCTGAATAGCCGCCCTTTTCATAGGTGCGGTGGACATTCATGGCTTCCTCTTTGTTGCCTGACAACAGCTCAGATTTCTCCCACTCCTTTGCCGCCTCTTTCAGATCGCCTTTGCGGCGGTAGCATTCGGTGAGCATCCAATGAAGGCCGAGGTCCTGAGGGTCAGCTTCCAGCCTTGAACGAATGTCGTCGATGGCTGCGTCGAACTGGCGCGCCTCGAGTAAGACGAGTCCCATCGCGAAGGGGCGCTCAAACGGATCCAGTTCCATCGCTTTTTTTTCCAACTCAATGGCTTCCTCGTGGCGGCCATATGCGTTCAACATCTTTGCGCGGAAGTGATACCCCTCGGCGAAGTCAGGATCGAGTTCATAGGAGCGCATTACTTCCTGGTCGGCTTGAACCCAGTTCCAGTTGAAGAACATCATGGCGCCTAGCGATAGGTGAGCCCAGCAGAGGGAGGGATCAAGTTCGACAGCCTTTTTCGCTGCTTCTATTCCCAGCGGAATGGCAACTCTGGGGTCGAGTTCGTCGAAAGCGCCCTGACCGTAGTAGCTGGAAAGGCCGGCCCAGCCGGGTGCGTAGTCAGGTTGCAGCTCCGTTGCTTTCTTGAAGTACTTCCCTGCGGGCTCGTTGTCGCCATGGAACCAGATATAGCGCCCGCGGAGGTAGGCGTCGTGGGCTTCGGGATTTACGTAGCGCTGGGCGGTGGGCTGAGGCACGGCGGAGTGGAGGCGCTTTGCGATGGTCTGTGCGGCTTCGCTGGGTAAAGAGACGACGTCGTTGGCGGCGCGATCGTAGCTCTCGGCCCAGATGTGGGTGTCGCTGGAGGCCTGGATGAGCTGGATGGTCATGTGGACTTTGTCGCCGGAGCGGGCGATGGAGCCTTCGAGAATGCCGTCGACGCCGAGTTCGCGGGCGATCTGGGGCAGGGGGCGGCGCGCGCCTTTGTATTGCATGACGGAGGTTCGGGAGATGACTCGGAGGGTTGAGTCTTTGGCGAGCATGGTGGTGAGTTCGTCGGTCATGCCGTCGGCGAAGTAGTCCTGTGCGGGATCGCCGGAGAGGTTGTCGAGGGGCAGGACGGCGAGGGAGTGGATGGGTTCGGCTGCGGGGGGTCGCCTATGGATGAGCCAGCCGGTAACGACGGCCAAGACGGCTAGGCAGGCGGCGAGCAGGGGCCACCACGATTTTTTCTTGTTTTCGGTGACGGAAGCTGGGGGTTGCGCGGGGGGAAGATCTTGCGTTGGCTGTGCGGCGGCGGGTCGGGCTGTTGCTCTTGCAGGCGGGTTCCGTTGTTGACGGGGGCGATGAAGCGGTAGCCGACGCGGGGGATGGTTTCGATGTAGCGAGGGGAGTCGGCGGAGTCGCCGAGGGCGTCGCGAAGTTTCTGGATGGATTTGTTGAGGCCGTGGTCGAAGTCGACGAAGACGTCTGAGGACCAAAGGCGTTGGGTGAGTTCTTCGCGGGACAGAATTTCGCCGGGGCGCTCGAGGAGCGCGGTGAGGAGTTGAAGCGACTGCTGGGGCAGGCGGATCTTTGCTCCGTTCCTGCTGAGCTGTCCGGCCCTGAGGTCGAGTTCGAACAGGCCGAAGCGAACCATGTCCTGGGTCGGCGAAACCGCCACTCCACACCCCCTGTACCTGTGAGATGAGAGTTTAGCACCGGTGCTTTACCGAGATTTTGCATGGTCGGAGGGTTTTGTGGCAGGGACAAAATCTTCTAAGCATTGATGCTGATGAGATTAGACGGGGAGAAACAAATCGCCCTGGGGGCATTGCGTAAAGCTCCTACTCGCCGCAGACTTGGGCGCACGTCGCTCGATGAGACGAAAAAGGAGAAGGACATGATTCGAATTATGAAGCCGAGGGCTGGGGTTGTTTGCGCGATGCTGGCGTTAGCGGGATTGATGTTGGGTGCAGCGAGGGCTAACGCTGTGTGTGGCATTTTGTCGGGCGGTGGGCCAAAAAGTCCGATCAAAATGCCGATGATGGCTCAGGCGGAAGGTAACCCGTTTGGCGGCGCGGAGAGTACCTCGATCGTGGGGCTGTGGCATGTGATTTACACGATGACCGGTGGGGGGTTGTTCAACGATACGTTCGATATGTGGCACAGCGATGGGACGGAGTTTGAAGCGGCGTTCCTGCCACCGGAAGCGGGAAATATTTGCTATGGAGTATGGAAGCAGGTGGCGGGAACCGTGAAGCTTCATCATCTCGGCTGGCTTTTCACTCCTGGCAGTACGCCGGGAACCGCAACCGGCACGTTCACGATCGACGATGTCATCACGGTATCTCGCGACGGCAAGAGCTACTCGGGGAACTTTACGTTTCAGGTGTACGACATGAATGGAGTTGCGCAGGGTGGTCCGGTGACGGGCACGATTGCGGCTACTCGAATCACGGTGAATTGACGCACGTCTTCAGGCCTGCAGATCGCGCCTTCGCTTTGGACAGGATTATTCGGAGTGAAGGCGCTGTGTTTCGAAAGCGTTTGTCGGGATGGGTGACGGGATCGAGTTGCGCACTGCGGCGGAAGTTGCTGTTCTTGCTGCCAGAAACTGTTTTTGGTCGATGGCGCAGTAATAGTACCCAAGATTCTCGAGCATTTTGGATCTTCGGCCTGGCTTACCGCACATCTTGCATTGGATGAATTCGTAGTGAGTGAAGCGATTTAAAACACCAAGGAAGAACTGCAAGACTTTCACGCATACCTGCCGCCGCGGGGGAGTTTTTTACTGCGGTTAGTTTACGTTATGGGACTCGCGGTTGCGAAGCTGACTAATTGGCGAAAGAGTTGGATGGAAGAGGCGCTCTCGCTTTAAGGTGCGCGGGCGTTGGATTTTGTGCTTGCGGGATGCGGGTAGTTAGCTTTCTCCCTGGCTTCTTGTTTGGCGGACGTGAAAATGCAGGTCCTTCGACTGCGCGCTTTGCGCTTCGCTCAGGATGACACTTCTTTCTTGTCAATGAAGTTATGCGCTTTGCACTTCGTTCAGGAAGACACCTCTTTCTTGTTATTTATGTTCGACTACGGTTTTCGCTTCGCTCAGAGGACACCTCTTTTCTGTTTGTGCGTGTGGGCTCTTGTTTGTGCGTGTGGGCTGGGTTGTTGACGGTGGGGAGGGTGGGCGCGTATGCTCTTGGCCAGTTGGCGGCCCCGGGGATCTGCGCGACATAACTGTGCCGGCTCGTGCGCCTGCTCTTACTTCTGCTCCAAGCACACAAACGGTTGACGTCGTGGCAATCCCGGAATATTTTTCCGAGGAGATGCGCTATGGCTACACGACAGCAGATACAAGCGCAGGAGCGTGAGGTGAATCCGGATGCGTTGAATGCGTTGTTGGGACGAGCGGTTCAGGATATGGGCGCGGCGATGCAGGCTCCGCTGATTTTGATTGGAGACAAGCTGGGGCTTTACCGGGCGATGGGAGATGGGGTGCCGGTGACTCCGGCGGAGCTGGCGAAGAAGACGGGGACGGCGGAGCGGTATGTTCGCGAGTGGTTGAATGCGAATGCCGCGGGGCAGTTGGTGCAGTATGACGCGGCGAAGGGGAAGTTTTTTATGACTCCGGAGCAGGCGCTGGTGCTGGCGCTGGATGATTCGCCGGTGCATCTGCCGGGGTTTTATCACATGCTGGCTTCGGTGATGAAGGATGAAGAGAAGCTGACGGAGATCTATCGCACGGGCAAGGGGATGGGTTGGCACGAGCATGAGAAGGGGTTGTTTGAAGGGTGTGAGCGGTTCTTTCGGCCGACCTACCTTGCGAACCTGATTTCGAGCTTGGATTCCGGCGCTGGAGGGTGTGGAGGCGAAGCTGAAGGCGGGTGCTCGCGTGGCGGATATTGGGTGCGGGCATGGCGCGTCGACGCTGCTGATGGCGAAGGCGTATCCGAAGTCGAAGTTTTTTGGGTTTGATTATCATGCGGCCGTCGGTGGAGAAGGCTAGGGAGAAGGCGAAGGCTGCGGGCGTTTCGGATCGAGTGACGTTTGCGGTGGCTTCGGCGAAGGATTTTCCGGGGAAGGATTATGACCTGGTCGCGTTCTTCGATTGTCTGCATGACATGGGCGATCCGGTGGGCGCGGCGGGGCATGTGAAGACGACGCTGGCGCCGGGCGGGACGTGGATGATTGTGGAGCCGTTTGCGAATGATGATGCGACGGCGAACCATAATCCGATTGGGCGGATCTATTATTCGGCTTCGGCTACGGTCTGCGTGCCTTGTTCGCTGGCGCAGGAGGTTGGGATGGGGCTGGGAGCGCAGGCGGGGCCGGCGAGGATGGAGAAGGTGGTGCGGGGTGGAGGATTTACCCACTTCCGCAAGGCTACGGAGACGCCGTTCAATATGGTGTTTGAGGCGCGGGGATAGGGAAGTTGTCAGTTTCCGTCTCCGTTCTCAGTTCTCGAGTAGAGTCCGAGATGCCATTCGCCTTTCCTGAGAACGGGAAAACTGACAACTGATAACTAGATGGGTTCGACGACGACTGCGGTGCCGTAGGCGAGGACTTCGGTGACGCCCTGCATGAGTTCGTTGGCGTCGTAGCGGACGGCGATGACGGCGTTGGCGCCGAGCTGGGCGGCGTGCAGGGTCATCATGGCGTAGGAGTCCTGGCGGGTTTTTTCGCAGAGCTCGGTGAAGAGCGTGATGTCGCCGCCGACGAGGGTCTGGAGGTCGGCGCCGATGGTGGCGAAGATGTTGCGGGAGCGGACGACGATGCCGCGAACGATGCCGATGTTGCGGACGATGCGGTGGCCGGGGAGTTCGAAGGCAGTGGTGACATGGATGGTCGAGCGAGGGGGCTGGCGGTGGGTAGGTCGACATGGGTGCTTCTCCTGATTGTTGCAGAGATAGTACGCGAGGAGGCGGGTCGGGGTTCCGTGGCGGGTGCGGGAGGGGTTGTCAGTTGCTCAGTTGTCAGAAAAAACGGAGAACGGCAACTGAGAACTGGAACTTAGAGGGTTGCTGGGATTTGGAGAACTGAGTACGAGGTCGGTTACGGCGCCGGAGTCGATGGTTTTGGCGGCGAGGGCGATGCCGGTGGGGAGGTCGGGGGCGAGGTCGGCGGTGACGAGGACGGCGGCGGCGTTGAGGAGGACGATGTCGCGGCGGGGGCTGGGTTCGCCGGCGAAGATGGCGGTGAGGATCGGGGCGTTGGTGCGGGCGTCGCCGCCTTGCAGGGTTTCGATGGGGGCGCGGGTGAGGCCGACGTCTTCGGGGGTGATGGTGCGAGAGGGTGACGATGCCGTTGTGGACTTCGGCGAAGTGGCTGGGGCCGGAGATGGAGAACTCGTCCATAGCCGGCTGGCGTTACCGTTTGCGGTGTTCCGGTTTCGCCGTGGACGACGAAGGCGTGGCGGGTGTTGAGGAGGACGCATGGCTTCGGCGGCGAGAGGGACGAGGTGTGGGGCGTAGACGCCCATGACCTGGGCGGAGGCTCCGGCGGGGTTGGAGAGCGGGCCGACGAGATGGAAGATGGTGCGGATGCCGAGGGCGCGGCGGACGGGCATGACGGTCTTCATGGCCGGGTGCAGCGAGGGGGCGTGGAAGAAGGCGAAGCGATGTTTGCGGAGGGAGGCTGCGCCGTCGGCGGGGGAGAGGTCGACGGGGATGCCGAGGGCTTCGAGGACGTCGGCTGAACCGCAGGCGGAGGTGACGGCGCGGTTGCCGTGTTTGGCGACGAGGATTTCGGCGTCGGCGGCGGCGGCGGCGACGAGGGCGGCGGCGGTGGAGATGTTGAAGGTGCCGCTGGAGTCGGCTCCGGTGCCGCAGGTGTCGACGAGGAGGAGACGTTCGGCGTCGGTGAGTGGGACGGGAGTGGCGGCGGCGCGCATGGCGTCGACGAAGCCGGCGATCTCGGTGGGGGCGGGGCCGCGGGTGGCGAGGGAGCCGAGGAGGGCGGCGAGTTCGAGTTCGGTGGCTTCGCCGCGGAGGATGGTGCGGAGGAGTTCGGCGGAGTCGGCGCGGGAGAGGGTCTCGTGGCCTTCGATGATTCGTTTGAGGTAGGGCTGGAGGGGCATTGGATTTAAGGGTAGCAGGTGGGTGTGTTGTGGTGGGTGATTGCGATTTCGTTACGAGGCGGTTGCCTGCCAGTGACTGCGCGAGTTTCGTTTTGGGACAGCGATGTTCGATGTCTGTCGCTATTCCTAATCGATATGCAGCTTGAGCCGATAACGTCGACAACAGGGAGTTGCGATGTCACGGCGTTTTTGGGCCCTCAAGGAAGTTCGAGCTTCATTCTTCTTCTTTGTCTATCTTGTCGCCGTCAATCTTCCCTTCTGGATTGCGAGCTATTCGATGGGGTTTCTGATGAAGGGGCTGTTCAATGTTGAGTTGCTGGCGATTGGAGTTCTGTCGCTGTTTGTTCGGCGCGTGGTGACGGTTTCGCTTTTGCTGATTGCGATGGTGCTGGATATGCTGCGGGGGGTGAATTCGACCTACATGATGAGCCCATTCGACATGGTCTGCAGCGCTCGATCGCTGTTGGAGTATGGACCGTCTCATCTGGGTCACGTTGTGGTGGTCGCGGGCTGCATGGGTGTGGTCTGTTTTCTGGCGGTGCGAGCGCAGGGCACTCGACCAGTGGGATGGGAGCGAGTTGTTATTGCCTCGACGCTTTGGTCTTCGTTGTCGTGTGCGTGGGGGTCGATACGTATACGGGGCACGTCTCGTTCGGGCGGCTGGATCGGCAACTGGGAACGCTGCGTTTGACCCGGTCGCCGGGCTACTCGCTGGTGAAGAGCCAGCGGCAATACGAGAGCTTCGGTCACATACGCTTTGCCGGGACTGACGTTTCGGTGCCCGCGGCGTCAAGGATCATGGTCAGATTCAAAGATGCGTCTCTTTCACAAGGGACCAAAGAGCCGGAGCCGGTTCCGAATGTCGTTCTGATTTTGGTTGAATCGTGGGGGAAGTCGCTTGACGTTGATCTGGAGGAGTCTTTGGTTCGTCCCTATTCGGACGAACGATTTTCAGAGAAATACACCGTGAGCCGGGGCACCGTTCCCTTCTATGGGCCGACGGTGGCGGGGGAGGCGCGTGAACTGTGCGGCAGCTCGATGGGATTTGGACTATTGACTGCATCTGATGCGAAGTTGAAACGATGCATGCCCGAAACAATGAGGGCAATGGGGTACCACAGCACGGCGGTCCATGGGTACAGCGCGCGGATGTTTGACCGCGGGGAGTGGTATCGCAGGATCGGATTTGATGAGACCTGGTTTCGCGATCAATTGCGAGGGCAGGGACTGCCGATGTGTCCCGGACCATTTCCGGGTATATGCGATGCGGCGGTTGCGTCGTGGATCGGCGATCGGCTTCAGGAGAATTCTGATGCGCCGCAGTTCATTTATTGGGTGACGTTGAATTCGCACCTGCCGGTGCCGGTTTCGAATGGGGTGAAGGCCCCTCCTTCCTGCTCGGATCACTCGGCTACGGCGGAGGCTCCGGCGGTGTGCGCGTGGTATCAGCTGGTGTTCAATGTGCATCGGTCGGTGGCCGAGCTTGCGTTGCGCCCGGCGACGCGGCCGACGATCTTTTTGATTGTGGGGGATCATGCGCCACCGTTCGCGTCGGCGCGCTCGCGGAGTGAGTTCTCGGACCAGGTTGTCCCTTATGTTCTGCTTACGCCGAAGAGCGACGCCGCGGTGGAGAGGGCGGCGGTACGTTCGCTTGCGGGAGCGGGACGTCTGCCAGCGGAGGCGCGAAGGGCTCATCCGAAGAAGGTGGTGGTACTTTCTTCTGCGGTGGCGGGAAACTGATGTACTGGAGTGCTGACTTTGAGCACGGCAAAAAGGCCGGAGGTTAGTGCGGTGATATATTCGGCGCATGCAAACATCGATGCGTAGGGTCAGAGGTGCGTTTCTTGCGTGCTGTGTCGGGATTGCGGCACAGATGGCGGTGGGGCAGAGCGGGGATCGGGTGGTGGGTCTGCTGGAGAGGTTGTCGAATGCGGCTGGGCCTCCGGGGGCTGAGGAGCCGGTGCGGGCGATTATGGTGGGCGAGATGAAGCCGCTGGCGACGGAGCGCGATCCGGTATGACGGGACTGGGTCGGTGATTGCGCAGCAGGGGACGACTGGGCCGCGCATCATGATCGATGCGCATATGGATGAGTTGGGCGGAATGGTGCGGAGAGTGACGCCGAATGGATTTCTGAGCATGCAGATGCTGGGTGGATGGCTGGACCAGGCGCTGGTGGATCAGCGCTGGGTGATCATCGGGTCGAAGGGGCCGGTGCATGCGGTGACGGGGATTCGCGATATTCATGTGATTACGCCGGAGGAGCGGACGCGGGTGTTTCCGCGGGAGTCGGTGTTTCTGGATGTCGGGGCGAAGAATGCGGCGGAGGTGGCGGCGATGGGAGTGGAGCCGGGTGATCCGGTGGTGCCGGATTCGCCGTTCATGGTGATGAATGGGACGAAGAATTATTTAGGCAAGGGTTGGGATGACCGGATTGGATGCGCGGTGCTGCTGGAGGCGATGCGGAGGACGGCTTCGATGCCGCATGCGAACCAGTTGTTCTATGTAGCGACGACGCAGGAGGAGGTTGGACTGCGTGGGGCGCGGGCGGCGGTGAATGTGGTGAAGCCGGATATCGGGATTGCGATTGAGGGCGGAATTACGGGGGATCAGCCGGGGGCTAGGCCGGAGGAGACGCAGGTGAAGCTGGGCGCGGGGCCGGGGATGTTTTTGTATGACTCGAGCACGATTGCGAACAGGAAGATGGTGGCGTTTACGCGGAAGACGGCGGCGGCGAAGGGGTTGCCGCTGCAGGCTGATGTGGTGCAGGGGTATGGGGATGATTCGGCGGAGATGCAGACGATGAATGGCGGGGCGCCGACGATCAATCTGGTGGTGCCGGTGCGGTATACGCATTCGCATAACGGGATTGTGAACCGGCAGGATTTTGATCAGGCGGTGGAACTGGTGGTGGCGATGCTGGTGCAGATGGATGCGAAGACGGTGGCGGAGTTGAGGGATTTTGCGCCGGCTCCTTAATTTGTGGCACAAATAAGACGGCATACCCCAAGGGCTAAAGCCCCGATGTCGGACTTTGTGCGAAAGGCCAAGGCTAAAGCCTTGGCTTACCTAGAAGCGTTTGCTAATTGCGAGCGCTGGTTTGTCTGAAAGGGCTGGTTTGTCTGGAGGAGCTGGGTTAACTAGAAGTGCTTAAGTGGATTTGGATTTGTTGGTTGGGCTGCATGGTGATGGTGATGGGGATAGCTTCGAAGCCGGGGACGAGGTTGAAGGTGCGCTCTTTGGGGATGGGGTCGAAGCCTTGAGGGGCGTCGGTGCGGATGGTGAGGGTGCCGTTCGGTTTTGTGATGCGGATGGTTTTGGGGTCGGGTTGGGTGAAGGGTTCGGTGGAGGTTGAGATGACGGGGAGGATGAAGTGGAGTGGGGTTTGGGTGGGGGCTTCGGCGGTGGCGCGGATTTCGACGGTGGATTGGGTGAGGTTGTAGTTGAGGTGGTAGTGGGCTTCGCCGTGGGGGGTGGTTGGTGGGAGGCGGTGAGGAGACGGCCTTGGGTGTCGAAGGAGATTAGCTGGCGGCGCGTTTTTCGTGAAGGACGGTTGTGGTGGCTTCGAAGTCGCTGAGGCTGGTGTAGGTTTGTTTGTCGGCGAGTTCGATGCGCGGGGTGAGGGGCATGTGGGGCTTGTCGAGGTGGACTTGCTGGTTGGAGATTTCGATCATCTGGTATTCGGTCATGCTGGCGGTGAGGATGGGGCCGAGTTGTTGGTGGTAGAGGAGAGAGAGGGCTCCGCCTGAGGCGTGGCCTCCGCCACCTGCGCCTCCGCCGCCGGATTGGACGCGCTCGATGTATTCGAAGTCGTAGTTGGTGACGGTGGCTCGCCAGGGGCCGATGGAGGCGAGGTGAGTGGCGATTTCGGGGAAGGATTTGAGGGTGTAGGGTTCGTCGCGCGGGAGGGTGAGACGAGGTGAGGGGGCGGAGGTGGGAGCGTTGCTGTCGAGGACGGTGGCGAGGGATTTGGCGTGGGTGAAGGTGTGGTGGATGCAGGGTTGGTCGCCGTGGGCGTGAGTAGTGCGGGCCGCCGTAGAGGACGTTGTTGTGGGTGCAGGCGGACATGAGTTCGAGGTTGCGGTAGGCGACTTCGCGGAACTTTGGTTCGTGCGGGGCGAGGAGGACGTAGGCGGGGTGGCAGCCGTCGCTGGTGCGGGAGCCCCAGTAGGTCCACTTGTAGTTGCGCGAGCCCCAGCGAGTTGTCCCATGCGCCGTCGGGGAGCATGAACTCCATGTGGGCGCGGAGGGCGGCGATGGTTTGGTCGAGGACTGGCTTGTCGTTGGTGAGGAGAGCGTATTGGGCGAGGGCAGGGAGGGATTCTTCGACGTTGTAGCCGAGGTCGACGGGACGGCATTTTTTGGCGGTGATGGCGGTTTGGGGATGGCCTTCGCCGAAGAGGAGATTGTTGGGGGTGAAGTAGTCGAGTGCGGCGTGGGCCAGTTGGTGGGCGCGGTCGAGGTAGTGGTGATCGCCGAGGACCTGGGCGCAGATGGCGAAGCAGTGGGAGGAGGTGACGGGGTAGTTGATGTTGCCGGTTTCGATGGTGATGAAGGTGTCGAGGAACTTTGCGGCGCGGGCGAGACGGTCGGTCCAGCGCTGGCGCGTGGCGGTGTCGAGGATGCTGCCGTGGTGGTGGAGGGCTTCGGCGAGCGCGATGGCGTGGAAGACGGTGATGCCCTTCCATGAGCTGAGGGTGACGTCGTTGATCCAACTGCCGTCGGCGCGGCTGACTTGCTGCTCGGACCACTCGTGGACGAGGAGTGCGGCTTCGAGGTATTTGGCGCGGCCGGTGGTGTGGGCTACGCGGAGGAGTGGGTAGACGGCGTCGCCGCAGCGGCCGTGGATGATGGCGCAGGCGGGGCAGAGGAGAGCGCCGCGGAGGGCGGGATCGGGGTTGGTGGATTGGTGGGCGAGGAGGCCGTCGCACCAGGTTTCGAGGAGTTGGGCGTAGAGGTTGGCGGCTGGCTCTGCGGGCGGTTGTTGTTCGGCGGCTACGAAGTTTGGGAAGGCGAGTCTTGCTGTGAGGGCGGTTGCTCCGGCGGCGGAGAGTTGGAGCATTTGGCGGCGGGTGAGATCGTGTTTGGGCATCGAGGGAATGGTAGCAAGCGCCGGCGAGTTTCTTCGGGCGATAGCTACGGCATTGCGAAGGTGGAAAAGGCTGGTGGAAAAGGTTCGAGGGGGTGTGTTTCGTTGAGCTCTTCGGGGTCCTTCGACTGCGCGCTTTGCGCTCCGCTCAGGATGACAGGAAAAATACGCAGGGGAAAGTGTTCGGGCGATAACCGCACGTTTGTGCGAGTTTCGGATTGCGATGGGTTGTTTGCGTCCGCTACACTTCTCGAGCGGGCGTTTTCTCACGACACCCTATGAAAATTCACGAGTATCAAGCTAAAGAGATTTTGCGGAAGTATAGTGTGCCGGTTCCCGGCGGCGAGATGGCAACCACGCTGGAAGAGGCGGATACCGCGGCGAAGAGCTTGTTTGGTGCGGGGAATAAGGTTGTCGTGGTGAAGGCGCAGATTCATGCGGGCGGCCGTGGCAAGGGCGGCGGCGTGAAGCTGGCGAAGATCCAGGAAGAGGCGGTCGCGGCGTCGAAGGCGATTCTGGGGATGCAGTTGGTGACGCACCAGACGGGGCCTGCGGGGCAGAAGGTGCAGCGGTTGCTGATTGAAGAGGGCTCGGCGATCGAGCGCGAGCTTTACCTGGGGCTGGTGCTGGATCGGGCTTGGGCGAAGGTTGTGTTTATGGCTTCGCAGTCGGGTGGGATGGAGATTGAAGAGGTCGCGCACAAGACTCCGGAGTTGATCTACAAGGAGTACATCGATCCGGCGGTGGGGTTTGCGCCGTACCAGGCGCGGAAGCTGGCGTTCAAGCTGGGATTGAAGCCGACGCAGATTAACGATGCCGTGAAGTTTATGACGGGTTTGTATAAGGCTTTCGTTGAGACGGATTCGACGCTGATGGAGATCAATCCGTTTATTACGACGAAGGATGACAAGCTGCTGGCGCTCGATTGCAAGATTAATTTCGATGACAACGCGATGTTCCGGCATAAGGATTTGAAGGAGCTTCGCGATATGGCGGAGGAGGATCCGCTGGAGGTCGAGGCGAGCAAGTTTGCGCTGAACTACATCAAGCTGGATGGCACGATTGCGTGCATGGTGAACGGCGCCGGGTTGGCGATGGCCACGATGGACATCATCGAGTACGCGGGCGGGAAGGCGGCTAACTTTCTGGATGTGGGTGGTGGAGCGAACCAGGAGCAGATTGAGAATGCGTTTGGGATTTTGTTGAGTGATCCGAATGTGAAGGCGATCTTCATTAATATCTTTGGCGGGATTCTGCGCGTGGATGTTTTGGCTACGGCTGTGGTTGCGGCTGCGAAGAAGTTGGGCGTGAAGATTCCGATTATTTTGCGGCTTGAGGGAACGAATGTCGAAGAGGGTCGGAAGATTCTTGCGGAGTCGGGTTTGAAGTTTGTGGTTGGCAGCGACGATGAAAGAAGCTGCTGATTTGGCTGTCGCGGCTGCGAAAGGTGGCAAGTAATGGCGGTTTTGGTTGATAAGAATACGCGGCTGATTGTGCAGGGGATTACGGGGCGTGAAGGTTCGTTTCATGCGAAGGCCTGCGCGGAGTATGGGACGAAGGTCGTGGGTGGAGTTACGCCGGGTAAGGGTGGAACGACGCATGAGGGTTGGCCGGTCTTCAATACCGTTGAAGAGGCGGTGAAGGAGACGGGCGCGAATGTGACGGTGATCTTTGTGCCGCCGCCGTTTGCTGCGGATGGGATTCTGGAGGCTGCGGCTGCTGAGGTTCCTCTGGTGATTTGTATTACCGAGGGGATTCCGGTTCTGGATATGGTGAAGACCTGGGATTTTGTGAAGCGGTCGAAGTCGCGGCTGATTGGGCCGAATTGCCCGGGAGTGATTTCGCCGGGTAAGGCGAAGGTCGGGATTATGCCGGGGCGGATTCATAAGGAAGGGAACGTCGGGATTGTTTCGAAGTCGGGGACGCTGACGTATGAGGCGGTGTATCAGTTGACGACGCGTGGGATTGGGCAGTCGACGGCGATTGGAATTGGCGGCGACCCGATTATCGGGACGACGCATATCGATGCGCTGAAGCTGCTGAATGATGATCCGGAGACTGAGGCGATCATTATGATCGGCGAGATCGGCGGCTCGGCGGAAGAGGCTGCGGCGAAGTATATCAAGGAGCATGTGAAGAAGCCGGTGGTTGGATTTATCGCTGGGCAGACGGCTCCTCCGGGACGACGGATGGGACATGCGGGCGCGATCATCTCGGGCGGTGAGGGAACGGCTGCGGAGAAGATGAAGGCGATGTCGGAGGCGGGGATTACGGTGGTGAAGTCGCCGGCGGAGATTGGTGAGGCGATGGCTCGGGTGCTGGGGAAGGCTTAGGTTGGCCTTCTTGATGATGGGGCATGGACGAAGGGCCGAGACTGTGGGCTGAATGGTTCGAGTTGTTTTCGTGAGTTGAGTTCTTCGGGGTCCTTCGCTGCGCTCAGGATGACGGCAAGGACAACGGCAAATGCAAGAACAACGACAAATGCGGGATTCTTCGCTGCGCTCAGAATGACACCTTCTGATTGATGGCAATTGCGTCTAAATGCAAGTTACGTCTGGATACAATCACCACTGAATGCAATTACGTTTAGATGCGATTACGTCTGAATGCAATTACGTCTCAATGCGATTATCTCTAAGAATGTCGGGGAGAAAAGATAAGGCCGGAGAGTGAGTGCTCTCCGGCCGTTTCTCTTTTGGTGATTGTTTGTGCGTGGTTATTTGATGGGGTTGCCGGTGGGGTCGACTAGTTCGATGGGGGCTAGGTTTAGTTCCTTGAGTGCGGGTTCGATCTTGGAGCGATCGCCGACGGCGACGATGATGACGTGGTCGGGGTGGAGATCGGTTTTGGCGACGCGCTCGACGGCGTCGGGTGTGACGGCGAGGTAGGCGGCGGGTAGGTTGGCGTAGTAGGTGAGGGGGCGTTTGTAGAGGAAGATGAAGGCCATCGCGTTGGCGGTGGCGTTGGTGGTTTCGAACTGCCCGGGCAGGGATTGGACGCGGGCGATCTTTGCCTCTTTTACTTCGGCTTCGGTTGGGGGTTCGGATTGGATGCGTTTGAGTTCGAGCATGAGTTGCTGGGTGGCGGGGGCGGTGACGTCGGTTTTGATGAGGCCGCCGGCGTAGAAGGCGCCGCCGTCGCGATAGGTTGCGAAGATGGAGTTGGCGCCGTAGGTGAAGCCGTGGACCTCGCGGAGGTTCATGTTGATGCGGCTGGCGAAGGCTCCGCCGAGGGTGTAGTTCATGACCTGGATGGTCTGGAGATCGGGCGTGGTGACGGGTACTCCGAGGCCGTAGGCGACGAGGGCGGTTTGCGGGGCGCCGGGTTTGTCGACGAGCGCGATGCGGAGGGTGGGCGGCGCGGGAGCGGGCGGGATGGTGACGTCGGCTGAGGCGGTTCCGGTCCATGCGCCGAAGTATTTCTCGGCGAGGCGCTTGGCCTCCTCGGTGGAGACGTCGCCGGAGAGGATGAGTGCGGAGTCTGCGGAGCCGTAGTGGGCGGCGTAGAAGCTGGTGACGTCGTCGCGAGTGAGGGCCTTGACGCTGTCGAGTGTGCCGATGGGGGATTCGCCGTAGGGCTGGTCGCCGTAGAGGAGACGCGGGCCGACGCGGCGGGCGGTTGCGATGACGGAGTCGCTCTCCTGTGCGATGCCGACGAGGCGCTGCTTGCGGATGCGCTCGAGATCTTCGGGGCTGAAGGCGGGATGCTGGATGACGTCGGAGAGAAGATCGAGGGCGGCGTCGGTGTTGTTGGAGAGAGCGGTGATGTTGGCTGAGGCGGAGTCCATGGTTGCGCCTGTGGCCATGCGTGCGCCGATGCGCTCGGTGTCTTCGGCGAGCTGGGTTGCGTTGCGGGTTTGGGTTCCTTCATTCAGCAACGCGGCGGTGAGGGTGGCGAGGCCGGCTTTGGGCGCGGCGTTGTTCTCGCTGCCGGCGCGAGTAACGACGCTGGCGGAGAGGACGGGGAGCTGCTTGTCTTCGATGACGTAGACCTGCAGGCCGTTCTTGAGGGTGAAGGTTTTGGGAACGGGAAGATTGAAGGCGGTTGCGGGGCCGGCGGCGGGAACGGTCTTGCGCCAGTTCTGCTGCTGTTCGAAGGCGTCGGTGTAGGGCGGGGTGAGTTTGACGTCGGCGTCGGTGTGTGGCGGGGCTGCGGGGAACGTCGTCGACGACTTTTTTGCCGGGGACGCAGGAGACGACGACGGCCTGATTTTTGTTGAGGTATTTCGCTGCGGTCTGTTTGACGCTGGCGACGGTGACGGCTTGGTAGCTGGCGAGGTCTTTGCTGAGATAGCCGGGGTCGCCGGTGTACTGGTTGTATTTGTTGAGGGTGTCGGCGACGCCGCCGAAGCCGCCGAGGCGCTCGAGGCCGGTGATCTTTTGGGTGAGGTCGACGGTGCGGGCGGAGTCGAGCTCGTCCTGTGTGGGGCCGTCGGTCTGGAGCCGGGCGACCTCCTGCCAGAAGGTGGCTTCGAGGTCTTCGAGTTTGACGTTGGGCTTGGCGGTGATGGAGCACTCGATGATGGAGGTGAGCTTGAGGGCGTCGTGGCTGCAACGGACGGATTGTGCGACCTGCTGTTTGTAGACGAGGACCTGATCGAGGCGGCTGGCCTTGGCTCCGCCGAGGATGTGGGTGAGGAGTGCGGCGTCGGCGTCGCCGGGTGTGTAGGCGGCTGGCGCGAGGAAGGCGACGCGGAGTTGCGGGAGCTTGACGGTGTCGGTGACGGTGGAGCGCTTCTGTTCGGTGATGGGGGCGGTGACGACGGTGACGGGGTCAACCTTGGGGCCCTGAGGGATGGGACCGAAGTATTTGGTCAGGAGGGCCTTGAGTTTGGCGGGGTCGAAGTCTCCGGCGACGGTGAGGCTGGCGTTGTTGGGCGTGTAGAACTGCTGGTGGAAGTCGCGAATGTCGTTGATGCGAGCGGCTTCGATGTCGGCGTGGGAGCCGATGACGTCGGCGTAGTAGGGATGGGTTTTGGGGAAGAGGAGATGGTAGACCTCTTCGTCGGCGAGTTCGTAGGGTGTGCCTTCGCCCTGGCGGCGCTCGTTGCGAACGACGTCGCGCTGGTTGGTGAGTTTTTCGCGGTCGAGGCCTTCGAGGAGGAAGCCCATGCGATCGCTCTCGAGCCAGAGGGCGAGTTCGAGCTGGTTGCTGGGCATGGTTTCGAAGTAGTTGGTGCGGTCGAAGTCGGTGGTGCCGTTGACGTCGGTTGCGCCTGCTCCCTGGACGTATTTGATGTGGGCTTTTTCGCCGACGTGTTCGGAGCCTTCGAACATCATGTGTTCGAAGAGATGGGCGAAGCCGGTGCGGCCGGCGCGCTCGTTGAGCGGACCGACGTGATACCAGAGGTCGACGGCGACGAGGGGGAGGCGATGGTCTTCGTGCATGAGGACGAGGAGACCGTTGGGCATGACGAACTTTTCGTACTTGAGTTCGGGGACCTTGAGGGGCTTGGCTGGCGGAAGCGTATCTGCGGCGTTGGCGATGGGTGCGGCGACGAGACCGAGCAGGAGCGCGGCGGGAGCCACGCATTTTGTTACGAACAGAGGTGCTTTCATCTTTTCTCCAAGTTTTCCAAGGGGGCCGGGTCAGGTCTTGAAAGAGTGCCTGCGTACTCGAATAGGAACGGTGTCTGGATGATACCAACTGGTCAAGCTTCGGGCTTTGCGTTTGGTCGGGGATCGCGATGCCCGAGGGCGGAGACTTCGAGGATTATTATGAATTCGGAGTTTTGGGAGACGTGTGATGAAGAAATTTCTGCTGTTCCTCATTCTGGGTACGACGTCTTTCCTGCACGCTCAGTACGAAGGAATCTGGGAAGGTTATGACGGGGAGTGGGAGCATGTCTCGAAGCAGTTGGTCGCTCTTGCCGAGGCCACGCCTCAGGGCAAATTCGCGTGGCGTCCTGCGCCTGGAGTGAGATCGACAAGCGAGGTGTATATGCATATTGCTTTGGCGAATTTTTACTTGCTTAGCGTGACTGGTCCACCGATGCCATCAGACATAAAGTCCGATGATATGGAAAAGACCGTGACCTCGAAGGCAGACGTGATCGCTTTTCTGAAGCGTTCGCTTGATGCAGTGAAGACGGCTCGTGCACAGCTAAAGCCGGGTGATCTTCAGCGGCACGTAAAGATTATGAACAAGGATGTCACGGTGGATGGAATGTATCTGCGGATCATCGTTCACGATAACGAACATATGGGACAACTGATTGCTTACGCGCGGATGAACGGTATCGTGCCGCCATGGTCGGCAGGTTCAGCTGAGAAGAAATGACTGAGGGTGAGTACGCGACGGTTGGGGGTTTGTATACTTCAGGGATGCGAACGATTCGTATTAGCGTTGGTGGCGTCTTTGGGGTTGGGTGTGTCTGCTGGTGCGCAGACTGGTGTGCAAAAGGTGTCGGTGTCGTTTCCTGCGGCGCAGTCGGCGAAGGCGCTGGATGGGCGGTTGTTGTTTCTGTTGTCGAATGATCCGTCGGAAGAGCCGCGGATGCAGATCGACGATACTCCGCGGAGCCAGATGGTGTTTGGTGTGACGGTCGATGGGATGAAGCCGGGGCAGAGCGTGGTGGTGGGGGATTCGGCTGCGGGGTATCCGGTGCGGAAGCTGAGCGAGGTGCCGCCGGGGGACTATACGGTGCAGGCGGTGCTGGATGTGTATGAGACGTTCCATCGTGCGGATGGGAAGACGATCAAGCTGTCGCCGGATCGCGGCGAGGGGAAGCATTGGAATATTGCGCCGGGGAATCTGTACAGCAAGCCGAGGAAGATTCATGTCGGGCCGGGTGGGGCGCCGATTGTGATTTCGATGGATCAGGTGATTCCGCCAATTGTGCCTGAAGCAGATACAAAATATGTTCGGCATATCAAGGTACAGAGTGCGCTGCTGACGAAGTTCTGGGGCAGGCCGGTGTATTTGAGTGCGGTGGTGCTGGTGCCGGAGGGATTTGATGAGCATCCGCAGGCGCAGTTTCCGCTGGTGATCTTTCATGACCACTTTGTGACGGGGTTTGATGATTTTCGGACGACACCGCCGGATCCGAATTTGAAGCCGGATTATTCGGAGAGGTTTCATCTTGCGGGATATAACCGGATTCAGCAGGAGGAGGCTTACAAGGAGTATCAGCAGTGGATTAGCCCGGGGTTTCCGCGGGTGCTGGTGATGAAGATTCAACATGCGAATCCGTACTATGACGATTCGTATGCGGTGAATTCGGCGAACCTGGGACCGTATGGAGATGCGATCGAGACGGAATTGGTGCCGGCGGTAGAGAAGCAGTTTCGCGGGATTGGGCAGGGATGGGCGCGGTTTATGTATGGCGGGTCGACGGGGGGATGGGAGTCGCTGGCGGTGCAGATCTTTTATCCCGACCACTACAACGGGGCGTTTGTGGCTTGCCCGGATCCGGTGGACTTTCATGCTTATATGTCGCGGGATCTTTATAAGGATGACAACATGTTCTACCTGCAGGGTGCGAACAAGCGGGTGGAGCAGCCGGCGATGCGGAACTATTTGGGGCAGACGTTGATTTCGATGCGCGACAACATTGCGTATGAAGCGGCGCTGGGGGATCGTGGGCGGTCGGGGGATCAGTTCGATATATGGCAGGCGGTGTATTCGCCGGAGGGCAAGGATGGGTATCCGCAGCCGATCTTCGATAAGGAGACGGGGGCGATTGATCACAAGGTCGCTGAGTATTGGAAGGAGCATTACGATCTCGATGCGAAGCTGCAGCGAGACTGGGAGACGCTGGGGCCGAAGCTGCAGGGGAAGATTCATCTGTATGTCGGGGATGCGGATACTTACTTTCTGAACGATGCCGTTTATCTGATGGAGGATTTTCTGAAGACGACGGGGACGCCGGGACATGGGGTTCCGTATGAGGGTGAGGTGAAGTATGGGCCTCGGGCGGAGCACTGCTGGAATGGGGATCCTACGCTGCCGAATGCTTACTCGCGGTTGCACTACAACACGATGTATCTGCCGAAGATTATGGAGCGGATTCAGAAGACTGCACCGGCGGGGGCGGATCTGACGAGTTGGAAGTATTAAGGTTGGGGTTGAACTCGACTGAGGTTGAGGCATCGATTCTGTCATCATCTGGTGATAGAATTGATGCATGCGAACTACTCTTGCGTTAGACGACGTGTTGGTTGAAAAGGCGACTTCCTATACTGGTCTCCACGAAAAGTCTGCTTTGGTGCGTGAAGCACTGAAGGCTCTGATCGAACGTGAGAGTGCGCGCCGACTCGCTAACCTGGGAGGTTCCGAGCCTAAGGCTGGTTTCATTCCTCGGCGACGGCCAGCGAAGTGATCCTGGTTGATACATCGGTTTGGGTCGATCATCTGCGAAAGAGCGACGTGGGATTGAGAAAACTCCTCCTGAGTGGGCAAGTGTTTTCTCATCCGCTTGTGATCGGCGAACTTGCCATGGGGAGCTTCACCCGGCGCGATTTGTTGATCAAGGAGCTGGGCGACCTTCCTAAAGCAGAAGTTGCGGATGATGAAGAGGTGTTGCACTTCGTTTCGAGAGAATCACTCTTCGGATTAGGGATCGGGTATATCGACGCTCATTTGCTGGCGGCCGTTCGGCTCATGCCGGGCACGTTGCTTTGGACGCGAGACAAACGTCTAAGGGAGATTGCTTTTAGATTCCATTTGGCCGCGGCAGAGCGATGAGCGTTGTTATGTCTGGCGGCGGTAGAAGAGGCCGGCGGTAAAGAAGACGATGGCGACCATGAGGGCCAGGCGGGCGTGGAGGACGTTGTGGTAACGGACGCTGATGAGTGCGTCGATGAGCCATGCTGCGAAGCCGACGAACCAGATCCACGCTGTCTTTCGCATCATCGCAGTTGCTCCAGAGAGAGGTTGCACATGCGCCGCTTGTTCTACACTACTAAGAAGAGACTCACACAGGAGAAATACGTTGTCACAGCGCACATTCAGCATCATCAAACCGGACGCCGTTCGCAAGGGCTATGCCGGGGCAATCCTCGCCGAGATTGAAAAGGCAGGGTTTAAGATTGTTTCGATCAAGCGGATGTCTATCTCCAAGGCTCAGGCCGAGGGGTTCTATTACGTTCACGCGGCGCGGCCGTTCTTCGGCGAGCTGACGGAGTTCATGTCGAGCGGACCGATTTTTCCGATGGTGCTCGAGAAGGACAATGCGATTGCCGATCTGCGGAAGCTGATGGGCGCGACGAACCCGGCGCAGGCGGAAGAAGGAACGATTCGCAAGAAGTTCGCGTCTTCGATTGGGGAGAATGCGATTCATGGATCGGATGCCGAGGATACGGCGGCGTTTGAGATTGGATACTTCTTTGCGGGAATCGAACTGAAGTAGATGTTTCCGCGATAGCGATTGTTGAGTGAGGGGCAGCGGGCATGGTCAGGGATGAGAATCCTTTGATCGGACTGCTGCCTCTTATCTGTTGAGGCCTGATGGCTTTTGAAGGGGAGTGCGTTATGCCTGTCGATGCGAAGACGAAGCGTGCGAGGTTTCGTGAGATGCATAGCTTCGGGATTCTTTGTGCTGCCGAATCCGTGGGATATCGGAAGTGTGCGGCGGCTGGAGCGGCATGGGTTCAAGGCGCTTGCGACGACGAGCTCCGGGTTTGCCTGGAGTATGGGGCGCGAGGATGGGGATATGTCGCGGGATGAGGTGTTGGAGCACATGCGCGTGATCTGCGGAGGCGACAGATCTTCCGGTCAATGCTGATTTTGAGGCTGGGTTTGCGGATTCGGCGGAGGGCGTCGGGAGGAATGTGGCGCTTGCGGTGAAGACGGGGGTCGCGGGACTGTCGATTGAGGATCGCATTGGGGGCGAGCTTTATGAACTGCCGCTCGCGATCGATCGCATTCGGGCGGCGCGTGAGGCGATTGATCGATCCGGCGAGGATGTTCTGCTGGTGGGCCGTTCGGAGGGTTTTCTGGTGGGACGAACGGACCTGGCGGCGACGATTGAACGGCTGGTTGCTTATGCGGAGGCTGGTGCGGATTGTTTGTATGCGCCGGGAATCAGAGAGAAAGCGGATATTGCTGCTGTTGTGTCTGCGGTTGCGCCGAAGCCTGTGAATGCGCTGCTGCTGGCGGGGATGCGTGTGGCGGATCTGGCTTCGGCTGGAGTGAGGCGTGTGAGTGTGGGTGGGGGACTGGCGGCTGCGGCGTGGGCTGGATTCGACCGTGCCGTTCGACAACTGATGGATGAAGGAACTGTGCCGCCTCGCGGCTGAGGAGATTGGTTTGGGGACTGTGGATAGGAAGTTGACGCTGCCGGAGGGGCCGTTCGGGGCTTATTTGTTCGATTGCGATGGGACGATTGTGGACTCGATGCCGCTGCACTATGTGGCGTGGAAGACGGTGCTGGCGGAGTGGGGATGCAAGTTCGATGAAGAGTTGTTTTATGCGTGGGGCGGGATGCCGGTTGCGGAGATTATCGCAGCGCTGAATGTGCGGCATGGGCTGGAGATGCCGCCGGATGAGATCGCGCGGCGCAAGGAGGGGATGTACTACAACATTCTTCCGGAGTTGAAGGCGGTGCCGGAGGTGCTGGAGCATATCCATATGAGCCATGGGAAGATTCCGTTTGCGGTGGTGTCGGGCAGTACGAGGGATTCGGTGACGAAGTCGCTGGAGACGCTGGGAATTCTGGATCGGTTTGAGACGCTGGTGTGCGCGGGAGATTACACGAAGAGCAAGCCTGATCCGGAGCCGTTTTTGATTGCGGCGGAGAGGCTTGGAGTGAGGCCTGAGGATTGCCTGGTGTTTGAAGATACGGAGATGGGGATACAGGCGGCGACGGCGGCGGGTATGGCGTCGGTGAAGGTGCTGCAGCCTTGGGAGCGGGTGGCGGTGGACTAGTCGCTGGTCGGATCTGTGCTTTGGGGTCGAAGAGGTCTGGCGGTCGTTTCTGTATAGTTCAGGAGCGCTGAATTCCAGAGGAAAGGTGTTTTTTAAATGATCTCCGCCGCGAAGGCTTATATTATTCGACACTCAAATAAATTATGGTGCAGTGCTTTCCTGGCGGTGTTTGTGTGCTCCGTGCCGCATCTGATTCTGGCTCAGGGGGCGAGTCAGTCTGCGCCGGTTGTTCCGGCGTGGGCTTATCCGGGCAGTGCGACGCATACTCAGGTGGCTCCTCCGGCGGACTTTCACAGGCCGAGCACGAACTTCAATACGCCGATTGGTGTCTTTGAAGGGCAGTCGGACGTGGGCAGTGCGGTGGTACCGGGCAGTGCGAGTTATGACGCAGGGACGAAGCAGTACACGATCCATTCTGCCGGCTACAACATCTGGTATACGCGGGATGAGTTTCGTTTTCTGTGGAAGAAGATGTCGGGCGATGTTTCGCTGGCGGCTGACATTGCGTATCCGGACCCGACTGGCTATGGCGACCGCAAGGCGGTGCTGGTGATTCGGCAGAGTCTGGATGATGGCTCGAAGGAGGCGCTTGTCGCGCTGCATGGATTAGGGATGATTCACCTGGCGCAGCGTCCTGAAGAGAATGTGCGGATGAAGGATCTGGAGTTTCGCATTGGGGGGCGCGGGCGTCCAGGCGGGGCGAGTCCTGACAGCCTGGTGAATGTGATGGCGAAGAGGATTGGGATTGAGAAGCGGGGCGATTCGATTGCGTTGTTCGTCAGTCTGGAAGGCGAGCCGATGCATCAGTTTGGGTCGCCGATTATGCTGCACTTCGATGCGCCGTTTTATGTTGGTATCGGCTTCTGTTCCCATCTTCCCGATAAGTCCGATACTGCGGTGCTGTCGGATGTGGTGCTTGAGAATGCGGCGGGGAAGGTACGTTAGGCGGGAGAGATCATGGCCCGGAAAAACCCATGTCCCAGGAGCGGGACATGGGCATCCGGATTTTTGCCTGATTACTTTGTGAAGAGGTTGAGGTCGATGGATTCGCCCATGGCTTTGTAGCCGGCGTCGCCGGGGTGGAGGTGGTCGCCGGAGTCGTCGAGGGGGAGAAACATGCCGGGGTGGGTGGGGTCGGTGGTGACTTTGTCGAAGTCGATGACGCCGTCGAGCTGGTTGGTGGTGCGGATCCATTTGTTGATGGCCTGGCGCATGTCTTCGCCGGCGGGGGATTGATATTTCGCTCCGACGAAGGGTGTGAGGGTTGCGCCGTAGACCTTGATGCCGTGGGTGTGGGCGCGGGTGGCGAGTTGGCTGAGGCCGGCGATGAGGTCTTCGGCGGTGACGACGTCGTAGGGCTTGTTGGGGTCGGTGGCGTGGCCGATGTCGTTGATGCTTTCCATGATGACGAGGTACTTGACGCCGGCCTGGGCGAGGACGTCGCGGTCGAAGCGGGCGAGGGCGGAGGGGCCGGTGGTGTCGTGGAGGATGCGGTTGCCGCCGATGCCCTGGTTGAGGACGCCGAGGTGTGCGGTCTTCTTGTCGGCGAGGAGGCGGTGGGCGAGGACGTCGGGCCAGCGGGCGTTGGCGTCGCGGGTGCTGTGGGCGCCGTCGGTGATGCTGTCGCCGAAGGTGACGATGGAGGCGCTCTTTTCGTCGGCCGGTGACGTCGACGCCTTTGAGGAAGTCCCAGGTGAAGAACGTCTGCGGGTGTTTCGAGCGTGGCGGCGGTGACGACGTTGCCGGGGACGAGGTAGTTGGTCTGGTCGGCGAAGGGGTGGAGGGTGAGTTGGCTGATGGGTTGGTCGGGGAGGAAGAGGCTGACGGCGAGGTTGGAGGCGGGAGCGACTTTGAGGGCGACGGGATCGCTGACGACGAGGGCTCCGGGTGGGATGACGATGGAGGGTCTGCCGCTGAAGGTGAGGGCGGTTGCGGTGCCGACGGTTGATTTCGCTGCGCGCCGGAGCTGAGGGCGATCTGGGCTGCGCCGATGGTGAGGGGGTCGAGGCCGAACTCGTTGGTGAGAATGACGCGGACGGAGGGGCCGCCGATGGAGATGTGGACGATCTCGCGGAGGGTGGTGCCGTCGGTTCCGGCGGGCTCCGAACTTGCCGTCGGGGTTGTTGGCGGCCATGGGCGAGGCGGCCCAGGTGCCGACCCAGTGGTCGGCGGGAGGCGGCGGCGGTTGTTTTGAGGCAGCAGAGAAAGACAGAGGCAGGAGGAGGGAGCGAGTAGTGAATCCGCGATTTCGTGGTCATGACCAGTCCTTGTCTCGAATTGGTTTGACGGCTCCATCTTATCGCTGTTTCGTGGAGGCGCGGGCGTTGACGTATAGTGGCGAGGTTGCTGCCGGAGTGTCGGCAATTCGGCAGCGAACGGCCGGATTAGCTGGGCGGCAAAGAAAGGACAGAGGGAATATGACGATGAGATGGCTAAAGGTTATGCTGCTTAGCATGACAACTGCGATGGCAGCACATGGCTTGGTAACGAAGACGGCATTGGGAACAGATGCCGGATGGCACGGCGGTCGATCTCTACACGCTGAAGAGCGACGGCATCGAGGCAAGCATCATGACGTATGGGGCGCGCGTCGTCTCGATCAAGACGGCGGACCGCGATGGCAAGATGGCGAATGTTGTGCTGGGCTACAGCGCGCTGGATGGCTATCTGGACGACGGCAAGACGTACTTTGGGGCGATCGTTGGGCGGTATGGGAACCGGATTGCGTTCGGGAAGTTTTCGATCGATGGGCATCAGTACCAGGTGCCGACGAACAACAATGCGAACTCGCTGCATGGCGGGACGGTGGGGTTCGACAAGCTGGTGTGGCAGGCGCGCGCAGATTGCGGATGGCGTGGAGATGACGCTGGTGAGCAAGGATGGCGACCAGGGTTATCCGGGGACGCTGACGGCGCATGTGCGCTATACGGTGCACCATAACGCGTTGCGGATCGACTACAGCGTGTCGACGGATAAGGCGACGGTGGTGAACCTGACGAACCACTCGTACTTCAACCTGTGCGGGCGATGGGAAGGGGACGATTCTGAATGAAGAGTTGATGCTGCCTGCGGACAAGTACACGCCGGTGGATGCGGGGCTGATTCCGACGGGTGTGCTGGCTCCGGTGGAGGGGACGCCGTTTGATTTCCGCAAGGCGACGGTGATTGGGGCGCGGATCAACGACAACAACGAGCAGTTGAAGATTGCCGGTGGCTACGACCATAACTGGGTGCTTGCGCGGCGACGAACGGCGAGATGAAGACGGCGGCGCGGGTCTACGATCCGGCGAGCGGGCGCGTGCTGACGGTGACGACGACGGAGCCGGGCGTGCAGTTTTATTCGGGCAACTTTCTGGATGGAACGAAGTATGGCAAGGCGCAGGAGGGGCATGTGAAGAACTCGGGGCTGTGCCTGGAGACGCAGCACTTTCCCGACTCGCCGAATCATCCGGCGTTTCCGACGACGGAGTTGAAGCCGGGCGAGACGCGGCACAGCATGACGACGTTTACGTTCTCGACGCAGGCGAAGTAAGGGCAAGTACAAGAGCGCGGCGTGTGTAGTTCCGCCGCGCAAGTTGGGGATTCGGATCGATGAATAAAGTTGTTCAGTCCGCAGATGAAGCGGTTGCGGATATTGCCTCCGGCTCGACGGTGATGCTCGGAGGGCTTTGGGCTCTGCGGGATTCCGGAGAATCTGATTGCGGCGCTGGTGCGGCGTCGCGTGACGGGGCTGCACACGATCAGCAACAACATGGGCGTGGATGGCTTTGGCATGGGGCTGATGCTGGAGGCGGGGATGATTGCGTCGCATGTTGGCAGCTATGTGGGGGAGAACCGGCGGCTGGAGACGCTGGTGCTGAAGGGCGAGCTGGATCTGACGCTGATTCCGCAGGGGACGCTGGCGGAACGGATTCGCGCGGGTGGCGCGGGGATTCCGGCGTTCTATGTGCCGACGGGGTTGGGTACGGTTGTGGCGGAGGGGAAGGAGACGCGGAAGATCGGGAGCAGGACGTATGTTCTGGAGCACGCGCTGCATGCGGATGTTGCGCTGATCAAGGCGTGGAAGGGCGATCGGTTGGGGAATCTGGTGTATCGCAAGACGGCGAGGAATTTCAATCCGGCGATGGCGACGGCTGCGGATCTGACGATTGCGGAGGTGGAGGAGTTGGTTGAGCCGGGAGAGCTTGATCCGGACCACATTGTTACGCCGGGGATTTATGTGAATCGCATTCTGGTGGGTGCGGCGTATCGGAAGCCGATCGAGTCGAATTTATTCGAGTGCAAGGATTGCAAGGCGTTGATGCAGTCCGGAGGTGCGGCGTGACGGGGAAAGAGCGGATTGCACGGCGGATTGCGCGGGAGTTCAAGGATGGGTTTTATGTGAATCTTGGGATTGGGCTGCCGACGATGATTGCGGGGTATATTCCTGCGGGGATCGATGTGATGTTTCAGTCGGAGAATGGAATGCTTGGGGTGGGTGGACCGCCGAGCGAGGATCAGGCGGATCCGGATCTGATCAATGCGGGAAAGCAGACGGTGACGGAGTTGCCGGGATGCTCGTTCTTTGCGAGCGAGGAGTCGTTTGCGATGATTCGCGGCGGGCATATGGATATGAGCATTCTGGGGGCGATGCAGGTGGATGAGCATGGCAATCTGGCGAACTGGACGATTCCGGGAAAGATGGTGAAGGGGATGGGCGGCGCGATGGACCTGGTGGCGGGGGCGCGGCGGGTGATTGTGGCGATGGAGCACCAGACGAAGGATGGCGCTTCGAGAATTTTGAAGGAGTGCACGCTGCCGCTGACGGGGCAGAGTGTGGTGCATGACATCGTGACGGAGCTTTGCTGGATCCATGTGACGCCGGAGGGGCTTGTGTTGACCGAGGTGGCGGAAGGGCTTGATGCGGCAGAGGTTCAGGCGCGGACGGAGGCGAGGCTGATTGTCTCTCCGGAGCTGCGGGTGATGATCGGTGGAGGCGCTGTAACCGGCTCCACAGCTTGGATTTATTGGGCTGGTTGCTGGGCCGGACGAGGTTTCATTTCGGTTCGCCCCCGCACAAACGGGGAATATGCGTTTTGGGTGGCTGGCGTTCTACCATAGAGGGATGACTGAGGTTTTAGAGCAGGAAGCTAAGGGCCTGGTGGGACATTCGTCGAAGTACACGCGGAATAACCCATTTTTATCCACGGTGAGAGTGAACGAGCTGCAGACGGCCGCGGGGTCGGAGAAGGAGACGCGGCATATCGAATTGACGCTGGATGAGGGGATGACCTATACGCCGGGCGATGCGGTGGGGATCAATCCGGAGAACCGGGCCGAGGCGGTGGCGGATGTAATGGCGGCGCTGGGGTTCAAGGGCGACGAGCGGGTGCTGGACCACTACAAGGTCGAGATCAGCCTGGAGGAGGCGCTGCGGACGCGGTTGAGCATTGGCAAGCTGGCGCGGGGCAGCTTGAAGCAGTATGCGAAGCTGGCGCCGGGGCTCGAGGGCCTGAAGGCGATGGTGGGGCCGGAGAACAAGGCGCGGGCGGAGGAGTACTGCTGGGGGCGGGAGTTTATGGATCTGGTGACGGACTATCCGGGTGTGGTGACGGAGCCGCAGCAGTTGTTCCATGTGCTGCAGCGGCTGGTGCCGAGGATGTACTCGATTGCGTCGAGCCAGAGGATGCACCGGGACAATGTGCAGATGACGGTGCGGGTGATCCGGTATGAGTCGCATGGGCGGAAGCCGGCAGGGTGTTGCGAGTGGGCAGCTTGGCGAACGCGCTCCGGTGGGAACGACGCTGCCGATCTTTCTGCATGCGAATGGGAACTTCCGGCTGCCGGAGGACACGTCAGCGCCGGTGATCATGATTGGGCCGGGGACGGGCGTTGCACCGTTTCGCGCGTTTCTGGAGGAGCGGCAGGCGACGGGGCAGACGGGGGACAACTGGTTGTTCTTCGGGGATCAGCGAGAGAAGCTGGACTTTCTGTACCGGAGACCAGTTCCAGGCGATGCAGAAGGACGGCGTGCTGACGCGGCTGGATACGGCGTTTTCGCGGGACCAGCCGCAGAAGGTGTATGTGCAGGACCGGATGCGGGAGCACTGCTGCGGAGCTGTTTGAGTGGCTGGAGCGGGGCGCCTACTTCTATGTCTGCGGCGATGTGACGCGGATGGCCAAGGACGTGGAGTTGGCGCTGCTGGATGTGATTGCCAAGGGTTCGAATGGGACGCTGGACCATGCGGCGGAGTATCTGGCGGCGATGAAGAAGCAGAAGCGGTATCAGAGAGACGTTTACTAGAGTCTGAAAGGCGACCCTTTCAGATTAAAATTTTTCGCAAATAATGCGGTTCAACCTGAGGTTGGGCCGCATCTTGTTTTAATCGGCCCGATGAATGAACTTCAGGAGTTCGGAGGAGGGCGTTATGAACGTTGTGGTGTATGGAGCTACAGGAAATTCGGGTCAGGAGATTGTGAAGGAGCTGCTTCGTCGTGGTCACAAGGTGACTGGAGTAGCACGGAAGGTGGATTCGTTGAAGGCGGAGCCAGGGCTAACCGTCAAGATCGATGATCTATCGAATGTGGATGCGATTGTTGGGGTTATTCGGGGGTCGGATGCGGTGGTGAGTGCGTATGCGCCACCAACGGACGATACGGATGCGCTTGTTACGGTAACGGAGAGGGAGATCGCGGCAGTGAAGAAAGCAGGTGTGCCGCGGTTGCTGGTGGTTGGCGGCGCTGGTCTGCTCGAGGTGGCGCCGGGAGTGACGTTGATCAAGTCGGGATATCTGCCGGCGGAGTATCTGCCGATTGCTACTATCGCACGAGAAGGCGCTGGACGTGTTGCGAGCGTCTGGATATCGACTGGACTTATTTGAGCCCTGGCAGCTTATTTTGTGCCGGGGGAACGAACTGGGAAGTTCCGGCTGGGCACGAAGGAGCTGGTCTCGGATGCCAAGGGCGAAAGCAAGATCTCTTTTGCGGATTATGCGATTGCACTGGTGGATGAGATTGGAGAAGCCGGCGCATCGGAAGGCTTCGTTCTCGGTTGGGTATTGAGAGGTTCTAGAGTGAGGGGCGGCCGGTGTCGGCTGCCCCTTTTTGTTGTGTTAGACGCCGTCAGTCTTAGACGCGGTGGTAGTCGCCGCGCCAGTTGACGATGCTCTGCTTGATGGCCTTGGGCTCGAGGTTTTGGGTGAGGGTCTTGCGGACGAGGGCGGGGAGTTCGTCGTCGGAGGCGAAGCGGAGGGCGATGAGCTGTTTGATGGAGAGCTCGTTGATGTGGGCGCGATCTTCGGCGGGAGAGGAGCGCGTGGAGGCGGAGGCGCTCTTCGAGGCGGATGATGCGGTCCTGCGCGGTGAGGGCGGCGCCGCGGGCAATGCCCGCCATGACGAAGAAGACGAGGGACATGACGATCCACCAGAGATGGAGAGTCCGGTGCTCCGGCCAGTGGTGGATGGTGACGTAGATGGAGAAGATGAAGTTGAGCAGAAGCATGGGCAGGATGAAGAAGTGAAAGGGCGGATGGAAGCGCGTGTGGTTCTTGAGGTTCTGCGGGGTGGGCATTGGAATCCTCTCGAAGTGGGTTATGGTGACGGGCCTCAGCATATCACCTTGTGGGGTAGGCTTGAGGGATGGCGACTGGAGTGAAGAAGCGGATTGGCGTGCATGTGGGGACGGCGGGTGGGACGTGGACTGCGGTGGAGCGGGCGGTGGCGGCGGGGGCGAATACGTTTCAGATTTTTTCGTCGAGCCCGCGGCAGTGGAAGGCGGCGGCGGTGAAGCCGGCGGATGCGGTGAAGATGCGGGAGCTGCGGGCGAAGCATGATGTGGGGCCGGTGTCGATTCATGCGAGCTATTTGATCAATCTGTGCAGCCAGACGGAGAGCGTGCGGGTGAGCAGTGTGGCGGCGTTTCGCGGGGAGGTGGAGCGGGCGCTGGCGCTGGGGGCGGAGTATCTGGTGCTGCATCCGGGGAGTTGGAAGGGGCTGACGCGCGAGGAGGGATTGCGGCTGGCGGCGGAGTCGATTGAGAAGGCGATTGATGGGGTGCCGTGGCAGGGGAAGGACTTCAGGATTTTGATTGAGAATACGGCGGGGGCGGAGTTTTCGCTGGGCGGAAAGCTGGAGCAGGTGGCGGAGTTGGTGGAGAGGCTGAAGCCGTGTGCGCCGGTGGGGGTGTGTCTGGATACGTGCCATGTGCATGTGGCGGGGTATGACCTGGTGTCGCCGGATGGGTATATGGAGACGATGATGCTGGTGCGGGATACGGTGGGGTTCGACGCGGTGAAGGTGTGGCACTGCAATGATGCGAAGGCGGCGATGGGGTCGAAGCTGGATCGGCATGAGCATATCGGCGAGGGGACGATTGGGGCGGAGGTGTTTCGGCGGCTGCTGCATGATGAGCGGTTTGCGCATGCGGCGTTTATTGCGGAGACGCCGGTGGATGCTCCGGGGGATGAGGCGAGGAATGTGGGGGTGTTGCGGGCTCTGGCTGCGGGTTGAAGGCGAGCGGCTCTAACTTGCTGCGACGGGTTGTGATTCGCGTGTGGCCGCGGATTTACGGTTGTAGTTGAAGTAGCGCTTGAGCCTGAGGAACGGTGCTTCGTAGAAGTGGTAGCTGAGGAGAGCCAGCGGGATGGTGACCGCGAGAACGACGACTGCTCCGGTGATTACTCCCAGGGCTTTGAAGTGGGAGTGCGCGTCGACGAAGTCACGAACAGGTTGGGATATGCATTCCCTCTACGGAGTAATGGAAGACGTAGAGACCGTAGCTGTATTTTCCAAAGAAGCGCAGGGTGCGGTTCTTGAAGAGATGCTGGGTGATCGAGGCTGGGCGCAACGTCATGGCGATGAGGGCGGCCGCGGTGATGCCGACGATGCTGAACCCCAGGGTGGGAACGAAGAAGTTGGTCTGCCAGACGAGGCCATGATAGACGGCGGCAACGCAGATAAGGATTGCTGCTCCCAAGGCGAAGACGCGCGGAGCGAGGTCGAGGACACGTTGCCGGGCTGAGGTGCGCAAGAGAGCGCAGAGGCAGCAGCCGTAGAGAAGATTGTCCGCGCAGGAGAAGGTGGGTGCATATGGGAAGATAGATATTGGCGAAGTGCGAGCGCAGGGCAACGAGGATAACGCGGACCAGAAGGATAGCAAGACAGACAAGGAAGGGAGATGCGGATAAGAGTCTGAGCGCGCTTGACGCGGAAGACGACGAAGGGCCAGATGAGGTAGAACTGCTCTTCGACTTGCAACGACCAGAAGTGGTCGATGTTGAAGTGGGGCAGGATGAGCGGCTGAGTGCGCCAAAGTGCAATATTTGCTATGTAGGTGAAGTAGTAGTACTGCCAGCCTGACCAGACAAAGTGGAGGGGCCGGGTGAGGAGCCAGGAGCAGGATGAGAAAACCGTAGTAGAGAGGGAAGATGCGGAGAGCGCGGCGAACGTAGAAAGTCTTGAAGAAGTGCGGGACGTGTAAGGTGTCTAAAAGAATCCCGGTAATCAGAAAACCGGAGAGGACGAAGAAGAGGTTGACGCCGACGTAAGAGGACTCACGGAGTACGCTCAAAAAATTGAAGAAGCGTGAGCTGCTGTTAGGGTTCGACCTGAAAAGATGGAAGAAGAGAACGAGAAGAATGGCGAGGCCGCGAATTCCATCGAGTGCCGGGATATGGGCGAAGCCGCCAGGATTTTCCGGGTCGCCGGATTGCGGGGAGGGTAGGGGATGCGTTACGTCCACAATTGCATTATCCATGATCCGTCTGTCCTGGATCGAGCTAAGAGTGCTTAGATTTCCGGGGGATGAAGCGAGGAGGGTTGAGGTTCGGGGCTATAATTCGTTGCACCGATGGCCCTGTACGCTGGCACGAATTTTGGGCCCTTCCAGTGAAGGCTGTTGCTGAGGGAGGGCGCATGAAAGCTGCCGCGAAGTGGCGGGGTGGGCTATCCAATTCTGAGATTGTGGCGATTCTATCGGGGTTGCGGCCGAGATTTCTGGAGGGGTTAGAGCCGGATGAGGCCAGAGCGATCCTGGCGGCCGCGAGCAGGAAGCGCTTTCTTGCGAACTCCGTGATTACGAGCGAGGGTGATCCGGCGACGCATCTTTACCTGATGCTGGATGGGAGTGCGCGTCATTACACCGTGTCTCCGCAGGGAGAGAAGATTGTGATTCGGTGGATCCCTCCCGGAGAGGTGTTTGGCGGGGTTGCTTTTTTATCAAAGCCTTTGGAATATGCCTTGAGTACGGAGGCGGTGAAGCAGGGTTCTGCGCTGGTATGGGACAGGGCCAACGATTCGATCGTTTGGGGCGATGTATCCAAGGTTGATGGAGAACGCTTTGCTGGTAGCGTATGACTACCTTGTTCTCTACAAGATTCTGCATCTTGCCTCGAACTGCCAATCGGCTTCTCAGCGGCTGGGCCAGGTTTTGGGTAGCTTGGCGAAGGGGATGGGGCAGACGGTGGTTGGGGGCGTGGAGGTCTATGTAAGGAACGAAGAGTTGGCGAACGAGGCGAATGTGACCGTGTTCACGGTGAGCCGCCTGATGGGTGAGTGGCAGCGGCGGGGGCTGCTGGTGAAGAGTCGAGGCAAGGTGGTGCTTCGGCTGCCTGAAAAATTGACACAGATGGAAGCCTGAGGTCGGCTCGGTCTCAAGCTGAGAGCTGTCCAGCTCCTCATGCCGTCGAATTTGCGTTTGTTGCGCTGGAGCAACGACTTGTGCGCCGGGCGGTGCCATTCTTGATATATGAGATATTCCCTGCCGTTTAAGGCTGTGGACTTTGGATTTGGCGGGAGGCACCAGCAGTTGGTACCAGTAAGAATTCTTGTTGTGGACGATTTTGCGGAGTGGCGGCGGGCCATTGCTTCGATTATTACGGAAGATCCTGGGCTTGAGGTCATTGGAGAAGCGTCGGATGGTTTAGAGGCGGTTGAGAAGTGCCAGCAACTGCAGCCTGACCTGGTGTTGCTCGATGTCGGGCTTCCGGAGATTTGCGGGCTGGAGGCTGCGCGGCGCATCCGCGAGGTTTCTCCGGGGACGAAGATACTGTTCCTGACGCGGCTCCAAGCCGGGAGGTGATGCGAGCCGCTCTGGAGATTGGCGCGGTTGGGTATATTTCGAAAGCGGACGCCTCGCGCGATTTGATGCCTGCGGTGCGAGCTGCTGTGGTGGATGAAGAGTACCTCCGTTTCACAATTTTGCCGAACGCTAAGACGGACCTCCCCGAGGATTAATCGACTTTCGATGGCGTCAATGTTTGTGGTGATGCCGCAGATTTGGGGGAATGTTTACTTGACCGGGATGAAGTGCGAGGAAATACTGGCACTGAGTCTTACGGAGTAGCGATGGCGCGTTCACGATGGGTTGTGGGAGTGTTGGGCTTCGTGCTGGTGGGATTGTCTGCGCAGGGGCAAAGCGGGGTCGCTGCTACTGAGAAAAAAGAGGTTATTGCGACTGGCGGGCTGATCAGTTCTTTGGTCGCAGCACCGGTGATCGGGCAGCCCTATTCAGCGCAGCAGGTACACCAAACGAGCCAGAAGCTGTCTGATGGGACGACGGTTTCTAAGAAGGGGCATCACTTTGTGGCACGCGATTCTCAGGGCCGCGTTCACGTGGAGTTACGGATGGCGAGGGGCCAGAACGGCGAGCCGGATACGGTGATGGTGTTTGTGTCGGACCCGGTCGCGCATACTATTACGACCTGGGTGTCGGGGCCAAAGATCGAGAACAAGACGGCGTCGGTTGTGAAGATTCCTGCGGAACGGAAGCAGGATGCGGCGGTACAGCCGACGGCGACGAGCGCTTCGACGCGGCCGCAGCCGGTGGTTACAACAGAGGACCTAGGAACGGTTATGTTAGCAGGGATTGCCCGTGACGGACGTGAAGACGACGACGATTGTGCCGGTGGGGCGGGCGGGAAATGATGCGCCGATTACGAAGACCCACGAGGTGTGGACTTCGCAGGATTTGAAGCTGGTGATGAAACAGCGGTCAGAAGACCCGAGAACGGGCGTGACGACGGTCGAACTTGAGCAGTTTTCACGAGCTGAGCCTGATCCGGCGTTGTTTCGCGCGCCGAAGGGATATACGGTGAAGAACGCTTGCCGAGAGTCTGAAGGAGCTGGAAGAGAAGTTGAGCGCGTCGCAGAACTAGGCGCGGGCTGGCTTGGCGGATCGGAAGCGAACGGGGGTTCGGGCTTCCGGCGTGGGACGGTTACAATCGAAGGAGTATGTCTGAGATCAACTTCGAGCGAAATCGGCGGGAAAACCGCGAACTTTGATGAAAATTCTTCTGCTGGGTTGAATCAGCCGCAGCGGTATAGTCCGGCGGAGATTGAGCCGAAGTGGCAGGCCGGTGGGATGCGGATGCGTCGCTGTATGCGGCGGAGGGGCATGATTCGGGCAAGCCGAAGTACTACTGCCTGGAGATGCTGCCGTATCCGAGCGGCGCGCTGCACATGGGGCATGTGCGGAACTATGCGATTGGCGATGCGCTGGCGCGGCATATGTGGATGCGCGGGTATAACGTGCTGCACCCGATGGGATGGGATGCGTTTGGGTTGCCGGCGGAGAATGCTGCGCTGAAGAATGGCGTGCCTCCGCGGGAGTGGACGCTGGGCAATATCGCGGCGATGAAGAAGCAGATGCGGCGGATGGGGTTGAGCTACGACTGGTCGACCGAGGTGACGACCTGTCTGCCGGACTATTACCGGTGGAACCAGTGGTTCTTTTTGAAGATGTTTGAGAAGGGGCTGGCTTACCGGAAGAAGAGCAAGGTGAACTGGTGTCCGGAGTGCCAGACGGTGCTGGCCAATGAGCAGGTGATCGGCGGGCGCTGCTGGCGGCATGAGGATACGGTTGTTGAGCTGCGGGATCTGACGCAGTGGTTTTTGCGGATTACGAAGTATGCGGATGAGTTGCTGGAGGGGCTCGACAAGCTGGAGGGCTGGCCGGAGAAGGTCCGGACCATGCAGCGGAACTGGATCGGGCGGAGCGAGGGTGCTCTGGTTGATTTTGCTGTTGCGGATGGCGATGCCAAGATGTCGGTGTTTACGACGCGGGTCGATACGATCTTTGGGGCGACGTCGGTGCAGTTGGCGCCGGAGCATGCGGTGGCGAAGGCGTTTGCGCTGGAGGATGATGCGCTGCGCGAAAAGATTGAGGGGTTGCTGGCAGAGCAGCAGAAGGCGCGGGAGACCGATGCGCTGGGTGCGATTGAAAAGCACGGCGTGAATACGGGACGGTTTGCGGTGAATCCGTTCAATGGCGAGCGGGTGCCGATCTGGGTGGCGAACTACATTCTGGCGGACTATGGGACGGGCGCGATTATGAGCGTGCCGGCGCATGATGAGCGGGACTTTGAGTTTGCGCAGAAGTATGGGTTGCCGCTGCGGCGGGTGATTGCTCCTGCTGTCACGAAGGAGAGACAAGAACAAAATGCGGGGATCCTTCGCTCCGCTCAGGATGACGACGATGTTGTCTTGAGTGAACTGCCCTATCTGGCTGAAGACGATGCGGTGTTGATCGATTCCGGAGAGTGGACCGGGCTGGGATGTGTGGAAGCGCAGGAGAAGATGGCTGCGTTTGCCAAGGCGAAGGGATTTGGTACTCCTACGGTTACATATCGGTTGAAGGATTGGGGAGTGAGCCGGCAGAGGTATTGGGGAACGCCGATACCGATGGTGTATTGCGACAAGTGCTCGCCGGATGAGCCGATGCCGGTGGCGGAGAGCGAGTTGCCGATTCTGTTGCCGGAGCAGATTGATATTACGCAGACGAACGGGTCGCCGTTGGGGCGGGTGGCGGAGTTTGTGAATGCGAAGTGCCCGAAGTGCGGGGGGAAGGCGAGGCGAGAGACGGACACGATGGATACGTTCGTCGATTCGAGCTGGTACTTCTATCGCTATACGGATGCGAAGAATTCGAAGGCGCCGTTTGATTCGGATAAGGCGAACTACTGGTTTCCGATCGATCAGTACATCGGCGGAGTGGAGCATGCGATTCTGCATCTGATCTACTCGCGGTTCTGGACGAAGGTGATGCGCGACCTGGGGATGGTCAAGAATGATGAGCCTGCGGAGCGGCTGTTTACGCAGGGGATGGTGATCAAGGACGGCGCGAAGATGTCGAAGTCGAAGGGCAATGTGGTGAGCCCGGACTTGATGATCGAGCGGTATGGCGCGGATGCGACGAGGATGTATGCGCTGTTTGCGGCTCCGCCGGATCGTGACCTGGAGTGGCAGGAGGAAGGGGTTGCGGGGATCAGCCGGTTTCTGGCGAGAGTGTATCGGCTGGCGACCAAGTATCCGGACGATGCACGGCGGCGGTGGAGCTCACTCGGGCGAAGGTGTCGACTGCGCGAAGGAGCAGGCGTTGCTGCGGAAGTTGCATCAGACGATTGCGAAGATCACTCAGGACTTCGATGGGCGGTGGCACTTCAATACGTCGATCTCGTCGATCATGATTTTGGTGAATGAGATTACGGCGAACGAGGCGGCGATGGATGCGGGCGAGATCTCTCCGGCTGCGGATGGCCGAGGTGTTTCGCATCTGGTGCTTGTTGCTGGCTCCGTTTGCGCCGTTCTTTGCGGCGGAGATGTGGGAGCAGATGGCGGCGAGGGTGTGGTGTTTCGCACAGCGTGGCCGGTGTGAATGAGGAGCTTGCGCGGGAGGATGAGATTGAGATTCCGGTGCAGGTGAATGGCAAGCTGGTGACTGTGGTGAAGGTGCCGGCGGGCAGCGATGAGGCTGCGGTGAAGGCTGCGGCTCTGGCTGACGAGAAGGTGAAGGCGCGGATTGAAGGCAAGACTGTGGTGAAGGTGATTGTGGTGCCGGGTAAGCTTGTGAATCTCGTGGTGAAGTAGTGCAGGGCACAGAGCACAGGGCTGAAGGCGCTGGTGCGCCGGGGGTGCGGGGGACGCAGTCTTTTGTGCATACGCTCTCGGAGTGCTGGCGGCGGCCTTCGCTGACGGCGCTGGAGGTGCTGTGGCGGTGGGCGTATGGGATTCCGGCGCTGCTGGTGCTGCGGTATGAGGGGCTGCGGATTCTGCAGGAGACGCCGGTGGACTATGCGGCGCTGCGGAGTATGACGGTGCTGGATCCGATGGGATCGGCGGAGACGCTGGCGAAGGCGACGGATGCGTTGTTGCCGCCGGTGTTGAGGGTGGCGTTGTGGCTTGCTCCGCTGTTGGTGGTGGTGTGGGTGGTGGTGTCGGCCGTGGGGCGGACGGTGGTGCTGCGACAGAGCGGATGGGCGGCTGCACAGCGCGGTGGGGACGTTGATTGTGCTGCAGGCGGTGCGGGTGGTGGCGCTGCTGGGGAGCTTTGCGGTTTGGTTCTGGTGTATGGAGCGGGTGGCGGAGATGACGGTGACGGGACCGATTGCGACGGGTGGGGAGCCGAATCTGGTGGGGTATTTTTCGCTGGTGATTGTGGCGACGCTGGGGCTGTTTACGCTGTGGGCGGTGGTGAGTTGGGCGCTGTCGGTGGCTCCGCTGCTGGCGATGCTGAAGGGGTTGGGTGTGCGGGGAAGCCTGGCGGCGGCGTTTCGGCTGGGCCCGCTGAAGTCGAAGCTGGTGGAGATCAACCTGGTGATGGGGATCGTGAAGATCGCGTTGATTGTGCTGGCGATGGTGTTTTCGGCGACGCCGCTGCCGTTTGAGAGCGTGACGACGCCGGAGTTTCTGTTGTGGTGGTGGGTGGGGGTGACGGTGGTTTATTTTGTGGGGTCGGATTTCTTTCATGTGGCGCGGCAGGTGGCTTATCTGCAGCTTTGGCGGGCCTATGAAGAGCGGCGAGATTTAGTTCGCTTGTAGCTGCAGATTCTGCATCTTACATAGCCGGTCCCAAATTCTTCGTACGGAGATTCGACTATGTCATTTGCACTTTATGCGGTGGGTTATCTGATTCTGATTTGCGGAGTGGCTTATCTGGCGCACCTGATGCATATTCCGCAGCACTATATTGTGGCGGTGGCGGTCATTATGTTGGGGATCGGCGTGGTTACAGGTGTGCAGACAACGCGACAGAAAGATCCCAACTAACGTGCCAGCCGAAGCGGCGGTTGAAGGTCAGAAAGTTTTCCTCACGTTTCCGAGAGAGAATTAGGCATCTCAGTGAACGGGCCCTAACGTCATGTTCGGAGAAACATATGTCCTCTGGACTCTATGCTGTTGGATATCTCCTGCTGATAGCGGGTGTGTCGTATCTGGCGCATCTTAGCAATATTCCCAATTCTTATATTGTTGCGATCGATGTGATCATGCTTGGCATTGGGGTGGGCATGGGTTTGGAAAACGCTCACAAGCGGGATTTGGATTACTGAAATAGCAGGATCGCCGCCCCGTTTACACTGGGTAGGTGGATACCTCTACGATCGTCATTCTGGATTTTGGATCGCAGTATACGCAGCTGATTGCGCGGCGTATTCGTGAGTTCAATGTGTTTTCTGTTGTGCTGCCTTGTACCGCTCCGCTGGAGCAGGTGAAGGCGCTGCAACCGAAGGGCGTGATTCTTTCCGGTGGGCCGTGCTCGGTGTATGACGCGGATGCTCCGGCGGCAGATGCGGGTGTGCTGGGACTGGGTGTGCCGGTGCTGGGAATCTGCTATGGGTTGCAGTTCATCGTGCATCATCTGGGTGGGAAGGTTGTGGGTGCGGCGGCGCGGGAGTATGGGCATGCTGAGGTGACGGTGGTGGCGGAGACGCCGCTGTTTCGTGGGTTGCCGGGGACGCTGAATGTGTGGATGTCGCATGGGGATCATGCGGAGACGCTGCCGGCGGGGTTTGAGCTGACGGCGAAGACGGCCAATGCTGTCGCGGGAATTGCGGATGAGGCGCGGAGGATCTGGGCGGTGCAGTTTCATCCAGAGGTCGCGCATACGCGGCAGGGGATGGAGTTGCTGAAGAACTTCTGCCTGGATATCTGCGGGGCGAAGCAGGATTGGACGCCGGAACATTTTATTCAGTCGACGGTGGAGCGCGTGAAGGCGCAGGTTGGAAGCGGACATGCGATCTGCGGGTTGAGCGGAGGCGTGGATTCGTCCGTTGCGGCGGTGCTGGTGGCGCGGGCGATTGGGGATCGGCTGACATGCATCTTCGTGAACAATGGCGTGCTGCGGAAGGATGAGTTTGCGAAGGTGCAGACGACGATGCGGGAGCAGCTTGGGTCTGAATGTCGTTGCCGTGGATGCGAGCGAGAGATTTCTGGGGAAGCTTGCTGGAGTGACCGATCCGGAGAAGAAGCGGAAGGTGATTGGGAACGAGTTTATTGCTGTGTTCGATGATGAGGCGAAGAAGATCTTTGAGGCGGAGAAGAGTGCCGGTGAAGAGGTCGCGTGGCTGGTGCAGGGGACGCTGTATCCGGATGTGATTGAGTCGTCGAGCGTGCATGGGCCGTCGCATACGATCAAGAGCCATCACAATGTGGGTGGGTTGCCGGCGGATATGAAGCTGAAGTTGATTGAGCCGCTGAGGGATCTGTTCAAGGATGAGGTGCGGCGGATTGGGCGCGACCTGGGGATGCCGGAGGACATTATTGAGCGGCAGCCGTTTCCGGGGCCGGGGTTGGCGGTGAGGATTCTGGGTGAGGTGACGGCGGAGCGGGTGGCGATTCTGCAGGAGGCGGACCAGATTGTGGTGGATGAGATCAAGAAGGCTGGGCTTGTATCGCAAGGTATGGCAGAGCTTTGCGGTGCTGCTGCCGGTGAAGAGCGTGGGCGTGATGGGGGACCAGCGGACGTATGCGAATACCTGCGCGATGCGGGCGGTGGAGAGTGAGGATGGAATGACGGCGGATTGGGCTCCGCTGCCGTATGAGGTGTTGCGGACGATCTCGAGCCGCATTGTGAGTGAGGTGCGGGGGATCAATCGCGTGGTGTATGACATTACGTCGAAGCCGCCGGGGACGATTGAGTGGGAGTAGAGGATCAACTCCCCGTATGAGCAGGCCCACAACTGAAGGTGACGGTCACATCGACGAGATGAGATTCGGTATCCCGGATTGCCTTGTAAGCGGCAGAACAGCTGTTAAGAGAACGAAGGGCTGTGTTTTGCTGTAAGAAATTCTCAATGTATTCGGGATTGAAGACATCGCCTGCTTTGAGGGTCCATCCGCGGTTGAAGTCGTTCTGCTGTGCAGGGTTCAGGTTGACGGGCGTGAGGGAGCGGATGTGATACGCGTCGCCGGGAATCACGCTGAAGGTGTAGGAAACGACGCTTGCGGCAGTGTCGATGGTGGGCACCGGAGAGACGATAACGTCGGCGTAGCCTTGTTTGCGATAGGTGTCGGCGAGCAGTGAGACAGATTTGGCCAGGGTAGTGGGGTTGGCGAGGTCACCAGTATGAAGGGGAGAGGCGGCTGCGAAGGATTCGCTGCTGATCTGCGGGGAGCCTGCCCAGGTGATGGTACCGATGTGGAAGGCGGAGCCTGCGTCGACGGTCGCGGCGAGATCGACATTGATGCGAGTGGGTGACGATGCCACTGGCGTAAGCGTTCTGTTGGTGAGGCGAGCGTTCAAGTAGCCGAGCTTGCGGTATGGCGAAAGCAGAATCTCTGCGGTTGTGAGACTTTCAGAGCCTTCGCCAAAGGGGCCACCGACGACCTTGCCGGCAACATCGCGGACTGGAGCGGCAAATTCGGAGGAGACTCCTGCGAGATGGACATTAGCAAGGATGATTGCTGGTGTTTTTACACGGTAGGCAACGATTCGGACTGGGCGCCAAGCCGTTGGCTCGAAGACCTCGTGAGCGAGGGTTGCGGTTATGCCTTTCTCTTTGAGCATGTCGGCGAGTGCAGTTTGGACTGCGTCCTGAAGGTTGCCGGATTCAGGCAAAACGGAGGCAAAGAGGGGCACGCGGGCGCGGAGGCCTGCGTCAAGCTCTTCCGGCGTGAACCAGATGATGTTGTCAAAGGTCACGGTCAGTTGGTGGGAGGGGTCCAGGGGCGTGATCTTGAAGATGATGGACATGGCTGTTGCGGGACCATCGAAGGTGGTTTGAAGGTCACCAAAGGCGCCGGTGTCGGAGAGCCGTTGGGCGGCCTGCTGCAAGGTGTCGTTGTTGACCTTGTCGCCGGGCTTCAATCCGGAGGCTGCTTCGAGGGCAGCTTGCGTGTAAGGTGTTTTGCCCTCGAAGACAATCTTCTTAAGGGTGTATTGGGCGAAGGCAGGGTTTGCGGCGAGAGAGACGAGGAAAACCAAGGCCGAAAAAATGCGAAGAACTCGATATAGACGCATGTGTGTTCTCAGGGTAGTGAAAGCAGGTTGAGGCGACAAGAAAAAAACGCCGCGGGCTGCGGCGTTTTTTCTTGAGGATTCGAGGAGCAGTTTTGGCTACTTGGTCTGGACTTTTTCGTGCCAGGAGTGGGCTTGCTTGAGGGCGTTGTTGACGTTGTTGATGTTTTCTACGCCGGTGGTGTTGAGCCAGTCGTCGAAGGCCTTGGCGCCCTGCTTGGCGTAGATGGCGATGCCGTCTTTCCAGGTGGCGCGGCCGCAGAGGACGCCGTTGAAGCTGGTGCCCGATTCGACGGCGAGTTCGAGGGTTTCGATGAAGACGGGGTTGGAGACGCCGGCCGAGAGGTAGATGAAGGGCTTGTGGGTCATGGTGGCGGCGTCGCGGAAGTGCTGCAGGGCTTCCTTGCGGGTGTAGGCCTTTTCGCCCTTGAAGGCCTTGGTGCCTTCGACGAAGGACATTTCGATGGGGACCTCGACCTTGAGGACGTCGACCTTGTATCGGTCCTTACCGAACTCCGCCATGGAGCCGGAGACGACCTCGGGTTTCTTTAGGGCGTAGCCGAGAGATTTTTCGTCGCCGGCCTCGACGTTGTAGCCGACGAGTTCGAGGAAGAAGGGAATGTCGTGGGCGATGCACTCGTCGCCGATGCGCTCGACCCAGGCTTGCTTGTGGTCGTTGACGTGGGACTTCTCGAAGGGGGTGTAGTAGAGGAGGATCTTGATGCAATCGGCGCCGGCTTCCTTCAGGCGGCGGACGCTCCAGAGGTCGAGCAGGTCGGGCAGACGGCCGGGGGTGGTGGCGTCGTAGCCGGTCTTCTCGTAGGCGAGGAAGAGGCCTTTGCCGTTGCGGTGCTTGGAGGCGGGAAGGCCGTACTCAGGATCGAGGAGGATGCCGGTGGCGTGCTTGGTGAGGACGGAGGTGACGAGGGTCTTGAACTCTTCGAGATCGTGGGCGTCAGCGGCGGAACCGCGCTCCTTGGCGAGAGACTTCTGGAGCGACCCGCGCTGGTCCATGGCGGCGGCGGCGATGACGCCCCGGTGATCGGAGACGGCTTTCAGTCCTGCGAGTTTTCCTGGTGTCAGCTTTTCCATTGGTGCGTGTCTCCTGAGCGCTTTTAATTTGATGGGTATACCGTTGGCCATTTTACATTGTGCGATGGGTGTCTGGCTTGGGGCTTAGTGGCTTGAGACAGTCACCTAAGATAGTGCATCGGTTGGATGAAGGCGGCGGGGTTTTGGACTCATACATGGAAAATTTGGTAGGGGCGGATTCGATGTTGGTTGGGTTTAAATAGCTCTCCGGCTGATCGCAGTGTCAGACGGCGGAGGCTAGGATCGCGCTCTGCGCGGCAAGGAGCTGGTGGATGCCCTTTTCGGCGTAGTCGAGCATGCTGTTGAGCTGGGAGCGGGTGTAGGAGTCGTGTTCGGCGGTGGCCTGGGTTTCGACGAGGCCGCCGTTGGCGAGCATGACGACGTTCATGTCGACGGCGGCGCGGGAGTCCTCTTCGTAGCAGAGATCGAGGAGGATGTTGCCGTCGACGATGCCGACGCTGGTGGCGGCGACCATTTGCTTGAGGGGCGAGGTCTTGAGGGTGCCGGCGGCGACGAGTTTGCCGAGGGCGAGAGCGAGGGCGACGCAGGCTCCGGTGATGGCGGCGGTGCGGGTGCCTCCGTCGGCCTGGAGGACGTCGCAGTCGAGGATGATGGTGCGCTCGCCGAGGGCCTTCATGTCGACGACGGAGCGCAGGGAGCGGCCGATGAGGCGCTGGATCTCGTGGGTGCGGCCGCCGATCTTGCCGCGTTCGGCCTCGCGCGCGGTGCGGGTGAGGGTGGCGCGGGGAAGCATGCCGTACTCGGCCGTGACCCAGCCGCGGCCGGAGTTGCGAAGCCAGCCGGGGACGCCCTGCTCGATGGTGGCGTTGCAGAGGACGCGGGTGTTGCCGGACTCCATGAGGACGGAACCTTCGGCCATGGCGACGTAGTTGGGGGTCATGCGGATGGTGCGGAGGGCGTCGGCTGCGCGATTGTCTGGGCGAAAGAGCTGGGGAGTGGGGGCGGTTACGGACATTCTGGAATTATAGTTGTGAGATTTTTCTCATGATTGTGTGGGCTGAGTGATGGGTCGAAGGCGGGCCGAGTTCCAAAATGGGATTTGTCCCAGAATGGGAAAGAGTCGGCTTGCAGATTTTATGGGGTTTAGATTCCACCGTGGTTCTATATTGGGAATCGGTGATTGTGAAAGGATGGGTAAGGTTGAGCTTTCGGTTGATGTGTAATCACTTAGCGAAGTAGTCCCAGTTTGGCACGTGAAGTGATTACAGAAGTGCACCTGCTACTAGAGCAAGACATGCAGGAGAAGGTGGAACGACGGAATGCAGGCAACGCAGAGCAGTACTGCCTCGGGGTCAGGGATTTTTTCTGGGAAGTTTGCGGCACTACAGCATGTGACGCGCGAGATGAGCCTCACACGGGCCGCAATGCCAGTGGTACGAAGGGCTGCAGCGGTTGTGGGTGATTTGCCGGCACCTGCCGCGGGAGTCGCTGAGGGTGCTGGGCTGGCGCATGACGCGGGCAATCTGCTGGGGGCGTTGAGTCTCTACTCCGATCTGCTGGCGATGCCCGGCGTGCTGCATGACGAGCATCGCGAGTATGCGAACGAGCTGCGGATGCTGAGCGATCGCAGCTGGGCGATGATCAACCGGCTGGTAAATCATTCGAGGACGGGGCTGCCGGCGAAGACGCAGGCGCAGATTTCGGTGCTTCCCACTGTGGTAGACCGCTGCCGTGGGCTGTTGAGCCGAGTCGCGGGACGGACGGTGCAGATCTCGTATGGAGTGGGGGCGTTTCAGCCGGTGGGGGTGCCGGTGGAGGCGGTGGAGCGCATTGCGACCAATCTGGTGAAGAATGCGGCGGAGGCGACGCCGTGGGTGGGGGCTATTTCAATCCATGTCGAGGGCGTTGTGGAGCGGTTGGGAGGCGATGAGGCTGCGAATAGGGCGATGTGACTCGCCGGCGAGTCGTGATGACTGTGCGGGACAGAGGATGTGGGATGGACCAGGCGGCGGTTCGTCAGCTGATGGCTGGAGGGATTTCGACTGCGGGCGGGCGGGGACTGGGTTTTCGAGTGGTTCGGGAGCTGGTCGCGATGTCCGGCGGCTGTCTGAATGTGGAGAGCCAGCTGGAGGTAGGGACGAACGTCTCGGTGGAGTGGTATGCGATGAAGCAATCGGAAGCCGAGCAGCAGCGGGGAGAGGAGTCAGGCATGAGGAAGACGGAAGAGAAGACGGTGTTGAAGGGAGAGGCTGGGTGGATCGCATGCTAAGGACTGTTGGTTTGGGAGGCGTAAAGGTGGGAGATGTCGAAATGTTGAGCGAACGAGCGGGTGCTATGCGCGTGGTCGGAGAGTGGTCTGACTTTGGGGGTGCTCGATGGCGAGTTCGCCGGTGAGTGTGGCAGTGGCAACGGAGGGAGCGCAGAACGAAGGTGATGCGGCAAAGCACTTCGAGCTGCTGCATGTGCTGGTGGTCGATGACGATGAGGCGGTACGGGAGACGTGCTGTCAGATTGCGACGGGCATGGGCTTTGCGCTGGTCCTGGCCGCGGATAGCGCGACCTCGGCGCGAGAGATTCTGAAACATCATCGGATTGACATGCTTGTGCTGGATTTGAGGCTGCCGGGTGGAGGTGCGCTCGCGCTTCTGGAGCAGGTGAAGACGCTGCATCCGGATACGGCTGTGATCGTGATGACGGCATTTGCCACGGTGTCGTCGGCGGTGGAGGCGATGCGGATTGGCGCGGGGGATTATCTGACGAAGCCGTTCGCGCTCGAAGAGCTAACGACGGTGCTTGAGCGTACGGCGCAACTGCTTGAGTTGGATGTGCAGAGCAGGCTGTTGCGGGAGAGGTTAAGGACGCAACAGGGGATGGGCGGGCTGGTGGGCCGGTCGCCTGAGATGGAGAAGCTGTATCGGATTTTGTCAAAGGTGGCTTGTTCGACGCATCCGGTGTTGATTCTGGGTGAGAGCGGGACAGGCAAGGAACTGGTTGCGCGGTCGATCCACTTCAATGGGCCGAATGCAGCGAAACCGTTTGTAACAGTGGACTGTGGATCTCTGGTACCGACGCTGATTGAGAGCGAGTTGTTCGGGCATGTGAAGGGCGCGTTCACAGGGGCGGACCGCACGAAGGAGGGGCTGCTTGCCTTGGCTGAAGGCGGGACGGTGTTTCTGGATGAGATCGGTGAACTGCCGCTTGATCTTCAGGCCAAGCTTCTGCGAGCGCTGCAGGAGAAGGAGATTCGGCCGGTTGGTTCAACGACGGCGAAGCCTATATCGGCGAGGGTGCTGGCGGCGACGAACTGCGACCTCGCCGGGATGGTTGAGCGAGGCAGTTTTCGCAAGGACCTTTACTTTCGGCTGAATGTGGTGAACCTGCGGATTCCGCCGTTGCGAAATCGTCGGGAGGATATTGCCGCCGCTGGCGATGCACTTTCTGGAGCGGATGAATAAGGAGAAGGGAGTGGAGAGAATCTTCTCTGACTCGATGCTGCGGGTGTTGACGGAATATGAGTGGCCGGGAAATGTGAGAGAGCTCGAAAATGCAATTGAGCGCGCATGTGCGATGTCTTCTGGGCCGGTGCTGCATATGGGCGATCTGCCGACGCAGTTGCAGAACTTCCGGCTGCAGCAGGGGCTGACGATTTGCACCAGCGAGGGAGATACGTCTGAGCGGAGCGAGCCGGCGAGAAGCGGTGCGGCGGAGATAGTGTCGATTGCGGAGATGGAGAAGCACGCCATTCTGGGGACGATTCGACAGTTGCAGGGTGACAAGTTGATGGCGGCCAGGCTGTTGGGGATAGGCAAGACGACGCTGTATCGCAAGCTGAAGGAGTATGGGATGACAGACGGGTTGGGAGATTAGGCAGCCGGCAATCTGCGAGATTTTCCGGATTCTGAGACGACCTGTGTTCTGAAATTGACGGAACACGGAATAGAATCGGGTCGAGGCAGGTGTTGCCATGAAATGTAGTCATCTGGATCAGGTTCGGAAGGTAAAGCCTTCGGCGAAGGGTTGCGAAGAGTGTTTGAAGATTGGCAGCAAGTGGGTTCACCTCCGGATGTGCCTGGTGTGTGGACATGTGGGATGTTGCGATTCTTCTCCGCACAGACACGCGACGCGGCATTTCAATGCGACGAAGCATCCGATTATGCGGTCGATTGAGCCTGGTGAGAGCTGGGGCTGGTGTTACATCGATCAAATGGAAGTGGATGTGGTTTGAGCCGTTCCCGCGAATTCTCTAACGTTTGCTATTCTGGCTCTACGCGCGTGCGTCTTCTCAGTTCGCTGCGATCAATGGTCGTTTTCAAGGGAGTTTTATGTCTGATGAAGTATTGAATGTTGCGCCGGCAGAACCGACCCCGGCTCCGACGTGAAGATTACCGTTCGCCCGAATGGGCCGTTCCGCGTGGAGGGCCCGATAGCTCTGGTCGATGTCAATGGGAATGAGTGGGATCTTACCGGCAAGCCGGCGATTTCGCTTTGCCGTTGCGGGATGTCATTGAAGCGGCCGTTTTGTGATGGCACGCATGGACGTGAGGGATGGAAGTGCGAGGCCACTCCTATACCAACTGAGCCAGTTGCGCTGGGATAACGCTGAACCCAATCAAGAACTGCTGGCGCCTTGCGGAAGATATCCTGATTTTACCGATTGCAGATCTTCGGATCTGGAGCGGATTCCCGGGTTTGATTTCAATTTGAGGTGTTTGCTTGATGACGATTCGCCAACGCTGCGCGAGTGTGCTTTCGGTATGTTTACTGGTTTCGGTGACGGCGCTGAGGGCGCAAGAGACACCGCAAAAGGCTGAGTCGAAGGAGTACACGCGCAGCGAAGCGATGATTCCGATGCGCGACGCAGTGAAGTTGCATGTCGTGATTCTGCGCCCGGTGGGTTCGGAGAGTACGGGGGAGCCGTTGCCGTTTTTGATGGAGCGGACGCCGTATGGCACAGACGGTTACACGTCGAAGAGTGTGAACCAGAGCAAGCCCGAGTTGGCAGCGAGTGGCTATATCTTCGTGTTTTGCGATATTCGCGGGCGATATCAGTCGGAAGGGCAGTTTGTGATGAACCGCCCGATTGTCGCGCATACGACGAAGAATGATGTAGATGAGACGACGGATACGCGGGACACGATCGACTGGCTGCTGAAGAATGTTCCGAACAACAGTGGCAAGGTGGGTGTGCTGGGAGTTTCGTATCCGGGGTTTCTGGCGATGTCGGCGGGGATCGATGCGCATCCGGCGGTGAAGGCGATTTCGCCACAGGCTCCGATGACGGATGTGTGGTTGGGGGATGACTTTTTTCATAATGGCGCGTTTCGCGAGACGTACGGCTTTGACTACGTGCAGCAGTTGGAGGGGCAAAAGACGGATGTGCGGGTGCAGAGCAAAGAGGACATGTACGACTTCTTTCTGCGCAACGTGAACTTTGCCGGGGCGGCGCAGGCGGCGAAGATGGAAAACCTGCCTACGGCGAAGATATTTCTGGCACAGCCTGCTTATACGAAGTTCTGGCAGGATATGGCGGTGGAGAAGCACTTGACCAAGGTGGAGGTGCCGACGCTGGAGGTGGGTGGATGGTGGGACCAGGAGGACATGTGGGGAACGCAGGCCGAGTATGCCGCGCTGGAGCCGCATGATAAGGACCATGATGTGTTTCTGGTTCTGGGCCCGTGGAACCACGGCGGGTGGAATCGCCGGACGTTGAGTTTGGGTGCGATTAATTTTGGAGTGGATGCGGGCGAGCAGTATCGGAAGACGATTGAGGCTCCGTTTTTTGAGAAGTATCTGAAAGACCGCGCGGGATTTGAGTTGAAGGATACGGCGAGCTTTCGTACGGGGGTGAATCAATGGGAGCGATATGACGCGTGGCCTCCGAAGGCCGGGTTTCACGAAGAGAAGCTTTATCTCACGAAGGATGAAGGTTTGAGTTTCTCGGCGCCGAAGGGTGGGGAGATCGCGGGGTCGTATGTCGCTGATCCGGCGAATCCGATTCCTTATCGGAACAGGCCGATACAGCCGACCTATGGGGACGGATCGAAGTGGCGCACGTGGCTGGTAGAGGATCAGCGGTTTGTGAGTTCGCGGAAGGATCTGGCGAACTTTGAGACGCCGGTGCTGGACCATGATGTCACGGTGACCGGTGATGTGATGGCGGACATGTTTGCGGCGACGACAGGAACGGATTCGGACTGGGTGGTGAAGCTGATCGATGTGTATCCGGATGATGCGCCCGCGCCGATGGCGGGGTATCAGTTGATGATTGTGGATGAGATCTTTCGTGGGCGGTATGTGAAGAGCTTTGAGAAGCCGGAGGCGCTGACGCCGGGGAAAGTGACGGAGTTCAAGTGGAGTCTGCATGGTGCGGACCACACGTTTCTTGAAGGGGCACAGGATTATGGTGGAGGTGCAGTCGAGTTGGTTCCCGCTGTATGACAGAAATCCGCAGACGTTTGTGCCGAATATCATGACGGCTCCGGCGGATGCGTATAAGGCGGCCACGCAGACGATCTATGGTTCGGAGAAATATCCGTCACACCTTGAGTTTTCGGTTCCGAAGCAGTGACGCAGCATACCGAGTAGGGTCAGAATGGTGTGGGGTTGGCGTGACGATCAAGACAATCAGCAGCCGGGAGGTTTACCGGAATCCCTGGACGAGTGTTCGCGAAGATGTGATTGAACGGTCGAATGGACAGCGTGGGATCTATGGGGTGATCGACAAGGATCCGGCTTCGATCATTATTCCGCTGGACGTGACCGCGGAGGGCGAGTTTGTTTATCTGATTGAGCAGTTTCGGTACACGGTGGGCGGCCGTTACTGGGAGTTTCCGCAGGGTGGATGGGAGACGGCGGACGTGGTTCCGGAAGAGCTGGCCCGGGGAGAGTTGAAGGAAGAGACCGGGTTGACTGCGGAGCGGATGACAGAGCTGACCACGCTGCAGATTGCGTATGGTGTGATGAATCAAAAGCACCATGTGTTTCTGGCAGAAGGTCTGAAGATGGGGGAGGCCACGCCGGATGTTGAGGAGACCGACCTGGTGGTGCGCCGGGTGAGTGTGGCGGAGTTTGAAGGCATGATCGTGGATGGGACGATCGTCGACAACTGCACGGTGGCGGCGTGGGGAGTTTATCGGCTTTGGCGGGAGCGGCAGCCTGCTGTTGCGACTTAAGTGATTGTTCGATATTGGGTAACGTCGGATTTGCGATCTTGAGCGTCGCCGGGGTGGTGCATCCGGTTTCGGAGCCGGATGGGCCGGTAAACGGATCTCCAGTTTTTCGCATCATAAAAAATTGGTGAGAGATTTTGATTGAAGAAAAACAAGATAGCATATCGATGAACGCGTTCGCGCTGGCCGACGTGGTGTATGGGGATGGATTGTTCTATTGGTGCTGATCGCGGTTGCGACTCTGGCGGCGATTGGCGAGGTGGTGGTGCATCGCGCGCTGCCGATTTTGAAGGGGCGCGTGATTGAGACGTTGAGCACGCGCTTCAACAGCCGGGTGGAGATGGATGGCTTCAATGTTTCGCTGCTGAAGGGGCTTGAGGTTTCTGGGAATGGGCTGCGGATCTTTCCGGAGGACGAGGTGGTTGCGGCGGGAGCGACGGAGCCGCTGATTGCGCTGGGACATTTTTCGTTTCATGCGGACTGGAGTGGGTTGTTTGTGAAGCCGATGCATGTGGGGACGGTGCATGTGAGCGGCATGGCGATGACTATTCCGCCGCGGGAGATGCGGGCGCAGGCGCCGAAGGGGCAGCGGCATCTCGGCGAAGATCAAGATTGTGGTGGATGAGATTGTGTTCGATGATTCGAAGTTGATCATCGGGACTTCGAAGCCGGATAAGGATCCGAAGGACTTCGAGATGAGCCACATTGTGATGCGGAACGTGGGGCCGAACGCGCCATGGAACTATGACGCGACGCTGGTGAATGCGATTCCGAAGGGCGATATTCATGCGAAGGGGACGTTTGGGCCGTGGAATAACGACAGCCCGGGGGATTCGACGGTGACCGGGCACTATCACGTTCGATCATGCGGATCTGAACACGATCAAGGGCATCGGCGGGATGCTTGTCTTCGGTGGGGGAGTTTACCGGGCAGCTGAACAGGATTGTGGTGGATGGGACGACGGAGACGCCTGATTTTTCGCTGGATACGGCGAACCATGCGATGCCGCTGCATACGAAGTTTCATGCGATTGTGGATGGGACGAATGGGGATACGTATCTGCAGCCGGTTGAGGCGCGGCTTGGGCGAGTCGGACTTCACTTGCAGCGGCGCTGTGATCAATGTGAAGGGAAAGGGCCACATCATCGATCTCGATGTGAATGTGCCGAATGGGCGGATACAGGACTTTCTGCAGTTGGCGGTGAAGACGACTCCAGTGGTGATGACTGGGCAGCTGACGATGAAGACGAAGCTCCATATTCCTCCGGGGAAGGAGAGTGTGACGCGGAAGATTGGACTGAAGGGTGGGTTTACGCTGCGGCAGATCCACTTTACGAATCCTGATGTGGAGGACAAGGTGGATATGTTGAGTCTGCGGGCACAAGGTGATCCGAAGGATGCGAAGCCGGGGGCGGAGGATGTGCACTCGCAGATGGTGGGGCAGTTTGTGATGGAGGGCGGGAAGCTGAGCTTCAGCAAGCTGGACTTCACGCTTGCCGGGCGCGGACTGTGATGTTGGCGGGCGAATACACGCTGGATGGAGAGCAGTTTGAGTTTGAGGGAAAGGTGCGGACGAATGCGAAGCTGTCGCAGATGGTGGCTTCGAAGTGGAAGTCGCTTCTGTTGAAGCCGGTCGATCCGTTCTTCAAGAAGAATGGCGCGGGTGCGGAGATTCCGGTGAAGGTGAGTGGAACGAAGACGGCGCCGAAGTTTGGTTTAGACCTTCATCATCACTAATCATTTTCTTTGCTGCTGGCGCTTTGCATAGCGGGTTGCGCTCTCGGCGAGGATGAGGGCGAGACCGGTGAAGAGCAGGATTGCCGCCCAGCTGGAGGGGATGTTGAAGTGGGGCACGAGAACTTTGACGAAGATGAGCCAGAGGAGAATGGCTAGCGGCGAAGCTGGCGTCGTCGACGAAGAGGCCGAAGATTTCGCGGAGGATAGTTTTGAGCCACTTCATGCGGTGTCCTGAGAGTTCGGATGTTCGAGGAGACGGATTGCGAACGGCTGCGGCAGAGGGGAACCAGGGCGAGTGCGATGGCCAGATAGGCGGCGATCAGAGCGAGGATCGACCAGTCAGCTGCTGGCCAGAGTAGACCGATGCCTTCGCCGACCCAGAAGGTTCCGAAGGCAGACAGCAGGACGCCGACTATGAACTTGAGGGTATTTTCTGGGACTCGGGCAAGAGGCCGATGGAGGATGAGGCCGAGGGCAATGACGACGAGAAGCGCAGCTACGGCGCCGAGGCTGGCAGGGAGGAGCATGCCGGTGCGACCCGCACCGATGGCGATGACGATGAAGACGACCTCGGTGCCTTCGAGCATGGTGATGTTGAAGGCGGCGGCGAAGGCGATCTTGTCCCATGGGGCGGGGCCGTGGGTGAGCTGACGCATGGCTTCGGCGTTCTTTGCGAAGGCGGCTTGTTCGTCGTGAAGCGAGATAAGGCCTGCCGCTCGGAGGATGGCTTTGCGCAGCCAACGCAGGCCGAACAACAGAAGAAGGGTGCCGACGGTGAGTTGGAGGATGGCGCAGCGGAATGTGAGTGAGGGCTGTTCCGAGTGCGGCGATGATAACGAAGAGGACGGCGATCGCTGTGGCGCTGCCGATGAGTGCGGACCGCCAGCCGCGGACACTGCCGACGGCGAGGACGACAGTGAGGGCTTCAACGCACTCGACGAGGGAGGCGAGGAAAGAGGCTATCACCGACGTTCCGATGTGCGCCCAGCCGTTGTCCATGATGCTCCTGAAGTCTGGTCCGCTCGATGTTAATGAATCGTTTTCATTGACGCTGAGCGAGTGATGGTCCGGTCCGCTCCATCTTAATGAATAGTTTTCATGCGGCGGGACATGAAGTCCATGAGGAGATAGTTGCCGAGGGTTTGCGGGGTGGTGAAGTAGGCTTTGCCGCGGCACATGGCGCTGACCTTCTGGACGAACTGCATGAGCGAGAAGTCGCTGGCGAGCATGAAGGTGTTGATCATGATGTTGGAGCGTTTGCAGCGGCGACCTCTTCGAGGGTTTCGGAGATGACGAGAGGGTCGAGGCCGAAGGCGTTTTTGTAGATGCGGCCGTCGGGGAGGGTGAGCGCGGTGGGCTTGCCGTCGGTGATCATGACGATCTGCTTCATGTCTTTGTTCTGGCGGGCGAGGATGCGCTGGGCCATGCGGAGGCCTTCGCGGGTGTTGGTGTAGTGGGGGCCGACCTTGACGCGGGAGAGTTGGCGAGACGGGAATCTCTTCGGCGGTGTCGTGGAAGAGGACGAGGTTGAGGGTGTCGCCGGGGAACTGGGTGCGGATGAGGTGCGAGAGGGCCATGGCGACGCGCTTGGCGGGGGTGAAGCGGTCTTCGCCGTAGAGGATCATGGAGTGGGAGCAGTCGAGCAGGACGACGGTGGCGCAGGAGGACTGGTAGTCGGACTGGTGGACGTGGAGGTCGGAGTACTCGATGTTCAGGGGCGAGTTCTCTTCGCCTTCGATGGCGGAGGCGAGGCCTTCGCGGGCGAAGACGCTGGAGAGCGTGGCGGTGATGTCGAGGTTGAGGGTGTCGCCGAACTCGTAGAGCTTGGAGCTGCCGTTGGTTTCGACGCCGGCGGCTTCGTGGCGGGTGTCGTGGCGGCCGAGGTTGGATTTGCCGAGCGGGCCGAGGAGTTCGCGGAGGGCCTTGTAGCCGAGGAAGTCCATGCCCTTGTCGGTGACTTCGAAGCGGGCTTCGCCGTTGCCGTCGCCTTGCTGGCCCTGGCCTTCTTCGGGCTGTTCGGCGTTGATGAAGTTCTGCTCCTGCATCTTCTGGATGATCTGGTCGATGAGTTCTTCGACCTGCTCGGCGGCGAGCTGATCGAATTTTTCCTGGGCCTCTTCGTCGAAGAGCTCGCCGGACTCGAGGGCCTGGCGGATGGCTTCGCGGAGGTTCTCCATGGTCTGGTCGCCGTCGAACTCCTGGAAGCGGGACATGGGGTCCTGGAAGCCGGAGTCGAGGAGGAAGTCGGAGAGGGCCTGCATGAGGTCTTCGAGGCCGAAGGAGGAGGAGAGGTCGCCGGTGAACTTTGTGTAGCGGACGCGCTTCATATGACCTCTATTCATTTAGACTAGCGTGCGAAGAGCTGTGACTATGGACCCAACGAGTGCTGACGACAGTGAGTTTGGGGCAGCCGGCTTTGGCCGCAAGCTGTTCGGTCGGTGAGACTGGCGGGCGTGTGAGACTTCCGTTTCATTTCGGCCTGGAAGCGTTTGATGTCTTCGAAGCGGAAGACCTCGCAGCCGCGCATGAAGTCGACGACATCGCCGGTGGTGCGGTCGATGGAGTACATGCGGACGAGGTGGGCTTTGCGGTAGATGCCGATGCAGTCGAAGCCGTCGTCGACGTCGGGTTGCATGGGATCGAGGGTGTAGTCGGGATCGCCGAGAGGCCAGCCTTCGTCGTGAGCGAGGATAGTGGCGATGTCATTGAGTTGAGAAGCCGGGGAGGTGAGGACGCGGGGGCGCTGGTTGCAGCGGCGAAGGAGAGGAGCGCGAGGGTGGTGGTCAGGAGCATGAGTTGGATGTGTGGTTTCAGAAGTCTGTATTGTTGACGTTGTCTTTTCCTGTGATGGCATACCAGTAGACAACGGACCGCTAGGACAAGACACGCAATTGCACCCGCGATCATTTTATGACCACCGTAATATGCCGAATGCAGCGTATGGATGCGATAAATGATACGTAGAAAAATATTCCAGCTATAAGCAAGCGAAAGGCAGCGCGCAAACAGATTGCACCCAACGCGCGAAGTGGTCGTCCTTGATCCCACATAGCGGAATTCTAGTTGAAGCCGCGGCGGGTGCGGTTTTTGGCGTAGTCGTCGCGTTCGATCTCGCGTTCGCGCATCTTTTCGGCGTAGCGGCGGCCTCATCGTTGCGGGGCTTCTTTTCGGCGGCGGTGAAGCTGCGCTCTTCGGTGCGGCTGAGGCGCTTGTGGGCGTACATGCCTTCGAGGAGGAACTCGGCGGCGCTGACGGCGACCTCGGGTTTGGATTTTGCGTTGATTTGTAACGGTGACAGTTTTTCGAAGAGGCCCTGGATTTGTTGGAGCTCTTCGAGGGACCGCCGGAGGGTTGGGCGTCGTTGAGCTGCACGGTGCCGCCGAGGTTGAACCACTGCTCGATCTGCTGGGTGTTGGTGTCGGCGAAGTACTGGTCGAAGACGCTGGCTACGCTGGCGCGGATGATCTCGCGGATGACGGTGTCGGCGCCGCGCATCTCGCCTTCGTATTCGAGCTCGATCTTGCCACTGATGCCGGGGAGTGCGGTGTAGATGTCGCCGACGCGGGGGACGGCGAGGGTTTCGCCGTGGAGGAGGGCGCGGCGTTCGGCGTTCGAGATGACGAGTTCCATGGTGCTGATCGGAAGGCGCTGCGAGACGCCGCTGCGCTTGTCGACCTTCTTATCTTCGCGGGCGGAGAAGGCGATCTGCTCGACGATCTGGCGGATGTAGTGGGGGATTTCGATGTTGGACGCTGGGACGTTTGGACCAGGCTTCCTGCGCGGTGATGGTGATGCCCTCTTCGATGTTCTCGGGGTAGTGGGTGCGGATCTCGCTGCCGATGCGGTCTTTGAGCGGAGTGACGATCTTGCCGCGGGCGGTGTAGTCCTCGGGGTTGGCGGAGAAGACGATGGCGACGTCGAGGGGAAGGCGGACGGGGTAGCCCTTAATCTGCACGTCGCCCTCCTGCATGATGTTGAAGAGGGCGACCTGGATTTTGCCGGCGAGGTCGGGAATTTCGTTGATGGCGAAGATGCCGCGGTTGGCGCGGGGAAGCAGGCCGTAGTGCATGGTGAGCTCGGAGCCGAGGTCCTGGTTGCTGCGGGCGGCTTTGATGGGGTCGATGTCGCCGACGAGGTCGGCTACGGTCACGTCGGGGGTGGCGAGTTTTTCGACGAAGCGGTCGTCGGGGGTGAGCCAGGCGATGGGGGTTTCGTCGCCCATCTTGGCGATGAGGTCGCGGCTGAATTTGGAGATGGGGGCGTAGGGGTTGTCGCGAACCTCGGAGCCGGCGACGTAGGGGCAGTGCGGGTCGAGCAGAGTGGTGAGGGCGCGCAGGATGCGGGACTTGGCCTGGCCGCGGAGGCCGAGGAGGATGAAGTTGTGCTTCGAGAGGACGGCGTTGACGATCTGGGGGACGACGGTGTCTTCGTAGCCGACGATGCCGGGGAAGAGGGGGGCTTTGGTCTTCGCGGAGTCGCGGAGTTTGGCGATGAGGTTTTCGCGGAGCTCGTCTTTGACGCTGCGGGCGAGACGGGCGGGGGTGAATTCGCTGGCGCGGAGAGCGCCTAAGGTTGCCGGGAGAGGGGTCGCCATGGTTCAAGTATAGATGTTTGGCGGAGGGGAAGGGTTCAAGGCGGACGTGGCGAAGATTTGGGAGCTACGAGAGTGAAACAGCGAATTGATCGTGCTGTCAGAACGTGCCGGACAGTGGTCGTAAGATCGGTGGCGCACATTTGAGATTAGCGGACTGAGATGGAGGTCGTCGAGGAGAGCTTGCATTTCGGCGAGGGCGTGGCTGGTTGTTGGTGCGGTTGGCGGCGGCGATGCCTTTGTGGAGGCGGTCGATGGCTTCTTCGGTGCGGCCTAGTTTGGCGAGGGTTTGGGCGGACATCTGGTAGGCGGGGACGTAGTCGGGATTGTGCTGGATGAGGGTGGTGAACTCGGTGAGGGCGATGTCGGTGTTGCCCTGGCTGATGTGCTCCATGGCGAGGCCGTAGCGGGCGAAGGCGTTGGTGGGGTCGGCGGCGAGGATTTCAGTGAGGGCGGCGATCTTGTCCATGACTTGATGGTAGCAAGAGGTAGCCGTCTGAGATTCTGCATAGGTGGGTCTGGGCGATTTAGACTTGAGGTATGAGTGATCAGGTTGCACAGCGAACGGTGGCGGAGTCGCAGTCGGAGCGAAGTGAGATTGTGTTGCCGGCGGACTCGAATGCGATTGGGAGTTTGTTTGGCGGGCGGTTGATGCAGTACATCGACCTGGTGGGGGCGATGGCGGCTTCGCGGCATGCGCGGGCGTTTACGGTTACGGCTTCGATGGATCATCTGGATTTTGTGGCTCCGGTGCGGGTGGGTGAGTTGCTGATTTTGAAGGCGAGTGTGAACCGGGCGTTTCGGACTTCGATGGAGGTTGGGGTTCGGGTGATGGTGGAGGATGTGAGGGAGCAGAGGTTGCGGCATGTTTCTTCGGCTTATCTGACGTTTGTGGCGGTGGATCGCGAGGGAAATAAGCTTGTTGTGCCGCAGGTTGTGCCGGAGACGGAGCATCAGAAGAGGCGATTTGAAGATGCGGGGCGGCGAAGGGAGATGCGGGCGGGAGAGACGCAGAGGAAGAAGGAGATGCGGGCTTCGTTGGGGCGGGCTGGCATGTGTGAGCGCAGGGAGGTAACGGCTCTGCTGACAAAATGCAGTGTCCTTCGACGTGCGTCATTCACGATGAGACTGTGAATGACTTCGCTCAGAGATGACAACTTATTGAAGAGTTTTAGATAGGAGAAAGTTATGGGACATATGGGAGCAGGAGCACCGCAGGGGCCGCAGCCGTTGCCGGGAGTGGCGCATGTTGTGGCGATTGGTAGTGGTAAGGGTGGAGTGGGGAAGACGACGGTCGCGGTGAACCTGGCGGTTTCGCTGGGGAAGCTGGGGTATCGGGTTGGGTTGATTGATGCGGATATCTATGGGCCGAATGTGCCGATGATGCTTGGGGTTTCGCGGCAGCCGAATATTGTTGGGGAGAACCGGATTGAGCCGATTCTGGCGCATGGAGTGAAGTTTATTTCGGTGGGGCTGATCTCGCCGGGCGACAAGCCGATGGTGATGCGGGGGCCGATGCTGCACCAGATCATCCGGCAGTTTTTGCAGCAAGTGGAGTGGGGGGAGCTGGATTTTCTGATTGTCGATCTGCCGCCGGGGACGGGCGATGTAGTGATTTCGCTGGTGCAGACGGTGCCGTTGACTGGGGCTGTGGTGGTTTCGACGGGTTCGGGCGTCGCGTTGCAGGATGCGCGGAAGGCGCTGGAGATGTTTCATCAGGTGAAGGTGGAGGTGATTGGCCTGGTGGAGAATATGTCGCAGATGACGCTGCCGAGATGGTCAGGTGATCGACGTGTTTGGCGCGGGTGGGACGGAGCGGACGGCGGCGCAGTTTGGTCTGGAGTTTCTGGGGGCGGTGGAGCTTGATCCGCAGATTCGCGAAGGCGGGGATAAGGGATTGCCGGTATCGCTTGCGGGGCCGGATTCGAAGCTGGCGAAGGGTTTTTATGAGGTTGCGAAGAAGGTCGCGGAGAAGGCGAAGGAGATCGCGGCGAAGAGTGAGGATGTGCTGGAGATCAGCTAGCGAATTGCTTGACGGCTTGCTGGGCGTAGAGCTGTAGAGTGGTGGAGGGATGAATGGCGGATGCGGAGCGGGTTACGGCGCGGCAGAGAGCTATTCTGACGGCCATTATTGAGAGCTATATCGAGACGGGCGAGCCGGTGGGGTCGGGGACGATTGCGCGGCTGCAGAGTGGTGAAAGTGCGGGGCTTAGCTCGGCTACGGTGCGGAATGAGATGGCGGAGCTGGCGGATGCGGGGTTGTTGGAGCAGCCGCATACTTCGGCGGGGCGGGTGCCGACGGCGCGGGCGTTTCGGATGTATGTGGAGCAGTTGAGTGGAGGGGCGCATCCGAGGATCGATGCGGCGAGGTTGTCGGCGCGGTCGCGGTCGCAGATTGATCTTGAGTTTTGAGGGGGTTGCGGGGACGCAGGCGGTGCTGGAGCGGACGTCGCATGTGCTGGCTACGCTTGTCGAGTGGGGTGGGTGTGGCGATTGCGGCGGCGGCGGATGGAGACATGCTGGAGCATGTGCATTTTTCGCGGCTGGCTCCGGCGCGGGTGCTGGCGGTGGTGGTGACGCGGAGCGGGCTGGTGCGGGATCGGGTGCTGGCGCTGGATAACGACTTGACTGTAAGGGAGTTAGAGGTTGCGGCGAACTTTCTGAATGAGAACTTTCGCGGGTGGAGCGTGGAGCGGGTGCGGGCGGAGATTGCGCGGCTGGTGGAGCGGGAGCGGAGTGAGTATCAGAGGATGTTGAATTCGGTGCAGCAGCTTTGGGTGAAGGCGGTGCCGGATGGTGGTGCTCCGGTGCAGACGGTGTATGTGGATGGGGTGGCGAATCTCGTTGGGAGTCAAGAAGATAGAGAGCGGCTGCGGGAGGTGTTGACGGCGCTGGAGGCGAAGCAGCGGCTGGTGGAGTTGCTGAATGCTTATATTGATGCGCGGCAGGAGAGTGTGAGGGTGGTGTTTGATCTGGAGGAGCATGCTCCGGAGATGGCGGGGCTGGTGCTGATTGCGGCGCCGGCGCGGATGGCGGGGGAAAGTCGCGGAACGGTTGGGGTTATTGGGCCGAAGCGGATGCATTACGAGAACACGATGAATGCGGTGAGCTATATTGCGCAGGTTTTTGACCGGATGCTGCATCCGGGAGAGTGATTTTTTCCGTGATTTTTTTCTCGGCTGGTGAAGTGTCGTTTTTGCAGGGGGTTTTGAAGAAATGCGAGTAGAAAAAGCGTGGTTTTTGGTGGTGAATTTGTGGTGATTCGCTGGTGAATCGTGGTGAGTTGCGTGGTGGTTTTTGAGCGGCGAAAAATACGCCAACTTTTAAAGTTTATTTTGATGGGAAGCGAATCCGGTGGGCTAAATGATGACGGGGAAAGAGCGACTCGCGCGATGGGCCGGGATGGTCGACAATAGAAGAGGACAGATCATGAGGAGTGCTAAACACATGCAGGATGCAATGGCCGGACGGGAGATCCTCGATCCGGAGGCAGCAGTGGGCCCAGAGGTTGAAGGAAACGGTGAGAGTGTTGTTGAGACGGCTCCCGCACAGGCGGAGCTGGAGCAGGTGAAGGGCGAGCGGGATCAGTTGCTGGATCGGCTGGCGCGTCTGCAGGCTGAGTTCGATAATGCGCGGAAGCGGGAGATCAAAGAGCGGGCCGATTCGCGGGATTACACGATCTCGAATACGGTTGAGCCGTTTCTGAGCGTGATGGATAACTTTCAGCTGGCGCTGAAGGCGGATGGGACGGCGGAGCAGCTTCGCGGCGGGGTGGAGCTGATTCTGAAGCAGATGGAAGATGCGCTGAAGGGATTGAATGTGCAGGCGGTGGAGTCGGTGGGGACGCAGTTTGACCCTCGAATCCATGAGGCGCTGGGGAGCATCGAAACAAAGGAGTTTCCGGATCATCAGGTGATGGAGGAGATTCGGCGGGGGTATAAGATTCGCGATAAGTTGTTGCGTCCGGCGTTGGTGAGGATTGCGGCGAATCCGGATCAGGTTGCGGATTAGGTTTTGGTTTGCGAGTCGGAATGATTGGTTGAAAAGGTTCGAAGAGTTACGGTGATGTTGAGTTCTTCGGGGTCCTTCGACTACGCTTCGCTCCGCTCAGGATGACAGCTGTAACAGGCAGCGAAAAGTTCAATAACAAAGACAAAGCAAAGAGACGGCGGGAAGAGATTTTAGGGATATGGCGACGGCAAACGTGACGAAGATTGATTACTACGAAGTGTTGAGTGTTTCGCGGGATGCGAGCGACCAGGAGTTGAAGACCTCTTATCGGAAGCTGGCGATGCAGTATCACCCGGACCGGAATCCGGACGATGCCGCGGCGGAAGAGAAGTTCAAGGAGTGCAGCGAGGCGTACCAGGTGCTGAGCGATCCGGAGAAGCGCGCGGCGTATGACCGGTATGGCCATGCTGCGTTCCAGAACGGCGGCGGTGGGTGGCGGTCCGTTTGGCGGCGGCTTCAGCGGCAATGTGGACCTGGGGGACATCTTCGGCGATCTGTTTGGCGAGATGTTCAACATGGGCGGCAGTGGCGGGCGCAAGGCTTCGCGGGTGCAGCGTGGGCGCGATCTGCGGTATGACCTGACGCTGGAGTTTGAGGAGGCGGTCTTCGGGAAGGAGAAGGAGATCACGATTCGGCGGATGGAGACGTGCACGGACTGCAAGGGTTCGGGCGCGGCGAAGGGCAAGGCTGCGGTGACGTGTACGCAGTGCGGCGGGCGCGGGCAGCAGAGATTTCAGCAGGGATTCTTTTCTGTGGCGCGGACCTGCTCGGTGTGCGGAGGGACGGGGACGTTGATCGTTGATCCGTGCAAGACGTGCAAGGGCGAGACGCGGGTGCAGACGGAGCACACGATTCTGGTGAAGGTGCCGGCGGGTGTGGAGCAGGATACGCGGATTCGCTACCAGGGCGAGGGCGAGGCGGGAAGTTTGCCGGGCCGGCGGGCGATCTTTATGTTGTGCTGAATGTGAAGGCGCACAAGTTCTTCGAGCGCGATGGCGATGATCTGCATTGCGTGATGCCGATCTCGTTTCCGCAGGCGGCGCTGGGGACGGAGCTGGAGATTCAGACGCTGGAGGGTCCGGCGACGATCAAGGTTCCGGAGGGGACGCAGAGCGGGAAGGCGTTCAAGCTGAAGGGCAAGGGCGTGCCGCATCTGAACTCGCATGGGAAGGGCGATCTGATTGTGGAGATTCGGGTGCAGACTCCTGCGAAGCTGAATAAGCAGCAGAAGGAGTTGCTGCGGCAGTTGAGCGAGACGATGGTGGTGGAGAATACGCCGACGTCGCGGGGGCTGTTTGAGAAGGTGAAGGAGATGTTTAGCTAGGAGTAGCGAGTTAGCTGGTTAGCGAGTTAGCGAGTTAGTAATGAGTGCCTGGGCTTTGGTCTGGGCACTTTTTTTTGGGTGGTCGGTGGCTTTGGGCGCTGGAATGGAAGGCATGCCCCCGGGGCTAAAGCCCTTTTGTTGGCTTGGGGTTGAGAGGCCCAAGGCTGAAGCCTTGGGTTACCTAGATGCATGGGTAAAGCAAGTGCAACGGCAAGAAGCAGGTGCAACGACAACGGCAAAGGCTAACGACAACTGCAGGTCCTTCGACTGCGCAGCTCGCAAAGAGCGCGAGCTGCTTCGCTCAGGATGACACCATTTGGGAAATGGAGGATGACCGTTTTGGGAAGTGGGAGGAAGACGGATCGCTGGCGCGATGGCCCACCTTAGCGACGATGAGGCCGTCGCGAAGATGGGGCACCCGATATAGGCAAAGCAAGTGCAACGAGAGTTGGCAGCAGTAATTGCACTGCAGTCGCAAATGCAGCTGCAACTGCAGGTCCTTCGACTGCGCAGCTCGCAAAGAGCGCGAGCTACTTCGCTCAGGATGACACCATTTGGAAATGGCAGCATGACGCGTTTTGGGAAGTGGGAGAAAGATGGATCGCTGGCGCGATGGCCCACCTTAGCGACGATGAGGCCGTCGCGAAGATGGGGCACCCGGTTTGTGTCGGGACTGTCTTCAGCCGTTTGAGTAATGGCTATTGGGGTCTGGGAGAGCCACCTCCGCGTGGTTGGCCTCCTCCGTTGTTAGGGGAGGGGCGGGATTGTGGGGCTGGTCTGGATTGGCCTTGACCTCCGGGGTTTGATGGACGAGGTTGCGGGGCTGGGCGGTTTTGGGGCGTTGGCTGGGTTTGAGGACGGGGCTGGGGTGCCGGCCTTGTGGTGGGGGCTGGTTTGGGAGTGGGAGCTGGCCGTGCTGGTTGAATGCTTGGCTGGCCGTTGCCGGGTGGTCTGGTACCCGGTTGGCCGTTACCCGGTGGGCGCGTGCCGGGTTGGCCGCCGCCTGGCGGCCTTGTTCCTGGCTGACCGGTGTTTGGTGGACGAGTTCCTGGTTGGCCAGTGTTTGGTGGGCGAGTTCCGGGTTGGCCGCCACCGGGTGGGCGTGTTCCGGGACCGGGAACGGGTTGAATGGTTGGAGGACGGTAGCCGGGTGGGCGATTGGTGGGTGGGCGATAGCCTGGGTTGCCGGGGTAATGGGATGGTGGGCGATAGACTGGCGGGCGAGTTGGGTAGGGCGGGCGGTAGTTGGGTGGGCGATAGTGCCAGTTGCCGCCGTATCCGGGATAGCCGGCGTAGTAGGGTGGTCGCGGGTGATACCAGATGCTGGGTGGACGATAGCCGCCGACCCAGACTCCGCCCCAGGGGCCGCGATTGTAGTAGACGCCATGACCCCATCCCCATCCCCAGCCGCCCCATCCCCAGGGCTGGTTGTTGGCGATCAGAGCGCCGATGGCGATGCCTGCTCCGAAGGTGATGAGCGTTGCTGCTACGACGGCGCCTGTGCTTGGCGGGGCGTAGACGACGGTGGGGTTGTATTGCGGGACGTAGACGACTTGCGGCTGGGCGGGCTGAATGACGTAGACGGGCTGGTTGGAGACCTGCTGAACTTCGACTGTCTGCTGTTGATTGGAGCGGAGGGCTCCTGCGGCGTAGGCCTGGCTGCGGAGGCGCTGGATGGATGCGGCGACTTCGGCCTGGTTGGTCGACATTGCCTGGCCGATGGCGGCGTAGTCGTCGATGTTGTCCGCCATCATCTGGAGGACGGTGGGGAAGGTGAGGAGAGCGAGGAAGGCGGGATCGAAGCCTTGTTGTTGGGCGGTGCTGGTGAGAGCGGCACCGGTGAGGTTAGGGTTGTTCGCGAGAAAGTTGGTGACGTCGAGGATTTCCTGCGGGTTGGTGGAGGCGGTTGTGATCTGCGCTAGGAGTTGGTCGGGATAGAGCGCTATCGGCGCTAGCAACTGGTCGAGTTGCTGCGGGGTCGGTGGAGGCGGGGGCGCCGGTTGAGCGGCGGTCTGGGCCTGGACCTGAAGGATCGGCGCAAAACCTGGGAAGAGAACAAGGGCGATGAGGAAAAATGCTGATACGAGGCCGGGTTTGCGTTTCATTCAATAACCCCAGGAAGGAGATGGCCGTGCCGTTGAATCTGAAACTCGATCGAGCGATGGCGATCAGTATATCCCTGAATTGAAAACGGCTGGTCGAGTCAAGCTCGGCGAGTTACTTTGATGCGGGTGATCAGCGTGAGGGGCTTCAGTAGTTACTTGTTGCAGGTGACGTCTTTTGTTTCGCCGGAGGCGACGGTTATGGATTGTGCGGGGCAGGAGCCGATGACGACGGTGTAGGTGTTGGGAAGGACGGCGAGGGTGACGGGGGTTACTTCGTTTCTTCTGGTGTTGTTGATGGTGATGCTTGCGCCTGCTGTGGCGGAGGTGAGGTGCAGTCGACCGACCGGGAGTCGGCCGGGCATCTGGGGTACTGAGGGGCGGGGGTTGAGGAACACCCAGCACAGGAGGAGGGTTGTAAGAAGTTTTGAATTGTTAAGGTTTGATCGGTTAAGGCTCGATCTGTTTGACAGAGTGTTTTTCATTTTTATTTCCCCGCATCAGGTTGCAGTAGGTGAAGTCTGCGAAGAAGACGACCCCAAGGAAGAAGGTGTAGAAGTGGGTTTGCTGGGCCCAGTGAGGGTAGAGGGTGCTGACATCGCATCGGCCGTCCTGGAGTACGGAGATGATAAAGGAGTAGGCGACGTAGCCGAAGAAGATCGAGATGGCTACGAAGATCATGCCGGTGAGTGCGGCCCATCGGCGGCAGGTCCATACGAACTTTGTGCCGCCGGATAGGAGGTAGAAGACGGCGCCTAACAGGGTTGTGCCGAGAGTGGTGAGGAGGCGGTTGATCTCGAGGTAGGCCTGGATTTGCTGGGTTTGTACGCCATTGCATTGCGAGAGGACTTCGCCGACTACGCCTCCCGAGTCTCTCGACTGGGCGATGATTGTGTTTTCGCCCACTTTATACATTTGCTTCTGGCTCTCCCATGCGACGACGGCGATGAGGAAGACGACGATGTAAAAGGCGAAGTCTTTGAACCTGATTCGTGGGGACGGTCTGCCATGCTGGGACCTCGCTGTGGGATGCGTCTTGGGGCCCGGACGAACGTGGGGATGGTGGTCGCTCAACGAAACGATAACAGGTGGTGGCTTGGGGTTTCAGGTGAGGTGGGTGGAGGCGATGGCGATGGCGGCGATGGCGGCGGTTTCGGCGCGGAGGATGCGAGGGCCGAGGGTTACGGGCTGCCATTGGTGCTGGGTGAAGAGAGACATCTCTTCGGGGGTCCAGCCGCCTTCGGGGCCTATGGCGAGGGCGTGGGTGATTCGGTTGGGCGGTTTCTGGCTGACAGTTGGAGTCTTCGAGGGCGGCGGTCAGGGTGGTGGTTTGTTCGGTTTCGCTGAGGAGGATGCGGGTGGGGGCGGTTTCTCTGATCGAGGGCGGTCTTGAGGGGGATGGGGTCGGCGATCTCGGGGATGTCGGTGCGGCGGGATTGCTTGGAGGCTTCGAGGGCGATGCGGCGCCAGCGTTCGGCTCGTTTGAGCGGCGGCTTGGGCGAGGTGCTTTTCGGTGCGGCGGGCGAGGATGGGGGTGATGCGGGCGATGCCGAGTTCGGTGGCCTTTTCGATGGCCCACTCCATGTGGTCGAACTTGAAGATGGCGAGGAGGAGATGGAGGGGAAGGGCGGCGTCGGAGGAGAGCTCTTCGTGGAGGGTGAAGAGGACTTGGTCTTCGGTGACGCTGGCTGATTTCGGCGCGGTGGAGGAAGCCGTTGGAGACGATGTCGAAGATCTGGCCGGGTTGGCGCGGAGGACGCGGGCGAGGTGGACGGCCTGGTCGCCGGTGAGGGAGGCGGTGGTGGCGGTCCAGGTGTCGGCGATCAAGCGGCGGCGGGTCATGATCCAGTTTGAGTTTAGTTGGCAGGGTGATCGGGTGCTGCCGGGGTTGCTGGAGCTTGCTGAAGCAGTTGGGGATGGCTTCGCTGGCGCGGCTGATGAGAACCTGCTGCTGGCCCTGGTGGTAGAGGTCGACGTTGAGGACGGCGGTGCGGCGGTGGTCCCAGACGTCCTTGGTGACGGGGAAGTGGAGGAGGACCATGCCTTCGGCGGACTCGCCGGGGCTGATCATGGTTTCGCGGAGGAGAGGCTCGGTGGCGACGGGCTTGAGGTCGGGGAAGGAGGTGTAGACGTTGGCGAGATCGTGCTTTTCGATGGCGCTGGTGGTGACCTCTTCGCCGTCGGCGGTGGTGAGGGTGGCGGTGAAGTCCTTGAGGAAGAGCGGGAGGTGGAGGCGGTCGTCGATGCGGAGGGTGGTGAGGACGTAGAGTTCGTCCTCGGCGTGCTGGTTGGCCGACGACGATGGAGTCGGATTTGAAGACGGTGTGGGTGGGGAAGACGACGGTGCGGGTGATGGTGAGGTCGGCTGTCCTGTGGGGCGTGAAGCGCGATGACCAGGGCGAGGAGTGATGCCAAGGATGAAAAACGCCAGGAGGACCGGTGCCAGAAGGTTGCGTCGAGCGGGTTGAGCGAACTTGAGGTCGGACACTGGCATGAGAATAGCAAGGGTAATGTGTTTTCAGGAAGATTAAAACGGATGAAAAACCAAATAAAGTTGCTGCGATGCGGTTGTTTGTAAGCGCTGATCTACATGGTTATGCGATGGTATGGCTTGTGCGGCGGTCAGACCATTAGGGGTGTGAGGGAAGGCGATTTTAGTCCTTCTGGACGGCATACTCCTCTAACAAGACGGAGATGAGGGCGGCGGTGGGGACGGAGACGAGGGCTCCGACGATGCCGGCGAGGGCGGTTCCGAGGAGCAGGGCGACCAGAACGGTGAGGCCCATGAGATTGACGCTGGACCGCATGATGCGCGGGATGAGGACGGCGTTTTCGATGTTGACGTAGATGGGTAGAAGATGAGGACGCCGGCCATCTTGGTCCAGGAGTCGAGAGCGGCAACTCCGGCGGCGAGGACGATGGTGATGACTCCGCCGGCGATGGGGATGATGTTGAACAGGCCCATGAGGAAGCCGAGGAGAAGGAAGTAGCGGACGTGGAGCAGGCCGAAGACGATGGTGCTGGAGACTCCGAGGATGAGCATGAGGAGTGCCCTGGCCGAGGAGCCATTTGCTGATCTTGAGCTCGGCTCTTTTCAGGGTGTTGTCGAGGCGGTGGCGCTGCTGGGAGGGGAAGAGGGAGAGGAAGAAGTGGTAGGCGTATTCGCCTTCGAGCATGAAGTAGATGCAGAGGAAGGCGGTGGTGAGGATGTCGAAGAGGTGGGAGAGCCAGAGGGGAGAGAGGTGAAGAGGTAGGCTGGCGGTGGCGTCGAAGGCTCCGACGGCGCGCTGGGCGATGGAGTCGATGCCGAACTTGTCGGCGAAGGGGATTCTTCTTGATGCTTGGCGACGACCTCGGGAATGCGTTGGGGAAGTTCGTCGGAGAAGTTGCTGAGGTCGCGCAGGACGGGGGGGAGGCCGGTGGTGAAGAAGATGGCGAGGACAAGCAGCGACGGTGAGGATGAGGAGAATGATGGCGACGGCGCGCGGGGGTGGTAGCCGCGGAAGTTGAGCTCGGTGATGCGGGTGACGGCAGGCATGAGAACGACGGCGAAGAGAGCGCTGACGTAGAGGATCAGCAGCTCTTTCGGAGGGTCCAGGCGAGGGCGAGAAGAAGCAGGATGACGATAGCAGAAGAGGATATTGCCGCGGACTTCAGTGCGGGATCGCTTCTCGTAGGGGGTGAGGTCTTCGGCAGTGAGTTGGGCCAGCTGGTTCTCCTTGGGATGGGTGCCGGGTGCTGACTGTTCGATGCAGATAGTGTGCGCCTTTGCTGGCTCAGGAGCGGGAGTGCGGACTTTGAGTTTTAGGCGAGTTGGCTGGCTTGGTCAGTTTGGTGCCTCGTTGCTCGGGTATGAGTCTGGGCGCTAGCTGAGGTCGGCTGAGGATGGCTTCGATGGTCTGGTCGGGGGTGAGGTCGGCGGTGTCGATGGTGAGGTTGGCGAGGCGGCGGTAGAGGGGATGGCGTTTGGCGAAGCGGAGCTGGGCAGCGGCGGGGTCTTCGAGGACGGGGCGCGCGATGTCCTGCAGCATGCAGCGGTCGAAGAGGGTGGGGAAGGGCGCGTCGAGGAAGATGGTGAAGGTGGCGGGGGTCTGTTCGAGGAGGAGGCGGTTGGTCAGCTCTTCGGGGGTTCCGCCGCCGAGGGCGAGGATGGTGTTGTTCTGGCCGAGGGCGGAGGCGAGAGCGGTGGATTCGAGGCGGCGGAAGTGGGCTTCGCCGTGGCGCTCGAAGAGCTGGGGGATGGTGGCTCGGTGCGGGCTTCGAGGTGGGCGTCGAGGTCGAGGAAGGTCCAGTTGAGGCGGGCGGCGAGGAGGCGGCCGATGGTGGACTTGCCGGCTCCCATGAAGCCGGTGAGGACGAGGCGGCGGAGATGCGCGGGGATGGGAGGGTGGCCGGGCTTGTCGGTGGGCATTTTGGTTCTGCGAGGAGTTGGCCTCCGTTTGGGCTTCGGGTTCGGTGGACGTCATTGCTTCTCCTCTTGATTGTGCCTTAGTTAAGCTGTTGTGAAAATGAAAAAGCCGCAACCTGATGGGTTGCGGCTCGGGAAGTTCGAAGACTCTGAAGGTTTTAGGTGTTTTCAGAGATGCATGCGAGGACTCCACTGGCCGCAGGATGGCGCCAATAGGAGAAGGTAAAGGCCGTAAATGAAGGGCGGCTCGTCATGCTGGATAAAAGGTACACGGGGTTCGGGTTGGGGTGCAAGGGGTTTGTTTGGCAAAGTTCAGTCGCTTCGTCCTTTGACAGAGCGGTGCAATGAGTGGCCGCGGCAGTAATTGCAATTGCAACTGCAGGTCCTTCGACTGCGTAGCTCGCAAAGGGCGCGAGCTACTTCGCTCAGGATGACACTTTTTTGGAAATGACAGGTTGACAAGTTTTGGGAGATGGCAGGATGACACTTTTGGGAAGTGGGAGGAAGACGGATCGCTTGCGCGATTGCCCACCTTAGCGACGATGAGACCGTCGCGAAGATGGGGCACCCAATTAGTTGCGGGCCTTCTCGCCGCCCAGATTTAGATGTGGGTCGGCCAGCTTATTCGAAGAGGGAGATGGCGACCCGGAGATCGTCGGCGAGGCGACGGTATAGCTCCTGTACGGTGCGGAGTGCGAGGAGCTGGTCTGTGGTCTGTATTGGCTCCGAGGCGATGAGGTCATCGATGGATTCGATGTCGGTCGCGACTGATGCGAGCTTTTCGTTCAAGAGATCTGAGGGCGCTTGTGGCATGGCAGACAGCCTACCACCTGGAGGGCGTCGGTATCGATTGATCTGGGTTCTTGGGATGGATCGTGCTCTCGTGCGATGGGGGATCCGGTATAGGCAAAGCAAGTGCAAATGCAGGTCCTTCGACTGCGCAGCTCGCAAAGTCGCGAGCTGCTTCGCTCAGGATGACACTTTTTGGGAAATGGCAGGAAGACAGCTTTTAGGAAGCGTGAGGATGACAGCTTTTGGAGGTTTGAGGAAGACGGATCGCGCTTTGCGCGATGACCCACCTTAGCGACGATGAGACCGTCGCGAAGATGGGGCACCCGATTGGTTGCGGGTCACGCAGTAGTTGCTGGTCACTCAGACGGTACAGCGTCAGAGATCCTATCAGGCACCCCGTCTTCGGTAGTGTTTTAGTCGTGTCCCTTTCTTGTCTCCTGTTGATGCAGCATCTCGAGGATTGCGTCGGGATTGACGGTGAAGCTTGCGGGGCCTGGCTTGGCGGATAGTCCTTGAAGGTTGAGATGAATTGTTCAGAGGCGATGATGCCGAGGATTTCGAGGTAGTCGTTGTGGACGAGCCAGTCGTTGTATTGGTCTGATGTGATGTCCGCGCGTTCGTAGGGGTCCATTCGGAGGTTGTAGATCTTCGGGAGGCGCAGACAGGTGAACGGGTTCATCCAGATGTTCAGGTTGCCGGGGGCACGCTGCTCGCAGAAGACGAACTTCCAGTTGTCGTGGCGCTCGGCCACGAGCATGCCGTCGTCGTCGAAGTAGAAGAAGTCTCTTCGCGGACTGTGCGCCTCCTGTCCGGTGAGATAGGGAAGGATGTTGTATCCGTCGAGATGGACCTTGTGGGCTGCACCGCCTGGTCCGGTTCCGTTGAGTAGTTTCTCCTTGATGGTGGGGTCGCCGGCTGCGGCGAGAAGAGTGGGGAACCAGTCGAGTCCGGAGACGATTTCGTTGGACCAGACGCCGGGCTTGATGTGTCCGGGCCAGCGAATGACGGCGGGGACGCGGAAGGCGCCCTCCCAGTTCGAGTCCTTCTCGCTGCGGAAGGGCGTCATGGCTGCGTCGGGCCAGCTGAACATGTTGGGGCCGTTGTCGGTGGTGTAGATGACGATGGTGTCGCCTTTGATGCCGAGATCGTCGAGAGTTTTGGTGAGCTTGCCGACGTCCTGGTCGTGCTCGACCATGCCGTCGGCGTAGTCGTTGCCGGGCATGCCGCTTTGGCCGTGCATGGACTGGCGGATGTGAGTGAAGACGTGCATCCGGGTCGTGTTCATCCAGACGAAGAAGGGCTTGCCGGCCTTGTTTTGGCGGGTCATGAAGTCGATGGCGGCGGCGGTGGTTTCGTCGTCGATGGTCTCCATGCGCTTCATGTCGAGCGGCCCTGTGTCCTGGATGCGGCCGTCGGCGTAGGAGTGGATGACTCCGCGAACTGTGTAGGCTTTGAGGAAGACGGGATCGTCCTTGGGCCAGTAGGGCATTTCGGGTTCCTGCTCGGCGTTGAGGTGATAGAGGTTGCCGAAGAACTCGTCGAAGCCGTGGTTGGTGGGGAGATATTCGTCCTTGTCGCCGAGGTGATTCTTGCCGAATTGGCCGGTGGCGTAGCCGAGGGGCTTGAGCGCCTGGGCGATGGTGATGTCTCGCGCCTGAAGGCCAACGGGTGCGCCGGGCGCGCCAACTTTGGTGAGGCCGGTGCGAATGGGAGATTGGCCGGTGATGAAGGATGAGCGGCCGGCGGTGCAGCTGTTCTCGGCGTAATAGTCGGTGAAGGTCATGCCTTCTTCGCCGATGCGATCGATGTTGGGAGTCATGTAGCCGACGACGCCGTGGGTGTAGCGGCTGATGTTTGCCTGGCCGATGTCGTCGCCGAAGATGACGAGGATGTTGGGCTTTTTGGCCTGGGCTCCGGCGTGCGCGTCGAATAGAAGGCCCGATGCTACGAGCAGTGCAAGAAAACTTGCGAGCGAAATCAGGCGCTTGCTGTTGTACTTTGCCATGCGCTTCTCCTCTGTCCGGTCGTCGCGTTCGTAGTAAATATGGGGACTACGAGCTTCGACTCTGGTTTGGGGTAGCGTTAGTCGATCGTGAGGGTTCCACAGGTATCGATCACGTTATGACGGGGCAGGCAAAAGAGGAACTGGCAGAATTAATAGTTCTGGAGTGTTAATCAAGGGTGCTAGAGGTCGCTGAATGTGTGCGCTAAGTCGCGGCTGGACATGATGGTGGCTGAGTTGGGTGGAGTGCGGGCCACGGACGATCAGACTGTCAGAATGCACTTGGGTATGGGTCCACCCGGCATAGGCAAAGCAGGTGCAACGAGAGGTCGCAGCGATAAGTGCAATTGCAACTGCAGGTCCTTCGACTGCGCAGCTCGCAAAGAGCGCGAGCTGCTTCGCTCAGGATGACACCTATTGGGGAAGTGGGAGGAAGACGCCTTCGACTGCGCCTCTCGCGACACAACCGCGAGAGGCTACGCTCAGGATGACACGTTTTGGGAAATGGGAAGAAGGCGGATCGCTTGCGCGATGGGCCACCTTAGCGACGATGAGACTGTCGCGAAGATGGGGTACCCTAATTTAGAGGTGGCAGCTGCGGGCAAAATGCAGGTCCTTCGACTGCGCCTCTCGCGATACAACCGCGAGAGGCTACGCTCAGGATGACACCTGATGGGGAGGGTGACACCTCTATGGGGCGATGAGGTTTTGTGCAGCGAGTTTTGGCTCAAGCGGTGGCGCTTTAGACGGCGGGGTGGATGGCGAGGTCGTCGTCTTCGGGGGCCATGTGTTTGAGTTCGTCCTGAATGCGGTTCCAGACGGCGTCGCCGGGGTCTGCGGGCTCGAAGAGGCTGCGGGCCTGGTCGGCGATGGCTTCAAGGTCGCGGACGAGTGCGGCGCAGTCGGGATTGTTCTTCAGGAATGTCTGGAGACGCGGATCGGTGCTGACGTGTCCGTCTCCGTTTGCGAAGAACTCGGGCAGATATTTTTCGAAGTCGGCAGGAGTCATTGTGTCGAAGTCTGGGAAGTTGGGTTCAGTCATACGGCCACCTCCTTGAGGCTGGCGGGCTGGGCAGACTGGTCTGGCTGTCGGAGAAGCTCGCGGAGCTTGAGACGCGCCTTATGCAGTTGGGATTTGCTGTTGCCGGTGGAGCATTCGAGCATGGTGGCGATCTCGTTGTGTTCGAAGCCTTCTACGTCGTGCAGGACGAAGACCATGCGGTAACCGGGAGGCAGAGAGGCGACGGCGCGCTCGAGGGCGACGCGATCGACCGAGCCGGTGAGCTGGAGGTCGCGGCTGCCGAAGTCGCGCTTCGGTGCGTCCTCTTCTGATGGGTTGATGGTCTCTTCGAGAGAGACGAGGTTGAGGCCCTTCTTGCGCAGATGCATCAAGACCAAATTTACCGTAAGTCTATGAAGCCATGTTGAGAAGGCGGACTCCCCGCGGAAGCTTCCGATTTTGCGGAAGAGGTGCAGGAAGGCTTCCTGGGTCATGTCCTCGGCTTCGGAGACGTTGCCGAGCATGCGGAGGCAGAGGGTGTAGACGCGGCGTTTGTGGAGGGCGTAGAGCTTGGAGAATGCTTCTGCGTCGCCGTTTTTAGCTGCTTCGATCGCTTCCGCTTCGCCGGCGATCGGCGGGTTTCTTTTGAAGACCCCGGGTGTCGGGGCTGTGGAATTTTGTGTCATTTGTAGGCCTTGGACGTCCATCGCTAGACTCCGGACAATGTAAATTCGTGCGCCGTTGAAATTTTCGCCTGCTTGAAGCCTACTGCAAACGGTGGGATTGCTTTCGTTCTTGTTTGTGATGTTGGTCCGGCGGGAATGGTTGTGTGGGCGGGCGCAGATAAATAGCCTTGACTCATCAGGATAGAAGCGGCGTGGCGTTTCAGGAGCCGATGAAGCGGGCGTAGAGGGAGCGGGCGAGCGTGATGTCGGTTGTGCCCTGGATGAGGCAGCGGCCGTCGGGGAAGAGGGTCAGGGTGTGGGGCGGGCGCTCGAAGCGGAAGAGGAGGTTGTTGAAACGGACGGAGCCGTGGGGGAGAAGGCGGTCGCGCATGGCGAGGAAGTCGACGGGGCGGTGATGCTCGTGGATCTGGACGGAGTTGCGGCCGCAGAGCGTGATGTGGGGGCGGCCTTCGCCGGCGAGGTGGGAGAAGATGCGCTGGGCGCAGACGGGGCAGTTGGGGTTTGGGGTGGAGGTGTTGATTTCGCTGCGCTCGTTTGACCAGAGATCGAAGGAGAGGAGGGTGCGGCGCATGAGGTGGGGTTGGTTGGTGAGGAGCTTGAGGGCTTCGGTGGCTTGGATGGTGGCGGCGAGGTTGACGGCGGTGGAGAGGATGCCGGAGGTGTCGCAGGTTTCGACGGGGCCGGAGGGGGGCTTGGGGAAGATGCAGGCTAGGCAGGCGGTGGGTTCGCAACTGGCATGAGCGGAGGCAAATGCAGGTTCCTTCGGCAAGCTCAGGACAGGCTCTTCGACTTCGTGCTGCGCACTTCGCTCAGGATGACACATTTGTTTAAAACCAATGGGGAGGATGTTCATTGTGGCGGCGTAGGCGCCTATGGCGGCTGCGTAGATCCAGGGCTTGGATTGCTGGACGGCGTAGTCGTTGATGAGGTAGCGGGTCTCGAAGTTGTCGGTGGCGTCGAGGATGAGGTCGGCGGGGGCTAGGAGTTCGTGGATGTTGGCGGGGACGAGGTCGGCGATGTGGGGATGGACGGAGATGGATGAGTTGAAGAGGGCGATCTTGCGGCGGGCGGCCTCGGCCTTGGGGAGTGAGTCGCGAGCGTCGGCCTCGTCGAAGAGGACCTGGCGCTGGAGGTTGGAGGGTTCGACGAAGTCGCGGTCGATGAGGGTGAGGGTGCCGACGCCGGCGCGGGCGAGGAGTGAGGCGGTTGCGGCTCCGGTGGCTCCGACGCCGATGATGGCGACGTGGGCTTGGGCGAGCGCGGCTTGACCTGCGGCTCGGATGCCGGGGAAGAGGATCTGGCGGGAGTAGCGGTCGTGATCGCTAATAGAAGAGACGGAGTCGCTGATCGAGGTGGTGGGGGTATTGATCTGGGTGCCGGCTTGCGGTTCCTTTAGCGGTGCGGGGAAAGACGCGGGGATGGGGGCGGTGGGGTGGTTTGGCATGATGGGGCCGCGTGTCCATAAAGGCCACACTTTCGTAGTATAGGGAAGGATGGATGCGTAGGGAACGGGCTGACTGACCCACGCCTTTCGGCATCTGAGGAAGAAAAGAGCTTGTCGAGTTGGATGCGCTGGAATGCGGGCGATCGTTCGCCCTTGCACGATGCAGAGTTTGCAGGGCTCCTCAATAGAACGGGAATGACAGGGTGGTTTTTTGGGTCAGGTGCACCGAGGTCGCGCGCAAGGTTTGCAACGGGTGAAGCGCGTTCGTGCGGGGGCAGTTCTGTGGATTCTGTTGATGATGGGGATTGTGGCCGGGGCGCAGGAGATTCCGGACGCGCCGGCGCCGGTACAGACGCCTGTGGTGCAGAGCAACTTCGCCGGCGACTAAGGATCAAGGAGCTGCGGCTGGGCAGACTTCTGCGGCGGAGAACTTTCCGGATACGTCGGTCTGGGCGTGGAAGGGACTGCACGTCGACAAGATTGAGTTTGAAGGCGTGACCTTTGATTCGACGGATACGCTGCCCCAGGAGCTGCCGCAGAAGGCTGGCACCCCGCTGGATCCGCAACAGGTGAGGGCGAGTGTGCGGCGGTTGTTCGCGAGCGGGCGCTATCGGGATATTTCGGTTCGCGGGGTGCGCGAGGGGAATGGCGTGACGCTGATCTACTCCGGAGTGGCGAGGTACTACGTTGGCCGGGTGACGATCAAGGGAGTGAAGAGCGACCAGATGGCGTCGCTGTTGGAGTTTGCGACGAAGCTGTCGCCCGGGATAGCGTTCACGGAGGCGCAGATTCCGACAGGGACCGAGGCAGTGAAGGAGATGCTGCGGCAGCAGGGGTACTACGAGTCGATCGTTGTGGCCAACTCAGAGGTCGACGTTGTGGGGAACCAGGTAAATGTAACATTTACGGTTACGATAGGACCGCAGGCGCGCGTGGGGCAGGTGGAGCTTCTGGGTTCGGATACGGGCCTTACTCCGGAGGAGTTTCGCAAGAAGGGAAAGCTGAAGCAGGGCAACCGGGTATCGCGAGAGACGACAAGCAATGCGCTGGACCGGTTGCGAAAGCAGTATCAGAAGAAGGATCACCTGGAGGCGACGGTGTCGCTGCAGAAGCAGACGTATGACCAGCCGCGCAAGCAGGTGGACTACGAGTTTCATGCGAATCAGGGGCCTGAGGTGAAGGTTTCGGTGGAAGGCGCGAAGATATCGAAGAGCCGCATGCACCGTTTGATTCCGATCTACGAAGAGGGGACGATCGACAACGATCTTTTGAACGAAGGCGTCTTTAATATTCGAGATTACGAGCAGCAGCAGGGGTACTTCGACGCTAAGGTCGATGTGAAGGTGGTGGGGTCGGGTACGACTGCTGAGAGCGTGGTGTTCTCGGTGGATCGAGGGGTGAAGCACAGGGTCGTGTCGGTGGATTTGAAGGGCAACAAATACTTCTCGGACGATCTGCTGCAGGAGCGGATGCGGGTGGTGAAGGGAGACCTCTACCAGAAGAGCGGCCGATATAGTCCAGCGCTGGTGTCGGCGGATGTGTCGTCGATTCAGGCGTTGTATCGCGCGAACGGGTTCGATCAGACGACGGTGACATCGGATGTGAAGGATATCTCCACGAAGGATGGGAAGCCGTTGAAGGTGGGCGAGATTGCGGTGACGTACACGATTGTGGAGGGGCCGCAGCAGAAGTTCGGCACGGTGGCGTTGAATGGAGTGGACCCGGGTCGCGAGAAGACCGTGCGGGGGTTGATGAATACGCAGTCGGGACAGCCGTTTTCGCTGGTGACGGTTGCAGGCGACCGGGACACGGTGCTGCAGTACTACCTGAGCCAAGGTTTCGACCAGGTGAAGGTGGAGATCAGGGAGGGGAAGCCGGAAGCCGGATCGGATACGACGGATATATCGCTGAATGTGACGGAGGGGCAACAGGTATTCATCAACCGGGTGCTTCTGTCGGGCGTCGAGAAGACAAAGCCAAAGATTGTTGATCAGCAGATCCTGGTGCACCCGGGCGATCCGCTGGACCAGACGGCGCTGCTGCAGACGCAACGGAACCTTTACAACATTGCGCTGTTCAACGAGGTGGTCGCGGCGGTGCAAAATCCTGCGGGAGACGCTCCGGAGAAGAATGTGCTGCTGCAGTTGACGGAGGCGAAGCGCTGGAATATCACGTATGGCTTCGGCCTGGAGGCGCAGACGGGAACGCCGGCGTCAGGCATGATCTCAGAGGCTTCGTGCATTCAGTTGATGCTGAACCCGTGTAACCAGTTAACGCAGGAGGGGACGGCGGGGATAAGCCCGCGGGTGTCGCTGGATGTCTCGCGAATCAATCTGTTCGGGACGGACGATTCGCTGACGCTGCACTCGTCGTACGGATTGCTGGAGCAGGTGGCGATTCTGACGCTGCAGAACCCGCATCTTTATGGGAGCAAGAATTTTTCCTTAGCGATTTCAGGTGGGTATTCGAACATCCGGGACATTACGACGTTTGCGGCGTCGACGCTGTTTGGAGACTTTCGAATCACGGAGAAGATGAAGCATAGGAACACGGTGATCTACGACTTCCTGTATCGCCGCGTGGCGGTGGATCCGAACAGCCTGCAGGTTTCGGCGGACCTGATTCCGTTGCTGTCGCAGCCGGTGCGCGTGGGCGGGCCGGGAGTGACGTGGTTTCATGACACACGGTCGCCGGGGCCGTTGGATGCGAGCTCCGGTCAGTACTCAACGGTGCAGGCCTTTTGGGCGTCGTCGAAGTTTGGTTCGCAGACGAATTTCTGGAAACTCGACGGGACGAATTCGACGTATTACCAGTTTGGCAAACAGAAGTATGTGATTGCGAGGAGCACGCGGATTGGGTTTGAGAAGTCGCAGGGGCCGAATCCGAATGCGGGAAACGATGCGTGTTTGAATCCGGATTCAGAGGGGAACAATCTGTTGGACACCAACCCAAGTTGCAGCGCGGTGCCGCTGCCGGAGCGGTTGTATGCTGGAGGCGCGACTTCGCTTCGCGGCTTTCCGATCAACGGAGCGGGTCCGCGGGACTTGCAGACGGGGTATCCGGTTGGCGGGACCGCGGCCTTTGTAAATACGATTGAGTTTCGTATGCCGGCGCCGACTTTGCCGCTGGTACAAAACAGCGTGTATTTTGTGCTGTTTCACGATATGGGGAATGTGTTTCAGTTGGCGTCGCAGATGTTTCCCAGCTTTCTGCGGTTCAACCAGCCGAATCGTGCGACTTGCAGCAATGTGTCGGGAAGCATTGGGACTTGCGACTTTAATTATTTTTCGCACGATGTGGGACTCGGCGTGCGTTATAAGACGCCGGTCGGTCCGGTTCGTCTGGACTTCAGCTACAACCTGAATCCTCCGGTGTATCCGATCATTTATGACTTCAATAACAACCCTCCCCACGAGGGTCATGCGGCGCACTTCAACTTTTTCTTCAGCATAGGAGAGAGCTTCTAGATGAGTTTGACGGCACAGACAACGAGAGGGCGATGGCTGATGGGCGCGTTTGCGCTTGTCGCTATGTCTGCGTTGATGGCCGGAAGGTTGAGTGCGCAGGCTGTGGCTGCACAGCTGAGTACGAGCCAACCGCAGAAGACTGCTCCTGCTGCTGTACCACCTGCGGATGCTGCTGTGGTTCCGCGTGTAACGGCCTCTGCTCAGCAGGGAGTGTTGCTGGACCGAGTGGTTGCGGTGGTAAACGGCGATGTGATTCTTGAGAGCGATGTGGATGAGGAGCGGCGTTTCGGTGAGGTTCAGCCGTATCGCGCGGCTGCCGTTTCGACTCGGGATCAGATCATTGGGAGGCTGATTGATCGGACGCTGATTCTGCAGCAGGCGGCGCTGCAGCCTGAGGATGCTGTGCCGGATAAAGACCTGGATGCTCAGTTGGTGAGCCTGCGAAAGGATATCCCCGCGTGCAAGGAGTATCACTGCGAGACGGATGAGGGATGGAAGAAATATCTGGGGGATCACGGATTTACGGTGGAGGAGTTCAGGGCGCGGTGGCTGCAGCGGATGCAATTGCTGAAGTTTATTGAGGTGCGTTTTAGGAACGGAATCAGTATCTCGGATGCCGAGATCAAAGATTATTACGAGAAGTCGATGCTCCCGGAGTACGCGAAGCGGAATGTGACGCCGCCGCCACTGGAGACGATTCAGCGACGGATTGAAGAGGTGCTGCTGCAGCAGCAGGTTGGGGCATTGCTGCAGGATTGGCTGACGTCGCTGCGTGCGCAGGGAAGCGTGCGGATTATCACGCCGGGCGAGGTGTCGCCATGAGCGATCTCGAAAAAAAAATCCACGATAAGAAGGATCAGATCGAGGCGAAGGTCGTTGAGGAGATCGCCAAGGTCAAGCGGTCGCTGGCGACGCGGGTTGGGCGCGCGGTGGCGTGGATGATCATCGGGTTCGTCATTCTGCTGATGGTGTTGTCCGGAACGTTTGCGTGGTACACGACGACGGATGATTTCGACCAGCGACTGGGTAGCAAGGTAGTGAGCGTGCTGGAAGATGCAACAGGCGGACGGGTCGAGTTGAAGCAGATGAGCTTCGACCTGCGACACCTTGCGATCGAGGCGGATGGGCTGGTGATTCATGGGACGGAGGGGCCCGGTGAGGCGCCCTATCTGGCGGCCGACAAGATTGAAGTGCGGCTGAAGCTGTTCAACTTCTTAACCCATGTGTCAGGGGCTGGAGTTGCGTCGCATGTGCGGTTGAGCTATCTGGGGGTGATCCATCCGCAGTTTCATCTGATCGTTGATAAGGATGGGAAGACGAATCAACCGGAGCCGAAGCATCCGAAGACGAGCGAGACATCGCTGACGGATACGCTGCTGGATCTGAAGGCGGAACAGGTTGTGATGACGAATGGCGTTGCGCTGCTGAACAATCGCGCGATTCCGTTCGACATGGCGGCGCGGGACCTGGGTGCGGAGGTGCATTACATCTCTTCGACGGATCGCTATGGAATGACCGTTGATCTGAAGGACCTGCGGACGAAGATTGCGAAGCAGGTTGAAGCTAGTTCGACGCTTGCCCTTGCGGCGGAGGTGGGACGGGATGCGGCCGAGCTGCAGCGGCTGGAGTTTACGAGCGGGAAGAGTTCCACGCTGGCGGCGACGGGGAGCATTAGACACTTTGCGAAGCCGGAGTGGCAGGCGGCGGTGAAGGGATCGTTGGAGCTGAAGCAGCTTTCGGTGCTGGCCGATGTGGATGGGCTGAGTGCAGGGACGGTCGCCCTGGATGTGAAGGCTCATAACTGTGTGACGCCGCCGTCGGTCGCGCAGAAGCATCCGCGGTTCTGGGAACGGAGTCATCCGAAGGAGGGGGTGAAGCCGCCGAAGCCATTGCCTCCCGATCCGGACTGCGTAGCGGGTTATCTGCTGGTGGGGACCGCGAAGATTTCTAAGGCGTCGTACAGGGACGAGAATGTGCGACTGCACGATATCGATGGAAGCGGGACGCTGCATGTGACGCCGACGGAGCTTTTGCTGACGGCGCTGACGGGCTATCTGCCGGGTGGGGGGAGTGCGTCTGGCGATCTGCGGATTGAGAACTGGCTGGGTGAGGTGCCGCCGACGGATGTTGCGGCAAGCTCGTCGACGACGAGAGCCGCGGTGGCGACGACGAATAAGACGGCGAAGGCGATTGGAGCGAAGGCTCCGATCACTGAGCCGGTGAAGGTGCCGCAGGTGCAGACGGCGCATGCTTATCTGACTGCGACGGTTTCGAAGATTCCGCTGCGCACGATTATGGATGTGACGGCGCCGGAGCACTATGGGGATCTGGGATTCGATACGGCGGTGAGCGGGCCGGTGAAGGTGGAGTGGGGCGGGCCGGCGAAGAATATTGCGGACACGGTAGAGGTGGATGGCGAGCTGACGTTTGCGCCGACGGGCGTGAAGCGGAAGGGCGCGTTGAACGATGTTCCGGTTACGGGGCAGACGCTGGCGCACTATTCGGGGAAGAACGAGACGGTTCGGATTCAGCGAGTGACGCTGCAGATGCCGGAGACGAACTTCGAGGCTTCGGGCATATTGGGAGTGAACGAGGGCGATCCGCTGACGGACCTGCGGGTGGATCTGACGGTGCGGGATCTGTCGGAGTACAACCAGTTGCTGACGACGCTGGATCTGGAGGGGAATGGAAAGAGAGGGACGGCGGCGATTCCGGTCAAACTGCATGGGGCGCTGCAGTTTGATGGGACGGCAAAGGGCAGGATCGCGGACCTGGATGTGAAGGGGCATGTGCAGGCGACGAATGCGGAGTTCGCGCTGGGAACGACGGATGTGCTGATCGATTCGGTGGTGGCCGATGCGGAGTATTCGCCGAACTCGGGGGTGGTGGTGGCGAGTTCGACGATCAAGCGCGGAAGTGCGGTGATGAATCTGGAGGGGAAGATTGAGCCGCGCAAGGTGGTGGGGCGGCGCGGCGAGGTGACGTATGTGTGGGATGAGGGGATGGCGCTGGATGCGAAGGCGCAACTGGCCAACGCGCAGATCGTGGATGTGCTGCAGATTGTGGGGCAGCAGGGGAAGGTTCCGCTGACGGGCATGGTGGCAGCTGAATGCGCATGCTGTGGGGCTGCTGAGAAGTTTGAGTGGAGGCGGGCATGTTTCGCTGACGAATGGCGTGGCGTATGGGGAGCCGTATGAGTCTGCGGTGGCGGAGCTGACGGTGCAGGGGAAGGATATTGAGGCGAGCAGCGTTGTGTTGAAGCTGCATGGGATGCAGATCGCGGGCAACGGTGGGTATGACTGGGGTGACGACCATCTGCATGCGCATGCGGAAGGGCACGATATTTTGCTGTCGAAGTTTGTGACGGTGCAGAATGCGAAGACGGATTTGGATGGTGTCGTGAGTGTTGTGGCCGATGCGAATGGAACGATGACGCAGCCGGGGTTGAAGGCGAACGTGAAGTTGGGCGAATGCGACGTATCAAGGGCAGAAGATCGGCGAGGCTGCGATTGAGGCGCACAGTACGGCGAGATGTTGTATTCGTGACGGCGAACTCGACGCTGGTGGGCGCGAAGGTGGATGTGGCGGGGCAGGCGAAGTTGACGGGCGACTATCCGGCGCAGGCGAAGCTGACGGTAGCGGGGCTCGATATCGGCAAGCCGATGGCGATGTTTGGGTCGGGGAGCGTGAAGGCGGAGTCGATGATCAATGGCACAGCGACGGTGAGCGGACCGCTGAAGACACCGAAGGCGCTGAGTGGAGAGGCGGAGTTCAGCCAGGTTGATGTGAAGCTGCAGGGGATCGAGCTGAAGGCGGCTGAGCCGCTGCGAGTGGGTCTGCGCGACGGTGTGGCCACGCTGGAGCAGGTTCACATCACCGGGCAGGATACGGATATGCGGGCGAGTGGGACGGCGCAGCTGTTTGGGGCGACGGATCCGAAGGGCGGCAAGCTGGATGTGAAGGCGACGGGAAGTGTGAGTATGACGCTGCTGCATACCTTTGATTCGGACATTCTTTCGACCGGGAAGGTGGAGTTTACGGTGGCGGCGGGCGGGCGGGTGATGAATCCGCTGGTTACGGGAAAGGTGCAGTTCGACAAGGTGAACATCGCGATGGATGGTGTGCCGAATGGATTGAGCAATATGAACGGCACGCTGGTGTTCAACGGCGACCGGCTGCAGGTGCAGAGTCTGACGGCGACGACGGGTGGCGGCACGCTGAAGCTTGGCGGGTCGATTCGTTATAGGAATGGCATGTATGCGGACCTGACGGCGACGGGCGATGTGGTGCGGGTGCGGTTGTATGGATTGAGCGCGACGGCGAATGCGAATCTGAAGCTGCAGGGCGGCTCGGAGAGCGCGACGTTGAGCGGAACGATTCTGATGACGCGGTTTGGGATTGGGCAGGATGTGGATTTTGCGGCGTTCGGTTCGCCGGGAGGCGTGAGCGCGCCGCCTGATCCGAACTCGCCGGCGAACAAGATTCGGCTGGATGTGCATGTGACGAGCGCGCCGCAACTGGACTTTCAGAACTCGTATGCGAAGCTGGCGGGGACGGTGGATCTGACGATTCGCGGGACGGCGGCGGTGCCGTCGGTGCTGGGGCGGATCGAGATCAACGATGGAAGCGCGACGTTTGCGGGGACGAAGTATCAACTGCAGCGCGGGGAGATTTACTTTACGAATCCGGTGCGGATCGATCCGATCATCGATCTGGATGCGACGGCGCAGGTGGAGAACTACGACATCACGGTGGGGCTGCATGGGACGTCGACGAACCTGAAGCCGACGTATCGGTCGGAGCCGCCGCTGAGCGAGGCGGATGTGTTTGCGCTGCTGGCGCTGGGACGGACGCAGGAGGAGGCGCAGCTTTACCAGGAGCGGCAGGCGCAGCAGGGAACCGATCCGACGACGAGCGCGCTGCTGGGCGGGGCGCTGAATGCTACGGTGAGCAACCGGGTGGAGAAGCTGTTTGGCGTGGGCAGCGTGAAGATCGATCCGGCGTTTGTGGGAACGCTGGGCGGATCGTCGGCGAGGATTACGGTGCAGCAGCAGCTGTCGCGGCAGGTTACGGCGACGTTTGCGACGAACGTGAATACGTCGGCGCAGCAGTTGATCCAGGTGCAGTACGACCTGAATCACGATAATTCGATTGTGGTGACGCGCGATGAATCGGGTGTGTTCAGCGTTGTTTATAAGCTGCGAAGGCGGTACCGGTAGGCCGCTGCGGGTGGGGAAAGTTGCATCCTAACGAGTGAAAAGGTCGATTGGAGCGTTCGATTGGAGTGGCTGACGGCTTCGGGAGGAATGATGAAGTGGATGAAGAATGTGAGGCGTGCGGTTCTGTTGGGATTGGCTGGTATGTCGATCGCCGCTGGAGCGTGCGCGGTGGCGCAGAGTTCGGCCGTGCCAACGCGGCTAGCGATGCGGCAGATTCAGGCGGATGTGATGAAGGCGCTGGATAACAAGCGATTCAAGGACGTGAAGGCTTCGGTGCAGAACGGCGTGGTGACGTTGACCGGGGACGGTGGATCTCTACAGCGCGAAGCTGGATGCGGATAACCGCGCGCATCATCGCAAGAATGTGAAGGGTGTCGAGAATCGAGATCGAGGTTGCGGGGCCGACGGTCGATGACACGACGCTGCGGAATAAGCTGGCGGAGAAGCTGGCGTATGACCGCGTGGGCTATGGGACGACAGCGTTCAATGCGTTCACGATCGGCGTGAAGGATGGTGCGGTGACGCTGGGCGGAACGGCGTATGGGCCGTCGGATAAGGACTCGGCGATCAGCCTGGTGGAGAACTATCCGGGTGTGAAGGACGTGATCGACAATATTGAGGTGGCGCCGGTGTCGCCGATGGATGACCGGATTCGGCTGGCGGAGGCGCGGGCGATCTATGGATTTCCGCAGTTGAATAAGTATGCGATCGATCCTGCGAAGCCGATCCGGATCACGGTGGTGAATGGCAATGTGACGCTGTCGGGCGTGGTGGATTCGCAGGCGGACAAGGATGTTGCCAATATACGGGCGAATGGCGTTCCGGGGGTGTTCAAGGTGGTGAACAATCTGAGGTGGTTGGCGAGTACGGGCAGAGAAACCGGAGAAATAGGATGAGTTTTGTGCATTTGGGCCGCGCCGGCGATGTCGGCGCGGCCCAACTCTTTTACGATGGAAGAATGACATCGTTGTGGAAGAGCACGGTTGTAACGCTGGAGATGATCAAGTGGGAGCACTCGGTGTTTGCGCTGCCGTTTGCGTTGACGGGAGCGGTGCTGGCGGCGGGTGGATGGCCGACGCTGCGGGTGCTGGGCTGGATCGTGGTGTGCATGGTGGCGGCGCGGTCGGCGGCGATGGCGTTCAATCGGCTGGTGGATGCGCAGGCTGGATGCGGACGAATCCGCGGACGGCGATGCGGGCTCTGCCGGCGGGAACGCTGAGCAGCGGGTTTGTCGGCGGATTTGTGGTGGTGTCGGCGGTGGTGTTTGTGCTGGGTGCGGCGATGCTGAACCGGCTGACGCTGGAGCTGGCTCCGCTGGCGCTGGGGGTGGTGCTGGCCTACAGCTACATGAAGCGGGTGACGCGGTGGTCGCACCTGGTGCTGGGGCTGGCGCTGGGGATTGCGCCGTCGGCGGCGTGGATTGCGGTGCGGGGATCGCTTGACTGGCGGATTGTGGTGCTGACGGGTGCGGTGCTGCTTTGGGTGGGCGGGTTCGATGTGCTGTATGCGTGCCAGGACTTTGAGCATGACCGCAAGGTGGGGTTGAACAGCGTGCCGCAGGCGTTTGGGCTGGCGCCGGCGTTCTGGATTGCGCGGGCGATGCATGTGGGGATGCTGCTGATGCTGTGCTGGCTGATGGTTCTGTTTGGGTTGGGCAAGATTGCGATGCTGGGGGTGGCGGTGGTGGCGATTCTGCTGCTGTATGAGCACTCGATTATTTCGCCGAAGGATCTGCGGCGGATGAATGCGGCGTTCTTTACGTTGAATGGCGTGATCTCGGTGGTGTTCTTTGTATTTGTTGCGGCGGATGTTTTGATGCGGACGATAGAAAAGCCCGCCTGATGGGCGGGCTTTTCCGGGAGGGCATGCGGCTGCAGACTGCTAGCTGCGGTGCTCGCGCTTGATGTCGTCCAGCTTTTCGTTGACTTTGTTCTTGATGTTCTGTGCGGTTGTCGGTGATCTTTTCGCGCATCTTGTGGGCTGTGTCTTCGGCGCGGTATTTCAGGTTTTCGCCTTCGACGCGCGCTCTTGCGCTGATGTGTCGTCATGCACGACGTCTGCGGTATCTTTTGCGTTGCCCCAGGTCTCTTTTGCGGCGCCTTTGATCTGCTCGGCGGCGCCGGCGTTGGCGAGTTTCTGATTGCCGACTGCTTCGCCGACGCTCTGCTTGATCTTGCCTGCTACCTGGTCGAACTTTACCTTCTACTTTTTCGGTGTTCATAGCATTGCTCCTTCGTGCTGCGAAGCTAGGGAGGGCTGCTGGTTGTGATGCTCGGGAGGCTGCGTTTGCAGTGTGCAGCTCAGACGGCTCGTCTGCCGGACATGAGGTTGAAGATGAGCACGATGATGGCGAGAACCAGAAGGATGTGAATCCAGCCGCCCAGGTGTAGCTGCTGACGAGTCCTACGACCCAGAGAATGAAAAGAATAATCGTGATTGTCCAAAGCATGTTCGCTCTCCTAGACGATTGCCGGTTTTAGCTTCTCCGGTTCGCAGTGATATTTGAAAGCAGTAGCCCTTCCAGTGGTAAGTTGCCGGTGCGCGGCGGAGGTTGCCAGTGAGAATAAAATAGGCGAAGTTATGCGCTGGCAGAAGCGAGGTATTGGATTGAAGGTGGCGATTCAAGGAGAGTTAGGCTCGAACAGCCACATGGCGACGGTGGAGATGCTGGGCAACCAAAGCGACCTGGAGATCATCGCGTGCACGGTGTCGGCGCAGGTGCTGGCGAAGGTGGTTGCGGGCGAGGTGGATGCTGCGGTGCTGCCGATTGAGAACAGCCTGCATGGATCGGTGGCGGAGCACTACGATCTGCTGCTGGAGCTGCCGGTGCGGATCGAGCGGGAGAGTCTGCTGCGGATTCGGCACAATGTGATTGCGATGCCGGGGGTGAAGCTGGAGGAGGTGCGGAGGGTGATGTCGCATCCGGTGGCGCTGTCGCAGTGCCGGCGGTTTCTGGCGGCGCATCCGGAGTTGGAGGTTGTGCCGTTCTATGACACGGCGGGGAGTGTGAAGCATCTGATGGCAGAGCGGGTCTGCGGGATGCTGGCGGGGATCGCTCCCGAGCTTGCGGCGAAGGAGTATGGCGCGGAGGTGCTGGTGGCGGGCGTGGAGGACCATGCGGAGAACTACACGCGGTTTCATCTGCTGCGGCGGGAGGATGCGGCAGCGGTGAGGGTGCCGGTTGACCGGGATGCGGACAAGATGAGTCTGGCGTTTGCGATCGAGCATCGGCCGGGGACGCTGGTGGCGGCGCTGGAGCGGCTGGCGAGGGCGGGAGTGAATCTGACGAAGATCGAGTCGAGGCCGGTGCCGGGGAGTCCGTGGGAGTATGTGTTTTATGTGGATGTGCGGTTCGATTCGGCGGCGAAGGCAGAGGCTGCTTTGGCTGCGCTGCGGGAGCACTGCCGGATGGTGAAGGTGCTGGGGCGGTACCGGGCGGCTTAAGGAGTCGGTAGTGGACTGGTTAGACGGCACGGATTTAGCTGGAGAGTGCGTCCGGCGAACTGGAGGCGTAGGATGCCCAATGCAACTGTGTAGCCGTCCGCAGGCTGATTTGAGCGTCATAGGGTTCGCCGAGTATCGGGTCTTGAGCAGGCTGAGCCGATCGAGGATATTGGCCGTCCTATTCGATTGGCTGAACTGGGTTATGGTCGCGCCACTTGGATCGAGCTGAATACTGCTGATGAAAAAGGAGTTATGGCCGATGACGGAGAGGGATAGGCCATGTTTGGGCGGAAGAGGGGTTCGAGTTGCGACCAGATGAAGACTTGCTGCATCGAATAGTGGATAATCTGATAGAGGTACACTCAATGGCAAACGATTTTGTAAGTGTAATTCAGCCGACAGCGGCGAAAAACTGGGGAGGGAACCGAGTGCGGAAGCGGTGGAAGACGGCCTGTTCCGGTGTTGCCGGTGCGGGATACCGTTCTGTTTCCCCATGCGGTGCTGCCCCTGACGGTGGGGCGCGATAGCTCGATCCAGTTGATTCAGTCGCTGGGCGAGGAGAAGACGATTCTTGTGGTGGCGCAGCGGGATGCGCGGCAGGATTCGCCGCAGTCGGCGGATCTGTACGCCATTGGCACGCGGGCGACGGTGCATAAGGTCGTCAAGATGCCGAACCAGAGCCTTTTTGTGTTTACCGAGGGCAATGAGCGGGTGCATCTGGGCGAGTTTGCCCAGCTGACGCCGTTTATGACGGCGGAGTATGAGGCGATCGCCGATGTCGAGCCGCAGCAGTCGCCGGAGGCGGAGGCGCTGCAGCGGAATGTGGTGAGCCAGTTCCAGCAGATTGTGACCTCGTCGCCGACGCTGAGCGATGATCTGCAGACGATTGCGATCAACATCGATGAGCCGGGCCGGCTGGCGGACTTTATCGCTTCGTCGCTGCCGTTTTTGACGACGACCGACAAGCAGGAGCTGCTGGAGACGCCGGATGTTTCGGCTCGGCTGGAGCGCATCAACAAGCACCTGGCGAAGGAGCTTGAGGTGCAGCAGCTGCGCAACAAGATTCAGACCGAGGTGCAGGATTCGGTGCAGTCGTCGCAGCGGGACTACTACCTGCGCGAGCAGTTGAAGGCGATCCAGAAGGAGCTGGGCGATCAGGACGATACCCAGAAGGACATCGCTGATCTGAAGGAGAAGATTGAGACTGCGGGGATGCCGGAGGAAGTGAAGAAGGACGCGCTGAAGGAGCTGGGGCGTCTGAGCCGGATGAATCCTGCGGCGGCGGACTACTCGCTGACGCGGAACTATGTGGAGTGGCTGGCGGTGCTGCCGTGGTCGAAGACCTCTTCGGGCGAGGTCGACATTCTGAAGGCGAAGGAGATTCTCGATGAGGATCACTATGGCCTGAAGAAGGTGAAGGACCGCATTCTGGACTACCTTTCGGTGCGGCGTTTGAAGCCGGATATGAAGGGGCCGATTCTTTGCTTCGTTGGGCCTCCGGGCGTGGGTAAGACTTCGCTGGGACGGTCGATTGCGAAGGCGCTTGGATCGGAAGTTCTCGAGGATCTCGCTGGGCGGTATGCATGATGAGGCGGAGATTCGCGGGCATCGGCGGACGTACATTGGCGCGCTGCCGGGGCAGATCATTCAGCACCTGAAGCGGGTTGAGGTGAAGGACCCGGTGTTCATGCTGGATGAGATCGATAAGCTGGGGCGCGATTTCAGGGGCGATCCTGCGAGTGCGCTGCTGGAGACGCTGGATCCGGAGCAGAACAATACGTTCCGCGACAACTATCTGGATCAGCCGTTCGATTTGAGCAAGGTGCTGTTTATCTGCACGGCGAACCAGCTGGATACGATTCCGGGGCCGCTGCTCGATCGTATGGAGATCATTGAGCTGACCGGTTATACGGAAGAGGAGAAGGTGAATATCGCCATCAAATACCTTATTCCGCGGCAGATCAAAGAGAACGGAATCGACTGCAGAGAAGATCGAGTTTCCGAAGGAGAGCGTGCATCTGATCGCGCGGCACTACACGCGGGAGGCTGGTGTTCGTAAGCTGGAGCAGCAGATCGGAACGGTGTGCCGCAAGGTTGCGCGCAAGATTGCGGAGGGTCATACGGAGAAGGTTGTGATTACTCCGGAGATTGTGCATGAGTTCCTTGGCGGCATCAAAGTGCGCGTGGATACCGAGATTGCGGAGCGGACCAAGCGGGCCGGCGTTGCTGTGGGACTTGCGTGGACGCCGGCGGGCGGCGATGTGTTGTTCATCGAAGCGAACCGGATGAAGGGCAAGGGCGGCTTCACGATCACTGGTCAGATTGGTGATGTGATGAAGGAGAGCATGCAGGCCGCGTTGACCTGGGTGCGCTCGAATGCCGCGTCGTTAGGGCTCGATGAGGACTTTACGAAGGATACGGACCTGCATATTCATGTGCCGGCAGGGGCGATTCCGAAGGATGGTCCTTCGGCGGGCGTGACGATGGCGACTGCGCTGGTGAGCCTGTTGACGAATACTCCGGTGCATCCGCTGACGGCGATGACGGGCGAGATTACGCTGAGCGGCAATGTGCTGCCGGTTGGCGGAATCAAGGAGAAGTTCCTGGCGGCGAAGCGGGCCGGCGTGCGGGATGTGATTCTGCCGACGGACTGTAAACAGCAGGTAGATGAGGACTTAACGCCGGATCAGACGGAGGGCGTGACGCTTCATTACGCTAGCCGGATTGAGGATGTGCTGGCGGTTGCGCTGCCGAAGACTGCCGCGGGAGAAGGTGCAGGATGAGGTGGTGCGGGAAGAGGTTATTCACGCTGGCGTGTAAGACGTCGACCGCGGATTAGGCGGTAAGCGGATTGAAAGATCAGCGGTTCGGCTTTTGCCGGGCCGCATTTTTTTTGGTGTGGTGGAAGGGCGTTTTTGCAGGGGGTTTTGGGAAAAGCGGTGTTTTGTGGTGGTGTTTTTGTGGTGAAGTTGTGGTGAATTGCGTGGTGAATCGTGGTGCGTTGATGGTCGCGTTTTTGGCGTCTAAAAATATGCCACTGTTTTGAGATTTATTTTTGCTTGAGGCGATTGGCATGATGACGATCGGGCACTCGACGCTGGAGTTGGAGGCGTTTTCTGCGGGCGCTGCGGGAGAACGGGTGCACGACGCTGGTGGATGTGAGGCGGTTTCCGGGGTCGAGGCGGCATCCGCAGTTTGGGCAGGACAGGCTGTTTGCCGCATTGCATGATGCGGGGATTCGCGCGGTGTGGCGGGAGGGGTTGGGTGGGCGGAGAGAGGCGATCGAAGGACAGCGTGAATACGGGGTGGAGGAACGAGAGCTTTCGGGGGTATGCGGACTATATGCAGACGACCACTTTGCGCAGTGAGATTGAGTGGCTGATGGCGCTGGCGGACTTCGATTCGGCGGTGGTGATGTGCGCGGAGGCGGTGCCGTGGAGGTGCCACCGGTCGCTGATTGGGGATGCGGTGCTGGCGCGGGGCGGAGTGGTGGAGGATATCTTTGTCGAGGCGGATGGGAGGAGTTCGCGGCGGCCGCATGGGATGACGGAGTTTGCGCGGGTGGAGGGGAGAGGGTTTGGTATCCGGGAGAGGCTACGTTGTTTGTGTAGCGTTGGCTGTTTTCAGTTCTCTGAAGGCCGTTCGACGTGATCGATGATGAGGACTTCGACCGGGGCTTTCTGGGAGTCCAGCTTCAGGCCGAGTTGCTCCTGGATTGCGGTGAAGATTGAAGGGCGGGTTTCTTCCTGAGGGACTCCGTTAAGGAGAGTAGGTTGTCCATCTAAGGGTGCATAGTTCAATGTGACATCGTAAGTGCCTTTGAGTCCGGTTTTGTCCAGGACGGTGCGGTCGGTGATCTGAGTCAGCATTATTTCCAGGTTCGGCATGGAAATCGATTGGGCTGTGAGGCGACCCCTGGACATATGTATTGGATGATCCGGAGGTTTGTTGTTGTGTCCGTCTTCGGTTGTGTCGGAGTTGGTGTCGTCGGGTTTTGACTCTGTGAGTTTGGGGCCGTTCTTTGCGATGACGAGAGCATAGACGGGCTGCTCTCTTACTTCGTGGTGGGCTACCAATTTGAAGCGATCCGCGAGAAGTGCCTGAAGCATGAGGCCGCGTTGCGTTCGGTCGAGCCTGGGCAGCTCGGCTATATCGGTGGGATCAACTTTTGCCTGGATGTCATATCTATCCGTACGAGCCCAGTCGGGGACTTGCAGGAATTTGTCATCGAGCGAGTTCGTCATGGCATAAGCCTGTCGGATGAGCATCAAGAGCGACGCATTCTCCACGCTGATGCCGTCCGGCGTGGAGCGTGAGCGGAAGGCGCTGGTTCCGGATTTATTCTGCCTGACGGAGACGACGTCGAATACCGGTAGCTTAATCGCCTTGTCTGTTGCAGACGATGCGGTCACGCTTGATGCGTTTACCTGGCCGTGCATGACCGTGATAGCTAGAGTCATCGATGCGGCGAGCAGGAGCAGAGGTTTGATCATGATTTCGTGTCTGTCAGAGATTTTACCCGGGCGATAGGTTGGTATCCGGGAAGCGCTAGGCAGACTTAAGGCGGGAGTTGAGGTAGCTCAGGAGAAGCAGCTTGAATTCACTAACGATCTCTTCTTTTTCCGCGGCGTTGGCCTCTGCGTAGAGAGGGTGCATTGCTTTGAAGACCTGCACGGTTACGTTGGCGATGCGAAGGGCGGTCTCCTGGGTCATGTCGGGACGGCGTTCGCGATAGAGCGCGACGAAGTGTCCGCGGAGCCGGTTTCTGGTTGCCGGATCTCGCTTGAAGGTTGCTGCAGCGTTCAGGACGGGGATGTAGGCGGGGCGCTTTGCGAAGTATTCGATGATGATGTCGAAGAAGCGATCGACCAACTGTTTGAGGCTGAGCTTGGATGCTTCGTCGCGGAGAGGTTCCCAGCGCACCTCGAACTCGTTGACGTACTGCTGGCGTAGCGCGCGCAGGATGGCTTCCTTGTCGGGGAAGTATTGGTACAAGGTGCCGATGGAGGCGTTGGCGCGCGCGGCGATCTCGGTCATGGTGGCGGCCTCGTAACCGGCTTCGGCCATTACGGATGCGGCGGCCTCAAGAAGTTCTGCGAGACGGCGTTCGCCTCGCTCCTGCTGGGGAGTGCGTCTTGCGGGAGGCCTCGCGTTTGACATTGTTGAGGGCACCCTCATATTCTAGGACAAGAGCAAACATGAGGGAAGCCTCAAGTTTGTAAAAATTAGGAGAGCAAGAAATGGCAGTCACTGTGCTTGATCCGAAGACGGCGCTGATCATCATCGATCTGCAGAAGGGCATCGTCGGGATGCCCACGGTGCATCCAACCGCGGAGATTGTGAAACGGGCCAGCGCACTGGCGGAGGCATTCCGCAGGCATGGGCTGCCGGTAGTGCTGGTGAATGTTGAGGCCGGTGCACCGGGACGAACGGAGATGCCGCCGCGCGTGCGGGATTTTCCTGCTGGCTGGGCGGATCTGGTGCCCGAGTTGAATCAACAGCCGGAGGATCACACGGTGACGAAGCGGACGTGGGGCGCATTTGTGAAGACGGGTCTTGATGAATACCTGAAAGGGCTGGGTGTGACGCAGGTTGTGATCGTTGGTGTTTCGACGACGGCGGGTGTGGAGTCGACGGCGAGGCAGGCGTATGAGCATGGTTTTCAACGTCACGCTCGCTGTCGATGCGATGACCGATATGAATCTTGATGCTCATACGAATAGTGTGACGCGGATCTTTCCGAAGTTGGGCGAGACGGGCACGACGCAGGAGATTCTTGATCTACTTAACAGCAGGTAGGCGTTTGGCTCGAACAACGTAAAAAAGGAGCAGCAGATGGAATGGAGTCATTATGTGTCGTACTTCTTTGGTGGCGCTTTTCTCGCGAACGCTGTGCCGCACCTTGTGAGCGGCTGATGGGGAGGCCGTTTCAGAGTCCGTTTGCCAAGCCGCCGGGTAAGGGACTTTCGTCATTCGACGGTCAACGTGCTTTGGGGATTCTTCAACCTGGTGGTTGGGTATGTGCTGGTGTGCCGGGTTGGAGAGTTTGATTTGCATTCGACGATTCATGTTGCGGTGCTGGGTCTGGGTGTTCTCTCGATGGGCGTGATGCTGGCGCGCAACTTTGGCGAGCTGCATGGCGGCAATTCGCCTGAGAACTCGTGAGCCGGCTGTGAGTAGAACTTCTCGAGTTCGTATGAGGCTCGATGTCGCATGCGTGGCGGGCGCTGCGGCACCGCAACTTTCAGCTCTACTTTTTCGGCCAGGGCATCTCGGTGATCGGCAACTGGATGACGAGGCTGGCGACGAGTTGGCTGGTGTACCGGATGACGCATTCGGTGCTGCTGCTTGGCGTCGTTAGTTTTGCAGGGCAGATTGTTTCGTTTCTGCTGGGGCCGTTTGCGGGCGTGTGGGTGGAGCGGCTGGATCGGCAGGAAGCTGCTGGTGGCGACACAAGCGGCGGCCGCGGTGCAGTCGCTTGCGCTGGCGGCGCTGACGCTGATGCATGTGATCACGCTGTGGGAGATTATTGCGCTGACGGCGTTGCAGGGGGTGATCAATGCGTTCGACATGCCGGGGCGGCAGTCGTTCCTGGTGAAGATGGTGGAGGACCGGGAAGATCTGAGCAATGCGATTGCGATCAACTCGTCGATGGCGAATGGAGCGCGGCTGGTGGGGCCGGCGATTGCGGGGTTGGTGATTGGGGCGTTCGGCGAGGGCTGGTGCTTTCTGATTGATGGCGTCAGCTATTTTGCGGTGATTGCGTCGCTGCTGCTGATGCGGATCAAGCCGATGGAGATGCCAACCGCAGTCGCGAGCGAGCATGTTGGAGCAGATGCGCGAGGGTTGGGATTATGTGCGGACGTTTCGTCCGATTCGAACGATACTGCTGCTGTTTGCGCTGATCAGTTTGATGGGCTACTCGTACGCTGTGCTGCTGCCGGTGTTTGCGGGGCAGGTGCTGCATGGCGGGGCGCGCACGCTGGGGTGGCTGACGGGCGCGTCGGGGGTTGGAGCGCTGGTGTCGGCGCTTTCGCTGGCTGTGCGGAAGTCGGTTGTGGGGCTGACGCGGATGGTGCAGATTGCGTCGGCGATGCTGGGAGGGGCGCTGATTCTGTTTGGTCTGTCGCAGCGCTTTGTGGCTGTCGCTGGTGCTGATGGTGTTTGTGGGGTTTGGGTTGATGCAGGTCGCGTCGGCGAGCAATACGATCATTCAGTCGCTGGTGACGGAGGACAAGCGAGCGCGTGTGATGAGCTATTACACGATGGCGTTTTTTGGGGCGTCACCGTTTGGCAGCCTGCTGGCGGGCGTGCTGGCGCATCGGATCGGAGCGCCGCACACGGTGATGGTTACGGGGGCGTTCTGCGTCGCGGGATCGATCTGGTTTACGTTTGAGCTGCCGAAGATCAAGAGCGGCTATGCGGCCGATCTATGCAGAGATGGGATTGCTGTCGGGGCAATAGGCGGAGAGTTTCGCGATACTGACGCACTTCTGTTCGCAGAAGCGCGTCAGATCGTTTTTCATCTGAGGAATTAGTCAGGGAATCTTTAGCTGTTGGGGTTGGAGTTCTTTTCTCTTACGGTGTCGATGAATTGCTTTACTTCTTCAACATCGATCTCGACTGTTTCGTGACCTACACGGATGGTCTTGCGTGCAGACTTGGGAACGACGGATCCAGCGTCGTCGGACTGCTTAGGCGTTTGCAGGGAGTTGCTTGCCATAGTGTCGACCTCTAATAAATGAGACGCCGAAAGAGGGGCCCGATGCCCGGCTGGAGATAGTATCGCCGATTCTAGCGCGATTTTACTGGCGATTATTGTTGTTGGCTGATTTGAGAGGCTTGCGCGAGGGTCAGATTTTGCGGGACGGCGCGGATCTCGGAGCGGATAACATCTTTGCTTTGTGCGAGGCTCTTGAGCATGAGGATGCGGCCGGTGATGTGAACGCTGATGCGGTCGCTCTTCCAGTTTTGCGGGTCGATCTCTTTGCGCTCGAGACTGAAATGGCCGCCCTGATCGATGTGGCCGAGCATGCCGAAGCCGAACTCGACGGGATGGGCGATTGTGGCGTCGAGGGTGCAGAGCCTGTTTTCGGGTTGCTTGACGGAGATGGTGCCGGTCATCTCGTGAGCGACGCGTTCCTGGTAGGAGGAGGGCTGAAAGTCGGGCTTGGGTTGAAAGTTGAAGCGGGAACAGCCGTTGGCTTCGCCATCGGCCTGGAGGATGAAGGCGGTGGAGAGGAGTTGCAGGAGTTGGGTGGCTCGACCTTCGTCGTCCTTACTGGTCTGGTTCAGTTTGCGGAAGTCTTCGGGGTGGGCGACGAGGGTGTCGATTCGGCGCTGCTCTGCGGCGGCTTCGTCTGCGGTTAGAGGCTGGTTGTCGATGGCGACGAGGCGGCGAAGCGCGCCGTCGGGTGTCTCTACGACGCTTTCTTTCCAGAGGTGGCCGCTGGTGCGATCGGAGCGCTCCTCGGCGATGTAGTAGAAGTTTGGCCGCTGCTGCCGGGCGGCGGCTTCATTCGCGGCCATCTTCTGAATCAGGGATGAGTTCTGAAGCGAGCTTGTGTCTTCAGGCTTTGCGGCGACGGCAAGGAGAGTGAGGGCGAAGAGGGTTGGTGCCAGTTTCGAATGCCAATGTTTCTTGCGTTTCATTGATTCCATTCTTTCTTCGCGGCCAAAGCATGACTAGTACGATGCGACTTTCGGCCGGCTGATCCGGTTGTTGGACGATTTCAACTCGAGAGTGCCGGCAGGAATAGGTGGACTATCAGCGAACTACTGCTTCGAAGGGGAGGAAGAGGGTGAAGACGGTGCCGGAGTGGCCTGGCGCTGGCTGCTGCGGACGGCGAGCGCTCCGCCGTGGCGTTCGACGATTTCGTGGCTGACCCAGAGGCCGAGGCCGGTTCCGCCGATGTCTTTGGTGGTGAAGAAGGGCTCGAAGATTTTTGCGGCGGTCTTGGCGGACATGCCGGATCCGGTGTCGGCGACGGTGATGATGAGGCCTCTTGCGGCCGGTCTTCCAATGGATGCCTTCGCGGCGTGCGCATGAGGAGGCGGCCTCCGGTGGGATGCATGGCGTCGATGGCGTTGCCGATGAGGTTGCTCAGGACCTGCCGGATCTCTCCTTCGAAGCACAGGACGGGGCGGACTGCGCGGTTGCGCTTCTCTACTTGAACCTGCGAGTTGACGAGGCGTCCCTGGTAGACGGTGAGTGCGCTGTCGATCAGGTCGTCGCAGGTGATCCGTTTTGGGTTTGCTGGATTGGCGGTGGAAGCGCAGGGTCTGGTTTGCGATGACGGAGACGCGGCGGAGTTCGCGATCGGCGATGTGGAGATACTCGCGGGCCTGGGGGTCGACGGCGGTTTCGCGGGCGAGGTAGAGGAGGTTGGTGACGGATTCGAGCGGGTTGTTGATCTCGTGGGCGATGGAGCTGGCGAGGCGGCCTACGGCGGCGAGCTTTTCGGTCTGCATGAGGGCGAGTTCGGCGCGCTTGCTCTCGGTGACGTCGACGCCGAGCACGATGATTCCGGAGATGGTTCCGTCGGCCTCGCGGCGAGGTTGATAGACGAAGTCGAGGAAGCGCTCTTCGAGAGGCTGGGAGGGGTTCGGGCGAGGTGGATGGGCGTTCGACGGCCGACGAAGGGTTTTCCGGTCTGATAGACCTCGTCGAGGAGGGTGATGAAGCCCTGTCCTTCGGCCTCGGGGACGGCTTCGCGAACGGTTTTGCCGACGAGAGTGCGCTTGCCCATGAGCTCCTGATAGAGGGGATTGATCATCTCGAAGATGTATTCGGGCCCGCCGAGGACGGCGAAGAAGGCGGGCGCCTGCTGGAAGAGATCGGCGAAGCGCTCGCGCTCGCGCTGCAACTGCTGGATCGTGAGAGAGCGCTGTGCTCCATGATGAAAGCGTTGGTGGTTTCGGTGCAGACGACGAGGGTGCCGCAGATGGTGCCGTCGGAGTCACGCACGGGGCTGTAGCCGTAGGTCCAGTAGACGTTTTCGAGCTTGCCGTCGCGGATGATGGGGACGAGCTGATCTTCGTGCCAGCTGGCTTCACCGCTGGTCATGACGGCGTCGATCTGGGGTCCGATGATGGGCCAGATCTCGGGCCAGCAGTCGATGCCATTTTGTCCGAGGGCGCTGGGATGCTTGTCGGCTCCGATGCTGGGGCGATAGGCGTCGTTGTAGAACTGGACGAGGTCTTTGCCCCACCAGAGAAACATGGGATGGCGGGAGGAGAGCATGGTGTTGACGGTGATGAGCAGGGTTTCGGGCCACTGGTCGATGGGGCCGACGGAGGTCTGGCTCCAGTCGAAGGCGCGGGTGAGACGCGGCCATCTCGCCGGCGCCGAAGATGTGATTTTGCCGGAAGGTCTTGGGAGCCGGGGTGGACTCGTCGTCGCTTCTCTCGACGGCGATTTCACGGTCACGAAGAGCTCCTGCAGCACTGGGTTCGGCCCGGCGATCGATTGTGCGGTCAGCCAGGGTAAGCCTATTGATGTCTTGTTGCGACGGGTATGAGTTCGTAGAGAGGCTCTGGGGGCATTTTGGCGAGGCTAAGCGTGGCCACTATCGGTTTTGGGCTGGCTGGAGTCAAAGGTTCAGGCTCGCGTATCCTGTCTGATGCGAGATTCGCGTGCTTTATTTTGGTGTGCTGAAGGATCTTTTTGGGCATGGCCGGGCGGAGATGGAGATGGAGGAGGGAGCGTCGGTGGCGGAGCTGCTGGAGGCTCACCGGGGAGTCGGCGAAGGGGCGGAGACGCTTTATGGGATTCGATTGCTGTGGCGGTGAATCAGGAGTATGCGCGGGTTGGGATGTGTTGAAGGATGGGGATGAGGTGGCTTTGCTGCCGCCGGTGAGTGGCGGGGCTGTTGGAGACAGACGAAATCGGGGATCTCCACTGAGTTCAGGATGACGACAGGCTGAATCGAAGAAAGAAGTTTTTGCGGGAGAGAGAGTGATGCGGGTTGAGATCACAGATGGGGTGATTCCGGCGGCGGAGATTGTGGCGGAGATCAAGGCCGGGTCGGATGGGGCGGTGTGCGTCTTTGATGGGATCGTGCGGGATAATACGCGGGGACGGAAGACGCTGCATCTGGACTACGAGGCGTACCGGGAGATGGCGCTGGAGCAGATGCGCGGGCTTGCTGGCGGAGGCGGTGACGAAGTTTGGCGTGCGGGATGTGGCGATGGTGCATCGGCTGGGGCGGCTGATGGTGGGAGAGACGAGTGTGCTGGTTGTGGTGGCTTCGGCGCATCGCGGGGCGGCGTTCGATGCGTGCCGGTGGCTGATCGATACGCTGAAGAAGACGGTGCCGATCTGGAAGAAGGAACAGTTTGTGGATGGGGCGATTTGGGCGGATGGGGAGCCGTTTCCGATGACGCTTGGTGTTGGGTTCGGCGGAGAGACGGGGATGAGAGCTCGGCCGGGGTCGTGTTGTTTGCGGTGGCTGTGTTTGCAGGGCCGGTGTTGCACAGGAGCGCCGATTGAGCGGAGGCCGCCACCGCCGCCAGTGGGGACGCAGGCTCCGAAGACTGGGATAACGTGCAGGATGTGCCGGATGGCGAAGCCGCTGCCGACAAGTACAGGATGTACCGAGGTCTCCGCAGGGCGGGTTTCCTACGATCAAGGTGGAGACGCGGCTGGTGAATGTGGCGTTGAACGTGGTGGATGCCAAGGGTTCGCCGGTGGGCGGGCTGGGGCGGAGGATTTCGCGATTTTGGAAGATGGCAAGCCGCAGAAGATCGCGGTGTTTGAGAAGGAGGCGACGACGCCGCTGTCGATTGTGCTGGCGGTGGATGCGAGCGAGAGCGTGCTGTCGAGTGAGCGGCTGGAGAAGGAGGCGGCGAAGCATTTTGTGAATGCGCTGCTGCGGGAGCAGGACGAGCTGGACCTGATGGAGTTCTCCGATGTGGTGCGGGAGCTGGTGCCGTTTACGAATCAGAAGAAGAGGATTGAGGTTGGGCTGAACGGGATTCAGCATGGCGATGCGACGGCGCTGTATGACGCGGTGTATCTGGCGTCGGAGCGGCTGGCGGGGACGTCGGCGGCGGATGGGCGGCGGCGGGTGGTGGTGCTGATCACCGATGGCGGGGATACGGTGAAGGGGTCGAACTACACGCGGGCGCTGGAGCAGGCGCAGAGGGCGGGGGCGATGGTGTACTCGATCATCATTGTGCCGATCTATGCGGATGCGGGGCAGGAATACGGCGGGGAGCATGCGCTGATTCAGATGGCGCAGGATACGGGCGGGAAGTACTACTACGTGGTGGACCCGAAGGATCTGGAGCCGGCGTTCCGGCATGTGTCGGATGACCTGCGGACGCAGTATTTGCTGGGGTACTATGCGCCGAGGCGAGGGCAAGGATGATTCGTACCGGACGATCAAGGTTCGGATGACGGATGCGGCCCTGCAGGACAGTATGAGCTTCGCTACAGGGCTGGATATTACGCGGATGCGCGGTAGGGATCAAGCGATACCATTGCAGAGTAGAGTTTGAGAAGAGGGGCAACTGTGAGCCGATTTGAGTTTGCGCATTTGGCGGAAGGGATTGCGAGGCAGGCGGGCGCGTTGCTGCGAGGGTTTTATACGAAGGGCGTGGCGACGGAGTACAAGGGCGATGTCGATCTGGTGACCGAGGCCGATCGTGCGAGCGAGCAGCTGATTGTGGAGAAGCTGAAGCAGACGTTTCCTTCGCATGGAGTGTATGGCGAAGAGGGTGCGCGGGCGGGGATGGAGAGCGAGTATCGGTGGTATATCGATCCGCTGGATGGCACGACGAACTTTGCGCATAAGTTTCCGGCGTTCTGCGTGATTCTGGGGCTGGAGAAGAGGCCGGCGGGGCTGGCGGCGGATGCGGATGGGGAGTTGATTGCCGGGGTGATCTACGATCCGCTGCGGGATGAGATGTTTTCGGTGGAGCGCGGCAGGGGGGCGTGGCTGAACGGGAAGAAGATTTGCGTGTCGAAGATGGCGACGATGCAGGAGTCGCTGACGGGAACGGGGTTTCCGAGCCAGAAGCGGCATAGCAGCCCGAATGTGCACTTTTACCAGGAGATTACGCTGCGCTCGCATGGGGTGAGGCGCGCGGGGAGTGCGGGGCTGGATCTGGCGTATGTGGCTTGCGGGAGGCTGGATGGGTTCTGGGAGTTCAATCTGAATCCGTGGGATACGTCGGCGGGTGTGCTGATGGTGAAGGAGGCGGGGGGCAAGGTGAGTCATTTTGACGGGGGGAAGTTTACGCTGGATAGCCGCGAGGTGCTGGCGACGAATGGGTTGATCCAGGGAGAGATGGTGCACCTGTTTACGGAGATGTTCGCGGGGCGGGAGATGGAGCCGATTCCGACGCCGGCGGAGTTTGCGGCGAGGCGGGCGGCAGCGAAGTAGATGCGGAAGAGGCGAACGGCGCGGGTGATGCTGTTCGATGAGGCTGGGGCCATTCTGCTGATTCGGTTTGTGGTGCCGCGGGAGGATGGGGAGTTTGTCTTCTGGGCGCTGCCGGGTGGGGAGATTGAGGCGGGGGAGACTGAGGCAGAGGCGGCGGTGCGCGAGCTCAGGGAAGAACTGGGGATTGAGGTTGCGGTGCAGGGGCCGGTCTATCGCGACGAGAATATGTTTTTGCATCAGGGGGAGATGCAGGACAATGTCGATTTTCTGTTCTGGGCGCGCTGCGGGCGGGCGGAGCCGCGATTGATCGGCGTGACGGCGGAGGAGATCGGGATTATGAAGGAGATGCGATGGTGGACGGCGGAGGAGATCGCTGGCTCTCGGGAGAGGATCTTTCCGGAGGAGTTGGCGGCCCGGATGCGCGAGACGCTTGATTTGAGCGGGCGGATGGAGTGAAATGAGGCCCGGAGTGGTCCTATTTGAAACGGGATTTTCGATTTGCGGTGAGGACGTGGTGTGCTGCTAGAATCGATTCACGAGCTTGGAAGCAGGCAGCGACTTTTGGAGTTTAGAAGTAGATAAGGGAGATTTTTCGAGATGGCTTATGTGATTGCGGAACCGTGTATTGGGACGAAGGATTCGGCTTGCGTGGATGCCTGCCCGGTGGATTGTATTCACCCGAAGAAGGATGAGGCAGGGTATGGCGAGGCGGATCAGCTGTTCATCGATCCCGTGGAGTGCATCGACTGCGGCGCGTGCGTGCCGGTCTGCCCGGTGTCGGCGATCTATGCCGGGGATGACCTGCCGGAGAAGTGGGCGGAGTATCAGGTGAAGAATGCCTCGCACTTTGGGCGGTAGAGGACGGTAGATTCAGAGTTTTATGCTTTTGCGACCGCGCGGCCTAGTGGCTGCGCGGTTTTGCTTTGGGAAGAGATAAGCGATGAAGAGCCTGGGTTCAGTCGAAATTCTTGGGGAGATGCGACGGAGAATTCAGAGCCTCAGGATCGATGACCGGGCGCGCTGGGGAACGATGACGGTGAAGCAGATGGTGCGGCATCTCGGCCATTCGTACGAGCTTGCTTTGGGAGAACGGGTTGCGGCACCGGTGAAGGGGATGCCCCCGCTGGTGATGAAGTGGGTGGCGCTGCGTTCGGGGCTGCCGTTGCCGAAGAATGTTTCGACGCCGCCAGAGTTGAAGCGGGCGATTGCGGAGGAGTCAGACGTTGAGTTTCGTGCCGCGGTGAAGATGTCGATCAAGAAGATGGAGCAGCTGGCAGTCGGTATGCGATGCGCTTCGAGGCATCCGATGTTCGGCAAGATGACGATACGGGATTGGATGCGTTTGGCGTATCTGCACGCGGACCATCATCTGCGGCAGTTTGGCCGTTGAGGGTCGTGATTGTCCGGTCTCGATTTTCTGTTACTGCATTTTTCCTGCTGAGTTTTCGAGAACCAGGTTGGAGACGACGCCGGTGTCGACTGTGACGGGGTAGTGTGAGCAGAAGCCGATGCCGACGTAGAAGGGTCCGTCGAAGTGGAGATGGATGGGCGGGCCGAACTGGTGCATGGGCTCTCCCTTGACGGAGATGAAGAGCGCGAAGTCGTCGCCATGTTTTTCGAGGCCGATGCGCTGCGGCATGACGTTGGGGAGGAGGCTTCCGCTGATGCGGTACTGCATGTCCTTGATGGAGGCGCTTTTCTCTTCGCGCTCTGCGAGGTGAACCATGCCGGTGCCGTGTTCGCCGGTCATGATCTCCTTGGAGTCGTCGTCGAGGTCCTGGCGGATGATGAGGACGATCTTGCGGTCGTGGGGGTGCTGGGGATGGGAAAGGAGGCGTCGCCCGCGAGGGAGATGTCGCCGGACATCTTCTTCCAGAGATAACGGAACTCGTCGCGGGTGTACCAGATGTTATAGCCGGCGGAGTTGATGGTGTATTGCTTCGTCGCGGGGTCGTAGCTGGCGCTGCCGGGAACTAACGCGCCGCCGATATCGGACTGGCCCTGGAAGATGCCGATGGGCGTGTCGAAGTTTTTGCTGGGGCGGTGGAAGTCTGCGGGTGGCGGATATTGCTTGTGGGTGGCGGAGCTGGGGAGGGCCCAGTCGGGGACTTCGGGTGTTTGCGCCGGGGCTGCGGCGGGGGCCTGCGCATGAAGCAGGCGCGGTGTGCCAAAGAAAGAGAGGGCTAGAAGCGCGGTAAGGGCGAAGGTTTTCGTCGCGACGTGAACAAACGAGGTCTTCATAGGTGAAAACTTTAGCAGATTTATTCAATTTTGAGTTAAGTGCGTGCGGCTCGACGGCAGTTTAGGCCCTACGGGAGGCGGTTCGAATAAGCTGGGAGGGATGATACAGCGGCAGGGAGAGGCGATCGTGTTGCGGGTGTGGCCGTTCCACGAGGCGGACCTGCTGGTGAGCCTGTTTACGCGGGAGCAGGGCAGGGTGAAGGGCGTGGCTCGCCATGCGATGCGGTCGAGGCGGCGGTTTGGCGGGGCGCTGGAGCCGATGACGTATGTGCGGGCGACGTACGCGGAGAGGCCGAAGCAGGAGTTGGTGCGGCTGGATGCGTTTGAGATTTTGAGTTCGCCGCTGTCGCGGCCGATCGACTATGCGAGGACTGCCGCGCTGCAGATGGTGGCGGAGGTGGTGGAGGAGGCGCTGCCGGAGGGTGCTCCCGAGGATGCGGTGTTTCGGCTGGTGCTGGCGGTGCTCGACGAGATGCAGGTGGGAAGAGTGTGGATGCCGGTGACGTACTTCGCGCTGTGGATGAATCGGCTGATGGGGTGGATGCCGGAGCTGGCGCATTGTGCTGTGTGTGGGCTCGATCTGCGCGGAGGGTCGGTGTGGTATTCGGCGACGAGTGATGGGGTGACGTGCTGGGATGATCGGCGAAGCGAGAGCGTGGAGTTGTCGGCGCAGTCGGTGGCGGATGCGCAGAGGATCTTTCGCGGGACGGTGAAGACGCTGGCGGAGGAGGAGTGGCCGAAGGCGCGCGGGGCGGATCTGCGGCGGTTTGCGGTGGAGACGCTGGAGCGGCATCTGGAGCGGCGATTGGCGAGCGCGCGGGCGCTGAGGCGGGCGTGAGTTGACGGCTCGGTTAGACTGAAGCGGTTCTTCCCCATTCTTCGCCTGAGGTACGACGCGTTGCTCTCAGCAGATTCGCACGGTTCCGAGAAAGAGGCAGAGAGCGTGAAGGAAGGCGCGGGGATGCCTCTTCCGAAGGTTCTGCGCTGGTTCTGGATGGGATCGGCGATTGCGTTCGGGCTGACGCTTCTGGTCGGGTTTCTGGAATTTCGTGCGGGGATGAATCTCTATCGGTGGAGCGGGTTTGATACGCCGTACTTTCGAGATTTGATCGAGGATCTTCCGACGTTTCGGCTGCTGCATACTGCGGCTTTTTTTGATCCGGCAGGCTCGTCGCCGGTTGCGTATCCTCCGTTTGGCGCAGTTCAATTGGTAGCGCTTTATGCGACAGGCCATCCGGTGATTTTTTTTCTGATGCTCGCGAGTGCGGCGCTGGGGTTGGCGATTTGGGGTGTGGGGCGGGCGCTGATAGAGAGCGGAATCCATCGGCGTACGGCGCTGCTGTTTCCGCTGACGTTGACGGTGATGTCATTTCCGATTGAACGGCTTGTTGTTCAAGGAAACATCGAGATATTTTTGTGGATCTTTGCTGCGGCGGGAGCGTGGGCCTACCTGAAAGATCGGGATGATGTTGCGGGTGCTATGTGGGGGCTTGCTGCGGCGTCGAAGTTGTATCCGGCGGCGCTGCTTCTGTTGTTTTTGCCGCGGCGCAGATTTCGCGCGTTCGCGATTGGGATGGTTGTGTTTTTTGCGGCTTCTCTGCTGGCGATGGCTTATCTGGGGCCAGATCTTGAGACGGTGTGGAGGGGATCGCTCCATAATGTTTTTGGCTATCAGCAATTGCGCGCAGCGGAGTTGAGCACGCGCGAGTTGAATGCGAACCACTCTTGGTTTTTGCTGGTGAAGTTTGCTGCGGCGGTGATTGGGACGTCGGCACTGGCGCTGGTGAAGTTGTATTACGTGTGCGGAGGGTTGCTGTTTCTCGCAGTGTTCTTCGTGCGGCTGCGAAAGATGCCGATTGCGAATCAGTTGCTGGGAGTGAGTATTTTTATGCTGTCGCTGCCGACGATCTCGTATTTTCATACGCTGGTTAATCTTTACGCGCCGTTGCTCGTGCTGTTCTTTCTTGCGATTCGTGCGGACAGGGCTGGGGTGCGAATCGAAGGATTGTCGACGGCGATTCTGTTATTCGTTCCGTTGTTTGCGTCGTTTCAGTTGTTTACATTTCCGACTGTGTTTCTTTTCTGCGGGGTTGTGCAGGCGGTTGTGTTGGTGGTGCTTTTTCTTTACGCGGTGCAATATCCGTTTGAGTTACCCAAAGAGCGTGCAACGAAATTTGTTTGAGGTGCGGAGATGGGTTTGAGGCTGGCGAAGGTGTTGCTGTGTGCGTCGATGTTGTGGGTCGTGTCAGGTCAGTTGGAAGCGCAGCCGGCGGTGAAGTGGGTGGGGTCGTGGGCGGCGTCGCAGCAGGTGCCTGAGGCGCAGAACCAGCTTGATCCTGAGTTGCTGCGCGATGGGACGTTGCGGCAGATCGTGCATTTGACGGTCGGAGGTGGTCAGCTGAGGGTGCGGGTGTCGAATGCGTTTGGGACGGCGCCGCTGCGTTTGACTTCGGTGCATGTGGCAAAGCCTGTGTCGGCGGCCGGGGCGGAGATTGATGCAGCGAGCGATACGGCTGTGATGTTTCACGGTGCGCCCGATGTGACGATTCCTGCCGGGGCGGAGTATCTGTCGGATGCGGTTACGTTTCCTGTGGCTGCGCTTTCGAATCTTGCGATCTCGATTCACTTTGATCAACCGCCGACGGGAGAGACGGGACATCCGGGTTCGCGGGCAACATCTTATGTCGCGCATGGGGACGTGGTTTCGGCGGCGAGTTTGCCGGATGCAAAGACGGTGGAGCACTGGTATCAGTTGTCGGGCGTGGATGTGGCGGCGTCTGGTGGCGGGAGCGGTTGTGACGCTGGGGGATTCGATTACGGATGGGCATGGAGCGACGACGAATGGGAACGATCGCTGGCCGGACGTTCTGGCGGCGCGGATGCAGGCTGACAAGTCGACGCGGATGATGGGTGTTCTGAATGAGGGGATTGGCGGGAACCGGCTGCTGCTGGATGGATTGGGGCCGAATGCGCTGGCGCGGTTCGATCGCGATGTGGTGACGCAGACGGCGGTGCGTGCGGTGATTGTGCTGGAGGGAATCAACGACCTAGGCACGCTGACGCGGGCTCATGAGGTTTCAGCGGAGGAGCATGCGGCTCTGGTCGGGCGGATGGAAGCGGCTTATGCGCAGATGATCGAGCGGGCGCATGCGCATGGGATTCGTGTAATTGGAGCGACGATTATGCCGTTTGGCGGTTCGAACTACTACCATCCGGGGGCGCAGAACGAGGCTGACAGGCAGGCGGTGAATGCGTGGATTCGCGATGCCGGCTCACTTCGATGCTGTGGTGGACTTCGATAAGCTGACGCGCGATCCGGTGCATCCCGATCGTCTGTTGCCTGCGTTTGATTCAGGGGATGGATTGCATCCAGGGCCGGCGGGATATAAGGCGATGGGAGACGCGATTCCGCTGGCTCTGCTGGTGCATTGAGGGCAGGCGAAGCGGCGCTACTGTCCGGCTGCTGAGAATTGTTCCGGATTCACGCTGCGAATGTAGATTGTGGCTGAAAAGGGCGGCAACCACAGGCGATAGCTAACGGGGGCGAATCTGTTCTGCGAATTGCCACAGGTGAAGTCGTCGTAGGAGAGCAGATATTGGGGCCGGATGGCGGAATAGTACTTTGCGTGAAAGTAGCCGCAGGGCTCGAATTTGGACCGTGCCTTTGAGTAGTGGCGAATGCCGTTTGGGGTTCGAATTCCGTCACTGTCTACGTATCCTTGAGCGTCGATCTGGGTCCAGCCGTCGTAGGGGAATCCTCCGTAGAAGGAGGTGCGCGGCAGCCCGGCGGCAAGAAATTGCTCGGTTGCAGCGAGGCGCGCGCGGTCTGCGGCGAACTTGTCATGGGTCGCTGCGATCCCGTAAATCGCGAATAAGAAGAGAACGGCGTAGCTTGTGCGAGGAAGGCGCAGGCTGACTCGGTCCTGGTACAAGCGCATGGCAAGAACAGCGATGACCATGAACGGAGCCAGGAGATATCGATCGAAGATGACGCCGGAGAAGATTCGAAACAAGAGAAAAGCACAATAGGCAAGGGTGAATGGGCCGAGGAGGATGAGGATTTGTTGCAAAGAAAGACGTGTGGGCTGAGTTTGGAGGTCGGATGTCGGTGGGTAACGATTCCTTGTGATGAGAACGACAACGAAGGCGAAGGCAGCGAGGTAGCAGACGATGGTAAGAAAGACGCGCGCGGCGGGTTGCAGGACGACGGGCCGGATACCGATGTCGGGGAGGTCCAGAATGCCGTGTGAGGTGACGTAGTTGCCGGCGGTGTTCAAGGTGGGCTCGAGCAACCTTCCCAACCAATAGCTGTCCGGACGGATCACGAAGTAGGTGCAGAAAATTAACGCTCCCACTAGCGACAGGTAGAGGAGGCGTTTGTTTTTCTGCACGAACGGGAAGACAAAGGCAATCAGAATGGGAACGAGGAAGAAAGCGGCTTCCAAAAGAGTGCAAATTGCCAGCACCACCGCCATGATGAAGTGATCCTGGTCGGTGCGAACCTGGCTGAAGCTCTCCATGGTCGCGTACATCTGCCTGGTGAACCAATACATGCAGGCGAAGACGAAATTCACGCAAAGAAACCAGACGGCTGCAAGCGCGGTGACCGGCGGGCGTCGTTTTCGAACGAGCCACCAGACCGAGGGAACCATGACGAACAAGCCAAGCCAGCTGGTCTGGCGGACTGTGCCGAGCAAAGCGCTGGAGATGGAAGCAGCCATGAGCCAGGCTGAGGTCCGTGATGGAAGTGGAGTCTCAACAGCGCGAAGACAGAGATAGAGGCATACAACGATCGCGAACATGCCGGGAATATCTGACATGAAGCTGAAGGACAGAGGAATGAACAGAGGGGAGAGTACGAGCGTGAGGGTGGCAAAGGTGGCGTTTGCTTCTCGCAGTCCGAGAAGGACGAAGCTGCGCTGGAGCAAGTACGCGGTCGCAAGTGCGACAAGCAGAACGGAAACATATGCAGTGGTGAAAGAGAATCCGAAGATTTTGATGAATAGCGCGCCCAATGCGAGTTGCCATCCGAGCATTGCGCTGGCCCAGCCGTAGTAGATGATGTGGCCAGTCTCTGCGAGGGTCTTTGCGGAACGGACGTAGGAGAAGTCGTCGCACTGGCCCATCTCGACAAAGGGGTAGGCGGCAAGCGTGCAGAGAGCGAGTAGCGCGGCGCAGAGAAGCGCTGGGTGCTTCAGCACCCTTTCGAAGGGAATGACCGAATTTCCGGGCGTAAGACGGCATCTGCGTCTCTGTGGGATGCACGGAGCGGGGGAAATGTTTGTCGAAGAAAGGTTACGACTCGATTAAAAGTGCAAGAGCAACATTGCGATTGATTTAGCCGAAACCACTCGAGAGCCGTAAGTGTTCTAGATTGCTTGCTGAAGTTGCAATGATGGCTCCGCGACAGATCGTGGTCGTTGTTGAGGGGTTCTGGCATACTTTCGGGATGGCGCGCTTCGGCGGTTTCGGGTTTTGCGGGTCTGTCGCGCGGGATATGAGGTTTTGTTTGTGCGTCGTGGGACTCGCAGCTGGGTGCGGCAGCGTGGAGTTGGTCGCACAGGAGCCGGCACCTACCGAAGAGCCGATTCACACGCTGCATGTCTATGCGAATCTGATTCAGATACCGACACTTGTGCTGGACTCGAGATGGAGGCCGTTGAAGGCGCCCATTCCGGAGAGCAGATTTTCGATCAGCATTGACAGCGGGCCATGGTTTCGCGCGACCCACGTTCGCCAGGAGGGGGACGACGCAATCTCGCTGTCGATTCTTCTGGACGCGGGTGGAGATTCGTCGAAGTTGATGCCGAAGATGGCGGATGCGATAGGTGGGCTTGCGCCGCTCGGGCTGCATGAAAAGGATCATGTTTCGATCTATGCCATGGACTGCGAACTGGTGCGGTCGCTCAATGACGTGCCGGCTGAGAGTGCGCATTTGAAGCTGGGCGTCGATGCGGCGTTGGAGTCGTGGAGGACTCGCCAGAAAGCCGTTCAGATGGAGCACTGCCAGCAAAAGCTCCATCTATGGGACTCTTTGGCGTTTGTTATAAGCCAGCTGTCCAAACTTCCCGGACGGCGGGTGGTTCTGGTTGTGTCGGACGGGAACGATAAGGGAAGTCGACATACATGGAAGGAGGTGAGGGCCTTCGCTGAGGCAAAAGGCGTGGCTATCTTTGGAGTGTCCTATAGTCCATCGGAGTCCACTATCGTATCGGCCCCCGAAGTCCGGCGATGGAGCAGCGAGAATCCGTTTCGCTCAGTTGTGCGAGTTGAATGGAGGCGTCGTGTCGGTGTCTTCTCCGAGCCTTGCTGACGTTTACGCTGCAACGGTTTGTGACGATGGTGAGGGAACGTTACATTGTGGAGTTTCCTCGACCAGCCAACGCGACGTCCGGCAACCATGCCCAGGAGATCAGGATTGCGAAGGGCAACTATTTCATCCGGCCGGCGGGGATATCCGTGCCGATTCCTGATCCGGCCGTGCTGGCCGATCCGACGACGGTGAAATCGGATCCGTCGCTGACGCCGGAGCAGGGCAAGCGCAAGCCGATGGATAAACCGCAGTAATGGGCGGGTCGGTGCGACGTGCAGATATAGGGCGTGGGTGCGCCGAACGGTTAGAATCAAAGGATTGCCGGATATTGAAAAGAGAGATATGAGTGGATCGGTTTCTGGGGTTGGGGAGAAGAAGCGCGCGCTGACGTTTCAGGAGCTTGTGTTTACGCTGCAGCGGTTCTGGGCGGATCGGGGATGCGTGCTGCAGCAGCCTTATGATGTGGAGGTTGGCGCGGGGACGATGTCGCCGGATACGTTTTTGCGGGTGCTGGGGCCGAAGCCGGTGAGGATTGCGTATGCGCAGCCTTCGCGCAGGCCGGCGGATGGGCGGTATGGAGAGAATCCGAATCGGCTGTTTCGGCATACGCAGCTGCAGGTGATTCTGAAGCCGCCACCGGTGAATATTCAGGAGATGTATCTCGAGTCGCTGGTGGCGATCGGGATCGATCTGAAAGAGCACGATATCAAGTTTGAAGAGGACAACTGGGAGTGGCCGGTGGGCGGCGCGTGGGGCGTCGGCTGGCAGGTGATGCTGGATGGGTTGGAGATTACGCAGTTCACGTACTTTCAGCAGTGCGGCGGGATGGATCTCGATCCGATCAGCGGAGAGATTACGTATGGGCTGGAGCGGATCGCGGGATTTCTGCAGGATGTGGATTCGATCTATGACATTGTGTGGGCGGTGGAGCCGGATACGGGGCGCAAGGTGACGTATGGCGAGATGCGGCTGGCCGAGGAGGAGCAGTTTTCGGCGTACAGCTTCGACTATGCGGATGTGGCGAAGCTTTGTGGAAGCACCTGAAGTTGTATGAGGCGGAGTGTCTGGGGCTGCTGGAGAAGGCGAAGGATTTGTTTGGCGAGTCAGGAGTCAGCAAGTGGATGTGGCTTGCGTTGAAGCGGTTTCCGGTGCTGGGGGCTTATGAGCTGGCGTTGAAGTGCTCGCATGTCTTCAATCTGCTGGATGCGCGCGGCGCGATCTCGGTGACGGAGCGGGTGGGTGTGATGGCGCGGATTCGGACGCTGGTGGTTGGGGTGGCGAAGGCGTATGCGGCGCAGGGAGAGCGAGTCAGCGAGTTAGCGAGACAGCAAGTCAGTGGGATGGTGGGATAGAGATGGCGGATTTTTTGTTTGAGATTGGGTTGGAAGAGGTTCCGGCGCGGATGATTGCGGGGGCGCAGGCGGAGTTGCAGCAGCGCGTGGTGAAGATGCTGGAGCGCGAGCGGCTGGTGCGGTCGGGTGCGGAGGCGAAGAGCTTTGCTACGCCGCGGCGGCTGGCGGTCTGGGTGAAGGATGTTGCTGAGCGGCAGGAGGATGTGGCCGAGGAGTTGGTGGGGCCTTCGGTGAAGGTGGCTTACAAGGATGGCGTGGCGACGCCGGCGGCGGTGGCGTTTGCGAAGAAGGCGGGGTGGAGGTTGATGAGTTGAAGACGGTGACGAATGCCAAGGGCGAGTATCTTGCGGCGACGTCGGTGAAGGCGGGCAGAGGCGCTGCGGAGGTGATTGCGGCGGAGATGCCGAAGGAGTTGGCGGGGATTTACTGGGCGAAGAATATGTACTGGCGGCCGGGGAAGCCGGAGCGGTTTGTGCGGCCGGTGCGGTGGATGGTGGCGCTGCTGGGGAGCGAGGTTGTGCCGGTGGAGCTTTGGCGGGTATGTAGGCGGGGAAGGTGACGTATGGGCATCGGGTGTTGTTTGGGGATGCAGGCGATTGCGCTGAAGGCTCCGGGTGAGTATGAGGATGCGCTGCTGTCGGGGTTTGTGATTGCGGATGTGGAGGTGCGGCGGCAGAGGATTCGGAAGGCGCTGGATAAGGTGACGCGGCACGTGTACGACGGGGCTGCGGTGGCGCGAGGACCATGGGCTGGTGGATAAGCTGACGCAGTTGACGGAGTGGCCTTCGGTGCTGATGGGTGGGTTTGAGAAGGAGTATCTGGCGCTGCCGGAGGAGGTGCTGGTGACGGTGATGCGGGATCATCAGAGCTACTTTGCGGTGGAGGATAAGGATGGGAAAGCTGGCTCCGCATTTTCTCGCGGTGCTGAATACCGAGACCGATGAGGCGGGGATGGCGGTGATTCGGCATGGGAATGAGCGGGTGCTGCGGGCGCGGTTCAATGATGCGCGGTTCTTCTGGGAGTTCGATCAGCGGGTGCCGCTGGTGGAGCGGGTGGAGCTGCTGGAGAACGTGACGTTTCAGAAGGATTTGGGGAGTTATGCGGCGAAGACGGAGCGGGTGCGGGCGATCGCGCTCGCGGCTGGCGGAACTGACGCGTCTGCGCGGAGGCGTGCTGGATGAGGCGGCTCTGGATGAAGCCGCACTGCTGGCGAAGACCGATCTGACGACTGAGCTGGTGAAGGAGTTTACGGAGTTGCAGGGCGAGGTGGGCGGTCTGTATGCGCGGGCGCAGGGGTTTCGCGCTGCGGTGGCGGATGCGATTTATGACCAGTATCTGCCGAAGTCGATGGAGGATTCGGTGCCGCGGACGGTGGAAGGCGCGCTGCTGGCGATTGCGGATAAGGCGGATACGATTGCGGGGATGTTTGGGCTGGGGCTGGAGCCGACGGGGTCGAAGGATCCGTTTGCGCTGCGGCGGGCGGCGAATGGGATTGTGAAGATACTTGGCGGAGGCGGCGGTGGCGCTGCCGATGACGCTGGGCGATGTGGCGGATGCTGCCACGAAGGATGAGTCGGTCAGGTTGAAGGTGGAGGTGTTCTTTGCGGAGCGGCTGGAGTTCTATCTGCGCGAGGCGAAGGGGCAGGCGTATGACGTGGTGAAGGCTGTGCTGGCGGCGGGGGCGAATGATGTTCGCGATGCGGTGGCGCGGGCGGAGGCGGTGACGGCGGTGCGCGGGTCGGAGGATTTTGCGGCGGTGTCGGCGGCGTTCAAGCGGATGAAGAATATTCTTGCGCAGGCGAAGGAGAAGGGGATTGCTGCGGGTTCGAGTGTCGATGCTGCGCTGTTGACTGAGCCGACGGAGAAGGCGTTGGCGGAGACGGTCGGCGGAGTTGGCGGACCGGTGAAGGCGCTGCGCGCGGAGAAGAATTACAAGGCGGCGCTGGAGCAGATTGCTACGCTGCGGCCGCAGGTGGATGCGTTCTTCGATGCTGTGATGGTGATGGCTCCGGATGCGGCGGTGCGGGCGAATCGGCTGGCGCTGCTGGAGAAGGTGCTTGGAGACTTCTCCGGGATTGCGGACTTCTCGGAGATTGTGGTCGCTGGGTAGATAGGCATCTCCCAGAGGCTGAAGCCCCCTTGTTAGGGGTCGAGAGATGCCAGGCTAAAGCCTTGCCTGCCTGACACGCGGATAAACGCAGCGATTCGTCAACCGTCTAGTGGGTGACAGCCATCGCGCCGAGAAGGAAGAGGAAGACGGCGAAGACGGCGGCAAAGGGGACTACGACGCCTTCGTAGAGGGCGTTGGAGCGGTTTTTGGTCGAGACCGTCTTCGGCGCGAAAGTTTGACTGGTACATCGATGTCTGATCGTTCTGTTCGGTGTTTTCCATGTTGTTTTTCCTGAGTAACTCTCGCTGTGGGCCCCAGCGAGGAGAGAGATAAGGCAGAGCTCGCTTTGTTTCGGCGTTGAATCCAATCGACCCGCTGCGAGTTGCGATGTAACCCGCTGGCGGCAATCATCCATGATGAAAATAGCCAGCCGCAAGGGTTACGTGGCGGATGGTATCCGGAATGATAACTGCCGGTGGAATTCAACTTTTGGGTCATGCGCCCGGATGCCTGTCGTCTGAGTTCAGACCTGAGCTGCACCAGGTCCGCGTGATGGCGGGGTTGGAAGAAGCGACTCGCAGGCATGTCGGCTGGCGCGGGCAGTTCGCCGATGGCCATGGCGGTCTCGTCGCAGGCGTTGCGCCGGGCACAGTGCGAACAGTCCTTCGCCACTTTGTCGCGGAAGATCTGACGTTCGGCGATGCGGAAGTGGAAGTGTTCGAAGAAGGCGGGGATGCGGGTGAAGAGACAGACGCAGCGGATGCCGCTGGCTTCGGCTTGATCGAGGAGGGCGCGGACGAGCAGGCCGCCGGCTCCGTGTCCCTTGGTGTCGGGGCGGACGACGATGGAGCGGATCTCGGCGAGGTGCGGGCCGTAGACGTGGAGCGCGGCGCAGCCGATGAACTGGCCGGAGGTCGTTTCGACGACGGTGAAGGTGTGAATGTTTGCGCAGATCTCAGCGTAGCGCCGGGGGAGCAGGGTGCCATCGTGGGTGAAGCTGTGGATGAGTTGATGGATGGAGCGGGCATCCTGCAGCTGCGCTCTACGCGTTCGCAGGGGGGTCGTGCGGCTGTCTTGTTTTCGGATGGGATGGGAGGTGTTGCGAGGGGAGGGCAGGGGAGGGGGCCGGAGGTTCAGTTGTACGAGGGACATTGCCATATGTCGCTGCGCTTTTCTTCTTCTCCGCTGCGATGGTCTGGGGCCGGAGGGTTGGGGTTGAGGTTGAGGTTCGAGCGAGAGCGGAGGGCTAGCTGCCGTAGTTGCGGCCTTCGCTGGAGGGCTCCCAGGGGATCGGGGCGAAGGTGCGCTGGAAGAAGCTGTTGTCGACGATGTAGCGCTCGTGATTTTCGCCTTCGATGATCCAGTCGCCGGGATAGGCTTTGCGCTGTCCGGAGTCGGTGAGGATGAGGGTGGGGTGGAGGCACTGTGTGGCGTTGACGAGAAGGGGCCGGCGGGTGCGAAACGTGTTCATGAAACTCTCTCCTGGCGGCGTATTTCTGCCGCCGAAAAGTATTTCAGCACCTCGTCCGTAAGAAAGGCGTAATGAGTTTCGTAGATTTTCGTAAAGGTTTTGAGGCTTTAGATTGCTGGGCTTGCGGGCGAGCGGGAAGCTGCTTTTACAGCGGAATTGCCGGATTTTGCCCAGGAATCAGTTGACGCGCTGGAGGCGGTCGATGAGCTTCTGGGCGAGGGGTTCGCCGGATTCGGTCCAGAGGAGGCGGCTGCTGATGCCGCAGTTTTTCTCGACCGAGAGGGTGAAGGCCAGGAGCATCTCTACGTTTTGCTGGATGTGTTTGGTGGCGGTCTTCGTCGAGCTGCTCGTCTTCGAGAGTTTCGGCGAGCCACGGGGTGTCGAGGCCGAAGTCGACGCGGATGTGGCCGTTCTGTTCGAAGGTGGCGTCGTCGAACTGGGGACCGAAGCCGAGGATCTTGACGGTGGCGGGCTGGGGCTTCCAGAGCGGGTCGAGCGCGACGGATTCGAACTGCGGGTAGAGGTCGATGCCGGGGAGCGGGCGGCTGGGGATCGACGCTCTCGGGCGACCAGAGCTTCCAGCGCATCTCGAACTCGTAGGCCATGTCGTCGTGGAGCTGCTCGGTGGCCTCGGCGACGGCGTTTTCGATGATGGAGTCGGAGGTGTCTTCGGAGCGGTCGTCGTTGACGTAGATGCGCTGGTAGGTGGGGGCTTCGTTGAAGCTGATGGGGTAGACACTGGCCGCGGCGACTCGCTTGTCTCCGCTGATCAGGGCGAACTGGCGCATGACCGAGACCGAGCTTCTCAGGGAGGGCCTCGAAGCGGAAGTTGGGAAACCAGAGGCTGAGGTAGAGTTGATCGGCCATGGGGATAGTTTAGAACGTTCCGGGGCGTGGCGGGGCGAGTCCCGGACCTCGTAGCGCTTCGCTCCGCCTTCGGGTGAGAAGATAGAAGGGAATGAGCATTTCAGTAGAACGGCTGCGGGTCTGGTTGCTGGCGGGTGCGGGTCTGCTGGTGGTTGTGATCGCTGCATTTCTAGGGTATGCGCATTATCGGGCGCACCGGTTTCTGACGAATCTGCCGCAGAAGCTGGGGGTGGACATTCGGCGGGAGACCAATAACGTCACCTATTCGCAGTCGGTGCAGGGCAGGACGGTCTATACGATTCATGCGGCCAAGGCGGTGGAGCGTTCGGATGGAAAGATGACGCTGCATGATGTGGGGATTGTCCTCTATGGGCGGAAGGAGGACAGGGCAGACCGGATCTACGGCAAGGAGTTTGAGTACGACCAGGCGGCGGGCGTGGTTCGCGCGGTGGGCGAGGTGCACATCGATCTGCAGGCGCCTCAGGCGCAGGGTGCGGATGCGAAGAAGGACTATGCGGCGGGCAAAGATCTGCAGGGGACGAAGGCGGGACATAGCGCGATAGGCGAGCATGAGAGCAAGGATGAGCGGCTGATCCATGTGACGACGAGTGGGCTGGTGTTTCTGCAGAAGCTGGGTGTGGCGGCGACGGATAACGATATTGAATTTGCCTCGGGTGGAATGACGGGGCATGCGGTTGGTGCGGACTACAACTCGGATACAGGGGTGGTGGTGTTGCACTCGGCGGTGAGAGTGAATGGGCTGCAGCACGGGCGTCCGGTGTTGCTGACGGCATCGCACGCCGTGCTGGATCGGCCGGGGCAGACGGTGGTGCTGTCGCAGGCGAAGTATGTGTCGGTCGATACGGGGAGAAACGGCGGCGAGGGCCAGACCGCGGCGGGGCAGCATGTGGTGGTGCATCTGCGGAAGGACGGGACGGCGGAACGAGTGGAGGCGGAGGGCGATGTGACGCTGACCGGAGCGACGGGCGGAAGCGTGAAGGCTCCGCGTGGCGAGATGATGTTGAATGAGCAGAATCAGCCGTTGTCGGCGACGATGTCAGGCGGGGTGAAGTATCTGACGGACGAACCGCTGCGGCAGGCACAGGGAGAAGCGGCAGAGGGTCACGCGACGTTTGCTAAGGGGCATCCGGAGCATGTGGTGATGACGGGAGCGGTGCATCTGCATGAGCGGGTGCGCGCAGCCGACGCTGCGACGGAGCCTTGGAATGAGAGAGAGCTGAACGCGCGGGAGGTTGAGGTTGCGCTGATGACGGACCCCGCGGGGAAGACGCTGATTCGGGATGCGAAGGCGACAGGAGAGGCCCGGTTGAATGTGGTTAGCGTGGCTGCCAAAAATGCGACAAAGCTCGGCGCGCAATCTGGAACGACGAGCAGTGCGCTTGCCGCGGATGTATTGACGGCGCACTTTGTGCGGGTGGGCAACGCGGATCATATTGCAGAGGTGCATGGCGATGGCCACACGGCGATGCGGAGGGTGAGCGCGACGGGAGTGGTTAATACGGGGGCGGGAGATTCGCTGGTGGCGCACTTCAAGCCCGTGGCGGCTGCTGCTGGTCGCGGTCCGAGTGGGACGAGTAAAGGACAGGGGAACGGAAGCGGCTTTGGCGGCGGGGGTGCCGATGAGGTCCCCGATGCGACAGAGCAGGGGCACGTGGTGATGACGCAGTTGCCGGTGCGGAAGCCGGGAGATACTGCTGCACCTGCGGAGGAGCGGGCTACAGCGGAACGGGCTGTGTTCGACGGTGACTTGGAGCAGACGACGTTGACCGGCGGTGTGCAGGTCAGTGATGGAACGAGCGTGCTGTGGGCTGATCGGGTGGTGACTCAGCAACAGACGGGGGATGCGGTCGCGGACGGCTCCGTGAAAGCGAGCTATGGGCAGGTCGGAAGCGCGGATGAGCCGGTGCATGTTCTGGCGGCGCATGCCGATCTGAAGCACGATTCGCAGATCGCAACGTTTCATGGAGTAGCGGGCAGGCCCGCGCGCTTGTGGCAGGGAGCTTCGCAGGTGGATGCTCCGGTGCTTCAGTTTGAGCAGAAACAACGTCGGCTGCTGGCGCATGGGGAGGGCCAGGGCGCTCCGATGGCAGTGCATACGGTGCTTGTGGGGGCAGGATCCTCTGCGACCAAGCCAGTAGGTGGGGCGAAGGATGTTGCTGCGCCAGCGAAGGCCGCTGGTTCCGGCAAGACGGATGTTGTTCGCGTGGCCAGTCGGGAGCTGACGTACTCCGACGAGGCAAGGAAGGCTGAGTTTAGCGGCGGGGTTGAAGTAGAGAGCCAGGACGGCACCATGCGCGCGCAGAAGATTGAGGTCTATCTGCAACCGGCGCAAACCGGGAAGGCGGCTCAAGCTGCGGGTAGCGGTAAGGGAGACGGAGCGAAACCGGCCGTGGTTTCTGCCGCTGGTGGAAACGGGTTTATGGGGGGCAATGTGGAGCGGGTTGTGGCGACCGGGCATATCGAAATGGATCAGCCGGGACGGCACGCGACGGGAGAACAGTTGGTCTATACCGCCAGCGACGGCATGTATGTTTTGACCGGAACGCCGACGGCGTTGCCGAAGGTGACCGACAGTCAGCGAGGGACCGTCACTGGTACCTCCCTGCGATTCCATGGCGGCGATGAGAACGTCGTGGTTTCTAATGGAGGAGAGAGTGGCGCGGGACAGCGAGTGCGCACGGAGACGCGGGTGAAGAACAAGCAATGAGAACGTTATCGACGGAGGATATCGGGAAGTCGTACGGGGGGCGCCAGGTGGTGAAGGGGGTCAACCTGGAGATCGAGCAGGGCGAGGTGGTGGGGCTGCTCGGCCCGAACGGCGCGGGCAAGACGACAAGCTTCTACATGATCGTAGGGTTGGTGCGGCCGGATTCGGGCAGAGTGTTGGCGGATGGCCATGACATCAGCCGGCTGCCGATGTATCTGCGGGCAAGGAACTATGGAATCAGCTACCTGCCGCAGGAACCCTCGATCTTTCGCAAGCTGACGGTGCAGGACAATATTCTGGCCGTGCTGGAGGCGCAGCAGTTGAGCTGGGAGGCTCGGCGAACCCGCACTGAGAGGCTGATTGAGCAATTAAATCTTGGACATGTGCGCAAGACACGGGGCTATGCGCTGAGCGGGGGCGAACGCCGCAGGGTCGAGATTGCCCGATGCCTGGCGATCGAACCGGCGTTCATTCTGCTGGATGAGCCATTCTCCGGAATCGATCCGATCGCGGTGCTGGACCTGCAGGAGATCATCTTCGGGCTGAAGCGGAGCGGGATCGGGGTGCTGATTACCGACCACAATGTGCGCGAGACGCTGTCCGTAACTGACCGTGCGTACATCATTACGGAAGGTAAAATTTTTGCGACAGGAACTCCGGGAGAGCTGGGGCGCAATCCCGAAGTACGCAAGATCTATCTGGGAGAGAACTTCTCGATGGATTGAGGGTATGAATCGTACAACCAATGTTGTAGGCCTACGTTGCTATAGGTGGAGTTCGCGGAGCCTTTGCCACGGTTAGACTTACAGCCAGAATGAACCAAAGGCGTGTAGACTGTGGGCAAGCCGGCAATGGAGCTTCATGTGCATACAATTGCACCATGAGCAATATAAGAGCCAAACGGCACTCTACATAAAACAAGGGCGAACGGGTCGATAAGAGGTTAACGTGCTGCTGCAACCGAAGCTTAACTTGAAGGTCTCGCAACGCCAGGTGCTGACGCCTGGGTTGGTGCAGATGGTCAGCGTTCTGGCGCTGAACAAGCTCGAGCTTAAGGAGATGATCAACACCGAGATGGTGGAGAATCCGGTGTTGGAAGAGCTGGAAGAATCCGCCGTCACGCTGGATGAGCGGGCAGGGATGGAAGGAGACCGGGAGCGCTCGGCTGAGGAGGTTGCGGCCGAGGGCGAAAGGGTGGAGAAAGATCCCTTCGACGAGATCGACTTCGGAAGCTACTTTCAGGATTATCTTGACCCCGGATTCCGCACGGCTTCGAACTTTGAAGAGTACGACAAGCCTTCGTTTGAGAATTTCCTGTCGCAGCCAAGCACGCTGAGCGATCATCTGGCGTGGCAGCTGGGCTCGCTCACGCTGAGTCCGGAGGTTCGGCTGGCGACAGAGTTGGTTGTCGGAAATCTGAACGAGGATGGATATCTGACCGCGACTGACGAAGAGTTGGTCGAAGCAATGCTGCAGGCCAGGGAGCCGGTGCGTCCGGACCCGATTCCGTTTGAGCGCGGAACCAAGGCCAAGGTGACTCCCGTGTGGGACAAGCCGGAGAAGTGTGATGATATCGCGCAGCCGGAGGATGAAGCCCTGGAGTTGGCGGCTGCGGCCGACGAAGATGTTGCGCACTTCCTTTCTGTCGTTCGCGAGGCGCGAGCGCTGGTGAATTTTCTCGATCCGGTTGGCGTGGGAGCCCGGGATCTCAAAGAATGCCTGCTGATTCAGATCTGTGCGCAGCAGGGCGAAGCGGCAATTGTGCTTCGCCGGCGGCAGACTGTCGCTGCCGATGCCGCTGCGAAGAACGGCGCTGGCGGAGATGAGGATTATGCGGCCGCGGTGCCGGCTGCTGTCGAGAGCGGTTCGGCTGGGACGGATGTCTTCAGCATTGCGAAACATGTCGTTACGAACTGTCTGCCGCTATTGCAGAAGAAGGATATGCGCGAACTGACGCGCAGCTGCGGGCGCACGCCGGAAGAAGTGGCGGCTGCTGTGGAGTTCATCCGGACGCTCGACCCGAGGCCGGGACAGCGCTACAACCAGAGTGAGACGCGGCTGATTGAGCCCGACGTCGCGTTCGTGAAGCGCGATGACGTCTACGTCGTCGTGATGAATGAAGAGGACATGCCGACGCTGCGATTGAACCAGGGCTACCGCAAGATGCTGCAGCAAAAGCAGACGGAAAAAGAAGTCAAAGAGTACGTGAAAGAGCGGTACAAATCGGCGATTCAGCTGCTGCGCAATATCGAGCAGAGGAAGAACACGATTGTGAGGACGTGCGAGGTCATCGTTCGACGGCAGACGGAGTTTCTGGAGCACGGCGTGAATGCCCTGAAGCCAATGATGATCAAGGAAGTAGCCGAGGAGATCGGCGTGCATCCTTCGACCGTAAGCCGCGCGGTTGCGAATAAGTATGTGCACACGTCGCAGGGAGTCTTTGAGCTGCGCTTCTTCTTCTCCGAGGGAGTGAACGGGCCGGAGGGCGGAGATCTGCCGCTGGTGCTGCTGAAGCGCAAGGTGAAGAAGCTGATTGAGGAAGAGGACGAACGGAAGCCGCTGACGGACGATCAGCTGGCAGCCGAGCTCCAACGGCAGGGAATCCAGGTAACCCGAAGAACGGTGGCGAAGTATCGGGAAGACATGCAGATTCCAAGTACGCACCAACGTCGTGTACGCTAGTCGTCTGCGATAGAATCGCTATTCGATTCGCAGGGACGAGGTGAACGTATGGACGTGGAGTACACCGGCAGACAAACCACCATTACAAAAAAGCTGAAGCTGCTGACTGAGACTGAGCTGGCGCGAATCGTGAAGATCGTGGGCAACTCCGGCAGCGTGCATGTGATTCTCTCTACGGACAAATACCGGCAGATCGCCGAGGTGACGGTGCAGACCAGGCACCACAAGCTGGTAGCGTGCTGCGAGGCGACTGAGATGGAGACCGCACTGCACGATGCGTGGGCCAAGATTGAAAACCAGGCGATTCGACACAAGAAGAGGTACGGGACCATCAAGCGACACCCGAAGGCGGATGGCAAAGCCGCTCGCGCAGAGGCTGCGGCGACTCCCGTGACGAGAAAGACGGTTACGGTGAAGGTTGCGACGAAGACCAGCGTTGGGCGCAAGGCGGTGCCCATGCTTGTGCACTCCTTCCCGTCGCATTCGCCGTTGGCCGAGCCGCACGTGGTGCGTTCGACGGACGGAGTTGCGTTGCGGCCGATGTCTCTCGAAGAGGCTGTGAAGGAGGCGGCGTTCCGAGATCGCGATGTGTTCGTGTTCCGCGACCACGGTGGCCATGCCATGGTGCTGCATCGCAAGCGCGACGGAAAGATGGAGTTGATCGAGGTTCCCTAGGCCGGGGTGCTAGGATTTCTAGCATGACGAGCAAGAAGGTCACGAAGCGCCCAAAGCGTGCACACGGTAAGGCAGACAAAAAAAAGAAGAAGAAGGCGACGGTCGCAGCGCCGGAGTATCGCGGCGAACTGGTGATTCTTACCGGACTTTCGGGATCGGGAAAATTGTCTGCGCTTAAGACGTTTGAGGACCTCGGGTATTACTCGGTCGACAATCTGCCATTGCAATTGGTGCCGCGATTTGCCGACCTGGTGCGGCAGTCGGCGGAGATCGAAAGAGCGGCCCTGGTCGTCGATGTGCGCGAAGGGATGCGGCTTGATGAGTTCCCGGGAATCCTGAAGGACGTTCGCAAGGTGTTGCCGACGCGCGTGCTGTTCCTGGAGGCAAGCGAAGAAGCACTCATCCGGCGCTTCTCGGAGACTCGGCGGCCGCATCCGATGGGGCGCAGCGACACGGTGGTGAAGTCGATCCGGGCGGAGCGAAAGCGTCTGGACCCGATCCGCAACGTCGCCGATATTGTGCTCGATACGACGAAGTTCAACGTGCATGATCTTCGCGCGCACATCACCGCTCAGTTTGACCGCGAAGAAAGCGGGCAGGGCCTGATGATTTCGTCCAATAGCTTTGGGTTCAAGAATGGCGTGCCGACAGAAGCGGACCTGGTGTTCGATGTGCGCTTTCTGCCGAATCCTCATTTTGTGCCGGAGTTTCGCAAGCTCACGGGCAAGGATCCAAAGGTGGCGAAGTACGTTCTCCAGTTTCCGCAGACCAAGGAGTTCCTGGATAAGACGACCGACATGTTGAAGTTTCTGCTGCCCCACTACATCAAGGAGGGGAAGAGCTATCTGACGGTGGCGTTCGGTTGTACCGGAGGCCAGCACCGCTCGGTGTTTATCGCGGAAGAGATGAAGAGGCGACTTGCAGAAGAGGGCTACAGGGTTAAGACGGCGCATCGAGATATGCCGAAGTAGCGCTGTCTGCCTGGCGCCTGTTTCCGAACCTTGGAGTTCGAAGGCATGCGGTTGAAGCGTCCAACGCAATAGAATAGTGAGATGCGGACTGCAATGACGACAATCGGGAGAGTGGCGGATTGAGGCGTATCTGGCGATTGCTGCTGTATGTACGCCCGTATGTCCTGTATTCTCTTGCGTCGGTTGTGCTGATGGCGATTGTCGGCGCGATGGCCGCGTTTCGCATTCTGCTCGTGAAGCCTATCTTCGACAATGTATTGAGTCCGGATGCCCCGCCGGGACTCGTGCTCGTGTTCCGCATCCCGCATACGGACCACGTCATCAATCTGCAGCGGTTTTTGCCGAGCCACTTTCACAATGCATGGACGGTGGTCGCGGTTGCGCTGGTTGGATCTGCGTTATTAAAGTCGGTCTGCGATTACTTCGGCACGTACCTGGTGAACCGCGCCGGGTTTGGCATGATCACGGATCTGCGGAACGACTTGTATGACGCCGTCCTGCGGCGGTCGGTCGGGTTCTTCCAAAAACACACCACGGGTACGCTGCTCTCGACACTCATCAATGACATCGAGAAGGTGCAGTTTGCGATGTCGAGTGTGATGAGCGACTTTCTGCAGCAGTTGTTCACGTTGATCTTCACGGCAGTGGCGGTCGTCATTGTTGGCGGCAGACTGGCATGGGTCCTTCTGCTGTTCTTGCCGGTGGTGGTTCTGTCGGCGCGGCGAATCGGGCGCGGCGTGCGCCAGACGACCCGCAAGGGACAGGACAAGCTGGCGGAGATTCAGAACATTCTTCACGAGACGATTACAGGAAATCGCATTGTGAAGGCGTTCGGTATGGAACTGTGGGAGATGAACCGCTTTCGCCGCGCCGCGCGAAGGCTGTTCGATGCGAATCTGAAATCAGTGAAGGTGCAGGCGATTAGCTCGCCGCTGATGGATCTGATCGCGTCGATGGCGATCGCGTTGTTACTGCTGCTGGGCAGGTGGAGCATTCAGCAGAAGCAGATGACTGCGGGATCGTTCATCACGTTTTTGATTGCGGTGTTCACCTTGTACGATCCGGTGCGGAAGTTTGCGGCGTTCTACAACAGCTTCCAACAGGCGCTGGGCGCGAGCGAAGAGATCTTCAAGTTTATGGATGCGGTGGACGACGTCCAGGAGAAGAAGCGGGCCTTCGTGCTGAAGGGGTTCAGCGAGGGAATCCGATTTGAGAACGTGGGCTTCGCCTACGAGAGCGACGGCGAGACGAAGCAGGTGCTGCACGATATCAATCTGACGGTGCACCCGGGTGAGGTGATTGCGCTGGTCGGGCCGAGCGGTGCGGGGAAGTCTTCGCTGGTGAATTTGATTCCGCGATTCTTTGACGTGAATGAAGGAAGAATCCTGATCGATGGGCACGACCTGCGCGATGTGACGATCGCTTCGCTGCGGGAGCAGATCGGCAAGGTGACGCAGGAGACGGTGCTGTTCAATGACACCGTGCGAAACAACATTGCCTATGGTCAGCCGGATGTCCCGATGAGCAAGGTTGAAGAAGCGGCGCGAATGGCGTTGGCGCATGAGTTCATTCTCAATATGCCAGACGGATACAAGACGAAGATTGGAGAGAAGGGCGTGCGGTTGAGTGGCGGCGAGCGTCAGCGGCTGGCGATTGCGCGCGCGATTCTGAAGAATGCGCCGATCCTGATTCTCGACGAAGCGACATCGGCGCTCGATATGGAGAGCGAGCAGTATGTGCAGGCGGCGCTCGCGAACCTGATGCAGGGCCGCACGGTGTTTGTCATTGCTCATCGGCTCTCGACGGTGCGGCGAGCTACGCGGATTGCGGTGATTGAGAGCGGGCAGATCACAGAACTGGGAACGCATGACGAGCTGATGCAACATTCGGGAACGTATCAACGGCTTTACAGGATGCAGTTCAGCGTCGATGACTCAGTGCCCGTGGCGAGCGGCGAAGTCAGGTTGGCGGCGAATCTGGAGGGGATTGCGTGAGCGAGGTCTATTCGATGACTGGATATGCCAGTCTGCGCGGGTCGGTGCGGGATACTGTTGCATTCACGCTCGCCATGAAGAGCGTGAACCATCGCTTTCTCGATCTCAATCTTCGGCTGCCGTCGTACTGCGACGCGTTGGAGGTACAGATGCGACGCATGTTGAAGGAGCGTCTGCGCCGCGGACATATTGAGGTGACATTGCAACTCGAGCGCAGGACCAGCGCCGGCATCCAGTTGAATGCGCCGCTGTTGGGAGCTTACATGCAGGCGTATCGCGAGGCGTCGGAGTCGAATGGCCTCTCGTATGAGCCGGACCTGAATGCGATGCTGCGCATTCCGGGCATGATGACCGCGGAGAGCAGCGTGGGAGCGGACGACCTGGCAGGACTTGAGGCTGCGGTGCTCTCGCAGATCGGTCCGCTGGTGGAGAAGTTGAACGAGGTTCGGGCGCAGGAAGGCGCTTCGCTGGCTGCAGAGCTGCGTGCTTCCATGCTGCGTCTCCGCGCCTTCGCAGAGGAGATGGGTGGACTGAGGAATGGAGTGCGCGAGGCGCAGTTCGAGAGACTGCGAAGTCGGCTGATCGAGTTGACCGAGGGCGTTCCCGTGAGCGAGGAGAGGTTGCTGACCGAGGCCGCGCTGCTGGCGGAGAAGAGTGACATCGAGGAAGAAGTCGTAAGGCTGCGGACGCACGTCGATCGGTTCATCGCGATGCTGGATGAGGGCGGCGAGCTTGGAAAGCGGTTGGATTTTCTGCTGCAGGAGTTGAATCGCGAGGCGAACACGATGCTGTCGAAGACGAGTGGAGCAGCCGGCGAAAACAGCTTGAGGATTACCGAGCTGGGGCTGGAGATGAAGGCGGAGATCGAGCGTTCTCGCGAACAGGTTCAGAATCTGGAGTAGTGACCTCCGGTTGTTTGATTGAAGTGATAACTAATTGAAGCAGGTGATTGAGGCGCATGGCAGGCATACTTTTTATTATTTCGGCGCCGTCAGGTTCAGGGAAAGTCGACGCTGGTTGGTCAGCTTAGAACGCTGGTTGAAGGGCTGGATTTTTCGATCTCGTATACGACGCGCTCTCCGCGTGGTTCCGAGGAAGACGGGCGCGAGTACCACTTTGTGACGCGAGAAGAGTTTGAGCGCATGATCGAAGCGGGAGACTTTCTGGAGTGGGCGAAGGTGTTTGGCAAGGAATACTATGGGACGGCGGTCTCCGCGCTAGACCATGCGAAGAAGGCGGAGAAGGACCTGCTGCTGGACATTGATGTGAAAGGCGCAAAGCAGGTGATGAAGAAGATGCCGGAAGCGGTGTCGATCTTCGTGATGCCGCCCAGTCCGCAGATATTGGAGATGCGTTTGCGCCACCGAACCGTGGCAGAAGAGGCGGCTTCGAAGTCTCCCATTTCGGAGGCGGAGATTAAGCGGAGACTAGCTGAGGCGCGGAACGAGTTGAAGCAGATGCGAGACTACAAATATGCTCTCGTAAACGACGTTCTTGAAGAGGCCGTGACGGAGTTGCGCGCGATAGTTCTGTATGAACGCGGAGTGCGAGACGGTGTGACGGCCGTAGCGTTGAGTTGCAGAACCGATGCCGCTTCGCCGAAGTTGCAGGCCGCGCTCAGCACTTTTCACGAATAGTGACCAGTTATCCACCACGAAAATAGATAGTGCAATTTGCTGCGCTGAGTTATAACTTCAGCTACGGGGTGAAATGCATGACGATTGAGAATGCTTTCCACAACAAATACAGTCTGGTCAAGGGTGCGGCACGTCGGGCTCGGCAACTGCAGTCGGGTGCATCGCCACTGATCGTCGCAAAGTCGATGAAGGCTTGCCGCGTGGCGCAGGATGAGATCAAACAGGGCCATGTGAAGTTCGTGCTGCCGGAGAAGGTGGTGGAACCGGTGATCGATCTTCCTGTGCACTAATTAGCGGTACCATAGAGCCATGGCAGGAGAAGCAGAGCAACAACTGCGGGCTTACGTCGAATACTTTCGCGACATGGGCGTCCATGACTTCTATCGTCAGGGCGAACCGGTGGATGCCGCGATTCCCGCAGCGACCGCACCGCGGGTTGAAGCTGCTGTCCTAGCTACTGTCATAGATACGGTCGTAGCTGCTGCTGTGGTTGAGCCTGTGGAAGAGGCTCCTGTCCCCAGCAGACCTGCTTTCCTGGAGCCTCCAATCGCCAAGCTGGTGAGTTTCGATGATCTTGCGCCTCTGCCTGAGAGCCGCGTGGCTCCTGCGCACAAGGCCGATGCGCTTGCTGGAATCAAAGAAGAGATTGGCGACTGCACCCGTTGTCCGCTGGCGTATGCGGGACGGCGGACGATCGTCTTCGGCGACGGCAACCCGAACGCGCGGCTGATGTTTGTCGGCGAGGGACCGGGTGCGGACGAAGACACCTCGGGAATCCCGTTCGTTGGCAAGGCGGGACAGCTACTGAACAACATGATTCAGGCGATGGGGCTGAAACGCGAAGACGTCTACATCGCCAATATCGTAAAGTGCAGGCCGCCCGCGAATCGCGTTCCAGAACCTGTGGAGGCGAATACGTGCGATCAGTTTCTGCTGCAGCAGATCGACGTGGTGCAGCCGCAGATCGTGGTTGCGCTGGGAGCGACCGCCGCGATGTATCTGCTGGGAGTGAAGCAGTCCCTCAGTGCGCCTGCGTGGCCACTGGCATAGCTGCCGTGGAGCGAAGCTTGCAGTGACCTATCATCCGGCGTTTCTGCTGCGCGACCCCCGAATGAAGGGTGAGGCGTGGAAGGATCTGCAGAGGGTGATGGCCGAGATGGGACTGAAGGCTCCGGCCAAGGGGTAAACCTTAGACCGGCGACTTACGGTGGTGGGATGCGCACTGTGTTGGCGCGGCAGGAGCGAATCGGCCCGCATGCTGTGGGCTGGCCGCTCTTGTTCAGGCAGACTTCGATCGCTGTGAGGTAGTTGTTGCCACAGCTTAGGGCGAGGCTTGCGCGCGGGATGGAAGGATTGGCGGCTGTGAAGAGGCCGATGATCTCCTCCGGCGGCATGGAGATCTGGCGATCGAGCTTCGAAAGCGTTGGAGGAATAGCGACCGAGTGGAAAGCGGCGCGAGCTGCGGAGAAGAATTCGTCGGGGGAGAGGCCGGAGCAGGTGCCGTGCGTGCTCCACTCGTGACGCAGCAGGCCGGAGTCGGGGTAGATGTCGCTGAAGCTTGCGGATCGCGTGGGCCGGGTTCAGTCGAGCATCTCTGCGGATAAGTGCCGTCGGTGTTCTGGGGCCAGAGACCGTGAAGGACGAAGGCTGAGCGGTTGGCGCACTCGGTCGCATCGGGGTGGCCGTGGCAAAACTCTGGAGACCAGGAAAGGTTCAGGAGGTAGTAATCGAACGACTGGCTCCCGCTGGTCGGTAGAGCGACTGCAGCGGCGGCGGTTGCTCCCACAGCGCGAGGGCGCGGCGGGGGTTCTGGCGTAGGCTGCGGGTGCGGGTCGCACGCAGTGAGGAAGGGAAGAAGAATGAGGAAGACCGGAATGGATTTCTTCATCATGGTGGGAGCATATCAGGGAGTTCGGTCCCTGTGTGCGGCGTCCCGAAACGCTCAACCCCCGATCCAGCTGATTCATTCTTCGCCAAATTGATGTACAAACGTTCCACAACGATTTGTGGCTTTCTCGATTCCACCATTCTGCGGTCCGCGCAAGACAGGGGCATGGTTTTCATGGATAGAAGAGAGGTTCTCAAGGCGAGTCTGGCAAGCGCGGCTGCAATCGGAGTCTCTTCGCGGCGCGCCGCTGCCGCTGCCGCTGACTCTGCGACGGGCGTCGGCACGCAAGGCCAGCAGCCAGTCCTCGCCAGTGTCTACGACTTTGAAGCGGCAGCGAAGCAGAAGTTGTCCTTGCCGGCGTGGGAGTACTTCAACAGCGGCTCGGCCGATGAGATCACGCTGAGGCGGAATCGCGAAGCGCTGGATGCGGTACAGCTCAAGCCACGCGTCCTGGTGGATGTAAGCAAGATCGATACAAGCTGTACCTTGCTCGGGCATGCGATGCCGCATCCGATCCTGCTGGCGCCGACGTCATCGCATCTCTTGGCGAATCCCGATGCTGAAGTGGCAACGGCTCGCGGCGCCGGAGAGGCCAAAGCGATCATGGTGGCGAGCACCGTCTCGAACCGCAGCATCGAAGATATTTGCAAGGCGGCGACCGAACCGATCTGGTTTCAACTGTACGTTGAGGACGACCGCAAGGAAGTTCAGACGTTGATTGAGAGAGCGCAGGCCGCAGGGTGTAAGGCGCTATGTATTACAGCCGACATTCCACTCCCGTACGCGCGAAACCGCGAAGACCACATCCGGGCAGAGGCGCCCATGCTTCCGTTCCCGAACATCGGAACCGAGGCAAAACCCGGCGGAGGAGGCGGTCGCACGCGTAGGCAGTTCAATTGGAGCGATCTTGCGTGGATCCAGTCGCTTCGCAAAGATTCCCATCGTTCTTAAAGGCATCATCAATCCCGACGATGCCGACGAGGCTGTGAAGCGGGGAGTCGCAGCCATCGTCGTCTCCAATCACGGTGGCCGCGTTCTCGACACGGAGCCGGCAACGATCGAGGTGCTTCCCGCAGTCGTGGACCGCGTCGCCGGTCGCGTGCCTGTGCTGTTCGATAGCGGCATCCGCAGAGGCACCGACATCTTGAAGGGTCTCGGCTATGGTGCGTCTGCCGTGCTGATCGGACGGCCGTATCTTTACGGATTGAGCGTTGGAGGCGCGGATGGCGTTCGCGATGTGGTCAACATTCTTAGGTCTGAACTGGAGGTCGCGATGGCGATGACGGGACGCGTCCGGCTCGATCAGATTGATCGCACCATCTTCTGGAAGTCTCGCGACTACAGTTCGTAGCCCGGTGCAGGAGCGGTATGCGCATCGCTGTGGTGTCCGACATCCACGGAAATCTCACTGCGTTTGAGGCGGTGCTCGCGGATATTCGTCAGGCGTCTCCGGACCTCGTGCTTCACGGAGGCGATCTGGCCGATGCGGGATCGAGTCCGATTGAAATTATCGATCGCATTCGCGCTCTGGGCTGGCAAGGCGTCATGGGCAACACCGACGAGATGCTCGTCCGGCCTGATTCGCTGGAGGACTTCGCGCGTCAGTCGTCGGCTCCGCCCGTTCTCTGGTCGGCGATCCGCGAGATGGCATCTGCCACCCGCTCCAAACTGGGCGACGAGAGACTGGCGTGGTTGCGTGAACTCCCCATGACGTTTTCAACAGCCGGGCCTCGCGCTTGTTCACGCGTTGCCGGGCGACTGTTGGAGAACACTCGCAGCAGAAGCGAAGGATGAAGAGTTGGAAGCTAAGTATGGCTCCCTCGGGCAGCCAGTCGTTGCCTTCGGGCACATTCATCGGCCATCTATTCGAAGCATCGCCGGACGCCCCGGACTTTCTGATCAACACCGGCAGCGTTGGTCTCTCGTACGACGGCGATCCACGCGCATCGTATCTTCTTCTCGACGACGGCATCCCTACGATCCGCAGGGTCGAATACGACATTGAAAGAGAACTGAAGGCGCTCTCCTCGTGCGGTTTGCCCGGCGCGGAGTGGACCGCGAAGATGCTCCGAACAAGTTCTCCACAGATGCCATAATCCGAAAATCGCAACCCACAACGAGGTTTGGCTGGTATCGCTAAACTGGTGAGATGCCCTTGTTTTGCGATGTTGCCCTGCCGGTGCCGCTGGATCAGACGTTTACCTACGCGGTGAATGGCGTGGTGCCGGCCGTGGGAGCACGTGTGCTGGTGCCGTTCAGTGGGCAGAAGCTGATGGGCGTTGTGATCAAGGTGCACGAGGATGCCCCGGCGGAGGAGTTCGAGATCAAGCCGGTCCAGCAGGTCCTCGATGAAACTCCCATCCTTTCTGCCGAATTGATGGAGTTGGCGGCGTGGATCGCACAGTACTACGTCGCTCCACTGGGTGAAGTGCTGCGCGGAATGCTGCCGCTTGCGGCAGAGGTGAAGCGGCATTTCTCCTATCGCATCGCTGAGGCCGGGCGGAAGGTTCTCTATGAAGGCGCGGCAAAAGGATCGTCGCGACGATCGAAACTCACGCCAGAGGATCAGAATCGCGAGTACGCGGTGTTGAACTATCTGGAGGGCGGGGAGCAGGCGAAGATGTCGGCGCTGCGCTCGGCGACGGGCGCGAATAAAGCCCTGCTTGAGGGGATGGTTCGAAAGAAGTGGCTGGTACGCGAAGCCGTCGCCGAGGAGCGCGATGCACGCAGGCTAGAGAAGGTCGCGGTGCTCGTAGCCGAGGCGCGCCTGCCAAAGCTGAACGACAACCAGACGGCGATTCTGGCGGAGCTCGCAGCGGTCGGGGGACGCATGCGAGTAAGCGATCTGCAGATCACGCTGACTCGTGCCGGTGTGCCGACGTCGACTCTCGGGACGCTGGTGAGGCGTGGCCTTGTGACGATCGAAGAGGTTGCGGAAGAGTTTCATCTCGGTGGAGTCTCCGCGCACGGCAAGAAACATTCGCACGAGCATGCTCTGAATGAAGCGCAGATGGAGGCGCTGGGAACGATTGCGGCAGCGATGGACAAGGGCGGTTTCCGTCCTCATCTGCTCTACGGGATTACGGGTTCGGGAAAGACGGCGGTGTATTTTGCCGCGATGCGCCGGGCTCTGGATGCCGGCAAGTCCGCGCTTCTGCTCGTGCCGGAGATCGGCTTGACTCCTGCAATGGCCGCGCAGATGTACGCGGCCTTCGCGGGTGAGGTGGCGATGCTCCACTCGCAGCTGACTCCCGACGAGCGCGCTGAGCAGTGGCACAAGATTCGCCGTGGCGAGGCGAGGATCGTCGTCGGGACGCGATCAGCGGTCTTTGCGCCGATGGTGGATCTCGGCCTGATCATCGTCGATGAGGAACACGACTCCAGCTACAAACAGGAAGAGACTCCGCGGTATCACGGGCGTGACGTCGCAGTGATGCGCGCCAAACTGAACGAGGCTGTGGTGGTGCTGGGCTCCGCAACGCCGTCGCTCGAAAGCTGGGCGAACGCCGACAAGGGCCGATACGCGCGGGTAGAGATGCGGCAGCGAGTGATGGAACGGCCGCTCCCAGTTGTCGAGCTGGTGGATATGCGCACCGAGTTTCGCGAGACCGGTCAGGAGCAGATCTTTTCGAGAAAGCTGATCGAGGAGACGCAGTTCACGCTTGATCGCGGCGAGCAGGTAATTCTGCTGCTGAACCGTCGCGGGTATTCGTCGGTGGTGATGTGCCGAAGCTGCGGCGAAAAAATTGAGTGCGAGAACTGCGCGATCTCGATGACGTACCACAAGAAGCTGAATGAGAGCGACGCGATAGCGCAGCCGGGGCAGCGGCTGGAGTGCCATTACTGCGGATTTCGCAGGTCGGTGCCGAAGGTCTGCCCCAAGTGCGAGAGCGAACATCTTTATTATCTCGGCGCAGGATCGCAGCAGGGCGAGGAGCGGTTACAGGAGCTATTCCCGTCGGCCCGGATCGGGCGGATGGATCGCGACACCGTGCGCGGACGCAGCGATATGGAGCGGCTTCTGGCACGTCTCCACGCGGGCGAGATCAACCTGTTGGTGGGGACGCAGATGATCGCCAAGGGGCACGATATTCACGGTGTCACTCTCGTCGGAGTCATCGGCGCCGATTTTCAGTTGGGACTGCCGGACTTTCGCGCGGCAGAGCGGGTGTTTCAGTTGCTGACCCAGGTGTCCGGTAGAGCAGGCCGGGGCGATCTGCCGGGCAAGGTCCTGGTGCAGACCTATCATCCCGATCACTATGCGATTCAGTTTGCAGCGCAGCATGACTACCCGGGCTTTGTTGCCAAGGAGATGAACTATCGCCGGTGGATGCACTATCCTCCCTTCGCGGTTCTCGCGAATGTAGTCATTCAAAGCGAAAAGTTGGAGGAAGCCTCGGCCTGGGCCGCAGCCCTGGGCAAGTGGTTTCAGCAAGCGCGATTGGATAAGGTGCGCGTCCTGGGGCCGGCGGCTGCGCCGATCGTTCGTCTGAAGCGCATCTACCGATTTCACTTCGTGCTGAAAGCAGAGAAGCGGCAAGCCGTGGGCGCGACGCTGCGCGCGATGCTTGCCTTTGCGGAGACACAGGGAATTGCCCGACGTAACCTTGTGGTCGACGTGGACGCAGTCCATTTGATGTGAGACGGCAACGGGCGCTCGAGCGAATTAGTCGAGCAGATGCAGTTCTTTGCCGGGCTTGAAGCGGACGGCCTTGCCGGGAGCGATAGTGACCTCGGCTCCCGTTCTGGGGTTGCGTCCGATGCCTGTCTTGCGTGGTTTTACGGTGAAGACACCGAAGCCGCGAAGCTCAATGCGGTCGCCCGCGATGAGGGTTTGCTTCATGCTGTCAAAGATAGCGTCTACCGCAGACTCTGCTTTAGTTCGTGGCAGTCCGGTACGCTCAACAACCCTTTGTATAAGATCCTGCTTAATCATCTGGGCCGCCGTCCTTGGGCTGTAATTTTTATGAAAGATGCAACAACTGACCGGATTTAGTAACGTGATGTTAGAAAGTCGAAACGAGATTGTCAACGAAAGAACACTACCGTAAGATGAAGAATCTAATGAGGCAAGAGTACGGCTTTCCGTTTGCCCTTAAAATCTACACCCTTCTGCCAGAATTAGAGACGAGATTTGCAAGTAAAAGTAACAGGAAGGGATATACACCAGAGTGGCTATTAAAAGCGACCGTTGGATTCGCCAGCAAGCGATCGACCACGGCATGATCACCCCGTTCAGCGAAAAGCAGGTTCGGGAGGGCGTTATCTCCTATGGGCTTTCCTCCTATGGATATGACCTGAGGGTCTCGGACGAGTTCAAGATCTTCACCAACGTCAACAGCGCCATCATCGACCCCAAGGCCTTCGACGAGCGGTCCTTCGTGACCGTCCAGGCACCGAGCGTCATCGTGCCTCCCAACTCGTTTGCGCTGGCAAGATCCATCGAATACTTCAAGATTCCCCGAGACGTCCTGACTATCTGCGTAGGGAAATCGACTTACGCCCGGTGCGGCATCATCGTGAATGTCACCCCATTTGAGCCGGAATGGGAAGGCTTTGTGACGCTGGAGATCTCCAACACCACCCCGCTGCCTGCCAAGGTTTACGCTAATGAAGGGCTATGCCAGATCCTGTTCTTCCAGTCCGACGAGGTTTGCGAGATCAGCTACGCGGACCGCAAGGGCAAGTATCAGAATCAACAGGGAATCGTTCTGCCGAAACTGTAATCGTTTTCGACGGCTATCCCCGGCCTACTAAATGCAACACGCTGAGTAAAGAGGCTGCGCAGGCGATGAAAGACCAGGAGTCGAAAGGGCCTCTGAAGTTGGGGCTGGTTGCAACGGACCCGTTACGGATACTTGGGATCCAGACAATCTTTTCCGAGGCTGGACCAAAGACCGGGCCAGTGGAGATTGTGCCGCTCTCGGTCCCGGGAGCGCTCGATGCCTCGGGCGTCTCGTTGATCCTTATCGATGCGGCGTGCACCGACCACATCTTCGAGCTCCTCGCGACCTTTCGGCGCACCCGACCTCATCTGCGGCTGATCGTTCTGGGACTTGAAGAGGACCATGAGTACATCCAGCGCATCATTGGAGCCGGGGCCAGGGGATACCTTGCGCATACCGCCAAGCCCAGCGAGGTACGGCTGGCGATCGAGATCGTTCACGATGGTTCGGCCTGGGCGCCGCGGAGAGTGTTGGCCAATCTGCTCGACCTGTCCTCCGCCGAGGAGCGACGTTCCGGAACGCCAGACGAGCCAAAGTTTACTGAGCGGGAAGTGCAGGTCCTGAAACTGCTCGTCGAAGGACACCCAAACCGAGTGATCGCAGAAGAACTCGGAATCGATCTCGCAACGGTGAAGAAGCATGTGGGCGCGCTGATGCGTAAGGTCGGCGTAAAGAACAGAATCTCGCTGTCCGTTCAGGTCATGAATCGAAATCTGCTGCCGAAGTAGTGTCTAACTTGCTGACATGTAATATCTTACCCTGAACATTTCTGTTAACTGTTTAGTTAACCAATCCTGCTCAAAGGTCTACCTACCTTCGTACCGTTGTGACTGGTAGTGTTCTCAGGCAAAGTGAACCTAGCAACACAGACCTGGGAGAGGGGTTGTAGAGAGAGCGTCGGGGCATCCCCGGCCCTATCTCTACAACCCCCATTTTTTTCTTCACGGCCTTAACCGGTCTGGTACTGGCGCGGGTAAATCCCGGGACAACCCTCCTGCACATTCCCCCATCTCATATAGTGTTGTAAATAGGCAGTTTTTCGGCTCAAAACGGATGTTGATGCGAAAGGGTATAACGAAATGAACAAGATTTCTGCAGTCTTATGTGGGTTGGCCCTAATGGCCGGTTCAATCACGGCTCATGCACAAGACAAGGCCAAGGTTGCGGATCGGCTGACTGCAGCCGGCGCGGTGCTCGACGAGATCATGGCGACGCCTGATAAGTCGGTTCCCAGTGGCATTTTGGCCGGAGCTTCCTGTGTTGTTGTGATTCCGAGCTATAAGAAGGGTGCGTTCGTGGTTGGCGCCCAGTATGGCCAGGGTGTAGCGACGTGCCGTACGCCAAGTGGCAAGTGGAGCGCCCCTGTGTGCGTTCAGCTCGAAGGTGGCAGCTTCGGCTTCCAGATCGGCGGACAGGCGACGGATCTGGTGCTGATTGCTATGAATCAGCAGGGACTGCAGGACATGCTGAAGAACAAGGTCAAGCTGGGCGCGGACGCAGCAGCCTCGGCCGGCCCCGTGGGGCGTAACGCTCAAGCGGGAACCGACTGGAAGCTCAGTGCGGAGTTCCTCAGCTACTCGCGCAGCAAGGGACTCTTTGCCGGTATCGACCTCGATGGAACGGTGCTCTCGCAGAACCAGAACGACACTACCGCGCTCTATGGTGCGGATGTTCCCTTCAAGACCATTCTGGACGGAAACCAGCCGACTCCGCCTGAGGCTCGTCCGTTCGTGCGCACAGTCGCCAAGTACTTCGTAGTGGCCAAGAACCAGTAAGCGTGCAGTGATTCGGTTCGGAAGGGCGGCTCATCGAGCCGCCCTCTCTGTTTTTGGGGCTTTCCGCTTTGGAATCGGTAGACTAGACGCTTGAGCGAAGGTTCACAAGGTACGTTGCCCCTGGAAAGAGTCAGTCTCCGCGAAAGAGCCGAGTTCGCCGTGGTCTGGCTCTCCGTTTCGATGCTTCGCTTGCTGCCGAGAGGTCTGGCGCGCTCCGGTGGCGCGCTGATCGGCGCGGCTGCCTTTGGAGTATTGGGTCGTCTGCGGCGGGTGGGGCTGCGTAATCTGGAACTTGCGTTCCCCGAGATGCCGGCACAGGAGCGCGAGGCAATCCTCCGTGTAGAGTACAAAAACCTGGGATACCTGCTCGCCGAGTTCTGCAAGATGCCCGGCTACACAGCCGATACGGCGAGCCGGTTCATCCGCTACGAGGGATTGGAGAACTATCTCGGGGCCCGGGATCGCGGCAAGGGTGTTCTGGTGCTGACGGGGCATCTTGGAGCCTGGGAGTTATCCAGCTTTTACCACTCCCTGATGGGTATGCCGATGGGAATGGTAATTCGCCGCCTGGACAATCCCCTGGTCGACGCCTATGTGAACCGCATTCGTTGCCTGCACGGAAACCGCGTCATCCACAAAGATGATTTTGCGCGTGGCCTGATCGCCTCGATGCGCGCCGGGGAGACGGTCGGTATCCTGATGGACACGAATATGACGCCGCCACAGGGCGTCTTTGTGCCATTCTTTGGAGTGCAGGCATGCACCGCGTCTGGGATGGCAAGGATAGCGGCGAAGACGGGGGCGGCTGTCGTACCGGGCTTTCTCCTGTGGGAGCAGAGCGAACAAAAGTATGTCCTCCACTTCGGCAAGGAACTCGAAGTGGTGCGTACTCAAGATGCAGAGCAGGACGCGGTGGTCAACACGGAGCGGTTCACGGCGGCGATTGAAGGCTATATCCGGAAGTATCCTGAGCAGTGGCTTTGGATGCACCGGCGGTGGAAGACTCGGCCTGCGGGCGAAGAGGGGATCTACTGATGGCGAAGATAGGCAAAGTTGCTGACTGGCTCGGAGTGAGTGCGCCGCTGCTCGACGGAGAGATCGACGAGGTAGCCGCCATCGAAGCCGCCGAAGTCGGCTCCATCGTATTTGCAGTAGACCGGGAAACAATGACACGAGCATTGCAGTCAAGGGCCGGAGCGATCCTCGCGAACAGAAGCCTGGAAGATGCAGAGCTTCCGCTCGACCCGCGGGTGTTGTGGGTGCCGGATGCGCGCTACGCGTTTGCAGTCGTTGGCTCGAAGCTTCGCGGACGCGGCTTTGACGCGGGTGTTCATCCCTCGGCGGTAGTCGGCGAAGGCGTAAGGATTGGCCTTGGAACGAGGGTCGGACCAGGAGTGGTGCTCGAAGAGGGAGTAGTTGTCGGGAGCAACTGCAACCTGATGGCCCGAGTGGTGATCCACGCCGGCACCGTGCTCGGCGATCATGTCGTCGTGCAAGCCGGGGCGGTGCTGGGGTCCACGGGATTCGGCTACGCGCGCAACAAGGAGAGCGGAGAGTATCTGCTGTTTCCCCAGCAGGGCCGGCTAGTGATTGAGGATGACGTCGAGATTGGCGCGAACTCAACCATCGACCGCGGAGCTCTTGGAGAGACGCGGATCGGCCAGGGCACAAAGATCGACAATCTCGTGCACATCGGCCACAACTGCGTGATCGGAAAGAACGTAGTGATCGCCGCACAGACCGGAATCTCCGGCTCAAGCATCGTTGAAGATGGGGCGATTCTCGGCGGCCAGGTTGGCATTGGAGAGCATGCAACGGTCGGGCCTGGCGTTATCCTTGGTGGCGGCGCCGGTGTGTTGAGCGGCAAGAAGATGCGTGGGCCGGGCGAGGTCTTCTGGGGCCGTCCGGCCCGCCCCTTGAAGGAGTATCTGCGCGACCTGGCGCGAATGAAGCGGCGCGACTGAACCCGCGCTGAAGCCAAGAACATCTAAGTGTGCAGGCGTTGCGAATTGCGTGGTGGATGATGGCTATTGTCGTAGTCGGCGGGCATACGAGAAATATCGGAAAGACGAGCGTCGTCGCGGGCCTCATCACAGCGATGCCTGAGATGCAATGGACTGCCTTCAAGGTCACGCAGTTCGGCCATGGTATGTGCTCTGCCAACGGAGAGCCCTGCGACTGCGAGACCGCCGAGCACACCCTCGCAATCAGCGAAGAGAAGGTCGGCGGAGACGCCACGACCGATTCAGGAAGATATTTAGCAGCCGGAGCCTCGCGGTCGTTCTGGGTGAGAACGCGACAGGGAGATCTCTCCGAGGCGATGCCGAGAATCCGCAAGGAAATCGCACAGGCGGAGAATGTCCTGATCGAATCAAACAGCATTATGCGATTCCTGCAGCCAGATCTGTATCTCAGCGTGCTTGACCCGTATACCTCGGACTTCAAGGACTCTGCGAAATATTTTCTCGATCGAGCCGATGCGGTGCTGGTGCCTGAAGGCGACATAGGGCATCCGCAGTGGAAGGGCGTCTCGCTGAAGCTGGTTGCCGGCACGCCCGTCCTTCCGATGCGGCCTCCGGTCTACGTCACCGATGAGGTAGTGCAATTCGTGAAGGAGCGCCTGCGGACCGGTGTTGTCGCTTGATGGATCGCGGCGAATCACAAAGGCCGTCGCGTGAACTGCCGACGGCCCTAGTCTCTACCTGGAAGAGATTGCTGGTTAGTTGATCGTTCCGTTGAGGCCAGCAGGGAAGAACACTCCCTTGTTGCCTCCGCTTGCAGACGCCGGAGAGACTCCCGTAACGATGGAAAGAATCTGCTGCGGCGTTCTCGCGAAGCCGATGCTGTTGTTGTCCGCATCGACAATCGTGGTTGAAGCAAACGAAGCCGAACTCGTGTTGAGTGCGACCTTCACGGTGTTGTCGATACCCTGATCGTCCGCTCCCTTAATGCCGCCGTCGGTGCTCTGTGTCGTCGGCGCCGACGTGGGATTGGCGAGCAGCGAACGAAACGCCGAGATCTGTTGTGTGATCTTCGTCAGCGTACCGCTACCGGCGTCGAGGGCATTGATCGCAGTGCGAACCAGGCCCGCATGATAAGCCTCGACCGCGTGAATCCCTACAGCAGCGCTAAGGTTGGACGTCGAGGTGATGGAGCCCGCCGCACCGTGATACGCCGTAACGCCCACATCCTCGAAGATATAAGCGCCGATGAGGAAGAAGGCATCGCTCGCAAACGGATCAAACGACGCGCCCACCCCCGCTCCGACCGCGAGCGCATTGAACGAGTTCACCAGATCGATCTGCGGTTGAGCGACCGCCGAAGTGGTAAGTGCTCCACGCAGGAATGAGACATGCTTGCCCTCTTCGCCCGCCGTCTCCTTTGCATAAGCCGCGATCACCGAGTTGGTAAAGGGAACCTTGCAGCTGGCGTAGTTGTTGCTGCCCTTCGTAAGCACGATGCCCTGCGTGCCCGTGCCCGTCAGGCCGATCGGTGTTGAGAGCATGTCGATCGTCTGTCCGTAGACCGCGAGATTGTAAAAGTTCGCCTCGAGATACTCCAGGTTGAGCGCAAAGTTGAGGATGTCGGTGTCGGTGAGGGTTGCGGCTTCTGCCTTCTTGGTCACGCCCGCGAGGACGAGACCGGCAAGCGCCGTTGTGCCGAGCGAGAGCATCTTGCGACGGCTCTTCACGATGATGTCATCTAACTGCTGTGTCTCAAGAGTTGCCATGATGTCCCGTCCTTATGTCGTGGTCGTTTTGATGTTGCCGTTGAGTCCAGCAGGGAAGAAGCCGCCCTTCGATACGCCGACGCCAGCAGTCCCGCCGTAGACGATGTGCAACACCTGATCGGTGGTGCGCGCGAAAGCGATGGCGTTAACTGAGTCTGCCGCAACGATGGAACTCGTGCTCAGCGTCGTCTCAGCCGCCAGCATATTGCCGCTCGCTGCGCTGATCTTGCCTCGCAGCGCGGACACCAGGTTGGCATTCGTGAGGGCCGCCATCTGAGCAGCCGTTGCAGTGCTCGAAGCAGCATTCGCCGCGATGATCGTGCGAATTTCGGCAGCGTGGTACGCCTCCACCGCCTGAATTCCAGCCGCAGGCGAGAGATACGACGCCTTATTCGTAATTAGCGGAGCTGCACCACTGTAGGCAGTGACCCCGACATCCTCAAAGACAAACGCGCCGACCAGAAACGAGTTCTCATCCGCGAACGGATTGAACGTTCCCGAAATTCCTGCCGCCGTCGCCAGCCCGGCAAAGAAGGTCAGGTCGATCGCCGGACGCGGCTGCACCGTCGCGCCCGCGGCAGATAGAGCCGAGCGAAGGAAGCGAACGTGATTCAGCTCATCCTGCGCGATTTCGTTTGCGTATTGCTGAATGTACGAAGTGGCGAAAGGAACCTTCGTGGTTGAGGGAACGGTCGTCGTCGCCGCGCCGCTTCCCGCATCGGTTGCGGACAGGCCTGAGCCGGTCGCCGCGTACAGGTAATACTCTGCTTCCAGGTACTCGAGGTTCAGCGCAAAGGTGAGAATATCTGCGTCTGTGACCGCTGGCGTGACTGGCGTTACGGGGGTCGTTGGGGTGGATGGAGAACTGCTTCCGCCACAGCCCACGATCAATGACGCGGCTGCTGCGGTTCCTGCTCCGGCCATAAACTGCCGGCGCGACAGAGCCTTATCGATAAGATCATTTAGCTTTTTTTCCACGATGTACCTCTCCTCAGCGCAGCTTGCTGGCTGCACCCTTACATGACTCACGTCACGGAGAGGAACTTGGATTTAGCGGATCGGAGAATATCTTTCTTAGATTGATTGCACCGGAAGAAGCATGATGTCATCAACAAGACCGATCTCTTTTTGAACAAAGGGCTCGGCGTAGCGCACGCCCGCAAGCAGCCCGTAGTGACGAGCCTCTGCAAGCGTTCGCTCGCGAATCTCTTCCTCAGGCACAAACAGCCCTCCGCCTTGAGCCTGCGTCGCATACTGCGAACGATAGGCCAGCAGCGACTGCAGCCTCTGCTCCACATGCGGCGTGATGTCGACGACGAACGTGGGACGAACATCAGCATAAAGGCTCGCATAGAGAATTTTGTATGGTCGATGTGGCGGGTTCGCCTCGCCCGGAGTCTCGACCTTCGCGAGTCCGCTGACGAAACATGCCTCATACCCCAGCGTGGCAGACGTGTAGTGATCCGGGTGCCGTCCCTGCCAGTACGGCAAAATAACAACACGCGGCCGCAGCCGACGAAGTACACCCGCTATCTTGAGCCGATTTTCGTAGGTGTTCTGCACATTGCCGTCCGGCAGGTCGAGCGCCTCGCGGTGAGCAACGTTCAGAATCCGAGCGGCGGCCGCGGCCTCAGCAGCACGGTCTGCAGCGGTCCCACGCGTTCCCGATTCGCCCTGCGTCAGGTCGAGGATCCCCGTGCGCCAGCCACGTGCGTGCATCGCAAGCAGAGTGCCGCCGCACGTCTGCTCCACGTCGTCGCGATGCGCGGCGATGGCAAGGATATCAACGTGTTCGTTGGAGCAGGCATGGTGGTTATGGTAACAGCGCGCCCAGCGGCTTCTTTGCTGCGATCAGCTTTACCCGCCGCGAATCATGAAAGAGAAAGGCCTGTGCGGCAAAGAGCTGCGCACAGGCCTTATTGGAAGCGTGATTTCGAATCCTTTAGTTGTCGGCATCCGTAACCGCGTCCATATATGCGACGTCGAGCGCGGTTCCCTGAACGATCACATTCTTGTTATCGATCTCAGAGCCATCGACCGTACTGAAGATGTGCACCTGGCCGCCGTACGCGGTGTACACCTTGTTGAAGCTCTGCACCCAGCACAGACCAGTGAGATCGCCATAGTAATACTGGTTCTGATTTGTATTCGGATACTGAACCACAGCCGTCGCGGAGCCCGGAGTAACGAACGGCACGATCGAAACACTTAAAGCGCCCATGTCGAAGCGAGTAAGGCAGTTGTAGTTTGCCGCCTGCGTGGTCACGCCGAGCGATGCCTGATGAGCGCGCTCGCCTGTCGCGCAGTACTGTGAACCGATCCACAGAGTGTTATTGTCCGCAAACAGCATCTTCGAGTGGTTGCCGTCGGAGATGGCGTACTGGCCAGTGACGGTATTGTTCGCGAGATTGATGATGGAGAGATTGCCCGCGAAGAGACCGTCAGCCTGTAGCTGCTGGCCCGAAACGTACAGCGTGGTCCCATTGGACACCGCAGCCGTCACGCCGCCCGGAACCATAACCTGCTTGCTGAACGCGGAGGCGTCCGGCGTACCCGTCGGAATATTGTTGTACTCCAGCACGCCCGGCTGCAGATACGTAACGCTCGAGGCCGATCCGCCACACTCTGGACCGCAGTTGAGGATGTATACCGCGGTTCCGTCGAGCGAGAAGTAGGCTCCGACCGGCCGATCGAACGCGGTCGTGTGGCTGCCCGCATTGACCGGAACAGCGCAGTAGACCGGAAGGTTGAATGGCTCACAGTCTGCAGCGCCCAGAGCGGCGATAGCCGCAGTGGAGGTTAGATACTGACTCGCGTTGAGCTTCACCACGCGGTAAAGAATGTTGGAGTTGCGAACCATGGCCAGCGCAATCGTATCGCCCTGGTTGGCTACTACCTGGAATACGTTTGGCAGTATCAGGCTGTAGGTGCGCCCCGTCGAGTTGTCGATGATGCCGAGTTGACCGACGCTCTCCTCGGCGGAGTAAACGTGGCCAAAGGTCGGCGAAACGGCGAGGCCGGTCGACCTCGCCGGGAACGTCCCTGCCGAGCCCGTCACCGACTCCTTGCCATAATTGACGATTTGAATATCGCCCTGCGTATTCGAGTAGACGAAGCCCGTGATCTCAGCCGGATAGTTCAGGATCAGGTTGGGGTAACCCGAAGCGTAGCCGGAGATGGAGAACGACGTCTTGGTATTTTGAACGTTGCTTCGAAGGTCACGTTTGGCGTCCACAATCTGAAGGCTGCCGGTGGTGGTACCGTTCACCGTCACCGCGATCATCACCCGGTTGGCGAGCAGGCTCGGTGGAACTGGCCGGTTGGCGAAGGTGTATTCCGGAAACTTGTACGCAAGGTAGTTATCGCTGTGGCAGGAGCTTAGTCCGAGGGCGACGAAAGCGATCACTAGGCCACAGAAGATCTGGGCGCGGAAAGACTGGGAAAAGAGACTTCGATTCTTCAACGGTAACGAACTCCAACCTGAGCGCTGCGGCGTATTTGGCGGCCGCTGCCCTGTGCCGAGTATAACAAAGTACAGTGATGACAAGGGGTTGAAAGCCAATGAATTAGGGCTCGAGAAAGATAGGTTTGGAGCCCATCCGCGTGGTGGCTTAGGATGAAAGAAGGAGCGAAACTCGATCATGGCGCAAGCGTTGGACGGTGCAAAGGTAAATCCCGTTAGAGGAGATGCTGCAGTCGCCCGGCTGTTTGCCGGTGGTACGGTACTCTGCGACGGGGCAATGGGCACAATGCTCTACGCGCGCGGCGTCTTCATCAACCGCTGCTATGACGAACTGAATCTCTCGCAGCCCGATCTGGTGCGCGAGATTCACGCCGAATATCTCCAGGCCGGCGCAGAAGTCATCGAAACCAACACCTTCGGCGGAAACGCCTTTCGCCTCGAAATGCATGGGCTTAGGGATAAAGTTCGCGACATCAACCTCGCCGGCGTCCGGCTGGCGCGCGAGTGCGTCGACCAGATCCGCGACAAGCAGGCCAGCGAAGCGTTCGTGGCCGGAGCGATCGGCCCTCTCGGCGTCCGGCTGGAGCCGCTCGGCAAGGTCGGGCTCGACGAGGCACGCGCCGCATTCGCCGAACAGATCCAGGCACTCGTAGAAGGCGGTCCGGGAGTAGGAGCAGACCTGCTGATCATCGAGACCATGACGTCGCTGGCAGAGGCCGAGCAGGCAATCCTGGCCGCCAGAAGCGAAGCCCCCGGCGTTCCCGTCGTCGCGATGATGACCGTCGACGAAGAAGGCAACTGCCTCGATGGTTCCTCCGCGGAGACCGCAGCCATCAAACTGACGGAGTGGGGCGCCGACGCCGTTGGCTGCAACTGCAGCGCCGGTCCAGCCACCGTCCTGAGCGTGATCGAGCGGATGCGCCCAGTCACAGACAAACCTCTGGCCGCCATGCCGAACGCAGGCATTCCGCGCGCCGTAGAAGGCCGAACGATCTACCTCACCTCGCCCGAGTACATGGCGAGCTTCACCCGCAAGCTCGTCAAGGCCGGCGCAAGCATCGTCGGAGGATGTTGCGGAACCACTCCAAGCTACACGCGCGCGATGAAGAGCTCGCTTCGCGCAATGGACGCAATGGAGGGTGGCATCCAGGTCATGGAGAACGCCGGCGCAGGCAAAGCCTCCACCAAGCCTGCGAGCAAGGTGGAACCGCCCGCACTCGCAGAGAGGTCGAAGATCGGCTCGATGATCGCTGCCGGCGACTTCGTCACCATGGTCGAGATCGTGCCGCCCAAGGGAATCGACTGCAGCAAAGAGCTGGATGGCGCGGCCCAACTGCATCGCCTCGGCGTCGACGCCATCAATGTGCCCGACTCACCGCGCGCCAGCGCCCGTATGAGCGCCCAGAGCCTCTGCGTCCAGATTCAGCAGCACGTCGGCATCGAGACGATCCTCCACTACACCTGCCGCGACCGAAACGTATTGAGCATCCAGAGCGATCTGCTCGGCGCATCCTCGATCGGCCTTAAGAACATTCTCTGTCTCACCGGCGACCCGCCGAAGCTCGGCAACTATCCCAATGCGACGGCGGTCTTCGACGTCGACGCGATCGGCCTTGTCAACGTGGTCCGCAATCTCAACTACGGGCTCGACATCGGCAAAAACTCCATCGGCGGATCCACCGGCTTTACCATCTCGGTCGCAGCGAACCCAGGCGTGCAGGACATGGACCAGGAGGTCCGCCGGTTCGCATTCAAAGTAGAGGCAGGCGCAGAGTTCGCCATAACGCAGCCAGTCTTCGACCTCCGCGTGCTCGAGGAGTTTCTGCGCCGAATCGAAGAGTTTCGCATTCCCGTCATCGCAGGAATCTGGCCGCTGACCAATCTCCGCAACGCCGAATTCATGAAGAACGACCTGCGCGTCAGCATGCCGGACGACATACTCGCGCGAATGGCCGCAGTCACGAGCCCCGAAGCAGGCCGTGCCGAAGGCGTCAAGATCGCGCAGGAGATGCTCGCCGAAGCGCGACCCATGGTGCAGGGCGTGCAGGTCAGCGCGCCATTCGGCCGGTACAGCCTCGCCGCGGACGTGCTCGGCCTTGCAGAAGTCGAGGTCGCATAATGCCAAACTTTGAAGAGCAGCTGACGGCACTCGAGAGCGTAGTGGAGCGGCTCGAACGAGGAGACCTTCCGCTCGAAGAATCTGTGAAGCTCTTCGAAGAAGGGCTTGAAGCTCTCGAACGCCTGCAAAAAAGAACTCGAAGCCGCCGAAGGAAAGATCGAAATCCTCGTCAAGCAGAGCAATGGCGAGATGAAAGCGGTCGACTTCGATCTCGGCAAGAATTCTAAAGGCGAAGAGACAGAAGACTAGCTTTGCGTCAACATTCTACCGGTCGCGAGTAGTCACAAACCCCGGAACCCACAGCAGCGCGCGCTTCGCTTCGGAGTCAGGCAGCTCCGCGATCGTAAGCCGCGCCGCCTCGGCGTAGGCGCACGCCGTGTCCATGGCATAGTCGATCGAGCCATGGCGATGCAGAATCTCAAGAATCTCCGGATGCGAGACGTTTTCAAAGCTGCGATCCGCCAGCACCGTGCGAATCGCCTCTCGATCCGCGCCAGTCCCGCGCTCCAGCGCATGAATCACTGCGAGCGTAGCCTTGCCCTCGCGCAGATCGCTCGCCACCGGCTTGCCCAGCACATCCTCCGCGGCCGTCAGATCCAGCACATCGTCGACGATCTGAAACGCAAGCCCAAGGTTGCGGCCATACTCTCCAAGCTGCGCCTGAAGTTCCTCAGGATCGCCAAACCCATGCCCCGGCGTAATCGCCGCGCCCAGCTGCATCGAAACCTTGAACAGGCACGCCGTCTTGCGGAAGATGAGGTCGAAGTACTCCTCTTCGTTGATCAGATGCCCCAGCTTCTGCATCTGCAGCAACTCGCCCTCAACCATCTGCTGCGTCAGCGAGATCAGCAGCTCAAGCACTCTGAAGTTGCGCTCTTCCAGTGCGACCGAGAACGACTGCATGTACAGCCAGTCACCCGCCAGCACGCACTTCGCATTGCCCCACGTCGTGTTCGAAGAAGGCCTGCCCCGCCGCGTATCCGCCTCGTCGATGATGTCGTCGTGAACCAGCGTCGCCGTGTGCAGCATCTCGACGACAGCGCCCAGCCGTATCCGGCTCTCGCTCGTGCTACCCAGCGCCTTTGCCGAGAGCAGCAGCAGCAGCGGACGAATCCGCTTTCCTCCACCCGCAATCAGGTACTGCGCAATATCGGTGATGACCTCGACTTCGGACGCCGACTGGCTCGCGAACTCCTGCTCAATGGCCGCAAGATCGTCGCGCAGAAGGTCAAAAACCTCGGCCGCCGTCGCAATGGAGAGGGTACTCACTGCTTTTTTAGAGTATCAGGATGTCGATTTAGCTTCGAAATAGAATCGAAAATGCGCCAGAAAAATGTTGATCAAGAGAACGGCCGACAGCCCAGACGGCAACTCGCCCCGCTCCGTCGTCGCTAATTCGAGCGGAAGTTGGTGAACTGCAGGTCAACGCCGATGTCCTTGCCCTTCAGCAGCGCCATAATCTCCTGCAGCGTGTCCCTGTCCTTGCTGACCACCCGCACCGTGTCGCCCTGAATGCTCGCCTGCGCCTTCTTCTTCGAGTCCTTGATCGCCGCAACGATAATCTTCGCCTTCTCCGACGGAATCCCCTGCACCAGCTTGATCTTCTGCCGCACGCTCGAGTTCGCCGCCGGCTCGATCTTCTCAAACTCAAGATTCTTCAGCGACACGCCGCGCTTCACCAGCTTCTGCGACAAAATCTCGATCACTGCCTTCAGCTTGTACTCGTCCTGCGAAGCAAGCTGGATCACCTCGTTGCCCTCAAGCTCGATCTTCGACTTCGAATCCTTAAGATCGAACCGCGCATGAACCTCTTTCGACGCCTGGTCGATCGCGTTCTTCACTTCCTGAAGCTCTACCTTGCTCACTACATCGAAGCTATTGTCGGATGCCATATCTCTACCTCGAAAAAAGATGTCGACCGCGGATCACGCGGATCAAAAATGCAAAAAATCCCAAAACTCATCGCCATACTTCTAAAGACGTTTTTCTACAGGTGCTATCTTACTTGCTTTTATCCGTTTCAATCCGCGCGATCCGCGGTCGATGATTTACGCCGAAATCGAGAACAGCCGGTTGAAGTTGGCAGTCGTCTCGTTCGCCAGCTCCTCCACTGAGATGCCCCTTATCGCCGCCAGGGCTGCCGCCGTGTGAACCATCATCGCCGGCTCATTGCGCTGGCCCCGCAGCGGGATCGGCGCAAGAAACGGAGCATCCGTCTCCACCAGAATCCGATCCGCCGGCGCCAGCACCGCAGCATCCCGAATCGCCTGCGACTTCGGATACGTCAGATTCCCCGCAAACGACAAGTAAAATCCCGCATCCAGCGAGCGCCGCGCCTGCTCCACCGACCCCGAAAAGCAGTGCATAATCCCGCCCAGCCCCGTCCGCGTCCAGTGCTCGTCGATCAGCGCCAGCAGGTCCTCCCACGCATCTGCCGCTCCAAACTTCTCCTTCGCCTGCGGCGTCGCAAGCTCGCTCGTCCGGCAGTGAATCACGATCGGCTTCCCCAGCTCCGCCGCCAATCTCATCTGGGCCACAAAGGCCTGCTTCTGAACCTCAATCGCAGGATTATCGAAGTGGTAGTAATCCAGCCCGATCTCGCCGATCGCAATGCATCGTTCCTGCAGCGCCAGCCTAGTCAGCTTGTTCAACGCATCGTTCGACGCGCTCGCCGCCTCCTGCGGATGGATCCCCACGCTCGCATAGATCGTCGGCAAACCCGGGCCAACCGCGGCATTCGCAATCTCCAGCGCCTGGTGCATCGTCGCCGGGCCTTCGCCGATCCCGATCGCAAGGATCGTCTCCACCCCCGCATCATAGGCGCGGCGCAAAACCTCATCGCGCTCCGTCGGCGTCTCAGAATAAAAATCCAGGTGGGCGTGCGTATCGATCAGCGGCATTCATTCCAGATTACTGCATGGGCCATCCCGGCCCGAAGCCCGCTCAAGACCTACTTCTTCGTATCCCCGCCGATCTGCACCACGCAGTACCGCGCCGGCCCATCTCCAACGTTGCGGACTGAATGCAGCGTCCCCGTTGCCACAAAGATCACGCCGCCCGGCCCCACCTTCTCCGACTTGCCGTCATGGGTAAATTCCAGCGTCCCTTCTACCACCACCATCACCTCGGTGTGCTGGATCGTATGGGCCGCATTCGGAGCCATCCCCGCCGGCTGCTGCGACTCATGCACGCCGATGATCTCGCCCGTCGGCAACTGGCCACGCAGCACATCGCGGCTCTCCCCGCCGTTCGCCATCTTCCGCACCGGCATCTGGTCGAACGGATACACCTTGGACTCGGAAAGAACCCCGGTCCCGGAAGGCGCAGCAGCAGCGTCTGAGCCTCTACCGTCACACCCATCGCCGCCACCGCCGACAGGCCAAGAAACATCTCACGCCGCGTCATCTCACTCATGCGGCCATTTTAACGTGACTCCGCCGCGCCCAGAGTCTAAAACCTGGGGATTAGCTGAATCTTCAAACCGAAATTCTCGTCTGGGAAATGCCTGGGAAAGCAGACGTCAGTCCAGCTCCATCTGCTTCCTGATCCCCGCGATCCGCTCCTTGATCAGCGCGATCGACTCATTCCACGTCTTAAACGTCTCAGTTGTATACCCCGAATCAAAGTCGCGGGGATGAGATTCCTTGGCGGCGGACCGGCGCTTGGCTTCTTCGAGTCGCCCCTCGAAGTATGCGAGCCGGGTTTTCAGATTTTCTTGGCTCACAGCCCTAAGGCTATCACTGCGCAAGGAGCCAGCCACGGTTGCCATCAATCGTCGCCCTCCAGAACGTTGGCCATCGCCTCCACTCGCTCCTTCGACATGGAGAGGTACGATCGACCTTTCCCGGATCATCCGCCTCGAGCTCGGCCAGATAGAGCAGGTTAGACAGGGCCTCGAGGATGTTGCATCCTTTGTGCCGAACTGAATCAGGTAGTTGTTGAGAAGTCATTCCATAGTCCCCGAAGTGAGATGTGACGTGCTTCGTGCGCACGAAAAAGCCGTGCAAGTTTTGATAGATGAGCAAATAGCGGTCGGAGTTGGATAAAACCACGCCCGCAGCGTTTGGCTGTCGATACTGCCCATTCGTGAGGTACAAATTTATTTTTCTGCGTTTTCAGCCCAAAAATCGCATGTCAAGCTCTGAAACCCATCAACCCTTTACGCAACAGCAACATAGGCTTAGCGAGTCATGTCGCGTAAGTCGTTGAAGACAAAGGTCACGCAAGGGTAATGGGGGGTGGGGGGACCACCTCAGCTACCGAGTGGCAGTCAGCTGATCAAGATCCAAATTCAGGAGCAAAACATTCACCCGCGGCTCACCGAGAAACCCAAGCTGCCGTCCCTGCGTGTGCTCGAATACCAGCCTGCGAACCGTATCCTCCGACACATGCCGCTCCCTGGCCACACGTGCCACCTGGAACTCAGCGGCCGCCGGAGTAATGTCTGGGTCGAGCCCGGACCCCGACGCGGTCACCAGGTCCACCGGAACATCGCATGCCCGGATGCTCCGGCTGCAACGCGGCTACATCTCCCGCAACACGGTCGATCAGCTTCTTGTTCGTCGGAGCGTAGTTCGACGCGCCGGAGTTCGCAGCATCGTATCCGTTGCCCGCTGCCGATGGCCGCGAGTGAAAGTACTGCGGAGCCGTAAACGGCTGCCCGATGATCCGTGACCCGACGAGCTGACCGTTCTGATGCAGAAGCTGCCCGTTCGCCTTGTCATGAAACAGCACCTGCGCCAGCCCGGTCACAACAAACGGATAGATGACGCCGAACAGAACAGTAGTAACGACGGTATAGAGCACAGCAGTGATAAGATTGCGACGCATAAAACTCCTTTAGGCCAGATGAATGGCTGTGATGATGATGTCGATCAGCTTGATCCCGAGAAACGGCGCAACGATGCCGCCGAACCCATAGATGCACAGATTGCGCTGCAGCAGCGCCGCCGCCGACATCGGCCTTGTACCTCACGCCGCGCAGCGCCAGCGGAATCAGCGCCGACGATGATCAGCGCGTTGAAGATCACCGCCGAAAGAATCGCCGACTGCGGCGTCTGCAGATGCATGATGTTCAGCGCGGTCAGCACCGGAAACGTCGCCGCAAACATCGCCGGAATAATCGCGAAGTACTTCGCCACATCGTTCGCAATCGAGAACGTCGTCAGCGCGCCGCGCGTCATCAGCAACTGCTTGCCGATCCCGACAATCTCGATCAGCTTGGTCGGGTTGGAGTCGAGATCGACCATGTTGCCCGCCTCCTTCGCCGCCTGCGTGCCCGTGTTCATCGCCACGCCTACGTCGGCCTGCGCCAGCGCCGGAGCGTCGTTCGTGCCGTCGCCGGTCATCGCCACCAGCTTGCCCTGCGCCTGCTCGCGCTTGATCAGGTCCATCTTGTCCTTCGGCTTCGCCTCCGCCAGGAAGTCGTCGACGCCCGCCTCGCGCGCAATCGCCGCCGCGGTCAGCGGATTGTCGCCCGTGATCATGATCGTCCTGATGCCCATCGCGCGCAGCTGCTCGAACCGCTCCTTCATCCCGCCCTTCACGATGTCCTTCAGGTGGATCACGCCCAGCGCGCGGCCGATTCTCCGCCACCACCAGCGGCGTGCCGCCGCTCGCGCGCAACCGTCTCCACCGTCGCGCGCACCTCATCCGGCAAAATCGCCGCCATTCTCCTTCAGGTAATCCGCAATCGCATCCGCCGCGCCCTTGCGAATGCATGCGGCCCTCCATGTCCACGCCGGACATCCGCGTCAGCGCGCTGAACGGAATGTACTCCACCTTCAGCTCGCCAGCTCGCGCCCGCGCAGGCCTACTCTCCTTCGCCAGCACCACGATGACTGCGGCCCTCCGGCGTCTCATCCGGCAAGCGACGACAGCTGCGCCGCATCCGCCAGCTCATCGCTTGCTCACGCCAGCCGCCGGCAGGAACTCCGACGCCTGCCGATTGCCCAGCGTAATCGTTCCCGTCTTATCCAGCAGCAGCGTGTTCACATCGCCCGCCGCCTCCACCGCGCGGCCGCGACATCGCCAGCACATTGTGCTGCACCAGCCGGTCCATGCCCGCAATCCCAATCGCCGAAAGCAGCCCGCCGATCGTCGTCGGAATCAGGCACACCAGCAGCGAGATCAGCACGAACACCGTCTGCGGCGCAGTCGAGTAGATCGCAAACGGCTGCAGCGTAACCACCGCCAGCAGGAAGATAATCGTCAGCCCGGCCAGCAAGATATTCAGCGCAATCTCGTTCGGCGTCTTCTGCCGCTCCGCGCCTTCCACCAGCGCGATCATGCGGTCCAGAAACGTCTCGCCCGGGTTCGCCGTGATGCGCACCTCGATCTGATCGCGACAGCACGCGCGTTCCGCCCGTCACCGCCGAGCGGTCGCCGCCCGCCTCGCGAATCACCGGCGCGGACTCGCCCGTAATCGCCGACTCGTCCACCGAAGCAACGCCCTCGATCACCTCGCCGTCGCCCGGAATCATCTGCCCGCGATGACGCAGACCTTATCGCCCGACGCGCAGATGCGAGCTCGGAACCTCTTCGGTGCTGCCGTCCGCGCGCAACTCGTACGCCGTCGTCTCGGACTTCGCCTTGCGCAGCGCATCGGCCTGCGCCTTGCCGCGGCCTTCCGCCATCGCCTCGGCGAAGTTCGCAAACAGCACCGTGAACCACAGCCACAGCGTGATCTGCAGATCGAACCGAAGTGCGTCGCGATGCGCCAGAATGTCGCGCAGCAGATAGATGGTCGTGACGACGCTGCCCACCTCCACCACGAACATCACCGGGTTCTTCATCATCGTGCGCGGGTTCAGCTTCCAGCGAATCGACCAGCGCGCGCCGCACAATCGTGGTGTTCCAAAGCGGAGCGTTTGCGAGTGTTTGCCATGTGCTCTTATCTGCTCTCTCTTCTGCTGACTAGAAACTTTTGCCGGCCTGCATCAACAAGTGCTCCAGAATCGGCCCCAGCGAAAGCGCGGGGAAGAACGTCAGCGCGCCAACGATCACAATCACGCCGACCAGCAGCACCGTGAACAGCGGCGTGTGCACCGGAAACGTGCCCGGCGATGGCGGCACAATCTTCTTCGTCGCCAGGTTGCCCGCCACCGCCAGCATCGGCACGATCATCAGGAACCGCCCGACCAGCATCGCCGCAGCCAGCGTCAAGTTGTACCAGTGCGTATTCGCATTCAACCCGCGCAAACGCCGAGCCGTTATTCCCCGTCGCCGACGTGTACGCATACAGAATCTCCGACAGCCCATGCGGCCCGTGGTTCGCCAGCGCCGACAGGCCAAGATTCGGCATCAGCAGCGACACCGCCGAGAAGCCCAGGATCGACAACGGGAAGATCAGCACGTACAGCATCGCCATCTGCACGTCGTACGCCTCGATCTTCTTGCCCAGGTACTCCGGCGTGCGCCCCACCATCAGCCCCGCGATGAACACCGTCAGCACGACGAAGATCAGCATCCCGTACATGCCCGCGCCCACGCCGCCGAAGATCATCTCGCCCAGCATGATGTTCACCAGCGGAACCATCCCGCCCAGCGGCATGAACGAGTCATGCATCGAGTTCACCGCGCCGCAGCTCGCGTCCGTCGTCACCGTGGCAAACAGCGCCGAGTTGGCGATGCCGAACCGCACCTCCTTGCCCTCCATGTTGCCGCCGGCCTGCGTCGCCGCGACGTGCTGGTCGACCGCATGCAGCAGCGGATTCGGCTGCGCCTCCGCCCAGTAGCACGAAGCACGCCGGCGAACAACAGCACAGCCATCGCGGCGAACACCGCCCAGCCATGCTTCGGCGACCGCGTCATCCTGCCCAGCGTCACGTCAAGCCCGGCCGGAATCAGAAAGATCGAGAACATCTGCATCAGGTTAGAGAGCGGCGTCGGATTCTCAAACGGATGCGCGCTGTTCGCATTGAAGAAGCCGCCGCCGTTGGTGCCCAGCATCTTGATCGCCTCCTGCGAGGCCACCGGCCCCTGCGCGATGTCTGCGTTGTCACCGTCTGCGTGGTCGGCTTTCCATCTGTGCCGGTCGCGGTTACAGTCTGCGGCTGCACCAGCGTCGCCGTGATCGTACGGGCGGAAGTTCTGCACCACGCCCTGCGACACCAGCGCCAGCGCATAGACCAGGCAGACCGGCAGCAAGCACCCACAGCGAGGCGCGCGTCATGTCGACCCAGAAGTTGCCCAGCGTCTTCGACTCCCGCCGCGAAATGCCGCGGATAAGCGCAACCGCCAGCGCCATCCCCACCGCCGCCGAGAAGAAGTTGTGGTCGCCAGCCCGAACATCTGGGTCAGATAGCTCATCGTCGTCTCGGGCACGTACGACTGCCAGTTCGTGTTCGTCGTAAACGACGCCGCCGTGTTCAACGCAAGATCCGGCTCCACACGCCGCCAGATGCTGCGGGTTCAGCGGAATCGCATGCTGCAGCCGCTCCACCGCATAGGTCAGCAGCATCGTCACCAGGCTGAAGAGCAGCATCGACGACCGCATACTCGGTCCACGCATCTCGCGCGTCTCATCGACACCGGTCAAGCGATAGATCAGCCGCTCGATCGGGCGAAAGATGCGATCTGCAAAGGTACGTTCCCGCTCGAAAACGCGGGCCATATACAGACCCAATAGGCTTTGCGCAGAGCAGCACCAATGCAAAGAAGAAAAAAACTTGAAACCAACCGTTCGCGGTCATGATGATACTTCCTTTTAAAACTTTTCGGGGCGCAACAAGCGCATACACCAGATAAACCAGTAAGCAGCACGGTTACCAGACCAAGCATCAATGTCTCGATCATCCCTGCTTCTCCTTTGTGCCCAACCGCTCACACCCCATCGTGTACCCGATCGCAATCGCGAAAAACAACACGCTTGCAACCAGGCAACCAATATCCCACATAGTCTACCTCCTACCGGGGCCGCGAAATTACGACAGAATCGAAGGCCCAGAACCCAATGGATTCTCGCTCCCTCGCGTAGACGCGACCTTCATCATTAAGCAGTGGATGCATAAAGAACCCGTAGAAAGCTCATAAAGAAGTCGTAACGCAACCATGAGCTAGGCCCGGCAGGATTCAGTAGATCTGGATGTGTTCGTGAGTCGCCAATTGCGCGGAACCTGAAGCTTTACAGCACCTTCCCCGACGGAGGTGCTTCGCAAAGCTCCTAGTTGCCACGCCCGTTGATCGCATCGTCCAGCGCAATATTGTTCTTCTCGAGAAGATTTCCAAGTGCGCGGTCAAGTGCGATCCGAGCCTTCATCCAGTTACTGCGCGCAACGATCTCCGTTGACCGCGCCTGCGCAAGATACGCTTCGTTCTGGACGACCAGTAGATTCGTAGATTGCCCCATCGCAAGCTTGTCCCGCTCGGCATCGAGCAGTTGCTCCTGGTATCCACGGCTTGCAACCGCCGCATTATAGGCAGCCTGGGCGGTCTGCAGCGCAATCACCGCATTTTCAATCTCTTCGCGAATCTGGTCTTCGAGGCGCTCTGTGCGGGCTGCGCTCTGGCGCAATTGAATCGTGTCGCGAGCAGCATCAGCCTGCGCGATCCGGTTGCGCAGTGGCAGTGTGAGTTGAACGCCGCCCTGGTAGACCGTCGCTGTGCGCAAACCCCCGAGCGCAAGATTTTGCGGTATCGTCACCGCACCTGTACCCGCCGCAGCAGGTGAACCCAGTGGCTCATAACTCTGTTCCGAACTGCCTCGCGTCTCGACATTCGCGTAAACATTCAGTTGCGCAAGCGCATTATTGCGCGAACCCTGCGTGCTGATCTCGCCGGATTTGACCTGCAGGTGAGCCTGCGCGAGATCGGGCCGGTTTGCCAGCCCTTCGGCTCTCAAGCTGGTCAACGTCGAGCGTCTCAAGCCTCTCCGGAACAGAGATTCGGTCGGTCGGGACGATCGTGGTGAAGCTGGTGCGGAAGGCCGGAGCACCCGGGGCGAATGATCTCATTGCGCAGAATCACCTCCTGCTGACGATAGAGCCCCTGCGCCTGCACCAGAGTCGAACTCCGAGCTGGTCACCAGAGCCTGAGCGCGCGTCAGTTCAATCGGCGCCAGCGTGCCTTGGTCGACCTGATCCTTGTCGTCTTGATAGAGCTTGCGCGCCGCGCGAAGCGCCTCCTGCTTGACCGAAATATTCTCCCCGAGCGAAACCAGATCGTAGTAAAGGCGCGAGGTGCCGTACACGGTATCGATGAGTTGTTGTTGGAAAAGAAGGTGGGAGATCTTGCGGTCCAGATTGGCGATGCGCAGATAGCGAAGATTGACGCCGCGGCCAAAGCCGCGCAGCAGCGGCTGAGTCACGGTCACCGAAGTGCTTGGAGTGCTGAAAGGATTAAGCTGCGACTGAGAAGAGTAGATGACCTGCGAGTCGTTATTTACCGTGGCCGAAATCTGTGTGCCGGTCGAAAAACCCTCCAGATAAGCGATGTTCGCGCTGATACGTGAATTCAGGCGCTGTCGGCACGCCGTGCTCGGAAGACCGGTACCGGCAGTGCTGCCAATCGTCGCGATATCGGTTCGCCGCAGATATCCAGCTTCGACAATCAGAGACGGATCGAAGTAAGGAATGTTCGCGCCCGCAGAGTATGTCTGAGTCCCGGTCTGCGAGAGATTATTCTGCATGACTCGTGGTCGAACTGAGCGAAGTGAGATCGTCGATGGTCGGGCGCAATCGGGTTTGTACTTGTCTGTCGAGCTATTGAGCAGAGGGCTGCCGGGTCCGCCGATGCCCGGCGGCGACTCCATGATGTTGTAGTCGATCCCGCGAGTATTTCCGCCGCCGGAGGTCCGGACAATATCTGTCTCCGCGAGTTGCAGATTATAGCGTTCAACCTGAACCTCGAGGTTGTTCTCAATCACAAGCGCTAGCGCATCGTGCAGAGAGAGGTACAGCTTGCCATCATGAATAAGAGCGTTGAGACGCTCGCCATTGCCAGGAAACAGCTCGGGCACATGGGCCGACGGTAAGGCCCGAGAAAGCCTAGAAAGTTCGGCTGCAGGCCTGTCGCCTGATCACGTACCGGCTGAGCTTTACTGTCCTCGGCCCGCTGCAAGGCAGGAGAAATCGGCCGTTGGTGCGCAGGTTGTTGTGCGCTGATGGGTGGCAACGCCGGCAGGTCAGGCAGAAATGGTGTCCGTTCTTTTGGGCAGCCGCCTGCATTGCGCGCTGAGTCCGGACCGACGGTCGGAAGACTCTGCTGCTCTCTCCGTTCTTGCGGCGTCGGCGGCGGCAAAGGAGTGGCTGTGGCGGTGGTGAAGTAGTTTGATCAGTCGCCGGCATCCCCCCGGAGGCTGCTGCGCAACACCATTCAGCGACGCGCCGGAGAGTAGCACAAGTGCACACATGCGCTTCGCACAACCACTGTGAGATGGTTGATGCTTTGACATCCCGCGGCCGCTGAACTCACGCCCGATCATTGCTCACCACCATTCTTCTGGTCCTCCGCCTTTCTTTGCTGAGCTGCCCAGACGTTGCAGAGTCGACCTGCTTCTGGTTTCCGTACTGCGCGGACCACCTGGTGGCTGGTCAGGTTTCTGTCTCGCTGAAGCGCTCGCACTCGCCGCCAGGATTCTTGCCATAACTCGCTTCGAACCTTCACGCCCTCCTTCACTTCGTCAGTCACAGCGGTTACGAGGACATCCCCGGGCTTGAGACCGTTGAGTACCTCGACCGATGGACCAAAGTCGCGACCAATGTCGATCGGCTGCATATGAACCATGCCGTTTCGAATGAGAGCCACTTGGTTTTTATCCGCTCGCACAACAACCGCATCGCCAGGAATCGTGATACCCGGAACACCGTGCATATCGACGAAATTGACGACAACATACATCCCCGAGAGAAGGCGCCCATCTTTGTTGTCGACCTGTACCTCAGTCAGCAAAGTCCGGCTGTTCAGATCGATCGAGCCGGCAGTGCGAGTGACCTTGCCGTAGAAAGTCTCGCTTCGGGAACGACTGAAAATGAAGCGAAGTCTGCTGACCAACGTGGACAGCTGAGAGTAGCCCTCCGGAACGCTGACCAGGATGCGCAGCTTGTTGACCTGCGCAATGCTGAACAGCGCTCCGCCCTGCGCCCCACCGGTCGATGGAGTAGCCGAAGTATTGACGTTGCCCGTCGTCCCACTGGTGTTGGTGCTTCCAGACTGTGTAGGGCTACCGCTGCTCGCAGGAGAGCTGTAGAAGTATCCCACTCCGCCGAACCCTGCGCAGAGATCAGCGCACCCACATCCACATTGCGTGCCGTGATCACGCCGTCGAAAGGGGCGGTGACGCGCTCGAACTGCTGCAGATGCGATGACGCGTCCCAGATTCGCTTCGAACGATTGAACATTGCGCTGCGCTGCAGCCACGTTGGATAGCTGTGCGTTGTAATCCGTCTCTCTTTGGTCGCCATCCTGGCGCGAGAAGACACCCTTCGCAACCAGCACCTTCCATCGATCCCACGTGACCCGCGCGAGATCAAGCTGCGACTGCTGCTGCGCCAGTTGCGACTGCGCCTGACGCAACGCGGCGCGAGCCTGATCCACCTGCTGGTCAAGATCCGGAGCGTCGATGATTGCGAGCAGCTGGCCTTGATGAACGTGATCGCCAATATCGACATATCGCCTCTTCAGATAACCGTTGGCAGCGCGCGTACACATTGGCCTGTGTCAGCGGCGTTGTTGTACCCGGCACAGTCAGATCACTCGCCGGTGGCGCATTCTTCACGTGCATCACTTGAACAACGGGAACAGCATTCTTCTGCGCCTCGGCCTGCTTTCGGTTTGCTTGTCGCGCTTATGCCGAGGCAGATATCCAAGCAGAAAAACAATCAGAAACAGAAGAATCACGCCCATGACAACCCAGGTAATGATCCGGTGCATCCGGCGCTTGTGGTCCTCTTCAGCCTGACGTTTGTCCTCCTCGCTGCGTGTGTCCTTATGCAGAGGCAGTTTTGCCGTGCTGTCGAGCTCATCACCGTGCCACTGGCTTAAGTTAGCGTTCTCGGACTGTTTTGCGGTTCTCTCTATGGTCGCTCATAGTTGCAATCACTCATCGCTTTCGATCTGTCCGAATCTCGTTCAGTTCCCTCTGCATCGCTGTGTCGTCGCTGCGTAATCCATCGTTATCTAAGATGCTTCCGGAGTCTTTCCCTCATACTCCATGTCAATCTCCTTGTCGTAGTCCACCGGCGGTTTGTTGCGTAGCAGGGAATAGATCACCGGCACAACAAACAAGTGTGCCGAAAGTCGCAAGCAGAAGCCCTCCGATGACCGCGCGTCCCAGTGGTGCGTTCTGCTCCCCGCCTTCGCCAAGTGCAAGCGCCATCGGCAGCATGCCGATAATCATCGCAAGAGCCGTCATAATAACCGGACGCAACCGCGTGTGGCCTGCGTTCAGCGCAGCTTCGTGCTGATCCTTGCCCGCGGCTCGTTCATCATTAGCAAAGACGACCATCAAAATAGAATTCGCCGTCGCCACACCGATCGTCATGATGGCTCCCATCAACGAAGGGACGGAAAATGTCGTCTGCGTAGCGAACAGCATCCACAGAATGCCGCAGAACGCCCCGGGAATCGCGAACAGGATGATAAGAGGATCGAGCCACGACTGAAAGTTCACCGCCATCAGCAAGTAGACAAGCCCCAACGCAAATAAGATGCCGGTACCGAGCCGCACGAAAGACTGCTGCATCGTCGTAACCTCGCCGCGCAGCGATAAGAGTAGTGCCCACCGGTAAGATGCTTTTCCGTATCCCCCATGATCTTTTGAATCTGGTTGGCGACGCCGCCCAGATCGCGCCGATCGACATCGGCATAGATATCGTAGACCGGCTGAATGTTGTAGTGATCGATCACAATCGGGATTTCGCTGCGACGAAACGTCGCCAGATTACCCAGCAGTTGCGATGTATTCCCGCTGGGCGCAGTGATGGGCGTTCGGCCAAGCGCCGGAAAAGTATCGACACGATAGATTGGCGTCTGCACGACCACTTGGTAGTTCACCCCGTTCTTTGGATTCAGCCACTGGTTTGGCGCAGTCTGCAATGTTCCACTAAGCGAGATGAGCATGCTTTGCGCTACGTCCTGCTGAGTCAGTCCAATTTGGCGCGCTTTATCGCGATCAACATCAATCTGAACCGTGGGATAACTTACCTGCTGGTGAATGTGAACGTCGACCGCACCGGGGATCGCCGCGATCTTCTGCTGCAAATCAACCGCAATCTTGTAATTGCCCGAATTTTGACCCGTAACCTGCAGGTCAATGGGAGCGGGTAAGCCGAAATCCAAAATCTGATTCGTAATATTTGCCGGTGTGAAGAAGAACGTCCCATCAGGAAACTTCTGCTTCAGATCAGTCCGCAAAGTCCGCATGTACTCCTGCGTATCCCGAGGCCCCGGATTCAGCGCGATCAAAATCTCCCCATCACTGTTGGAAACTGTGGCGTTGTTGCCGAAAGCAAGATTGATGCCGCCGGAGGGCAGACCGATGTTGTCGATGATCGTGCTGATTCGATCCGCTGGAATCTGCCGCCGAATCTCCGCCTCAACAGCCGCGAAGTATTGCTCAGAGTCTTCCGCCCGCAGCCCCTGTGGCGGATTGACATGCAGTCTCATCTGCCCCGAATCGACATAAGGAAAGAAATCCTGCCCGATGACGAAGATCAGCGGCAGGGAAAGCAAGATGAAGGCCCCGAAAATTACAAGCGTAATTGCGCGATGAAACAGGCACCATTCGAGGATGTCTCGATAGTGCTCGCGCATCCTCTCAAACTGCCGGTCAAACTTGGAATGAATGCGCCAGATAAAGTTGCGTCTCTCCTCCGCGCGCGCATACTCCGGATCCTGATAAAGCTTCAACTCAGCTGGGAGCAGGAAATGCATCATCGTCGGAACAAGCGTTCGCGACAGGAAGTAGGAGGCCATCATCGCGAATGCCACGGCCATCGCCAGCGGCGTGAACAGGAACTTTGCCGCGCCCGTCAGTAGCACAACCGGGATAAACACGATGCAGATAGAAAGAGTGGAGACGAACGCCGGTGCGGCCACCTGCTGAGCACTGTCCAGAATCGCGTGAACCAGCGATTTATGCCCGTGCATATTGCGGTGCGTATTTTCAATCTCCACCGTCGCGTCGTCGACGAGAATGCCCACCGCAAGCGCGAGTCCTCCGAGCGTCATCACATTGATCGTCTCGCCCAGTGCCGTCAGAATCACAAGCGACGTCGCAATCGAGAGCGGAATCGACACACAGACAATCAGCGTTGATCGCCAGCTGCCGAGAAACAGCAGAATCATCAGGCCGGTCAGAGCGGCCGCGATAGCCGCTTCTCGCGCGACCTCCAGGATTGAATCTCGAACGAAGATGGACTGATCAAACAGCGGAGTAATTTGCAGTGCCGGCGGAAGCCCTGCTTTCACATGCGGCAGTGCATCCTTCACGCCCTTCACAATGTCCAGAGTGGACGTCTTTCCGTTCTTGAGAACAGCCAGAAGCGCCGACCGCTTCCCATCCTTGCGCACGATATTCGTCTGCACGGCAAAGCCGTTACGCACCTGCGCGACGTCCTTGATAAATACGATCGATCCATTCGACGCGCGAATCGGCAGATCGTTCAGCGCAGAGACCTCGCTCGGGCTGCTGTTCACCTTCACGACGTACTCGCGATCTCCCACACGCGCAGTACCCGCCGGTAGAATCAGATTCTGCTGATTCAGCGCGACAGAAATATCCGTTGCGGAAAGATGCCTGGCATACATCGCGTTCGGATCCGTATCCACCATGATCTGTCGGACCTTGCCACCGTACGGTAGAGGAACCGAAGCGCCCTGAACTGTAGCAAGACGCGGACGAATAAAATTCAGTCCGAGATCATAAAAGTCTTCCTCGTTCAGTCCCTCACCCGAAAGTCCAAGCTGCAGAATTGGTACGCTGGATGCGTCATATTTAACGATCGCCGGAGGAAATGTTCCCGGCGGCAACACACGCAAAATTGTCTGCACGATCGAAGTGACCTGCGAGATTGCGAGCTCCACCTTAACCGTCGGCTGAAAGAAAACCTTAACCACCGCGACGCCCTGGTACGACTCCGACTCAGTGTGTTCAATATCATTCACCGTCGTAGTCAACGCACGCTCGCAGATCGTAACCATGCGGCCCGCCATCTCATCTGGCGGAAGCCCGTTGTAGGTCCAGACGATCGTGACCACGGGAATATCGATGTACGGAAAGATGTCCTTCGGCGTTTCAATCGCGGAGCCGATTCCCAGAATGAATATCAGCAGGGAGAGAACGACAAATGTGTAAGGGCGACGGAGCGCCAGCTTCACAATCCACATTGAGGAGTAACTCCGAAGAAAGAATGGAGGCGAACAAGCCCCCTATCAACACATAGACGGTTTGATGCGGCAAATAGCCGCCGCGACACAAGTTAACAGCCAAACGGGCCATGCGTCGGCTAGACTAGCCTGACTGGAGTTTGAATGCCACGAAAGACGGCTTTAGTTCCGGCTGGCCAGCGCCGTGTCAGCCTGAAGATGCTCGCCGAACATCTTGACCTGAGTCCGGCCACGGTCTCCTTCGTTCTGAACAACGCCCCCGGCCGCTCCATCCCTCCCGCCACTCGAGAGAGGGTCAAGGCCGCGGCGAAGCAGTTCGGTTATCAGCCCAGCCAGATTGCGCGCTCGCTTCAAGGCCTCAAGACTCAGACCATCGGCATTCTGCTTCCCGAACTCGGCGAGGGCTACCACACACTCGTGCTCAGCGGCGCAGCCGAAGTCTTCGTGCAGGAGGGCTACTTCTTCTTCACCGCCCACCACCGGCACCGAAAGGATCTGGTCGCCGAGTATCCCCGGCTCCTGCAGGCGCGCGGTGTCGATGGCATCCTCGCGATCGACACGCAGTTGGAGGGAGCGCTCCAGTCCCCCACCGTTTCGGTCGCCGGTCACGCCGAAATACCCGGCGTCACAAACGTAATTGTGGATCACTATCGCGCCGCCGAACTCGCCCTCGGCCACCTCTACCGGCTAGGTCACCGCAAGATCGCCTACATGCGTGGCCAGCCCTTCAGCTCGGACTCGGAAACCCGATGGCAGGCGACCATGCAGGTGGCACGAGCCCTGTCCCTCGAAGTGCCAAAAGATCTCATCATTCAGTTAGACAAAGATCTCAACACCCCGGAGCTCGGATATCCGGGAATTCATCAACTGCTGTTACGCCGCAGAGATTTTACGGCGGTGCTCTGCTTCAACGACATCTCCGCCATCGGCACCGTCCGTGCTCTGCACGACGCCGGCCTCAGCGTGCCGGCCGACGTCTCCGTCCTCGGCTTCGACGACATTCAGGCTGCGTCCTACATCGTCCCCAGCCTGACGACGATTCGTCAGCCGCTCCAGCACATGGGTGCGCTTGCGGCCAATTCTCTACTCAAAAAGATCGCTCACGAGAAGATGCCCGACACCATAAAAGTCGACCCAGAGCTGGTCGCGCGTGAATCAACCGCGCAAGTTCGCTCAGCAACGCCGTAAAGCCACAACTTAGCCAGTACCGACTTCTACCGGCAACTATCTTGCTATGGGCGCAGTCGACGGGTCGGTTAACAGCAGGCGCAACCGGCTGGCGAAGATGGTCGTAGTTGAGAATCGCGTTGAAAACCAGATCGTAACTTCCGATCGTCTCTCCCCGGTACACAGGATTATTCGCGAACAGCAGAACATTTCCCGATCCCAGATGTGCGTTCACCACAATCGCGCGCTCCGCAATCGAGCCTGCTTTGTCGAGAAGCCCCGAGAGCAACAGGCTCTTCTGCTCGGTGAACCGCAGAATCACCTCTGGGCGAAGCTCCACCGGAATGGCCTGAAAGTTATTGCGTAACTGATCTTCATTCAGAGCCTTCGCCTCCCACGGCTGTTGCTTCGGTGTTGTCTCCGGCTGCGCAAGTTCACGGCCCTGCGTCGTATCGCTGTCATCCGGACCGCCGCGCCCCGTTGGGCGATGTGTGTAGGGATCCGTCAACGTTCGCCCACCCTGCCGAGCCAATGTATTGCTCACATTGAACACCATTCCATTAGCGCTCATCACTGGCAGATTCGCGCCATAGCCATTAGCGATCGGACTCGCCGGCGCAACAAAAACGCTATTCAGCACACTTCCGACCACGCGCGCATCATCGTGCGGAGCAATGCTGACGCCTGGCGCAAGCCCGCTCTCGATTGCAAACTGCGCCGTGTCTTCGCAGGTAATGAGCAGCCCACCCTTTTCAACAAAAGCCTTGAGATGCGCCAGCCCGTCGTAACCCAGCCCCGGACGCATATCTTCGCGTCGAATCGAGCAATCCGAGATTCGGAGTAATCTCGCTCTTCTGCCAGGGAAGAGCATTCCCCCACGTTGGTATGCCGTTGATGATCTCCTGCGACGAAGCCCGTCCCACCGGCGCAAAGATAATGACGTCGTACTTGCCGCGCAGATCGCTCTCTGCAGCCGCCGTCTGCGTGCTGATGTAGCTGAACGGGATGCCTGCCTTGTCGAAGGCCAGCCTCCACCAACCTTCCGTCTGCGTACCCAGCCATGTATGCATAAAGGCTATGCGCGGAGCAGCCGCCGGATGCGTAGCGACCGCCGGAGCAGCACCAAGCCGTGTCGCATCGAGCGAAAGCTTGCGCAGCGTCGCTGCAATCGTCTGCTCATCAGCCTGAGAGATCAGCAGCGAACCCGGCGCAAAGTGCCGTCCTTCGGCGTCGAACGCCTTCTCCGCAGTCTCCACATGCGCGCCCTTCAGCGCATACACCAACGGCAACAGCGATGTCTGTCCCGTATTCGCAATCGCATAGATCGAGCCATTGCCGCTGACCTTGCCTGCAACCTGATCGAAGTCTGCGACCATCGTCATCGGCGCCTTCAGTATCGAAGCATCGGTCACCCGAACAACCTTGACGTTGAAGAGCTGGCTGAACGACCAACCCGTATCGTCATAGGGATGCTTCTGCGGATCATCCGGCGCCCAGTACTGCTTGTCCAGCAGCGCATCCGCAATCCTCGAGTACGGCTGATCCAGCCGAATAACGTAGCTCCCCAGCTGGCGCATATCGAGCCAGCCGCCGCTGACAAGCTGCTGCACCTCGACATGCTGCCGCTTCAGCACATCCAGAAGCTGCAACTGGCGATTCAACTCAGCGCTGTCGGCCGGAAGAACGTAAGCCGCCGGTCCATCGAGCGTCGGCTTCTGCACCGATCGCTTGCTCTTGATGTAGTAGTTCTCCAGAAAGTGATGCGTATTGCGCGAGAAGTAAGCCAGCGTCGAAAGCAGCGCGCTCTCTTCATAATTATTGTTGTCCCGCTGCGACCAAGTCACCGTAGGCAGCGGAGGATTCTGCCGATACCACGTGCGCGAATACTCCTCCGGCTGCAGAATCCGCTTCTCCGTATCCGCCCCTCCATTGCCAAACGTCTCATACAGCCGGCTGATCCCGTTATGCATACCCGCTAGAAACATCAGATACCCCGGACTCCACGTGTCGAAGTCCCCATGCGTAAACACGCCCGGCATCCCAAACGACTGCATCTGCGCAACGTTATTCCACGCCAGCTCCGCCCACTCATCCGCAAGCGTCGGATCAATCCACGCGTTGTACGGGCCATCGCCCACCGTATTGTCGTAAAGAAACGGCACCGACTCGTGAAGATCGTGCAGCACCTGCGCGTGCCAATCCAGATACGTGTTCAGCACATTGTTCGTCAGGTTCAGCGTCATGCCCATCGCATCGCGATTGTTGTCATGCGCGACATAGTGGCCCCAGTACGCCAGCCGCGGCCATTGCTGCCCCGGGTGCGCCTTATGCCACCGGTACGTGTCCACCATGCGATCGCGCCCATCCACCTCGACCACGGGCGTAATCAGCACAATCATGTGCGACCGGATGTACTTGATGTAAGGAGCATCGTCCACCGCCAGCCGATACGCCAGTTCCATCAGCGCCGTCGGCGCTCCCGTCTCACTCGAGTGAATCGTCCCCGTAATGTAGTACACCGGATACGACTGATCGATCAGCGCGTGCGCCTTGTTGTCATCGAGCCCGATTGTCCGCGGATCCGCCAGCTTCGCCAGCCGATCGCCATTCTCCTTCGCGCCCTGCAGCAGCGCAGCATCCGCGACCGCGACCGCGATCATCTCGCGGCCTTCCTCCGTATGCCCGATCGTGAACACCTTCACCCGCGGCGAAGCCGTCTCCAGCTGCCGAAAATACTTGTACACATCCTCCGCATACGGAAGCATGTCCGGCGCTCCCGCAACATCTCCCAGCACCTTCGCCGGCGTCGGAACCGTCGCCGAAGCAGGCAGATAATCCACCAGATGCGAAGTGAACTTTGCATCTGTCGTGTATTTGCGGATGTGATCCGTATACGCCTGGTCGATCGCCTGTCGGCTGTCTCTCGCAAACGAATCGTTCAAATCGGTCTGGGCATTGGCAGGGCAGAAGGCAAGCGACAGAGCCGTCGCAGGGACAAGGACACGCAGCAAATCGATCAGTCTCATAATTTTCAGGGGTGCTGCAACGATCTTATTTCAAATTCCCCTGATCAGGAAAAGATGCCAGATATACTTCGCATCGCGTAATATCTCCCCATGAAAAATCTCAACCGTCGTGAACTCTGTGTCGCGCTCTCGGCCTTTGCGGCCATGAGCAGTGTCATGGCCGAGGCCCAAGCTGGCGCCGCGGCAGGCCCTGATGGCAAGCTCTCCAAGTCCGTCGTCTTCAACTTCGACCAGCTCCCCGTCAAGAACAACGCCAACGGAGGCACCAGCCGCCAGGTCTTATCCGGAACCCTGCCCACCGGCGAGTTCGTCGAGGTGCACCTCACCACCCTCCCGGCAGGCAAGATGCCGCATCCCCCGCACAAGCACAGCCACTCGGAGTTCGTTCTCATCCGCGAAGGCAACCTCGAATTCAGCAACGACGGCACCCCCCAGCCCGTCGGTCCAGGAGGAGTCATCTTCACCGCATCCAACTTGATGCACGGCCTCAAAAACGTCGGCACCACAACCGCCAGCTACTTCGTCGTCGCAGTAGGCGTGCAGACCAAAGAGACCTAGCGAAGAGTCGAATCCATAAGTCGCGAAAACCCGGGCGGCCGCCCCACGACTCATTTTTTGTTCTAAGTCGACCGGAAGTAACCAGGGTGCTTCGCTGCGCATCATCAAAACGGTAATGGACTCCTACCCGAATGCTGGCTATGCTTGCATCAAAGAACACAGGCCACGGTCAGTGGCGCCTTGCACAAATGCCGTAAGTGATATTTTTCTCTCGGAGGACTAAGTTGTTCTTGGGCAAGCGTTCGAAGCTTCGGGCCTTCCACGGTGTGCCATCCTTACCTCGGAATGTCAGCCTTCGGCCTCCTCTGGTCTCTCGCAGAAAGCTCGTAGTCCAGCTCATTGGACAGGACACGAGGTCCAGCGGTTAATGATGAGACCTCACAGCTGGCTCACGTCCGTCCTCAATTTGCAAAGACAGGTCCGGTTCGTCACCGTGGTCCTGCCCAATCGCTTCTGGTACCGTGCCGCGCTGACAATCTGCAAACTACACGGCACCCTGAACGGAGTGATGGGGGGCAGCCGTGTCCTTACCGAGGCAGTAATGCTCGACCACTGGCTATGGGAACTCACCGCGATCGGACCCTTCCCTGTTCCATATGTCTGCAACGGAGCTGACGTCTTTGAGACAGCCGATTCTAAAATCGGAACGCTGTACTGCTGGATTCATGAGCCGCTCGTAGAGTTTCTGCTGCGGCCGTTACTCGAACTGGGAAATCCTGAGCCCATCATCGTCGCTGACCGGGGCCGAATCGTCGACGGCGATCGGTTTATGGTGACAGGGACCGAGTTCCGGCTGATAGCGATTCCAGCAGAAAGATATGCCCTCGGCCGGGCGAAAAGATCACTCCAGGAAGGCATGTCCGTTGTGTGCTTGGCGGATGCCTACATGGGCGGCCGTCTCTATGCCTATGTGTTGCAACTCGCAGGCCGAGTGGGGGCGCGAGTCGTCTTCTCCTGGGCCACGCGACGACCCGATGGCGTGATTGAAGTTACTCTGATGAACGCCCCGCGTCCCTACTGCGACACCGAGGATGCGGTGCAGGAAAATCTCGCCTTCCTTCGCGCCGCTCAACACCGCGCGCTGACCAGCCTCGGTCTAACCGATCAGAATGCACGCTCATAGAAATTGCTTCAACAGAACTTTCAAACGGAGCGGGATTGAAAGTTTCTCAACGCTCTCTCGCTCACAGCTCATCGCCCCCACAGCAGTGTCATCCCCACAGATGTCATCCCCACAGATGTGTCATCCTGAGCGAAGCCTCTCGCGGTTGTATCGCGAGAAGCGCAGTCGAAGGACCTGCAGTTTGCTAGAAGCTGCAACCTACCTTGCATCCTTCCGTTGAACTATCTCAACACACCTATTTCAGCCGCGAACCCAAAGCAATCTCTTCCCCAAACGTAGCCAGAACAGGCTTCCCATTCTCGCCATTCGAAGCAGCCAGCAACATGCCATGCGACTCAACCCCTCGCATCTTGCGCAGTTCTCGCTCGCACTAACTACTTAAAAGCTCATCGCCCCCACAGATGTGTCATCCTCAGCGAAGCTTCTCGCGGTTGTATCGCGACAAGCGCAGTCGAAGGACCTGCAGTCTGCTCGCAGCTGCAACCTACTTTGCATCCTTCCTTCGAACTATCTCAACACACCTATTTCAGCCGCGAACCCAAAGCAATCTCTTCATCAAACGTAGCCAGAACAGGCTTCCCATTCTCGCCATTCCAACCCGCCAGCAACATGTCACGCGACTCAACCCCTCGCATCTTGCGCAGTTCTCGCTCGCACTAACTACTTTAAAACGCTCATCGCCCCCACAGAGGTGTCATCCTCAGCGAAGCTTCTCGCGGTTGTATCGCGACAAGCGCAGTCGAAGGACCTGCAGTCTGCTCGCACCTGCGACCTACCTTGGATCGTTCCGTTGAAGTATCTGAACGCCCTATTTCAGTCGCGAACCCAAAGCAATCTCTTCGCCAAACGTAGCCAGAACAGGCTTGCCATTCTCGCCATTCGAAGCAGCCAGCAACATGCCATGCGACTCAAGCCCCCGCATCTTGCGCGGTGCCACGTTCGCGCTCGCACTCGCTGCTCAAAAGCTCATCGCCCCCACAGACGTGTCATCCCCACAAAGGTGTCATCCTGAGCGAAGCTTCTCGCGGTTGTATCGCGAGAAGCGCAGTCGAAGGACCTGCAGTCTGCTCGCACCTGCAACCTACTTTGCATCCTTCCGTCGAACTTATCTCAACACACCTATTTCAGCCGCGAACCCAAAGCAATCTCTTCCCCAAACGTAGCCAGAACAGGCTTCCCATTCTCGCCATTCGAAGCAGCCAGCAACATGCCATGCGACTCGAGCCCGCGCATCTTGCGCGGAGCCAGGTTCGCGATCACGACGATCCTTCGCCCAATCAGCTCCTCCGGCGTATACCACTCCGCAATGCCCGAGAGAATCTGCCGCTTCTCATACCCCAGATCAACCTCAAGCCGAAGCAGCTTATCGGCCTTAGGAATCCGCTCGGCGACAACAATCTGCGCGACACGAAGATCCACCTTCACGAAGTCATCGATCGCGATCTGCGGCGTATCGGGAGTAGCAGAGCCCGCAGCCGAAGTTGCAAACGCACCCGACGCAGGAGCTTCGGTATGCGGCGGCGTGCTCGGGCGCTCGGTGCTGATAGCGTGGCTGCCCCGACGGTGGCTCCCGGATTCTCTTCAACGAAGGTCGAAGTGCGCGGCCCGGCAGCGGGATCGAGCGGCGACTGCTCGCGCGGCGGAGGGGCCGCTCAGTGACAACGTAAGCGGGCTCACCGAGGCTTCGTCTCGGCTGTGCAGCGCTGGTGTTCGAGTTGTTTTTTCCATGTCAGTCATGATCTGAATAAGTTCCTTTGTCGCGCGAGGGAAGATCGGGCCCAGTTCGCCCAACTTGGTGCCGGGTTTCAATCCACCCCACTCTAGATTTTTCAGTTCGCCATTCTTTGCGGCTTGTTCAATATCGCCAAGGCCTAATTGAGCCCAGACTTTCGCGGTGGCGTCGGGAAGTATCGGATAGAGACAGCGCGGTGATGATTCGGATCGCTTCCGCAGCCTGTATAAAGGATACTCCTGCAACGCTTGGGTCGATCAGATGGATCGTTTCACAAGCTTCCAAGGGGCATGTTCTGTCAGATAACCATCTGACAGCGCCGACAATACTGCCACAAGCGAAATCAGTGAGCTGAGACTTGTAGCTGAAAGTCGTTCAGGTCGTCTGAAAGCAGTTGATTGTATCTCAGCGCATCGTCGTTCGTAACTTTCATCTTTGCAGATCTCGACTGGGTGAGTTGCGCTTCGGTACAATCTCCGTCAAAATTCTTCTGGATCATCGTCAGAGTGCGGCTGACCAGGTTGCCGTAGCCATTAGCCAGATCGCTGTTATACCGCTGAACCAGCGCATCGAAGCTAAAGCTTCCATCCTGCCCAAACGGAATCTCGCGCAGCAGAAAATAGCGGAGTACATCGGAGGCGAATAGATCCTGTTCGTGCTTCCAGTACTCATCGCTTAGCTCAGGCCCGGGACCATCGACTGGCTTGGGCTTCAGCGTGCCGAACGCATCCAGAATCGTCTCCGTGCGAACGATATTCCCGCGCGACTTCGACATCTTCGAGTCTTCAAAGAGCAGCCAGCCATGCGCGGTGATCGCCTTTGGGCAGCGGCAGGCCGCAGCCAGCAGAAACGCAGGCCAGTAGATGCAGTGAAAGCGGATGATCTCCTTGCCGACGAGGTGAAGATCCGCAGGCCAGTACTTTTGAACTTCTCCTGCTCGGCGGGATCGTCGCTGCCGTAGCCGATCGCGGTCATGTAGTTCGCGAGCGCATCAAGCCAGACATAGATGACGTGCTTTGTCGATTCGCTCCGGGACCGGAATCCCCCAGCTGAAGCTGGTGCGGGAGACGGAGAGGTCCCGGAGGCTCCTGGAACGTAGGGGTTGCCGAGCTTGTGATAGCTTCGTCTCAACCCGCGGCTTCGGCGACATTGCCGCGCAGAAAGCTGAGCATCTCGTTCTTGCGAGACTCAGGCTGGATGAGAGAGTTCATCGCTCTCGATGAGGTCAATCAGCGGGAGCTGGTATTCGCTGAGCCGGAAGAAGTAGTTCTCCTCCGTAACCGTCTCGGTGGGCTTGCCGTCCGGCCCGATGTCGCCCGGAGGCCCTTCGACGAACATCTCCTCGCCGACAGAGTACTGCCCGGTATAGGTGCTCAGATAGATCGCGCCGCGGTCGACCAGATGCTGGAAGAGCTTCTGAACTGCCTGGGTGTGACGAGGCTCGGTGGTCCGGATGTAGTCGTCGTAGGTGATGCCCATCCGGTCCCACAGCGCCTTGAAGGAGGCCGAAACCTGGTCGGCGAACTGCTGGGGCGAGACGCCGGCGGCAGCAGCAGACCGCTCGACCTTCTGGCCATGCTCGTCCGTCCCCGTCAGGAAGAACGTATCGTCGCCCAGCAGCCGGTGACGCCGCGCGATCACGTCCGCCGCAATGGTCGTGTAGGCGTGGCCGATGTGAGGGCGCGCGTTGACGTAATAGATCGGGGTAGTGAGATAGAACTTTTGCTTGGACATGGGCGCTAAGGCTAAGTTTAGCAGGCAGGAGCGACGCAGCCTCCCGGACGAACAGCGCAGCCGGAAGCCAGATCGGACCCCTGAAAAATAAATTTAGAAAATGTGGCAAATTTTTCGACGCCCAGAAACGTACCGTCAAATTCACCACGTTTACCACGCATCTCACCACAAATTCACCATCAAAAAACCACGTTCTGCACCCGTTTTTTCGCAAAACCCCCTGCAAAAACGCCCTTCCACCACAAAAATCAAAAACTCAAGTGCGAATCAGCTAGCTCGAGGTCACGGATTCAGCTTCGGCGTTGCCGGCTGCAGGCGTCTGCAGCTGGCAGTTCGAGCCTCCGCCTCAGACGCCTGCGCGATGCGAGCCAGATTCAGATGCTGCTCCATCGTCACGCGCGCCTGAGCCGGATTATGCGACCGAATCGCCCGGTAAATCTCGCGGTGCATCTCCGCGGACTCCTTCAGATCCACAGCATTTACAACGGTTTTGCTGCGATACTCATAGAGATTCGCCGTGATCGTCTCCATCAGCGCGCCAAGGATCGGGTTTCCCGACGCCCGAGCAATCGTCCGATGAAAGCGCACATCATGAATCAGATACTCCTGCGGATCCGTCAGCGCGGCATACATCTCCGCAACCTCTTCAGCCAACTCAGCAATATGCTCATCCGTAGCGCGCTCCGCAGCCAGCGCAGCCACGTTCGACTCAAGCACCAGCCGCGCCTCAAACATCTGCCACGGAAGGAAACCATGCAGCGCCCCAAGCACAGAAAGCGAGCTGGAATCAAGCGCCGGAGGCCCCGAAGAGACGAATGTTCCAGCACCATGGCGGCTCTTCAGAACGCCCATCGCCGAGAGAAAGCCAATGCCAGCGCGAAGGCTGGAGCGGCTGATCTTGAGCTTGCGGGCCAACTCGCGCTCAGGCGGAAGACGGTCGCCGGGATGAACCTCGCCGCTGCTGATGAGAGAGCGAACGTGCTCGACGACCTGCATGGTGAGCTGGCTATGGCCAGTGGCCTCGTCGTGTAGCTCTTTAGACCTCTTTTTTCACGCTGAATGAAGCTCCTTGCGCCTAAGTTTGAGAAGAGTAACACGGGAGGAAAAGATAGTTAAGCGAAACAGTGGTGGCATGGTCGACTCGAATGAGCGAAGATCGAACAAAAGATTCGCCGCTCCTGAGATGCGGCAGCGGCGACTAAGTGGTCTGGGCTACGCCAAGTCTTGGCACGAGCAATTGGAAGATGAGCAGCGCTGTGATGTAAGCGAACGCAGCCAAGGTGAAGATCAGCATCGGGTGCAGCGAGAAGTAGTGCGAGACGAGCCAGGTGAAGATCGCTCCGCCGGCGGCTCCGGCGGCTCCGCCAAGGCCGACGACGGTGCTGACGCTGGTGGAAGGAAACATGTCGGTGGGAGTGGAGAAGAGGTTCGCGGACCAGCCCTGATGCGCGGCGGTGGCGAGGCAGAACAGTCCGATCGCCGGCCAGGCGTTGGTGGGAAAGAGCGTATGCATGTGGGGCACAAGCATGATGGGCATGACGCAGAGAGCGCAGACCAGCAGAGCGAACTTGCGACCGGAGTTGACGCTGTGTCCGTGCTTCATGCGGAAGCCGGAGAGCCATCCGCCGGCGATGGAGCCGAAACTGGCGGCCGTGTAGATGACGATGAGCGGGTATTTGACGTGGTTGAGGTCTAGGTTGTAGTTGTCGTTTAGGAATTTGGGGAGATAGAAGAGGTAGAACCACCAGATGGGATCGGTGATGCCTTTTCCGATGAAGAAGGCCCAGAAGCCGCGGTGGCGGAGAAGGATGGAGTAGATGGACCGCCCTGGGTGACGGGGGCGAGGTCGATCTGGGTCTGGGTGGCTCCGCGGCGGAGCTTGTTGTAGGGGAAGAGGAGCCAGAGGACCAGCCAGACGAGTCCCATGGAGCCGGTGCAGATGAAGGCGGCGTGCCATCCCCAGCGGAGGGTGACGGCGGCGATGAGGATGGGCGCGATGAAGGCGGAGGCGTTGGAGCCGGAGTTGAAGAGGCCGGTGGCGAGGGCGCGCTCTTCGGAGGGGAACCATTCGGTGGTGGCTTTGATGGCGGCGGGGAAGTTGCCCGACTCGCCGAGACCGAGGAGGGCGCGGCAGATCATGAAGCCGACGACGCTGCTGACGAGCGAGGTGCTGATGGAGGCGCATCCCCAGAGGAGGATGGCGAGGGCGTAGCCCTTCTTGGTGCCGAGCTTGTCGATGATGCGGCCGGCGAAGAGGAAGCCGACGCCGTAGGCGATCTGGAAGGCGATGAGGACGCGGCCGTAGTTGATGTCGTAGGCGGCCTGATGGGTGTGGTCGAGGCCGGGAATCCAGCCCATGAAGGGCAGATGGAGGAGCGGCTCGATGAGCGAGAAGACCGAGCGGTCCATGTAGTTGATGGTGGTGGCGAGGAAGAGCAGAAAGCAGACGGCCCAGCGAACATTGGATTTTTCCGGGGCGGTGGTGGTGAAGCCCGAGTCGGACAGGCTGGCGGCTTGGATCGACATTGTGGTGCAGACTCCCGCTATGATGTTGGTCTGACCGCTCGAGGCAGGGTTCGCAATGGTTCGGACCCTCGGAGTTGTGTCGAGGTTGAGGATAGTCTTTGTTGGGCTGTTTGTGTCAAATAATTGGTCGGTCGGGATCTGGTTTGGGAGCAGGTGGGAGGATGAGAGGATGCGCGTGGACGCGGGTTGAGTTTGGCGGTTGGTCTTGCTGGCGGCGTGCGGGATTGCGTCGGGCGCAGGGGCCGAAGACGATTACGGTGGGGGCCGACGGGCGCGGACTTTACGACGATTCAGGCGGCGGTGACTGCGGCGCCGGGTGAGGGGGCAGTGATCAAGATACGGCCCGGGGTGTATCGCGAGGTGGTGCATGTGGACAAGCCGAAGATTCAGTTGCGCGGGGAGGGGGACGACTGGACGAAGGTGGTGCTGGTGTATGGCAACAGCGCGGCGTCGACGTGTGGGACGTCCTGCTCGGCGACGTTATTTGTGACGGGCAGCGATTTTTTTGCGGGGAATATGACGATTGCGAACGACTACAGCAAGACGAGCGATGTGCCGTCGCAGGCGGTGGCGCTGTCGGTGCGGGCGGACCGCGCGGTGGTGCGGCATGTGCGGCTGCTGGGGGCGCAGGACACGCTGTATGCCTCGAGCATGGGGTGCATGAAGGAGGCTGCCGGGAGCGACTGCTTGACGGGGCAGGCAGTACTACGCGGACTGCTACATCGAGGGGCATGTGGACTTTATCTTTGGCGATGCGAAGGCGGTGTTTGAGAACGTGCGAGATTCGCAGCATTGCGCATGCGGCGGGAGGGTATCTGACGGCGCAGAGCAATACGAGGCCGGGGCAGGATGCGGGGTATGTCTTCAATCATTGCAAGATTACGGCGGATAAAGGCGCGGGGGATGTGTATCTGGGGCGGCCTTGGCGGGACTACTCGACGGTGATCTTTATGAATACGGATATTGAGGCGCCGATTATGGCGGCGGGATGGTCGGATTGGAAGAGCGCGCCGCAGCCGCGGCTGCCGATGGCGACGTATGCGGAGTTCAACTCGACGGGGCCGGGTGCGAATGCGAAGGCGCGGGAGCCTTATTCGAAGCAACTGACGGCGGAGGAGGCGAAGAAGTATGAGACGAAGGCTTATCTGGCGGGGGCGGATGGGTGGGATCCGACGGCGGTGAAGTAGGGCGTGGTTCCTGGGAGGGATGAAGTCAATGGCAGAGGTCGGACCACTTGGCTGTGGATAAAACGAGTCTTCGGGTTTTGTGGGGAGTTGTGGTGATCTCCGGTTTTTCCGGTTATCAGCCGTTTTCCTAGGGTTTCGGGCTATTTCTTCGGGTCAGAATGGGAGAAAAGTCGCATTTGCGACCGCAAAAACGTGGAGAAAACGTGGTGGATGTGTGGTTGTTTGTGGTGAGTTCGCTGGTGGATGATCGCACGGGATTGCCGGATGTGGCCGGATATCGATCACAGAACCGACCATCATGAGACCGACCGCGATGAGGGCTGGCGATCTTGAACAAATCGTCGCGGCGAAAGGGTTGAGCGCAGTCTAGACATAGTTCTCTCGTAGTTTCCGAAAACCCCGTTTTACAGGCGTGACCCCGCAGCGTGGTGATGCGGCAGCTTCCGTGGATATCGATGGTGCGGCACGGGCACCTGGCCATGCTCGGACATAACGTCTGAGGTGTGGTCAGCCCGGCAGATTTCGAGCTGAAGCTGTGACGTCTTGAAGTGCAGAACGAGTGGCCCTTCCATCTGAACCGGGATACCATCCACAATCCATTAGGTTTAAGGCTCGCTTTTGAGCGCAAGGGCAACGCCCGCATCCTGTAGACCATAATTGTCCGAGCTGTCCGCAATAACGATTCCCTGATCTGCCCTGTACGTATCGGTCACGAACGTAAACAATCATGTAGCCCTCAAGCACACCATCCTTAGGCGGCCACTCGTAATCAGGCACATTGGCGATGTGGTCTCCGATATCCTTCCGCGACAAAAACACCGTCCTCATCTGATCCTTAGGCAGGCGTCGCGTTAAGGGCATGAACTTCGTCTTCGGAAGTCGTCCTGCAGTATAGCTTCTCCAGTAGCGTTACCTCTACCTTCGACGAAGATATTCTCTGGGATAACTCGTCGAGACCTCGTTAAGTACGCGGAATCATTTGGCCGCCGAATGGCGCATAATCTGCGAGCGAGTACATAGCCTGTAAAAGCTTCCGTCAGAGCTAAGGACGTGGCCGTCAATACCATCAGCCCGTTGTTGTTTAAAAGGCTTGCCCTCCAGTAGCCTATCGGAAGTCTCCTCAGTAATGCTGCATCTGGAGCGCTCTGAATGTTTCAGGCCGCGGGCATCGACGGGTAGACTGCGATGGGTCTTCTCAGGCACGTCATAGAGATCGCGCCACCTGTGGTATCGTCATCAGCTTGGGCACTTGCGATCTTGGAACAGGGTCAAGCAGCATGCGAACAAAATTGTCCGGCCCGGTAACGCGGGTAGAAATTACCCTCGATCATGTTCTTCGACTTCGCTGCCATCGACAACGCGGGTTTGACTAAAGTCGGGTGACTTGGAGCACCAGTCTGTAATGGTTGCGGAGTTCTAGCCCAGAACAACTCTACCTTTCCACTGCATGGAAGACGGCGCGGGTCTGGCGTGCGCGCAGGGTGTTGTTATCTGGGGTCGATTTCGATCACGAGATGAAATGGCTGATGACCTTCAATCAGCACGCTCTCGCGTAGAGACTGCTGCAGCAGGGCTGTATTTGCCGAAGGCGAAGGGGTCTGTGCCTGAGTTACCGCCGTTAGGCCGATAGCTCCTATGAGCACTGCTCCTATCCAAGCGATTCGCGAATTAGACAAGACTCATCTTCTCCTGTTGGTTGACTATTGCAGTGAGCATAGCAAACTCCCGAAAAGTCACGTTCCGGCAAGTTCGAGTTTACGGCTCTCATGGATGTTCAGAGGCGCTGGACCCGTCGATAACGGATTCGATCAAGATCGACCCCGTGGTACGCCCAAGAAGCTGTCGTGGCAACATCCAGCGCCAAGACCATTGTAGAAGTTTCACGCGTTGTCATCCCACGCGCTGTGCTTGAGACCGAATTGCCCGAAAAGTCGTGTCGGCAAGTTCATTCAGTAGCGAGCCGTAGTTTCCGAAACCTCGTTTCACGTGAACTATCGGGTGAGGACTAGATTGGGAGTGGTCTTGGGGAGACCCCTTACGCTAAGGTGGATGATTACCGATCTGGATATTGATCTTCATCCGCTCCGTCTCACGCGTTCATTATTATTTTTCATTATTATTCGCCAGAACCGAACTTTCAGCGGCCCGAACGCCTCTCTCAAGCATGCATACCCGAACTCAAGCGAAGGAGCCCGCGGCGCCCGACCAAACCCTGCTGGTCCTTCTTGCGCAAACTGGCGACCGGGCCGCACTGGAACAACTTCTCCGTGACGCCTATGCGCCGTTGCGCCGCTACATCACGGGTCTCGTCGGCAGCCGAACTCGCCGACGACGTCCTGCAGGAGACTTCGCTCCAGATCTTCCGCAAGCTCCCGTTCCTGCGCGAGCCCGCCGTCTTCCGCCCTGGACCTTCCGGATCGCTTCGCGTATTGCCTTCTCGCATCTGAAACATGCCCGCCGCTGGCAACCCCTCGACGATGCACCACCTGAACAACTCACTACCCTCGACCCCAATCTCGGCGAGCCACCCGACGAGGCATTCCTGACCCTGCTCGACCACGTCTCGCCCGCCAGCCGAGCCGTACTCCTGCTCCGCTATCAGCACGACCTCACGCTCGAAGAGAGTGCCGCGATTCTGGAGATTCCGATCGGCACCGCCAAGTCTCGCCTCCATTACGGAGTCACCACCCTTCGCAAATACCTAACCGCCGAAAGGAAACCAGCATGAGTCCCGAACACCAGCAGCCCAACCCCGAAAACACCAACGCGGAACTCGCCTTTGTCCAGCAAGCCCTCGCAGCCGCCGACAGGTCCGAACGCTCCTCCCGCATTATCGTTGGCGTGCTCGCCATCCTTGCCGTCGTCGTGTTTATCTGGATGCACCTCCACCTGTTCCCGCCAGAAACCCTGGGTGGACTCCTGCACTCACTCCTTCGCGTTGACCTTTTCTTTCTGGTCGTCCTGTTCGCCATCACCATGTACATTCGTCAGGTGATGAACAAGAACACGCGCACGATCCTTCGGGCGCTCGCCAACACGCGCCAGCGCTGATTTGATCGCAGACAAAAGCGGGCCGACTGGGCCCGCCTTCTTCTCGTGTCGATTAGCGTTGCTCGGGGCTTTCTCAATTTGGAGAGTAAACAAACCGGACGACGCGGTTCTTAGCGTGGCACTCGTCAGTCTCTTCGGTACAAGCTGGACACAACTCCCCCCATGGCACTGCGAGCTTGATTCGATTCTCCGCAATGCCCTTGCGAATTAGAAGTTGTTTGACCCACTCTGCTCGCCGTAATGAGAGATTGAGATTGTAGGCCTCGGTGCCCGTGACGGAGGCGTAACCGTCGATGTAAAAGCGGACACCAGGATGATCCTTCAACCATTGGACATCGGCAGTCAGGGTGTCCTGGTCCAGGGCATGATCAAAGCCGTCATGTGCGAACGTAATTTTATGCACGTTCTGGTTGAAGGCTTCCTCTTCTGGACCATAGAGAGCCAATTTTGGTTTTGCCCAGTAATCGACCCAGTAGGCATCATCAGCGGGCGGTCCTGAGGGACCCATTGCGAATAGTGGGGCGCTGGTTAGAAGAACCATTGTGAGCGCAGCGAGAACAAGTCGGCATTTCATGGTGTAGCCTCCGATCGGTTGATGGGGGAACGGATCTGTTGAAGGATTGAGGATGCAATATCGGCGGTGCCGTATTCGAAACGCGCTGATTGTTTTCAGTGCCTGCAGGCTGGAGATGAGTTGATCTCCACGATCAACCAGGAGGACTTCCACTCGCGGCGATCGGTGCGATTTATGCTAATCACTCGGGCTCGCCTGAGCTACTGGAAGAACTACCAGCACCGCGACATCTTTTTGCAGCGGGAAGCCAGCGAGTTCCGTTGCTGGAATCCGCTGGCTGCCTGCAGGTGGATGCGATTTTACTTCTGTCCCTGATTGGTTTGGGCTTCGGTGCTCGGCGGCACGATGCCCTTCAGACGAAGATAGGTGACCATGTTTCCGTAGTGTTCGTCGGTGTGGGCGGTGTTGACGGAGAGGACGGTGAGTCTTGCAAGACTGAAGTTCATCATCTTGACCATCTGGGCGCCGGTCGCGTCAGTCATGCCGGCGAAGGCTTTGTTGCAATAGGCTACGCCGTCTTTTATTGCCGCTACGAGGTCAGCCTTCGAGGTTTTGGTTTTCTCGATGTTCTTCATGGGATTCGGCTCGCCGAGGGCGGTCGAGCAGAAGCCGTATTGTGCATCGGCGACGTGGCCGACGAGTTGGCCGAAGCTGCGAACCTCGGGTGTTGGCTTGAACGAGTAGTTTTCTTCCGGCATCTTCTGAGCGGCGGCGATGACTTCGCTGCTGACCACTGCGTAGAATCCTTTTTCGCTGGCTGTGATCGGATTCGCAGGTGCGTCTTGTGCGAAAACTGGAACGCAGGCGGCAAGGGACGCGACGAGCGCAAGACAGAGTTCCTTCTTCATGTGTCCTCCGAAGTGAATTATTTCGACTTCAGGTTACTCTGAAACTGCTGCGATCGACCGGTGCTTCGTCACATAAGTGGGGACTTGTTGCTGCTGTAAGTTTGAGCGGCGCAACATGGCTTGTGGCTGACCATGCGGCGTTTGCTGGGGATTCCTCGAGATTGCGGTATCATTCGCGCAATGGTCGGCCAAACCATTTCGCGTTATCGAGTGATTGAAAAGCTGGGCGGCGGCGGCATGGGCGTTGTCTACAAGGCTGAGGATGTCTCGCTGGGCCGATTTGTGGCGCTCAAGTTTATTCCTGATGAGATGGCGAAATCTCCGGAGGTTCTGGAGCGGTTTCGCAGGGAGGCGCGCGCGGCTTCGGCTCTGAATCATCCGCACATCTGCACGATCTATGAGATCGGCGAACAGGATGGGCAGGCGTTTATCGCCATGGAATACATGGAGGGGACGACGCTGAAACATCGCATCGCGGGGAAGCCGCTGCCGCTCGATGAGGTGCTGGAGTGGGGGATTGAGATCGCCGACGCGCTGGCGGCTGCGCATGCGAAGGGGATCGTTCATCGGGATATTAAGCCGGCGAATATCTTTATTACTGAGCGGGGCCACGCGAAGATCTTGGATTTTGGTCTGGCTAAGTTGATTCCTCTGCTCAACTCGGGGAATCCTTTGACCAAGGTGACGGCCAGCGAGGTTGAGCCGATCACTCATTCTGGGGCGACGATGGGGACTGTTCCTTATATGTCGCCTGAACAGGTGCGCGGGGAAGAGTTGGATGGGCGCACGGATCTGTTTTCGTTTGGGGTGGTGCTGTACGAGATGGTGACGGGGATTCAGCCGTTTCGCGGTGAGACTACGGGGGTTGTGACGGATGCGATTTTGAATCGAGCGCCGGTTGCGCCGGTGCGGCTGAATCCTGATCTTCCGCTGAGGCTTGAAGAGATCATTAATAAAACGCTTGAGAAGGATCGGAATCTGCGCTATCAGAGTGCGACGGAGATTCGGGCAGATCTGAAGCGGATGGTAAGGGACAGCAGTGGTGGGGTTGGAGTTGGATCGTCTTCAGGGCAACGGGTGGATTCGCAATCGGGTTCGGTGGGGACGGCGAGTTCTGCGAAGCCTGCGGCATGGAGGCGGTATGCGTATGTTGCGGCTGGGGTTTTAGTTCTTGCGATTGTTGCGGCGGCGTTTCTTTTTCGGCGATCTCCCGCTCCTGCGGTTGTGAGCACGCAGTGGGAGCAGTTGACGTTCTTTACGGATTCGGCGGTGTATCCCGCGCTGTCGTCGGATGGGCGAATCCTTGCATTCATTCGAGGAGGTGATTCTTTTTTTGGACATGGAGATATCTATGTCAAGTTGCTTCCCGGCGGCGAACCCGTACAACTCACCCATGACGTGAGGACAAAGCTATCACCGACGTTCACTCCGGATAACTCGCGTGTTGCCTATGGGGTCGCCGGTCCATGGGAGATCTGGGAGGTGCCTGTTCTTGGGGGCGAGCCTCATTTGCTTCTGCCCAACGCTTCATCCCTGACCTGGATCGACGGAGGCAAACGGATTCTCTTTTCTGAGACCAGAGAAGGGATTCATATGGTCGTTGTCACTACCGACGAGGCCCGAGGGAACAGCCGCGACGTCTACGTGCCCGACGGCCAACGCAGCATGGCGCATCACTCCTACCTTTCGCCGGATGGCCGATCAGTACTCATCGTTCAGATGGACAGTCGAGGTGTAATTACTCCGTGTCGTGTTGTTCCATTTCAGGGACCAGGCGACGTTAGAGTTGTCGGTCCTCCGAACGGCACCTGTCTTGGAGGCGCATGGTCGCCCGACGGGAGATGGATCTATCTCTCAGCAAGGACGGATGACTTCCACATCTGGCGGCAGCGCTTTCCCGATGGAAAGCCAGAACAAGTGACCTTTGGTCCAACGTCGCAGGAAGGAATTGCGATGGCTCCTGACGGCCACTCGCTCATAACATCCGTTGGCTCGCAGGACAGCACCGTGTGGATGCACGACAAGAACGGTGATCATCAAATCTCTTCCGAAGGGGACGCTTTAAGGCCCACACTCTCTTCGGACGGACGCAGTCTCTATTTTCTGATGGCCAACGGCCAGACGCACGGCGCCGAACTCTGGGTGAAAGATGTGAGCAGCGGCGACCTGAGCAGCGGAAAGATGGACAGGGTCGTGCCGGGTTACTCGATGCAGAGCAACTCAATCGAGCAGCTCAATAACTACTCCTTATCTCAGGACGGTAAGGAAGTAGCCTTTGCCATGACTGACCAGAATGGCCGTTCCAATCTTTGGATTGCACCGACCAACCATCGCTCGTCTCCGCGACACATCTCTTCTGAGGCCGTCGAAGACTCTCCGCTGTTCCTGCCGGACGGCGATCTGGTCTTTCGCGCCGTGGAGGGCGGATCGAACTATCTCTATCGCATGAAGGCAGATGGCACGGCCCGTCGCAAGATCAGCCCGGATCGCATTCTGGGAATTTCGGGAGTTTCGCCGGACGGTCGTTGGGTCGTCGGCGCGTCACCAAGTCCCGATGAAGAACACCCAGTTGCGATGAGGGCGTTCGCGGTCGATGGGAGTGCGCCCCAGCTGCTATGCGACGTTCTTTGCGTGATCAAGTGGGACTCTTCTGGGAAGTTTGTTTACCTCAACTTCCCAGACTTACACGAAGAGACGTATGTACTGCCGGTGGTGCCCGACGTCGGCCTTCCGAGAGTTCCATTAGCCGGAATCGCGACGAAGGACTATCTTGCGAATGCGAAGACGATTCCCTGGGTTGTCGACTCAGCCCTAGACCCATCGATTTACGCCTACACGCGGGAGAATGTTCGGCGGAATCTTTATCGCATTCCGTTGCCGTAGCGAGAGGACTTTTATGCGGATCTCGAAGTTCATTCATTCCTGCGTGCTGATTGAAGAGGCGGGGTCGCGGATTTTGTTCGATCCTGGGAAGTTCTGTTTTGCTGAGGGCGTGGTGCGGGCGGAGCAGTTTCAGGACTTGACCGCGATTCTTCTGACTCATGGGCATCCCGATCACATGCACGTGAGCGCGCTGCGAGAGATGCTTCGCGAGAACCCTGAGGCAGAGATTCTGACGAATAAATCGACTGCCGAGGAGTTGGCGTCTTCGGGAATTCGAGCGTCGATCTTCGAAGAGGGCGAGCGGGTTGTTGGTGACTTCCGTATCACTGCGATTCCTGCTGCTCATGCGCCTATTCTCGGCGGTGATCCTCCGGCCAATACCGCATTTCTGGTTAATGGCACGGTTCTCAATCCGGGTGATTCTTTTTCGACTGAGCTTGATCGTTTCGCGGGTACGCCGGTGATTCTGCTTCCGAATATGGCGCCCTGGGCGAATGAGTTGGAGATGTGGGAGTTTGCTCAGCGGATGCGGCCGCTGGTGGTGATTCCTATTCACGATGGGCAGGCGAAGCGGTTTTTTCTCGACCACCGCTTTGAGTTTCTAGCGGAAGAGTTTGAGAAGGCAGGTATGCGGTTCGTCAGTATGAAGGAGGCCGGCGATTCGTTCCACTGGCCTCCTGCATAGGCGCCAACTATGGATCGTGTTTTGGTTTGCGTCAGTTGGTGTTGAGGACGAGGACTGTGGCGATGGGGTCGAGGGGTTTGGGTGGGAGTTGGATGTCGAGGGCTCCGCCGGTTCTGGTTAGTTTGAGGGATTTGTGCGTGGGGTCGGCGAGGAGGTAGGCGCTGGTGACGTTGAGTGGGAGCTTGGCTATATTGTCCAGGTGGAAGGTGCCTGTGGGCCAGTCGAAGATCTCGATGTAGATTTTGTTGTTGCCGGTGGTGGAGCGCCAGTTCCAGGTGGGGATGAATTTGGGACGGCCGTGGCTGTCTTTTTCGCCGGTGAAGGTTCCGGTGGGCGTGTCGAAGAGGGTGGCGTTGGTGTCGTAGATGGCTTCGCCGTTGACCTTGAGCCACTGGCCCATTTGCAGGAGGCGCTCGGCTTCAGGGGCGGGGACGACGCCGTGCGAGTCGGGGCCGATGTTGAGGAGATAGTTGCCGCCTTTGCTGGCGATGTCGATGAGGTTGCGGAGGAGGGTTTCGGTGGACTTGAAGTTGGTGTCGTAGGACTTGAAGCCCCAGGTGTCGTTCATGGTCATGCAGGACTCCCAGTCGCGGCCGGGGAAGCCCTGGGGCGGAATGTACTGCTCGGGAGTTTCGGTGTCGCCTTTGTAGGTGCCACCGAGACGGTTGTTCCAGATGAGGTTGGGATATTTGTTGAGGAGTTTGACGACCTCGGCGGCGCGCTCGGGGGTCATGGCGGCGGTGGGGGTGTCGAACCAGACGACGACGGGGTACTCCTTGTAGTTTTCGAGAAGCTCTTTGATCTGGGGGATGGACTTGTTTTTGAGGTAGTCGTCGAAGCTGCCGTCCTGAGCTTTATCCCAATGGCCGTTGGACTTGTCGTGATTGCCGCGAACGATGGCGACGCCGCCGGGAGCGGTCCAATCCTGCGCCTGGGAGTAGTAGAAGCCGAGTTTGATGCCTTGCTTGCGGCACTCTTCGGCGAGCTCTTTGAGCGGGTCGCGCTTGAAGGGGGTGGCGGCGACGATGTTGAAGGAGTCGACTTTGGAGTCGAACATGGCGAAGCCGTCGTGGTGTTTGGAGGTGATGACGATGTACTTCATGCCGGCGGATTTTGCGAGGGCGACGATGTCGTGCGCGCTGAAGCCGGTGGGGTTGAACTTGGGGGCGAGGGCTTTGTAGTCGGCGACGGGGATGGAGGCGTTGTTCATGATCCACTCGCCGATGCCGGGGATCTGCTTGCCGTCCCATGTGCCGGCGGGGATGGAGTAGAGGCCCCAGTGGATGAACATGCCGAAGCGGGCTTCGCGCCACCACTGCATGCGGGCGTCTTTTTGGGCGGGGGTTTCCGTGTCCTGGATGGAGGGGATGGGGTGCTTGACGGGGGTGGTGTCGGCTGGGGTGCCTGCTAGCTGCGCGTGGGTGATGGAGGTGACAAGAAGAAGGGCGATTGCGGCGCTGCGGACGATGGAATTCAAGGCGTTCCCCCGATGGGTTTTTGTTGCAGGGAAATTGTATGTGAAAACTGTCTGTTATCGGTGAAAATAGTTCGGCGACGAATTGGGGTGGGTTTCGTGGATGCGGCGTGATGGGAGATGCGGCTAAACGGTATCATCGCTGACGTGAGTGAAGACAAGACAACGGGTTCTTTTGAGACGACGCAGATTGTAGCGCGACTGCGCGCGGGTGATGTGCGGGCGCTGGCTCGGGCTGTTTCGATGGTCGAGGATGGCGTGGCGGGGGCGGGGGAGTTGGTGGCAGGCTTGCCGGCAAGCTTGCTGCGCGTGCGCTGCGGATTGGGGTGACGGGGCCGCCGGGGGCGGGGAAGAGCACGCTGGTGGATCAGATGGTGCGCTGGTTAAGGAACGAGGGTCAGTCGGTTGGGGTGTTGGCGGTGGATCCGTCGAGTCCTTATACGGGTGGGGCGCTGTTGGGTGATCGGATTCGGATGCAGGGGTTTGCGGGGGATGAGGGAGTGTACTTCCGGAGTATGGCTTCGCGGGGGGCGATGGGTGGAGTGGCGCGGGCGGCCGGGGATGTGTGCGCGGTGATGGAGGCGGCGGGGAAGGAGACGATTCTGATTGAGACGGTGGGCGTGGGACAGGATGAGGTGGATGTGGTTGGGCTGGCGGATGTGACGGTGTTGGTGCTGGTGCCGGGGATGGGTGATGAGGTGCAGAGCATGAAGGCCGGAGTGATGGAGGCGGCCGATGTGTTTGTGGTGAATAAGAGCGATCGTGGCGGAGCGGAGTTGGTGGAGCAGGAGATTGTGGCGATGCAGGGGTTGGCTGCGGCTGCGGAGCCCGGTGGGTGGGTTGCGCCGGTGGTGCGGACGGTTGCGACTACGGGTGAGGGAGTGCCGGAGTTGATGGAGGCGGTGGGGCGGTGTGTGCGGGAAAGGAGTGGGCGGCGGGTTCGGGTTGGGGGTGGTGGAGTGGGTGGGGGTTTGCGGCTCGATCATCTGGGAGTGGCGGTGAAGAGTATTGCGGCGGCGCGGGGTTTTTATGAGGCGCTGGGTTTGGCGGTGAGCCATGAAGAGACGGTGGAGCATGAGAAGGTGAAGACGGCGATGCTGCCACTGGGAGAGAGCAGGATCGAGTTGCTGGAGCCGACGGAAGAGGGTTCGACGATCTGGAAGTTTCTGGCTAAGCGTGGTGAGGGGCTGCACCATATTGCGGTTCATGTGGATGGGATTGATGCGATGTTTGCGAGGTTGTCGGCGCAGGGTGTGAGGCTGGCGAGCGATGCGGTGAGGGTGGGTGCGGGTGGGCACAGGTATTTCTTTGTTCATCCGGCGAGTACGGGAGGGGTGTTGCTGGAGATTGTTGGGGATGGTTCTGCGGGGAGTTCGGCTTCGCTTGAGGGTGGGGAGTGATGCGGGTTCTGTTGATCCATACGGCGGGGAGCGAGGGGAGCGTTGCGCTCGCGGATACGGATCTGGAGCCGGCGGTTGTGGCGACGGAGCAGTTGCCGGGGAGGACGTCGTCGGAGCGGCTGGTGCCAGCGGTGCGGCGGTTGATGGCGGAGCGGGGGTGGAGTCTGAAGGATCTGGCCGCGGTGGTGGTGGTGCATGGGCCGGGATCGTTTACCGGGGTGCGGGTGGGTTTGAGCGCGGCGAAGGGGTTGAGCGAGGCGGGTGGTGTGCCGCTGGTTGCGGTGTCGCGGCTCGCTTTGCTGGCGGCTGCTGATGAGGAACTCGGAGGGCCGGTGCATGCGGTGCTGGATGCGGGGCGGGGGGAGTTTTATTACGGTGAGTATGTGGGGCGGCGGTGTTTGCGCGAGGCGTTGATGGATGGCGCGGGTGTTCGGGAGGCGGTTGGTGGTGGGGTGGTGATTGTGAGCGAGGCGAAGGTTGCGGAGGCGTTGGCTGGGCTTGATTTGCGGATGGTGGAAGAGCCGTTGGCGGGGGATGCGTTGCCGTTGGCGCTGGAGCGGATTGAGTTGGGGGATTTCGATGATGCGGGTACGCTTGATGCGAATTATTTGAGGCGGACGGATATGGAGATCTTCGCGAAGCAGGCGTCTCAAAAGGCTGCGAGATGAGGGGTGAGGGCTTTCGTGTTCGAGTGGCGAGCTGCGGCGGATCTGACGGCGGTGGTGGGTTTAGAGCGGGGGATTGCGGAGGCTCCGCATTGGGCGGAGGGGGAGTATGCCGCGATTGTTGATGGTGGCGATGGGGCGGTGCGGAGATGTTTGCTGGTTGCGGAGGGAGAGGGAAGGCTGTTGGGGTTTGCAGTTGGGAAAGTGATTGGTTCGGGGGTTGATGGGGTGGGGGAGTTGGAAAGTGTTACGGTTGATGGGGCAGCGCGGCGGATGGGTGTGGGCAGGGCTTTGTGTGGGGCGGTTTTTGGATGGTGCCGAGGGGAGGGCGCGGTGGTGGTTGAGTTGGAAGTTCGGGCGGGAAACGAGGGCGCGATCGCGCTTTATGAGGGGTTGGGATTTGTCGTTTCGGGGCGGCGCGGAGGGTACTACAGGGAGCCGGTGGAGGATGCGGTTCTGATGCATCTGGACTTAGCAAAGTACAAGTAATCCACATTGCCGATTCTGCAGTGCGTGTGATAGCGTTTCGCCATTCAGTGGAGTCGTTTGTTGCTGGAGGTACTTCCCACGTGCAAACCGCAAAGTTCGAGCTTCCCAAGACTGAATCCTATCCTTCCATTCAACAACTTATGCAGGAACACAGCTTGTACGATCGCAGGTTGGATACGCTGCGTTCGAAGCTCTTCCTGACCGACTCGGAACAATTGGAAGAGGTTCGGCTGAAGAAGCTGAAGCTCAGCCTGAAGGATGAGATGGAGCGTTTGCGTCGGTTGGGATTCTCTTAGCCTTAGGCGCTGGGCGTCGTTCAGCGGGGCCAACGCCAGGTTCCAGGTGAAGGTGTGTATGGCCTTATAATCGAATACTTATGGTAAGAGATGGCTATTTCTATGCCTTAGGGCTTGGGGTGGTGACGGCGGCACTCTGGTACATGAATATGCCGATCTGGCTGCTGGCGGTGCCGATTGTGCTGGCGGCGTTTTTTCTGTGGTTTTTTCGCGATCCGAACAGGGTGATTCCGCAGGGTGCTGGCCAGGTGGTTTCGCCGGGTGACGGCGTTGTTACGGAAGCGGAGTGGATAGAGACGGTCAGCGGAAGCCGGTTGCGGCTGAGCATTTTTTTGAATGTGTTCGACGTGCATGTGAATCGTGCGCCGGTGGGTGGAGTTGTGAAGGTATGCGAGTTCCGTAAGGGCGAGTTCATGAATGCGATGAAGCCCGAGTCGGTGCTGCAGAACGAGCAGACATTAATTACGATCGACGCCGGTGGGTACGAGGTGAGCTTCAAGCAGATTGCGGGATTGCTGGCGCGTCGCATTGTGTGCAACCTGAAGGTGGGTGACCGGGTGGAGCGCGGGCAGCGGATCGGGCTGATCAAGTTTGGGTCGCGGGTCGATGTGCTGATTCCGGCGGCGGCGAATCTGAAGGTGAAGACGGGATCGCGCGTGAAGGGCGGCTCGACTGTGCTGGCTGTGCTTCCGGAAGTTCCTGCAGAGGCTGAGCTGGCTGCAACGGCAGTGGTGGCCTGATGGCGGGTGAGGCGCAGGTCGCGACTGATGGACGGGTGAGGCGACAACCGAGTCGCGGCATGTATGTTCTGCCCTCGCTGTTTACGGCCGGCAATATGGCGGCGGGATATTACGCGATCACGCAGAGCATCCAGGGATCGGCGGCGGACACGAGTTACTTCGACCGGGCTGCGCTTGCCCTGGGGATTGCGGTTCTGTTCGATGGACTTGACGGAATTATTGCGAGAATGACGAATACCGCGAGCGACTTCGGCAGGGAGTTGGATTCACTGGCGGACGTGATTACGTTTGGAGTTGCTCCGAGCCTGCTGGCGTACATCTGGGGATTTCGAATGCTGCCGGTGATGGCGCATCCGGAGATGCGCGAGCAGATCGTGCATATCGGGATCTTCGTATGCTTTATTTTTCTGGTGTGCGGAGCTAGTCGGCTGGCGCGGTTCAACATCAGCACCAATCCGCAGCCGAGAAATCCGGGGCGGCCGGGCAAGAAGTATTTTGTGGGGATGCCGATTCCGGCTGGCGCGGGCGTCATCAGTTCGGTGATCCATTTTCAGAAGGGCTCGCCGATCGATAACCCATGGATTGCGCTGGTGTGGCTGTGCTTGCTGGCGTTTACGAGCTTTCTGATGGTGAGTAACTGGCGATTCTGGAGTGCAAAGGAGCTGACGACGGGTAGCCGTCATCCGTTTCAGCTTGTTGCGTGGATTGTAACGATAGGGACGCTGATTGCTCTGTACCATCGATACATGCTGATCATCATCGCGATGGCGTATCTGGTATCGGGTGTGGTGGCGCGGTTGGCTTACTCGTGGAGCAGGGGACGGCGGCAGGCAACGGTTGTGAGTCAGCAATAGAATTTTCATGAAGACGGTAGTGGTGTCAGCGATTCAGAGTGGTTTCAGGCAGACATGACCAACAGAACATATCGAATTGGAATCGTCGGGGCGTCGTCGCTGGCTGGGAAGGAGCTGAGCGATGAGCTGGCCAACTCGCCGCTGGCGACATCGGACATTGTGCTGCTCGATGTGGAGGACGCCGCAGGACAAGTAGTTGCGGCGGCGGATGAAGTTTCGTTCATCCAGCGGCTTGAGACTACGTCCTTCGAACGTATGGATTTCGTCTTCTTCGCAGGCGATGCTGAAGTGACGAAGAAGTATTGGCAGGCCGCGCGGGAAGCAGGCGCCAGCATCATCGACCTGACGTATGCGCTTGAGCGAGAGAAGGGTGTTTTGGTGCTTGCGCCGTGGGTCGCGGAGGCGCTGGAGAAGAAGGGCGAGCGCAGCCTGCCGGACTTGAACACACCTGCGGTGGTGTCGGCGCACCCTGTTGCATTAATGCTGGCGCTTGTGACGGCGAAGCTGCAGGCCAAGCTAACTTTGAAGAGCGTTGCGGCGACGGTGATGGAGCCGGCATCGGAGTACGGCCGAGCAGCGATGGACGAGTTGCATCAGCAGACGGTGAACCTGCTGTCGTTTCAAACGCTGCCGCGAGAACAATACGATGCGCAGGTGTCGTTCAATCTATTGCCGGAACTGGGCGAGGCGGCGAAGGTGAATCTGGGGACGACGGAGCAGCGCATTCGTCGACAGTACGCAAGGCTTGGTGAGGAACGGTTGCCGACGCTCGCGCTGCAGATGGTTCAGGCGCCGGTGTTTCACGGGTATGTTCTGTCGATGCTGGTGGAGTTTGAGAAGGCCATGAGTGTGGACGAGGTGGAATCGATACTGGCGGGAGATAATGTCGACGTGGTGAGTCGCGAGTCTGATCCGCCGAGCAATCTAAGTGCAGCCGGACAGGAAGACATCATGGTGCGGGCCCGAAGCGCCGATGAAGGAGAGAAGGCGACACGGTTCTGGCTTTGGCTGGCTGCCGATAATTTAAAGCTCGCGGCGCTGAATGCGATTGCCTGTGCGACAGAGCTGCGGCGATTGCGGCCGCTCGGTAAGGTTCAGTAACACTGTTGTACGGTTCCAGTTCAGTTTGACGAGTCTGAACGAGTTTGGCGAACGTCTAAGCAACATTCAATTGAAGCACAAACAAAACTGCAAAAGGTTCGATGACAACGACAAAGACACGTATTGGGATTGATCTGGGCGGGACAAAAATTGAAGCGCTCGCGATCGACGACCACGGGAATGAATTAGCTCGGCATCGAATTGACACGCCGCGTGAAGATTACGACGCGACCATTTTGGCAATGGCGGGTCTGGTGAAGCGGCTGGAGAGCGAGACGGGAAGAGTCGGCACAGTGGGTGCGGGAATTCCAGGCGCGATCTCAAGAGTTACGGGGATGGTAAAGAACTCGAACTCGACGTGGCTGAATGGGCGGCCGCTGGACAGGGATCTGACTGCGGCGTTAGAGCGCGAGGTGCGCATTGCCAATGATGCAAACTGCCTTGCAGTCTCCGAGGCTACCGATGGAGCGGCGGCGGGTAAGCATGTGGTGTTTGCCGTGATACTGGGAACCGGATGCGGCGGTGGGGTTGCCATTAACGGACGCGTCCATGAGGGACCGAATAGCGTCGGCGGTGAGTGGGGCCATATTCCGCTGGCGTGGCCGAAGCTGGAAGAGTATCCCGGACCATTGTGCTACTGCGGAAAGCGCGGATGCATGGAGATGTGGGTGTCGGGCACGGGAATCGCGCTGGACTACAAGAGTGCTACTGGAAGAGAGCGAACGACGCGGGAGATTAGTGCGGATTTCGAGGCTGGCGACAAGGAGGCGTCGGAGGCAATCGAGCGGTTTGAAGATCGTCTCGCCCGCGGATTGGCGCAGGTAATCAATATTCTCGACCCGGACATGATCGTGATTGGCGGCGGCGTGTCCAGAGTAAAGCATTTTTACGAGGTGCTTCCTCGAATGCTTCGAAGCTATGTGTTTGGGGGCGAGGTTTCGACGCCAATTGTGCCGGCGATGTATGGAGATTCCAGCGGGGTTCGCGGTGCGGCGTGGTTGTGGCCCGCTGGGTCAGCGTAAGACTTTCTGGAGCGGATTGGCTATGCGATACTAGAAGACGATGAGGTCGTTGCATAGGCCGAATCCGACTCCGCGGATGGAGCCAAGATCGGCGAAGTTGAAGTTGTAGACTGACGCGCTTGAGAGATTCAATTTGAGCGGAGTTGATTGGCCGGGATGGCGGAACTGGCAGACGCAGCGGACTCAAAATCCGCCGAGGGCAACCTCGTGGGGGTTCGACCCCCCCTCCCGGCACCAACTAATTACTTAATTCCATTGATCAATTCACGCGGCTAGGCGGGATGGCTGAGGCGTCTGTGCTTGCAACGTGACCAATTGCGTGGCTCTTCTGTGATTCGTCTTCGCAGCGTTGTAGCTTCTGCATTGCTTCAGCCTTTGTGTCGCTGGCGACATTCGGGAAGAATCGCAAGTCTGCCTCGTTTATAACAGCAACCGCAACACCTACAAATACCGGGAAGGTTGTCGCCACGGAGCCGTGTGGTGTTACGTGGGCAACCGCGGCACAAGCCTGGAACAGCCTACCACAGCCTTGAGGGATTCACCCATGTCGCTTGGCCTTGGAGAATCAAAGCAAGTTCAGCTTCCCGCTCGCCTTCGACCAGCTCTCCTTTTTAGACAACTCGGGACGCCAAGTCGTCGAGTCATCCGAGTACATCGTTTGGATCGGTGGTAGTTCCCTTGCTGCGAATGAATCGCATTTCCGCGTTTTGCGCTGATCACAGCGAGAAATTCATCTTTTAGCGGCGGACAGATTCAGGCAGATTCTCTGCCTTTACAGAGGTAAGATCTATGTCCCAGCAATCATCGGCTTTGATGTGTGCATGATTGAATTTGGTGTTTTCATCGAAGATCGCGCCCTCCAGCCTGGCTCCCAAAAGCTCCGCGTAACTGAAATCGACTCCTTTTAGGATGGCTCCCGTTAAATCGGCAGCGCACAGGTTTGCACCGCGAACATCTGCCTTGCTCATATCGATACCGTGGAGATTGGCGCCCATCATGTCTGCGTCCGCGAGATTGGCTTCAGTAAGATGCGCTTGCCGCAGATCGCTATATTCCAGTTGAGCGCGCTCAAGATTAGCTTTGTCGAGTTTTGCTCCACCCAATCGAATGCCTTTCAGACTGGCAGCAGAGAAGTCTGCACTCTCAAGCGCCGCGCCGCGAAAATCTGCGTCTTTGACGTCCGCTCCAGTGAAGTTCGAATGGCTAAGGTTCGCATGTCTGAAATCCGCTCCGTTCAGCTTTGCGCCGATCAGGATAGCATTTTGCATCTTTGCGCCACGCAGGTCCTCGCCCGAGAGATCTAAGCGCATTCCTTCGGATCCTGAGCTGCTCAGCCAGAGTGCATGCAGCTGTAGCGTCTTTGAGATGGGAAAGTCTTTCATAGCGACTCCACTGGTGTGACGTCTCGGTTCCCGAATTCCTGTCGCGACGGTGTACTTCGAATGACGTTACACGCTGCAGCTAGGTCGATCTGTGATGTTAATCACATCAGGGCTCGCCGCCTTCGTTTCTCTATGACAAGTCATGGAGCGGAGCAAGCTTGGCTTCAAACTTGCGGAACGGAAGCGGGAGTGTGGCTAGTCGTAAGATGGACTCATTGTGCCTGATCCCAACACCCAATCCGAAGGAATGCTTCGCGGGTCTGTCCTGGTGTTGTTGCAGTTTGATGTATGCGAGACCATTCGTCTGGATCAGTTGCGCGAGCTCATCCGAGCGCGAACGATTGAGCCGCCAAGTCTGAAACAACCTGCACCGGGATACGTCCGCTATCAAAGGCCGCCAATCGTTGAACCGCTTGAGACGCTCGTACTCGAAAGCGGCGAACGGCTCCAAGGCGAGATCAAGTATTTCGATTACGGCGTGCTCAGCGTTATCTTTCAGCTCCCATTCGAGGGAAGCTGGGACAAACTGACTCGCTTGGCAAGCCGGTGGGTATGGGATATCGACTTTGCGGCACAGGCTACAGAGATCGTTCGCGAGAGATTGAAGCGTGCCGCTCCTGCTCTGATCAAGCCATACAAACAGTGGTTGAGTGAGGACTACCTGATCTTTCACATCCGGGAGATCGATCCGTTGCCCTCCGCGGCGGATTTGATTCAGCAGTATGGCGCACGCATCGCACAGGTAGTTCGCGGTGACACCGGAAAATTGGCTGAAAGCGAGTGCAACGAAGTTCTCCAGTCGCGAATCTCCTATTACGTGAACGACCTCGCGGTAATTGGGTGGAACGCCGCGTTTATCTACGACAGCACCTCGGGCGCGGAGACCGCCATTCAGTTGCTCGAATATGCGAATTCACAGTTACTTGAGTTTCGCCATTACGACGAACTCCTTACAGAAGAACTGGAACGTGTTTACACACTGATTGATGGAGGAACTGGTTTCTTCGCGCGGTGGAAGCTCGCGCGCTCAGCGACCCGATTGCATACCGTGTTGCTGGATGTGATGGAATTGACAGAGCACGCAGACAACGCGATCAAATTTCTGAGCGACATGTTTTCGGCGCGCCTGTATAAACTTGCGGCGCTGAAAGTGGGTGTTCCAGACTACAAGGAACTCGTGACTCGCAAGGTGAGTACTGCTGAGGAGTTATATCGCTTCATGGTGGACCAGTTCAATCAGAGCCGAGCATTTTTTCTGGAACTCACGGTCGTCATTATTCTGGTAATCGAACTGGTCTATCTATTCCGTGGCAAACCATTCTAGGGTTGGGTCGACGGAAATTCCAGGAGCTACGCGACGGCACTCATCTTGATCGATCCACGAGTGACAGTCGTCACATTACCTCATTGGTATTTGCGTTAGTGTGTGGGCGTGGTCCTGCGAAAGGAACAGAGCATGAACATGTTTGAGGAGCGTCTTGAGCTCGGTGCTAACTCGGTGTTGCTGGCGACAGACTTGTTGGAATCCTCTGAGACGGCAATGGCTTACGCTGTTCGCTTTGCGCGAAGATACAACGCCAAGATCACTGCCGTGCAGGTTTTCGATTATGCCTGGGCGGGAAGCACCAAAACCGGGGGACTACCGATCGGCCTTGCCGCCATGCATTCCGCCGTGGAGGAGTCGCTCGAAGATCTGCGAGTCGCCTTGTGTAAGGAAAATGTACGCTGCGAAGTCACCCTGATTGATGGCAACCCGGCAAGTGAAATCCTCTCTGCGATTGAGGCGAGGAATATCGATCTCGCCGTTCTCGGGACGCACGCCAGAGAGGGATGGGAACGTCTGGCGTGGGGCTCAGTTGCAGAACAGGTCTTCCGAAAAGCTTTCTGCCCAGTTCTAACAATTGGCCCAAGAGTGCCGGCACCGTCGAAGCGCGAGCTGTCGTTTCGTAATTTAGTGTATGCAACCGATTTTAGCGATCAGTCGGCGAAGGCGATGCCGTATGCGAGTGTGCTGACAGACGATTGCAACGCGTGCCTGCACCTGCTTCATGTACTGCCTTCTTCAATGAAAGGGAAAGCCTGTCAAGATCCGACCATCGAGAGGTTCAATGAGTTCACGAAAGACCTGAGTCGTGCAGGCACGAACTCTTGATAACTCACACTATGAGGTGAGATATGGCGACGACGTTGCAAAGACGATCCTGATGCAGGCCGAGGCCGACGGAGCCGATTTGATTGTCCTTGGAGTGAACAAGGCCTCTCACTTGGTGTCCCATTTCCCCGATGTAACCTCTCACATCATCGCCGAGGCGAAATGCCCTGTCCTGACCGTCAGTTCATGAGCCAGATAACTATCGGGCGACGTGATGATGTCGGTCGGGGACGGGCTCGTGCTTGTCATGTAGCGCTAAAAACGCCTTAAGTAAAATTCGCGGATCGTGGTGTCCCTTGTAGACCGGCGGGGGTGTTCGGCTCATGCCGAGCAAGGAATACACTGCCGTTTGCGCGGAACGGACCGAATACTCTACGGTGAAGACGACATCGTCAGGGACTTCGCAGAATTGTCCGATGAAGGCGAGGTTCCTGGAGCGATCGGGTATGACGTGCGGACGATCTCCTTTGGCCCGGCATAGAAACTGGCTGGTGATAAAGGGCATCATGCACGGGATACAGGTGCAGGCGTGGAGGATCTCCTGGGCTTCAGCCTGAACTCCTAAGTGGCCCATGATCTCCGTCATGATCTCGCGACCGGTACACGCTGACATTGGCTTTTTTACAAAGTCGCCCGATTTATCGACAGAAAGGCCGAAACCCCAGAGGACGTCGACGTCTGCGGGCTGTCCGATGAAATGTGGCTGGTGAGGCAGAACGATGGAGGCCAACCAACTCGACTCTGGAAAGGTGATCAGGCCTCCCTCTCCGGGAACATTTCCCGTAAGGTCCCTGATGATGCGGAACAAGGTCGGATCGCGGAGAGTTGTGGTGAAAGATACCCACTTCGATTTATCGACATGCTCAGTGAAGTTTGTTGGCCTACCGAATTGTGGGTTGCCTTTAGCGATCTTCTCCCACAGTGTCCACGATCCGCCGTCTACCTTGCCCTTCAAAGTCGGTGCCGAATCCATTGAGCCCAGACTGGAAGCCTCTGTCATCGATCCTAAAGTGACGACGACATAGTCTTTAGCGCCGACCGCAATTTCATGCCTTTTCCCATCGCGCTCACAGATAATGCGATCCACGATGTAACCGTTGGCGTCATGGCAGAGACCAAGATCAGTGACTCTGAAATCAAACTCGAATCGCACCCCCCGATCGACCAACCATTTTTGTAGCGGCCGCACCATCGAGTCGTACTGGTTGTAAAGGGTTCGCATGGTCCCACCAAGGGTGTTAAAGCCGGAGACCATGTGAGTGAAACGCACCAGATAGCGTTTGAATTCGATGGCGCTGTGCCAGCGTTGAAATGCGAAGGTCGAGCACCACATAAACCAAAAGTCGGTCTCAAAAAACGTAGGATCAAACTGATCCGAGATGCTGCTTCGACCAAGCGTCACCTCGGGTTGAAGCTCCAGGCGCTCGATGGCTAAGATATGTCGCTCCCTCAGGCCAAATTTCGGAGCATTCACTCTGTGACCACCCCGAAAGAGTCTGGATTTCGAGGAGGTCTTCATCGCCTCGTTCCATTCGAAGATCTCCTGCGTAACAGTCTTGCTTTCATCGAGCGTAGGGATCGAGGAGAAAAGATCATACGTACAGAGATATTTGCTTTCAAGCATTCTGCCGCCGCGCATGATGTAGCCGCTCTTGGAATCACCGGAAGCGTCAAGGCTGCCGCCGATCCTTTCCGATTCTTCAAGGATCGTTATATTGCGACCAGGAATATCACCGTCACGAATGAGGAATGCCGCTGCTGCGAGGGAGGCAATCCCGCCTCCAACTAAGTAAACGAGTGCGCTCTCATTGGTGGATATGCCAGAGATGGTCTTCGTTTTCATGATTCCTCATATCGAGCGGTTGCCTGGATTCCTGTTCTGTTGCAAAGGAGACGGTCAGTACCGGGCAGGGCGCTTCCGTGATTATTCGGTACGTAATGTGAGCGGGAACGTGCGAAGCGAGCATTGACGCTCGGCGGACACCGAGGACGATCAACTTCGCCTTGTGCAGCCTGGCGTACTCAACCACCGCGTTTGAGATCTCGCTACCATACGTAACTGAGCAGATGGGAGAATTGATGCCGCTCTCGATGGCAACGTGTTGCAAAGCCTCAGTCACGATCATCGGAACGATCTTACCGCCGGAACCGGATTCGAGGGCGCGTGGAAGGACATGAAGACAGTGCAATGGCGACTTCGACGCCATGCAGAAGGGCTCAGCATATCGAATGGCATGGACTGTCATGCGATGAAAATCTGTAGCGAAGATGATCGGTCCCTCATGATCCTCTTCCATTTCCGATACTGAAACCTGAGGACCCACCGTCAACACCGGACAAGGCGCCTCGCGGAGAACCTCTTCGGCCGTCGATCCAAAAACGAGTCGTTCAAAGCCGTGAAGCGCGCTCGTCCCCAAGACGACGAGATCGGCATTCTGCGCGGAGAGCGATTCCATAATCGCTACGGGAGCGATGCCATTCGCCATATTGGTTTCACAGTGCACCCCGGCATGTTGAGCGGTTTCGCCAAGCTCATCGAGCGCCCGCTTATTTGTTTGATAGATACTCTCTAATTCAAAAAACTGACCACCAGGCTCAGAAGAGGGAATGTAGGGATTCTCAAGGACATGCAGAATCGAGAGGCTTGCTCCGAGTTCGGAACAAACACGGAGCGCGACGTGGAAGGCTGATTGCGACGCAACGGAGAAATCTGTTGCAAGCAGCACTTTGCTGATGGACAGTGTTGAGCTGGTAGTCGATGTTGGCATGGCTTGGCCTCCTTCTATCTCGTATGCCTTGTGGATCATGCCGCTTCAAACCACGACGGTCTGCCTTCGGCAAATCGGGGAATGAGGCGCAAGCGATTATTTGGGTGAGGAGGCTGACGGTGTTCCTCATCGGATCGTGGTTTCACGACAACAGATCCATCGGGATCGAGTTGCAAGACGGTCACTAAGGTACAGGTCGGGCAGAGCCAGAAAAACTCAGTGTCAGCAGATCGTCTATCGAGTGCATAGAGATTTCCCGAATTGAAAACCTTAAGTTCAATGCCGCACTCAGGATTGACACATCGATTGATCATGCTTCACCTCTGCACGAACTTTATGATGTTCCCCAAAACAAAGCTGTGACAGCCGTCACCTTGCCGGAAGTGTTGCAGCCTGAGTTGCCAAAAGTAAGAGGAGGAGACTTAGGCGGAGAGTCGCTCAAGTCCATCAGGTGAGAGGATCAAGAGGGAAGAGCCCCTCATCTGAATTAGTTTTTCTTTCTTAAATCGGCCGAACATGCGAGTCACAGTCTCTCGGGAGCTGCCAACCAGGTTGGCCAATTCCTCGTGAGTGAGCGCCATAGTGAATCGCATTTCGGGCTTGCCGCACGACGCTGCCTTGCCCCAGTCGAGCAGGACACTCGCAAGCCGGCCTGCAGCCGAACCGGATAGCGCAAGGCGACGGGCATCGAAGAACGCCGCTTTGTACTCTTCGGAGAGCGCTTTGGCAGCATGGAGACTTGCTTCTCCGTGCTTTTGGATAAACAAAAGGAAGTCGCTCCGGCGAATACTCTTGATCTCTGTCGGTTCGATCGTCTCTGCTGTCACCTCATAGCGCGACCCGGAGATGACCGCTCCCAGTCCGAGAACGTCTCCGGGCATCGCGATCTTAAGGATCAAGGTTTTTCCTTCTTTTGAGGTACAGGAAAGTTTGACTTGACCGGTGCAGACGACAAAGACTCCGTTGCTCGGTTCGTCCTCCCGAAACACCTTCGCACCCTTTGGAAGAGTAGCTTGTACGCCGATCGACTCGAAGTCGACTAGCGCCGTAGTGTCCAAATTGCAGAACATTCGCAGCGTGCGAAGTTCACAGGTGCCGCATTCGCGTCCTGTTCGAGTTGTCGAAAGAGAAGACATGATCTTTAGCACACCGTCATTACTGGACAAGTAGCCTGCGCCAACAGATTCGGAGTCAAACCGGGATTAAATATCAACCAGAAGGATGCACTATGTGCGCCCAATACTATGAGATCTGCATCGACCTTTGTAGCGAGGTCAAGGATGCCCTTGGCGGCCTCACCATGCTCGACCACAAACTCTGGGCTGCACCAATCGTAGCAGCACTCAGGGATCCATCTTCTTCATCTCTCGCTGTAATGCGCTGTCCAGCCATTCGCTCGCATTCGGCAGATCACTGTGTGGTCCCCACATAGCAGAAATAAATGTGGGCACCACTGTCCTGCGCGAAGGAAAGGGCATAGATCGCCGCTTTCGTGGCTTCAGCCGAAAAGTCGGTCGCATAGACAATTGCCTTAAAAGCCAGCGGAGCATTGCCAATGAATTTAGCCTTGGGCCCGACAGTAAGCACCGGGCACGCGGCATTTCGAATGAGTTGTTCTGCTGTCGAGCCGAGGACAAGCCGCTCGAGCTGAGACTTGGAATGCGTTCCTGCGACGATCAGGTCAACTTCGTCTTTTTTTGCCGCCTTCAGTAAGGCAGTGGCTGGACGATGCCCTTCAGGAGATATCGTCTTCGAATTGATCCCGAAACCAGCAAAGTAATCGTGGAGATTTTCAAGATTCTCGCGACAAATCTGCCGTCTTTCATTTACCGGAAAACCGATGATTGCTTCCGGGTAGGACGTGACGACGGATGGATCAAACACATGTGCGATCTCGACGCTCGAGGAGAAGCGCCGAGCCAGCGCTCTCGCATAGGAAGCAGCTTTGTCCGAGCAGGTGGAGAAGTCCGTCGCCAGCATAATTTTTTTTACAGAGACAGAGACCCGTTCTTGGATGAGCGGCATAGAACACCTCGATGGTTTCATGCGAGCACGTTCATGCCCGATCTCAGCAAACAATAGCTTGCCTCGATTCCATTGGAAGTGATCTGGTGCGCCCGGGTCTGTGATGGCCGTCACATCGTTCGAAAGAGGGGGAACGATTATGAATGGTGCAATCAGAGTCGCACACGCTTCGCCTCAAAACACCGGGGAAAGGAAAGTACGGACGAGTTCGTTGAACTCAGGAGGCAATCCATGAAGGCCTATTCCGAATATTGGGCAGCCTCGATGATGCGCGGTTTCCTTGCGATCCTGATAAGCACAGGGGTCTTGTTTATCCCGGAGATGGCGTCCACGATTCTCCTCCTGCCCTTCGCGATTGCGATTTCCATCCTCTGTCTCGCGGCCTACGGAGTGATTGATAGTGCGATCATCTTCATAACCAGTTTCATGATCCCTGCAAAAGCCTGGCAGATTGCTCTGAGAATGCAGGGAATTTGCGGAGCCGTGATCGGAATTCTACTGTTCGCCGTTGTGTACGACCACGTCGATCTTCGTTGGTTTCTGTATCTTGCTGCGATTCAGGCGGCGGGTTAGCTGTGACGGAGTTTATCGTGGCAAAGGAACGTCGGTACATCATGGGTCAAATTGGTGTTATGTCTCAGCGGTCGTTGCTGTGGTCTCCGCGATCGCTCTCGCGGTGTTTGGCGAAGACCTTAGTCCGCGAGAACTAGCGTGGTTAATCTATGGGTACCTCGGGATATTCGGCTTCAATCTCTTTGCTCTGTCCGCTCGGATGCTTTTCGCCGAACGTGAACTGCTAACGAGAGAGCATTTGCATCCACGGGTTGTAGGGGGAGTATAACCATGGGAACACACATCAGCACGGCTCCGTCCCTGAACGGTCAAATTACGCCGGGCTTTTCCTCGGTTTCATCCATTGCTGGGCTAATCCGAGCGAAAGAAATATCTAACAGAGCGTCATCATTGCTTCGTCGTGCGCTGACACTAGCTATTGCCATCCTGCAGTTCTGCGTAAAGATCGTGGTGTTCGGAGCGATCGTATTGTGGCCATGGGAATCGGCGTGGTGAAATTCGCCGCTTCAAAACCAGCTGATCTCTTGCCAATTCTTCGGTGACGCTCATCACATCGATTGTGCTGATGGAAACATATGATCGTCCTGTTGGTTCGGCACTCCGGGCGTCGCCGGAAACCGTTGCTACAAAAAGCTCGTTTATCGAGGGAGTAAACATGTCAACTCAGGTACTTTCGCAGATATCGGTCGAGACCAGGCATTTGGCCGGATTGAAAAAAATTGTAGTTGGCCATGATTTTTCGGAGGAGGCAGATCAGGCGCTGGTCGACGCCATGGCCTTGGCGGATCAATTTAATTCAGAGATCGTGATTGCGCATATCGAATCTCGCGAGGCAAATGATTTCGAGATACGAAGATCTCATAGCTATGGCGATCGGACCGTTGCCGAAATGGATAACCGCATTGAGGCGCGTCGCATTAGCAGGTTACCGTTGCAGGAAAGTCATTCGATTCGGTGACGCAGCAAAGATGCTCACTGAAATTGCGTTGGAAGAAGGTGCCGATCTGCTCCTGCTTGGTGCCTATGGGGATGGCCCAAAGGAACGGAAAACTCTTGGGCGGACAGCTGAGTTGCTACTGCGTTCAGTGCCATGCCCCGTGCTGACTCACGGGCCCAAAATGACCAAGCCGTTATTTCAGGACGGAAAAGCTTTGTCCATCCTTGTTCCCATTGAGTTACCGTGTGATCCGCGTTATCTGCTCTTTGCGGTCAGTGTGTCGAAGCTCTTCAAGGCAAAGTTGGAGATTTTGCATGTGGTTGACATGAATAATGCGTTTTCCATGCCACATGCTTTCCAGGATATGCAATACACCTGCGAGCAAATTGCCACATTTCTTGGACAGGAAGGTGTAGCGGTGGCGGGATCGCTGATCTTTGGTAAACCCGATGCAGCGATTCTCTCGCGGAGTCACGAATTGCGTAGCTCGTTAATTCTGATGCCGCTGGAGACTAGAGGATTTCTTTCTTCTCTTACTTCTGACAATGTTGCCGCGAGTGTCATCCGAAGCGCCGAGGTTCCGGTGATGACCTACAGACTTGAACCCATCTCATAGATGCCTCAGCAGCCTCAGAGACGAGGCGAGCACGGGCATGCGACGGGCTGGGGGAGCAAAGCCTCGGCGGTACTCACCGCTGCACTTCTTTTTGCATCAGAGCTGGCTGCATCGGATACGGCAATTACGGCAAGAACGATGAGCGGAGGACAGTTGCTGCGGGTACTGTAGCCGGTGCAGGGGCCAACGCAACTGCACTGTCCGTTCGAACGGCCCGCAACCGGGGGGTTGGGCGCATATGACATAGAGAACCTCCAGTTATGATGGTGAGGCTCTTCTTTCGCTCATGTATGTGATAGCGGTCACATACACTTGTGGTGTTTGGTCCCTCCGTGAATGCGGTGCAAGGCGACCAGCGTCCGCCGTTCATTAGAGAGACGCCGTAGAATCCATGACTATGAAGTCCGCATTGCGAAGATGACATCTGTCCGCCGAACGACCTCACAAGTCAGCGAGATCTCGCGCACGAACGACGCCCTTTATAAAGGGGATACTCAGCAGTGGCTTGCCTCCATTGTTGAATCTTCTGACGACGCCATTATCGGTGAGTCACTCGACGGTAGGATTACGAGTTGGAACAGGGGCGCTGAGAGAATCTTTGGCTATGACGTTTCCGAGGTGCTCGGTAAGCCCATCTCTTTGTTGGCTTGGCCAGGGAACGAAGAGGATATGCCACGTCTAGTCAAAGCGATCTGCCGCGGAGAGCGCGTTGATCATTACGAGACAGTCAGACGTCACAAGAATGGCAGTCAAATCTTCGTGTCGCTGACACTGTCAGCCATCCTCGATGCAGAGAATAACGTGATCGGCATCTCTAAGGTTTCTCGCGACATCACAAGCCGGAAGGCAGCGGATGAAACGCTCGCTCGGCAGGCACGGCTACTGGATCAGGTCTACGAACCGATCCTGGTTCGCACTATGGATGACCAGATTGTGTACTGGAATAAGGGCGCGGAACGTGTCTATGGATGGACTCAAGCAGAGGCCCTCGGGAGGTTCAGCCATGATCTTCTGAAGAGAGAGTTCCTTGATCCGGAGCCGCTTATCCTCGAGGCTCTCGACGCGAAGGGTGATTGGGAAGGAGAACTTTCAACGCTAACTCGTGATGGTGAGCGTCGAACGATGCTGAGCCGGTGGAGAAAGCAGAAGGGAAACGCCGGCTGGGAGATATTGGAGACAAGCTTTGATATTACGGAACGAAAGCTTGCGTTTGAACGGGAGGAAGAGACAAGAGCCCTGCTGCTTGCGGAAAATAAATTTCGCGAGTTAATAGAGAACGCTCCAGACGCGATTCTTCAGGTCGATCCTACTGGGAAAATCCTGATTGCGAATCGTACTGCGGAGCTTTTATTCGGTTATACGCGCGAGGAGCTACTTGGGAGAAACGTTGACATCCTGGTGCCTGCGATGGCGCGACGGCGCCATGTGGAGCACAGGGCCTCTTTCGCGAAATCTCCGCAAGTGCGACCGATGGGGCGCGGCATGCAGTTATCCGCCATGCGGAAAGATGGGTTGGAGATTCCGGTGGAGATCAGCCTTAGCCCCTCTCGAGGAGAGGATGGCATTAATGTGACGGCAGTCGTTCGCGACGTCAGCGAGCGCAGGCAAACTGAGACACAGATGCGGTCTCTCCAAGAGAGCTATATGGCGGAACTGGAGGCTCGACAGGCAGAAGCTGAACGGTCGAGCCGCTTGAAGAGCGAGTTCCTAGCCAGCATGAGTCACGAGCTTAGAACCCCGCTTCACACGATCATCGGCTTCACAGATTTGTTGGGAGAGGAAGCCGAAGGGCCGTTGAATGACAAACAGATGCGCTACCTTCACCATATTCATGAAGACTCTGAGCACCTTCTCGGTTTGATCAACGATGTGTTGGATTTGAGCAAAATTGAGGCCGGTGCCATGTCACTGCGGATTGAGCACATCTCTGTTGCCGATGCGATCTCCGACGCCGTGAATGCGATTCGCCCTCGCGCAATCATGAAATCGCTTGCGTTGGAGAACCACAATACTCGTGAAGACCTGATCGCAGTGGACCCCATGCGCCTGAAAGAAGTGCTCTACAACCTAATCGGCAACGCGGTGAAATTTACCCCGGCTGGCGGCAATATTACGTTGGCAACCGCAGATGAAGGGCAATTTCTGCGTATCACGATCGCAGATTCCGGAATCGGTGTTCCGGCAGATGAGACGGACCAAATCTTCGAAAAGTTTTATCAAGTGGGCTACGCCACCAGCGGCGTTCGAGAAGGTACTGGCCTGGGACTGGCCATCTGCAAGCGCCTGGTTGAAATGCATGGTGGAAAAATCTGGATTGAAAGCGAGCCTGGCAACGGGAGCCGTTTTCATTTCACAGTCCCCAAAGTAATGTGATCTTAAAATCACCAATGAGATTTGAAAGATGCTCAATTACAACCTTCATATAGAAAGACTGCGAGTCCGGCCGTTCTCCCACACGCTTTGATGAACTTTTTTGTATTGCGCGATGATCTCGTCCTGAAGTGGATGCTTTTGATCGCGAAGGACGAGTTTTCCGTTCACGACGACATCCCTGATGGCTGATCGGCTAAGCGAGAATACAAGAATAGGCAACAAGTCTTCGGCGGAGTGGCCGGCAATCGATACGTCATTCAGATCGACAGTGAAGAAGTCGGCGAATGAGCCGGGGGTGAGGTTGCCCGAACCCAATGCGAGCGCACGCGCACCGTCAGCGGTTGCGCAATCAAAGAGCCGCGATGCAATCTTCTTCGAATCAATCTGGTCGAGAATGGCGCGCTCCTCCTTTTCGAGTCGCAGGTGATAGTCGAGCTCACGTGCGTCTTCAAGCGGATCGATCTGAGCCTGACTATCTGAGCCTAGAGCGATATGAATTCCTGCGGTCATCAGTTGGTCTGCAGCGACGATGCCATCTCCCAGATTGCGCTCTGTAGTTGGGCAAGAACATATTGTTGCGTTTGAATCAGCAAGCATCGCGATTTCATTGGTGCTGACATGAATTGCATGCACTGCTGTGAAGTCAGGACCGAGTAGCTGCTCCTTGCTTAGTAGTTCTACAGGTGTGAGTCCATATTCGCGAAGGCACGCGGTATTTTCAGCAATTTGTTCTGCCACATGCATGTGCAGAGGGAGCTGCTTTTCCCTGGTCCATGCTGCAATTTCTCTCAGGTCCGAGAGTGGCACGGCGCGGATGCTATGCGGGGCAACGCCAAAGTGGACGCTAGGCGACAGAGTCGAATAGCAATTCATCAGGGCCTTCATGTTCTTGAGGAAAGCATTCGTGGATTCAATGAAACGAGTCTGACCAGGGTCGCTCGGCAACTCATACCCCGAGCGAAGGTAGGCGCATCGAAGCAGAGCGATTCGAATGCCAACTGACTGTGCAGCGGCGATCACCTGCTTACTCAATAGATTTGGATCGTCGTATGGTCGACCATCCGGAGCATTGTGCAGATAGTGAAACTCTCCTACTGTCGTCGTTCCAGCGAGAACCATCTCAAGAAACGCCATGCGCGCGACATCGTATACGTCTTGGGGATCGAGCTGGCTGGCCGCGTAATACATCGTTCCGCGCCAGGACCAGAAGTCCTTGCCGCTTGTGATTCTTGATTCTGCCTTGCCACGAATGAGTCTTTGAAAAGAATGAGAGTGAGTGTTCACAAAGCCTGGGAGAAGCGCTTTGCCCCGCAGGTTGACGACATGAGTAGATGCAGCGTCGATCTCTTTCGAGGTTTCCAGAATCACGCCATCCGCGCTGACCAAAACCTCGCCATTCGTGATGAAGCCGCCATTCGAATACAGCAGCTCTGGTCGGTAGAGTGTATTCATCATGGAGTTCTCTTTCCCCCGATCCAGACCTCTTTAACAGGGCTGACTCCGAGTGTATAAACGAGGTCGCGCCAGTCACTGCTGTGGAGCATGAGAAAATCGGCGGGGCAACCTGCTTCGAGACGACCGACATTCGTTAGGCCTAAGGCACAGGCAGCATTCACTGTTCCCGCGACGAACGCTTCCTGCGCCGTGAGACCATTGAGGCGGACCGCCAGAGCGAGTGCCTGGGAAATAGAAAAGAGCGGGCTTGACCCCGGGTTCAAGTCTGTGCCGACAGCGACAGCAGCTCCTGCGTCGATCAAATCGCGTCCACGCGCGCAAGGCAGTCCAAGGTGGAGGGAGACGCCCGGGAGGATTGTCGCGATCGTCGAGCTTGCTGCAATCTTCGCAATCTGTTTTGGCCCGGAGGCTTCGAGATGGTCAACACTCAGCGCGCCGGAGCGTATTCCGAGCTCCACGCCGCCGATGCAATGGAATTGATCAGTGTGCAGTTTGATTGCGAGATCGTATTGCTTAGCCAGACTGAACAGCTGCTCCGCCTCGGCTAACTGCCAGGCCTCTTTCTCTACAAAAATATCGAGTGCTAACGCAAGTTTGCGTCTGGCTACCTCTGGAATGAGCTCTTCAGATATCTGCGATAAGTAGCTGGTACGTTCTGCGGCGTTGCTTGGAGGAATGTGGATGAGCAGTGTGGGTATTATTCGTGCCGGCGTGATCGCCGAAAGAGACTGTATCGCTTCGAGCATCGCGAGTTCGGCGACAGGCGTAAATCCATACCCGGACTTTATCTCGATCGTAGTCGCACCGGAGTCAATCAGGGAATCAATGCGCGGCTTCGCAAGCTCAATAAGCTTGTCCTTCGAGGAAACAGCGGTCGCGCGGATTGTGCTCCGTATCCCGCCGCCAGCAGCGAGAATCTCTTCGTAGGTCGAGCCGGATGTTCTGGCCTCAAAGTCGTTCAGGCGATCGCCTGCCCAAACGGCGTGAGTGTGCGGATCGATCAATCCTGGCACAACTGCGCAGCCTCCTGCGTCAACCGTGCTATCTGCGTCTCCTGCCCACTCGCTATCTCTACCAGCCGAAACGATCACGCCGCCAGCAATAGCAAGTGCAGCCCGCTCTATTACCTTCAAATCTCGCATAGCGCGGCCACGCTTTGGGCCCGATCCTGAGGCGGTTACAAGCTGCGAGATTCCGGTGATAAGGGTGTCGGCCCTCATTTGATGCTCGGCATGTCGAGACTTCGAAGCACGGCTGTAGATTTAGCCAGTTCGTATCCTGCGTCGGCGTGGCGAATCACGCCCATCGCTGGATCGTTGGTCAGACACATCTTCAAGCGTTCGTCTGCCTCATCACTACCATCGGCGACCGCCACAAGACCGGCGTGCTGACTGTATCCCATGCCCACACCACCGCCGTGATGAAAGCTCATCCACGCCGCCCCACTCGCGATGCCGGTTGCGAAGTTGAGCAGCGCCCAATCGGAGACGGCATCCGAGCCATCGAGCATTCCTTCAGTCTCGCGAAAGGGGCTCGCGACTGAACCTGCATCAAGATGATCTCTGCCGATCACGATTGGCGCGCTGAGACGGCCATCGCGGACCATTTGATTAAGAGAAGTCCGGCGCGATCGCGCTCTCGATATCCGAGCCAACAGATCCGGGCCGGCAATCCCTGAAAGGCGATCTGTTTCCCGGCAAAGCTAAGCCATTCGTGTAACCGCTTATCCTCGGGAAAAAGCTTTAGCATCGCTTCATCTGTCTTGACGATGTCGGCCGGATCGCCGGACAACGCCACCCATCGAAACGGGCCGCGCCCCTCGCAAAATGAATCTCTGATGAAGGCAGGCACGAAGCCAGGGTAGGAGAACGCATCGGTCACTCCTGCGAGCTTCGCTTGAGTGCGCAGGTTGTTGCCGTAGTCAAAGGCAACGGCACCCCGACGCTGCATCTCGAGAATCGACTGAACGTGCTGCGCAATTGAAGCCTGCACGCGCTCGGTGTAGGCCCGTGGCTGCAGCGAACGCAGAGCGTTGAGGTCCTCGTCGGCACGGGCTACTGGTGTGTATCCCCACATGGGATCGTGTGCACTGGTTTGATCGGTGACGAGATCGGGAATGAATCCAAGCGTCACCATCGTCGGTAGAACTTCCGCGGCGTTGCCCGCTAGACCGATCGAGAGAGCTTTTCGTTGCGCCTTCGCGGTTTGAGCCAGGTGGATTGCTTCGTCGAGTGAACTGGTTGCCGTATCAAGATAGCGAGTTTCGAGGCGGCGCTGAATTCGCTTCTCGTCTACTTCAACACAGATGCTCACCCCGCCTGCGAGCTTGACCGCAAGCGGTTGTGCCCCGCCCATTCCGCCGAGGCCGGCCGTGACTGTGATCGTTCCTGCAAGTGTGTCGTTGAAGTATTTCTTTGCCGCGCCGCGGAAGGTCTCATACGTTCCCTGCAAAATTCCCTGGGTGCCGATATAGATCCAGGAGCCGGCGGTCATCTGGCCGTACATCATTAAACCTGCTGCATCCAACTTATCGAATTCGTCCCATGTGGCCCAACGAGGCACCAGATTGGAGTTTGCGATCAACACTCTTGGAGCCAGTCGGTGTGTATTGAGAACTGCGACTGCCTTGCCGGATTGCACAAGAAGAGTTTGTTCGTTGCCCAGGCGCTCCAGAGTTTCGACGATTGTGTGGTAGCACTCCCAGTTGCGCGCGGCCTTACCGCGTCCGCCATAGACGATGAGTTCTTCAGGTTTCTCCGCCACGTCGGGGTCGAGGTTATTCATCAGCATCCGTTTGGCTGCTTCCTGAATCCACCCTTTTGCCGTCATCTTATTTCCGCGTGCCGCTCGAACGGGAGAGTACTCACGGCTCATCGAAGTACCTCCTCGAGTTCCGGGCTCTTTGTATTCTTCCCGAGAGCGCCTTCCGCTAAAAAGCTTGACGCGCTCTCCATCCAGACAGACAGGACACAATCCTCGCGCCACGCGGGGATGCGCGCCCTGAAGTTGGCTCGCACCTCTTCGAGAAGTGGCGTGCTCGTGTCGCCGCGAAGATCCAGCGCGCGAGTCGCCGCCAGTAGCTCGATCGCAATCACCATCCTGGCAAGGGAGGTGGTTTGTTCGAGTTTGAGAGCCGAGGTCATGCCCATGCTCACAAAATCCTCCTGGTTGCCGCTCGTTGGAATCGAGCCAGTCGATGCAGGACTCGCAAGCACTCGCATCTCTGCAACGAGGGCCGCAGCTGTAACTTGAGCCATCATCAGGCCGGACTCGAGGCCAGGTCGTGATGCGAGAAATGCGGGAAGGCCCTCATTGAGACTGGGGTTGAGCAGACGTTCGGTGCGACGCTCTGAGATGCCGGCAAGCTGACATAAAGCAATGGAGAGAAAGTCGAGTGCGAGCGCTAGCGGTGCACCGTGGAAGTTGCCTCCCGAGATGATTGCATCGTCGAAGACTAGCGGGTTGTCCGTAGCGCTGTTCAGTTCGATTTCGAAGACTCTGCGAGCGTGCACGAGTGTGTCCCATACCGCGCCGTGCACTTGCGGGATGCAGCGTAGACAATAGGCATCCTGAATGCGACTGCCCTCACCGTGCGTTCTTGGGATCAGGCTCCCGTGGAGCAGTTCAGTGAGGTGGTTTGCGCTCAATATTTGCCCGACGTGTGGCCGGGCCGCATGTAAGCGAGAATCAAACGCCGCGGCAGTTCCACGAAGCGCTTCTACGCTCAAAGCTGCAGTCGTTTGCGCGGAGTAGAACAGATCCTCTAGCTCTTTCAGCCTCAGACATCCGATGGACAGCATAGCCTGCGTCCCATTCAACAAAGAGATCCCCTCCTTACCGAGCAGCGAGAGCGGCTGCAACCCGGCGCGTTCCAGACAGACCGCGGCCGGCAGAATACTGCCTTGATACTCAGCATTCCCCTCGCCGATCAATACGAGCGCCATGTGAGCAAGAGGCGCGAGATCGCCGCTGGCGCCCACGCTGCCGCGAGAGGGAATCACTGGAGTGATGTGGTGATTCAGCAGGTCGCAGATACGATCCGCCACTACGGGACGTATTCCAGACAAACCCTTCGCCAAAACGTTGGCACGGATCAGCATCATTCCGCGGACCACTTGGGTCGACAGTGGCGAACCGACTCCGCAGCAGTGTGAGCGAATCAGATTCACCTGCATCGCTTCGATATCTGTTTCGTCAAGCCGAATATTCGCGAGGAGTCCGACTCCGGTATTCAGAGCGTACACGGGAGTTGTGCTGCGCATCGCCGTTTCGACTTTGCTGCGCGATGCCTGCATGCGCAGCCGAGCTGCCGGAGCGATCTGCACGCGCTCACTACCTTCCGCTATTGCCACTACATCTTCAACAGTGAGCGAAGATCCATCTAAATCAACCATGGAAATAATCGTAGGCAAATGAAACCTGAAACGGAATACTCTTTCCACGGTATACGGGTGCTGAAACCACCGATTCAATTGAATATATGAATGAAATAATGAGAAAACGCGGTAGTATTGCTTTACAGCAGTGAATACCACTGTCACCGAAAGTTTAGGTTTTTTCGAGGATCGAACAATGCTTCAACACAACGGAATCGATCGCGTGGACCGAAGGCTAATGCAGGAGCTCAGCGCCGATGCACGGCTCTCTGTGGCGGAGTTGGGTCGAAGAATTAAGCTCTCGCCTTCGGCAACCGCAGAACGTGTGCGCCGATTGGAAAGCCTTGAGCTAATCCGCGGATACAGAGCGGATATCAATCTTCAGGCGCTCGGGTTTTCGATTACAGCATTTGTGCGGCTTACCTGCGACGGGAACAAGTACAGGCCATTTCTGAAGTTTCTTCCCACGCTGGTTGCAGTGCAAGAGTGTCATCACCTTACCGGGGGTGACGCATTTCTGCTCAAAGTGATTCTTTCTTCCGTCGCGCAACTCGAAGAGTTGATCGAGAAGCTGCTCCCCTACGGCAGCCCAACGACGAGCATGGTTCTCTCCACGCCTGTAGAAAGAAAACAGATATCGCTGCTCGGAGCTGAATAACGAAGATAAAGTGTTCAGCGCTTGGCTATGCTTTAAAGGTGCGCAGATAGTCCGCGTCTACTTTTAGCGATTCCTTCCACGGCATGTCGAAGGCCTCCTGCTCTACGAAGGCATGCTGAATGTGCTGCGTCTTTGCTGCCTGCGCAAAGACGGGGCGGTAGTCCACACTGCCTCTGCCCAACTCCGTCACCTTAGCTTCATGGTTCTCAGGCGAAGGGTTCGCCGGAAGTGAGAAGTCTTTTACGTGAAGCATCGTGATTCGGTAAGGATGATCCTTCATGATCTCAGCTGGATTTGCGCCCGCTACCATCACCCATCCGCAATCGAGCTCGAAAGTCACTTTCTTCGGATCCGTTAGTCGCAGCAGCTCCATATAAGGGGTCTTGCCTTCGGTAACAACAAACTCGCGAGTGTGATTGTGGTAGCCAAAGCGGACGCCCGCTGCCGCGGCCTTCTCGCCAAAGGAGTTGAACTGATCCGCGTTATAGCGCCAATCGTCAAGCGTGAACGGCGCATCGCCGCCGGGAGTTCCGGCTGATGCCTGGGGACGGTGGCCGGGGCTGGCGCAGATGACGAAGCTCACACCGAGCTCTTTGTCGTACGCCACGGTCTCATCGAAGTGAGTGTAGAAATCAGAGAACGAATGATGCGCGCTGACGCACTTCAAACCAGCCTTGTCCAGCGCGGTACGAATCTCCTTAGCGCTTTTCTTGGGAAGCGAAGCGGCTTCGACTTCCGTATAACCCGCAGCACTAATTGCGGCCAGCGCTTCATCAAGATCCACCGCCATCTGCTGGCGGACGGAATACAGTTGAATGCCAAGCGGTAAGCCCAGCGGAGTGGCGAAGGCGCGATTGGCGAAACTGAGTGCGGCAAAGGCCGCGGTAGAGCCGACAAACTGTCTGCGAGAGATCATCGTCACGGTTTTCCCCTAGATATTCTTTTTGTTTATTTCGCCCGCAAGGTACTCCGATGCGCGCATGGATAGTGCGAGGATCGTCATTGTGGGGTTCTGCCATCCTGCACTCGTAAAGCTCGCTCCATCCACAACGAACAGATTCTTGTGGTCGTGGCTCTGACACCACTTATTTAGGACGCTTCGCTTAGGATCGTCGCCCATGCGGCATGTTCCAACCTCGTGAATGCTATAGCCCGGCGGGTTGGGGATTTTGTTCGTCGAGAGCACTTCAAATCCCGCGGCCTCGGCAACAGCAGATCCAACCTCAACAGCATCCTTCGCCATGTCGTATTCATTGGCTGTGTACTTTGTCTCGACGTGCAGCACGGGGATGCCCCACGCATCTACCTTGTCTTTGTTGATCCGAACATGGTTCTCATATCGCCCAAGGACCTCGCCCATCATTGTCATGTGGAAAGAGCTGCCGTGATATTCCTGTAGCTTCAGTTCGAGCTCCGCGCCATAGGCCGCGAAGTTCCTCGGGCTGACCGCACCGGTGCTGCTTGTGACATTGAGTGCGTAGCCGCGAAGAAACTTGTCGCTCTTTGTTGTGATGTTGCGGAAGCGCGGCACGATCGCTCCCCCGCCCATCAGCTCCTTCGTCGCTTTGCCGTTGCGCGCCTCGGGAACAGAGCAGGTCACGCCAGGACCGTAAACCTGATCCATGAGATAACGTCCCACGAGGCCACTCGAGTTGCCGATCCCTGAGTTCAACAGCAGACGTGTACTCTCGAGCGTCCCTGCGGCCAGCACGACAACAGGCGCTTTGACGGACATCTCGCGCCGCGAAAGACGATCCACAAAATGACAACCATTCGGGCGCCTGTGTTCTTGTCTACCGTCAACTCGCGCACAACAGCGTTGGCGATCGAGGTAAGCCTGCCTGTTTTCTCCGCATCCGGAAGCAAAAGATTAACCGAGCTGGCCAGGCCATCACGACCGAGGGCACGACGCTGCTTGCAGACCGGCATATTGAACGGCTTGCCGGCCGCCATGAAACGCTGCATCGACTGAGACCATGGGGCGTTGTCGAGAACGAAGTTCCCATCCGGCATCTGCGGTGGACCATCCATTGCACCGGCTACTTGAAAGATATCTTCAACGCGCGAGTAGTACGGTGCCAAATCTGCGAGGCTGATCGGCCAATCTTCTCCGAAGCCGTCGTGAGACTTGGCCTTGAACTCATAGTCGCTCAGGCGAAACGATTGTCGCGACCAGAAGAGTGACCGACCCGCCGAAGAGTCGCACACGAACCCAGTTGTATGGATTCTCCGCTTCAAACGTATACGGAACCTCTTGCTCATCGACCCACACATTCGCGTTGAACTCGTTGGCCTGGAATACATGCTCCAGCCGGCCTGGCGGCCTGAAACCACGATAGGGTAACTCGTACGCAGGCTTGTGTTCGGCGTTGCGAGCCACATCCGCTACAGGACCGGCGTTCAACATCAGGCAACGAGCGCCACTCTCAGTGAGGACCTTTGCCGCCATGCCTCCAGCGTGTCCCGACCCAATAATCAACACATCGAAAGTTTCGTTCGTCATAAAGTCCGTAAGTGTAGTCGAAGAGTTCTAACGCGGATAGGCGGGTATGGCGACAGCATGTCTTGGGTGCGGTGGTGGAGCGAGCTGGTATCCGCGCGCATTGTGAACCTTCCGCATAAATGTCGGGTTCAATGGGATACCAGTAGAGAGAGTCGCCACTTGATGCCCGTGCGTCGGATGACGTCGCATCGCTCCATGCCTTTGAGTTGATGGTCGCGGTGCGAATGTCTTCGTGCGCGATGTTGACGAAGTCCGCATGTGCTTCGATGGGCGGATGGTCGCTCATCCAGGTGCGTAAATATGGCTTCAATATTGCATCGACTTGCCGATCATCGAGCTTGGCAAATGACTTCTGATATCGCTTTTGAGACTCTGAATCCAGCCAGTTCAAACCGCTGGTGTAAACCTTCTGGCGCGGCTGGAGCGAGTCGCCGATGAGGAAATCGAGGAACAGTGGCGTCCCGGCTTGCAGTGCCCCTGGCTTATTTCCTATTGGCGGCAGGAGTACATCACAAAGCCGGATTAAAGTTGCCATTTGCACTGCCGCAAAGAATCGCGGTGCGGTCTCCGCGATACCGTCGGAAACTTCCGTGTGCGGCAGCGGAGTCTTCGGGTTCAGCCCGAGCGTCCACGGGACAGGTGCAGGCAGTGGCGGAGCCGGATTGGCGGTCTGCTGCGATAGCAACAACCTGGGCGCGATACTGACAGAAACAACCGCGCGGACGAAATCACGACGCAACATACAAGCTCCTTGCTTTCGACTAAACGCTACACCTCAATGCAATCGATCGTCTATCGAAACGTGAAATGAGGCTTCCTGCTGAACAGGATGTGGGCGCGTTCACCAGACGTAGGTCGCTACAGCTCCGGCCGGAAGGGTCGCGAGCGCATCTTTGCCTTTGAACCGGATAGAGAAGCTGGCCTCAGTTTGCGTCGTATTGCTCACGATTAACACGTGATGTTTATCAGGAGTCAAAAATGCAATCTGAGGAAGGCCATCGACGGAGGTGGTTGAGGCTATCCTTACCGATCCGGGAGGCACGAATTTCGATGCATGGGCAAGCGCGTAGTACGCAATATTACGCGTCACACTATCACCATCGAGCGTGAGCGCACCGGAGCATGAGGGACAACCGCCATTACTTGTGTGGGGACCGTTCTCAGGGTCGGCCGCAAGGTTCCAAAGCAGTACGTTGCGGCTCCAGTTCTCCGGCGCTCCGATGATTAAACGTGCAACGGGATTCGCAATCTCGAACTCCGTTGCGCCTTTGCGCGAAACCACCATCTGCTCCGTGAAGTAGAGATTCTTTTGCGGGAAGGCGTCGTGAACGGTGGTCATCGCGCCGATTTGTCCAAGATAAAGGTGGAAACCGGAGCCATCGGTGTATCGGCTCGCGTCGGGATCTTTCAAAATCGTAATCGGATAGTTCGGGTTATCGCAGTTGTGATCGAAGCTGATGATCTTCGTCTCTAGACCGGCTTTCGAGATCGCAGGGCCCAAATACTTGCCGATGAACAGTGCCTCTTCATCCGCAGTCATCACCATACTGGGCGTATTCTTTGGATTCTCCGGCTCGTTTTGCGGAGTCAGGGCATCGATCGAGATTCCTTCGGCCTTCATGCCTTTCAGATATTTTACCCAGTAGTCCGCGTACGTTCCGTAGTACTCCTTCTTCAAGCTGCCACCCTTGACGTCTTCGTTGTCCTTCATCCAGCTTGGAGCGGTCCACGGCGAAGCGAGAATCGTGACCTTGGGATTGATGGCCAGTATTTCTTTCAGAACTGGAATCACGTCGGCGCGGTCTGGTGAGAGGGAAAATTGCTTTAGATCAGGGTCGGTCTCCCCGGCCGGCATGTCGTCGTATGTGTAGACATGGTCGTTCATGTCAGAGGCGCCGACACTGACACGAAGATAACTAATCCCAATCTGAGTAGGACCATTGCCGAAGAGCTCCTTAAAAGCGCGGCACGTGCTGCCGGTGTCATCTTCATCATCAGTTGCGCGGTACCGCCAGTGAGAGCATGGCCGAAACCATCCATGGTCTGGAATTTCATTTGATCGTCGACAACAATAGCTTTCGCGTTGGGTGAGGCCTTGGTGAACGGAAGCCGCGTAGGCTGTTCCGCCAGCAGATACCTTTTATCTGGAGTTGTCAGCCAGACATCAACTTTGTTTGCGCCGAATGCATGGGCAAAAGAGGAAGTCAGTGCTGTCAGTAGAAACAAAACGAAGACACCGCGGGCAGAGAACCTGACCGCCAGATTATGAAGATTCATGTACCCTCGAGATCCCTACAATCACGGCTCGCGACTCAAAAACCAAACCACGCGGCCGCATAGCAAGGACCATTGGGCATTCGTGGAGCTATCTGTGTCAAGTGTCCACTTGTCTCTTTGAGTCCCGAGACAAGCGATTATCTATCACTAGAAAATTCAGACTGCTCTCTCGCTCAAAGCAAATGATCGTGTCTGTGCACCCTCGTAACTTAGGCGTAAACATGGGCGAAGAAGAGGCGAATCAACGCAGAAAATGATGTTGGAATCGCACTAGAAATGGAGCATCATGGATGAACGCTGAGAAGTCTGACTAATAGACATAATCGAGGTCATTCATGGCACGCCCTTATTGGACTGGACGAATTCAGGTATCGCTTGTTTCGTTCGGCGTTCAACTTTTCGTAGCGACCGAATCTAAGAGCGGCATCAGCTTCCACCAGATCAGCCGAAGCACCGGCGAGAGAATCCGTCATCAGAAGGTATTGCAAAGTGCCGTCGACTCTGGCGAAGAGTCTGCGGGCGCGGCAGTGGGCAAGGACGAGATTGTCAAAGGTTACGAGCACCGCAAGGGCGAGTACATCCTGATCGAGCCGAGCGAGCTGGAAAATTTGAAGGTGCCGTCTAAACATACGATCGATGTCACTCAGTTTGTTGCGATGGATGAGTTGTTGCCCGAATACATTGAGAAGCCCTATTTTGTCGTGCCGGAAAATGACAGCCAGGCGGAGGCGTTTGCAGTAATTCGTAAGGCGCTGCAGAAGAGCGGGAAGATTGCGATTGGAAAAGTTTCCTTCGCAGGACGTGAGAACATCATCGCGATCCGGCCTGCCGGTGACGAAACTCATGGCGGCATGATGGCCTACACGCTGAGATATTCGAACGAACTCCGAAACGAGAGCGAGTATTTCAAAGATCTCAAGGCAGTCGACATCAACCAAGAATCCCTCGAACTTGCAGAATCTCTGATCGCGAAGAAAACCGCAAAGCTCGAGTTGTCAAAGTTCGAAGATGGATACGAAGTCGCAGTCAGAGCACTGATAGACGCCAAGATTTAACAAACTTCCTGTGCCGCAAGAAGAGACCGCACAACCCACAGGAAAGGTTGTGAACCTCATGGACGCATTGAGAAAGAGCCTCGGCGGTGCGGAGAGCGCCTCAAGCAAGCGCGTTCCGAAGAAGCCCGTTGCCAGCGAAAAGGACGAAGCCAAGAAGGGAATTGGGCTGGTCAAGTCTTCGAAGACCCCGCCGAAACGGAAATCTGCCTAAGCTGCTTGGAAGAGTTCTCAAAAGACTCATTCAATTTCGAATGCGACATATTGAAGCGTCGACTGCCGTTCTACCTCAAGCGCGACCGAGTCACCAGGTTTGAAGTTTGCAAGTTGCTCGCGCAGTTCCTCTGAGCTATTGAGCGACTTACCATTGATCGATCGGATCACGTCACCCACCTCGAGATTCGCTACGGTTGCCGGCTCTCCGGCAAGGAGTCCCGCTACTACGGCACCATGCTTCGAACGGAGTCCGGGCAATGCCGCGGCGATGAGGTCATTGAGGTCGAGTACGAAGATGCCGAGAGATGGAATCAGATCTCTCCGTGGATTTACGAGATCCGAGAGACTCTCCACCGTTGGTAGCAAATCAATCGCGGTCAGGGAGAGCGCGATCCGCTTGTCATCACGCAGAACTTCAATTCGCAACGGCGTGCCTCGTTTATGGATGTAGAGATACGCCGTGTACTTTGGGAACGAGTCGATCGGAACCCCGTCGATGGTCGCGACAATATCTTTAATCCTTACTCCGGCCTGCGCAGCCGGACCGTGCGCTTCGATATCAGAGAAAATTACGCCGTGGTCCTGAGGCAGTTTCAGAGCCAACGCCAGGTCAGGCGTAATCGTCTGTGCATGCGCCCCTATCGTGACGGACGGCACCATTCCTCGAGCTTTTAATTCGAGATAGACAAATCGAACCACTGGCTCAGGGATAGCGAAGCCGAGACCCTCGCTCCCGCCAGTTGAACTGTAAATGAAAGTATTGATGCCAATAAGATTTCCGTCGCGGTCCACCAACGGACCGCCGCTATTGCCTGGATTGATAGGAGCGTCGGTTTGCACATAAACCATCGGCCGATCCAGCTCTGGCTGTCTGCCTACCGCGCTCACAATCCCCTTCGTGATGGTGTGGTCGAGACCCTGGGGCGCCCCGATTGCAATGACAGTCTGGCCCAGGTGCACATGAAACAGCTCCGGCAGCGCGATCGCAGGCAGATCGTGAGCCTCGATCTTGATGACCGCGAGATCAGCGTAACGATTCGTCCCAATCAATTTCGCTTCATAGACGCGCTGCGGATTCGACAGTTGAATGTGGCCTGTCAGCAAATCGACCGTTGGTGGCGAAACAATCACTCGAATTCGAAGTGCACCCGCGACGACATGGTTGTTGGTAATGATGTAGCCGTCCGGATCGACGACTACGCCGGAACCGATTGCGCGCTGCCGCTGCAAAGTTTGTTCGTCCTGACTGTCGTCGTCGCTCTCGGACTTTCCGAACCCGGTGACTTCTATCTCAACCACCGACTGCATGGCCCGTTCGGCAACCTGGTCGATCGCCTCGTCGTATTGCTTCAAAATATCCGGTCTATCGATAGGAGTATCGACCGGCTTCGCGGGCGCCTGGCCAAGCACAGGCAACACCATAGCGACGCACAGCAAAGCTGACACACGAGACGTTGCCATCTTCATTCGAGGCTCCTGCATCACGAACCAGCTCGTATCAATCTACAAGTTGGCGATTTTAGCGAAGGATTCCTGCTTCGCCGGATCCCACTTAAAATCCTGAGATCAAGTACAAAGATCGCATACATAGCCGCCACTTGCAGCCCGCGACCGCCGTCGCCACTAGCCCTACTTTTACCGGTGTCGTTTCACACCGATTTGCCAGAACCCGTGCGCAAGTCTACGCCCTTTCCGCAGCCTCGGGCGAAATGCCGATGATCGGCAGACCAACAGGAAATCTGGAATTGTGAGAGGTAGCGCAAAAAGCGTGGCAGTAGCTACTTTATTGGAGCACCGAATGGGATTTGAACCCATGAATACTGGTTTTGCAGACCAGCGCGTTAGCCACTTCGCCATCGGTGCCCTTGTCCGCCGCACAACCAAAGTCGCGGCGGCGGTGCTAATTCAAAACTACCGCGGTTGCGACGTCGTCCGCAGATACGGCTTCACCGTCTTGTAGCCCGGGAAGATCTTCTCCGCATCTTCGTTCGACACTGCGCCGGTGATGATCACGTCTTCGCCCTGCTTCCAGTTCGCCGGCGTCGCCACCTTGTGCTTCGCCGTCAACTGCATCGAATCCAGCACGCGAATGATCTCGTCGAAGTTGCGCCCGGTCGTCATCGGGTACGCCAGCGTCAGCTTGATGCTTCTTGTCCGGCCCGATCACGAAGACCGTGCGCACCGTAGCATTGTCCGCCGGAGTGCGCCCTTCGCAGCTGTCGCCTGCATCGCCCGGCAGCATGTCATACAGCTTGGCGACCTTCAACTCCGTGTCGCCGATGATCGGGTAGTTCACCGCTGACCCGCTCACCTCTTCAATATCCTTCGCCCACTTGCCATGGTTCTCCACCGGATCCACGCTCAGCCCGATCACCTTGGCGCCGCGCTTCGCAAACTCGCCTCCAGCCCGCCACCGCGCCCAGTTCGGTCGTGCAGACCGGCGTAAAGTCCTTCGGGTGCGAGAACAGCACCGCCCAGTTATCGCCGATCCATTCATGGAAATGGATCGTTCCCTGGGTGGTCTCGGCAGTGAAATCGGGAGCTACATCATTGATGCGGAGTGACATATTTCGATTCTCTTTCTTTGGGGTCTTCCCAACTGGAATAAGATCATCAATGGCCCTGATTTGCGCAAACTAAAAAACCCACCCGGCTCATTGGCTCTTGGGTGGGTTCTGCGCTGCTCGAATCGATACTTGCTTCGATTCGCTTATCCACCCACCCACGCCGGCATACAGCAACAGCAGCAGGGTGGATGGTCGTGTTCGGCGTCATCGTCATGGCTAATCTTTTGGACCGCTGCCAGCCTGGCTAGCATGAAGCAGTTTGCCCCATTGCGGTCTATCGAAAACATACGTCTGAGGAGCCTCCATGTCAAATCATCCTCGACTGCAACTTTAGATACAGCCCCGCCGACCGCCCACTGCGCATACGACTTCGCCCAGGTGATGTCTTCGCCGAACACCCGCTCGAAGGCAACGCTCTCGCCATCTTCACCGATGCGCGCGGCCTCTCCACCGACGAGATGCAGGCCATCGCCCGCGAGACCAACCTCAGCGAAACCACCTTCATCCTTCCCCGCGACCGCCGAGGTCGAACGCGAACGCGGCGTCCAGGTCCGCATCTTCCTCACCACCGAAGAACTCCCCTTCGCCGGCCATCCCACCCTCGGCACCGCAAGCTGGCTCTACTGCAACCACCCGATCTTTCGCGGCGCCGAACAGATCACCCTCGATCTCCGCATCGGCCCCATCCCAGTCAGCTTCACAGCGCCCCAGGAGTGCGACAAGGCGTCTTCGGCACCATGCAACAGAACGATCCCGCCTTCGGCGACATCGCAACAGCAGGAGATCGCGATCGATTGCCGCAGCACTCGGCCTCTCGTCGGACGACCTCGATCCCGATCTTCCTGCGCAAATCGTCTCCACCGGCATGTCCTTCTGCATCGTGCCGCTGCGGTCGCTCGAAGTCGCCGCGCGTCTGCGCATCTCGCCAGCGATCGCCCGCGCCTATCTCGAACGCATCGACGCGAAATTTTTCCACTGCATCACTCGCGCTGGCGCGAACTCAGGAGCAGACTGGCACGCGCGCATGCAGTTCGACAACGGCGAAGATCCCGCCACCGGTTCGGCATCGGGCTGCGCCATCGCCTATCTCGTGCGTCACGGAGCTGTCGCCAGCGGACAACCCATCGTCATCGAACAGGGAATCGAGATGCTTCGCCCCAGCCGCATTTACGTCAGCGCAACATTAGATGATGGCAGGGTCACAAAAGTGTTCGTCGGAGGTCGCACCATTCCTGTTGCAACCGGACGCTTTTTCCTGCCGTGATGCACGCGATTTCAACAGGCGACCCTCGTGAATCCTCAATGAATTCCCGCCATTTCACGCATCGGTGGATGCGCAATCCCTAATATCGGCCGTCTTCGCTATAACTTCGCCGTTGCCAAGCTCGCCAACCATTCGTACTGTTGGAAAGCGTTGACGACGACGTTGCACGCAATGTGCGGCGTCGTTGGAGATGAAAAGTGCTTTCGCCTGTTTTCTGACAATTTGAGTTGAGAGAAGCTTGACTGCCCCGCAGTCGCGACTCCCCAAGCGCAACCTCGCTGCCTGCACACGCACTGAGGCCGATGCCATTTCCTCCGGCATCGTCTCTACTGTATTCGCAGCAGAACGATCTGTTGCCTTCTGGAGCCGTGTGGCAACCTGCCGCGGCACAAGGCCTCTCTCGCACCCCGCGGTTCGGCAGCTTCGCTCGCCGGACAGATGGCCCTGATCCCCAGTGGACCAGACAGTAGAGCTTTGCTCTCTCGTCTTCCGCTCTCACGGAGCAGAAGACCCATCACGCGCCGAAGGGCCGCATTCGGCCGGGCCACGGGGCAATCTATGGAACACCACCAGACCGGTGCGCCTGCTAACCAGCAGACGCACCAGACTGGCCCATCGGCTGCGAGCCACCACAAGGTGGCGTCCGGCAGAAGTGAGACTGCATGCGCCCGAAGAAGACGATTCTCTGCATCGATGACAACGAACAAGTGCTCTCTGTCCGAACCTTTCTTCTCGAAACTCGTGGCTACCGTGTCATTGCAGTGACCTCTGCACAGGAAGCAATCGAGGTCCTGGAGCGCTCTCTCCCTGGCTCACTCGACCTTGTCCTTTGCGATCTTCTAATGCCCCAGATGGACGGAAACGAACTGGTGCGGCGCGCCAAACAACTGCATCCCGGCCTGCCCGCGATGATCATCTCCGGCACCGTCAACGCCTTCGATCGCGCGCTCCACGCCGACGTCTTCCTTCCCAAAGGCGCCTGCTCTCCCGCCGAAATGATCGAGCGCATCCGCGTCCTCGTAGCCCGAAAGCGCGGCCCCAAAAAGGCCATCGCCCCAACTGTGCCCCAACCCTCAGTGGGCACGTACGCCCACGCCACAGCGTCCTAAAACAGTCGATCGCTCACCGTCGTCCGAATTCCTTACCGTCTTTGTCGTCATCCTGAGCGCAGCGAAGGACCCCGAAGAACCCAACTGACCGTGATCGTCAAAAGCGTTCGACCAATAACTCTTCGCTCTTCGCTTGACCCTTCGACTTAGGGCAAGAAGATCTCAGGCTTCCACCAACCCATACTTTCGCTGCCACTGCAGTTTCAACCGCGCCCACACCGCGGCCTTCTCCTCTTGCGAAACAGCCGGGTCCGGCGACTCCGCAAAGCGTACAGCCTCGGCCTTAGCCAACTCCAGCACCGCGCGGTCGCGAATCAAATTCGCAACGCGAAACTCCGGCAATCCAGCCTGCCTCGTTCCAAAAAACTCACCCGGCCCGCGCTGTTGCAGATCCAGTTCTGCAAGCTCAAACCCATTCTGCGTCCGAACCATCGCATCCAGCCGAGCCTCAGCCTGCTCGCTCACTCTTCCGCCTGTCATCAGAATGCAGTAACTCTTCGCCGCTCCACGCCCCACGCGCCCCCGTAGTTGATGCATCTGCGCCAGCCCAAACCGCTCTGCATGTTCAATCACCATCACCGTTGCGTTCGCCACATCCACGCCCACTTCAATCACCGTCGTTGCGATCAGAACATCGATATCACCGCGCTGAAACCGCCGCATCGTTACTTCTTTGTCGTCCGCACTCAACCGGCCATGCAACAACCCAAGCCGCAGCCCGGCAAGCGGCCCCACCCGCAACTCCTCATACATATCCGTCGCCGCCCGCAACGCCTTCTTCGGCTCAAACAACCTCTCCGCCTTCGCCCCTTTACCCTTTGCCTTAGCACTCGCACTCGCCGTTGCCTTCTTCGAACCTTTTACTGATGTGTCATTCCGACCGAAGCGCAGCGCAGTGGAGGAACCTGCATTTTTCTTCCCAGCCACCGTGCTCAGAGGATCGTCCGGCTCCACCTCTTCATCCCGAGCAAAATCCAACTCCGGCTGATCATCCTTCGCCCCCTCAATCACCGGATAAACAATGTAGGCCTGCCGTCCCGCCTCCACCTGCTTTCTCACAAAACCCCAAACATCCTCAGCCCGCTCTTCTGTCGTTCGTCGGGTCACAATCGGAGTGCGCCCCGGCGGCAGCTCGTCAATCACACTCGCATCCAGATCCCCATACAACGTCAGCGCAAGCGTCCGCGGAATCGGCGTAGCAGTCATCACCAGCACATCCGGATCGAGCGCACCCGGCTTCTTCATCAACCGAAACCGCTGCTGCACACCAAAACGATGCTGCTCATCCACAATCACCAGTCCCAGATTGTCGAAGTCCACCTTGTCTTCGATCAGCGCATGCGTGCCAATCGCCAGGTCCGTCTCCCCGCGAAAGATTCTTCCCCTCGCCTCACGTTTCGTCGCCTCATCCAGCGACCCCGTCAGCAACGTCACGCGATAGGGCCGTGCCCGTGCGCGGAGAGAGCACATCCCCGAGCAGCTTTCGTGCAGAGAGATAGTGCTGCGTCGCCAGAATCTCCGTCGGCGCCATCAACGCAGCCTGGTAGCCGTTCTCAATCGCCACCAGCGCAGCCTGCATTGCGACGATCGTCTTGCCCGAGCCCACGTCTCCCTGCAGCAACCGCCGCATCGGCTGCGGTCTCCGCATATCACTCGCGATCTCCCCGAGCACTCGCTTCTGCGCGGTCGTCGGATGGAACGGAAGCACCTGCTTGATCGCCTCCCGCACCTTCACATTGGTCACAAACGCCGTGCCCTCGCGCTCCCGCATTCGCCGCCGCTTCAGCTCCAGCCCAAGCTCCAGATAAAACAGCTCCTCAAAGATCAGCCGCCGATGCCCCGGAGTCGCCGCCGACATCAACTCCGCCATCGGCGTGCCAGCCTCCGGGAAATGCACCGCCTTCAATGCCGCAAGCCGCCCCGGCAGCTTCAACCTCTCACGCAGTGCCGCCGGCAGTGTCTCCGCCCAACCAGTCTCTCCTTGCCCATGCTGCCCGGGTGCCCCATCCTTCGCGTCTTTGCGAAGGGTGGGATGTAAACCGCTCGAACCCTGCTTCTCAAACTCGTCAAACAAACTCCAGATCAGCCGCCTCAGCCACTTCGACCCCAGCTTCGCGCCCCATGCCGTCGTCCCGCCCAGCGTCTCGTACACCGGCACAATCCGCCCCACCTCCAGCATCGACTCTGTATCTGGGTCGCCATGCGCAGGCAGAATCTCAAACTGCGGCTGAATCATCTTGAACTTCCCCACGTTCGACCGCGAAGGCTCCAGCCTGCCGTACAGCGCCACCATCTGCCCCACATGAAACTTATCTCGCAAATAGGTCCCGCGAAACCACATCGCCTTGACCGTATTGAGCCCCTGCCCAACCGTCATCTCAAACAGCGGCATGTGGCGCGTATGCAGCAGCACGGTTCCCCGCACCTCGCCGATAACCGACGCCATCGTCCCCGCCTGCAGCGCACTCATCGGCACGGGATTCAACCGGTCTTCATAGCGAAACGGCAGATGATAGAGCAGGTCTTCCACGGTCTCGACGCCCCGCTTCGCCAACTCGACAGCGACGCGCTCACCCACTCGCTTCAGATACTTGACCGGTGTAGAGAGTTCCAGCACACATCGATGCTATCAACATCGAATCAGCCATTCTCCGACGGTAGACATCAATGGCCCCTGCTAAACTGACCATACCCTCACAAACACGAGAACCCATGCCCATCGTAGAACTGCAACAAGTCAGAAAAGCCTACGACACCAAGGTCGCCGTCGCAGGACTCAGCTTCACCATCGAACCAGGCAGCATGTTCGGCCTCCTCGGCCCCAACGGCTCCGGCAAGACCTCCTCCATCCGCATGATGATCGGCATGACGATTCCCGACTCCGGCACCGTCAACCTCTTCGGCCAACCCTTCAATCGCGCCCAGCTTACGCGCGTCGGCTACCTGCCCGAGGAACGCGGTCTCTATAAGAAGATGAAGGTCATGGATCAGCTCATCTTCCTCGGCGAGCTGCACGGCCTCGATGCCCACACCGCCAGCAAGCGCGCCCACGTCTGGTGCGAGCGCATGGAGATCACCGAAGCCATCTCGAAAAAGACCGAAGAGCTCTCCAAGGGCATGCAGCAGAAGATTCAGTTCATCGCTGCCCTGCTCCACGAGCCCGACCTCATCATCATGGACGAACCCTTCAGCGGACTCGATCCCGTCAACGCCGCTCTACTCATGGACACCCTCATCGATCTCCGCAAGCAGGGCAAGACCATCCTCTTCAGCACCCACCGCATGGATCAGGTTGAAAAGATCTGCGACGCCATCGCCCTCATCTCCCGCGGCCATCTCGTTCTCTCCGGCGGCATGCGCGAGGTCAAGAGCCGCTATCCCCGCAACCGCATCCAGGTCACCTTCGAGGGCGACGACTCCTTCCTCTCGCACCCATCCGTCGAAAGCGCGAAGAACTACGGCGGCCAGGCAGAGATCAAGCTTCGCAGCGTCGACCACGTCAGCCCCGATGCACAGCCCCTCCTCGCCGCTGCAATTCAGCGCGGCACTCGCATCACCCGTTTCGAAGTCATGGAGCCCACCCTCGAAGAGATCTTCATCGAGACCGTAGGAGAAAATGTCGATGCTTAATATCTGGCTCATCGCAAAGCGCGAATACCTCGAGCGCGTCCGCGCAAAAAGTTTTCTCATCATGACCATCCTCATCCCGCTCCTCATGGGCGGCCTGGTCTACGGCGCAGCCCTCGCGAACGGCAGATCCGCTGCCCGGCGCATCGCAGTCGTCACTCAAGACCCTCAGTTCGGCACCGACCTCAAATCCGAGCTTGAAAGCGTCAAGGAAAACAAAGCGACAGTCGAAGTCGTCTCCCCTCCCGCCGCCGACACCCGCGACACACTCGACCAGAGACTCAAAGACCGCACCCTCGACGGCTACCTCTGGGTCACCCCACCCGCGATCCCTCACACACGCCCAACCTTCGAGTGGATCCCCAAAGCCAAGGCCGACATCCTCACGCCCTCTCTGCTCCGCCAGTCCATCCGCACTGTTCTCACGCGCGAAGGCCTCGGCAACACGGGCATGTCGAAGCCCGACGTCGACTCCCTCCTCAAGCCCGTCGAACTCATCACGAAGGATAACGGCGGCGCCTTCGCCAGCGTCTACGCGCTCTTCTTTCTCATGTACTTCGTCATCCTCTTTTACGGAATGAACGTCGCCCGCTCCATCATCGAAGAGAAGACCTCCCGCATCTTCGAAGTCCTCCTCGCCACCATCCGCCCGGAAGAGATGATGGCCGGCAAGGTCCTCGGAGTCGGCGCCGTCGGTCTCACTCAGATCGGCATCTGGATCGTCGCCGGGGCGATCATCATCAAAGCCGGTCTCCTCGCCGCAGGGGTCGAACTCTCCATCACGCCCACGCAGATTGGCTTCTTCATCCTCTTCTTCCTGCTCGGCTACATCCTCTACTCCAGCGTCGCCGCCGCGCTCGGCGCCATGACCAGCTCCGAACAGGAACTCCAGCAGCTAAACATGTTCCTCATGCTGCCCCTCATCGCCTGCTCCGTCGTCATCCTGCGCGTCGTCACCGACTCCGACGGCATCATCGCGAAGGCCTTCTCCTTCTTCCCCTTCTGTACGCCGCTCATCATGTACGTGCGCATCGCCGTGCATCAGCCCCCCGTCTGGCAGATCGCGCTTTCCATCTTCGATCTCATCCTCACCATCGTTTTCGTTCTCTGGTTCGCCAGTCGCATCTACCGCGTCGGCATCCTCATGTACGGCAAGAAACCCAACCTGCCCGAAATCCTCCGCTGGCTCAGATACAGCTAAACCCGCATCCAGCCGAGGGAAGCAGCTACCAAGCCCCCTGCTTCCCTCCGGTCCACCACACCATCCCCACCGTGAACGTCGGCTGACTCGCCGACAGCACCCCAGGCTTGTTCGTCAGGAAGTACGGCACATTGCTCCAGTCTCTCCTGTACTCCAGCCGCGCCAGGAAACCCTCGCCAAACTTGTACTCATACGTTCCCGTGAACTCCTTCAGCGCCTGATCCGTTCCGCTGTACAGTCCATTCCGGTCGTTGAAGTATTCAAACCTCCCGCCCAACGCCGTCTTCGGCGTCCACTGGTATCGCGTATACGCAGCGCCGCCATCCACAATCGACGGAGCAGACGACTCGCCCGGCGCCGCATTCGCCCACTCCCTTTCGATCACGTAGTCGCCCTCAACCGACATCGTCAGCTTAGGCGTCGCATTCCATGTCGCGTAGCTGTCGAAGATGTGCAGCTTCCCATTCGGTGCGGGATTGATCTTTTGCAAACACAAGCCCGGCTGCAGCGGCACGGTGCAGTTCGTAGCCGCCTCCGAATCCGGATGCTCCTGTCCGTTGTAGTAGTTCATCGTCCACGAGATATTCTTCGTAGGCTGCGCAGTAAATCCAAACAGCTCATCCTTGAAGGAGTTTGTCGGCTCCGTCTGGTCCGTCCCATTCACGATCCAGTAGTTCAGCGCGAGCTTATCGTTCACCTTATAGCTGGCGCGAACCCCCATATGGTAGAAGGGCAGATAGTCAAAGAAGAACGAGCGCGAATAGTTCACCTGATCCTTCGTATAGTTCCCTTCGATCCCAAGCGAACTCGACCACTTGCCGAAGTCCACGGTTAGCCCCTTGCCAACGGGAACCACATAAGTCCCATAGGCCTGAAAGATGTTCCTGTAAATATCCGGCCTCGCCTCATTCGCCGGATTACCCTGCAGCGTTGCAGTCGCTTGCCCGAACTGTAGATCGAGCCGGACTCCGTACCTTCTACCGGCTGCGACATCCGGATCCAGATCAAACACAACGGAAGCCTGATTGACGCTGAAGGCATTGCTCAATATGTCATACGCCCGCAGGTACACAACCCTCCCAATGGGTTGGTTGAAGTCGTACATATAGTAGCCGTCGAAGGAATAGCTCAGCGTTGCTCCGCCCGGCAACTGCGTCGGCAGTGTCAAAGGCGCCGGTGCGCTTTGCGTAGTCGCAGCCTGCACCGTCGCACACCGGCGCTGCTTCCGCCACCGCGCTGCTCGTCACGCTCTCCACGCTGCTCCGCACATCCACCCGCGGCACAACATACGAAGCAGGCTGCAGTGACGCCGACTCCGTCGTCGCGCTTCGCTGCCTGTGCAACTCCTCCTCCAGCGCGCTCACACGCAGAGCAAGCTCTCGCACCGTCTTCCGCAAATCTTCGTCTTCATCGTGGACCGCGGGCGCAGTCGTCGTCTGTGCGAAAGCCGTAAACCTTGGCATCGGCGCGACCAGGAAAACGAAGAAGAAAAGCACGTGCAGTCGATTTGAGAAACGCATTGGCAGCCCTCCACTAAACGCCTTAAGCAAAGCACACTTGGCATGAAAAAGATCGTAATATCTAGAGAAGATCGTGCATTTGCAGAGCGAGGATTGCTCCAGTGACGTCGGAAGTACTATCGGCGGGACTTGCCACGACCAACCAGCCAAGGTCTGCCCAGCGAGATCTACTGGATCTTACAGTCGCCTACGCCCTCATCCTCGCAACCGTCTGGACCGCCAACCCCACTCAAAGAATCCTCTACTGGCTCGCCTTCGCATGGATCGTCGCAACCACATGGGCGCGTCGCGATGGCTGGACCGCGCTTGGCCTCGGCCGCAAAGGCCTCCTTCAATCGCTTTGGATCGTAGCAGCCGCCCTCGCTGTCTCCGCCCTCGCGATCCTCATCGCCTGGCGCGCCCACACCCTGCACCGCCTGCACGGACCTACGCCGATCCTCTTACATGGCTGGGGCTATATCGTGTGGGCTCTCATGCAGCAGTTCCTTCTGCAAAGCTACTTCCTCTTGCGCTTCCTGCGACTTCTGCCAGGCAAGGCCGCGCCCATCATCGCCGCAACCGGCATCTTCGCCCTCGCACATCTTCCCAATCCAATCCTCACCCCCATCACGCTCATCTGGGGAGCTATCTCTTGCTTGTTATTTCTCCGCTATCGCAACATCTACGCCCTCGGCGTCGCCCACGGAATTCTGGGACTCTGTCTCGCAGTGACCGTGCCAAACTCGCTCCACCATCACATGCGCGTCGGCCTCGGCTACCTCCGATACCATCAGCGCGCATCATCAACACACCCCTGACCGTCGACTATCGTTTTCCTCCGGATCGTCCAGCATCGTTTTTCCCGTCGTCATCTTGACTGCCACGCTCGCCCTAACTTTTACCGTCGTCATCCTGACCCTGAGCGAAGTCGAAGGGGAAGGATCCCCGCATTCGTCGTTGCTTGTTCTTGTGCACTAGACCCAGCCCGTCATCGCCCCTGATCGTCGACCCTTGTTTTTCCGGTGTCATCCTGAGCGCAGCGAAGGACCTGTATTTGTCTTTGCTTGTTCCCCTCAGCGGACCCACCCAATCACCGCAGCCAAATCGACCACAGCGTATCGACCGACGCATGAGTTACCGCAGACGCCCCAACCCGCCGCTCCTGACGCCAGGCCCGCCCATAGAACACTCCAGCCAACGCAGCAAGCAAAACGTACCGCCAGTTGAAATGCACTGCGCGCTTGTTGAAGTGTGAAAGCCCAAACAGAACAGCTGTCGTGCCGAGCGCCCAGCCCCTCCCAAAACGTCGCTCCAGCAAATTCTGCATCCAGCCGCGAAAGAAAAGCTCCTCCGGAACCGCAATAAAGAAAAACGTGAAGAGCCAAGCCAGTACAACGTGAGAGAGCTTCGGAACATACGCATGAAAGTGCAGAAATCCAAGCACCAGTCCAAGCGCGATGGCACCCGGCGCATACAACAGAAGCTCCCGCCCGCCAATCCTCAGATCCGACAGACGAAGCCGAAGATCGAACCCCACGCCCTGCAGTCTTCGAATCGCAAGAAAGCCATAAATTCCCGCATCCAGCAGCAGCATCTTGTTGAACACCGCAAGCCGCGCCGGCCACGCCGGCTCAAACCAGCGCAGATCCACCGCAAGACCCAGAACAGCAAGCACCAGAAAATCACGCCAATCCCCGCGCTCCTCCGGATCGGCAACATGAGCCCGATAAAGCAGCCAACTGACCACCACCGGCAGCAGCAGATAGAGCGCAAACCAACCCCATCGAAACTGCCCATAAGAAATCGCAACGATCACGTACGGCACACACAACACAGCCGGCCGCGCGATGCGAACGGCGACAGGCAGGCGCGGACGCGATCTCGCAAGCCGCGCGGCCAAAACGCCGCAACCAAAAACGGCAGCATCGTAAGCACCGCCGCAACGACCGCCCGCCGCGTGAATAGGAAATCCCAGCATCAACTATCGAGGATATCTCCGCAGCCAGCCTCGTTCTTCCCAACTGAGAACTGACAACTGACAACCGACAACTAACAACGTCCATCCATAGGTAAACTCAATAAGTGGCCTCCACCTACACCCTGAAGCAGCGCATAGCTCTCGCCATCATTCCCCGGATCGCAAGCCTCGCCATCTGCTGTCTCGGCATCACCCTGCGCTACCGCGACGTCTGCGAGCCGGGGGCCACTCCCGGCTACGACATCCCGCCTCCCGGCGTCTACGCATTCTGGCACCGCTGCCTGCTCGCCGGCGCATGGCGCTTCCGCAACTACGGTCTCACCATCCTCATCAGCCGCAGCTTCGACGGCGAACTCATCGCCCGCACCGTCGAGCAGCTCGGCTTCGTCGCCATCCGCGGCTCCAGCTCCCGCGACGGCGCCCCCGGCCTTCGCAACATGCAGCGCGCCTACCTCGCCGGCAACTACTGCGCGATCACAGCCGACGGCCCCCGCGGCCCCGCGATGGTCGCCAAACCCGGCGTCGCCCAACTCGCCCAGCTCGTCAACACCAACGTCAGCACCTGCTACGTCCTCCCCCACAGCGCCTGGCAGCTCCGCTCATGGGATCGCTTCCTAATCCCCAAACCCTTCTCCCGCGTCACCATCGCATGGACCCGTCCCGCTCCGCCAGACCTGCCCTCCGTTCAAGCCGCGCTCGACCGCTCCGTCGAACTGGCTGAGGCAATGAAAAATAAAGTTTGAAAATGTGGCGTATTTTTCGGCGCCAAAAATCCACCACACTTGCCACCACGTTTTCACCACGCTCCACCATGCAATTCACCACGATTTACCATCAAAAAATCGACCTAACTTGCGAGTATCCGACTTCAATTTCGACCTTCCCGAAGAACTAATTGCCCAGTCCCCACCGGCGATTCGCGGTTCCAGCCGCATGCTCGTCCTCGACCGCGCCACCGCCGCCTACCAGGACAATTTTTTCCGCAATTTGCCCCAGTTTCTACGCCCCGGCGACCTTCTAATCCTCAACGACAGCCGCGTCATTCCCGCCCGCCTCTACGCCACCCGCGCAGGCCTTCGCACGCAACACAACTCGCCCGACCCCACTGGCCGAATCGAAGTCCTTCTAACCCAGCAACTTGCCGAACACGACTGGTCCGCCCTCGTGCGCCCAGCCGCAAAGTCCAACCCGGCGAACGCCTCCTCTTCTACGCTCCTGGCGAACCCGAGACCCTCCTCGAAGCCGAAATCCTCACCGCAGAAGGCTTCGGCGAACGCACGCTACGCTTCTCGCCCACGCCGGACTTCTACGCCATCCTGAACAAAATAGGCCACATGCCGCTTCCTCCCTACATCCACCGCGACGATACCGCCGACGACCGCGACCGCTATCAAACCGTCTTCTCCCAACAACCCGGCTCCGCCGCCGCCCCCACGGCCGGCCTCCATTTCACGCCCGAAATCCTCGCCGAACTCAAGCAAAAAGGCGTTCAAATCGAGACACTTACACTCCACGTCGGCCTAGGAACCTTCCAGCCCGTTCGTGCCGAAAACCTCGACGAAATCCATCTCCATGCAGAGCATTACACCCTTCCTGCCAGCACCGCCGAAGCGATAAACACCGCACTGGCAAAGGGTAATCGCATCATCGCCGCCGGCACCACCACCACGCGAACCCTTGAACACTGCGCAGCAATCGCAGACGGCAAACCACTAATGCCTCACTCCGGTGAAACGAGCATCTTTCTCAGCCCAGGCCACAAATTCCGCATCATCAGCGGCCTCCTCACCAACTTTCACCTTCCAAAATCCACGCTGCTCATGCTGGTCAGCGCCTTCGCAAGCAGAGAGTTCGTGCTAGCTGCTTATGCCCACGCCGTCGAGCAAAAATATAGCTTCTTCAGCTACGGCGACTGCATGCTCCTCCTTTAGATTCAGGCAGATTCATTGCTCTATTCTGTGTGCCCTCGACTAACGCGCTACCATCAAAACAGCTATGGCGAAAGCACCCAACTCCTTCACAAACTCCGACACAAAGCCTCCCATCTACCTGCTCGACAGTATGGCCTTCATCTTTCGCGCGTATCACGCGATGCAGCGCCAGCGGCCCATGTCGACACGCACGGGTATTCCCACAGCGGCCACATATGTCTTCGTCAACATGATCAACAAGCTGCGGAAGGACTTCCAGCCGGAGTATCTTGCGGCGATCTACGACGTCGGCGCACCGGTCCACCGCAACGAGATGGCAAGCCAACTCAAGGACGTTAAGAAGTTCAACATCAAGACGCAGCAATTCGAGACGATCGAGTATGGTGGCTATAAAGCGAACCGCACTGAAACTCCGCCCGACCTCATCCAGCAGCAACCTTATATTCGCCGAGCCTTGGAGGCCTTCCGCATCCCGATTCTCTATTACGAGGGCTTCGAGGCCGACGATGTCATCGGCACGCTGTCGCACAAACTCGCCGCACTTGGCCACCAGGTCTTCGTCGTCTCCTCGGACAAGGACATGATGCAGCTAGTCAACAAAGATGTCTCCATCCTGAACCCCACCAAAGACAATCTCATCCTGGATCCCGCTGGCGTCGAAGGTCTCCTTGGTGTTCCTCCTGAGCGTGTCGTCGACGTCATGGCCCTTCGTGGTGACTCGATCGACAATATTCCTGGGGCGCCCGGTATTGGGGACAAAGGTTCCGTAGAACTCATTCAGCAGTTCGGCACCGTAGAGGCTGCGCTCGATCGCGCCGATGAGGTCAAAAAGAAGACTTACCGCGAGTCGCTCCAAAACAACCGCGAGAACATTCTGCTATCGAAGGAACTTGTCACCATTCACACCCAGGTGCCGATCGAGTATTCGCTCGACGCGATGCGCACGCAGCCTCCTGACAACGCTGCCTGCCGCGAGCTATTTACCGAGCTTGAGTTCACGACGCTGCTCAAAGATCTCGCTCCTTCTGTCGATAACGCGACGATCACCTATAACCTCAAGCCCACTTCAGCCGAACTCGCGCAATTGCTGGCCAGAGGCTCGAAGCATAAATCCAGATACCGGCCTTCCCTGGGGAATGGCGCTCTTCCTCGCCGAAGATTCCCGTGCAGTCTCGGAGGAGATCGCCGTCGAATCCGATCTGGAAGCGGTTGAGGCTGAGCCTCAGGCCGCCGAGAATATGACCCTCTTCGGGGTGCGACCCGACTCCTACGGTCCCTTTTACTGAAACTTCGGCGCAAGATGCAGCCTGCAACCTTGGCCTTGCCGTTACCGATCATGAAGGTCTCGAAGTCACGCCTCGATGAGAAGAGCCTGCGCGAGGCTCTCGCCGATCCTAAGCTTCCTAAAGACGTTCACGATCTCAAGGCCGTTATACGTGCCCTCGCTCCGCACAACGTCAATCTGGCGGGTGTGCGCGATGATGTCATGCTGCTCAGCTACCTCGTCAATCCGACGCATGGATCCCACACGCTGCCCGATATCGCAGCGCGCACTACGAGTCGGGCACTGACGCATCAGCCGACGAAGGACAATCCGGCTGACCCGAAGCGATTGCCAGAGGCAGCAACGGCAATCGTGCGGCTTGCGTCTGCGCTTGGTACGCAGATTGCGGAGGCAGGATCCTTCGAGCACAAGATCGTCAAGGACGATCCGCTGCTGGGTGGTGCTATGACGAAGGAGATGCTCTTCGCTGTGCCCGTGACTGCGAACGCCCGGGTGCATCCTCACCGCTGTTTGAGGTCTACGACATGATCGACAAGCCGCTTGTGCCTGTCTTGTTGCGGATGGAGCAGGCAGGTGTTCGCATCGACTCGGCAGTTCTGGGCGAGATGTCGAATCGGCTTGCGGTCGACATCGATAACCTTGCGGAGCGCATCTACAAGAGACTGGAAGCCATGGGGTCGATCGGCACCGGTTCAATATCAACTCCCCGAAACAGCTTGGCGATGTGCTCTTCAACAAGATGCTGCTGCCCAAGCCGATGAAGTATGGCAAGGGCAAGGTTGTTTCGACGGCGCAGGATGTTCTGGAAGAGCTCGCCGAACACCATCCTGTGCCCGCGCTGGTTCTGGAGTATCGTCAACTTGCAAAGCTGAAGTCGACCTACCTTGACTCGCTTCCTCAACTGACTGATGCGGAGGGGCGGGTTCATACGACCTTCAATCAGGTTGGCACTGCGACGGGGCGTCTCTCGTCGACCAACCCGAACTTGCAGAATATTCCTGTCCGGACGGCTCTTGGCCGCGAGATTCGTGCGGCTTTCATTCCGGCTCCGGGCAATGTGCTGATGTCGGCTGACTATTCGCAGATTGAACTGCGGTTGATGGCTCACTTCTCGCAGGATCCGTTGCTGCTTGATGCTTACCGAACCGGCAAAGATATTCATACTCTTACGGCGAGCGAGGTCTTCGGCGTCGATGCGGCGACCATGGACAAGGAGACGCGTGCGCGGGCGAAGGCAGTCAACTTCGGGATTGTGTATGGCATCAGTCCGTTTGGGTTGGCGGCGCAGCTCAACATCGATCAGAAGACCGCGAAGCAGTATATTGAGACTTACTTCGACCGCTACAAAGGCGTTCAGCGGTTTATTGAGGAGACGCTAGAGACGGTTCGCCGCGAGCAAGCCGTCAAGACCTACTTTGGCCGCATTCGTCCGATTCCGGATATTCAGTCGCGAAATCCCAATATGCGCGGCTTTGCGGAGCGAACTGCGATCAATACGCCGCTGCAGGGAACTGCCGCGGATCTGATTAAGCTGGCGATGCTGAAGATCGATCAGCTTATCCGTGACCGCAAGCTGAAGTCGCAGATGACGCTTCAAGTGCATGACGAGCTGCTCTTCGATGTTGTTCCTGAGGAGGCAGAAGAGTTGCAGGAGCTTGTGAAGCAGGAGATGGAGCATGTCGCTGAGTTCTCGATCCCGATTGTTGCCGATGTGGGAGTTGGGAAGAACTGGCGCGATATCAAGTAGCCGTTTTCTTAGGCTCGCCGATCTGCTCTACCATGCCTTCATGCGACCGTCTTCCTTTCTCCTCGCACTTCTTCTCGCGTCTCCCGCTCTTGGCACAACACCAAACCTTGCTTCTCTGGCCTGATGGCAATCCTGAACCGTCGAAGGTGGTTGGGCCGGAGATCGATCCGACTACGGATGCTAACCGGATTGTGTCAGGCAAAGTCACGGTTCGGGTTACGAATGTCAGCAAGCCCAGTCTTACGGTGTTCTCGCCGGATCGCGGCCAAGAACACGGGCGCAGCAGCTCTGGTTTTTCCTGGGGGATCTTACATTCGGCTCGCGTACAACATTGAGGGGACCGAGGTTTGTGACTGGCTCAACTCGCTGGGGATGACATGTGTCCTGGTGAAGTATCGCGTTCCGGAGGAGGGACATTATCCGGAGAATGTCGAAGACCTCGAGGATGCGCAACAAGCGATGCGGATCACACGCGGGCATGCTTCGGAGTGGCACATTGATCCCAAGCGCATCGGAGTTGTTGGCTTCTCGGCAGGAGCGCATCTTGCTGCGGTTTTGAGTACTCATCCTGACTTCCAGGGTAAGAATGTTCCTGCGTCCACGATTGATGCGCGGCCGAACTTCCAGATGATCATTTATCCCGGTTGGACGGGCGGATCTGACGGCAAGGTGAATCCTTCTCTTCAACCGACTCCGCAGATTCCGCCGACGTTTCTAGTGCAGGCGGAGAACGATTATGCAGCGCACGTTGAAAGTTCACTGGTTTATTTTCAAGCGCTGAAAGATGCGAAGGTTCCGGCGGAATTGCATGTCTTCACGCAGGGGGGCCATGGGTTTGGCCTACGTCCGACGGAGTTGCCGATATCGCGCTGGCCGGTGTTGGCGGAGGGGTGGTTGCATACGATCCATATCCTTGGGCCTCCGGGGCCGGTGGGGTGCCGTGATTACGCCTGGTTGGTGCGGGTGTGCCAGATGTCGAGGAGGGTGGAGGCGACGGTGAAGAGGACGGGGCCGAGGACGATGCCGATGGGGCCGAAGAGGGCGATGCCTCCGAGGATGGAGAGCAGGATGGTGGCGGTGTGGGCGCGCAGGTGGGAGCCGACGAGGATGGGGTAGAGGATGTTGTCGATGGTGCTGACGATGAGGCCTCCCCAGATGGCGAGGAGAGCGGCTTTGCCCCAGTGGCCGGTGAGGCCGAGGTAGATTGCGACGGGTCCCCAGACGAGGAAGGAGCCGAAGGCTGGGATCATCGCGCAGACGGCGAGGGTGAAGGACCAGAGGATGACGCTGGGAACTCCGAGGACCCAGAAGGCGAGGCCGGCGAGGACGCCTTGAACGACTGCGATGGTGAGTCGGCCGAGGGCGGTGGCGAGGATGGTGTTGCCGACTCGGTCGAGGAGTTCGTCGGTCTCGTCGTCGCGGAGGGGAAGAAGCGAGCGCAGGGATGTGAGCGCGAGGTCGCGGTCGCGCAGAAGGAAGAAGAGGACGAAGAGCATCACGACGAGTTCGGTGATGATGCGGACGGAGTTGCCGACGAATCCGGCGACGTTACCTCCGAGGTAGGCGGCGATGCTGCGAGCCGCGTTGTTGACGTCGATGGAGCTGGTGAATTCTTCGATGCGAGAGGCGAGCTCGGGACGGTTGGCGATGAAGCTGGTGATCTTCTCCTGATTCGCGCCGTGCCGGAAGGCGTTGACTGTGGTGTAGGCCTGTTCGCCTAGCTCCTGCGCGAGGAAGTAGACGGGAACGACGACGATCAGGATGATGGCGATGAGCGCGACTGTCGCGCAGAGCGAAGGGTTTTTGATTTTGGAGGAGAGCCAGTCGTAGGGGTGCTGGGTTACGACGGCCAGGATGATGGCTCCGAAGATGGGGAAGAAGAAGGGGCGGAGGAGGAGAGCGCAGAGGATGAGGACGCCGAGGGTGAGGAGGAAGAGGGTTATCTGCTTCCATGGACTTGCTTCGCGGCTCTCCTGCATGCGGTGGTCGCTCCGATGGTGGATTGGATGCGCGGGGCCGGATGTGACTCTCAATTCATTATCATGACTTCTCGTTGGCGATGGTCCGCCTCGGGTTATGACCGGGGTGTAACCCCTCCCCCCTTACCCGGTGCTGAATCACTATTTTCAATGATTTAGCGAAGGTTGCGGACGCTAAATTCGTCCAGGAAAAGGGTTAGAGCCAAATTCGCCCAGCTAAAGGAGTTACGGGTAGATTAGGGTCAAAATGACGAAAGCCGCTCCTGAATGGATGGGCTTTGAGTTCTTCTGATCCTCTATATCCACTATATCGAGTTGAGTGGAACTCATACGCTAAGCGTATCTTGCTGAATGGGCGAGGGATACGATGTTTGGGGGCTTGACATGCGATTTTGCTGAGGAAATTGAAGAATTAAAATTTTCGAATTCGTGTGGAAGACGATATCGCGGAGGTTGGATGATGGCACAGCTTGATTGGTGGTTGGCGTTTGGCGTGGTGCTGTCGACTGCGGCGACGGATGCGGTGTATGTGATGTTCAACGCGGCGGTGTCGTCGAAACGGAGGGTGCCGGCGGCTACGTGGAGCAGTGTGTGGTATCTGCTGTCGGCGTTTGCGGTGATCAGTTATACGAAGAATTGGGTCTATGTTTGTTTTGCGGCGGTCGGGTCGTGGGTGGGGGCTTATGTTTCGATGACTTGGCTGGGGAGGGCTAGGGGTGGGAAGGGGCCGGAGGCGGTTTAAGTTGGGCGGTGCGGTTGAAAATTCCGACGTCGTGGAGTCCGCCGGTGGCTGAAAGGTTTGCTGGGTTTTGGTGGCGTTGAGACCCTCGGGGTCCTTCGACTGCGCTGCGCTTCGCTCAGGATGACGAGATCGAGGGGGTGAGGAGTTACCGTTTTTTCAGGGCTTCTAGTTCGTCTAGGGTGCGGGGCCAGTCGGAGCCTAAGAGGCGGGAGAGGCTGCGGTCGGCGAGGACTTTTCCGTTGGTCTGGCAGGTGGGGCAGTAGTTGGTTTCGTTGTCGGCGTAACGGATGCGCTGGATGGGCGCGCCGCAGGTGGGGCAGGGCTGTTCGAAGCGTCCGTGGACGGCCATGTCTTTTCGGAACGCGGTGACCTTTTCGGGGAAGGCGTGGGCGGCTTCGGCGTTGAGGCGGGTCGATCCAGAGTTGGAGCGTGTCGCGTGTGGCGGTGAAGAGGCGCTGCCATTGCTCTGGAGTGAGCTTCGCGGTTTGCAGGATGGGAGAGAGGCGAGCGGCGTGGAGGATCTCGTCGGAGTAGGCGTTGCCGATGCCGGAGAGGATGCGCGGGTCGGTGAGGGCGCGCTTGAGGGTGCGGTTTTCGATGGTGAGGGCGGCGCGGAAGGCTGCGAGGTCGGTGGCGAAGACGTCGATGCCTCCTGCGTCGAGTTCGTTGGCGGCGGCCCGGTTGGGGAAGAGGTGGAGGGCGGCGCGGCGTTTGGAGCCGGCTTCGGTGAGGACGAGAGAGCCGTTGGGAAAGTCGAATGCGGCGAGGTTGTTTCGGCCGCCGAGTTTTGCGCCAAGGGGACGCCAGTGGAGGCGGCCGGCGATCATGAGGTGAAGGACGAGCCAGAGGCCGTTGTCGAATTCGAAGGCGATGCGTTTGCCGATGCGATGGAGACGGCGGACGGTGTGGCCTTCGATGTCTTCGACGCGGGGCTGGACTGTGCGGAGGAGGAAGGGGCCGGCGATCCGGAGGTGTGTGAGGGGTTGGCCGACGATGCGGGGTTCGAGGGCGGAGAGGTAGGCGGTGATGTCGGGGAGTTCTGGCATGGCTGTGGGTTGGATGATGATAATGGCTTGCGGCGGCCTTCGGTAGTTGCTGTGCGCGGAAGTAAGAACAGGCAACGGCGAAATGCGGGGATCCTTCACTGCGTTCAGGATGACGACTTCTTACTGGGTTTGCTCACGAGGGGCCTCGCTAAGAACGTGGCCGGTTCTATGGGGCGATGGCGAGGCCGACGGCAGAGTCTGCGCAGCCGTAGTAGAGGAGCCAGTGGTTGTGGAAGCGGACGAGTCCTTCGGCGAAGGTGGTCCCGGCGATGTATTGGCCGGTCTTTTCATAGGGCTGTTCGGGTTTGAGGGAGGGGGAGTCGTCGCGGGCGATGAGGCCGGCGGGGTTGTTCTTGTCGAAGAGGGCTTCGCCGGCGGCGTAGGCGTTGGCGCCGAGGGTGGGGTCGCCGTGGTCGGGGTCGTTTTTGCCGTTGTAGAGCATGACGATGCCAGCGTCGGTGAGTATCGGGGGCGGCCCTACTTCGGGGAAGCCGCTGTCGAAGTGGCCGGGACGTTTGGTGAGTACTTCGATGGGTGTGCCGGTCGCGTCTTCGACGGGGGTCCAGTGGATGAGGTCGGGCGAGGTGGCGAGGTGGAGGGCGCCTTCGCCCCAGTAGAGCCAGAAGTTGCCGTTGATGCGGGCGGCGATGAGGCGGTCGTTTTTGAGGGTGGTGACGATGCCGCCGGATTTGTATTTGAGAGTGTCGTACTTTCCGTGAGATGCGCCGAGGAAGGCGGGACCGTGTTTCGTCCAGTGGAGGAGGTCGGGCGAGGTGGCGATGCCGATGGAGTAGGTGGTGCGGTTCCATTGGGTGTAGGTGAGGATGTAGCGATTTTGCGATGTGGCGTCTTCTGATTCCCTGTCTTCGGATTCCACGATGCGCGGGTCTTCGACTCCGCCGGGCCACTCGCGGGATTGCTGGGAGTCGTTGGAGGGATAGAAGACGGGGGATGGGAGGCGGGTGAAGTTGATGCCGTCTTGCTGGATGCGAGGCCGAGACGAGAGGTGTGGAGGCCGATCTTCATCTCGCCTGTGTCGTCTTCGGCGCGGTAGAGGACGAAGACTTTGTTGTCGCGAACGATAGCGGCGGGGTTGAAGGTGTGGAGGGCTTCCCAGTGGATGGGGGTTTTGGCGATGGGGTCGGTGAAGACGGAGGCTCTGTTGGGTGTGATGACGGGCGCGGTGGTGGGGCGCGTGAAGGGGCCGATCTGCGATGGGTTTCGAGGAGGGTTGGCTGCGGCGAGAAGGATGAGGAGGGTGATCTTCCAGTGGGGCATGGGAGGATCAGTATCGCTTATCGGGAGAACCGATGCTGGGTTAGTTTGCTGAGGGGCGTTCGGCGGTGTCGATGATGAGGGCGTTGACGGGGCCGCGGGTTGCGACTAGTCGCAGGCCGAGTTGTTCCTGGATGGCGGAGAAGAGTGGCGAGGCGGGGGTGTCGGCGGAGGGATTGGGGACGTCTCCGCCGAATTGGGTTTCGTCGGGAGCCCACTCGAGATCGAAGTCGTAGTGTGCGGTGAGGCCGGTCTTGTCGACGACGGGGCGGTCGAGGATTGCGCGTTGCAATAGAGATGCCAGGTCGCCGATGGTTGCGTTGTGGCCGGGAAGGACGATGCGCTGCGGGTAGACGACGCCGGGTCCGACGGTGGGAGGATCGGTGGGGGTTGCAGTCTCTTTGAGTTTGGGGCCGGGTTTGCCGGGCTTCGCCATTTCGATTTCGTAGATGGAGAAGGTTTTTGGCTCGCGGTGGAAGGTGAGTTTGAAGCGGTCGGTGAGGAGAGTGCGGAGCATGGACATCTGCTCATCGTGCGAGGGGCGGAGTTCGCCGGGGGTGACGGCGACGATGTCGTAGTGGTCGGATTCGATCCAGGAGGGGCCGCCGGAGATGGTGCGGGGGTTGAGATCGTATGCGGCGGCGATGAGGAGCTTGAGGGTGTAGGACTTTTCGATGAAGCGATTGTTGCCCTGCATGGTGATGTAGCGGCCCTTGGTGTCGGGGTCGGTGGGCTTGATTGTGGCGACTTCGAAGGTGTCGAATTTTGGGCGGGGCGGGGGGTGGTCGGGGATTGCGCGAGGAGGACGGAGCACGAGAGGGTGAGAGCTGCGAGGGTTGTTCGGAGCATCATCGTGCTTCCTTCTGCTGCGAGAATTAAGTGCGGTCGTCCTTTGGACGATGCCCATACATCAGAATCGATGTATGGGGCACCCGGTTTCGTGATTGTCCTTCTGCGTTTGACGTTTGATGTGTGGCGTTTGGCCTTGCTTAGCTGGGTTTTGCGGGGGGTTCGGGGTTTTCGATGATTGGGGGGACGGTCATGCCGGGGGTGAGTGGGGGGCGCTTGAGGTGCCAGTCGGTGGCTTGCTGGTAGGCGTAGGCGAGGGCGAGGACTTTGCCTTCGGCGAAGTGGGGGCCGGCGATCATGAGGCCGATGGGCATGCCGGAGGGGGTGAAGCCGCAGGGGACGGTGATGGCGGGGATGCCGTAGCCGTCGAAGGGTGAGGTGTTGGCGCAGGGTGAAGAGCCTTCGAAGAATTCGTAGACTTTTTTCGGGTGTTGTCGGCCATCTCGAGTTTGAGAGATGAGTTGATAGTGGGGGCGGGGTAGCGGACGGTGGGGACGACGGCGAGGTCGAAGTCTTTGAAGCTGGCGTCGATGGCGCGGCGGATGGTGGCGAGGTTTTCGTGGGCGCGGCCGCTGTCGGCGGCGGTTGAGGGTGGGCGGGCGCCGGGGGTGCCGGGGGTGTTCATGTGCTTGGCGGTTGGAGGCATGTAGTTGTTGCCGTATTTTTTGACGAGTTCGGCGTGATAGTTTTCTGCTTCGCCGAGGTCGCCGACGGCGGGTGGGATGGTGAGGAGAGGCGCGTGGGAGGTGACGCCGGCGGTGAGTTTTTTGAGGACTTCGATGGCGGCGAGGATGGAGGGTTCGACGGCGGGGTCGATGTGGTCGTAGTAGGAGGCGGGCAGGCCGAGGCGCAAGGTGGAGACGGGCTGCTTCATGGCTTTGACGTAGTCTTCGGAGGCGTGCTCGACGCTGTAGATGTCGGCGGGATCGTAGCCGGTCATCTGGTTGAGCATGAGGGCGGCGTCTTCGACGGTGCGGGTGATGGGGCCGCAGTGATCGAGCGGGGCGCTGCAGGGGATGATGCCGCGGATGGAGACGAGGCCGATGGTGGGTTTGAGGCCGACGACTCCGCACCAGGCGGATGGGACGCGGATGCTGCCGCCGGTGTCGGTGCCGAGTGCGCCGAAGGCGAGGTCGGACGAGATGGCTGCGCCGGAGCCGGAGGAGGAGCCGCCGCTGACGCGGTCGAGCGCCCAGGGATTGCGGGTGGGGCCGAAGTAGGAGACGTCGCCGGTGCAGCCGACGGCGAACTCGTGGAGGTTGAGCTTGCCGATGATGACGGCTCCGGCGAGTTTGAGGCGGCGGACGATGTCGGCGTCTTCGGTGGGGATGCGGTCGCGGAACATGGGGCTGGCAGCGGTGGTGCGGGTGCCGGCGGTGTCGATGTTGTCTTTGAGCGCGATGGGAATGCCGTGGAGTGGGCCGCGGAATTTGCCGGCTTTTTGTTCGGCGTCGAGTTCCGCGGCCTGAGGAGTGCGTCGTCGGACATGACGGTGACGTAGGCGTTGACGAGGGGATTGTAGACTTTGATGCGCGCGAGCAGAGCGTTGGTGAGCTGGGTTGAGGTGACGGTGCGGGCGTGAATTCTTGCCGAAGCCTCGGTGAGGGAGAGGAAGGCGAGTGGGTCGGCGCTGTCCGCAGCACCAGAGGCCGGAGGGGTCTGGTCTGCCCACGCGGGCCAGGTGGAGAGTACAGCCTGGGCCGCAAGAGTGCCTCCACACAGGCGTGTGAAGGCGCGTCGCGTCAATTTTGTCATGGTGTGAGGATAACGGCGAGGCGGGAAAATCTCAAGGAAAAATGTTTGGGCGAGGACCGTGACTAGTTGTTTTTTTCGATGATGGAGTCGGGTTGTTGGGCGTATTCGGTCCATGAGCCGTCGTAAAGTGCTGACGTTTGGTGCGCCGACGACTTCTAGGGCAAGTGCGATGACTGCGGCGGTGACGCCGGATCCGCAGGTAGTGGTGATGGGTTGTTCGAGGTCGATGTTTTTTGCGGCAAAGATTTGCTGAAGTTTGTCTGAGGGTTTGAGGCGACCGTCTTCTACGAGTTCGGTGAAGGGGATGCTGGTTGCTCCCGGCATGTGTCCGGAACTGAGGGCGGGACGGGGCTCGGGTGCGGTGCCGTTGAAGCGGGCGGCGGAGCGGGCATCGAGGATTTGTTGGTGGGTCGCGAGTTGATCCTTTAGCTGGGAGAGGGAGATGACGGCTTCGCGGTTGAGGTGTGGCGTGGAAGGTGGATGGCGCGCGATGGAAGGGGCCGGATTCTGTGGGAAGGCCGGCGGCGGTCCAGGCGCGGAGGCCTCCGTCGAGGATGTAGACGTTGTGGCGCCGAAGGTGCGGAGCGTCCACCATGCTCGCGGGGCGGAGAACACGCCTTCTTGTTCGTAGATGACGATGGTCGCGTTGTCGGCGATGCCGAGGGCGGACATGCTGCGGGAGAAGGCTTCAGGTGTGGGCAGCATGTGGGGGAGCGGGGTCCCGTGGTCGGAGAGTTCTTCGATGTCGAAGAAGATGGCGCCGGGGATGTGGGTGGCGAGGTAGCAGGCGTGGGTGTCGATGGGTGGAGTGACGCCTACGGGAGGGAGGGTGGCGTCGAGGATGACGGTGTCGGGGGAGTGGAGGCGGGTGGACAGCCAGGTGGGGGTGACGAGGGGGCTCATGGAGATTAGATTACTTTGTGGGCGCATGGGATTGAAGTGCGGTCGTGCTTCGCACGATGCCCTTACGTCAGAATCGATGTATGGGGCACCCGGCTGATGTTGTCGACGAGGATTAGGGGTAAGATTTTGCATCAAAGGAGAAGCTCATGGTGCGTCGACTCTTCCTGTCACGATTTGCGCGATTGGCAGCTCTGCCTTTCGCTTTGGGTGGCAGTTCTCTCGGAGGACAAACTCCGCACAAGACGCTCAAGATCATGATGAAGAGCGCGTGGGGTTCCGACGATCCGACCAAGGCGGCGTTTCCAAA
>CAVWHJ010000017.1:0-313596 GCA_963754765.1 uncultured Acidobacteriaceae bacterium | reverse complement strand
GACGACTTCCGCTATCGCATCGAACACGCTCAGGTAGTCTCACCCACGGCCTTCGACCGCTTCGCCAAGCTACATGTCATCGCTTCCATGCAGCCCTCGCACCTCTTAACCGATATGAACTGGGCTGAAGCGCGCCTAGGGCCCGAGCGCGTCAAGTTTTCCTACGCCTGGCGCTCCTTCCTCGACCACGGTGTCGTTCTCGCCTTCGGCACCGACTACCCCGTCGAATCCGTCAGCCCATTCCGCGGCCTCTACGCCGCCATCACTCGCCAAAACGAGGCCGGAACCAAGACCTACCAGCCCCAGGAAAAGATTACCCTCAACGAGGCCCTCTACGCCTACACCCAGGGGTCTGCCTACGCGGAAAAGCGCGAAGAAACCAAGGGACGCCTCGAGCCCGGCTACCTTGCCGACATCGTCGTGCTCGACCGCGATATCACCACCGCGACACCCCAGCAGCTGCTTCACACCCAGGTCCTCCGCACTGTAGTCAACGGCGAAACCGTCTATACCGCACCCCCCGCCAAGCCCACCATAAGCGGGGCAAAAAACTAAGTTGCCGCAGCGATTCAGCCCCTCCACGCTCGCCCATATTCTGTTGCTCGGTGTGGTCTTCGTCTGGGGCAGCACGTTTGTCCTTGTCAAGGATGCCCTTCAGGACGCCTCCCCACTGCTATTCAATCTTCTCCGCATGGCACTGGCGTTTATCGCTTTGGCCATCGTGAATCACCGCCAGCTCCGCCACATCAGCCGCCGCGCTATCGTCTCCGGTCTGATCGTAGGTCTGTTCCTCGCAGCCGGTTACCAATTCCAAACCGCAGGCCTCGCCCGCACCACACCCGCAAAGTCCGCATTCATAACCGGTCTCGTCGTCGTCTTCGTCCCGCTCTTCACAATCTTCCCGGCCCTTCGATCCACCAACACGCCAGCCCCCCGATGGACGACAGGCATTGGAGCCCTCCTCGCCTTCTCCGGCCTTCTCCTTCTGACGACTCCACCCGGAACATCCCTACGAAATCTCTTCGTCAGCATCGGTCCCGGCGATCTGCTCACCTTAGGCTGCGCTATCGCCTTTGCCGCCCACCTCCTTGCACTCGCACATACCTCGCATCAGGTGCCCACAGGCCAGCTTGCAACCATCCAGGTCGGAGTAGCTGCATTCGTCATGACCCTCACCCTGCCAATCGGCGGAAGACCCCATCTCTCCGTAACCCCTCGCCTCCTCATCGCGTTGGCCGTCACCAGCCTTCTGGCGACTGCCGCCGCATTCACCATCCAAAGCTGGGCTCAGCAACACATCCCACCCACCCACACCGCGATACTCCTTACCCTCGAGCCAGTCTTCGCCTGTCTGACCTCCTTCCTCGTCCTGCATGAGCATCTCGGCCGACGCTCGCTCACCGGAGCCGCGCTGATCCTAGCCGGAATCGCCTTTATCGAACTGCTTTCAACAACTACACCCCTACCCACTCATCCAGAGTGAAGATACGGAAGACTTTTGACCGCACTCCGCGTCTAAGTAAGCTGTAAAGCTGCTTCCTTCCTCACATGAAACCGCGGGAGAGAAGAACGACTAGACTTAAGATTCATGCCGCGCAGACAGTCCAGCGCATCGCAACGCACAAATGAGGTTACTACCGACAAATGGATACACCGAATAACATTTCTCCCACACTGTTCGAGCGCATTCGCAGCCATCGCCTCACCACGACGTTTGTCCTCCTCGCTACGCTTTCGGTTGGCATCCTTGCCGGCTCCGTTCTCACGCGAAACGTCAGTGGAAAAGAGCAGGCCGGGGTCAACTCCTCCGATGCCAAGCCCCTGATTATCCCCTCCCCAGTAAACCTCTCCAACGGCTTCTCGCAGATCGTCAAACAGGTCGGCCCCGCTGTCGTCAACATCAATACCGAAGAGTTGCCAAAGCCTTCCACCAGCAAACGCAAACGCGGTCAGCGGCCGCAACCAAACAGTCCCGATGGCGACGATGATAGCCAGCAGCAGACCCCCGGCGACATGCAGGACTTCTTCAACCGCTTCTTCGGCGGCCAGGGCGGCGACGACGGTGACGGTGCAGGCGGCGAACGCCGCGCTCTGGGTTCAGGCTTCATCGTCGACTCTCGCGGCTACATCATCACCAACAATCACGTCGTTGATAAGGCCGACAAGATCTACGTGAAGCTCTCCAGCGATCCGGATGATGCCGGTGACCCGGGTCGTCCAGCCACCGTGGTCGGAGTCGATAAAGACACCGATATCGCTGTCATCAAGATCGACACCAAAGAGCCTCTCCCGACCATCAAACTCGGCAACTCCGACGGTGCACAGGTCGGAGACTGGGTCTTGGCCATCGGCAGCCCGTTCTCACTATCGAAAACAGTGACTGCAGGCATCATCTCCGCGAAGAACCGCAGCATCGACGAACCCAGCGCCAACGGCGTCTCTCAGACACAGTTTCAACGCTTCATTCAGACCGACGCCGCCATCAATCCCGGCAACTCCGGCGGCCCTCTTGTCGACATGGCAGGCCAGGTCGTCGGTATGAACACCGCTATCTATACGCAGTCGATGGGTTCCCAGGGTGTCGGCTTTGCTATGCCGTCGAACATCATCGCGAACGTCTACAACATGCTCATCGGACCCGAGCATAAGGTCGTGCGCGGATCGATCGGCATTCAATTCCAGACCGCCCAGTCCTCGGCTGTCGGTCGTGTCTACGGATTCACCAACGGCGTCATCGTTGGCGTCGTCACACCGAACGGTGGCGCTGCAAAGGCTGGCATCCAGGCTGGTGACGTCCTCGTCTCAATTGACGGCCGCAACATCAAAGACGGCGACGATCTCGTCAATGACATCTCTGCGCGCCACGTTGGATCAACCGTCAAACTTGGCTACATACGCGACGGCAAACAAAACACCGCGAATGTCGTCATCGGTGATCGCGCTAAGACCTACGCCGACATCACCGGCCAGCAGGAAGATTCCACGCCTCCGCAGGAGTCCGACGCTGGTGAAGGCAAGCTTGGCATTACCGTTGCGGCCATCCCGCCAGCTATCGCGGCAAAAACAGGGATCAAGGGCGGCGTGATCATAACCAGCGTTCGTCCCGGTTCCTTCGCCGATGAGATTGGTCTTGGCAAGACCGCGATCATTACCGCGATTAACCGCAAACCAGTCACCGACGAGGCCAGTTATCGCGCCATCGTCTCTACGCTCAAGTCCAAGGATGACGTTGTCTTTGTCATCCAGTCTCCAACCCAGAAGAACCTGAACTCCTACGTAGGCGGTACGCTTCCGTAGCCCACTTTGCGCAGCGAGGGGAAAGACGAAGCGATACCTTGTCTATCTCCTCGCTACCAGGCTCAAAGCGGCTTAGCCAGAAACCCCTCAAAAGATGTAGAAAATTGGGCAACCTCTTGTTGCCTAATTGTTACTCTCGGGGTACTCTAGCCAGAACAGCGAACGGCTGCCACGCAGTTTGTGTTCCATACTTGACCAAGGTGATGTCCGACTATGCGGCTTGTAAAAGGATTTCTTAGCTCGGCTCTGCTTCTGTCAGTCGCTCTGCCATCCTCGGCGTTGACCCATACCCGTCGAGGTCCAACCTCACCCAAGTTGTTCAATAAACACTCTAAGAGCACACCAAAACCGGCGGCGCAGCGTGGTATTGACGATGCCCGGGCCGCGCAGATCCAATCCTCTCTTATTAAATCCGGCTACCTCACGGGCGATCCTTCAGGCCACTGGGATTCCGGTACCGAAGCTGCCATGCAGAAATTCCAGAGCGACAATGGCTGGCAGACCAAGCTAGTCCCCGACTCTCGCGCCATTATTAAACTGGGCCTCGGCCCCGCGCAGGATTCAGCATCCTCTACCTCAGTCGCGAGTGCGTCCGAAACACCTTCGAGATAGGCCACTAGACCTTAAGCAAAAAAAGAGGGGCCAAATCGGCCCCTTTTGCTGGTCTGCCAACTTCAGTTGCCAAACATTACCCCCGCGACCCAACACGAAACACGTAATCCAGTACATCCTCGCTCGTTACCGGCAAACTCCCTGCCTTCCCCAAAGCGCCACTCTCCAGCCAGATTCTCAGCCAGTAAAAGTGATGAAGCCTGACCAGACGTGACGCTATCGGCTGTTTGTGTTCGAGGATCGCGGTGACCTTCGCCGCCATCGCATCTTTGTCTTCCACAGTCTCCAGCTTCGTCTCCACTCCATCGCATGCGAGCAGCCTGCTGCGCGCAGCCTCGAACTGCGTCCCTTCCACCACTCCGCTCTCAACCTTCAACTCTGTCATCTGCTCTAGCGCAAACGCAGCGGAAGCATCCAGTTGACTTGCAAATCCGAGATATAAGATCTGTGTTGCCGCCACCCGCAAAGGCAGCAGACCAAATTGCTCGACAAACATCCTCGGCATCACCAACGCCATCGCCTCAGGAGAGAATCTCTCCATCGTGAGTACCGGGCATCCCCACTGCATGCTCAATCCGCGCGTGATCTGCTCCGGCTCCAACCCGCACTCGCTCATCAGCCAATCCCCGATGCGCCCAGTTCCACTCTCTCGTTGCGCCGCCAAAGCTTTTTGCAGCTGCGGATGGGTAATCCATCCCTGCGCCAACATCAAAAGGCCCAGTGGAACCCTGTGACGGTGCGGTACTGCGGTAGTGGCGACGGCGCTATCGCCTAACTCGCGACGAACTGCCGCTTGCACCAGCACCAAAACGCATCGCCCGCTGCATCCCCACTGTCCTTCAAAGATTGGCCGGCGGCGACTTCGCCACGGCATCGTCCATCCACTCGCGCACTCCGCATTCCCGCAGAGTCTCTTCTCTTGGACCCGCTCGACCGAATCGTTCAGGCCCACATCCGCCAATCCCGAAGTGCCTCTCGATGGAATGTAATCATCCCCACTCCAGGCGACTCCGGCGCGGCTCCCAATATCCTCTGCATCGATGTGGTGTCCTCTGCGCTTCCACTTTTTCTGCTTAGAAAAGGCATCGAATACTCTCCAGTCTCAACTGCGGCGTTGCCACCTCGGTGACACGCAAAGCAAAGTTGCCGTTCACAACGACGACCTCGCCCCGTGCCACAATCCTGTCTCCAACCACCAGGTCCACCGGCTCCGACACATGCCGGTCCAGCTCCACCACATCTCCCGGCCCCAACTCTAGAACCTCGCGCAGCGGCATCTCGCGCGAACCAAACTGCAACGTCGCATCCAGCTCGATGTCGCATAACAAACCGATTCCCGATTCGCCGCCTGCCTGAAAACCAGCGCCCTCATCGGCCCCCATCACCTTCTCCATGCTGTCTTCCTCTCTTAATTCACGGTCGCTGTTTCGGAAATGCTCTCGTCGTTCGCCACATCAATCTGATCGTCGACTCCATCGCGATAAGCAAGCTGCGCACCGCGATGTTCGCCAGTCTTTACCGGATAAGCCCGCCCTAACTGCAATCCACCCACGCGCAGCTCCGACGTCGAGTGCTTTGCCAGAGGAAGCCGTAGAATCGTCCCGGGCGCAAGCGACGCCAGGTCGCTTCCTCGCAGACGCATCACTGGCAGCTGCAGCACCGCGCCAATCTTCGCGTCGCCCATCAGCTCACGAATCCGTTCCTGGGCATCTTTCGACCGCCTCTTCGGGCGATCGTTCTCAGAAATCAGCCGCCGCAAGATCGCATTCAGCACAACCGCCGGCAGACAGAGATTCAAAGCTCCCTGCGCCTCCGGCATTCGCGCCTCAAAGCTCACGCACAACGTCTTCTCGCCGGCTGTCAGCATCCGAGCTACCGCTGGCTCCGACTCACGCTTCTCAAACACAAATTCCATCCCAACCGACTGCCACGCAAGGTTCAGCTCCTGCACCGCCAGCTGCACCACCGACGTCAGGATCGCCTCCTCGATATCCGTCAACTCCCGTGTCGGCCACGCCCGCCCCACTCCGCCAAGCAGAACATCCACGATCGGCGATGCAAGCGACAGCTCAACCTCCAGCAAACCTACCGCTCCCAAAGGCTCCAGTCGAATCGAACAGATATAGCTTGGCGAAGAGAGCCGTTCTACGAACTCACTAAACGGAAGTTGTTCACCCGCCACCAGCTTCATCTTGAAAGGCGTCCGCAACCACGCTCCCAGCGTGTGCATCAGGTTTCGCGCGAACAGGTCATTCACCGAACTGATCGCGCGCATCTGATCGTTGCTAATCTGGCCCGCTTTGCTAAAGTCGTACCGCTCCAGAGGCTCTCCCTTCGCAGACCCATTTGCAAATGCGGAGGCATTCCCCGCCGCCGCAAACAGTGCATCAATATCGCCCTGACCAAGCTGTTTCCCCATTGCCTTCCCTTCTTTGGTTAGAAATCTCTCATCCGATTCACCTTCACCGCAGCTTAGGGTTCGAGTGCCGCATCTTGGTCTTGCCGACCGACCCGCTGGGACGCAGGTTTGCAAGAGCCGTCCGCAGCCGCATCACTGCCGAAGAATGAATCTGTGAAACCCTCGACTCCACCACGCCCAATGTCAGCCCGATCTCCTTCATCGTCAGCTCTTCGTAGTAGTAGAGCGTTAGCACCATCCGTTCCTTTTCCGGCATCTCATCGATAGCCTCAACGAGACACTGCTTCATCTCTCCCTTCAAACACCGAAAGAGCGGGTCGTCTTCGGGAGAGCCCGGAATATACGCCAGCTCCTCATCGCCTGAGTCCTCTGACCGCTCCATATGCAGACTGCCGATCTCCAGTCCCTTAAGCTCTCCCAGCAACAACTGGTACTCCGCCAGCGTCAGCTCCATCTCTTTGGCAATCTCCTGTTCCGAGCCGCCCTACCCAGTCGCTGCGTCACCGAACGGATCGCCTCCTCCACCGCGCGGCCCTTGCGTCGCAGCTCTCGCGGGCTCCAGTCAAGAGTTCGCAGCGAGTCCAGAATCGCTCCGCGAATCCTGAACTGCGCATAACTTTTGAACTGCACCTTCTTCGTGTGATCGAACTTTGAGAACGCGTCGATCAGCCCAACCACCCCCGCCGAAACAAGGTCGTCCAACTCCACATGCTGCGGCAACCGCTCATGGATCCTTCGCGCCAGGTAGCGCACCGTTGGCAGATGCTCTATCAACAGCAAATCACGCTCCGTCGGAGTGTCACCCTCAACTGTTCCCGCCTCCATCGTGGCCGCTCCGGTAAATCGAGCGAATACCGACGCCTTCGCTAAGGCCGCCTCATCGAACGGCGAATCCAACTCGCCAAGAATTCTTCCCTTTGATATTCCCTGCAACACCTCTACTGGAATCGAACTTCCTGCGCTCATTAATCTCTCCTCATCTCGCCTGCACAAGCCTCTCGCTAAGACCAATCAACCAACTCAACCAACCGTTCCAACACTTCGAACTCTTATCTCCGGAGGAATCTCTCCCGGCGCCAGCACTGTCACCTTCGGTAGAAACGGCTCCAGCCAACGCCGCACGTGATAACGGGCTGGACTCGGACATAGAAGCACGGGAAGGGCCGAGGTCGAGGCTCCTCCGGTTAGGCGCTTCACAGAATCGACCAGCCGCTTCAGAAAATCCGACGGCATCCCCGCTGGTCTGCCTCCATCTCCCAACAACTGTCCCGCACCCTGTGGATCAAACGTCTGCAACAGGTCGCTCTCCAGGTCCGGCTCCAGCACCAGCACCTTCAACCCACCATCGTTATCCAGCAGCGGATGCACCAGCCCGCGCCCAAGCGATTGCCGCACGCTCTCCACCAGATGCACCACGCTCTTCGACTGCTGCGCCGCCTCGACAAGGACTTCAAGAATCGCGCCCAGGTCACGAATCGAGACCTGCTCCCGCAGCAACTGCTGCAGCACCCGTTGCACCTCACCGAGCGTCACCAACTTCGGCACCAGCTCCTCCACCAGCTTCGGGTGCGACTCATTCATGCTGTCCAGCAGACGTTTCACCTCCTGCCGCCCCAGCAGCTCATGCGCGTGTCTGCGAATCAGTTCGCCAAGATGCGTACCGATCACCGTCGTCTGATCCACCACCGAGTAGCCCGCCGCCAAAGCCTGCTCCTCAAGCCCTGGCTGAATCCACCGAGCTTGCACGCCGAACGCCGGCTCCTTCGTCTCCACGCCTGGCAATACCCGCGCCTTCGGATTCGCATTCACTGCAAGCAGGCAGTTCTGCTCCGTCTGCCAGCGCGCAATCTCTATCCCTCGCAGGCTCACCACATATTCCCTGGGCTTTAGCCGCAGATTGTCCGTAATGTGAATCGGAGGAACAATGAAGCCGAGCTCCGTCGCCAGGTGTCGGCGCAGCGCGCGAACCCGGTTCAGCATCTGTCCACCCTGCTTTTCATCCACCAGCGGAATAAGCTGAAAACCGATCTCCAGCGTGAGCTCATCCATCTTGAGCAACGAGGCAAGATTCTCACCCTTCGCAGCATCTGCCGCCTTCGCCTTATCACCCTTCGCAGTGACCCCGACAGACTCCTCTGCCGCAAGCAGCGCAGCATCCTTTGGCGCTGGCAGTCTTCGCGCAATCAAACCCACACCAATCGCCATTAGGACAAACGAAAGTTTTGGCAGCCCAGGAATTAACGCCAAACCAAGAAGCACGCCACATGCAATCCAAAGCGTATTCCGGCCCCGTAACAACTGCGTTCCAAGCTCATCATCCAGTGACCCCGCCGACGACGCTCGCGTCAGCACCATGCCGCCGGCGATCGACACCAGCAGGCTTGGAATCATCGTCACCAGTCCATCGCCTACCGTCAAAATCGTGTAAGTCTTAACCGCAGTAGCCAGATCGGTTCCATGCTGCAAAACACCGATGAGCAATCCCGCCACAATATTGATCGCCGTAATCAAAATCGTTGCGAGCGAATCTCTCTGGTTGAACTTCGCCGCGCCATCCATCGCGCCGTAGAACTCAGCCTCTCGCGCAATCGCCTGCCGCCGCTTTCTCGCCCCCTGTTCATCGATCAGACCCGCGTTCATATCCGCGTCGATAGCCATCTGCTTGCCCGGCAGCGCATCAAGCGTAAATCTTGCCGTCACCTCCGCTGTCCTCACCGCGCCATGGCTCACCACGAGGAACTGGATCGCAATCAGCGCGAGAAACAGTACCAGCCCTACCACGTAGTTCCCGCCAACCACAAACTGCCCGAACGCCTCGATCACGGCGCCAGCAGCGTGTGTTCCCTCTTGTCCATGCAGCAGAATCCTTCGGCTCGAAGCCAGATTGAGCGAAAGCCGAAACAGCGTCAGCAACAGCAACAGCGTCGGAAACACAGAAAAATCGACTGCACGCCGCACCTGCACTGCTGTCAGAAACACAATCACCGAAGCCGTAATCGACGCAGCCAGCAATATATCCAGCACAACGCTCGGCACCGGAATGATCATGACAAACACCATGCTGATCGCAGCCACCGGCAGCAGCAGCGTCTGCAACTTCGCCATCTGAAAACCGTTACTTCGCTTCATCGCAACCTCACTCACATCCCACCTCCGAAACCACGCATTCCCATTCCTCGATCCTGCATACCCTCTCCAATCACCGCGAGCCCCTCCCGGAACCTTCTGCTCTCTCTCCTTCGCCTGCCGATCGCGGCGCACGTGCTCCTCCACTTTTCGCCGATACAAATAGGCCAGAATCCCTGCCACAGTCGCATACAGCTCAAAAGGAATCGACTGCCCCGGTTCGACCAGCTTGTACAAACTCTTCGCCAACGGCGGGTTTTCGATGATCGGTATCCCAGCCCACCGAGCCTCTTCGCGAATCTCCGCAGCCAACAGATCCCGCCCCTTTGCCAGCACCGTCGGCGCAGACATCGTCTCGAAACTGAACTCTAGCGCCACCGCATAGTGCGTCGGATTCGTGATCACTACACTCGCCCGCGACATATCCGCCTTCACCCTGCGCTTGCGCATCGCGCGCTGTATCTGCCGCACCTTCGCCTTGATCTGCGGATTACCCATCGCATCCCGCATCTCTTCGCGCATCTCCTGCTTGCTCATCTTCAGCCGCTCGTTCCAGCTTCTCCACTCGATCGCGTAGTCCAGGCCCGACCACGCCAGCGTCACCCATGCCGCATCGATCGCCAGTCCATACGCCGCTGAAAACGTCGCTGGCAGTCGCAGCAGACTCATCACAGGCATCGGAATCATTAACTCCTTCAGCGCGCCCCACCCCAGCATCACCATCACCGCTGCTGGCACCAACGACTTAGCGACTCGCGTCGCGGATCGCAGGCTGAACAGATTTCCCAGATTCGTCACTGGGTTCAACTTTGCAAACTTCAACTCCATCGCCGCAGGACGAATCTGTATTCCCCCGCTCTGCGCCACGCCGGAGACGAGCGCTCCCGCAAAACTCGCCGCCAGCACGAATCCCAAGGGCAGCAACGCCGGCAAAAGAATCTGTCGCACGACAACCAGCAAAAGTTCTTCCCCACCCTGCCTACCATAACCATTCAACCCTGTAACCGCCGAACGCAGGCTCTCCCCGTACACGTTGCCCCAACTGAACACGAAGCCGTGCGACAACGCACCAACCGCCATCACGCCGCATAACATCGCCATCGCGGACAGAAGCTCTCGGCTGTGAACACTGTCGCCACGTTCACGCGCCTTCTTCTTTCTAAGTGGAGTAGCCTGCTCTGTTCCCTTATCAGCCATTGCTCCACATCTTTCTCATCGCATCCTCAATCGCTACGCTCATGGCCGCACCAGCAGCTTCGCCGCCGCATCAAGCAACGCGGTAAAGTGACGCTCGATCCATCCCGGCCACACCGCCAGGCTGCCAATCAGCACCGCATAGGAAACCATCGTCTTCAGCGGTATGCTCACTACCATCGCGGGAAGCTGCGGCGACAGCCTCGCTATCAGCGCAATCGTCACCTCCACTGCCAGCGCCGCCGCCATCACAGGTGCAGCCAATTGCAGCCCAGCAAGAAATACTCCGCTCGCCATCACGGCCAGAGCAATCCCGGTCTTCGCCTGCATCACCGCCTGGCCCACCGGCACCGCGGAAAAGCTCCGCACCACCGCCGCCAACAGGCTCCTGTCCAGTCCCGAACCGATAATCGCCAGCACGCCTAACCAACTCAGCATCTGCCCCAGCACTGCCGTCTCAATCATCGAGTTCGGATCCAGCAAATTGACCAGCGAGAAACTGAACTGCAGTCCAAGCAGCGTTCCGGCGAATGTCAGCGCCTCGTTCAACAGCATCAGCGAAAGTCCAAACACCAATCCCACGCCAAGCTCACCAAGAACCGCCCGCGTGTCGAGCACCGCTCGCGCCCCGGGAACTGTGGCTATAGCGGGAGCCAGCAGGATCGTCATCGCAAAAACAAATCCCACCTTGATCCTCGGCGCAATCGCCGAAGACGAGAAAACAGGAGCAAAAACCATTAGCCCGCTTAGTCGCATCATCACCAGCACCGCCGCGCTCAGATACTGCGGCCAGTCTTCAATCAATCCGCTTAGCTCATGATTCATGTCGCCCTATCCCAAGTATTTGTGAAAACCCGTAAGTAGATGTAGGGTGAAGTTCACCAACCGGTGCACCATCCAGGGCAGCACTGCCACCGTGACGACAAACACCACAACAAGCCTCGGCACCGCCGTCAATGTCTGCTCCTGCACGCTGGTCAACGTCTGCACCAGGCTCACAACGAGGCTGACCACACAGGCCGCAATCAACAGCGGAGCGCTGAGAATCATCGCTTCGATCAAAACTCTTCGCATCATCTCCACCGTCTGGTCCGGCCCCATTCCATCTCCCAAAAACTCAGAAGCTCTTAATCAACTGATCCGCGAGCAGATTCCATCCGTCGACCATCACAAACAAAAGAATCTTCAAAGGCGTCGAGATCACGACCGGCGGCAGTTGCATCATGCCAATCGAAGTCGTCACGCTCGCCACCACCAGATCCACCAGGAGAAATGGAAGAAACAGCACGGCCCCAATCTGAAATCCCGCCTTCAATTCACTCAGGATGTATGCGGGCACCACCACCTGGATGGGCAGGTCCTCCTTACCGTTGGGGCGCACAGCCATACCCGCTGAGGCAAACACCGCAAGGTCCTTCTCTCTTGCATAACGCAGCATGTACTTCTTCACCGGCAAAACGGCAAGGTCCATCGCCTCAGACCCTGTAATCGTCCCTGCGCTGTACGGGGTGACGGCTGTCCGCTCGACTTCCAGCAAAACTGGTTGCATCAGAAACCACGTCATCATCAGCGCCAGTCCCATCAACACCTGATTCGATGGAGCCGTCTGCGTCCCCAGCGCCTGCCTCAAAAAGTGAAACACCACGAGCAGGCGCACCAACGGAGTCATCGACAATAGCAGCGCCGGCAGCAGCGTCAGCAGCGTCAACCCGACCACAATCGACCACGGCACGCTCTTGTTTCCGGCAAGCTCCGTTGCAATGGATTTATTTTTCTTTGTTCCATCCGCCTCAGGCGCGGCGCTCTTGCTCGGCCCTGCATTATGCACCTTCGCGCCATTCTTCCCCGCGGTCGAAGGCGCGCGATAACTCGCTGAAGCCAACTTCGCCGGCGCCCGATTCACCCAGAAGGAGTCAGAAGCGCCAGTCTGCGCAGGTAGCAAGGGCACAGACATCAACATTCCAACCAGCACAACGCCGGGCCACAACCATCTGCGCGCTATTGGCATAACTCGCCCCGGCTCTTCTCTGACTCATCACCAGAGACATTCGTATTCAGCCGCACAATCGTCTCGACACTTTCCATCCCACCTCCGACCAGAAAGCTCTCGCCCCCGCAGGTCACCAGCATGAGTTGCCTCTTCCCTCCAAGTGCCAAAGTCTCCACCAGACGCATCTGCTTGCGTTGCACGTCGCGTTGCCCCCGCCACGTTCGCATCAGGTCGATAACCCACCCGACAAGCCCATGTCCTTCAGGAGCAGCGATCGTTCCCGACTTCGTAATCTCGCCATCTCCCGCCAGCTGCATTCCAAAGCCCCAATCCATAACCGTTAGCCGTTCCTGTCCTGCGTATCCGCACTCGAACTCTTTACCCCAGCCGCGTCAGCCGCAGAGCCATCCTTTGTTCCTGCACTTCAAACTCACTCCAGCCCAGTTGCACCTGACCGACGTTCACCGGCACATCCTCCGACGCAGGCGTGAGGCTCTCAAACACCTGGCCAACCTTAATAGCCAACAGGTCGCGCACTTTGAAGCGGTTCAGTACTACACCAGCCCGCAGCGTCACTCTCAGCTGCGCCAAGGTCTCCCAGGAAGGATGCTGCTCAATTCGCATCATCCAGGGCGCTTGCAGACTCGCCGCCCGCGCCACAGCCAAACCCGCTCTCCGGGGGGCCTCTACACCGCGCGTCGCTAGTTCTGTTCCCATCATCGTCCCCTCCATCTCTCAGCTATCTTGAACGCCACAGATCGGCGTGTTTAGCGCTGCACCAGAAATTCAGTGAAGAAGACATCTATCACCTTCAAGTCACCGTTGTGCTCGGCCAGAGCTGTCTTCAACTCAGCCTTCAAATTCCGTTTGCCGTTGGCCGCCAGGAGACCATCCGCAGTCTGTCTCCCCAGTACGGTCAATACCGTGTCTCGGACCTCGGCCACAGCCTCATCCCCGCCCTTGTCGTCTTTGCCTTTCTCGTCTTTCGCTTTCGCGCCCTTGTTATCAGCCGGGCCTGACACTCGTAGGGTCAAGGACACCCGCAGGTATGCGGTCCCACCTGTATCTGCCAGATTCACCAGAAGCGGCTCCAGCACCATCGCATGCGTTGTGATCGGAACCGCAACTTCTGTCTTTTGCGCTGTACCTGCTTGCGTCGGCAGCCGGCCCGTGTGGGCAAGGTAATACATGACGCCGCCAACCCCGAGAGTCGCGATCGCCACCCCTGCCACGCCCGCAATCAAAAGAGGAACAATAGGGACCTTAGCCTTTGCCGGAGCAGACGCTGCAGGTGTCGGAGAGGGAGAAGAGCCCACTAGAACGGTAGGAGAAGTAGCCATGATGGCTAGGCAAGGTGCAATCCGCTGGCCAGGAAGTGACGCGGGAACATTAGGGAATCTTCAGAGGCAAAGAGTCGGGACTTGACAATCCACCTACCCAAACAACGCGGCGTTTCTCAGTCACTCTAGGGAACAACGCCAAAGTCCAGTCATAAAGTATCTGAACCGAAGACTTTACACGCATTTGACGAGGGGGTGGGTCGTCACCGCAAGGAAAGCCGGGTGAGACCGATCTCTCGGTCTCACCTCTCACTCTTCAAACTGTGTTAGCGAATCATCGCCAACACATCCTGCGACACCGTATCGAACGTCGTCACGGTCTTCGAATTAGCCTCGAACGCCCGCTGCGCCACAATCAGATTAGAAAACTCTGTTGAAATATTCACGTTCGACTGTTCCAGTGCACCATCCTCCACCGTACCGCGTCCGCCAGCTCCGGCCACACCCACGGCCGCCTGGCCAGATGCAGCCGTCGTCGTGAAATTATTATTGCCTGAAGCCGTCAGCCCCTCCATGTTGGCCACGGTAGCCACTGCCACCTGACCGATCGTCGACGTCCGGTTGTTGCTGAACTGCGCCGTAACCACACCGCTGGAGTCCACAGTAAAACTCTGATAAACCCCGCTCGCGAATCCGTCCTGAGTGCTCCCGTTATTGGTAGATGCGGATGCCAACTGCGAGATCGTCGGACTTCCACCGCTGCCATTGAGATTCCAGTTGAAGCTGAGATTGCTCGCGCCATCAGTCAGCCCTGGAAAAGTGATCGGGCCAGCTACCGGAGTTACTATCCCGAGATTTGTCCACACCACTTGATTCGGCCCGGAGTTATCCGTTGTAGTCCCTCCCGCAGCCGCACTCCACGCCGGAGCCGCAGCTCCGGTAGTCCCCGTACCGGATACCGAAGTTACCCGCTCCAGATTGCCGTTGGAATCAAGGATCGTAGTTCCCACAGTGACTGCCGCACCCGCAGACCAGGGAGTCGACGTCGGCTCAATCAGGTTTCCCGACGTGTCAAACGTCAATGTTCCGGTGTTATTTACCGGCGTTCCGCTCGCATCTCCCGCTGGCAGTGTCACGGAATAGCTCCAGGTATTGGTTGCTGTCTTCGTATAGTTCACCGTCACCTGGTGGCTCTGTCCCAGCGAATCAAATACCTGTACCGGGGATGAGAAGCTCGTCCCCACCGTTGCGCCAGAGTTCAGATTTGTCGTCAGCGAGAAATTCTGCGTCGCCTGTGCCCCTTCACTCACTCCAACCGGAATCGTGATCGGCGCCAAGCTCGAGTTTTGATTGACTACACCGTTCACTGCCGCGTAGCCCATCACCTGCTCCCCATCCTGCGTAATCAATTCACCGTTCGAACTCAGCTGGAAGTTGCCCGCGCGTGTCAGCGACTGTACACCCCCCTGATTCACCACAAAGAACCCATTACCGTCTAATGCCATGTCTGAAGAATTCGGATTGGAGTCCGGCAAAATCGTTCCTCCGGTGAAGTCCGTATTCGTTCCCGAAACCTGTGTTCCCGCACCTAGCTGGATCGCATCGCCTGACCCCGACTCCCCAATCTGCTGATAGAACAGATCCTCAAATGAAGTCGTCTGTCCCTTGAAAGCCGTCGTATTAAGATTCGCCAGATTATTGCCAATCGTGTTCAGCGCGACTGAATCAGCCTGCAATCCAGACAGCGCTATCGAAAAATTTCCCATCGTCCTTCTCCTTGGTCTTCCTGGTTGCGGTTCTGTTTGTTGTTTGTGTACTAGCCCGCGCAAAAATTGCATCACACGTTTCCGTCGAGCCAACAACTAGATGCTGCTAAGCCACGAGCTCGTTGTTGATCCACCCCAGATAGCGCTTTGACCGGGTATCAACTGTGAAGCCGGCACAGCATTTGCGCTAGCCACAGCCGCCACTGCGTCGGCACTCCCGCTCGACCCCGAACTGCCGGTCGATCCAGAACTGCCGCTCGACGACGAGCTGGGTGGTGACGCGATCGCGCCATCGAGGGTTCCAATACCCTGATTGATCGAGATCAGTTGCTGGAGGCTGTTCACCTGTGCCAGCTGCGTGATGTATTGATTCGGATCCGTCGGCTGTGTTGGATCCTGGTTTTGCAGCTCACTTACGAGCAATGTAAGAAAGTCGCTCGAAGTAATGTCTGACGAACTAGTTGCTGAACTGCTAGAGCTACTGGTTGAGGTTGTTGTTGCGTCCTTCGGCGTTGCCTGTACTGTGCGCCGCGACGACAGTGCATGGGCTACCGTGTTCGCTGCCGAGCCCCCGATTGGTCCAATCACATTGTGCTGTGTAACATCCATCGTTCGTTCTCCTTGTTCAAATCTGCCCTTCTAAGTCCGGTTCACGCTCGCACGCTCAACCAGCCTCCGCCAATTCCGAACCCTGCTACAGCTAACGCAACATCCTCATCAGATCCCTGCGAGCTCTGATACGTCGTAGCCTCGCCCGGGTCATTCAAAGCCGCCTTTTCGAGGCTTTCGTCTCTGTCACCCCCATCGCTTCTCTGAGATGCCTGCCCCCCGGCGCCATCCATCCCCGAAGAGTTTCGCGCGTCGGCCCCAGCAGCATGAGAAGGATTAACAACGAGGGCATTCACTGCAACCTTCTCTTCCGCCAGATAGGCGGTCAAGGAAGGCAGCTCACGATGCAACATCTCCTGTCCCGTTGACGAGGCCGTCGAAACGGAAGCATTGACCATCCCGCCCTCCGTCATCTCTGCACGAATCTTTAGCCATCCATGCATTCCGTTTGGAACGCCAATTTCAAGAGACGTCGGCGTAGAGAGCAGCATCCTCGGCGTCTCCCCCATTGACGTCCCCAGGCCAAGCGGACCCTCCTGTTCTCTCACCCCATTGTGCGAACCAGATGGAGAGGAAATCGGGTCACCAGCTTGTGCCTTCGCAACAATAATCTCTCCCTGCGCACTTCCGTGGAGTGCGGCGACTGCAACCGAACCCGACGAAGTCTCGACACCGCCCATCGTCACATGCGCGAGTCCCTGAACGGGCCCACTCGTGCTCTGAATCTTGCCGTCACTACTATCGCCCGCCGGTAAGGAGGAGGCTGTGGTTTCCGCGTTCATGCCGGACTTCTCAGATGCGGTCGCAGTGTCCGGCGTCCCCGTCACTCCTAGTTCTGTTATCCCAGCCTTTGCACTGTGCGCATCCTCACTGCGAGCCGAACCAGCAGCTACAGTGAACGCGAGTGGGGTTGGAGGAACCGCAACACTCGAGGAGATGCTAATGTCTTTCGTCGTAGAGCCAATCTCATCTTGAGGCGCAGCAAGCGCCGCAACCGAAGGACCTGCAGAGCTCACGTCGCCCCCCGGCGGATTCGCTAAGTCAACCTTTGGTTGACTTGCGCTGCCACTCTCAACTAAACCGACGCTCTTCGGTGCAATCTGTAGAGTTGCGCTGCTCTCCGGGGACACAGCCACCTTTTTCCCGGACGCAACATCATTATCTTTTTCCGGAAGGTACGTTCTTTTTCCCCTTGTAACTGCAGCCGAACTGCCGCCGCTGGGTATTCCAGGCGATTCTTCCATACCCGTGGCGGTTAGCGGTACCGCCTCTCGATCATTCAATTCATAAGTGTCGGCGGGCTGCTGGTTGTCGCGACCAGTCACAAGACGACCCCCCGGATCTTCCTGATCGAGAGCTTCAACCCCATCCGCCATGGAATCACCCGTTTCCTGCGATCGCGTAACCATCGTCATCGGTCTCGATACTGCGGTCGCTTCTGCACTCGGGCTCTTCAAACCGGCCGGCTCTAAGCCACGATACCCAGTAGCACCTTTTTCTCCGACCGGAACTCGCACCTTTGTGACCTCATCCGATCGGTTCATAGGTTCTGTACTCTTCGAGTCATGTAACCTCGCCGATTTACCGTCAAGGAAGATTTCTCTTTGCGATGATGTCGTATGCACTGCGCTCTTATTAAAACTTTCAGCAAACGAGATGTTGTCCGAAGCATCATGAGCGGTAGATGCGACGTTTGGAGCTGATGTTTTCGCTCCGGCCTTCAAGAGAATTGCTGCAGTCATCATCTCGGCTCCTCGCCCGACTCACGCCACAGAGGCATCTGCATTCCGTAGGCCAAACTCGACATTGCAACTATTAGCAGGCATTCATCCGACGATGGACTCGCTACCTCTTCTTGCCTCTATCCATCGCCTTCGAGCAAGAAAGCGATCATCCGAAACAGCTTGCATCCGGCGTCCATCTTCGAGATCAATCCGTCCGGCAATCTCATCGGCGACCTGTTTTAGTTGTTCTCTCTTGAGCCGGCTCGCAACGTACTGCTTCATGGCCGCGTTATTTAACTCTTCGCGCTCCACCCGAATTCGATCCAGTGCCCGATGTCGCCATTCTGAGATCTCCTGCTGAGTCTCAGCCACGATGCGGTTCGCTAAGTCTCCAGTCAGTAGAGCTACGCGGCCATGGGCTCGTGCCGAACGCGCAGCGTCCCGCTCTTCTCCAACCGCCTTCTCCGCCTCCCGCACCGCCGCCGTCACCCGCTGCAGTTCGATCGAGTGCATCTCTTCCATTGAGCTATAAAGAGCCGCCAACCGTCGCAGCATCTCCAACCGTGGCCGCAGCACCTAAATCACCATCGCATTCAATCGCGTTACGCTCTCGCGCATCGTGACTCGCTCGTCACTTTGTTGCTCAAGAAAAGCGCGGAGCGATGGCATCGCCTGCATCGCTCGATCTAGATCCTCATCTGTCCCTGGCTTATACGCGCCAATACGAATCAAGTCTTCCGACCGTGCATGTGCCGCCAGCAATCTACGCACCGTCGCTGCTTTCGCTCTGTGTTCCGGCTGTGTTACTGCTGGCATCAAACGGCTAAGAGAATCAAGCACACTCACGGGTGGATACCATCCCGCAGCCGCCATCGACCGCGACAGCACCACATGTCCATCCAGTAACGATCGCACTGCATCCACCACCGGATCCTGCTGGTCGTCCCCCTCCATCAGCACCGTGTAGAAAGCCGTGATGCTCCCAGCTTTAAAATTTCCCGCACGCTCCAGAAGCTTTGCCAGGCGCACAAACACCGATGGTGTATATCCCTTGGTCGCCGGAGGCTCCCCTGCAGCCAGCCCAACCTCGCGCGCCGCCATCGCATACCGCGTCAACGAATCGAGTACCAGCAAAACATGCTTTCCTTGCGCTGCATAAAACTCCGCCACAGATGTGGCAGCCATCGCGGCTCGCATTCGCTGCAGGGGGCTCTGATCCGAAGTCGACACCAGCACCACAGACCGCTTGCGTCCCTCCTCGCCCAGCGAATCCTCAACAAACTCGCGCACCTCTCGTCCACGCTCGCCCACCAAGCCAACCACGGTTAGGTCCGCGGCGGTGTTCCGCGCCATCATCCCAATCAATGTGCTCTTCCCCACTCCCGATCCGCCAAAGATTCCAATTCGTTGGCCACGCCCCACCGTAAGCATTCCATCCAACACGCGAATTCCCGTCTGCAGCGACTCCCGGATCGACTCCCTCTCCATCGGATGCGGCACCGCACCGTTGAGCGGCCACATCCCGGACATGCGCGGCGCTGGAAGACCATCCAGGGGCAAACCCAACGCATCGAGAATCCTGCCCTCCATCTCGTTTCCTACACCGATTCCAGGCGTCACTCCCAGCGCCAGCACCGCATCGCCGAATCGAACCCCTTGTGTCTCCTTCAACGGCATCGCCAGCACATGCCGCCCTCGAAAGCCAATCACCTCGGCACGATGTCTCTGGCCTTCTGCGTCGACAATCTCGCAGCACTCACCGACAGAACAAAGCGGGCCTTCAGCCTCCACCGTCTGTGCATTTGCCTCAATCACGCGGCCGCTCCATCGCCAGGCGGGCCGGCTTGCCAGTTGCGTCAGAAAAGGAGCGAGACCTGGCGAGCCCGGTTGCGCAATCTCCTTTGCGCCGCTCATTACGCTGGCCTCCGCTGCAACAGATCAAAGAAACCTCGTTCAATCTCTTGCAACTGAGTATCGACGCCAAGCTCCACCGTGCCGACGTTTGTTTTGAGCACGCAATCTCCCACTCCCAACCGCTCATCTCCAACAATTTGTAGCGAAGATTCTTGGGTTGTCACAAAGGCCTCTCGCCACGCCTCGACTTCGCTGACAGGCACACTCAACACTGTAGTGCTGTCTTCAGCAACCTTCTCCAGCGCGATCCGCACAACACCAGCCAACAACAGTGGGTCGAGTTTTACTTCACGATGCACGACTCTCGCCGCAATCGCCAGCGCAAGTTTCACCACCTCAGCCTCAATACCCGAGAAGTATCGCGCTCGGTCCCGATCAAACTCGCTGCAGGCCTTCACGACCTGCATGCGTTCCTGGGCGATCTTCTCCTCCAACTCTTTCTCCCACTCGCCACGAGCCTCGGCATTCGCCTCACTTCGCACCTGCTCAATCGTTGCCCTCATCTCCTCGTTCTGTGAACGGAGCCGAGCTTCGAGCAGCGCCAACTCTTCGTTCAGTAGGGGGCCGGGGCTCTCCGCCTCAACCACCGCTGGTTTCGTAAGCCGCTCCGGGGTATGAAATTCAAGTCGCGAGATCTGCCGTGTTTCACCGCCTCCCAACAATCTCATCGGCGATTCCGCTACTCCCCTTCGATCACTCTCAGACGGCAAGATCATCATCCACCTCCATCTTGAGAATCATCTTTCCTTCACTCTCAAGTTGTCGCGCCAGCGCCAGCAACTCCTGCTGCGCTAGTCCGACATCCCGCATCCGCACCGGCCCCAGCACCTCCATGTCCTCTTTCAACATCTCGACCGCGCGTGAACTCATCGCTTTGAACAGATGAGCCTTCACGTTATCTTTGCCACCCTTCAACGCCATCGCCAGAGTCTTCTTGTCTGCGGCGCTCACGAACTCGCGTATGCTCTCCGCCGGCACTGTTACAAGGTCTTCAAAGACAAACATCAACTCACGTATCCCGATCGCCACCTTTGGCTCACTCTGTTCAATCTCTTCCAGGATCCCGCGGCTCTCCGTTTGATTCAGCCGATTCAACAACTCCGCAACCGCCTTGAAACCGGAGTACGATTTCCTTCCGCTCGAGCCCATCTTCTCCATTCGCTTATGCAACGCCATGGCAACTGTCTGCGCCATCTCTGGAGAAAACTGTCTCATCTCCGCCAGCCTCCGCACGACGTCGACACGCATCGCCCCTTGCAGGTTCATCAGCACCATTGAGCCGCGCTTCGCGTCCAGATGCGCCAGTACCAGTGCGACGGTCTGCGAGTGCTCGTTCTCCAGAAACTTGCTCAAGTGCTGAGGGTCCATGTCCTGCAGCTTCGCCATATCACCATTGTTCCGCTCGCGAATCTTCTTCACTTGTTGCAAAAGCTCTTCCGCTCGCGTAGCACCGAAGGCTTCGGTTAACAGTTTCAGCGCGTAATCCGGTCCTCCGCGCACCATGTACTGCTGCGTTTCCAATAGCCCATAGAATTCTGTCAAAACGTCGGTCAACTGCGCCGCCGGCACATCTCCCAGGCTTGTAATCTCATCCGTGACTCGACGAACATCCTTCTCTGACAGGCTCTGAAACAGAGCCTTTGCCAGTTCATCTCCAATGGCAACCATCAGGATCGCGGCCTTACGGAGCCCCGGCATCTCTGTCGGTACAAACCCCGCCTGCGGTGTCAGCAGCAGCGGATTTTGCCGTATCGCATCTACTCCAGAAAACTGCATTGCATTTCCCATTACCCTCTCTCCTCAGACGAACCGATCCAGGCCTCTAGCAGGCGGGTACTCTGCGCCGGCTCGCGACGGATGTGGTCGGAAACATGTTCAAAGATTCCCTGTTGCAGCTGATACGTCTTGTTCATCTGTCGTGGCAGAAGCGCTTCCTCCTTGCGATCGTTGCTTGTCGATGTTGTCGCAATACTTTCTTCAAACGCGGCTGCACTCTCTGTCCTAGTCGCAAGCAGCATTGGTTCGCGCAGCATCGCAGTTGCCTGGCTTGCCGCCGGGCGCAACACGAATAGAACCAAAAGCACGCCGCAGATCCCAATCACGGCAGTCCGCAAGAGACCGGGTTGCGTATGCAGCAACCCGCGTGTCTCCTCCAACACCCTGTCCATCACTGGCGGCTTCACTTCAGGAACATTCGTGCTGAAGCTCACGTTCTGCATCACCACCTGGTCACCGCGCTTTGCGTCGAAGCCCACCGCCGCCTGTGCGAGTTCCTCGAGCCGGCGCATTTCCTCCGCGCTTCGCGGCTTCCACACAACGTGCTCAAGTTTGCCCACACCTTCCGTCACACTTCGATCGTTCACCACCACCGCCGCCGACACACGACGCACCCGCCCCGGACCTTCCTCGGTGTGCACCAGGTGCTTAGTAACCCCGTAAGTATCATTTTCTTCATGCAAGCTCTGCCCCAGTCCCCCACTCTGTTGCGGATAGACCGGCAACGCCTGTTTCTGCAGCAGTGGAGGCGTCCCCGGCGCAGCCGCAGCCTGCGATCCTGCAACCGCTCCCTCCTGCGAGGCCACCGGAGAATTACTTGCAGTTCCCGGAACACCCGAAGGCGCGCCTCGACCAGCAGACACCTGTTCGCTCTTCTGCATGCTCAACGTCGCTACCACGCTCGGGTCATAGACCTCATCGGTCCGCTGTTCACTCCCCTCGTCATAACTCACATTCACCGTCGCCCGCACATTGTCGCGTCCTGCCAGAGGCTCCAGCATCGCCACCAGTTTCGCCTCCATGGCCTGCTCCGCATCCGCCTCGGCAGCGTTACTCGATCGTTGCTTGAAGTTCACTCGTCCATCCGCATCCACCAGCGTCACGTCACCCACACTGAGATTCTCGACCGAACCAGCTACCAGGCTTCGAATCGCATCGGCCTGCTCGGAATCGACCGAAGCCCTCTTCAGTTGCAGCACAACCGATGCCTTCGCCACCTTCTCCTCGGCGGTAAACAGAGAAGCCTGCGGCAACACCAGGTGCACTCGCGCCGACTTCACTACGGCTAATGTCCCGATCGTATGTTCCAGTTCGCCTTCTAGCGCCCGCTGATAGTTCACACGTTCATCAAACTCACTGCCCACCCAGTTCGGCTTATCGAACAACTCAAACCCCAGCCGCCCCGTCTGCGGCATGCCCTTCGCAGCCACCTCCATCCGCGCCTTATCCAACATCTCCGCCGGAACCTGCACGCCGCCTCCATCAGCAGTGGTCTCATACGGAATTCCCGCCGCCGCCAGCTCCGTCGACACCTGCTGTACATCCTTGCCGTCGAGCCCGCTGAACAACACTCGCCAGTCCGGACGACCCGCATACCACAGCAACCCCGCACACATCGCCGCTAGAAACGCTGCGGATGCAATCAGCCACGTGCGCTTGCCTGCAGGCATCGCCATCAACCGCGTTCGCATCGCCGAAGCCATCGCCAGCGCCTTCTCCGCCGCACCGCCGTCCATACCGGAGCCTGGCTTCCCCGCTCGCTGCATCCCCTTTTCGCCAACCTGTTCTGTCTCTGCCATCTCGCCTCAGCGTCTCTTTAAGCTCTGACCTTAAAACTGCATGCCCATCATCTGTTGGTAAGCACCCACTGCTTTGTTCCGAACCTGAAGCGCCAGTTCAAACGCCATATCCGCCTTCTGGGTCGCAATCATCGCATCATGAATCTCGACTCCCGAGCCATTGAGCAGCCCCGTCACCGCCTGCGAAGCCTTCTGATCCAGCTGGTTCGTTTGTTGCACCATCGACTGAAACATCCCTGCGAACGGCACGCCCGCCGCACCGCCTGTGCTGGAACCTGCAACACCCGCATCACTCAGAAACCCGTCATCCAGGCCTCCTGCATTCAAACGCATTCACCGCTGCAGTACTCAAACCGATCACAATCTCTCCTTAACTCGTTCAACATCCCGCATTTATCGCATTGCCCTTACTTCAATAGATCGAGCGACGACGAGACCATGCCCTTCTCTGCTGTGATCGCCGAAGCATTCAAACCGTACGATCGTGTCGCCCCCATCAAATCCACCATCTCCGTCAGCGGATTGATGTCCGGATACGCTACAAAACCATTAGCCCCGGCATCCGGATGATCCGGGTCATATCGCATCAGCGGCGCGCTCGCGTCACTAATCACCCCCGTCACCGCAACGCCGCCTGGCGCTCCGTTCGCGGCCGTTACTCCATTACTCAAGCTCGAGCTGAATCCGCCGAGAAGCGCGCTTTTGAATCCGCTCCCAAAGCTTCCACCGCCATCATTCGCTTGATTCACAAGCGACTCCTGAAAACTCCCGCCGCCTTGTGCTTCGAACACCACATGATGCCGTTGGTACGGGCCGCCATCCGGCGTCCGCGTTGTCTCAGCGTTGGCCATATTCGAAGCCACCACTTCAGCCCGCACCCGCTCTGCCTGCAACGCCGAAGCGCTTACATCCATCACGCCAAAAAGGTTCACAGTTATTTCCCATCCATGCGGATTGCACTCATCACACCGGCAAACTCATGTTTCAAAAGCTGCACGCCCAGCTTGAACTGCAGCTGCGACTTCGCCAGGTGCAAGCCCTCGCGATCCATCGACACGTTATTCCCATCCGGACGCGCCACCAGACCATCCACATTCCGCGCCGCAACCTCCAGCCCTTCAAGCCCAGCCGGACCTCCGGAGTCATTCAGTTGTCTCGCGAACTCCTGTTCGAAATCGAAGCCCTGAGTTTTGTACCCAGGCGTATCCACATTGGCCATGTTGCTGGCCGTCAGCTGCATCTGTCGGCTGGTCAGATCCAGGTACTGGCCCAGCGCATCGCTCATAGCCGTAGTCGTCTGCATACCGTCACCTCTACGCGATGACATATGCAGTCAGGCAACCAAAGAAGAGCGCTCTCAGATGAGAGCGCTCTTATCAAGACAGAACTCCGAATCTTCAAACCTCACCCACGTGTCGCCCGCCGAAACCGAATCTCCTCCGCCCCAATCCCCATCCGGTCTCCTGAAAGAATTGCGCCACGTTCGAGCACATGCATCAGTTCCCTCACATTTCCCGGCCAGCTGTGCTCATGGAGCTTCGCCTTTGCCTCCTCAGTCAACCGTTTCCGGGGCATCTCCTGCCCCATCTTCTCCAGAAAATGCTCGGCAAGCAGATCCAGGTCCTCCATCCTCTCCCTCAACGCAGGTACCTCGACCGGAAATACCGCAAGCCGATGGTAGAGATCCAATCGAAACGTCCGCTCCACCCCTACGTTCGACGCGAGCCGCTCCAACGGCTGATGAGTCGCCGCAATCACTCTCACATCCACCCTGATCGTCTCGTTATCGCCCACTCGCTGCAACTCACCGCACTCCAGAAACCGTAGCATCTTCGCCTGCAGCGCCATCGGCATCTCTCCGATCTCATCCAGAAACAGCGTTCCTCCATGCGCCGCCTCAATCCTTCCTGTCCGCGACTGCACGGCCCCGGTAAAGGCGCCGCGGGTATGCCCAAATAACTCAGCTTCGAGTAACGCTTCAGGAATCGCCGCGCAATTCAATACGACAAATGGCTTACCCGCTCGCTGGCTCAGCCGATGAAGCCCTAAAGCCACAACTTCTTTTCCGGTCCCGGTCTCGCCTTCAATCAAAACAGTCGTCGACCGCGGAGCAACCATCCGAATCAGCTGGGCCAACTCTCGCATCGGCTCGCTCGCACCAACCATCTCAGGCAACATCAACTCCGCCCCGATTCGTGTCGAGCCCTGGCGAGCCAGCTCCTCACTCAATACCTTTCGCTCAGAAACTTCCACTCGAACCGCAGGAAGCTCCCTCCGTGCAACTCGCGGCACCGTGGCGTGTCCACTAGTCGGCACCGCATCCGGAGCTCCAGCCCACGCCACCGTATCGTTCACAGGAGCATTCTGCGCCTCACGCAGCGCATGCAGCAATTCATTCCGCCTCGGACTTCGCGCCCCACCATCCACGCCGCCATCCACACGCAAAAGCTCCATCGTCGGATACAGCATCCGGATTACCGTCGCGAACTCCCCAACCTCAAGGTCCGGCAACCAGCTATCTACCAGTAGCGCCTCTGACCGCACGTCTTCCAGCTGCGCCATTGCCTCCGCACCGCCCGCAGCCTCCCGCACGTGCCAGCGAAGCCCCGTCAAAGCCGCTCGCAGTCGTTGACGCAAGCCCGCATCCGCGCTCGCCAACACCACCGTGCGAACACCCGGCAATTCAATCGCATCCTCTTCCAGCATCGCATCCCGTCCCACATTCATGCCGCTCACCGTAACCTTTCGTCTTCCGTGCTCGCTTGCTGCAACATCTCTCGCATCGTGCCAACCGTCTGATTCAAACGCGCACACTCCCGCAACCCTTCGCGAATCGCCTCGCGCATGGCATCTGGTTCACCAATAAGCTCTCCCATGGCCAGCCTGCACTGCAGCACCGTCAACGGCTGGCAAAGCCCATGCAGAGCTACATCGATTCGATCCACAAGATCCGTTGATCCTGCCGAAACTCACGCACCGGCAGATGCCACACTCGCGGGATATCCAATCGCCCGCACCACCGTCTTCTTCCCGGCGCCCATCCGATAGCCCTCGCCTCGCACCGTTTCAATCACGGCGCTACCGTCCCCGTCAGCACACACCGCACCCAACTTCCGCCGCAGGTAGTTCACATAGACATCCACGACGTTGGTCCCTGCATCCGGGGACATCTGCCAAACCTCGCGCAACAACTCACTCCTGCTGCAGCACTGACCACGCCGCATCAGCATAAACTCCAGCAGAGAAAACTCTTTTCACCGTCAACTCTACCAGCCGCCCGTTCCTCATTACTCGTCGCTCCATTCGGTTCAGCTCAACGTCGCCATACCGCAAGACCGGATCCGCAAACTGATCCCGTCGTCGCAACAACGCCCGGCAGCGCGCAGTCAGCTCATGAAAGCTAAACGGCTTCAACAGGCAATCGTCCGCACCCAGGTTCAGGCACCTCACCCGCTCCTCTACCTGGCTCCGTCCCGTCAGAACCAGCACCGCTGTCTCATCGAACCGGCCCCGCATCTCCGCCAGCACCTCGGTCCCGTCCTTCCGCGGAAGACTCAGATCGAGCACAATCAAATCCGGACGATGCTCCTCCGCATTACCGAGCGCCGCCTCCCCGTCACCCACCCAGACCACATCATGGCCCTCCAACTTCAATCCCTTTTGCAGAAACAATCCAAGCGCTGCATCATCTTCCACAATCAAAACTCGCATTCCATCTCCCAGAAGCAGAATGGTCTTCACTTATCGCAGTCACGTTACTAACTCGGCTGTGTCGTATTACCTTGGTTGATCGTTGAGCGCCTTTACAAGAGCTCTTTGCAAAATTTTGCGTAACCGAATCTCAAAACGGGAATTCACTCACCCATCGACCAGACCAGAGTCCACTGAGTGCCAGGAAACGAGGCAACCCAGCACAAAATTAGCCAGACTTGCAATTCGCTTTTTATTCGCTACAATCGTGCGCATGGCTATCACGCGGCGGCAAAAAGAGGTCATCGACTTCCTCTCCAGCTTCACCCAGAAGAACGGCTACTCGCCTTCCTATGAAGAGATCGCCAGTGGCCTGGGCCTCAGCTCCCTCGCCACCGTGCATAAACACGTCACCAATCTGCAGAACAAAGGCCTTCTTCAGCGCGCCCACAATCGCAGCCGCTCCATCGATGTTCTCCCCGCCCGCAGCGGAAAAAAGGGCTCCGACCGCCTTCCTCTCCTTGGCCGCATCGCCGCCGGCAAGCCCGTCGAAGCCATCGAAACCGCCGAAAGCATCTCGCTCTCCGACATCATCGGCAACCGTGAGGTCTTCGCCCTCGAGGTCCGCGGCGACTCCATGCGCGACGAACATATCGTCTCCGGCGACTACGTCCTGGTCGAGCGCACCCGCACCGCACGCGAAGGCGAGATCATCGTCGCCCTCATCGACGGCTCCGACGCCACCCTCAAGCGCTTCTACCGCGAGGGCAGCATGATCCGCCTGCAACCCTCCAACACCGAAATGTCTCCCATCTACGCCCCTGCTGCCAACGTCAGCATTCAGGGCAAAGTCCTCGGCGTCCTTCGCAAGTACGCCTAGAATTTTCGATGCACACCGCCAATCCGCCCTAACAGCAGCTGTCCCTCTGCCGTCTCTCGCGCGACTTCGTCTAAACGCATAGAAAGCGGCACTTCGCGATCCCATGCAGTCCTTGCCGCAACTTTTTCTCACTCTTCTATGGAACCTCGGCACGCGCTTCTGCGTAACCACACTCGGGACGACACTTTAACCAGAACTAATGGGAGCAAACCTTGGCCACACAGCGTAAAAATAAACGAAAAATCTGGCTCTGGACCGGCCTTACCGTCCTCGTCGCAGTCGTCGCTCTCGGCGTCGCCGCAGCCGCCCGCGGCAACACCACCAAATTCGAGCCCTCCCAACTCGGCAAAGCCGAACGCGGCGACATCGCCCGCTCCGTCGTCGCCACCGGCAAGGTCCAGCCCATCACCAAAGTCGAGGTCAAATCCAAGGCCTCCGGCATCGTCACCCGTCTCGACACCGACATCAACGCCCACGTCCACCAGGGCCAGGTCCTCGCTCAACTCGACCAGCAGGAGATCCTCGATCAGGTCGCCGCGCAAAAAGCCATGCTCGCCGCCGCCGAGTCCAACGCCCGTGCCGCCGCAGCCTCCATCCAATACGACAAGGTCAACGCCGAAGCGCCCGACCTGCCCATGTACAAGCACACCTACGATCGCAATCTGGAGATGTCCAAGGAAGGCGTCGTCTCCCAGCAGTCCCTCGACGACGCCCAGCAGAAATATCTCGCCGCCGCCAACACCCGCGACAAGGCCGTCTCCCAGATCAGCGTCGACACCTCCAAGCTCCGCCAGGCTCAGGCCCAGGTCGCCCAGAACCAGGCCTCTCTCAAGCAACTTGAAGAGCAGCTCAGCTACACCACCATCACCTCGCCCATGGACGGCACCATCCTCTCCCGCGACGTCGAGATCGGCGACGCCGTCAGCTCCATCCTCGTCCTCGGCTCCACCGCCACCCTCGTCATGACCATCGGCGACACCACCCAGGTCTACGTGCAGGGCAAGGTCGACGAGTCCGATATCGGCAAGGTCTACATGGGCCAGGCCGCCCGCATCAAAGTCGAATCCTTCAAGGACAAGACCTTCCTCGGCAAAGTCACCAAAATCGCTCCCCTCGGCGTCGAAAAAGACAACGTCACCACCTTCGAGGTTCGCGTCTCCATCGACAACCCCGGCGGCGAGCTCAAAGCCAACATGACCGCCAACGCCGAGATCCTCCTCGAGGAACACAAAAACGTCCTCACCGTCCCCGAGCAGGCCGTCCTCTACGACAAGGACCGCAACGCCTCCGTCGAAGTCCCTGATCCCAAACAAAAGACCGGCCGCCGCAAAATCGACATCAAGGCCGGCATCTCCAACGGCACCAAAACCGAGATTCTCGCCGGCCTCAACCCCGGCGACACCGTCATTCTTCAGCAATAAACTGCACTGGCAGCATTCGAGCTTCCAGTTCGATCGAACACCTCATCTCGAAACGGTCAGTATCTAAATCGCAGCCATCAGAGTCGACTAAAGGAAATCCCATGACTACTCAAAGTCCTCGCCTCCACCGCCGCACCTCACCCTCGCCGCCGCCACCGCCTTCGCCGCCGACAGCAACTTCGACCGCACCCTCAACGCCAGCGGCTCTCCCAACGTCTCCGTCTCCACCGGCTCCGGCTACATTCACCTCCATCCCGGCTCCGGACATCCAGGTCCATATCGTCGCCCACGTCCACTCCAGCCACGGCTGGATGAGCGGCGGCAGCGACGTCGACAGCCGCATCCAGCAGATCGTCAGCAACCCGCCCATCGTTCAAACGGCAACGACATCACCATCGGCGAGCGCCACAACAACGATCTCTATCCGCAATATCACCATCGACTACGAAATCACTCTCCCGCGCCTCCGCTATCAACGCCGCCACCGGCTCCGGCGATGTCGAAATCCAGGACGTCGGCGCCACCCTCAAAGCCCAGAGCGGCTCAGGCAACGTCCGCGTCCATGGCGTCCAGGGTCCCGCGACCCTCGGCACTGGCTCCGGCGACATCGAACTCCAGCAGACCGGCCCCGGCGACGTCAAAGCCGAGACCGGCAGCGGCAGTATCCGCCTCCAAGGCCTCGCCGGCGCCCTCAAAGCCAGCACTGGCTCCGGCGACATCGAAGCCCAAGGCCAACCCACAGACGACTGGAAGCTCACCACCGGCAGCGGCACTGTCCGCCTCGCCGTAGGCAACGCCCACTTCAACCTCGACGCCGATACCGGCTCCGGCAATATCAACGTCTCTCAGCCCATCACCATGCAAGGCAGCCTCAACCGCCATCACGTCACCGGTGCAGTCAACGGCGGCGGCCCCACCATCCGCATCGGCACTGGCTCCGGCGACATTCAGATCAAATAACTACGATTGAGAAGACAGTGACCGACAATCAATCCCGCAGCGACGGTCTGACCCATCTTACGAAGAGCCTTCACGCGCCGAATAGATTATCCTTTCGAATATCCTCTTATCGCCTCCTCCTCGCCTCATCGTCTTCGATCTCGACGGCACTCTCATCGACTCCCGCATCGACCTCTGCAACTCCGTCAACGCCACCCTCGCCCACTTCGGCAAACCCGAACTCCCCGAAGCCGTCATCGCCGGCTACATCGGCGACGGCGCCTCCATGCTCGTCCGCCGCGCCTTCGGCGACCCCGAAGGCGACTCCACGACGAAGAATATGTAACCGAAGCACTCACATTCTTCCTCGACTACTACCGCATCCACAAACTCGACTACACCTACCTCTACCCCGGCGTCCTCGAATCGCTCGAAGCCATCCGGTCCGCACACCCTACCCCTCATGGCCGTCCTCACCAACAAACCCGTCAACCCCTCCCGCGACATCTGCGCCCACTTCGGCCTTACGCGCTTCTTCTTCCAGAACTACGGCGGCAACAGCTTCCACACCAAAAAACCCGACCCCCACGGCCTCCAGACCCTCATCGCCGAAGCCAGCACCATCGCCGGCAACCCCATCACGCCCACCGAAACCATCATGATCGGCGACACCGACATCGACGTCCTCACCGCCCGCAACTGCGGCGCCCGCAGCATCGGCTGCACCTTCGGCCTCAAACCCCACTCCCTCACCGACGCCCCGCCCGACCACCTCGCCCACACCCCAGCCGACTGGCTCCGAATCCTCAACATCGACCGGATCAGCCTACAAGCCGCTACAAGACCAAGCCCCGTCTCGAACCGCTTGAAGAAGCTCGAATCCAGATAATGCTGCCGTCGCCGGATCATTCGCCACCGTCCGCGCCAGATCCGCAAAGAACGCATTGAACTGCGCGGCCGCCACCAGATCCACCGGCTGCGTCAGATCATCATCGGTCGAGTGATACCGCTGCGCCAGCCACGCCCTCCACGCCTTGTACTCCGGCGAACCCATCGTCCATCCGAACTTCATCGCCAGCGCCGGCACCCCAGCCTGCACAAAGCTGTACTGATCTGTCCGGATAAACGAGTTCCGATCCGGCTCCGGATCCGGCGCAATCACGATCCCATGCTCCGCCCCCACCTTCTTCGCATCATCCCCCAGCGTCGACTCGCTCCAGCCCCTGCACATGCAGTTTCTTCAGCGCAAAGAGCGGCATAAACATATCCAGATTCAAATCCGCCTCAATCGCACTCTCCGGCACCGTCGGATGCCCCGCAAAGTACCGCGACCCCAGCAGCCCCTTCTCCTCCGCCGTAAAGATCACGAACAGCATCGACCGCTTCGGCCTCACCTTCGCCTGACTCAACCTCTTCGCCGTCTCCAGCACCGTCGCCACGCCCGAAGCATCATCCATCGCCCCGCTATAAATCGTCTTCCCATTGATCGGCGCGCCCACGCCCAGATGATCCAGGTGCGCCGACACCAGCACATACTGCCCCGCCAGCGCCGGGTCCGATCCCTTCAGCTCTCCCACAATATTCGGCGACACCACATGCGACGTCTCCGCCACCACCGTCGCCGTCACACTCTTCCCCAGCGCAAAGTGCGGCAGCGGCTTCTGCGCATCCGCCAGCGCCAGCATCTCCGCAAACGTATGCCCCGTCCCCGCAAACAGCTTCTCCGCCTGCGCCGGATTGAACGTCGCCGAAAACATCGCGCCATGCTCATCCGCCAGCGCAGGATGCTTCGCCGCCACCGCATCCGCGTCGGGAGCAACAGCCAGCCGCATCCCCGGCTGCGACGCGCTGCTCGCCACCCGCTGCCAGCCAAAGTCCATCGACTTCGGCGTCGGAATCGAAATCGTCCCCACAACCCCCGCCTCTCGCAGCGCCTTCGCAAACGGCGAGGTCCGCGCAAACGACTTCAGCGGCCCCGGCAGATCCGCCGGGCCGCCGTTGATATACACCACAATCTTTCCCTTCAACTCCGCCATCGGCACCTCGGCCGAGTTGAAGTCGTCATACTTCGACTCCGGCAGATGCAGCCCATACCCGATAAACACCAGCGGCGCATCCACCTTCCCCGCCTGCGCCGATCGCGACCCCAGAATCGCATCCTCCCCCAGCACCAGCGGCGTCGCCTTCCCATCCACCACCAGGCTCATCGATGACTTGCTCGCAATCACCCGCTGCACATCGAAATGCACCGGCTGGTAATAGCCTCCCTCCACGCCCGCCGGAGCCAACCCATACGCCTTGAACTGCTCGACCACATACGCCGCCGCCCTCAGATAATCCTCACTACCCGTCAGCCGCCCATTCATCGAAGGATCGGCCAGCTTCTGCACATGCGCCCACCAAATCTTGCCCTGCGCCTCATCGTTCGAGGCCGTCGCCCCCGATTGTGCCCACACCAAACAGCCCACTCACGCTGCAAATCAACGCAACAACGAAACCGAAACGGCGTAGACCCATGGTTGCTCTCCAGAAATAGAGGGATGCGTCGAATCTAGCACGAACACCTTTTGTTATCCGCTGAAAGCGATCCTTTGACGCGCTCCCAACCCCTTGTTACGCTCATCTGCACACATGGCCGCGCCAGACAACTCGCTCGCAACCACCTGCTGCATCATCGGCGGCGGACCTGCCGGCATCATGCTCGGATTCCTTCTAGCCCGCCGCGGCATAGCCGTCACCGTCCTCGAAAAACACAAAGACTTCTTCCGCGACTTCCGCGGCGACACCATCCATCCGTCCACCCTCGAACTCCTCTACGAACTCGGCCTCCTCGAAAAATTCCTCGCCCTGCCCCATTCACAAGTCACCCAGCTCTCCGGCTATCATCGGCGGCCGCACCGTTCACCATGGCCGACTTCTCCCACCTTCCCACCCACGCGAAATTCATCGCCCTCATGCCCCAGTGGGACTTCCTCAACTTCCTCGCCAGCGAAGCCGCTCACTTCCCCAGCTTCACCCTCCGCATGGGTTGGGAAGCCACCGGCCTCATCCAGAATGGCGACCAGACCATCGGCGTCCGCGCCAACACTCCAGACGGCCCCGTTGAGATCCCCGCCGCTCTCACCGTAGGCTGCGACGGCCGCCATGCAATCACCCGCGTCGCCGCGCATCTTCCCCTCAAAGATTACGGCGTTCCCATCGACGTCCTCTGGTTCAGAATCGCGCGCCAGCCCGGCGACCCGGAAAACGCTCTCGGCTACGTCAACTACGGCCGCCTCATCGTCCTCATTAATCGCATCGACTACTTCCAGGTCGGCTACATCGTCGCCAAAGGCACCTTTCCCGCAGATCCAGCAGGACGGCCTCCCCGCCTTTCAGCAAAGCATCGAGCGCGTCGTTCCCTTCCTCGCTGGTCGCACCGCCGAGATCGACTCCTGGGACAAGGTCAAGCTCCTTACCATTCAGGTCAATCGCCTTCAGGAGTGGTCCTCCCCCGGTCTCCTCTGTATCGGCGACGCGGCCCACGCCATGTCACCCGTCGGAGGCATCGGCATCAACATCGCCTTGCAGGACGCCGTCGCCACCGCCAACTCCTCACCGAATCCCTGCTCTCCAACAGCGCCACCCATCACGATCTGCGCAGGTCCAGCACTATCGCGAGAAGGCCGTCCGCAACACCCAACGCGTGCAGGTCTTCGCCCACCGCATGTCGTCCCACGTCCTTGAACAACCCCGGCCCCGTCAAGCCACCGCTCTTCTCTTCGCATCCTCACCAGCATCCCCGGCTTCCAGATATCTCACCGCCCGCTTCGTCGGAATGGGCCTCCAACCCCAGCACATCAAGAAAATCTAGCCTCTACTCAAACCCGCGATTCCAGCTCTGAATCACGCGCGTCTCGCGCTCCCACCCCATCACACTCACGCTTCCCGTCCCCAGCGCCAGCAGCGCTCCATCCTGTCGCATCCAACCCAATCCACCGCGCCGCCAGAATCCGCAGAATATGCGCATGAGCAAACAGCGCCACATTCCCTCCACCCGGCGCCGCCGCCAACGCCTGAGCAATCACCCATCCGCACGCTCGCCCACATGCTCCACCGTCTCACCGCCCACAATCTCGTTCTTCCACACCGACCACCCCGGAATCTCGCGCCTGAATCTCCTTCGTCGTCTTCCCCTCATACACCCCGTAGTCCCACTCCTTCAGCCCGTCATCCACCTCGGCCACATCGCCAAACCCGGCAATCGCGCACGTCTCCCGCGCCCGCTGCATCGGGCTCACAAACACCGCATCGAACTTCGTCCCTTTCAGATAATCCCGCAACTCCTCCGCCCGCTCGTCGCCCATGCTCCGTCAGCGGAATATCCGTCCGGCTCGTATGCGCCCACTCAAACTCCACTCCGTCTCTCCATGCCGCACCAGCCACAACTCCGTCTCCATCGCACTCCATCCCGTTTTCTACCCTCCCTGTCCCTATCCCTATCCACTGCCTTATCCTATAAAGATGGACTTCCAGCTCGCCACCACCTACAAGCCCCAGGGCGACCAGCCCCGCGCCATCGCCGAACTCGTCTCCGGCCTCGCCGCCGGCGAAAAAGATCAGGTCCTGCTCGGCGTCACCGGCTCCGGCAAGACCTTCACCATGGCCAAGATCATCGAGGAGCTCCAGCGCCCCGCCCTCATCCTCGCGCACAACAAGACCCTCGCCGCCCAGCTCTACCACGAGTTCAAATCCTTCTTCCCCAACAACGCCGTCGAGTACTTCGTCTCCTACTACGACTACTACCAGCCCGAAGCCTACATCCCCGCCGGCGACCTCTTCATCGAAAAGGAAGCCACCATCAACGAAGAGCTCGACAAGCTCCGCCTCTCCGCCACGCGCACCCTCTTCGAACGCCGCGACTGCCATCATCGTCTCCTCCGTCTCCTGCATCTACGGCCTCGGCTCGCCCGAAGCCTACTACGGCATGCTGCTGCTCCTCGAAAAAGGCCAGAAGATCAGGCGCGAAGACATCACCCGCCGCCTCGTCGAAATCCTCTACGACCGCAACGACGTCGACTTCCGCCGCGGCACCTTCCGCGTCCGCGGCGACATCATCGAGGTCTACCCCACCTACGACGAAAACGCCTACCGCATCGAGCTCTTCGGCGACGAGATCGACTCCCTCTCGCAGATCGACCCGCTCTTCGGCACCGTCCGCCAGAAATACTCCCGCCTCCCCATCTATCCCAAGTCCCACTACGTCGTCCAGCCCGAGCGCAAAACCTCCGCCATCGACTCCATCCTCGACCGAGACTGGAGTGAGTGGGAGACCGACCTCGAAAAAGAAGGCCGCCTCGTCGAGTCGCAGCGCATCCACCAGCGCACCCGCTTCGACCTCGAAATGATCAAGTCCGTCGGCTACTGCCACGGCATCGAGAACTACTCCCGCCACTTCTCCGGCCGCCTCCCCGGCGAACCCCCGCCCACGCTCCTCGACTACTTCCCCCGCGACTACCTCCTCTTCATCGACGAGTCCCACGTCACCGTCCCCCAACTCCACGGCATGTGGCACGGCGACCGCTCCCGCAAGCAGAACCTCGTCGACTACGGCTTCCGCCTCCCCTCCGCCATGGACAACCGCCCCCTCAAGCTTCGACGAGTTCGAGTCCCGCACCGGCCAGATCATCTACGTCTCCGCCACCCCCGGCCCCTACGAACTCACCAAATCCGCCGGCGTCGTCGTCGAACAAATCATCCGCCCCACCGGCCTCATCGACCCGCAAGTCGAAATCCGCCCCGTCAAGGGCCAGATCGACGACCTCCTCGCCGAGATCCGCGACCGCGCCGCAATCAACCAGCGCGTCCTCGTCACCACCCTCACCAAGCGCATGTCCGAGGACCTCGCCAACTACTACACCGAAGTCGGCGTCCGCTGCCGCTACATGCACTCCGAGATCGAAACCCTCGAACGCATCAAGCTCCTCCGCGACCTCCGCAAAGGCGAGTACGACGTCCTCATCGGCATCAACCTCCTCCGCGAAGGCCTCGACCTCCCCGAAGTCTCGCTCGTCGCCATCCTCGACGCCGACAAGGAAGGCTTCCTCCGCTCCCAGGGCTCCCTCATCCAAACCATCGGCCGCGCCGCCCGCCACATCGAAGGCCGCGCCATCCTCTACGCCGACAAGATGACCGACTCCATGCAGCGCGCCATCGACGAAACCGACCGCCGCCGCGAAAAGCAGGAAGCCTACAACGAAGAAAACGGCATCACGCCCATGTCCATCATCCGCCCACTCGAAATGGGCCTCGCCGGCATCCTCAAAGCCGACTACGCCGACCTCACCGACGAAGCCGAAGGCATGCCCGACTTCACCACCCAGCAGGAACTCGACACCTACATCGCCAACCTAGAATCCGACATGCGCGAAGCCGCCAAGAAATTCGAATTCGAAAAAGCCGCCAAACTCCGCGACACCGTAAAAGAACTCCGCACCAAAGAATTCCTCTTTTTAGTTAAGGATTGTTTAACGCCTGTTTTAGCTATACACTCTCTAAGTCTCCCATAGTTTCTTGCCTCGTTCCGAATCGACTTATGCGCGCCTTTTCCCTAGGGGAATCATTTAATGTACTCTTTGATTGGTTTTATTAAGTACGCGTTTATCGCGGAAAAATTATCATCTTGGAATATCAAAGAACTCACCGACGTTCACACTAAGGCGATCGACAAAGGGTTGCTGGATGGAACCAGCCTGATTGTCAGCTCACCAACCTCGTCGGGGAAAACACTTGTTGCGGAAATTGCAGCCCTAAGAGCAATTGAGACCGGGATGCGAGTCCTCTATTGCTTTATGCGCTGACCAAAAATATTCCGATTTCCAAAAGCGTTTCGGAAGTAACTCGCAGCAACCCATATCGACAGTCGGACTCAGCACTGGAGATCGTTCAGATGGCGATGCAGACGCGCAGTTGCGAGTTGCCACTTATGAAAAGACTATCGGGCTGATCATGGCGGGGCAGTTTCCGCCGACAATACGTTGGTCATAGCAGACGAACTGCAAATTCTCTGCGATCCAAATCGGGGACCAGACATCGAAACGCTCTGCGCTATTTTTCGCCAGCGCAAAGTAAAGCAGTTTGTTGCTCTGACCGCCACAGTTGAGAATCCAGGCGACCTCGCTGATTGGATGGGTTGTGTCCTAGTGCAAAGTTCTGTTCGCGCAACGCCTCTGTACCAGATTTCAACCGATCCGCTCATTTCAAATTAACCTTTGGAAATCGACCGTCTCCCAAGTAGATTCAGTTCAACCTGTCTCAGACCTTTCAAGAGTTGTTTCGAAGCTGATCACAGATGGCTTCGGCCCCGTGCTTGTGTTTGCAGAGACGCGACGTGAAGCGAGTGATTGGGCGGCTGATTTCATCCGTACCAGACCTAAGAGCACGCTTAGGCATTTCCGATCTCTGATCAACTTGAACTGTTTTCCGAGCAGACGATTCTTCCGAGAAACTCGCCAATCGGCTGGCGCTGCGTCGCATTCCATACAGCTGATCTTTCTTCCCAGGAGCAACAAGTCTTGGAATAAGGTTTCGCCAAGTCACAATTTGAGGCTTGTTTCGCAACTTCAACTCTTGCCGCGGGAGTCAATTATCCATTTCGGACGATTGTCTTTCCGAAACTTAGCTTTCAGTATCGGAGCCCGGCGCAAAGCTGAGCCTAGCTGAATATAGAAATATGTCCGGCCGAGCCGGCCGGCTGGGCCTCCACCAAGATGGTCGTTCTATCCTGATCCCAAAGGGGCCCGTCGAATTAGCGCACGCCCATAATCTCATCCAGCCTAAGAATGAAGTGTTGAAATCACTCCTTCTGCAATTGAGCATACGAAAGACACTGCTTTCCCTGATTGCATCACGTTTCGCCAACACTCAGGACGCGATAGACGAGTTCTTAGAAATACGCTCTACTGGCATAAGGTCGTCGATAAAAATGTCGGATCGCAAGCTGTTCTGCAGTCTCGCTCGAAGCAAGCGTTGGCTGGCCGTGGACAACGGATTGATCGCTCAGTTTGACGACGAGGTAAGAATAACTCCACTTGGCAAGGCCGCAGCGATATCAGGTCTTCTACCTGAAACGGCTGTGCAATTTGCTTCCATGCTGAACAAGAACCACGATATTTTTGGAAAATGATTTCGATCGATTACGGATGGTCTAATCTACGCGGCTTGTCGTCGGGGGAATTCTGTGCGGAAAAGCCATCTCGACTTCTACCGTTCCCTCCCGCCCAAGCTTTTGGCGGTCTAGCTTTTTGGCGAGGAAAAGCCATCCCCGTTTCTTTAGACGCCGCAAATCAGCGCCTTTTGCAAGCTCATACGCAATTGCCCTGTATGCGACAGGTCTGGCTGAGCGCAAGATCGCTTATACAACAGGGGTGACGGCGGGTGTAACACAACGATTCGCTTACGATGTAGCGTGGGTGTTAGATGGGTTACAACGCATTTCTATGGTTCCGGACTTGAAATTATCGCAAAGTGTCAGCAATCAAATTGCACATTGGCGCGAAGAGTGCGTTGGGGTGTTCCGGCTGACACGCTCGATCTTTTACGCCGAAAACATCGGGTTCCCAGGGCTCGGCCGACAACGTGCGATGGAGCTAGTGGGGGAGAGGCTGGTCGAACATTCCAAGATGTTATCGGTGCGGGAAAGGAGAACCTACTCACTGTATTGAAAAATGCCGTCAGGGTAGAAGCTTCTCCTGCAGAGCTTGAATGTAGAATTCGAATCATGCTACAGAGTCTCTGATGCCATCCCACATTCGAATCGCGCATAGCTTGGGTATTGGGCCAATTATCGAAAAATGCTACGAGACCACGGGGGTGAAGTACCGAAAAGGCTATACTGGAGTTGCTTCAAAACTTCGAGCGCATCCGGTCCACAGCGATCGACAACGGAGTACGACAAAATGTTTCCTGATCTTCTTTTGAAGTGCGGAGATTTGGAAATTTTGAATGGAGTCTAAACTTCGAGCAAACCCCACGGACTCATAACAAAGGAAGATGCTTGGGCTGTGCTCCAGAAGGCCGCAGATTTCGCTACCCATCTTCGTCGTGTAACGCTTGGAAAATCGGGCTTCGACGAAAGCGCGAAAAGAAAGGCCGCCGCTACAAAGGATTTGACACTACATCAGAGAATGAGGCGTTCATTGAAGCTACATTGAGACTACTCATAAAGGAAATTGATTCCAAAACTTTTATGGAGTGGCTTATGCAGCCGGGCGTGTCGAATTAGAGCGTCTCTCGGGGCGCTATTCATATAGATCTTCCGTTGAACGTCCAGACGCTACCTGAAACAAAATATGAGCACACCCCCAAAAACCCGTCACCACCCTAAGCTCCTCCCAAGAACCTTCTACTCCCGCTCCCCCGACACCGTCGCCCGAGCCCTCCTCGGCAAGCTCCTCATCCGCGATCTCCACGGCGAGCGCCTCACCGGCCGCATCACCGAGGTCGAGGCCTACCTCGGCCTCACCGACCCCGCCTCTCACGCCTACCGCGGCCTCACCCCCAACAACTTCCCCCTCTTCGGCCCACCCGGCCGCACCCACGTCTACTTCATCTACGGCATGTACTACTGCCTCAACGCATCCGCCCATCTCCCCGGCGAAGCCGGCGGAGTCCTCATCCGCGCCATCACCCCCATCGACGGCATCGAGACCATGGCCCACCTCCGCCGCCTCTCACCCACCGCCAAACCCAAACTTCTCACCGGAGGCCCCGGCCGCCTCTGCCAGGCCCTCGACATCACCCGCAAAAACTCCAACGACCTCGACCTGACCTCACCCGACTCCCCCATCCAGATCGCCGACGACGGCACCCACCCCACCGACATCCAAACCACCCCACGCATAGGCCTCTCCAAAGCCGTCGACCTTCCCCTGCGCTTCCTCATCAGCTAAGCAAGGCTTTATCGGAGCGGGGTGTCCACTAACATGGGTGCCCCATTCATGACGGTCTCATCGTCATGAGTGGGGTTTCTACAGCCACGGTCTATTGAAATCCGACCTGATCCATTGGACAAACGCTTCAGCTCCGCCGTGCTTTCTCAACTCGTCCTTGAGTAGGCCGCGCAAAGCCTCCGTCAGCCATTTAGCCCAGGCCGACGCATCTTCTGAATGGTCATCTTCATTGATCATTTCTGTTATCCACCGAAAACCTTTCCAACGCTCCCGTGCACCACCACGAGAGAATGATTATCCCATCCCCACCAATCACTTACATCGATTTCCCACAACCAAAACCTTGAATCACCCAGATACAATTAACTTATAGAAGAAAGATTGAAGCCCGGCCACCCGCCGGGCTTTCGCATTTAACCCACAAAAGGCTTAGGGCCGGACCCAGGTATGCCTCACAACATACCGAAGTCCAGACTTAAGCCTCTTCCCCACAAGACTTTGCGCAAGAAACCACCCAGGGAGGGGGGTACCCGTGAACGAGACCACCGAACAACTTCCTCCACAAAATAGCGTCTACATTAGAGATAGAGCGCGACCCCCGAAAGGAACCCCGAAAGAACCAAGGTATGAAGACGACCCATAAAACGCTCCCCACATTGATCCTCTTGAGCCTTTCAGCCATCTCACTCGCCCAGGCCCCCATCGTCCGCCAGCCCGCGACACCCGACCAGCAACCAGCGACGGACCCGCAATACCAGCCTCCTCCACCCCCACCACCCCCTGCACCCGCCGGCGCTCAAGCGCAGCCACCGGACCAGCAGCAGCCCCCACTCCCCCCACCGGTCTCCCCGCAGCAACTCGATCAACTCGTTCAGCGAATCGCGCTCTACCCTGACCCGCTCCTCGCCCAGGTCCTCACCGCCGCAACCTTCTGGGAGCAGATCCCCGACGCAGCCACCTGGGCCCAGCACCACTCCAACCTCACCGGCGACGCCTTAGCTCAGGCCATCCAGGCCGACAATCTCCCTTGGGACCCCAGCGTCCTCGCTCTTCTGCCCTTTCCCTCTGTCCTTGACATGATGGCCCGTGACACCCCATGGACCGGGTCGCTCGGCAACGCCGTTCTCGTTCAACGAAACGACGTCATGGACGCCGTTCAGCGTCAGCGCCAGGCCGCGCACAACTACGGCTATCTCACCTCCTCTCCCTACGACAACGTAGTCGACAACGGCGGAGCCATCGAAATCCAGCCCGTCAACCCGGCCTACTACTACGTTCCTGTCTACAATCCCGCAATCGTCTTCTACGCACCGGCCCCCGGCTTCGTCATCACCGCAGGAATCCGTTTCGGCCCACCCATCGTCATCGGACCGGCCTTCGGAATCTATGGCTGGTACGGCGCGGGCTTCGGCTGGCGCGGCCACACCATCCTCATCGACCACCGCCCGTGGACCCGCACCTATTACAACCGCGCCGTCTACGTCCACCCATACGCGCACCCCTACGAACATCCCGCAGCTCCGCGCGTCGAAAATCATCCCCCCGCACCACACGCGGAGCATCAACAATCAGCCCCCCACAACGAACACCCCCACTAAAAACTCTTAACCCGAAGCGGCCTCTGCCAATGTCAGAGGCCGCATCTGCTTAATCGGCGCGTCGCCCGCCGACCTCGTCCACCCAGCTATACTGAAGCGGTTCCTGAAGCGCCGAGCCAGCTTCCATGATCATCATCGATAACGAACACATCGAAGTCGACACTCCCACCGGTCCCATGCGGACCCACATCGTCCGCCCCGCCGCCCCCGGACGCTACCCCGGCGTGATCTTCTACTCCGAGATCTTTCAGATCACAGCACCCATCCGCCGCACCGCTGCCATGCTCGCCGGCCACGGCTATATCGTAGCGATGCCCGAGATTTACCACGAGTCCGAACCCGCCGGCACCGTCCTCGCCTACGATCAGGCCGGCTCCGATCGCGGCAACTTCCTCAAAACCGACAAGCCGGTTGCCGCCTACGACTCCGACGCACGCGCCGTCCTTGACCACCTCGCCGCCCGCCCCGACTGCACCGGAAAACTCGGCGCCATGGGCATCTGCATCGGCGGTCACCTCGCCTTTCGCGCCGCCATGAACCCCAACGTCATCGCAACCGCCTGCTTCTACGCCACCGACATCCACAAAGGTTCGCTGGGCAAAGCCGGGGATGACTCCCTTGCTCGTGCCGCCGACATCAAGGGTGAACTCCTTATGATCTGGGGCCGCCAGGATCCACACATCCCCACCGAAGGCCGCATGAAAGTCCTCGCGCGCCTCAACGAACTCGGCACCCGCCTTAGCTGGCACGAGGTCAACGGCGCCCACGCCTTCATGCGCGACGAAGGCATCCGCTATGATCCAGCACTCGCCTACACCCTGTACGGCCTAGTCTTCGATCTCTTCCACCGCAAATTAGGCGAAGGCGATCTCGCCACCCAAACCGCAGGTTCCACCGAAACCCGCCACTAACAAAATTCGCGCAAAGCAGTATTACCGCCAACTCACCGCAAGATGCCACCGCATCTTCCGGTCCATCGTCTTTTCCAGCACATGCGCATACTCCAACAGCTCTGAGAGCACCTGCTCGCCCTCCGTCCCAAGCTGTTGCGGATCAGCCTCCAACGCCATTAACAGCGCACGCACCGTTCTCAAACCATCCTCTGGCGCGTACCACTGCGGCGGCGGCAGTCTGCGCATCAACTCCTGATTCCCCGCCCCTTCTTCAATCAAAAGCGACATCGAATTCTCGTCCGCCGAAAAAAACTCGATCAGAGGCCGAACCCCTAAACGCAGCGCCAGCCGTTCCAGCGCATCCTCATGACGAGCCAGCGAGCGCCCGTTCACGAAGATATCGAACCCAGGGTCTTCGCCCTCCACCACGATGTACATCGAAGCAGCCATTCTTCGAAGTGTACCCTGCAAAACGTTCTCCGAAAAGTGTCACCGAAGCGACAACACAGTCTCTTCCTCCCCATCCCCCAGAAACAAAAGCATCCCCGCGCCCACCGCCAGTAGAGCCGTGCCGAAACCAATCCTCACCGTAAGCTGGGGCCGCACAAAAACAAAACTTTCCAGGACCGTCACCATCGGAATGACAAGATATCGTGCCGCAAATCGAATCGGCGCCATCTCGCGCAGCAGCCACACAATCAACAACACCTCAATCAAATCCGCGCCCGACGAAATCGAAACACCCGATATTAGCTCGCGCCAGCCCCACACCATATCTTCGTGGACGGCGCTACAGATCAAGAGAAATAATCCATTCGCTACCCCTACCACGGCAATCGATTGCACCACTGGGATCTCGCCGAGCAATCGATAAAGCCAAACGCTTGCGATCCCCACCAGAACAACGGCAGCAAGAACCAGAGCCAGCATCACACGCCCACGCAAAGACCCGGAAGGCTGCAGTGGCAGCAGCAATAGCAGCCCACCGACTCCGACCAGCGCCGGCACTAGAAATCTTCTCGGCCTACGTTCTCCTCTCGCGCCTGCATCGCCAGCCGCGACAACCAACCCTACGACCACAGGCACCATCGCAAACAGTGCCGATCGCGTAATTGACGACACACTCGCCCCGGCATATTCAACAATTACGATCGGCACACCGAAGAACGCAGTCGCCGCCCCAACTGACTGCGCTAATTCCACTTCACCAAGGCGCGCCCGGACGCCGTGCCACGAAAAGAAAAGCGCAGTCAAACCCATAGCACCAAAGAGAAGACCCTGCTGTTCCAGCGGCGGCGGACCGTCGCTCATCGCTGGAGGAATCACCCAGGAACTCCCCGACACAATGCAAAGCGCTGCAAACGAAGCCCACACAGTCCACCGCATCACGAAGAATTGTCCTCTCCCGAATCGAATTCAGGATTACCTCCAAACGTGAGGAAGCGACCCCGCTGGAGCATGTGAACTAATCTCAAGATAAACGGTCTCAACATCCTGTTGCCATGACTCAGGACGACTCGGAACCCAATTACTGTCGCGATCCGGAAGGTTGATCTGCATCTCGGCTGGCGTCTTCCCCGCATCGGCCTGAATCTTCACCTCGTGATAAAGATCCCGCAAAAAGCTCCGCTGCCCCGTCAGAATCTCCGGTCCTCCCGCCTCCCCGTGACCAGGCAAAACATGAAGAGGCTTTAATGCCAGCGCTTTGTCCAGAACATCTGGCCAGTTCGCAATATTCGCATCCAGCAGTTTGTTCCTCGGCCCATTCACCGCAGCGTCCCCAGTACACAACACCCGCTCCTTAGGCAGCCACACATACCCATCGCCCGGACGTATGCCCCCACCCAAGAAAGAGAAAGCGAACCTCACGTTCCTTGTCCTTCAGCACAAACGAGTCGCCGTCGATCACCTTCTGCGGCCTCTGAACATCGCTCTCGCCTGTCTGCCGGACGTCATCTCGCTTCGCCATCGCAGCCTGCCATCGCGTCGGCTCCCAACGGTTCATCTCATCGACGACTCCGCGAAACGCCATCGTGGTCGCTCCCGCCGCCGTCCAAACCGAATTCCCATACGAATGATCGCCATGCGCATGCGTGTCGAAGACATAACGAACCGGCTTCTCCGATAAGCCTTTAGCAAGGGCCAACAACTCCTTCGCTCTACCGGGATAGTTCGCATCCACGACTACCAGATAATTGCTCATCTCAATGATCGCGGTATTGCTATACCCCTTGCTCGCATCGCCAATCAGAAACCAAACCCCCTCAGCAATCTTCTGCGGCGCCAAGCCCTGTCCGAATGCGGGTAATCCGAAACAGATCAGTGAAACGACAAGTAACCTCTGCCACGCAAGGCAGCGCCGAGCCCCAAGAGCTTTTCGTGTAGAAGAGACAGAAAAGCCGCGCATGCTGCGCGGCCTCTCCGATCAACGTTGATCTAACTCTAGCGATTGCCCCCGCCTTGTGGGGCGCCTGAGCCCGAACCCGGCCTGCGTCCGCCACGACGGCGTCGACCACCGGGACGCCTCTGGCCGCCAGGACCATTTGCGCCAGGACCGCCGCCGGCAACAGCCGCAACCGCAGGAACGCCATCGGCGCGGTTGAAGTTAGGTTCATCCGATGCTTCCTCCCCATCATCATCGAAATCCTCGCCATCCTCATCGACATCGTCCAACGGCTGCTCCGCGCGAGGCGAAGCTGCACCTGCTTCAGGCCGTCCGCCATCCGTGCCAATCTGACCCGGCTCCGGCAGACCAAGTTTCGCGCGCTGTTCCCGTAGAACAGCCTTCCTCGAAGCTTAATCCGATTCCCTTCGATGGCAAGCACCTTCACCAGGATCTGATCTCCTTCACGAAGCTCATCCTTGACCTCCTTCACGCGATGTTCTGCGATCTCGGAGACGTGCAACAGACCATCGGTCCCGGGAAAGATTTCGACGAACGCACCGAACTCCGCGAGACGTACAACCTTACCCAGATAGGTCTTCCCAATCTCAGGCACTGCCGTAAGGTCGCTAATCATCTGAATCGCCCGCGCAAGGCCATCGGCATCGCTCGAAGCAACATTGACGCGGCCCGTATCGTCAACATCGATCTTCACGCCAGTCGCATCGATGATTCCGCGAATCACCTTGCCTCCCGGTCCGATCAGGTCGCGAATCTTGTCCGTCGGAATCTGAATCGTGTGAATGCGCGGTGCAAACTGCGACTTCTCCGCGCTCGCACTCGCGATCACTCCATCCATGGTGTCCAGCAGGAACAGTCTGCCGTGGCGAGCCTGCTCTAGTGCCTCGCGCATAATCTGCGGAGTAATCCCCATAATCTTGATATCCATCTGGAGAGCAGTGATTCCCTTGCGCGTACCCGCAACCTTGAAATCCATGTCACCGTAGTGATCTTCCGCACCCGCAATGTCGGTAAGAATGGCGTAGTTATCGCCCTCCTTCACCAGCCCCATCGCAACACCAGCAACCGAACCGCTCAGCGGAATGCCAGCCTGCATCAATGCAAGCGACGCACCGCACACCGTCGCCATCGAAGACGATCCGTTCGACTCAAGAATGTCCGAGACGACTCGCAGCGTGTACGGGGACTCATCCTCGCCCGGCAACACAGCTTCAATCGCCCGGTACGCAAGCGCGCCATGGCCAATCTCACGCCGCCCTACACCAGTCATACGTCCAACCTCACCAACAGAGAACGGTGGAAAGTTATAGTGCAACATGAAGCGTCGCTTCTGTTCACCCTCATAGCTCTCAAGCCGCTGCGCATCGTCGGTAGTCCCCAACGTGGCACTCACCAGCGCCTGGGTCTCCCCACGAGTAAACAACGCCGAACCGTGCACTCGCGGCAGAACACCAACCTCGATCGTCAAATCGCGAATCTTGTCGAACGCGCGATGATCCGGGCGAATTCTCTCCTTCAGAACCTGCTCGCGGAATATGTTCTCGCGCAGCAGTTCATAGTACTTGCTTAGCTTCTTGGCAGCGGCGGCATCACCTTCCGGCAACTCGTTCTTCAGTTCGTCCTTGATCTCCTTGACCAGCGCATAGCTCTCGAACTTAGGATGCTTCTGCGTATCCAGAGCATCCTTCAGCTTCGCACCGACTTTTGCAGTCAATCCACTTAGGTACTCGTGATCGATCTCAACCGCAGTTACCAGCCGCTTGGTCTTTCCTGCACGGCTCACCAGATCTTCGATCGCAGCGCAGATCTTCTTGATCTGCTCGTGTGCAAACTCAATCGCGTCGACGACTCGCCCTTCCGCAATCTCCTTCGCACCCGACTCGATCATCACAATACCGTCCTTCGTGCCGACGACCATGATGTTCAACGTGCTCTTCGCGCGCTCGGCATACGTGGGATTCACGACAAACTGATCATCCACAATTCCGATGCGCACCGCACCAACCGGCCCGTGAAAAGGAATATCGCTCAACGCCAAAGCGCAGCTCGCGCCGTTGATGCCCAGCACATCCGGATCATTTTCCTTATCCGCGGAATAAACAAATGCCACTACCTGCGTCTCATTCCGAAAGGCCTCAGGAAACAACGGGCGAATCGGACGATCGATCTGGCGGCTCGTCAAAATCTCTTTTTCACTCGGACGCCCCTCACGCTTGATAAAACCGCCAGGAATACGGCCACCCGCATAGGTGAACTCGCGATACTCCACAGTTAGCGGGAAGAAATCGATTCCCTCTTTCGGGTCTGGCGAAGCCACAGCCGTTGCTAGAACTACATTGTCACCACTTGTGGTGAGGGCCGCGCCTGAGGCTTGTTTCGCCATGCGCCCCGTCTCAAATCTAATTTGCTTGCCGCCGGCAAGCTCAACTGTCACGTCCTGTTTCATGTTGCCTCTCTTCTCTCTTTTTCTGTTCAATTAAGCTTCTATCGCGTCAACCGTCGAGCGGGCGCGAAAAAGTGCAGCTCTCCCGTGCGGCTACTTGGCCGCCAGAGAACTGCACTGGTGTATATCGTTTAGGGTCGGGCTCTTATCGAAGCCACAAACCGAGGAGACCACGCCGCCGTTTCTCATCGTCAGCAACTCCAGCGACAAGGTCTTGCCTGACCTTGCGCGAATGTTGCAGCCGACTCTGAACGGCCCGTGTGTACTTCCATAGTTTGGACGATCTCTCCGGAGATGCTGCGGTTACTTGCGGATTCCGAGTTTGCCGATGACCTCGCGGTAGCGGTCTGCGTCACACTTCTTCAGATAGTCCAGCAAACGTCGCCGCTTGCTCACGAGCATCAGAAGTCCGCGGCGCGAACCGTGATCCTTCTTGTGCTCTTTGAAGTGTTCCGTCAACTCGCCGATGCGCTCGCTTAAAATAGCGATCTGAACCTCAGGACTCCCGGTGTCGGAGTCATGCGTACGGAACTTTGCAATAATGTCTGTCTTTTTAGCGGATGCCAACACAGCTGTTTCTGCTCCTAATTTTCTAGTCCACTCGTAGTGTCTACATAAGGATAGCACCGCAGTCACACCACGGCAATCAAGTGGGGCCCTAAATACTCCATCATCTGCAGATTAGTTACGCGATGTGGGTCTTCAAAAACGCCAAACTCCGCTCCCGAGCCAGCTTAGCCGCCGCCGGATTGTAGCTTTTTGGATCAGCGTCGCGGTTAAATGCATGCCCAGCGCCCTCATACACAAAGATCTCTACCTCAGGGTGCGCCGACCGAACCGGATCAATCTGGTCCTTCCCGATGTGACTATCGTCAGCCCCAAAGTGCAGCATCACCGGGCAGCTCGGATCCTCTTTCGCAACCGATCCGATCCCACCCGCATAGTAGCCAACGCAACACGACGGCCGCATCTTGTAATTCTCTCCGCGCGTCGCCGAAAGCCAGCTGATCAGGCCGCCATAGCAGTAGCCGATCACGCCAATTCCCTTTCCAACTTCCTTCGCAGCTCCATACGCCGCCGCTACGTCCAACAACGTCACATCAGGCCTCAGCTTGGGATAAAGCTCAAAGGCCCGCTTCATGTCCTCGGACCCGTACATCAGCTCCAGGTCGCGCTCGAATCGATCGAAGATCGCCGGCGCGAAAACCACAAATCCATCCTTCGCATATCCGTCCGCCACGCCGCGAACATGCTTATTCACGCCATATATCTCCTGAACCAAAACCAGCGCTCCAATCGGTTCCCCCTTCGGACGCGCAACGTAGGCTTTCAGTTCATGACCATCCTCTGCCTTCAACTTGATCCAATCGCTCATGGCACCATCATATCCAGTCTGGCTGTTACTTTGTGTCCGCCCGCTGTCACAAAAAGGTAAAAATCCGTTCAGAGAGCGAATCTGCTAAATGCCCATCCACGAAAAATAAGTCGGGCTTTTCTACGGCGCTTCCCCCGACCCCGCATGACCCTTCATCTCACGCGTCCAGCGAAGGAACCGGAAGAACTGCCGCTTGTCCTTCCAGAAAATCTCCCAGAAGTCACGCGCCCTTAGCGTGTCCGCCTTCTGGCCCGAATACGTCTCCATCCGCCAGCGAAGATAGGGGCTCCGCCACGGCCGCAACCTGTTGCCGCGCGTCGCATTCCACAGAAACCTCAACTCCTCGCCCATCCCAAGTTCACCTTCTCTTGAGTATATCGACGGAAGACGGTTCGACAGCTACAACGAAAGCCAGAGCAGAAAATTTTGATCCCGCATGATCGCCCCACTCTACTATGTAGCATACTATTATCCTAGCAGCGGTTTTGATACACGGTGTTCGAGTTCAGCTTCAACAGACGACGAAAGGCAATTCAACCGACGACATTCGCTCCTTAGACAGGCGTCATGAATCGACAGGAATTAGCCTGCGCTTTGAAAGATGGTCCTCCAGACCCCAAAGAGACCAATCCGCCTCGTGGAAGTGAGCCTGCTCCTGAAGACGCAAAAGTCAACGAGAGCACACCTGAAACGTGGTCCCTGATCGTCACCGGATGCCTTTCGGCCGCGATGATCACCTCCCTGTCCAGCCGACTACCCAGGTCGCACACCCTTTCCTGGACCACGATCTTTCTTTCGTCCGTTATATTCATCACGCTCGCCGTAGTAGCAGGCATCATCGGTATTTCGATCCCATGGCTCTTTCTCAAAGCGAAGCCCCCATTCCGCATGGCCTTCTTATCGAGAAATGTGGCGGTTGCATGGATATTTTTCCCGTGCATAACGTTGCTCTATCGCCAGCAATCGCCCGGCATGTTCCCGGTTTTGGCTCTCGCCACGCTCTCTCTCGCGTTCAGCCTTAGACGGCTTCTCCCAGGCACCTCCGAACCAGATAGGCAAGAACTTCCCTCCCCACAAAACAGTGACTTGTCGAGCCTCTATGGGCTGCCGATAACCGGTTTTCGCTCTATCCGCGCACTGGTGATGGCAACATGTCTTCAAACAGCGCTCATCCTGGCCGGAGTAGATCAACCACTTCTCGCAGGCACTCTGCTGTCGACGTGCCTGTTTCTTCTGGCGTGGCGATGGTCCGCATTGGAAACCGGAACGAGGTCAGAGTTTGCAGGAAAGAGACGAGATATCCTGCTTAGTGCATCTGCAGTCTTCCTCACCATCCTTGCGCTCATCCCCTGGATTGCCCCTAAGCCCGATACTGCCCGCAACAAACCGCACAAGCCAACCCTGATTACTCACGAATCAGCGAACTCGGATGTTCCCGGCTCCGACTATGTCGGCATCATCTTATGGCCGCCACCCGTAAAGAAGATCGAGATCGTTCCCCCAAGACCGCATTCCAATTCCACCGCTATCGGAAGGCAAGCTAAACCAGTAGTCATTCCATTTGACGGGCAGTACTGGTACTTCAAAGCGCCAAGCAATAAACCCGGCTCTCGAGCTCACATAGCCCACGGAAGGCCCACCTACGTTAATGTGCACTCGACAGATTCCTCACCATTGTTGATGGAGGCCTACCAGAACCTGGGCACATCGATCGATCTGGAATGCTGCAGCGAGATCGACGTAGCCATCACCAATGCCGACCTTCGCCCGGGGACAATTGCGCTGGGCGTGCGCCTCACCGATTCTGATTCCATCGGAAAACCGACCCAGGATCTCGCTCTCCAGACAGTCAAATCAAGCAACGCCAACACGATCTCCCTAAACCGCCCACCGGTGGACGAGGTCTTGCGATTTCCAATCCCACACTCCAAAACCATTCGTCGCGTTAACGAGATCACCGTTATGTTCGTGCCCGCGCAGGAACGCGCTCGAGCGGGCGCTAAAGTTTCAATTCAAAGCTTTACCCTCATCCCAAAATAGAGGCGACAAAATGGCCGCGACGCCACGCATCGTCGTTTCACTATTTTTTCTTTCGCTGTTTTATGCCCAAGAATCGCATGTCAAGCCCCAAAACAAGCTAACTCATTACCAGCCAACAATATCCGCGTGGCACTTTAGTTACACTCAACCAGGTATTCTAGATATAGAGATCAAAAAAACAGCCTGGCCCCGGGGATTCAAACTCCTGGGGCTAACTCATTCAGAAAGAATACTTTGAGCAAAACGACGTTGACTTCGCTTGATTAGCACGCGGAGTCCAAAGACAAGTCGTCTGTTATGAAGACCTTGCGCAACAATTCTAGGAGGGGGAGGCTCTTGACCCCAGCAACACGAAAGCGAAGGAATCTACTTCATAAGGCTGAAGAGGTCGGAGCTTCCCAGCGCATTAATCACACTGAGCAAAGCCTGATGTTGTGTCTCAGCCTGAGATAGCTGACTTGCCACGGCCGCAGGGTCCGCCGAGACCAAGTTGCTCTGGGCCACCGTCAATTGGCTCTCCTCCGTCTGGACATACGTGGAGGTCGACTGCAGACGGCTTAGCGAACTATCAATCGTGCTCCGCTGAGAAGAAAGCTGTCCCAGGGCAGTCGTCAGCGCACCCGTATCCGCCGTAATTGTAGCCGTCGTCGCGCCGCCAGAAAAATCCGAAATCAGCTGGTTCAGCGCGCCCAAAACACCTGAGCCCGCTGAACCAAACGCAGCCGACCCAGGAATATTCACCTGGATCTTCTGTCCATTCGGAGTCTCGACATACTGAACGTTGTTATCTCCGGTGTAGTTCGCCGTTGCTGGATTGGTAGCTTTGTTAAGAGTGAAGGGAGGAGCAGATCCCTGGCTCCCGCCAAAAAAGTACTGCCCCTGGTAGCTCGTATTCGCCAGCGAAAGCACCTGGTCACGAATTCCGCTCAGAGTCTGGGCGACGCTGGCAAGATCGCTCGCATTAAGAGTTCCATTGTTCCCCGCCACTGCGGCAGATATCGCCGAGGTCACCTGGGTCACGACGTCGCCAAGCGTCGAGTCCGTTACCTGCAACAACGAACCCTCCCCGGAGGCCGTTTGAACAAAGGAGTCATCTTGCGCAATCGCACTTCCCAGAAGCGTGCTCTGCGCCACAGCAACTGGATCATCCGACAGCGAAGCAACGCGCAGTCCGCTGGATAACTCAGCGCTGAGCGTGTCTTCCTCGCTCGACGACTGATCGACCGCTGAGGTCAAATTGAAAACATAGTTAGGATCAACTCGCATGATTGTGCTCCTCAGGTTCAACCTTGGATTCGAAACCACCTTGTCGCCGCCACTAGGTCACAGAAGTCTCCACGCCAAGATTCAGAGCGGATGCCATCACTGAGTTCGCGATGTTGAAGACCTGCGACGCAGCCTGGTAGGCACGCTGATACTGCGTCAGATTCGAGGCCTCCTCATCGAGCGAAACGCCGGAGAGCGAATCATTTTGCGTCGTCAACTGGGTGAGCCTCGCCTGTTGTGCGTTATTGTTCGTCGTCGCTGCTGCGGTATCGTTGCCGATCTGACTGAGAAAGGAAGCTAGAAAGCCGGAAGCTGTTTGGCCCCCTGCAACATTGACACCGGAAAGCCCAGAAAGAGCTGAGGCATTTGCATTACCCGCAGATCCCTCACCTGGTGAAGCTGCAGCAACCAAGTTCGGATTGGTCGCCGCAACCTGGATCTGGGAAGCCGCGCCGTTCTGAGTAGGTGGCAGATTGAAGAGAGCCACTCCCGGATTGCCATTGGCGTCGACTCCCAACTCGTTCTGCTGGTTCACCGCCGTCCCAAGGCCGTAAGCCAAGCTATCGAGAGAGATCTGGTATGCCGGCAGTTCCTGGTCCCTCGCCTGCAGCACGCCGCCAAGATCGCCGCCCTGTAGATTCGAGGTAACATCCTGCCCAGTCCCACCGGCAAGAATGTGAGTCACCCCACCCACCTGCGACGTGTTCAAAGCAAACGATTTGCTTCCGCTGACCAATACCGCCCCGTTGCTGGTGGTCAGCGTCATACCGTTATTCTCGGTCGAGATCTGATCCAGACCGACCAGCTGCGAGAGCTGAGTTATCGCCAGCTGGCGCTGATCCTCGAGTGTGCCTGCATCGGCGTTAGGGCTGAGAGAACTGATCTGCGTATTGAGCGCCGCGATCGTTGTTGTCAGTGAATTCACCTGACCAACATCGCCGACAACCTGCTGGTTGAGACTCGAAGATACCTGACTCAGCTGATTGGCAGTTGAATTGAAGGCATCTGCCAGGGTTTGTGCGGCGCTCAGTACGCCCTGCCGCGTCGCTGTATCGGAAGGATTGCTTGCAAGCGCGGAAAGCGCACTGAAGAACGAATCGGTCGCAGTACCCAGTACCGTCGAACTGGCCGAACTCGCTGTTGAACTCAGGCCAAAGATGTTCTGGATTTGGGTCAAGGCATTTTCAAGCGCCCCTGACTGTGCTTGTCTCTGCGTCTGCTGCTGCACCTGGTGATCAAGAACCCGGTCCCTCTGTGATGTCTCACTGGCGTTGACCCCCGAGCCATAGCTGCCGCCACTTAGCGTCACCACGTCGACCGATTGAAAGCTGACGACCTCGCGGGTATAGCCCGCTGTGTCCTGATTCGCGACATTGTTTGCCGTTACATTCAAAGCTTCTTGATCGGCCATTAGAGCCTGTTGAGCGATGTCCATGAGTGCCGTTATTGTGCCCATTTATTCCTCATGCTTCTTACGTGGAGACGTCAAAGTATGGTGAGGTTATCGTGACAGTTTTGAGGAATCACATCGAGGCGACATGATAGGTCGACATTACTTGTTCAAGAGAGACTGAATGATTTTGTCCGCCACATCCGACGAAGAAACGTTATAGGTTCCAGCTGCGATCGCCGATTGCAACGCCGCAACCTTGGTGGCGCGCATATCGGAACCGCTCAGCGCCTGTGCAATAAGCCCTCCAGCGGAACTTAGGCTCGCCTGGTCAGCATGCCCCACGTTTGCGATCTGCATGCCGCTCTGGCCAGTCATACTGTCCGATGCAGTTACCTGGGCGGGCTCTTTCCCTTCTGGTGGCCCCATCACGTTGGTAGCCTGCTGCATGTTGCCGATTCCACTTGCATAACTCATAGTGAGCCTCCGTTTACTTGAATGTATCGGCGCGAGGTCAAGAAACTTTAGTACTATTTGATTTCTTTTCTGAGTGCCGCTGATTCTCTACTGCTACTTTCGCGACGATTTGTTTTGCGATCCCAAATCCACCGCCCCTGGCGATAGCTTTCGCCATCGCCTCACTACCAAAGCTGCTTATCGTGTTGGAGGCCGAGTCATCGATCTCTTCGTCCCAACCAGCTTGCCCACGCCGCATGGGCTTCAGCAGCTCTTGGAGCATTGTTGCCTCAAACTGCTGAGCTGCATCAACCAGTTTCGCGTGCCTCTGACCTGCCATTACTTCCGGCTCCTGACCTATCCCGTCTGAGCTGACTCTCATAGAACCTCGATCTCTGCTTCCAACGCTCCGGCAGACTTCATTGCCTGAAGAATCGAGATGACATCACGCGCTGAGGCGCCAATTGCTTGCAGGCTGCGAACCAGATCATCCACAGTTGCGCCCTGCTTCAGCTCAATGCGATTGACTGGCTTATCGAGGGCATCAATTCTTGTGTGTTGGACGACCTGCGTCGCGCCGCCGGATGAAAATGCACCCGGTTGCGATACCTGGAACTCACTAACAACATTGACTGCCAATCCACCATGCAGGATAGAGACCGGCTGCAATACAACAGTTCCCCCAATAACTACGGTCCCTGTGCGCTCGTTGACGACAATCTTCGCCCGGGGAAAAACCGGTACCTCAATTGACTCGACCTGAGCCAAGAGAGCGGGAATTTCTTCACCGTTGGCAACCGACAGGTCGACTTGTCGGCTATCGAGAACGTGGGCTGCAGGACGGCCCAGTGATTGATTGATGGCAAGGGCCATGGCTTCAGCGCCGCGAAAGTCAGCGTCATTCAACAACAATGAAAACTGCTTCTTTCCTTCCAATTCCAGCGGAACTCCACGCTCCACCATTGCTCCAAAGGGAACCCTAGCGGTGTTGGGGTGATTAAACTGCTTTATATTGCCATTGGCGGTAACCGAATACCCGCCCACCACGAGCGAGCCCTGCGCCTGGGCATAGATCCTACCATCCGAACCGTATAGCGGAGTCATCAACAGCAGACCGCCCTCAAGGCTTCTTGCATCACCCGCGGAAGAGACGGTTATATCCAGCTTTGTACCTGAACGAGCAAACGGAGGCAATGTTGCCGAGACAAAGACCGCGGCCAGGTTTTGGACACGAATAGAAGATGCTGGGACGCTGACTCCCATTCGGAGGAGTGTTGCCGCCAGCGTCTGGATCGGGAACGTAGTCTGTTGGCTGTCACCTGTGCCCTGCAAACCGACAACAATACCGTATCCAACCAGCTGATTGTCGCGAATACCTTCTATCGAGGAGATATCTTTTATGCGTGCTTGCCTTGGCGAAGGATCGGATGCAACGGCACAAATAGCAGCAGTAAGGAATGAGATTGCAACGAATGCGGGGCAAACATGTGAGGCTCCCACGTATTTTCTCGCTACATTCAGCGCCTTTGATTTACTCATTTTGACAGGCATGGTTCCTCACTAGAAGATCAATATCTTTTGCAGCAGCCGAACCAGTGCGTTCTGGCGATAGGTGTAGTCATTAATAATTCCCTTGCCGCGCACTTCTAACTCAAGGCTTGAGATCGCGGTTGATAGAACCTGATTTTGTTGTGAGATATCTTCCGGTCGAACCAGGCCGCGCAGGATAATCGTCTGTGTTTGCTGGCTGAACTCAACCTGCCTTGCTGCCTCGATGACCAGCATTCCGTTTGGGAGCACTTCAATTACCTGGCCTCCGAACGTCGTACTCAAGCTGGAATTTGTTGCACTCGTTCCTTGTGCGTTCAGACCCGATGATGAAGTCTGATTTATTAAATTCTGCAATGCGTTGCCAGCGTGCAGAGCACCGAACAGGGCTGAAACCGAGGAGTTCGCATTCGAAGCTCGGGAGTTCTTGACGGTTCCGTCCGTCGAGGCTGCGAGGCTCTCTGAAACAACGACGGAGATCAAATCATGCGGCCTCATGGCGCGTACATCCGTCACCATGCGCGCGAGACGACCGTTGTCGATCCAAATCGAGCCAGGAGAGGCTTGGACATTTGAGCTTTCGGCTCGCACACGTTCTAAATATGACGACAGGGATGCTGCTGCCACGTTGGGCTTCGGCTCAATCATCTTATGAATAGCATTCCCTCCCTGAGCCTGAAGCAGAGAGCTAGGCAATAGAGAAAGCAATGCGACGGTAATAATTATCCTGTGCCAACCCGTATCTATGTCTCCAGCTGGATGGGGCGTGACCGATAAAAGCACATTCCGCAAAGCTTCCAGGCGGGACTCATCCATCAATCTCACCAGTGGGGCAATTTGGATTCGTCTCCTCATCGCAGAATCTCCACTTCCGAATGCCCTCGAATAACACCCATAAACTGGGGCGGCGGCGATTGGTCGTCTGTGTTCTTGTGCGCCAGTCGGACCCGAATGGTTTGGCCCAGCCCACCGCTTTCTTCGGCCATGCCAGAGACCTCGAATCGCAAAGCATCTTCCTGCCTCCACAGCCGCACGATGTCGCCTGCGCGCACTATAAGAGGCACCTTGATGTCCTCGATCTTTTGAATTGCTGTAAACGAGCTTGCTCCATTTGTTGGAACGGCCGTCAGGGGCCAACTGGGGTCACCGCAACGGGCTAAAATGGCCCATTTCTTGCCGAGGACTGGATCCGACTCGATTCTCGTCACCTGATAGCCATCACGATTTATGTCTGCTGGGAACGAGGATCCTGTTTCAAGAGCTCCAACTGCTGAATGTGGAGTGGTGTAACAGACTCCCTGTAACGAGCCGGGAAAGATCATCCCTGATAGCGCGATGATGCGCGCGAATCCCAGTAGTAAACAAAAATCATTTCTCATAGTGCTCCTAGCGGATCAAGCCGTTTACCTGTGAGTACATGTCGTCAGCCACATGGATTACCTTTGAATTGCTCTCATAGGCCCGTTGGGCGAGGATCATCTGAACAAACTCCGCGACGACATCGACATTTGAGTTCTCTAGATAGCCCTGTTGTAGTGTGCCTATTCCGGTAGATCCTCCCGGAGCGTCTGTAATGGGATTTCCAGAAGATGCCGTCTGTTGCAGGAGATTGCCACCGATGGAGTTCAAGCCTCCTGGATTGGCGAAGGTTGCTAACTGAATCGTGCCGAGTTGCGCAGCGTTCGTCTGACCTGGAATTGTTGCCGATACCACTCCGTACTGGGAGATCGTAATATTCGTTGCGTTTGAAGGGATGCTAATAGCAGGCAGTACAGTATCGCCATCCGAGGTGACCAGCGTTCCCTGATTGTTGGGATGGAAGTTGCCGGCACGCGTATAAGCGATCGTTCCATCGGGCCGAGATATCTGGAAGAATCCTGCTCCCTGAATCGCGAGGTCAAGTGGACCATTAGTCTGATTGAAGTCTCCCTGGGTCATGATCACCTCGCTGGCGGCCGACTTGGTCCCGAGGCCAACCTGCAGGCCGGCTGAAAGAGTCTGTTGTGTCTGAGCAGAGCCCGGAGTGATTAGGTTCTGGTAGATCATGTCCTCAAACTGCACCTGGCGCTGGTGAAAGCCTGTTGTCGCAGAGTTCGCCAGGTTATTGGCTATGGTGTCCAAGCTCGTCTGCTGGGCACTCATTCCACTCGCTGCTGTATATAACGCTCGAATCATTCTGTGCTCCTGTTCTTATTCTTAGGTCAGACCCTTGGGAGGTCTTCCGATGCTGTTTTGTCAAAGTCATTGTTGAAGACGCTAAGTGCCTTTTGCATCATCTCTGCCTGTCGCTGCACCAGAACTAACTGCATCGTTCCGTGGATGGCATCCTCGTTGGCTCCTTCGACGGAGCCCTGTTCGACCGAAGCAGATGCAGCAGTAGGCTTCGCCCCATTTGCAGAGAACCGATTCGCTCCTTCGGGCTTGAGGACTGATTTATTTGGGAAATCAAAGGTGCCCACCTTACCTGCAATTACATTGCCCTCTGTCGTAGAGACCGAGATGGTGCCGTTGGAAGAGACGTAGATGGTGCCGGTGGGGATGGTGATCGGTCTCTGGTTGGTATCGAGGACGGGTTCGCCCTGGGCCGTCTGCAGGACGCCGGTAGAGGAGCGGGAGAAGGCTCCGTCTCGCGTGTATCGGATGCCGTTGGATGTCTGGATGGCGAAGAAACCCTGACCATTCAGGGCGAGATCGAGTGGGTTTCCCGTTGCCTTTATCTCGCCTTGTGCGAGATCGAGCTGGTTGCCTCCGAGGACGCCGAAGCCATTTACGGATTGGCCTACCTGAGAGGCGGTCTCGGGATCCTTATCGATGCCTCCTGCAAGAACGCCACTGAAGTAGTCGCGTTGTGCTCGAAAGCCAGTCGTACCGGCGTTTGCCAGGTTGTTGGCCGCGGTGTCGAGCGCTTGGGTGCGGGCTAGCAATCCGGTATATGCGGCGTAGAGTCCACTGTCCATGCCCCGGGACTATGCAGCTTGGTGGCCGAAGTTCGCGAGGTGGGCATTAGAAGACCCTAAGACGGGGATCACTCATGCTTGCTGACGAGTTGCCGATATTGCTCTCAGACCAGATGCAATCTGGATGCAAAATCTGGGGAGGTTTGATTGCGAGCTCTAATAGTTGACGATTCGGCGGTGATGAGGAAGGTGATCGAGCGGGCGCTCCGGCAGGCTGGACTCGAGCTCACCGAAGTGCTGCAGGCTTCGAACGGCGAGGAGGCGCTGCAGATGTTACGGGAGAATCAAGGTGCTTCCACTCCGTTGGCATTGATTCTGAGTGATATCAATATGCCCGTGATGGATGGGCTGCAGTTCCTGGAGACGAGGCGTCAGGAGAATCTGGCGCAGGGCGTTCCGGTTGTGATGATTACGACGGAGGGCAATGAAGCGTTTGTACTGCGCGCCATTGCTGCGGGTGCCCAGAGCTATATCTGCAAGCCGTTTACGGCGGAGCAGGTTAAAGGTGCGGGTGCTTCCGTTGCTGCGGGCGGCTTAGCGGATTCGCGGTTGTTAGTTGCAGTCAAATCTGGATGAGGAAGAGGCGAGCGTGACAAATATGCAGGACGAGGCTGTGACCCGGCTCGACTCGGCGGTCTCAGAGGTGTTTGAGATGATGCTGGAGCGAAGCTGCGATCCGATGGAAGGCGAGGTCGACACGGTTGAGGGAAAGATCGTGGCGCGAATTCAATTTACCGGGGCGGTGGATGGAGAGTGCTTGCTGTATGCGAGCCAGGCCACCGCGTCGGTGACTGCTGAGGCGCTGCTGGGTACTCCGTCGGAGCCTCACGATCCGATGGTTGATGATGCGATCGGTGAGTTATGCAACATGATCGCCGGCGGCTGGAAGAGCAAACTTGCTTCTCCTGACTCGAACTGCACGATCTCGACGCCGGCCGTAACCCGCAAAGGTCTTGAGGGATATCAGACTCAGTTCCAGGCTAAGTTCAGCCGAAATTATTCCTTTCAAGGAAATGTGTTCGGCGTGGTCTTAGCATTTTGAGACTACCCCTCCCCCCAGCATTTTCCGCTAAAGTCTAAGAAAGAGGTACTTTAGCCCTCGACTTCCCCGGTAAAGTCTTGAAACTAAGAGAAATCGCTGCAAAGTCTTGGAAGAAAACAAGTTATTGGAAGAAAGACAAGGTCTGGGCACGCCACACCATCAACAGCTACTTCCCACTATCTCTATTATACGGATTGCACCCTAACTGATACGTCATGCGGATGTTGTTCATTTATAGCGGGTTAGAGCGTTTGGGGACTTGACATGCGATTTTTGGGCGAAATCTCAAGAAATTATTTTCAATCGCTTATTCTGACTCCTTTTTGAGGCCAAGACAGATTACAAAATCAGGGTGGTCCGGCGCCCTGCGCTGTGCTGTCTTCAGAGTCGGAGATGATCCGACGATATGGACCTCGCCCTTTGCAAAGGCTCCTCCCACGGATATAGTTGCTCCTCAGGCGGCGAAACCTGCACGGGCCAGTGACTCGCGTTCGCTCCCCCCACGACCAACGACAAAAATTGAGAGGTCACGCGATGAGAATCCAGTTCCTTGCAATAGGCGCCTTGGCGCTGTGCGCAGTAACGACGATGAGCGTTTCGCAGATGAACAGTTCGCCGAACACGATGCACGTTCAGACAATCGGAGCAGCAGATCAAAATGCGGTTGCGCGCTTCAACGTCTATCTGCCTTTGACACATACCGACGCGCTCGAGCAACTTTTGAGCCAACAGACCGACCAGTCTTCGCCCAACTACCATCAGTGGCTGACGCCAGCGCAGTTCAAAGCACAGTTCGGCCCAAGCAGTTCGGATGTGGCCAAAGTGACGGGCGCACTGCTGGCTGCGGGCTTTACGATTACCGCTGAGCATACGCAGAGCCTCGAGGTTGAAGGCCCAGTGTCGGCTGTGGAGAAGATGTTTTCAACACACCTGATGCAGGTACGAATTCCAAATGGACACATGAAAATTGCGGCTGCCGAACATCATCTGACCTTGCCCGAGACATTGGTATCCGTTGGGGCCGTCATCCCGGAGTTCACGACCCATCTGGCAGCGCACGTACATTCCGTAAAGACGGGACGTGCATTTTCGACCGCAAATCCAGAGTTCCGTCTGAGCAGCAACGACAGCTTCTTCTATCCGAACGATCTGAATGAGGCCTATCAACTTCCTTCCTTCCAGACCGAGGTCGAACCGCTGTTCTCGCGCCATGCAAAGCAGATCGCGGGCGTCGGCTCGCACATCGGCATTGTCATCTCCTCGGTGATCGAGTCCGGCCGATCTGGCGAGCACCTTCAACTCCACACTCAATCTCGGCGGTGGCAGCAAGCTGATCCAAGCCTACTCGGCGAACTCCAACTTGCCGGTTCCCACGGTGACGATCCGGAGGTCGGCGGGCAGCGGCGCGTTCGATCCTGACTCGACGCTGCGGCGGAAGCCTCTCTTGACACCCAGATGTCGTTGGGAACGCACCGGGGGCCAAGGAGATGCTGTACAACATGGAGTCTAAGCGACGCTTCGCTGCTGGCCGGTATACAGAGGTGGTGGAGGATAACGCGGTCGATATCGTGAGCTCGTCCTTCGGCGAGTGCGAGTTGGACTTCACCGCGGCAGATAACGGTGGCGCCGACTTCACGGGTATTCTCAAGACACTTCCACGCCTTGTTTCAGCAGGGCAATGCGCAGGGCATCACTTTCGTGGCAAGCTCGGGCGATAATGGCGCGCTGGACTGCCTGTCGACGGCGTTCGACAATAATCCGACCAACGGCACGAATTTCATTGGTAGGTGTGGCGAATCCGGCGGACGATCCGAACGTTACGGCAGTGGGTGGGACAAATCTTCAGACGACCGCGACGCCAGGTGTGGATGACGCCGCTTATTACGTGAAAACGCCAACTTCGATCCACGCTTGCCCGCGGAGTTCCAGATCTGGCCCGACCGAGACAGTCACCGTGGGCAACAACACGTGGGGTTCGGGCGGCGGATTCAGTGTCTATTTTCATAAGCCTGCTCTACCAGTCCCTGGTCAACACCGGGAGCAATGCACACCGCTCGGTGCCCGATGTGTCCTTAATGATGGGCGGTTGTCCGGGAGATGCGGACCTCGCCGTGCAGAATTGCCCACGTTACCGCGCAGCGCTGCGCTCGTCTGGATAGGCGGCGAGCCTAACCGCTCATCGGCACCAGCTCATCAGCTCCAGAGATTGCCGGAGTGCTCGCGCTCGCCATGGAGATGGTTGGCGGGCGTCTGGGCAACGTCAATCCGGTGATCTATTCGTTTTCGCAGACCCAGACGCCGCGGGCGGAGTCAATGCGCCGACGGCGCTTCAGTTCTTCCATCGGAACATCTCGGGAAACAATAATTTCTATACCGTCCGTCCGGGCCAGGCGTACAGCGAGGTGTTGGGCAACAGCACGCTGAACGTCAAGAACTTCCTGGAACTGCCATTAGCAGCGCCTGCGGGCGCTCCGAATACACCCAGCAATCCGTGAGTTGGAGGAAAGGACGGCCGGATCAGTCGTGCCGTCCTTTCTTGAACGCTCTTTCGCGGTTGGCGTCGCCACGAAACGGAAGGAGACACCTCCATGATCGACACTCCGCAGATTACGCAGACCTGTGCACTGCTTACCGCGTCTGTTCACCTGACGGTACCGCGCGAGGAGATGCCCAAGGTGATGGGACAGGGGTTGAGCGAGGTGAAGGCCGCGATTGCCGCACAGGGAATCGCGGCCGCCGGGCCGTGGTTCACGCACCATCTCCGGATGAATCCGGGCATCTTCGACTTTGAGATCTGCGTGCCGGTGACCGCACCGATCGATCCGGCGGGGCGAGTGGAGCCGGGCCGATGGCCAGTGACGACGGTGGCGCGAACGGTGTTCCGTGGAGATTATGCGGGGCTCGGCGCTGCGTGGGGCGAGTTTGATGCGTGGATTGCACGCAAGGGTTTTGCGGCGCGGCCAGACCTGTGGGAGTGCTATCTGGTTGGTCCGGAGTCGAGCCCTGATCCTTCTGCGTGGCGCACGGAACTTAATCGGCCGTTGGTTGATTAGAGTTTCGAACAATTAGGGCAAGAAGAAGCCCGGCTTCCGCTTGGTCGCGAAGGCCGGGCTTGTGTTTGACTTCGGTGCTGCTTCTTACTTGACGACGGATTGGAAGAGCGGCGAGGTGAGGAGGCTGGCGAACTGGCTGTCGGAGGAAGAGTAGGCGACGGTCAGGGTGCCGGCGTTGGAGTCGATGGTGGTCTGGTCGAGAGCGGACTTTTCGAGCGGCGAGCCTGAGGTCTTGCGCATGATGGATACGCCCTTCATCAGGGTCGCGGCAGTGGCGGCGGTGAGGGTATCGGACATGACGACGGCCATGTCGAACTTGACGCCGTTCTGGAAGTCCATGGTGTAGCGGCTGCTCTTCATGCGGTTCTTGACGGTGTCGTAGTCGGCGAGTTGGGCGGCGTCGCCGAGGACGCTCTTCATCATGGTCTGAGTGCCCTTGGCATCGAGCAGGCTCCACACGGCCTTGGTGTCGACACGACCCATCTCGTTGACCATATCGCTGTTGGAGAGGAAGTCGGGAACGAGGCCGTCGCGGGCGTCCATCGCCTCTTTGACGGCGTCCTTGTCGCCGAAGACCATGGTGGTCTGGTTGAGGAAGACGACGCTCATGCCGCTGGAGCCCATGGGATAGATGCTGTTGTTGCGGAGGATGTAGGGCTTGGTCTTGTTCTTGGTGAAGTTGGCCATGATCTCGCGGGTGTGGAACTGGCCCTGGGCGATGCCGACGATGCGGGTTCCCTGCCCTGCCGGATCGCGGAATGCGGCGAAGGCGAGGACGTCTGCGTCCTGATCGACCTTGAGGCCGGAGCTCTTGAGGGCGGTCTCGAGGCGCTTGAGTTCGGGCGGGAGGACGCGGTCCTTGAGTTCCATGGCCGCGGGGGAGTTCTGCATGGCGTGGTAGTCGACGACGATGAGTTGCTGAATGTCTTTGGGAATAGCCGACTTGGCGTCGCTGGAGAGCTGCGCAGCGGAGGCGAAGGTGGGGGCCATGAGGGTCGCGATAGCGACGGCCGCGGTGAAGAGGTTCTGCTTGATGGTGGTCATAGTTTCCTTTTGCTCCTTGAGCTACTGCGAGTGTAGCGTCATTACATTATTGTTTCGTGAATACGGCTAGTATGCAAGACTGATCGGGTGAGGTTCTGTTAGCGAGACTTGCTACTTTCGTGGTAGTTACGCATGTTGGTAGCCATGTTGTGAGACTAATGCTGCAGGCCAGGCGATGGGGGCGTGGAGTTTTCGCTCGAGGACTTTGGCGTCGGGATCGAAGCCGGTGATTTGACGGACCCATTCGGAATCGGGTTCGATAGGCGGCCTGGGGGATGAGGCCGATGAGTTCGGCGTCGTCGATGAGGACTCCGTGGCGTTGGGCGAGGTGTTGGATGGTGGCGTGGACGTGGCGCATGGGGGTGATGTTGAAGTCGGTGATGTTCATGCTGACCTGGGCGCGGCCGTTGGCGAGGACGCCGATGGCTTTGACGCCGTGAAGGCCGCCGTTGGCGGCGCGGATGTCGCGGGCGATGGCGCGGGCGGCGGAGACGTCGGGCTCGCGGAGGTAGACGTTGTAGGCGATGAGGAAGCTGCGCGCGCCGACGGCGCTGGCTCCGGCGGTCTCGTGGAGTTCGGGGCCGCCGATGTCGGGGCGGCGGGCGGTGTCGCGGCGGGCGGCGTCGCGGAGGCCTTCAAACTGGCCCTTGCGGACGTCTTCGAGTTGGACGCGGTCGGGACGGGCGGCGGCGGCTCCGTAGAAGTAGACGGGGACGCCGTAGCGGCGCCAGATGAGGAGGCCGGCCTGGCGCGCGAGGACGGCGCACTCGGCGAGGGAGGCTCCGCTGACGGGGATGAAGGGGATGACGTCGGCGGCGCCGATGCGCGGGTGGACGCCGTTCTGCCTGGTGAGGTCGATGAGTTCGGCGGCTTTGCCTGCGGCGCGGACGGCGGCTTCGACGATACCTGCGGGAGTGCCGGCGATGGTGACGACGGAGCGATTGTGCGCCGTGTCGAGGGACCAGTCGAGGAGGCGAACGCCCTCCACCTGCATGGAGGCTACGATCTGTCTGACCTTGGTGTCGTCTGTTCCTTCAGAGAAGTTGGGGACGCATTCGATGATGGCTTCGGTATTCATTTCGCGGCAGTGCTCAGCATTAGATACACTTTTATTTCCACCATGTGTACCCGAGGGAGAATTGAACGCTGGCGTTGACGCCGGGGTTACGATCTCCCAGGGATGCGCTGGAGATGTGGATGCCATTGGCGCCGAAATCAATCGAGCGGCGCGGGTTGATGAAGTAGCGAACGCCTATGCCTCCCTGGGGGGTGAAGTTCCAGACGCTGGCGTCGGCGTTGGGGCCGTCGTTTTGCTCGTTATAGGGTGGGCCGCCGAAGGCGGGGTATTTGTGATTGGTCCAGAGAAGACCACCGGCCGCCTGACCCCAGAAGGAGAAGTGTTTGCGTGCCGGCGAAGTTCCATCGGAGGATGACGGGGTGATCGACATTCCGGTGAAGGTGCCGCCTACGGTGTAGAAGGGGGTGCACTGCTCGGGAGTGCCGGGCGGGTTGGTGCAGAAGGGTTGCTGAAACTTCGGAGTGTAGGACTGCCAGAAGGGGAAGAACTGCGCCGGCCATTTCGAAGTTGCTGCGGAAGGCGCTGTGGCCGTGGCTGGCTGCAAGGACCTTTCCGATGTGCACACCGGCCATTAAAAACTTGAAGTCGTCTCGGTCTTCGGTGAGGCCCTGGCCTCCCTGAACGATGGCTCCGATCTCGAAGGGAAGGTGGTCGGGGCGGTCCTGATGAAACGGCGTTGCGTCGCTGCTCTCTACGGCTTGCGCGGAGGCGATGGGAGCGGCGGTAAGCAGGAGGGCGAGGGTGCAGATTGCGGTCGCTCCGATGCGTTGCGTGCTGTTAGTCAATCGAGGTCTCCGAGAGTGGCAGAAGAAAGCCGCCGATGAACGGCGGCCGTTGAGAAGTTCGCGACGACCGTTGGGCTAGTGACTGGCACTTGCCACAGCGGCTTCGTCGAAGTCGAAGTTGGAGTAGACATTCTGTGTGTCGTCGAGATCCTCGAGGGTTTCGAGGAGGCGGATCATGGCGTTAGCTTGAGTGCCTTCGAGCTTGGTGTAGGTCGAGGAGATCTTGGTGACCTCGGCGTGCTCGGGAGTGATCTTTGCGGCTTTGAGGGCTTCTGTGACAGCTTCGAAGTCCTTGGGGTCGGTGAGAACTTCCCAGTTTTCGCCCTCGTCGGAGAGATCGTCGGCTCCGGCTTCGAGCACGATCTCGGTGAGTTTGTCTTCGCCCGCAGCGGATTTGGCGATGGTGATAACGCCCTTCTTGGTGAACATCCAGGCGACCGCGCCTTCGGCGCCGAGATTGCCACCGTTCTTCGAGAAGGCGTGACGAATTTCGCTGACCGCGCGATTTTTATTGTCCGTGAGGACTTCGACGATGATGGCAACACCGCCGGGGCCGTAGCCCTCGTAGGTGATCTCCTCGTAGGAGACGCCTTCGAGTTCGCCGGTACCACGCTGAATGGCGCGCTTGATGTTATCGGCGGGCATGTTTTCTGCCTTGGCGGCAGCGATGGCTCCGCGGAGGCGGGGATTGCCGTCGGGATCGCCTCCGCCCTGCTTGGCGGCGATGGTGATTTCCTTGATCAGGCGGGTGAATATCTTTCCGCGTTTGGCGTCAAGCGCGCCCTTCTTGTGCTTGATTGTCGCCCATTTTGAGTGGCCGGACATGGATTTCCTCGGTGGTGATTTTGCGTGGGACTGCGGTGTATTGCAGGCTTGCGCGACCTTGCGAGTTTAGCATGTTTGACCCTTGATTCGCTTGCTGAAGGCGGACTCCCCCACCCCAGTCAAAAGTGTGCAAAGTATTCGAATGAGAGAGTTTAGGTTTGGACTTCAGGGTTGAAGCGGAACTTTGTTCTGGGTGTACCGCGTTGCAGAGAGGAGATGTCTGTCAAGTTAAGGCAGCTGGCCGCAGAGGTTTGTTACAAATCTTTCGGACCTTCGGAGATGCGGTCCGGGATGGGCTCGGCTGCGGCTGCGGCGGGGTCTTCGGCGGATGCGAGCAGGGCGCGAAGGTCTAGCGGGCGCGTGTACATCGCGAGATCTCCGGATGCGGTGCGAGGCCATTCATTGCTTGGACGGTCCCAATAGAGTTCGACGCCGTTCTGGTCGGGGTCGCGGAGATAAAGGGCCTGACTTACTCCGTGGTCTGAGGCGCCATCGAGCGGGATTTTGTGAGTGATCAGGGTTTTGAGCGCCTGACCGAGGGCAGCGCGGGTTGGATAGACGATGGCGAGGTGATAGAGGCCGGTGCTGTTGGACGGGGGTGGTGCTCCTCCCTCGCTCTCCCAGGTGTTGAGGCCGATGTGATGGTGGTAGCCGCCGGCGGAGATAAAGGCGGCAGAGGAGCCAATGCGTTGCGTGAGTTCGAAGCCGAGGGCGCCGCAGTAGAAGGCGAGAGCGCGGTCGAGGTTGGCGACCTTGAGGTGGACGTGGCCGATGCGGGTTTCGGGTGGGATGGGCATGGAGATTCGATGATTGTGCGGCAATCTCGGTTCCTTCGGTCTCTGCTTTTGAGATGCACTAGAGCAATTCTGAAGCGATAACCGTCTAGCGGGTTTTCGGAAGGCCGAGGAAGTGGAAGGGTTCGGCGGGCTTGAACTCTTTGACAGTGTTGCCGGAGAAGACGTTCCGCTGGTTGGGACCGAGGTCGAGCTTCATGACTTTGCCGGTTTCGTGAGAGAAGTCGACTTGTTTGAGGTCGACCCAGAAGGTGTTGGGAGTCAGGGCGGACTCGAAGAAGTAGAGGAGGCGCTTGTGATCGGCGACGGTACGCCAACGTGTGGAGGAGATGTTGGGCTCGTCGGGCGTGGTGAGGCCGAATGGCACAGAGACGTTGCGAATGACGCTGAAGACGCTGGCGAGCGCGACGACGGGATCTTCAGATTTGGGGATGGCGTTGATATAGAAAGAGGCTCGAGCGAAACGGTCGGAGGCGCGGTTGGTTCCCGGGAGGAAGATGGTTCCCCCGACTTGGCGCCAGTAGGAATCGAGCGCAAGTTGCTGTTCGAAGATGGGGGAATTGGTCATGACCTGATATTTACGGTCGTGGTGGATGACCTGCTTGCCGCCGATGTACTCCACGATGGCGCTGTCGCCGGTGGCGTCTGACATGGAGAGATGGAGCGTGGCGAGGCGCTCTTCGCCTGGGACGCTCGCGGTGACGACGGTGAAGGGCTCAGTGGCCAATGTGTCGACAGCTTCTTGCACCGTTGCGAAGTTGTCGAGGATGTATTGAGCCCAGATGGAGATGGCGAGGCCGGGTTTACTTGCGTCGTATTTCGGATACTGCGACTCGACGAGCCAAAGGACGTTGGCAACGAGGCCCTTCTCATTCATGCCATCTGTGGTGGAGACTTCATAGCCGGTGGCGATGACGCTGCCGTACTTTGATGTCCAGTGGACGGAGTTGGGCCCGGCCTCCCCAGAACGCTGCATGCCTCGCGGGAAGATCCAGAGATTGGTGAGAACATCCACCTTCCAGTCCATGGAGCGAGCGGTGATGACGTCGCCGTTGTCTCCAAGATAGACGGCTCGGGTGCATGCAGGGGCTAACAGAGTTGGGGCAAGAAGAAATAGAAGGGCTGCGCGTACGAGAACTTTGACGTTCGTCATTGGCTTATCCGGATGTCTTCAAGATGCTGCATTCCAGGGCGCGGAATATCAGGTTGGTCGAGGTGAGGCAAACGTGGCCGATGCGAGTTTCGGGTGGGATGGCATGAGTGTTGGCTCAACGAAATTGTAGCCGGTGCGGAGAAAATGCGACTGCAGGTCCCTTCGACAAGCTCAGGGCAGGCTCTTCGACTGCGACTCTCGCGATGAAACAACGAGAGCCTTCACTCAGGATGACACTTCCGGTGTGGGAGCGAAGTGGTGGGGCGGAGAAGATGCAAATGCAGGTCCTTCGACTGCGACTCTCGCGATGAAACTGCGAGAGCCTTCGCTCAGGATGACACTTCCTTGGTTGGTGCAAAAAGGGAGGTGCGAGAGGGGTCGGGACGAAAAGGGTTGGAGCGAAGGGGTGAGTGCGAGAGGGCTGCCAACGGGTAGAAAGACTTGGCTGGGTTAGCTCATCGGCAGGAATTCGGGGGCTAGGAGATCGCGGATGGTTTCGCGACGGCGGATGAGACGGGTGGTGGCGCCGTTGACGAGGACTTCGGCTGGCCTGGGGCGGGTGTTGTAGTTGGAGGTCTGGGACATGCCGTAGGCACCCGCGTCGAGGAGGAGGACGAGGTCGTTGGGTTTGACTGTTGGCAGGGCGCGGTCTCGGGCGAAGAAGTCGCCGGATTCGCAGACCGGGCCGACGACGTCGACGGTGTGGGTTACGGACTTGCCAGCTGGCTGCTTGATGGGAATGATCTCGTGGTGCGCGTGGTAGAGGGCGGGGCGGATGAGATCGTTCATGCCGGCGTCGGTGATGACGAAGGTCTTGCTGCCGTTTTTCTTGACATAAAGGACGCGTGTGAGGAGAGCGCCGGCCTGAGCGACGATGAAGCGACCAGGTTCGAGGAGGAGATGGGCGGAGTCGTCTCCTATGCCCCTGGTGAGCGCGGCAGCGTACTTTTCTACTTGCTTCGCGGGGTCGAAGGCTGTGGTTCCGTAGTCGATGCCGAGGCCGCCGCCGGCGTCGATGAAGCGGATGTTGTGTCCGTCGTGGCGCAGGTCGGCGATGAGGCTGGTGACGCGAGTGAGAGCGGCGGCGAAGGGATCGACCTTTCGGATCTGTGAACCGATGTGGACAGAGACGCCTGCTGCGTCGAGCCACTTGGACTTTGCTGCGCGGCGATAGATGGCGCGGGCGGCTTTGATGTCGATGCCGAACTTGTGTTCGCTGAGGCCGGTGGAGATGTAAGGGTGAGTTTCGGCGAAGACGTCGGGGTTGACGCGGAGGGCGAAGCGGGCGCGGCGGCCCAGGGCTTCGGCGCGGGCGGCGATGAGATCGAGTTCGGCTTCGGACTCGGCGTTGAAGAGGAGGATTTCGGCTTCGAGGGCGGCGTCAATCTCCCAGAGCTGCTTACCTACGCCGGAGAAGACGACTTTCTTGAGGGCGGGCTTATGGGCTTTGCGGACGCGCTCGAGTTCTCCGCCGGAGACGATGTCGAAGCCAGCGCCTTGCTTGGCGAGGAGTTGGAGGATGGCGAGAGATGAGTTGGCTTTGACGGCATAGCAGACGGTGTGGGGTCGGGCTTCGGGGCCGTGGGTGAAGGCCTGCTGGAATAGCTGGAAGCGCTCGACGATCTGCTGGGCAGAGTAGACGTAGAGCGGCGTGCCGTACTCTGCGGCGAGGCTGGTGAGGTCGGCTCCGTCACAGTGGAGCATGCGATTGCGGTAGACGAATGGGCGAGATGAGGGCCGCTCGAGCGGTTTATTCTTCGTAGGCAAACTTAAGCACTCTTAGTCTTCGTGGGGTAAGACTCTCCTGGAATGACAACCCATGCACCGAGGTAGATGATGCCGCCGACACCGGTGAAGAGGATGAACAGGAGAGTCGCAAGGCGAACGCGATTCACTTTCAATTTGTAGTGTAAAGCGAAGGCGGCACAGACGCCCCCGAAGAATCGATTGTTGATCGGGCGCTGCATCGGGGGATCAGTCGCGCGTTCGGAAGCTGTGATTGGTCTTCCACAAACCGGGCAGCAGCGGTTGTACGGTTTCAATCGCTTTCCACAACGGTAACAGTGCATTGAGAGCCTGCGTCCTAGTGAAAAACTAATCAGTGAGAGCTAGGAACTCTTTACAGGAAGGCCGTAGGGGGCTTCTGGAATGATGACCCAGGCGACGAGATAAGCGACGAGACCGGCGCCACCAGAGAAGAAGGTGATTACGCAGGTGAGGATACGCACGAGGTTGAGATCCCATCCGTAGTGCTGAGCGAAGCCGGCGCAGACTCCGGCGATCATGCGGTTCGTGCGCGGACGAGTGAGTGGGTTGGGGTTTGGGTAGGAACCCATGGGCGGCGGAGGGGCAGAGGAAAGCGTAGCTCCGCACGCGGGACAGAAACGAGAGGTAGGTTCGATTTGCTTACCACAATGACTACAGAACATGGGCGTCTCCCCGGGACAGACTCTATTTTGCCATAGAGAGTTGACGAGAGAACAGAACTGATTCGCGCGGGGTACGGAGGTGATCAAGGGGTAACGGCGGGGGATTGTGTGCTTCTATTTGCCGGTGTAGGGAGTCTTGAGGTATCGGCGAGCGGCGTCGGACTGGGATTGGTCACCGGCGGGAGCAGAGGCGAGTTGATATTGCTTTATGGCTTCGTCCCGCTTGTGGAGGAGATCCAGCATCTCGCCGGCGTTAAGTTGGGCGCGGTGGCGGATCCAATCGCTGCATGTGGGCTGGGCGGCGGCAAGGATGTAGTTCTGGGCGGCTTCGGCGATCTGGTTCTGGCCGCGCTCGGTGTCGGCGAGGCCGAAGTAGGTCATGTGGAGGCGAGGCTCGACGAAGTATCCGGGCTTTTGTGCGTCGGCGAGGATGGCACGGTAGATGGCGATGGCGCCGGGACCGTTCCCGGAGTCCTTGGTGAGGTTGGCGACCTCGAGGCGGAAGAGGTAGTCGTGGGGGAACTGGTCGGCGAGGCCCTTCTGGACAACGATGGCTTCGGCGTAGCGGGCGTCGTGACGGAGGAAGAGAGAGAGTGCGGTGCGGGACTCGATTGGCGTGACGATGCCGTGGGCGGCGGACTCACGGAGGAGTTCGAGGCCCCTCTCCTTGTTGCCTCCAACGCCGGCGATGCCGACAAGCATGCGGACGAGACGCGGAAGACTGGCGACGGCGAACTGCTGAATGCCGATGGCCATCTTGGCGTCGGCGTAACCGGGATCGATTTTGAGAGTCTGCTCGCTGTCGTTGCGAGATGCGAGCCCCTGCCGGGCGGCTGCGACGTAGCTGTGGTCGGCGAGGGTGATGAAGGCGGCATGCATGCCGCGGGCATAACCGCGGGCGAAGTAGGCGTTCGCGTCGTTCGGGTTCGACTTGATCTGCTGGTCGCAGAGCGCGATGGCCGAATTGGTCAGGGATTCGATGCGGTCGCGGACGTCCTGGGGAACCGGGACGTTGCGCTTGGAGGTGAGGAAGGAGTCGTGGGCGTAATAGGTGGTGTCGAGGAGATCCTGGCGGTAGAGCTCACGAAAGATGAGCGTCATTAGGATGTAGCCGGTGGCGATAGCGCTCTGCGGGTTCTCTCTCTGGATGGACTCGAAGCGCGAGAGAGCGCCATCGAAGTCGAGAGTGTAGAAGTGCTCGTGCGCCTCGCGGACTGCGGGCGTGAGGTTCATGGGATCAGTGTGGGAGGCGGGGTTGTAGGTATCCGCGGCGACCGGGATGGCGAGGGCTAACGCGATGAGCAAAAGGCCAAGGATTTTGACGCAGCGTTTTATCGTTGTTCTCCGGGCTTGCAGTCTTCGCGTTTTATCAAACATTTGCGTTTGATGCTGATCATAGAGCGAGATTCGATCAATAGAATATTGGACGCACGCCCCGCTAAACTATACCCTTTGTGCACAGGAATAGCGGGTGTTGTCGTAGCCCCAAGGGAACTGAAACGGACTTTATGACACGGTTTGAGTTGCTTCAGTTGTTAGTTGGCCAGGCACGCAGTAACGGATTCGAATTTCGGAAGTGGTACGTCGGAAAGATGGGGCTGCCGTGGCAGAGTGCGCGCCACGCCGTGGAGACTCTGGCGGCAGAGAGGCGCTATTATGCGCTTCTGTTCTCACACGAATTTGCCTCGAGCTTCTGGAAGCCGGGTGAGGTGATGACGTTCCAGGTTCCGACGCAGACGTTTACGCGGAGGATGAAGGACGGGACGATCGGCACGGTAAAGCGCAAGGGATATACGCGTCGCAGCGCGCGAGAGGATGCGTGGCTCTATCACCTGAAGGAGTTGGCGGCGGCCGACGAGCCGCTCCGCTATATGCGGCGATATTTACGGGTGGAGGATGAACTGAGGGAGGACGACGCGGTTCTGGTGAGCGAGTTGGAGGATCAGGACTAGGTTTGGCCCTCAGTGGGTCATACTTTGTGTGCTCTGCGGATGGAGATGATCTGTTTGAGGTGATGCTCTCCGTGAATGAGCTGGAATTTGCGCCACTGCTGGATGTTCATCGGTCCGAGAACTGCGTGGCTGGCACATTGGCTGGCGTGGCCAAAGAGAGATTCAGCCTGAGCGAAAAGCTGATCGAGATGGGTGAGACGCTCGGAAGCTATCTGGGTAAGGCGTTCACCCGAAAGTGGCTGCAAGTTTGAGTCGGGCGTGACTATGGAAGGGGCCTGGCGACCAGTCGGGAAGTAGCCGCAGCGTGTGACGGCATATCCGAATACGCGCTGGGAGAGCGTGGGTTTCGCTCGGGTGGGGGTTCCTTTGTCGAGGCGGGCGCTGATTGCAGTTGCGGTGCTGGAGTAGGTAAGGAGCAGGTGCTCCATGATCTGCTGGATACTCCACTTGTCGAGGCGAGAGGCAGGCCGAAGCTGGGTCTGATTGGCGTCAAGGCCGGAGAGGGAGGATGCAATCTCGACCTGGAGTTGATGCAGAGTGGGGTTCATTGGCCAGATCAAGTTACACGGATTGTAGGTACAACGCCAGAATCGGCGGGCTGCTTCAGTGCGAACTGCCAGGTTGCAGTTCGGCCAAGGCCCTGCGGGCTTCCTTGGCTTTCTCGCCTTCGGGATCGAGCTTGAGATAGGCCTGGTATTCCGCGATGGCTTCGTCTTTCTTCTTCATCTTCTCGGCAATCTGGGCAAGGACGAAGTGGGGAGTTGAGTAGTCGGGTTGTACGTTGATTGCGTCTTTGGCGCGGAGATAGGCGCCTTGGTAGTTTTCATCACGGTAGTAGAACTTTGCGACGTTCAAATCTTCATCGACACGTTCGTCATCGGATTGAACTCTTTTGACCTTAGGCAGCTTGCGATGGACGGAGGTACCTTCAGGCGGGTCTCCCTTGGTGGCTGAATCGTCGCCGGGTACGGGGGCGGCAGCGGGATCGGCATCGTCGGGGGAACGGGAGCTACTGCTGCTGCTCGAGTCGTCGCCCGGAAGCTTCGGAGTAGGCTGCGTGGGGAATGGATGTTGTGTCGCCGCGTCGGAGGGAGTGGTGGATGGGGTGGGCGAATCGGGAGTACTTGCCGGGGGATTTGCCGGCTTGCTGGGTTGCCAGGAAACGGAAACTGTTCGGCAGCTGATTTCTTCGCGGGGGCAGCGGGCGACGGGCAGGGCTTGGCTGCTTGATCGGAGGGCTGATTCGGCGCGGTGCAAGGCGGGCTTTGCGCGGGCGTACTTTGAGCAAGTGCCGCGGTGGAGAGCATGCAGGCTGCGATCAGGGTCCGGATGTTTGCTTGCAGCGACATAAGATTGAAGGTACTCGTCTGTGGGTTGGACGTTGGCTCGCTCGGCTTCGTCACAGGTTTGTTATAGTCAGCAGACCAAGGCTACTTCCCCTGCCGGTATTTTATTTGATGGAACCTATCTAACTATGGTTGATGGACTGATTATTCGCTCGTCTTCGATCCACGCGGCGGGCTGCTATACGACTCGAAAGATCAAAAAAGGGATGCGAGTCATTGAATACGACGGGCCTCGTTTCACGAAAGATGAGGCTGATGAACGATATAAGGATCGGTACATTACCTATCTGTTCAGCTGTGGGGACAAGACGGTGATCGACGGATTCGGCACGGCGATGTTCATCAATCACTCATGCGATCCAAACTGCGAGTCGGATAATGTGGATGGGCGAGTATTCATTATTGCGATTCGTGACATCCGCGCGGGGGAAGAGTTGACGTACGAGTACAACCTCTACGACAGCGACGATGACGATGGGGATTGCCATTGCGGGGCCAAGAATGCCGAGGCACGATGTTCAGCGAGGATGAAGTCAAACGGAGAGCGAGGAAGGCTCGGGCTGCGGCGAAAAAGCTAAAGTCTAAAGGCATTCTGTGCCCACGGTGAGATCTGTCGTCGAGGCAAAAGCCCCGCGAATCGCCGTGGATAAGAGAGCGCTCGGCGGGCGATACAATAGGCCTTGCGGCGATGGTTGCTGCGAAACTCTTTCCTTCATTTTTATATGGCATATCAAGTTCTTGCACGGAAGTATCGGCCACAGCGTTTCGCGGATGTAGCGGGACAGGATCACGTGACCGTGACGCTGATGAATGCGCTCACGCAGAATCGGATAGCGCATGGGTACATCTTCAGCGGGCATCGCGGCATTGGAAAGACGACGATTGCGCGCATTCTGGCGATGGCGCTGAACTGCAGGAATGCGATCGGGTCTCCGCAACGGCCAACGGCAGAGCCGTGTGAGGTTTGCGAGAGCTGCACGGAGATCAGGGCAGGCAATTCGGTTGATGTGATTGAGATCGATGCCGCGACCAATCGCGGTATTGATGAGATTCGCGAACTGCGTGATGCAGCGCGATACCGACCAGCACGAGACAAGTACAAGATCTACATCCTGGATGAGGCGCACCAGATTACCGATGCGGCGTTCAATGCCCTGTTGAAGACACTGGAAGAGCCGCCGGACCACATCGTTTTCATGATGGCGACGACGCAGCCGGAGGATATTCCGCAGACGGTCCGGTCACGGTGTCAGCACTTCAGCTTTCATGCGGTGAAGCTGGTGGATATTCTTTCCGAGCTGCGCGGGATTGCAGAGCGCGAGGGCGTGGATGCGGATGAGGGCGCGTTGAGCCTGCTTGCGGAGGCTGGCGATGGCTCGATGCGGGATGCACTGTCGATCATGGATCAGGCGATTGCGAGTGCGCCGATGGAAGATGGACGGGCGCGCCTGGATGCGGGGCAGATTCGCGAGCTGATGGGGACGGTTCCGAATGCGGTGTTTGAGAAGATTCTGGAAGCGGTGGACGGGAATCGCAGCGCCGAGGTTATTACGGTTGCGAATCAGTTGCTGGATGCGGGAAATTCTCCTGCGCAATTGGCGCGGCAGTTTGTGCGGTATCTGCGGAACTACGGTGATCGCGAAGATTGCAGGTATTGGAGTCGATGGAGCAGGCGCGGATGGTGTTGGTGCTGAACTGCTGCAGATCTCGGCGGATGAGCAGAGGCGCGCCGGGCGATCTGCTGCACTGTTCAGCGAAGAGGAACTGACGCGATTTCTGCAGGTGATGCTGCGGACTTTTGATGAGCTTGGATACAGGCAGGAACAGCGATTTCACTTCGAGTTGGGGCTTCTGAAACTGGTGCATCTGCGAAGGCTGCTGCCGATTGAAGAGGTGCTGAGTCAGTTCCCTGTTGCTGGTGGTTCGGGGCAAGCGCGGATCACAGTGGGCCAGGCGAAGCCTTCGGGTCCTGTTGGCACAGGTGTGGCGAATTTGAGTGTTACTCCGTCGAGGGCGCCTGCGACGAGTGCTCCGCCAGCGAGTGCAAAGCCGACATTCTCGCCGTTCGAGCAGGATAAGACGCGGAGAAGATTTGATGAGCGGGGTTCCGCTGCTGTGGCTGTCGCGCAGCCGATGCCGATTGCTGCACCGATGCCGGTTCCCTCTCCGGTGCTTGTGCCGACGCCCGTTGCGATGCCGAAAGAGATGGTGTTGACCGTTGAAGATGCGGCCGGAGCGGATATGTTGAAGATGGGTGATGTGGCTGACCCTGGCGACTTGGCACTATACGTCGAAGCGAGGAAGCCTGTTGTTGGTCCGGTTGATATTGCCGCGAGTTCAAACGACGAAAGCTCGCTCGGCGTGACCCTTTCGGAGACACTGCAGAAGGCCGCGGTTGAGGCGCTACTGGGCGCGAAGAATCAGGATACGGCAGCGGATGCGTTGGACGATGCTCAGTGGGTGGTCGTCGATAACGAAGTTCGAGTGCAGACCGAGATTTCAAAGACTATGCTGCCGATGGTGGTCAATGCAGAGGCTGAAAAGCTGATCAAGGGTGCTCTGCGGGATGCGGGGGGTGGCGCGCTGAAGCTCGTTCTGCTGCCGGGCGTCAAGACCGAAGGTGCTGCAACGAAGAAGCCTAAAGCGGCGAAGAGTGGAAGTGTGCAGGCGAAGGCGATGGAACATCCGATTGTGCAGCGAGCGCAGACGCTGTTCAATGCGGAGATTCGCAACGTGATCGATCTGAGAGAGAACGATTAGCGAGAGGGTGACTATGGATTTTTCCGATCTGGGCAAGATGAAAGAGATGATGGGGCAGGCGAAGCTGATGCAGGAGCAGATGGAGAAGAAGCTCGCTGCGACGGTGGTAGAGGCTTCGAGCGGTGGCGGTGTGGTGACGGTGCGGATGAACGGGAAGAAGGAAGTGCTCCGCATCAAGATTGAGCCGACGGCTATGGGCAGTTCGGCAAGTGATCTGGAGTTGCTGGAGGACTTGATTGCGGCGGCGGTGAATGAAGCGGGGCGGCGCGCTGATGAAGCGGTGAAGTCGAGTGTGGCGGGGATGATGGGTGGGCTGGGGCTGCCTGATCTGCCGGGGTTGGGCTAGGTGGCGGATTCGTTCACGACGAGCTCGAGCCGATTTGCGGAGCCGATGGCGCGGTTGATCGAGGAGTTGCGGAAGCTTCCGGGGATTGGGACAAAGAGTGCACAGAGACTAGCGTTCCATGTACTACGGTCTTCGAGTGAAGATGCGGATTCGCTGGCGTCGGCGATCAGGGAGTTGAAGCTGCACCTGCGGCTTTGTTCGGTTTGCAACAACATTACTGATGTCGATCCTTGTGTGTATTGCACGAATGCTGTGAGGAATCAGCGTGTGGTTTGCGTGGTGGAAGAGCCGACCAATATTGCGACAATTGAAAAGACGCGGAGTTACAATGGCGTCTACCACGTGTTGCATGGGACGCTGTCGCCGATCGGGGGGGTGGGGCCAGAGCAGTTGCGGATTGCAAATCTGCTGACGCGGCTGGGTGAGGTGGATGAGGTGATTCTGGCGACTTCGCCGACGACGGAGGGTGAGGCGACGGCGGGGTATCTCGCGATTGAGTTGCGGAAGGCCAAGGGTGAGTTGAAGGTTACGAGGATCGCAACGGGGGTGCCGGCCGGGAGCGATATCGAGTATGCCGATGAGGTGACGATGACGCGGGCTATGGAAGGGCGAAGGGAGTTTTGATCATCACAAACTTGCAGGTCCTTCGACTTCGCCTCTTGCGGTGAGACTGCAAGAGGCTTCGCTCAGGATGACACTGTCATAGGTAGCCGGGTGGGTTCTTGCGGCTAACTCGAGCGGAGATTGCCGCCGGTCATCTGGTTGGGTTTGTCTACGTTGAGGATGCTGAGGATTGTCGGGGAGATGTCGCGCAGGCTGCCGCCCTCGTTCAGCGTGGGTCTATTGCCTTCGTCGGTGATGTAGAGGAAGGGGACGGGGTTGGTGGTGTGGGCGGTGTGGGGCCACCGGTGACGGGGTCGATGAGCATCTCGGCGTTGCCGTGGTCGGCGGTGACGAGGAGGGTGCCCCGTACTGCTTGATGGCCTTGTAGATGCGGCCAGTTGGGTGTCGACGGTTTCGACGGCGCGGATGGTGGGTTCGATCTTGCCGGAGTGGCCGACCATGTCGGCGTTGGCGAAGTTGACGATGATGACGTCGAAGGCGGTGTCGTTGACGGCTTTGATTACGGCGTCGGCGATGCCGGAGGCGGACATCTCGGGCGCGAGGTCGTAGGTGGCGACCTTCTGCGAAGGGATGAGGACGCGGTCTTCGCCGGGGAATGGCTTCTCGATGCCGCCGTTGAAGAAGTAGGTAACGTGGGCGTACTTCTCGGTTTCGGCGACGCGGAGATTGCGGAGGTTGGCCTGGGCCATTAGGTTGGCGAGGAGATTGTCCATCGATTCGGCGGGGATCACGATGGGGAGTTTGAAGTTTTTGTCGTACTGGGTCATGCAGACGTAATGAATGTTGGCCGGGATGGTGGAGAGGGGGATCTCGGTGTCGAGTTCGGCGGCTTTGGGGAGTTGGAGGCCCTGGCTGCCGACGGGGTCGGCGGTGAGGCCGGAGCGGCGGGTGAGGACGCGGGTGACCTGACGGACGCGGTCGGCGCGGTAGTTGAAGTTGATGACGACGTCGTGGTCGCGGATGAGGGCAACGGGGCTGTTGTTGGAGGGATTGATGAGGGTGAAGGGTGGGATGAACTCATCGGTGATGCCGTTGTTGTAGAGCTCCTTGACGCGATCGATGGCTGAGCCATAGGTTCCGCCTTCGGGCTGGCCGGTGACCATGGCGTCGAAGGCCTGCTTCTCCTTCTCCCAGCGGAGGTCGCGGTCCATGGCGAAGTAGCGGCCGCTGACGCTGGCGAGGAGACCGACGTTGTACTCGTGAAATTTGGTTTGAAGCTCTTCGAGGAAACCGAGGCCGCTGGTGGGCAGGGTATCGCGGCCGTCCATGAAGGCGTGGACGAAGACGCTGGTGAGTTTGTGTTGCGCGGCGAGGCGGAGCAGAGCGTAGAGGTGGCGGGTGTGGGAGTGGACGCCGCCATCGGATAGCAGGCCGATGATGTGGAGGCTGCGGCCCTTCTGTCCCGGCAAGTTCGCAGGCGCGGGTGAGGGTGGGATCGGTGAAGAAGCTGCCGTCGAGGATGGCGGTGTCGATGCGGGTCATGTCCATGCGGACGATGCGACCGGCACCGAGGTTCAGGTGGCCGACTTCGCTGTTGCCCATCTGGCCGTCGGGCAGGCCGACAAAGTGGTCGCTGGCGTGGAGGAGCGTGTTCGGAAAGCTGCTGAGAAGGCTGTCGTAGACGGGTTTGCGGGCTTGAGCGATTGCGTTGCCGTGGGTGCGGGGGCTGTAGCCCCAGCCGTCGAGAATCGTGAGAACGATGGGTTTAGACATGCATGGTCAGGATACCAAGGTTCCAGCGGTGGCCTTTGTGGATGAGGGAGTGAAGTGCGAAGACGAAATGCGCGGGGTTCCTCCACTGCGCCACTCACGGCGGTGACTGTGAGTGGCTTCGGTCGGAATGACCTCTTTTTGATGGCCGGCCGTTTGATTGAGGGCATGGTCGGGTCAGCAGTGGCTTGGAGGGTGGGGATGGTGGCGGGTTGGGGTGTCTGTGTGGCGAGAGCTTTCTCTGTTGTGATTCTCGCTCCATCTTTTCGATCAAGAGGCGGATGGAGCTCTTGCGCTGTTCGGGTTTGCTGACTTCGGCGCGTGGGGCGAGGATGCCGAGGGCGGGGTCGACGGTGATCTCTTCTACGGTTTGGGGTTGGGGTTCGCGGCTGTCTTTGGCGGGTTGGGTTTTGGGGAGGTTGAGGCTGGCGATCTGGAGGCCGTAGAGGAGCAGGCCGGCGCGGCGGGGGTCGATGTCGTTGGCGGCGATGCGCTGGAGGACCTGGCCGATGGAGGACTGGATGGCAGAGCGGTCTTCGGGGAGGGGCAGGTCGAAGGTGGAGCGGCGACTGCGGCGCTGGCGAGGATTCGCCACCGGTTTGCGGGTGGTGTGGTGGTAGTAGCAGAACTCTTCTTGCTGAGGCATGGGCTGGCGCAGCGGTGTCCGTCGGTGAAGATGTGGCGGCATTGGTACTGCTTTGGTGCTTCGTTGGTGTCGTTCATGGGCCCCTCCCCAGGGGGTAGTTTTTGTGCAAAGTCTTCGAAGGACAGGAGATGGTCTGGATTGATGGTCAGCGATTGGTTGGTGATCGTTCTCAGTGGGCCTGTTTCTTTTGCGGTTAAAGGCGAAGGCCCGGCTTTTTGGCCGGGCCTGTTTTCTTTCTACTTCTAATTTTAACGAATGGAGGGGAACTAAAATGCCAGTTTTGGCGGGTTTATTTTTGGCCTGCAGGTGATTGATTTTGGGTTGTTTATGGATTTTTGGGCGATGGTATTTGTGTGTAGAGGGCTTGACATGCGAGTTTGCTGGATTTTTGAGGATCAAAGCGCCAATACAGACTTCCCGGCAGTGGTGAAGGCATACCCCAAGGGCTGAAGCCCCGATATTTGCTCGGCCAAGACTGCCAAGGCTGAAGACTTGGCTTACCTAGAAGCAACAACGGATCGCGCGTCGTGCGAAGGCCCGCTTTAGCGACGAGATGGCCCACCTTAGCGAATATGAGACCGTCGCGAAGGTGGGGCACCCGGATTGGATGTGGGGTGCCCAGCCGTGAACGATGGAGAGGCTATTTAGATGTTGGCACGCGGGCCGACTCCTCCTTAAAAAAGGATGGATGGCAGCCATGCGCCGGCGGGGTCGTTATAGAGTCCGGTGCTCATCAGGGTCATCGGCTGGACTACTCGCAGGCCGTTCGCAAGGCACCAGCGTAGCAGCGTGGCGTTTCTTGACGGGACCAGAATTCCTGGGCCCGCGAACGATTCGGCCGAGGCGATAAGGGCCTGAAGGTCTACGTTCGTCTCCGCAGTGGAGTGGCCGGAGAACGCGAGGTGCGTGCTGTAACCGGTGACGCGGCCGCCGCGCTCGACTACGCGTGCAGTTCCCTGCTCGATTGCGTCCGCCAGGTCGATGCCTCTATCGAACCCGTGGACCTGCCGCGATAGAGCGTTGCAGGCGTTCTCGTCGTCGGGTTTGGCGGTTCGCACTACGCATCCGGGAACGGTCAGCTGGACGGTCTGTCCCTGCAGGCAGGAGAGAGGTTCGCGGATGTCGAAGCCGAGCGAGGTGTAGAGGGAGAGCGAGCGATTGTGGAAGGCGGCCTGGACGAGGCGAACTCCTGCAGCGCGCCGCTCGTTTGCGCGATCCATCGCGACCTGCATGAGCTTGCGTCCAACGCCGAGGTTTTGTGCGGCGGGGTCGATTGTGATTCGGGCCAACGCCTCGAATGATGGAACGCTCATCGAGGCAGTTGCTGCCCACGATCCGGCCATCGTATTCCGCAACCACGGAATAGAAGCCGGGGTTCGAGAAGATCATGGAGAGGATGCCGGTCGTGACCTGCGGGTTGGGGAAGTCGCAGGGGAAGTTGTGGGTCGCGTTGATCGCGGAAAAGGCGTTGAAGCAGATCTGTCCGGCGACTAAGGTGTCTTCTGGTGTGGCGGTCCGAACTACAATTTCAGGCCGTGCTTTCTGCGGCATGCTCTGGTCTCCCTTGGTTGGTCGCAGAGAAGTGTAGCAAGAGAAAACTGCAGGTCCCTGCGACAAGCTCAGGGCAGGCTCTTCGACTACGACGGCAAGTGCGCCGTCTGCGCTCAGCATGACACTTTTTATGGTGGGTCTATTGGGCCAGATCTGGGGATTGGGCGAGAACTGAGGCGAGGAAGCCGCAGAGACCGGCAAGGATGCAGCCACACACTCCGGTTTGCGCGATGGGTCAGCTTAGCGACGATCGGGCACCCGGACTTTGGGGGCGGCTTGGGTTGTTACAGGGTTACGACTGATGGTTGGGAAGCGGCGGCGTAGCGGGAGCCGGTGGCGATGAGGTCGGCGATGTCGTCGAGGGAGTGGATGCCGCCGCGGGCGCCGACTGCGGTGCAGTTGAGGGCGGCGGCGGCGCAGGCGAATTCGAGTTGGCGGTCGAGGGGCCAGTCCTGCAGGAGGGCGTAGATGAAGCCGGCGTGGAAGATGTCGCCGGCGCCGGTGGTGTCGACGACGGGGACGCAGAAGGCGGGGATGTGGAGGAGTTGTTTGCCGTCGAAGGCCAGGACGCCGTCGGGGCCGAGGGTGGCGGCGGCGAGGCGGCAGTTATAGCGGCGATGCATCTTGCGAAGGGCCTGTTCGAGGTCGGGCTCGGAGACGAGGCGGGAGGGAAAGTCGCGGCTGACGATGCAGTAGTCGACGTTGGCGAGGAGATCTTCGATGTTGGGGTAGAGCTCGTCGAGGTCGGCGATGACGGGGATGTTGGCTTCGCGGGCCCAGGTGGCGGCGAGGATGGCGGCTTCGGTGTCGTGGCCGTCGACGTGGAGGGCGCGGGCGTTGGTGATCCATTCGCGGCGGAGGTCGGAGGGCAGGAGGGTGAGGCGCTCGTCGCGGCGACAGAGGACGGTGCGCTCGCCCTGGGCGTCGACGAGGATGAGGGATTGCGCGCTGGGGGCGCCGGGGACGGTGATGATGTGGGCGTCGACCGCGGTGTCGTGACCGGCGTGGGAGAAGGCTTCGCGATGGAGGGTGGCGGCGAGATCGTCGCCGAGTTTGCCGACGTAACGGGTGCGGAGGCCCCATTGCTGACAGGCGACGACGGTGGTTGCGACTTGTCCGCCGGGGAGGGTGGTGACGGTGGAGTATTCGGTCTTGGAGCCGCGCTCGGGGAATTTGGAGAGAGGGATAACGGTGTCTGTTGCGTTGAGGCCGACGCCGACGAGGTCCACTTTCGTCATGGGTTAACTCTAAATGAATTATTCAAAGAGCGATGGAAGGGCCTGGGTGGCGGGGCTGAGGATGATCTCGTCGAAGGCGTGGGTGTTGAGGGGCTCTTCGGGACCGACGTAGATGGTGCGGATGCCGCGTTGGTTGGCAATGTCGACGAAGCCGGCGGCGGGATAGACGGAGCCGGAAGTTCCGACGACGAGGACAGTGGTGGCGGAGTTGAGTTCGCGGAGGATGGCGTCCATGTCGAGCGGGATTTCGCCGAACCAGACTATGTGCGGGCGGATGGTGGCGTGGCAGGTCTTGCAGATCGGGAGTTGGTTGGGGTCTTCGTAGAAGGTGTGGTCGGGAAAGGGTTCATGGGAGCGCGTGCATCGGGATTGGAAGAGGCTGCCGTGCATGTGATGGATGCGGTGAGAGCCGGCGCGCTCGTGGAGGTCGTCTACGTTTTGGGTGCAGAGGTAGAAGTTGTTGGTTGAGTTGCTGCTCGATTTTTGCGAGGGCGATGTGGGCGGCGTTGGGTTGGGCGGCGAGGGCGTCGCGGCGACGCTGGGAGTAGAAGCGCCAGACCAGGGCGGGGTTGGCTTGCCAGGCTTCGGGGGTTGCGACCTCTTCGACGCGGTGGCCGTTCCAGAGGCCTCCGGAGCCGCGGAAGGTGGCGAGGCCGCTTTCGGCGGAGATGCCGGCTCCGGTTAGGACGAAGAGGCGGTCGTTTGGGGAGAGTTGCATGTGGGTTTGATGCTTTGTTGGACGGAGCGATTCGTTTGTCCTGCCAGGTTGGTTTGGCGAATCAGGGTAATGGATGGATGGTGGTGTTGAAGAGGAAGGGGTCGTCGAAGTCGGTGCGGTCGCCGGGCTTTTTGCCGGGGATGGGTTGGAGGCGGGCGGAGAGAGGCTTGTTCCATTTGACGGCGAGGGAGGCTACGTCGGAGAAGATGCGGTTCATCTGGTCGAGGGTGACGTCGCCGGGTAGAGGGATGGTGTCGAGGCCGGTGCCGCAGACGGAGGAGTAGGCGAGGAGGCTGTCGATGTTGTAGGCGGACTCGGCCCAGCGCTGGGCGAGGACTTTGTCTTCCATGACGGGGACCATGAGGCCGGAGTAGCCGATTTGTTTGACGGGAACGGCTTTGACGGCGGCGGTGATGATGCGGGAGGCGGTGAGGGTGCCGCTGGAGCCGAAGCGGGCGCCGGTGAAGGCTTCGATGGCGGCGCCGATGGAGACGTCGCCGAGGGGCGCAGGCGTGGGATCGACGCCCATGTAGGTCCAGTGGGTGGCAGCGGCGATTTTGTTGCCGACGGTGTCGGCTACCTTTGCGTGGATGGTGAGGGCTGCGGTGAGATCGCGTGTGGCGGCTTCGGCGTTGCCTTTGTCTTTGGCGAAGACGTCGCGGACTACGTTGGCTCCTTCAAAGCCGATGGAGAATTGGCCGCCGGGGCCGTTGTGCCAGGAGCCGGGGAAGAAGGGGCCGTAGGGTTTGAGCATGGCGGTTGCGGTGAAGTTGAAGGTGCCTTGGGCGTGAGGGCTGTGGGCGGCGACGTATTGGACGAGTTCGCTGGTGCGGGAGATTGTCTTCCAGTGGATGCCGTCTTCGTCGGCGATGATGGCGCTGGCGTTGAGGTGAGGGAGGGTGGAGAGTGCACGCTCGAGGAGATGCATGGTTTTGGGATCGTCGTTGTCGTGGAGCATCGCGGGGCCGATGTTGGCAGCGACTTTTTCTTTTACGGCCAGTGCGTCGAGTTTGCCGAGGAAGGCGAGGGCCTGGTCTTCCGATAGGCCGGAGGTGAGTTCGGCGAGGGGTTGGGTGGTGAAACGGATGGTTTCGATTTCGTAGCCCTGGGATTTGAATTCGGCTTCGGTTTTGTGGAGGACGATGAGTGCGTCGGCTAGTTGGTGTTGGTAGTTTTTTGAGTCGAGGCGCACGAAGGCGGTGATGGCGCGGACTTTGGGTTTGGTGGTCTGGGCTTGAAGCGACAGGCAGGAAAAGGCGAGGATCGCGGCCGCGGCGAGACGCTTCATTTGATGGCTCCGGATGAAAAGTTGAGGGAGCCAAAGTATAGCGCATGGCCTGGTTTGATTTTCGGAATGCCCGGGCGAGACGAAAGACGCAGATCCCCTTCGGGGATGACAACGAGAGAAGCACACGGCAAAAGCAATACCCACGTTCGATAGTCCGAACGTGGGTACTCAGTTCCGTTGAGCTTGTGGCTATTCGCCGAAGTTGACGGATTCGATGCCTAGGAATTCGGCGGATTGGCCTAGTTCTTCTTCGATGCGGAGGAGTTGGTTGTATTTGGCGATGCGGTCGGTGCGGCTGGCGGAGCCGGTTTTGATCTGGCCGGCGCCGGTGCCTACGGCGAGGTCGGCGATGAAGGTGTCTTCGGTTTCGCCGCTGCGGTGACTGATGATCGAGGTGTAGCCGAAGCGGCGAGCGAGTTCGATGGCTTCGAGGGTTTCGCTGACGGTGCCGATCTGGTTGACCTTGATGAGGATTGAGTTGGCGACCTTCTGTTCGATTCCCTGCTGGAGGCGCTTGGTGTTGGTGACGAAGAGGTCGTCGCCGACGAGTTGGATCTTGTCGCCGAGGATTTTGGTGAGGTGAGCCCAGCCAGCCCAGTCGTCTTCGGCGAGGCCGTCTTCGATGGAGATGATGGGATATTTGTTGACCCAGGACTCCCAGTATGCGGACATCTCTTCGGAGGAGAGTTCGCGCTTGTCGGATTTTTTGAAGACGTACTTTCCGGTCTCTTTGTTGTAGAACTCGCTGGAGGCGGGGTCGAGGGCGATGGAGATGTCTTCGCCGGGGGTGTAGCCGGCGAGTTGGATGGCGTCGATGATGAGGTCGAGGGCTTCGTCGTTGGATTTGAGCGAGGGGGCGAAGCCGCCTTCGTCGCCTACAGCGGTGTTGTAGCCCTTCTTCTTGAGGACGCCCTTGAGGGTGTGGAAGACTTCGGTGCCCCAGCGGAGGGCGTCGGAGAAGGTTTCAGCGCCGGTAGGCATGACCATGAACTCCTGGAAGTCGACGTTGGAGTCGGCGTGGGAGCCGCCGTTGAGGATGTTCATCATGGGCGTGGGGAGGAGGCAGGCGTTGACGCCGCCGAGGTAGCGGTAGAGCGGGAGCTTGAGAGCGTCGGCGGAGGCGCGGGCGCAGGCCATGGAGACGGCGAGGATGGCGTTGGCGCCGAGTTTGGATTTGTTCTCGCTGCCGTCGATGGAGATCATGGTGGCGTCGATGAGGCGCTGGTTGGAGGCGTCCATGCCGGTGAGTTCGGGTCCGAGGATGGTTTCGACGTTTTCTACGGCGTGGAGGACGCCTTTGCCGAGGTAGTATTCTTTGTCTCCATCGCGAAGTTCTACGGCTTCGTGTTCGCCGGTGGAGGCTCCGCTGGGAACGGCCGCGCGGCCTTTGGCTCCGCCGTCGAGGAGGACATCCGCTTCGACAGTTGGGTTACCGCGGGAGTCAAGGATTTCGCGTGCGTGAATAGAGACGATCTCGGTCATGTTGCTCCTGTAATTTGATTGGCTTAATGTTGTGGAATGTTGAGAGACGACGCGGTGATTCAACCGTTCGTTTAACTTTGGGCGACGGTCCACGGGGACGGTGCGGCCACCTGCGATGGAGATGGACTGCACCAGGTCTGCGTCGGATGGGCTCACCTGAAGAATTTTAGCAAGGGATTGGGTGTGATGTCGTAAAGGCGGATGAATCGTCTATTCGATAACGTTTCCGTGATCTTTCAAAGGCGACGGACAAACACGCTATGGGCCGAAAGATTCCAGCCACGAAGGACACCTGTTTATTATTACTGCCGTAGTTGGCTTCGCGGCAGCTTCTTCTTCTTTGGCGTTCGTGAAAATACAGGTCCTTCGACTACGCTTCGCTCCGCTCAGGATGACACCTTTTGTGGCTTGGTGAAAATGAAGGTTTTTCCGCTTGGTGCTCTAGCTTCGCTCAGGATGACACCTTTGTGGCTTGGTAAAATGAAGGTCCTTCGGCTTGGTGCTCTAGCTTCGCTCAGGATGGCACCTTTTGGTGGGTTGGTGAAAATGAAGGTCCTTCGACTGCGTTCAGGATGACACTTCATTTTTTGTTGCTTCCTCTTAGATGGCACTTCGGATGACGGCAAACTTTCCTGGGACGTGCAGTGTGAGGCGTTGAAGGGCTTATTAGCAGGGTCGGTTCCCTGTTGGATGATTTTGCTCCGTAGGCCGGGATAGGGTTCTAACCTTTTGAGTGAGGAGAGGCGCGGTGTTGAGGCGCTTCAATTCTGTTCCATGAGGATATTGCCATGACTCTTCGCATAACGACCGCCGCTCTTGTTCTTGCTGCCGCTCCTGTATTCGCACAGAGTGCCGGAACGGGGGTTTCGCATCCTGATCCGGCAGTGATCACGGCTGATGATCCGCTGCCGACTCCACGGCCGCTTGCGGCCAAGCCGAGTGCGGCTGTGCCGGCGACGACAGAGGTGTATGGGCCTTATGTTCCCTATACAGGGCCTAAGGTGCCGAATTCGTCCTCCTCTTCTGTTGTGGCGAGTCAACCGGTGCCGGCGGAAGATCCGGCGGACGCGATGATTGTGACAAGCGTGCCAGAGCGCAAGGGAGAGTTGCGCGAGGGAACGCTGCTGAAGACGAAGATGATGGATACGTTGTCGACGGCGACTACTTTGCGTGGGGCGAAGTTTACCGCGGAGGTTACAGAGCCGATCGAGAGAGACGGCCGGGTGATTATTCCGGTTGGATCGATTCTTGAGGGGCAGGTGACGGAGGTTCGCGCCGGACGACCGATTACGGGGTCGGCGATGCTTCATCTGGAGACGCGAGACGTAACGCTGCCGGATGGGACGCACTATATCGTGCATGCTCAGTTGATCGATATCGGAAAGAGCGCGTTCAACGTGAATGATGAAGGAACGCTGAAGAAGAAGAGCAAGACGAAGCAGAATCTGGTGATCGCGGCTGGTGTAACGGGTGCAGGCGCAGCTACGGGAGCATTGGTTGGCGGTGGAGTTGGGGCGATTGTCGGGGCCAGCATTGGCGCTGGAGTGAGCACGGTGCTCTGGTTGAAGAGTGATCGCCAGGCGAGTCTGGAGAAAGACGAGAAGATGGTGTTCAGCTTGACGATGCCGATGATTTTGACGCCACTGAGCGAGACTTCGGTGAGCAGCTTGAATGCCAGCGGGGTTGGTGGATTGGGTGCGGCACAGTAAAACACGGAAGGTTACATTTTGATTTTGTTTGGGCTGGGGTGATTCCCGGCCTTTTTTTTTTGCCTGTTGATTGGGTTGTTCACTAATCGAGGCTGTAGGTGAGGGCATTAGGGAGTGTGAAAATGCAGGTCCTTCGACTGCGCTTCGCTTCGCTCAGGATGACACTTTTTTGGTATGTCGAAGATGATCTGAGTTGGTTCGTAGCTCCAGTGGTGAAATGCAGGTCCTTCGAATGCGCTTCGGTTCCCTCAGGATGACACTTTTTTCAGATGTTTAAGGTTAGTCGCGGACCTGGGCCAGGAGGCGTTTCCAGTTTTTCTGGTTGCGGCGATAGGACTTTTTGAGGTCTTCGAGGATGCGTTCAAAGTCGGCGTGGCCGCCGAGGTTGCGCCAGGCGGGGTTCTTGCTGAACCATGGGTAGTTTTCGTTGCCGAGGTAGATGGCGCGACGGAGCCAGTGGAGAGCTTCGGACTCGTCGCCTTCAACGGCGAAGTATGTTGCGAGGCGGTAGGCCATCTCGCTGTCGGCTTCGGCGGCCGAGAGGGTTTCGTCGACGATGAAGGTGGCGGCTTTTTCGCGCTGGCCGAGTTGGACGTAGCAAAGGGCGATGGTGGGGTAGACGATGCGGAGGCTGGCGTCGTCGCGGGTGACTGATTCGAGGGTCGCGATGGCCTTGGTGAGGTCGCCGGTGCGCATCTGCTGGTAGCCGAGTGAGGTGCGGAGGAGGGGTTGGCGGGGTTCGAGGGTGAGACCCTTTTCGATCTCGTCGGCGGCTAGTTCGAGCTGGTTTTGATATTGGTAGACGCGGGCGCGGTGATTGTAGATCATCGCGGCGTTGGATGGGTTCATGCGGAGGGAGGCGTTGAACTGGTCGAGGGCTTCGTCGTACATGCCGTCGATGCGGAGGGTGATGCCGGCGACCATGCGAACGTTCCAGTCGTTGCCGGCGGTCTGGAGGAGGTTCTCGATGCCGTGGCGGGCAGATTCCTTTTCACCGCGGGAGAGGAGCATGTAGACGCGGTAGAGATTGGCTTCGACGGAGCCGGGGTCGAGAGCGAGGGCTTTGTCGAAGGCGCGGCGGGCTTCGAGGACGTGCATCTGGCCGCCGAGGCCGTGGCGGGCGTACTGGAGATGGGTGATGCCGAGGCCGGACCAGCCGGGGGCGTAGTTCTCGTCCTGATTGACGACGGAGGCGAAGAGCTCGCGGGCGCGGTCGAGGTCTTCGCGGCTACCGGTGCGGGTCATGAACGCGGAGAGAACGGCGCGGGCCTGGAGGTATTCCTCGGAGACGTCGGACGTGAGGGATGAGCCGCGGTGGTTTTCGTGCGGGGGCTGGAGATCGCCGAAGCCCTGAAGGGTGCTGAAGACTTCGTTGCAGATCTCGGATTGGACGGAGACGAGGTCGAAGGAGGCGACGTTGATGGAGCCGCCGGCGCGGATGCTTTGGCCGGGAACGTCGAGAAGCTGCCAGTTGAGGTCGAAGCCCTGGTCGGAGCGAAGGAAGTTGCCGGCGAGGACGAAGTTGACGAGAAGTTTTTTGCCGATGCTCAGCGGATCGAGCTGAGCGGTGGGGATGGTCATCAGAGAGCTGGAGGGACGGACGACCAGCGTGGTCATGCGGGTGAGGCGAGTGGCGATGGCGTCGGCGAGCGCATAGCCGTAGAGGGGGGCGACGTCGGCAGGGCCGAAGTTGACGAAGGGTAGGACGACGATGCTGTTCTGGTTGTTAGAGGCGGTGGTGCCGGACTCGCGGAAGCGCTCGGCGAGCATGGAGAGGATGCCGGTGGTGCGTTTCTCTTCTTCGGGGGTGTCGAAGGCCAAGCGATTTTGCTGGGGGCGAAGGGAGATGTTGTCTCCGGGGAGCAGGACCGAGTCGAGCTGCATGGCCATCATGATGGTCTTGAGGGCTTCGCGGACTTCAGCGGCGGAGCCGAAGCGGGCGGAGGGCTGCTTTTCGAGGCAGCGGAGTATGACGGACTCGAGCTCGACGGGAAGGGTGGGGGCTATCTCGCGGATGGAGGGCGGGTCGGCGTACTGGATGGCGCGGATGGATTGGAACTCGGGCGCGTCGGGTCGATGGAAGGGATGGCGGCCGGTGGCGAGTTCGTAGAGGATGAGGCCGAGGGCGAAGATGTCGGACTGGACGCTGGACTGGCCGGTGACGAACTGCTCGGGCGCCATGTAGGCGATGGTGCCTCCGCGGGCGGTGTATGCAGGGCCGGGAACGGCGTGGGGGGAGCCGACTTTGCGCTTGTTGACTGGGCCGCCGGGATCAAACTCGGTCTGGTCGGGACGGAGGCGGCGGGCGAGGCCGAAGTCGAGGATCTTGATTAGGCCGCCGTCGGTGAGCATGACGTTGGCGGGTTTGAGGTCGCGATGGAAGATGCCGAGGTTGTGGGCGGCGGAGAGTCCGTCGGAGGTCTGGATGCCGGCGGAGAGGACGAGCTGGAGGCTGGCGGGGCCCTCGTTGATGAGCTTGTCGAGAGACTTGCCCGGGATGTACTGCATGACGATGTAGGCTTCTTCGCCGGCGTCGTTTTCGGCTGGGGCTTCGCCGACGTCGTAGATGGCGCAGACGTTGGGGTGATCGATGGCGGAGGCGAGGCGGGCTTCGCGGAGCTGAGTGGCGCGCATCTGTTCGACGGTGAGGTTGCCGCGTTTGAGGAGTTTGAGGACAACGGGGCGCTGGAGGAGGGTGTCGTTTGCGAGATACACGACGCCGCTGCCACCTGCGCCGATCTTACGGACAAATTCATACTGCTTGATCTCGCGGCGCTTCATGAATTGATTATCGCAAGGTTGAGGCGGTGGAAGGTTTTAGAGGGATTAAAGGGTGTTGCCCCAGCTTCGCAGGATTGCGCGAGGCTGGGGCGATTCAGGAGCATGTCGTTCGCGAAAGTACCGCAGGGAGCAGATTAGGCGGAGAGACGGCGACGGACGACGCCTGCGAGGCCAAGGATGCCGGTTCCGAAGAGCGACAGGGTTGCGGGCTCAGGGACTGCCGGGGTGGGATCCAGACCGACGAGACCCTGTTGCGGAGAATAATCTTCTTTGTCGCCCCATCCATTGCCGCCCTGGCTGGTGCTGGGAGGGGTGATCCACTCAAGATCGCCGACGAGGGAGCTTGAGACGGTGGCACCGTTGAGCGCGTTCAGATCGGCCTGTTCATCGGAAGCGATCTGGCCGCCGGTGATCAGGGAGAAAGCGTTGCCGTACTCGGTCTCCCAAATGGCGGCCTGAAGACCGGCTGCCTGGGTGCTGTTGGTGACCTTGGTGTTGAGGATCAGCCACGCGATGTCGGCTGCGTTGTGGACGGTGTTGCCGTTAACGACGCCGTTGGTAGTGAACGTGACATTGTTGTAGGTGCTGTTGGAGTTGATGTCATCGAAGAGATCGACGCAGTATACGGCGCTGAAGTCAACGGTTTTACCGCCGATAACAGCAGACGAGGGGGTAAAGTTTCCGCCGGCTCCCTGCTGATAACCATCAAAGTAGAACGACATCGATTGTCCGGCGGTTCCAAGGGTCAGAGAGTCAGCGTGAGCTGAGATACTGCTGACGGCCAGCGTGGCAGCAGCAGCGAGCAGAGTTAGTTTCGAGGCGGACATGTATTGCTCTCCTAAGTACGAGGGGTTGTGGTCCTGTTGCCTAGGACATTGCAAGTCATGGGCCAAATTAGACTTAGGGTCAGAATGCCCGTAATTGGGGCTTTTTGACGTTCTGGTGCGACGATAGTGCTAATTCTTGCGCTTAGAGTGAAAATGTTTGCCTAGTAGAGGTAACGATTTTCCCTTTTACGTCGGGTAGGCGACTATTCGAGTCAGGGCGTTAATTGTTCAAAACGCTTTGGTTACGCCGGGAGGCTGGAAACAAGTGGGTGCAAGATACTTTGATTGCAGTTTTCGCTGTTCGCAATTATGTTCACATAAGGTTGATAGAGGCCGGGCGTATTTCGATTCCCTGAGGCTGATGGAGTCGTTCCGGGGCTAAAACTCAACTTAATCGGGAGCAGCAAGAAATCAGAGGCAGAGAATAAGGGGTCACCACACGACTGAGGGCCTTCGCTGCACTCAAGATGACAACTAAAGGAGAACGGCGGATTTCTTTTTTGGGGATAGCAAAAGAAGCTACCGCTCTATGCGAAGACGAAGTTGGGAGAAGACGAGATTGAGTGGAATGAAGATGGTAAGTGTTGCGGGCTTCAGGTACCAACTGTGTTTATCTTCTAGAAGGAATTTGGGCGATGCTACCAACGCCAATGGAAGGGGCCGCATCTCAATAGACGTAGACAATTATCGTTTTTTTTGGCCTGCGAAATTAAAGAAAGGGCTGAATGAATCTTGTCGAGTCTTATGCCTTGGAATCAGTGACCCTCGGATGCCAGCTACTGTTCTTCTAATTGACGATAATGCGGTGCAGGCAGCGACGCGGCAGACGATTTTGAAGCGCGCTGGGCATTTTGTCATTGCCGCGTTGAATCCTTCGAGGGCGCTTGAGCAGATGCAGACGGGCGAGTTCCCTGCCGAGATTCAGTTGGTGATTACCGATCACCTGATGCCTGGGATGAGCGGCGCGGACTTTGTTCGGGCTTTACGCAAAACACATCCGAGAGCTGCCGGTGCTGGTGATCAGTGGATTGCCGGATGCCGAGGACGAATACTTGGGGCTGAATGTGACGTTTCGGATGAAGCCGGTACTGCCGGAGAATCTGCTGGAGACGGTGCGATGTCTCGTTGCGGGATGGTTCTTCAGCTTCTCGAAGCTATCGTTCTGGGCACTTTTGCAATTGTCCGGTAAACGACGTTATATTGCTGTTATGCGCTGGCCCTTGAGAGAATGGGTAGAGGACTCTCATGCGACTTCACCCTATGCCGGAGTTCGGTAGTTTTACGCTGTTGCTGGCGCTGGCGTTGAGCGTCTATACGCTGGTGATGGGTGGGCTGGCGCTTGTGGCGATCCAGGGGCTCGGCGGCGCGGGGCGGATGGCGCGGCGGCCAGACTGGGTGAGACGGCGCGGCGGGCGGGGATTGCGAGTTTTATTGCGTGCACTTGCGCGGCGTTTGCGTTGGTGTGGGCTTCGTTTACGAACGACTACTCGGTCTCGTACATTCTTCATCACACGAATAAGGATTTGAGTACGGCTTATAAGTTTTCTGCGCTGTGGTCTGGGCAAGAGGGTTCGCTGCTTCTTTGGGCGTGGCTGCTCTCAGCGTATGGGTTTGTGTTGCGGGTACGGCACAAGGTGGATGTGCGGCTGACGGCATTCGCTTCGACGATCCTGGCGGGGATTCAGGTTTTCTTTTTCATGCTGCTGAACTTTGCGGCGCCGCCGTTTGCGATTCAGCCGGGGCCGGTGGCGACGGATGGGTTTGGGTTGAATCCGCTGCTGCAGTATCCGGAGATGGTGATTCATCCGCCGATGCTGTACCTCGGATATGTGGGATTTTCGGTGCCGTTTGCGTTTGCGCTGGGTGCGCTGATGATGCGGTATCCGGGGGAGAAGTGGATTCACATCACGCGGCGCTGGACGATGGTGACGTGGCTGTTTCTGACGTGCGGGATTTTTCTTGGCGCGCATTGGGCGTATAGCGTGCTGGGGTGGGGCGGGTACTGGGGCTGGGATCCGGTGGAGAATGCGAGCCTGATGCCGTGGCTGACGGGGACGGCGTTTCTGCATTCGGTGATGATGCAGGAGAAGCGCGGGATGATGAAGAGCTGGAATGTGTGGCTGATCTTCTCGACGTTTATGCTGACGATTCTGGGGACGCTGCTGACGCGGTCGGGGATTGTGAGTTCGGTGCATGCGTTTGCGCAGAGTTCGATCGGCGACTGGTTCTATGGGTTCATCCTGATTGTGTTTGGCGTGTGCCTGTTTACGTTCTTCCGGCAGAGAGATCATTTGAAGTCGGAGAACAGGCTGGAGTCGCTGGTGAGTCGCGAGTCGAGCTTCCTGTTCAATAACCTGATTCTGCTGGCGGCGTGTTTTACGGTTTTGTGGGGAACGCTGTTTCCGGTGCTGAGCGAGTATGTGCAGGGCACGAAGGTTACGATGGGCGCGCCGTTTTATAACCGCGTGAACCTGCCGATCGGATTGTTTCTGCTGTTTCTGACGGGGATTGGGCCGCTGCTGGCGTGGCGTTCGACTTCGCTGCGATCGATTCGGCGAAATTTTATTCTGCCGAGTATCGCGATGGGAGTCGCGCTGGTGGTGTTGCTGGCGGTTGGAGTGCGGCCCTGGCAGGCGGGCGATGATTGGCAGAGTGAGTTGTTTTCGCTGGTGACGTTTACGCTGGCGGCTGGAGTGATTACGGCGATCAGTGCGGAGTTTCTGCGTGGGGCGGCGGTGGTGAGGACGCAGACGGGAAAGAATCTGCTGGGTTCGACGGTGCTGCTGGTGAGGCGGAATACGCGGCGGTATGGCGGGTATATCGTTCACTTCGGCATTGTGGTGATGTTTATCGGGATTGCGGGTGGAGCGTTCAATCAGTCGCATGAGCAGGAGATGGCGTCGGGCGACTCGATGAAGGTGGGGCCGTACACGCTGGTGTGCAAGACGTATACGCAGGACAGTAATGCGAACTACGACACGGAGTATGCGTTGCTGGATGTGTCGCGCGGGGGCAAGGCGGTGACGCAACTGGCTCCGGAGCGGCGTTTTTATAAAGCGAGCGAGCAGTCGTCGACGATGGTGGCGTTGCATTCGACGCTGGCGAGCGATCTGTATGTGATCTATGAGGGACGGAATCCGGATACGGATCGGCCGATCATCAAGGTGTTTCTGAATCCGCTGATGAACTGGATTTGGATCGGGGTTTTGATTGTGGTGGCGGGGACGTTCCTGGCGCTGGTACCGAATCTTGCGCGGTCGCCGGCGCGGGTTGCGGTGACGGAACCGGTGCTGGTTGCGGCTGGGGCTCATCATGTTTAGGCTGGATTTGCTCGGAGGTGGGCAGGCGAGTGTGGTTTGCTTGCTGGCGGTGGTGATGCTGGGGGCGACTCCTTCGTCTCGGTTTGAGAAGGTGGGGCACGAGATGATCTGCACGTGCGGGTGCGGGCAGATTTTGCTGGAGTGCAACCATGTGGGCTGTCCGGTTTCGCCGGTGATGATTGGGGAGTTGCACTCGCTTGATGGACAGCGGTGGGACAGACACTTCGATTCTGAACTGGTTTGCGGCGAAGTATGGGGCGACGGTGCTGGCGGCACCGATTCGCGGCGGCTTCGATAATGTGGCGTGGATTGCGCCGATCTCGGTTTTTCTGCTGGCTACGGTAGGGACTGGGATTTTTGATACGGGTGTGGACGCGCAAGTCGGGGAGACCTCTCGCGGTGAGCGCGGCGGGCCCGATGTCAGCGATGATGCGCTGCGGGAGCGGATTCGCAGGGAGACGGAGTACTGACATGGGCATGATTGCGGGTGTGTTGCTGACGTTTGGCGTGTTCGTGTACATGTTCTGGCCGGAGAAGAATCCGTTTGTGCAGGCGGATAAGACGCGAGTGGATTATTTGCGGGAGCGAAAGGATGCCATCTATGAGAATCTGCGGGATTTGAACTTTGAGTTTCAGGCTGGGAAGTACCCGGAACAAGACTACGCGGAACAGAGGGTGGGGCTAGAGAATGAGGCGGCACGCGTGATCGCGGAGATGGAAGCGCTGGAGGCGCGGGGGATCTTTGGGGGACGCAACAAAGTTTAGGGATTTGGGTTGACGGAGTCAAAAGCAAGACGCTTATGCTTCAGGATTCCACACACTATTCAGAGGAGATAAGGAAGTCCTGGCGTTAGATGACTCCAACAACGAGAAATTTGCTGCGAACGGCGGGCGTTGCGCTGGGAGCCACTTCGATTTACTGGCTGTGGCTCTTATCTCCGCTTGTGGCAGAACGCCATATTGCGGTGTATCACTGGAGCGGGCCGGCGTTTGAACTATTCGTCCCGCCGACACTGGACTTTTGCGTCTTCTGGCTGCTGTTGACGGCGCTGTTGCTCCTGACAAAAGAGCCGGGCCGACTGCGCTCCGTTGTATGGTGCGGGATTATTGCGTTCACTCCGTGGATTGCGATAAAGAATGCGGCTTTCCTAACGAACTCGCACATCAATCATGCGTTTAGCGTGACCTTGTTCTCGGTAGCGCTGTTGGCTTTCGTGGCGTCGCAGGTGTTCTGGAAACCAGCGTGGGAAGCAAGATTTGAAGTCGTGGTCAAGTTTGCGTCGCGGTTGCTTCTGCTTCCGGCGATGAGCGGCGCCCTGGTTCTGTGCGGGGTTGCGTGGTTTGGATGGCAGGCGCGATCACTGAATGCGGAGTTTACGACCCGTCACGCGGAGCGTGCTGAGGCCGCGCGTGAGGCAAAGCCAAGGATCATCTGGATTGTCTTTGATGAACTGTCGTATCAACAGGTGTATGAGCGCCGGTTTGCCGGGCTTAGCCTCCCGGCGTTTGATGCGCTGGCCGCGCAATCGACTGTGTTCACCCATACAGTTCCGGCGGGCATCATGACGGAACTTATCTTGCCGTCGCTGATTACAGGAACTCCAGTGAGCAGGGTGCGGTCGTCGGCCGATGGGAAGCAGTTGTACCTGAGACGTTCGAAGACAGATGCGTGGGAACGGTTTGATGAGCATGACTCAGTGTTTCAGGATGCGCTGAACTTGAACTACGGCACGGCGGTGGCGGGGTGGTTCAACCCCTATTGCCGGATTCTGCCGGATGTACTGGATCGCTGCTTCTGGACGTTTGGCGCCTCCGCTAATGCACTGACGTTTCCACGTGCCACGTTCGAATCGAATCTGACGACGCCACTGATGCAGTTTCTGGGTACTGGACCTGGCTACCGAATTGTGTCTTTCTTTCGACGGGCTCCGAGAATCGAAGAACTGGATGGCGGAACAGCATATCTCGGACTATGTGTATCTCGAAGCGGCTGCGGATCAGATATTGGATGATCCTTCCGCCGGGTTCAGCCTGATCCATCTGCCGATTCCTCATCCGTTTGGGATCTACGACCGCAAGGCCGACAAGTTTGTGACGATGAATGCGAGCTATCTCGACAACCTTGCGCTCGCCGATAAGTTGATGGGACACATCCGAGGGAGGCTGGAGAAGAGCGGGCAGTGGGATGACTCAACGATCGTGGTCATGGGAGATCATTCGTGGCGCACGGAGTTGTTGTGGGGCGGCTCGTCTCAGTGGACGAAGGAGGAGGAGATCGCGAGCCATGGTGGAGAGTTTGACGACCGCCCAGCCTATGTAGTGAAGTTGCCCAATCAACAGGACGGGGGCCAGAATTGATGTGGCGTTTGACGCATTGGATACGCGAAAGCTGTTCGACGCATTATTGGCACAGAGGATTCGGAACGCGGATGATTTGTCGGCGTGGGTGAAACAGCGAGAGCAAGTGATTGATGGATGGCGCTCGCGTCGAGCATTTCGCTTAGCGTGGCGGGACCCGATGATCGGGACCAATGATAGGGGCGGTGGTTTGACGTAGACTTTAAGGGTGACTTCCTTATTTCTTAGTTTGCGTCGTGTTCTTGCGGCTGCCGTGGTGTTGGCGGCGTTCTCCGGCTTCGCGCTGGCTGATTCGATTACCGGTGTCGTTACAAATAAGACGACGAATAAGCCAGCGGCCGGCGATGATGTGGTTCTGATCCGCCTGGCACAGGGGATGCAGGAGGCGGCGCGGACGAAGACGGACGCAAAGGGCCGCTTTACGCTGGATGTTGCGGCGAGCGATACCGGAATGCATCTTGTACGGGTGACGCATGACAAGGCGAATTATTTTCGCCCGGCGCCTCCGGGGACACAGTCGGTCGAAGTTGAGGTGTTTAACGCTGCGGCCAAGGTGAAGGGCGTGAGCAGTGAAGCTGATGTGATGCGCATGCAGACGGATGAGAGCGGGAAGTCGCTGCATGTGGTTGAGAACTTTTTTGTGAAGAACGAGTCGAACCCGCCGCTGACGCAGTTCAGTGACAGGCCGTTTGAGTTTTATCTGCCGGAGGGCGCAGTGGTGGAGGGTCGGCTGCGCTGGCGCCGGGTGGGATGCCGGTGCAGGCTTCGCCGGTACCGCTGGGTGAGCCGAATCACTTTGCGTTTATCTTTCCGATTCGGCCGGGAGAGACGCGATTTCAGATTACTTACAAGCTGCCTTATAGCGGGAGCCTGAAGTTTGCTCCGCGAGTGATGATGCCGACGGATACGGTTGCGATCATGATGCCGAAGAGCATGACGTTCAAGGCGGGACCTTCGGCGTCGTATGCGCCGGTGACGGAGGAGACGACGGCGCAGACGTATGTGGCGCGAGGAGTTGAACCGTCGCAGCCACTGGATTTTACGATTTCGGGAACGGGACAGATGCCGAGGGATACGAGGCGCGCCGGCTACGGCTGGCGACGGTGGGGCGGCGACGAGCGACGCTTCTGCGCCCGCGGCGCGGGTGGTGCAGCGGCGGGTTCGGCGGCGAGCGACACGCGGCCCGGCGGTGGGTTGGGTACGCCGCTGGATCCTGAGGGTACGAACGACCCGTGGGCCAAGTATAAGTGGTGGATTCTGGGCGGGCTGGGTTTGGCGATGGCTGTGTGGCGCGGGGATCATGTTCAAGAATGGACCCGGCAAAAGTGGCTAGTGCTGCCGGTGTGGGGCCGGTTGGGTGCGGGGGCGGTTGTCGCTGGGCCGATTGGTGCTGGTGCGATTGTTGCTGGGCCTACTTCCCTGCTGGCGGCAATGAAGGAAGAGTTGTTTGCGCTGGAGACTGACAGACTGCAGGGGCGGCTGAGCGAGAGCGAGTATGTGGAGCAGAAGGCGGCGCTGGAGGTTGTGCTGCGGCGTGCGCTGGCTCGCGGCGAAGGTGCGGACAGGACGTCTAAGGTAGCGGGACCGGTTGCATGAGGTTTAGGGGATGTCGCGATGAGCGTATCGGAGGCGAGAGCAAAATGCAGGTCCTTCGACTCCGCCGTTCGCAAAGTACGCGAACGGCTTCGCTCAGGATGACACCTCTCTATAGTTCAGGGGGAGACTAGCGATGAATACCTTTAAATCGACGTTTCTGCTGGTGGCGCTGACGCTGTTTCTGATCCTGGTCGGCGAGTATTTTGGCGGGCGGAACGGGATGGTGCTGGCGTTTCTGCTTTCGGTCGTGTTCAACTTTGGGACTTACTTCTTCTCCGACAAGATTGCGCTGAAGATGTACAACGCGCAGCCGGTGACGCGGGAGCAGTTGCCGAGGGCGTATGCGGCGGTAGAGCGGTTGACGGCGAAGCAGGGACTGCCGATGCCGAAGATGTATGTGCTCCCGACGGAGTCGCCGAATGCGTTTGCCACGGGGAGGAATCCGCAGCATGCGTCGGTGGCGATGACGCGCGGGATTCTCGAGCTGCTGGATGATGAGGAGCTTGAGGGCGTGTTGGCGCATGAGCTGGGGCATGTGAAGAATCGCGACATTCTGACTAGTTCGATTGCAGCGACGCTGGCGGGAGCGATCACGATGGTGGCGCGGATGGGATACTGGGCTTCGCTGTTTGGCGGCGGGTGGAGGAGGACGTGACCGGCGTGGGGGCGGAGGGTTGAGTGCGCTGCTGATGATTATTGTGGCGCCGATTGCGGCTTCGCTGATTCAGTTGGCGATCTCGCGGTCGCGGGAGTATGAGGCGGATGCGACGGGCGCGGCAACGACGGGCAATCCGTATGCGCTGGCGCAGGGCGCTGCAGAAGCTGGATGAGTATTCGAAGCGGATTCCGATGCAGGCGTCGCCTTCGAATGCGCATTTGTTTATTGTGGCTCCGCTGCTGGGAAGTGGAGGGATTGCGAGTCTGTTCTCGACGCATCCTCCGATGAAGGATCGGATTCAACGGTTGATAGGAAGGGACCACGTCTAGGATGCAGACTTTTTTGCGGGCTCTGCGGTTGTATGCGATGGTGGCGTGGGTTGGGGGGCTGGGGTTCTTTGCTTTTGTGGTTGCGCCGGTGGCGTTTCATAGTCTGGCGAGTGCGCATGAGGCGGGGATGGTGGTGGGCGGGACGCTGCGGGTGCTGCACTGGATTGGGCTGATTGGTGGCACGGCTTTTTGCCTGGCGACGGGCTGGTTGTGGTTGTGGGCGGAGGTACCGGCACGGGTGGGATTTGCGAGGCAGCTTGCGCTGACGGTGGTGATGCTACTGGTGACGGCTTATTCGCAGTTCAGGATTCTGCCGGCGATGGAAGTGGATCGCGCGCTGGCGGGTGGTGAGGTGGAGAAGGCTTCACTGGAGAATCCGGGACGGGTGGACTTTGAGAGGCTGCATACGCTGTCGGAGAGGCTGGAGGGATTGGTTCTGTTTTGCGGGCTTGGTGTGGTGTTTGTGCTGTCGCGCGAGTCACAGTGGCCGGAGACGGGTAAGCCGAAGACGGATAAAATCGTTAGACCATGACGATTACCGGAGAATGATCTGCGACACAAATGCGTGGCTCTTGTTATTAGGTCGATAGATGGCGATGAGTTCGATCTTCGCCGGAACATCTAGCTGTGTCCGCGCTGTGGTTGAGCCTGACGCTGGGGCTGGTGGCTGGACTGGCGGATTATCTGGGTGGATTTCTGCTGGTGCGGCGGTCACCTTCGGCGAGGGCGCTGCGCTATTTCGTGGCCTTGGGTGCGGGGTTCATGCTTGCGGCGGCAATTCTGGAGATGATTCCGGAGGGCATGCACGTCAATCCGAAGTGGGCTCCACTGCTGATTCTCTGCGGCTACTGCGGAGTGCATCTGCTGGAGCATTCGCTGGTGCCGCATTTTCACTTTGGGGAAGAGACGCACGATCACGAGTTTCTTTCGGCGAAGACGAGCTACTCGGTGTTGCTTGGGTTGGCGACGCATACTTTTTTCGATGGCGTGGCGATCGGGTCGGGGTTTGTGTTGTCGAACTGGCTGGGATGGATTCTGTTTTTCGCGGTATTCCTGCATAAGATTCCCGAAGGCTTCACGATGGCGAGCGTGATGCTTGCGGGTGGGCGTGGGAGAGCAGTGGCGCTGAACTCGGCACTCTTTCTCGGGGCGATGACGGTGCTGGGTGTGTTCGTGATCAATCTGGAGCCTAGCTGGGTGCGGGTGGGATTGCCTCTGTCGGCTGGGGTGACGATCTATGTTGCGGCGACGGACTTGGTGCCGGAGGTGAATAAGGAGCCGGGGATCAAGATGGCGCTGGTGTTTTTCGTGGGGGTAGTGGTGTTTTTTCTGCTGCGGTTGCTTGGGCCGGTGTAGTAGTTTGCACGTGGCAGAAGGTTCGGGCGATCTGGGTGAATGAAATTCTTCGGGGTCCTTCGACTGCGTGACTCACGAAGTACGTGAGTCACTTCGCTCAGGATGACGGTGAAGTGCTAAGGCAAACGCGACGCGACAACACCGTTCTTTTGAATTGGTGGAATTTGTTATTGAGGCTGTTGGAGAAGGAGGGTAACGGTGGTGGCGTGCTGGAGGGGACTGCCGGTAGAGGTGGTGGCCGTGCCGGTGACAGTGATGGTGTAGCTCGTGGGCGGAGGGAGGAGAGCGTCTGAGGTGTTGATGCGGTCTCCGCAGCCAATTACGAAAAACAGAGGCAGGGTGATGATGGCGCTGAGGAGGATTGCTGGTGCGAGGCGGTGGTTGCGGGAGCGGAGGTATAGAGCGGCGATGGGGCAGAGGAGGAACGCCCAAGCGGTCGGAGGGGGTAAGGCAGGTTTTTTCGATGCGGCGGTGTTTGGTGTGGCGATGGTGAGGGTGAAGGTGTTGGTTGCCGATCCCGGGGGAAGAGTGGGTGGGTTGAAGGAGGCGGTTGAGAGGGTGGGCAGGCCGGTAGCGGCGAGGGCGATGGGGCTCGCCATGTTTCCCTGAAACTGAACGGCGAAGGTGAAGGTGGCGGAGTTGCCGGAGAGAATGGTTAGGGTGGTTGTGCCGGTAGGGGCGAGGGTGAAGTCCGGGCTGGCTGGGGTGCCTGTACCGACCGTGATGAGTTGCGGGGCCGAGGTGCTGGCGGTGAAGTTTGTGGAGCCGCTGTAGAGCGCGGTGAAGGAGTGGGAACCCTGTGTGAGGGAGGGGATGGTGAAGGCGGCGATCCTGTGGCGGAGAGCGGAATTGTGACGAGGGCGGCCGAGCCGTCGAGGAGGGTGACAGAGCCGGTGGGAGTGCCGGTGGTTGTGGAGGCTACCTGAGCGGTGAGCGTGAGGGAGGATCCGGCGGTGGCGATGAGGTTGCTGAGGGTGACGATGGTGGGGGCAGGATTGATGGTGAGAGTGGCTGTGGCGGAGTGAGAGTGTAGTTCCCTGCTGCTGGGCCGGTGAGGGTTGCCGTGATGGGATATGTGCCGACGGCTGAGAGGGTAGTTGCGGCGGAGGTGAAGTTTGCGGAGACTTTTGATTCATCTTGCCTGAGAACACCGCTGAGGGTGCCGCTGATGCTGGGAATCGGTTGGCCGTAGAGGATGGTGATTGGTGCGGCGACGGCGGCGAGCGGTTGCGGGGTGATGGTGAGCGCGAGGGTGGGGCTTTGGGCAGAGAGGTGGGTCTGGTCGCCAGAGTATGTGGCGGTGAGGCTGTGCGGGCCGGCGGCCATTGAAGCGGTGGTGAGGATGGCGACATTCGAGGCGAGGGGCGCAATGCCAAGGGTGACGGTGGTGCTGGTGGTGTCGAGGAATGTGACGGATCCTGTGGCGAGGCTGGGAGAGGCGAGGGTAGCGGTGAGTTGACCGGTGCCGTAGGCGATGACGGAGGGTGCGCTGAGTGTGAGGGCTCCGGGAGTGGAGAGGCCGAGGCCGGCGATGGTTTGGATCGTGGTGGATGGGGCGGCCGCGGCGGTGAGTTGGCGAATGCGTTGGTTGCCGGTGTCGGCGAGGGTGAGAAGGCTGGAGGGTGAGACGGTGGCGTTGCGGGGTGAGTCAAGGGCTGCCGTGATGGCTCGGTCTGTGTCTCCAGAGAAGCCCTGGGCGCCGTCCCCGGCGGCGGTGGTGATGATGCTGGTGGTTGCGTCTATGCGGCGGATGCGGTGGTTTTCAGTGTCGGCGATGTAGAGGTTGCCGTTGGTATCGAGGGTGATGCCGTGAGGGAGGGCGAGCGCTGCGGTGAGGGCTGCGGCGGCGTCTCCGGAGAACCCTGGCGTGCCGGTTCCTGCGATGGTGGTGATGATGCCGGTCGCGGCGTCGATTCGCCGGATGCGATGGTTGTGGGTGTCGGCGAGATAGAGATTGTTTGCGGCGTCGAGGGCGAGGCCGGTGGGTGAGTCGATGGCGGCGGAGATAGCTGGGCCCTGGTCGCCGGAGAAGCCTTGCGTGCCGATTCCTGCGATGGTGGTGATGATGCCAGTGGCGGTGTCGATTCGACGGATGCGGTGGTTGCCGGTGTCGGCGAGGTATAGGTTGCCAACGGTGTCGATGGCCAGGGCGGTGGGAAGGTTGAGGTGAGCGGAGGTTGCGAGAGTGTTGTCGCCGGAGAAGCCCGAGATACCGGTACCTGCGACGGTGGTGATGATGCCCGTGGCCAGGTTGAGTTTGCGGACGCGGTGATTGTGGGTGTCGGCAACGTAGAGGTTGCCGGCGGCGTCGAGGGCGAGGCCTTGTGGGGAGTCGAATGCGGCGGATATTGCGAGTCCTGTGTCGCCAGAAAAGCCTTGTGTGCCGTTGCCGGCGATGGTGCTGATTTGGCCGACGGTGTCGACCTTGCGGATGTCGTGGTTGTCTGCTTCCGCGATGTAGAGATTGCCCGCAGCGTCGAAGACGATTGCGGAGGGAAGCATGAGGGGGATGGTCAGCGCGGAGGGTTGAGTTGAAGTTTGGGAGGAGGCTGGCTGTTGGAAGGCGAGGGAGAGCAGAACGAGCAGTGCGATCCTGAACGGACCACGGTTAGTGATGGAAGGGTGTGTGCTGCTCTGCGTACCCATTTGAAGATGGCTCGGATTGAACTCTGGAAGAACTTGTTGCGAGACTTTGTTGCGATGACTCGTGAGGCTATGCCTAACTTTACATGATGGCTTTTGAACGTGGCTGCTACTTCAAGTAGTGTGCTGCGGAGCGGTGGGTCGGACGCTTCGTTCGCTTGATGTAATCCTGGGTGCGGCGCGCGCAGGACTCGGGGTCTTTCTGGTAGAGGGCGATGCGTTCGGCTTCGCTCATGAGGGCGAACTCGACATCGATGCCGTCGAAGAGATCGGGAGGAAGGAGGCTGATGTCGGCTGTGCCGGAAGTGACTGAAGAGAGTTCGGGCCAGTGCTGGGTGATGAGAGGCACGCTGTAGACACCCCAGGCTGGGTAGAAGAGTGGACTGGTGACGATCAGATCGAAGATGCGCTTCTGGTCAGGGCTTAGCGCCCAGGGATGACGCTTCAGGCGCTTCAGGAAGCAGAGAACATCGTCCTCGTCAAAGAGTTCGTCTGCGATTGAGGCGACGGAGGCTCCGCGGAGAAAATCGATCGGTTCGTTGAGACTGGCTTCCAACGCGCCTTCGACTTGTTTTGCCAGGGTAATACCCTTCGTCCGCGCGGCTACTTCGGCGAGCGCGCGGAGACGTTTGTTGAGGCGGAAGGTGAGGGTTTCGGTGCGCAGGTTTTCAGGATTCCGGGTTTTGAGTTTTCCTGGTTCCATTCGATCTCCCCCACGAGGTTGGCATGTGTCGCAAAAAAATGTAACACATTTTCTCCGTCAATCCTACATACACCGCCAAACCAATCCCAGGTCACCTTACTGATTTCCGGTGGAAATCGCTGAGGGTGATAGTCTTCGGTTGACCTGACGCCGTTTTCATATGTTGATCAGGGAAAGAGAGTTTGCGGAGGAAGAATGCCACGTCACTGCTTAACGCTGGATCTGAAGGACGACCAGACTGCGATTTCGGAGTACAAACGGTATCACGTGAAGATTTGGCCGGAGGTGAAACAGAGCCTGTTCGATGCAGGAGTGGTCGCGATGGAGATTTATCTTCTCGGGACACGGATGTTCATGATCATGGATGTGAATGATTCGTTTTCGCTGTCGGCGAAGGCAGCCAAGGACCTGGCGAATGCGAAGGTGCAGGAGTGGGAGACGATCATGCACGGATTTCAACGACAGTTGCCAGGAGCAAGCCTGACCAGTATTGGATGGTGATGGAGCGGGTGTTCAGTCTCGACGAACAGTAAAGCGAGATTGTGATTGGAATGCGCAAAAGAAAAGGCCCCGGGATGACGCTCCTGGGGCCTTCTGTTTTGGGAATGGGTTTCGGTTATGGGAGGCCCTGGAAGCGGCCGTTCAGGAGTCCAACCGCGTATGGGGCGTAGATTGGAACTCCTTCGCCGACGACCTCGGTGACGAAGTTGTTGCCGGTGCCTATGACCCAGACGTTGCCAGCCTGATCGACTGCAGTGCCCGTGCTGTTGTTGAAGTAGCTTGTTGACTTCTGGAAGCCCGTCGACGGTGAGAGGGCTCCGCCATATTGGCTGATCTGGCTAATGGAAGCAGTGTTGGCATTGGTAATCCAAAGATTCAACCGACCATCGGAAGCGATTCCCAGTGGTCCGTTGATTCCGGCCGTAGCGGGTGCACTGAAGGGAACCCCGAGGCAGACGAATAGGAGGCTGGAATGCCATAGTCGATGACACTGCTGCTGTTTGACGAGACGTAGATACCACCGGGCCTAGTGATAGAGAGACCAGACGAGGTACCGAAGTTGTATGCGAGGTTGTAACGAAGCCGTTCAAATTTCCATTTGCGGTGCTTGGGGAGACCTGAGCGACTGAGTTTGTGCCAGAGATGACCCAGATATTTCCCAGAGTCGCGGCGGCACCAGTGAAATCAGGCATGAGATGAAGTGGCGCAGCGCCGACCGTGCTGGAGATTTGAACGGGAAGCACTGCGGCGGAGGCGGTCGCTGCACCGGGTAACTGGTAGAGCGATCCAGTTGTGCCGGCCACTGCGGTGAAGTAGACATTTCCCACACCGTCCGCGGTTATGGCTAAGGGTCCGACGGTAGTTGGGAAGGCCAGGCTGGCCCTTGTGGTCGGGTTATAGCGATAGAGGGTAGCTGGGCCGGCCGACCAAACATTGCCTGCGGAGTCGATCGTTCCGCCGGATCCATTGAGGCCCGCGTCGAGATTGACGCAAGTCAAAGGAGCGCCAGCCGATGAGATCGATGAGAGATTGCCACCGGTCTGGGCATTTCCAAACCAGACGTTATCCTTATCGTCGACGTTGATATCGGTGGGCGAGGAGATAAAGCTTCCTGTACCGCCGGACGACGTACCGCAGGTGCTGGAGCTGGCGTAGTTAATGCCGATGGTCCAGTCAGTCGGTGCGGATGAGAGCGTGGGTTGGTAGGCAGCGCCGGTCGAGGGCGAGAGAGCGAAGAGATTCCCCAGATTGGTCGTGCTGCCATTGGTTGGGTTGGTGAAGATGTAGAAGAGCGCCTGAAGCGTGTCCGTGGCAGTCGGGAAGGGGCTTGAGGGATTGAGGTTCGTTACGTTCCCAGCAGGAGGAACAGCCGCTGTGAAGAGAGCGGAACAGTTCGGGTCGGCTGAGGTAGCGCCGTTAACGCAGGCGGAGATGATGTTGGCGAGAGTGTTGACCTTTGCGGCTTCCGGTGTTGCGGTCAGTGTGACAGTTGAGGCGATATCGCCGCTAGTCGAGGCCGGAATCGACTGTCGACGAGACGCCGAGCCCGGTGGAGGCGCTGGCCAAAAGGGCGACGGTGTTCGGCAGGTTGCCAACAATAATTCTCTGCTGGCCGGTGCCGTCTGCGGAAAGGGTGTCGTTGGCGGGATTGAAGAATTGCTGCACCGTAGCCATGGTTGCGACAGTAGTCACTTCGCTCATGTAGACGAAGTTTGAAGCGCTGAGGCTGGCGCAGGAGCCATAAAGCGCGATGAATGCAGCAGCGGAGTTGGTCTGACGAGCCTCCATTGTTCTGCGTGTTTCCACCTTGCGAGACGACGTAGACCAACGGGTCGCCGACGTTGGTGGGACAGGTGTAGTGTGCTCGTGGTGCCATCGCCACCGGTTCCCTTGGTGAAGCTGAAGGAGCCGAGACTATCGGTCGTGGTGGTTGCTCCCTTGGTAGCGGGAGTACCGCCGGTACTTCCTGAGGTCCGGCCCATGTACCAAAGCGTGACCGTGGCGCCGACGACCGGCTGATTACCGCCGTGAACCTTTCCACTGAGGGTGGCGGGCGAGCTGAGAGAGTTTCCGGCTGGGGCGGTCGATGTCATATTCGCGCAACCAGCGGAGAATATGACGCTCGATGCCATCAGCGCGAGCAGATTTCGCTTTGAGCCCGTCAGCCGGGCGGAGTAATTGCCAATCATGGGTGTTCCCTCCGAAAGGTAGTGGTGCGGTTTGCTATGCAAGGTAGTTGCCGTGGCGACAGGTTGAAGTGACCAGGGGGAAATCGTCAGTCAATGAGTTGAGACAGGCTTCGGGAAAAGGTACCTGATTGCAGGTTGAATGTAAAAATCTAACCAACATCGAACGCATGCTGCTTACGGAAGTCCCCTTTGGAAGTAATCCCCCTATCTCGTGAGGATTGGTTACTGGCAAAGGCCACAAGTCTTCTTGATGGAGCATAACCGAGGATAGGCATTCTGTTACTTAATTGCTCATGATACTTTTGGGTCATTCATGACAGCACAATTTCTTTAATGACAGTCGAGCGCGAAGCCATTGGTGGCGAATACTGACGATCCGCGCTGGCCAAGCCGTCTAACTGATGATAGATATTGAGTTAGACGGATCTCATTTTGCGAGCGGAAATCACAGTCGGGCAACATTTGCAGAGGTTGATCGGGCTAGTCGATGGAGTACTTGAACTGTATATTGGGCAAGTACATTGGATGAAGCCGCCGAAATCTGCTTCTAACCCGGTTCCGATCTGCTGAACTTGGTTCTTCTTTTCTGGGTTGCGGGGTGGGGTTGGCCACGGAGGTAATTCACAATCGTTGCGTCGGGACCGGTGCCGTCGTCCTTCGATGGTCTTCGCGGGAGGGGGCAACTGCTGTTTTACAGTGAACGATCGGTTTGGCCATTTGGCAACTCCAACCGAGGAAGACTAATCTATCCGAGTGACTGCTCTCGACCAATTGACATCCCCTACTGGAGAAAACGATGCGTAAGAAATCTCATGTTCTTGCAGCAAGCTTAGCTCTTTCGGTGGCATTCCTCTTTAGCGGATGCAAGAGCTCCGCCGCCTGCTCCACCTGCGCCCACTCAAAGTACCAACCCTGATGGCACGGCGGCTACGGCGCCGCCACCGGCTAATTCGGCGAATCCAACAGCTACGACTTCGGGGGCCCCGGCCACAGCGCCCGGTTCGCCAAGTCAGGCAGCACAAGCTCCGCAACGGCAGCCCCTGAGGCTGCAGCCGTTCCTCCGCCACCGCCGCCTCCGGTGAGAGTGACGGCAGCAGCCGGCGCTGCTGTGACGGTAAGGGTGACGCAGCAACTGAGCGCCAGCAAAAATAGCGTCGGGGATGGCTTTAGCGGCGTTCTGGAGTCCTCGGTGAATCTTCTGACGGCGCGTCGTGTTCCCGCGCGGAGCGCGTGTGATCGGTACTGTGGTGGCTCGAAGGGCCAAGGGAAATTCAAGGGATCGGGCGCGCTTGGGAATCCAGGTGACGTCGATCTCGGGAACGCCGGTTAGCGTGAGCTATTATGAGAAAGAGCAAAAGGGCAAGGGCAAACGTACGGCGGGCTTCATCGGTGGTGGCGCTGGTGGCGGAGCGCTTATCGGCGGTTTGGCGGGAGGCGGCAAGGGTGCCTTGATTGGCGGATTCATTGGAGCAGGAGCAGGTACGGCGGGAGCGGCGTTCACGGGGAATAAGGATGTTGTGATTCCGTCGGAGTCGGTGATTTCGTTTCATCTGACGGCACCGGTTACGATTACTGTGCAGCCGAAAGAGCAGCAGGCGGAGCAACTCCGCCTCCACCTCCGCAATAGATTCGACGAAGTGCGACGCCTGCTTCTTTTGTTGAGAAGCAGGCGTTTTCTTATTGCGAGGCAGCGGAGGATCGATGACTGATGGCGGTAGACTGGATCCATGCGGTTGAATCCGGTTTTTCTTTTGTCTGCGACTGATGTCGCGCACTTCCCTTCTGAGGCGAAGACGTATGGAGCGCCGGAGGTGGCGTTTCTCGGTCGATCGAATGTGGGCAAGTCTTCGTTGATCAATTCCCTGCTGGGATCGCGTGAGGCTAAGGTTTCGTCAACGCCGGGAAGGACGCGGGCGATCAATTTTTTTGCGCTGCATGAAGGCGCCGGCGAGAAGATGAAGGTGAGGCCGGCGCTGATCTTCGCCGATCTGCCGGGGTATGGGTACGCGAAGATTTCGAAGTCGATCTCGGCGGAGTGGCCGAAGTTCATTGAGCCTTATCTTGCGGAGCGGGAGACGCTGGCGCTTTGCATCTGCCTGGTGGATACGAATATTCCGCCGCAGGAAAATGATACTCAACTGATTACATATTTGAAGCAGACGCAGAGGCCGTTTCTGGTGGTGGGGACGAAGGCGGACAAGCTATCGAATAATCAGTTGGCGAAGTCGGTGGCGGCGTTGAAGAAGGCGCATGAGGTGGAGGAGATTCTGCCGGTTTCCGCGAAGACGGATGCGGGAACGAAGGCGCTTTGGGCGAAGATGATGGAAGTGGCGGACTGAAGTACCCTATCACGCTGCGTGTGTCGCAATTGCTTTCCTGAAATTGGCCTCCGTCGGAAGCTATTCAATCAAAACTTCGGGCGGCCCCTGTAAAGTTAACAGTTGCGCCGATGTCATTAAGTGAGTGATATCAAGCTGTACCCGGGGGCCCTCCATGGCCGCCGGAGCGAGTCGACTTGAAATAACAACGAGAAAGATTTCAGGAGGAGTTCTGTGATTAAGAAGAGTTTTCTTTCTATCAGCATGGCAGCAATGGTGATTTTGACAGGAATCTCGCCGCGCAAGGTCACGGCACAAGATCCTCGAAGGCCTCGGCTCAGAGCACGGTGGACCAAGATGTTGACTTACTCCGGAAAGATATCCGCTCTCAGAAAAAACAGATCGTAGCGGCGAATCTCCAATTGACTGACGCCGAAGCAACGAAGTTCTGGCCAGTCTACGATCAGTACACGGCTGAGCTGGTAAAGGTGAATGATGCGAAGTATGGGGCCATCAAGGAATATGCGGCGAATTACACCACGCTCACGGACGAGCACGCTGTGGCATTGACACGTAATTTGTTGACCGTGGATCAACAGGTCGCACAGTTGCGGCTGAAGTATGTGCCGATCTTCAACAAGGTGGTCTCGGGCAAGAAGACTGCGCTGTTTTTCCAACTGGATCGGCGACTGGTGATGCTGATTGACCTTCAACTGGCTTCGCAGATTCCTATGGTCCAGCCTTAGGACTTTCACAAAAACCTCGAGCGCTGTGCGGATAAGAGGAATCGCAATTGGCCATACAATCGGCTGATGCGATTCCTCTTTGTTCTTTTGCTCTCAGTGATGGCGTTGGCGCAGGACCGGGTTGTTCTGCAGACCAGTGTGCTGTTGGATGGCAAGGGTGGGTTGTTGAGAAACCAGCAGATCGTGATCGAGGGTGGGAGAATTGTGTCCGTTGGTCCGGGCAAGGCGAAAGCTGACTACGATCTGACGGGGCTGACGGTGATGCCAGGATGGATCGACACGCACGTTCATCTGCAGTGGCATATGGATGCGAATCATAAGTCGGTTAGCGGAGGGGCTAAGCCGGAGGAGATGGCGGTCTATACCGAGGCGGATGCGTGGATGGAGTTGGAGGATGGGTTTACGACGGTGCAGAGCGTGGGCTCGACGTTCGATGGGCCGGTTCGCGATCGGATCAACGAGGGCGTGTTGCCTGGCCCGCGGGTGTTGACGTCGCTGATCCAGATACAAGGGATGGGTGGCGAAGGCGATAAGAAGCATACGTGGACGGTGGATGAGTTGCGCGAGATGGTGCGGAAGAACAAGGCCGACGGCGCGGATGTGATCAAGCTGTTTGCGACCACGGGGCTGGGCGCGGGCGGCGGACAGAGCATGACGGACGAGCAGATTCAGGCGGTTTGTTCGGAGGCGAAGGCTGTGGGGCTGCGGTCGGTGGTGCACGCGATTGGCGATGCTGGTGCGCGGGCGGCTGTGCTGGCGGGTTGCACTTCGATTGAGCATGGGACGTTTCTGAAGGATGAGACGCTGGATTTGATGGTGAAGCATGGGACGTTCTTCGATCCGAATTTGCTGGTGCTGCATAACTATCTGGATAAGCGGGAGAGTTTCACGTTTACCGATGCGCAACTGAAGACGCTTGAGAATGGGCTTGCGCCGACGGCTGATGTGTTGAAGCGGGCGCGGGCGCGTGGAGTGAAGATTGCGTTTGGAACGGATGCCGTGGCGGGGGCGCATGGACGCAATGCTGAGGAGTTTATCTACCGGGTGAAGGATGGTGGGGAGAAGCCGATGGATGCGATTGTGAGCGCGACGTCGGTGTCGGCGGATGCGCTGGGAATGGGTAAGGAGATCGGGACGATTGCGCCGGGATATCAGGCGGACTTTGTTGCTATTGAGGGTGATCCGCTGACGGATATTACGGCGGTGCGGAAGGTGCGGTTTGTGATGAAGGGTGGGAAGGTTTATAAGAACGTGGCGCACTGATCGATTCGGATGTCTGGATTGAAATTGCCAATGTATAGTTACAGGCTATTCCCTCTACAAGGTGCGCAATGATCTCATTCCTGATGGGCCAGCGATTGTTTGTGTGGCTGATTGCTGCAAGCTTCTTTGTCACTCCGCTGAACTATGCGTTTGGTGCACAGCCTACAGTCTGCACAGTGGAACCACAGGATGTGGAGAGGGTGGCGGAGACACTGAAGCAGATGTATGTTGCTGCAACGAAAGATGATCTGGCGTTGTTTCATAAGGTCGCGGCGGCGGATTACCTTGCCTTCGATGGAGGCCAGCGCTTCTCGGGCGATGAGCTGATGGCGTTGATCCAGGCCGAACATAAGAAGGGGAGGCGATATGTGTGGACCGTGATGGAGCCGAAGGTTCATCTGGCGTGCAACGATGCGTGGATCGCCTTCACGAATCGCGGATCGGTTGAGGATGAGAGCGGAAAGAAAGACCGGGTTTGGCTTGAGTCAGCGTTTCTGCATAAAGAAGAGGGCGTATGGAAGATTCAATTCTTCCACAGTACCCGCGTTCCGTAGACGGACAGGCGATTACTCGCCGTTGTCGGGGCCGAAGTGGGTGACGAAGTCTTCGCCCGGGATGTGGGTGCGGGCGACGACTTCGATCAAGGCGTAAGATTCTGGTTGCAACCCTGAGGGCCAGCGGGGTTACAACCAAACGACAGCGATGGGAAGGAGATATCCGTGATAAGGAAGAGTCTTCTATCGTTCAGCATTGCAGCAATGGTGATTTTGACGGGCCAGTGTTGGAGTCAAAGTTCGGCGCAAACCTCGTCTGGCAACAAGTCTGCCCCGAGCACTACGGATCAGGATATCGATTTATTAAGGCACGATGTCCGGTCACAGAAGAGGCAGATCATCGCTTCGAATCTTCAGCTAACTGATCAAGAGGCTGAGAAATTCTGGCCGGTATATGACCAGTACACTGCCGATCTGGTGAAGATCAACGATGCGAAGTATGCGGCGCTCAAAGAGTTCGCGGCCAGCTACGCTACCATGACGGACGATCAGGCGACGGTACTGGTACGCAAGATGCTTGGCGTCGATCAATCGGTTGCGGAGTTGCGGCTGCGATACACTACGCTGTTCAACAACGTGATACCAGGAAGGAAAACCGCGGTGTTTTTCCAGCTGGATCGGCGACTCGTGATGTTGATTGACCTGCAGATTGCTTCGCAGATTCCGATGATTCTGCTCTCTGGCGAAGTTCCCAAACAATAGCGCAGGAAAGGCGTCGCATCGCTGCTCAGGATGGCAACATTTAGTTTGCCCGCGAATAAAGAGCGGCTGCGAAGGTGAGATTCGCAGCCGCCTTTGGTTTCATGTTTCGGATTACTCGCCGTAGTAGTCGAGGCCGAGGTGGGTGATGAGGTCTTCGCCCATGATATGGCGGAGGGTATTCTTTAGCTTCATGGATTGGATGAAGAGGTCGTGCTCGGGGTAGACGCCGGGGGCGCTGTCGGGAGCTTTGAAGTAGAAGCTAAGCCACTCCTGGATGCCGAGTCCACGCAGTGATGGTGTGCGGGCAGCTAGATCCATGAAGAGGATGAGGTCGAGGGCGAGAGGTGCGGCGAGGATGGAATCGCGGCAGAGGAAGTCGACCTTGAGCTGCATGGGGTAGCCGAGCCAGCCGAAGATGTCGATGTTGTCCCAGCCCTCTTTGTTGTCACCGCGGGGTGGGTAGTAGTTGATGCGGACCTTGTGGTAGAGGTCCTTGTAGAGGTCGGGGTAGAGCTCGGGCTGAAGGATGACGTCGAGGACGCCGAGCTTGGACTCTTCCTTGGTCTTGAAGGACTCGGGGTCGTCGAGGACCTCGCCGTCGCGGTTGCCGAGGATGTTGGTGGAGTACCAGCCGGAGACGCCGAGCATGCGGGTCTTGAAGGCGGGAGCGAGGACGGTCTTGATGAAGGTCTGGCCGGTCTTGAAGTCTTTGCCGCAGATGGGTGCGTTCATCTTGCGGGAGAGCTCGTTGAGCGCGGGGATGTCGACGGTGAGATTGGGTGCGCCATTGGCGAAGGGGATGCCTTCTTTGAGCGCGGCCCAAGCGTACATCATCGAGGGCGAGATGCCGGGGTCGTTATCGACGAGGCCTTTCTCGAAGGCCTCGAGGGTTTTGTGGACGGCGGTCTGCTCGAGGAAGATCTCGGTGGAGCCGCACCAGATCATGACCTGACGGTCGGTCTTGGTTTTGAACTCGGCGATGTCGTTGCGGATCTGGTTGGCGAGGTCGCACTTGTTCTTGCCGGTCTTCACTTTTTTGCGGCGAGAGGCGCTTGACGTAGTGCTGGTCGAAGACGGCGGGCATGGGCTCGATGGACTCGAGGTAGGGGCGGATCTGTTCAAGCTGGTCGCGGTCGAGGACCTGGGCGGTCTTGGCGGCGTCGTAGAGATTGCCACCGAAGATGTCCCAGCCAGTGAAGACGATGTCGTCGAGGTGGGCAATGGGGGCGAAGTCCTTGATAAGAGGACTGCGACCGTCGGTCCGCTTTCCGAGGCGGATGTGACCCATTTGAGAGATGGACCCGATTGGCTTGGCGAGGCCACGTCGAACTGCTTCTACGCCGGCGATGAGGGTGGTGGCGACGGCTCCCATGCCGGGGATCATGACGCCTAATTTTCCAGTGGCAGGCTTGATGGTGGCCGCGGCTTGCGTTGCGGCTCGGGGTGTTGACATTCTTGGTAGGACCCTTCTCTGTTGCAATTTTTCCGTTAGGCGGAAAGTTAAGTATCGCTCACTGCGGAGGACAGGCGCAAACGGGGGCGTTGATCGGGCAGGCTTTAGCGGTAACGTATTTTGCTCAAAGCCTGAGTGCTGTGAGGTTGAAGATTCAGTCGGCTCGCCCCATCGATAGCTATTCAAGTCAAGGGCCATCCGAATTGAGGAAGCTGCGACTTTCGTGGCATTAGCGTTTCAGGTTCGTGGGCCTATAACCCTGTCAGGGAAATATCCAAGCCGAGCTGACCTTCCTTTTAAGCCAATAAAAATCGAACACTCGTAATGGCGTGTTGAACGGGACGCGTCTTACAACGGCAAGCAAAATCTTTCGGCCGCCTTTACCCGCTCCGCGTGGGCGCGCAATGGAATCGGCGACGCCGACTGACAGGGCAGACACTTATCTATGAGGATTATGCGGTAAGAGGAGGAGCACAAATGAAAAGTCTATTGAATAGATTTGCAGTGGTTGTCACGCTGGCGCTCGCAACCACCGTGGGGGCTAAGGCGCAAAGCGCATCGACGATCGAATACGGGAGAACGATCCTTGTATTTAATCCGGCATTTACTTCGGGGATTGCAGCGCTGGGGGCGACACTTGGCGGGGTTGGGTTTTCGAGTGTGGACAGCACGGGTACGATCGTCTTTCCGGTTGTCAGTGGGGCGGTGGATCTTCAGACGGGGGCGGGCGAGGTGAACCATCTCGGCGGCATCAGCGTGGTTGCTGAAGGTATCTCGGTGCGTCTGCAGAACTTCCTTATCGACACAACGAAGTCGAGTCCCGTGCTGACGGCGTTGCTGGTGGTGAACAACAAAGTCGTGAGTAGAATTCCTCTGTTCGACCTTGTGATTCCTGCTGGAACGACACTGCCGCTGCCAACGACTGTCGGTGTGCTGCAGCTGAACGGCTGGGCGGTGACGATCGATGCATCGGGAGCAGCGACCATCAATGCGATCTTCGGCGCCAATGCGGTCTATGGAGGACAGCCCGTGGGCAGTCTGAATCTGTATGCTGTGCTTTCGCCTAACTCTTCGAGCTAGTTTGAAGGGCAGGTGGATTAAACGGATGCGAGCCTCGGAAGAGGCTCGCATTTTTCTTTTGCGCTAAAGGGTGGTCTCAGGCGGGTTCGGTGCGGATGCGGTTCTTCCAATGGGAGACTACGAACCAGAGGCAGGCGGCGATGATGGCGACTTCGACAACGAGATGGAAGCGGTGGAAGACCTCTTTGAAGCGGGGATCAGTGTTCCAGGTGGCGCCGAGCTTCATGCCGATGTAGGCCAGAGCGTAGCACCACGGCCAGGAGCCGATGAAGGTGTAGATGTGGAAGCGGAGCTTGTTCATCTTCGCGACGCCGGCGGGAAATGCGATAAAGGTGCGGATGATCGGCAACATGCGACCGATGAGTACGGCGATAGAGCCGAAGCGGTCGAAGAAATGATCCACACGGTCGAGGTCGTGACGGCTGAGGAGGAGATAGCTGCCGTAGCGTTCCACCATGGGTCGCCCGCCGCGTGCGCCGACCCAGTAGGCGGGGATGGAGCCGAGGTTGGATGCGAGGGATGCGACGGTTGCGAGAATGATGAGTTGGATCTGTGTGTGCGCCAGAGCGTAGCCGGCGAGCGGCATGATGACTTCGGAGGGGATGGGAATGCACGCGGATTGGATCGCCATGAGGAGGATGACGCTGGTGTAGCCTCCGGCGGAGATGACGGATACAAGTAGGGCGATGATTTTTTCTGACATGCAGGGTCAGTATAGCGAGTTGTCTTAAACAGAGCTGTAGGATGCTTGGGCTTGCCGCGCTAGTAGAGACTTTTAACGACGAAGACGGCGAGGACTAGAAAGACGAAGAAGTCGGAGAACATTGCGGTTTGCTCCTTGGCGTTCCTCTCTGTCCGGCCTACATGACCCGCTCCTGCTAAACCATAGTAGAGGCCTCCAGCGAGGGCGGCGGGGATGGTCCATTCAGGCCGGACGAGAACGCTGAGGCCGAGAAGCCCCATGGAGATATTGGCGAAGCCCACCTCGCGGACGATCGGAATGGCGACCTTGCCCGGGATTTGGAATATTTCACGAGAAGTGAATTCAGGCTGAACAACCTGGCGGATGCCCGCGATGAAGAGGCGCACTCCCACGGCCCAGAAGGTGAACCACCTACCGATAAGGACAAGGATTTTGGTGTCTGGATGGAAGTGAGCGTTGATGGCAACGGAGGCGATAGGGAAAACAAACAGTAGCAAAATTACGCTAGCAAAGTACAAAGCACCCTCCCTTGGTTTGCACGTTTTAGGTGGGACCAATTGGCACAGCTTTGCAATGGTAATGGGTTCGGGAGAGAATTGAAGGATGGCAGAGATTATTGCACCAGTACATGAGGTTCCAGAGAAGGCTGCGACGGCAACTGCAACGATTGCGGCAGCCCCTGCAGGTGAACGTCCGGCGAGCAGTTATGGGGCTGGGTCTCAGCCGCAGGCGCGTCCGCATGATCCGTCGAAGCCTGCGGTAAAGCGGCAGATTGTTTGTTTCAGCTTCTATAAGGTGATGCCGGAGTGGCGGAGGTTACCGGCGGAGGAGAAGGCGGCGCATAAAGCGGCGTTTCGCCGAGGTGCTGGCGAAGTGGAATAAGCCGGGGGAGTTTCTGTCGATGACGTATTCGACGATTGGGACGCGCGGCGATGTGGATATGTGCGTGTGGTCGATTGGGTATGGGGTAGATGAGTTGAACGAGATGCGGAGCGAGTTGATGCGGACGCCGCTCGGTGGGTATCTGAATTCGCCACACAATTTTCTTGCGATGACGAAGCGGTCGCAGTACCAGATCGATCGGCCGGATGAGAGTGAAGGTGAAGGGCGAGGAGCGATTCGTCCGGGTGGGCAGAAGTACATCTTTATTTATCCGTTCTGGAAGACGCGGCCGTGGTATCTGCTGCCGGCTACGGAGCGGAAGCGGTTGATGGATGAGCATATTCGGATTGGGCTGATGTATCCGCGGGTGAAGCTGAACACGACTTACTCGTTCGGAATCGATGACCAGGAGTTTGTGGTGGCGTTTGAGACGAACTTTCCGGAGGATTTTCTGGACCTGGTGCAACAGCTGAGAGAGACGGAGATCAGCATGTATACACTGCAGGACACGCCGATCTTTAGTTGTGTTCGTGTGCCAGCGATGGAGATGCTGGATCGTTTGGGGTGACATTTTTGACAATCGAGAGATGAGAAAGGCGCCATCCTCTGTGGATGGCGCCTTTGGTTTTTGGTCAAGGTGGAGATTTATTTCTTTGTCATCTCTTCGTAGCAGATCTGTGTCCAGCTCTTGTAGTTCAGCTTGTCGTTGTCACCGACGGCGGCTTTGATTTCGTCGAGTGATTTGCCCTGCGCCACCATCTCTTTTACTTGCGCGCGACGGGCCTCGGCGTCCGTGATTCGCTTCTCGATGTCGGCTTTTGTTTGGATGTTGCCGTGTCCGGGGATGAAGGTGTCGGCGTCGAGCGACACGATGCCTTTGGCGGTGGTGATCCAGCCTTCGGTTGAGCCGTTCTTCTCGTCGTGTATGCGGGGATAGGGGTTGCTGGTGGCGATGATGTCACCGGTGGCGACGATCTTATCCTTGGGAAGGTAGACGATGAGGTCGCCGCTGGTGTGAGCGGGAGCCCAATGGTAGAGCTCGATCTTCTCGCCTTCGATGGTCAGCGTCTCTTTGTTTTTCGTGATGACTTGCGTTGGTTGGTGGTCGGCTGGTGGGGCGCCACGGCCTCCCGCGGCTAACGCGGCTTCCTGTTCCTTCTTGTTGTTCTCATGGGCGATGATCTTCAGGCCTGTGGGGAAGGCGGCAAGGCCGTTTACGTGGTCGCCGTCGCTGTGGGTGAGGATGACGGTGGTCACTGGCTTCGGTGCAATCTTCGCGATGTCGGCGAGGAGTTCCTGGCCGCCTGCCATGGTCGTCTTCGCGTCGACGACGATGACGCCGTTTGTGCCGATGATGACCGTACTGTTGCCGCCGCCGCCTTCGATCCAGTAGATGTTCGGCTTGAGTTGGTGGGTTACAAACGGCGCTGGTGGCGGACCTTGCGCCATCGCTGCAGCTGCGAGTGTTCCCAGAGTTGCCCATGCGAGTCCGTTGGGGACTCTCTTCCTGCGATTCATACGCGTTGCTCCCTTTTGTCCCGACACGGCCATCTTATCGGAACGCACACGAAGCAAGGTAAACTCTCATCGTGCCGACAAAGTCCGTAAAATCCGCCCGTCCTGCAAAATCTGCTCGCACTGTCGCTACCAAGACTGCTTCTTCGAGTGGCCGTCGCGGCGGAACGAAGAATCCGACCAGCCCGGAGCGCGTGGCGGCGATTCTCGTGGAGTTGCGAAAGGCCTATCCGGATGTGGTTTGCGCGTTGAACCATAAGAATGCGTGGCAGCTTACCGTCGCCACCATCCTTTCAGCGCAGTGCACGGACGTTCGGGTGAACCTGGTGACGCCGAAGTTGTTCAAGGCGTTTCCGACGCCGAAGGCGATGGCTGCCGCTTCCCTGCCGGAGCTTGAGGAGTTAATTCGGACGACGGGATTTTTTCGGAATAAGGCGAAGTCAATTCAGGGTGCGGCGCGGGTGGTGACGGAGAAGTTTGGGGGCGAGGTTCCGAAGACGATGGAGGAGATTCTGACGCTGCCGGGGGTGGCGCGAAAGACCGGGAATGTTGTGTTGGGGTCTTGGTATGGAATCGCTGTGGGGGTGGTGGTCGATACGCATGTGATGCGGTTGTCGCGACGGCTCGAGTTGACGAAAGAGACGACGCCCGAGAAGGTGGAGCAGGATTTGATGAAGATCATTCCGCAGGACCGTTGGATCGCGTTCTCGCATGAACTGATCCATCATGGGCGGCAGATCTGTGTGGCGCGAAAGCCGAAGTGTGTGGACTGCACACTGGAGAAACTTTGTAATTCTTCAGATAAGACCTGGACTTCGCACTAACCATAAAAATCTCGACAACGGATCGGTTGAGATGCAGTACGCTATTTGCGTTGTTGGCGCGGATAGGAACTTACACCGCCGCGCGGGAGAACGTTGTGGCTGACTTTCATCTCTATCGCAGCGATGGTGTTTGTCTGGGGTATGTGACCGGAAGGTCAATCTGTCGCGTAGACGGTGCGTGTCTGGGCTATATTGCGAATGGGTCTACTTTTCGTAGCGATGGCGGGATGATCGGGTACGCCAAGGACCGTAATATTCTGCGCAGCGATGGCGTGTACCTGGGCTATATCGACGAGAGTGGCAGAATCTTTCGCGGCGATGGAGTGTACTACGGCGGCATTAACGGGACAGGCACTTTGGACCAGGTGGCAGGAGCCGCGCTGACGATGCTGCTGCCATTGGAGTAGTTAGCTCTAGTAGGTCGCGAGAGCGTGGACGAGCGCGGGGATGGTGGAGCAGGGCCTTTAGGCGGCGGGTTGCGAGAGGCGCGTGAGGAGGGATTCCACGAGCGCGGGGATCGTGGGCTCCGCGGCTTCTATGGTGGGTTCGTGACCAAGTTCACGGAGGGCCTGGCTGGTGATGGGGCCAATGGAGGCAAGGACGATGCTGGGGGCGAGTTTAAGGTTGGCGGCTTCGAGGAGGTTGCAGAGATTGAGAACTGTGGAGGCAGAGGTGAAGGTGATGGCGTCGGGGTAGTTCTCGGGTGAGCGGAAGAGTTGCTGGAGGGCGGGGATGGAGTCAGTGGGGAGTTGGTTGCGATAGGCTTCGGCGATGGTGACGGTGGCGCCTGCCGCGGTGAGGGCTTCAGGGAGAGTGTCGCGGGCTTCGGCGGCGCGGACGAGGAGGAAGGATTTTCCAGGGGCTTCGGGGATGAGAGCTTCGGCGAGGGATTCGGCGACGTATTGTGGTGGGACGAGGTCAACGGTGAGACCGATTTCGTTCGCGGCACGGAGGGTTGCAGGGCCGATTGCGGCGATGTGTCTGGGGAGTTGGGCGAGGTGAAGGAACTGCGCACGGCGATGGAAGGCGTCGACAGCGTTTGCGCTGGTGAAGAGGAGCCAGTCGTAAGTGCGAAGGCAGGTCAGGGCGGCGTCGAGTGCGGAGAAGGAGTCGGGGGCCACGATCTCGATGGTGGGGATCACGATGGTCGTTGCGCCGAGAGCTTCGAGCTGTGTGGCGAGGTCGGAGGCCTGGTGGCGGGTTCGAGTGATCAGGATGCGTTTGTGAAGGAGTGGATGCACTGCGACGATTTTAGCCTGCGAAAAGTGTAACTGGCGGCGGGGTGTGGGTTGGGTTGGGAGCAGTCGCAGGGCTTTGACTTTATTGGGGTTGTGGGCCTAGGATGCCGCGCAAAGGAGAACAAATCAATGCCAACTTATATTTCGCTTGCACGATGGACGGCACAAGGGGTCCAAAGCATCAAGGAAAGTCCGGCCCGGCTCGACGCGGCGAAGAAGGCCTTTGCGACGGCCGGTATCAAGATCATTGGCTTTTACATGATCACAGGGAGTCATGATCTGGTGATTATTACCGAGGCGCCGAGTGATGATGCTATGGCGAAGGCGATGTTGAAGACGATTGCGCAGGGAGGGATTACAACGCAGACGTCGCGGGCGTTTACGGAAGAGGAGTACAGAGCCATTATCGGGAGTCTTTAATGGTTGTTGGGGTTGCGAATGAGCTCTCAAGCTCGGATTTTTCAGGCGCGAATTTTGTCGAGTTTGGCCTGAAGCCGAACTGCATGCTGCGCGACGAGCGAGAGAGCAGGTTGATGACGCAGAGGAGTGGAAGTAAAGAAGGTCTTGATGACGGAGTAGTTGATGAGGTTGCCACAGCAAGCGCACTCCGCCTGCTGTGGCAGCATCACGTTGGCCTCACTGAAGCTGCGTGGGTAGGAGCGGAAACAATCGGGGCAGGTGAGGATGATGGAGGGCTCGTCGCCATCTCCGGAGAGGATTTGCGCGGCCCAAACGGGTGATTCGATGGTCTGCTTCCAGGCCATCTCGGTTCTTTCCCCGTCGAGAACGTCTTTGATGATCTGGAGAAGAACTGTGGGGTGGTGAATGCCCTTGGGGAAGAATGCGTCGGCACAGAGGCCGGCGGGGATCTCGTTCTTTGAGAACGCGCCGCTCATGGCGACGACTTTGATGCCGGAGAAGCGACGGCGAACGACAGAGAGAAACTCGAAGCCGGACATCTCGGGCATGTCGAGATCGGAGAGGATGAGGTCGGGGACGTGTTCGCGCAGGCAGTTGAGAGCATGAACGCCGTTCTCCGCTGTACGAACGGAATAACCGCCGGAGCGAAGCAACGCGGAGAAGACTTGTTGAATCGAACTCTCATCGTCGACCAGCAATATCGAGACGTCTTGTGGCATAAGGGCCCCATGTAACGGCTTAGAGTCGACCGCCAGCGATTCCACGATTTCATCTTCGCTTTGGGATTACTGTCCTGTTTAGGACAACCCGAGGCGCTTTGTTGCCTTTGGGGATCGCGGCACCATCTTCGGAAGCGGCGGTTTGGCGGTCTTCTTGTGAATCGCAGGGTCGGCCTCGTGGAGAAGAACGTTCAGCAGAGAGCTGTTGACCTTGATGTGACCGTTGTACTCGATGTATCCAGCTTTGCGAAAGCGATTCATGAAGAGGTTCACGCGCGAGCGGGTGCAGCCGATGATGGAGGCGAGGGCTTCCTGGCTGATCTTTGGAATGTTGGGCTCGGGTTCGGAGTCTTTGCCGAAGTTTGCCATGTTGAGCAGAGCGCGGGCGAGGCGTTTCTCGGTGGAGTTGAACAGTTGGTCGATGAGGTCGTCCTGGATGCGGCTGGTGCGCTGGAGAAGATAGGAGACGAAGAACTCGGACATACTCTGTTCGTCGTGGAGGACGCGGATCATCTCGGCACGGGAGATGCGCAGGAGAACGCAGTCGGTGAGGGCTGTGGCAGAGGAGATGTTGAGTTGATGGCCGGCCGGGAGACACTCCTGGCCGATGAAGTCTCCTGCGTTGAGAATCGCGATCGTTACTTGCTTGCCAACCTGAGAGACTACGGTGAGCCTTGCCTTGCCCTGATGGATGTAAAAGATACTGGATCCGCTGTCGCCCTGCGTGAAGATGCCGGCGCCTTTGCGAAAACGCACGATGGTTTTGCCGAGGCCGGATTGGTTGAGAAACACCGTAGCGTCGAACGGAACGATCGGAATGGGTTTGCCTGCCACTGTCTGCCTTTCTGCAGTTACGGGCAATTCACCTTGCAGCTATTCACCGCCAAGCACGCCAGAACATACCTCGAGCTCTAAGGGTTTCACGTTTTATAGCAGAATAGATGTGCTGTTTGGGACACAATGTGGGGTAAATTACATTGCGGCTGAGTAGGGGTGTGGCGAAAGTCTGTGGATCAAAGCAACAATGCGCCGCACCTTGACACTCCCGGGTCATGGTGCGGCGCATTGAGTTGGATTGGCCGGACTTCGATTACTTAATTGAAGATCGCTCCCACGGTCACGTTGGGGTTACTGGCTGAGATTGTGACCGTGCAATAGTTCGGGCCCGCCGCAGTTATGGCTGTCGCAGGGATTGGGTTACCGTTCACATCGCTAGGCGAGCAACTCCAGGACCACCCACCGAACGCGCCTCCCTGTGCTTCCAGGACAACTTTTAAGGTGGTGTTGCCTGTTGGATCTACTGGATAAGGCGCTGAACAAACTGATCCTCCGGCCCCGGTCCAGCCCGGACCGCAATGAATTACGTTCGGCGTGCTCGTGGCGGAAGGAGCGGTTACCACCCAATTGGTAGTATCCAAGCCTTCGTTATAGACAGTGATGGTTGCCTTCAGCGAAGGAGCCTGTGTGCCGGGAATACAGGAGCCCGGGGTGGGCGGGTTGCCGTTCGGATTCGGAAGAGCCAAGGGGCAGTTGAACGTTGCTGTTGCAGTCTGGATGGTCCCGTCTGTGCTCGTTGCTTCAGCGATGATGGTGGCGCTTCCACTGGCATAGGCAGTAACGACACCGGCCGTAGAGCCGGCCGGTAACGTGGCGCTATTATTCGAGCTGACTGGGAAGTCGTCAGGAAACGAAGAGATCCAGCTCACGGAGTTCGTCAGATCCCTGACGTATGGAACGGTCGAGAACGTTCCGACCGCCAGGAAATTCCCGGTATCCTGCAAATTTCCGACTGAAATCGTGGCAGGAATGACTGTCAGCGAAAGCAGAGGCTCTGGCGCCGCTGTGAGCGAAACCGCGATGGTAGCGGTACTTGAAACAACGCTGCCGTCGGGGTTGGCCAATTGGGCCGAGATCGTTGTGGAGCCCACGCTTAGACCTGTGGCGAGCCCGGAGGCACTGATGGAGGCGATGGAGGGAGCGCTTGAACTCCACGTGATCTGCGACGCGTTGGTGACGTTTACCTTGTTACCGGTACTGCCGGATGTACCGAGCGCGATAAACTGCGCGGTTTGACCTGAGGCGGAGAGTGCCTGAGAGCCAGGGGTTATGGAAACGGCTGTGTACTGCTGGGTCGTGCCTCCGGAGACGGTTAGAGTTGCAGTCCCGGTAACCACGGTTCCGCCGGCGGTATTGGTGTAGATGGCGGTAACGGTAGCGGTTCCCTGACCGACCGCCGTGGCAAGCCCAGTGGTGGCTCCGATGGTAGCGATTTGGGTGCTGCTCGAGCCCCACGCAACTTGATTGGTCAGGTTAACGGTGGCTCCGGATGAGGTGGTTCCGATGGCAAGGAACTGGGTGGTCTGGCTGGGCGATGCTACTGCCTGCACGGCTGGGATGATCGTCAGCGTAGTGATGGAGCCGCCAGCTACGCCACCGCTTGAACCTGTAACTGTCAGGGTTGCGCTGGAAACTGCAGGACCACGAAACGCCGGGGCGGTCGCGGTGATCGTGGTTGTGCCGGCACCGACGGCGGTTGCGACGCCTGCAGAGTTGACGGTTGCAACCGCGGGAGCGCTGGAGGTCCAGGTGACGGTAGACGTTATGTTTTGTGTCGTCGCCTTGGTGGCATTTCCGTAGGTGCCGGTCGCGATAAATTGAGCGGTCTGGCCAACGGTTAGAGCCTGAGATGCCGGCGTGACCTGGATGGAATCCAGCCCCGAAACGGCGCAACCAACAATAATAGAGAGAGCAAGGCAGACGAGCGAAAGTCCGGCAACACGACGACGATTCAACATCTGGTCTCCTGGCATTTCCATCGTCGGGCGGAGCGGCTGCTTTACCGCACGTCAAGAGACGAGCCGGCAAATGGAAATTTACCTTATCTATGCAAATAGATAGCCATTCCCGGCTAGGCGCTTTGCTTTTTAAATCAGCCAGTTGCAGAAGAAACGCGATGCGCTGGTGTCATCGCGTGTATACAGGATCGGGGGGAGAGATACGGGACGTATACAGGCAGGGTTGGCGGGTTCGGACCAAGGCGGAGGGCGAAGGTATTTACTTTGAGGGAGATGCCGGGCGGGTTTTGGGGATGTAGATTACAGTGCTCCCCCTGAAGGGGCGAAGCGCTCGGGTTCCTCAAAGAGACTGTGCCTAGGTCTCGGCTACCTCGTGCCGACGAACTCGGCGCCCCTGAGAAAGGCGCCGGTTATCAACAGACGAGTTTTCCCGGGCGGGCTTCTAGAAGATCAGGGCGTGACAATGAGTTGGACGTTGGCTTCTCCACACATTCCGTAGATCGCGCCCGACATGCAGGCACCGGCGGAGTACTTGAAGCATCCGGGCCGTTTTGCGACGACGGTGATCGCGCGGTCGGTACCGCCAATGATGGCTCCTGAAGGATCAAACGGAGACGAAGGGCCAAAGTCGACGACAAAACCTATGTCCCTGCCGGTGCTCTTCCACTCGACGGTGGTTCCGACCTTGACGCAGAAGAGTGAGTTGCTCTTGGCGTTGGGGATGCTGGGAGTGGACGAAGCGGCGTTCGAGGTTCGCTTGACGTCGACGGCGCATGGGGTGGATGCAGAGCCGCAGGTATTCGCGGCGGTGCATGCTTGTGCAGGATTCGGCTCGGAGCAGGCGTACTTGTTGGCCTTGGACTGAGCCGATGCAAAGCCGGACAGGACCACGAGCGGCAGGAGGAGCGAACTGTGCCTCAACGCAAAACTTTTATTGTATGTCACGATTCACCTCACAAGAGTGTGCTGCGAGACACGCCACGAGAGCGGCGGGCCCGTTATGGATTCGGTTATTTGCGCGCACCACAGACGACACCATTGCGCGAATTAATTGACGCCGGCTGTTCCTGCCCAATCAAGAATGTCTGAGAGTCTCCAAGCGTTCTGAGTCAGATCAATCTGCATCTGGCCTTCCTTGTTGAGGATCAACTGGGCCGCGGGATAGAGGCTTCCGGTGCTCTTGCTCTTGTCCGTGTCGTTGAGATCGAGGATGCCACCGGTGAGGTTGAAGGACTGGGATTGGGTATCAAAGAAGGCTTCGCCGAAACGGATCTGCCGATTGGTGACGAAGACGATGTGGCGACCGGTTGGGGTGGGGGTCATTTTGATGTAGGCGCAGTCGTAGCCGAGCGTGCCGGTGATCTCAATATGGCCGACGGCTTTCATCTTCTGGAGCGCGTTCACGAGGCCCTGATTCTGACCTTTTTCGAAGGCCTGAATGAGAGTGACCCGGTCGGCTGGCGTGGAGAACTCGTAGATGTTGAGGGTGACGCCGATGTTCTGGCCCAGCTGGGTGCCGGTGCCAAAGGCCTGGGCTTCGATGGTTTCGTATTTGTCGCGTGCTGATCCGGATTGGACCGCGAGTAGTGCGATTCCCGCGATCATCAAAGCTTTAATCGTAAGTCGACTGATTCTTGAATCGAACAGACGTGATTTGATTAACATAGCTCTCTCCAGTGGGATGACGATAAGGCTGCGGGGCCGATGCACCACGGAGTGTACGTCCACTCATCCAGACGGAAGTAGTAGCAAAAGTACCTGTTTCTGGGGAAAATAATACTGGTAGTCTTGCGGGGGCAAGCCCTCTCGATTCACCTGAGTATCGCTGGAATATGGCCTGTGAGATGGATGCTTCTATCGCAAGTGCTGAACTGGCTGCGGTTCGCTACGGGAGCGGTTTGAGCAGGATGCTGCGGTACTCGATCTTCATCGGCGGGCCGACGTGTACCTGGACTCCGATGAGGCCCTCGAACTTTCGGTTCGTGGTGTCGTCGTCGATGACTTCGGACATGATGCGGCCGTTGAGGAAGTGGATCAGTCAGGCGACGGGTGTGGGGAGAAGATCGAGAGCCCCTTTGGAGATGAGGTCGTCGGCAACACTGCGACCGAGGGTTTCGGGAGTGGTGGAGTATGGGGCTTCGGTGTCGATCTGGATCATGGCTTCGCCGTCGGGCGAGACGACCTGAGCGAGCATGCGCCACTTCCCTGCTTCGCTTGCGGGCGGAATGCAGTGGACTCCGATAGGAAGGGAGCAGCCCCCGCCGAGAGCGTCGAGGGTGATGCGTTCGGCTTCGACGGCGAAGCGAGTGTGAGGGTGTTCGAGGAAGGCGATGGCGTTGCGGATGTAGGCGTCGCGTTCCTCGTCGAGAGAGTGAGAACAACTACGAGTCTCGAGGGCAAGCGCTCCCTGGCCCGGGGCAGGACAAATCTCTTCGGGGGCGAAGCGCTGATGGACGGACTCGGTGCGCTTGAGGCGGTCGAGGCCGGCGGCGGCGAGAACGAGGGCGTCGCACTCGCCCTGCTCGAGTTTGCGCAAGCGGGTGTCGATGTTGCCTCTGATTTCGATGAAGGTGACGTCGGGGCGGAGGGCGAGGATCTGGGCGCGGCGGCGAGGGCTGGTGGTCCCGATGCGGCCGCCGGTGGGAAGGGTATGGAGCGCCCAGTAGTCTTCGCAGACCCAGACGTCGCGGGCGTCGGCGCGTTTGGGGATGGCAGCGAGAGTGAACTGCGGGGCGAGTTTTGTGGGCAGGTCTTTGAGGGAGTGGACGGCGAGGTCTATGCGGCCTTCTTCGAGGGCTTCCTCGATTTCTTTGATGAAGATGCCTTTGCCGTCGAGGTTGGGCGGCGGGACGAAGCCGGGCTGCTGCATGCGGTCGCCGGTGGTACGGATGATCTCGAGTTCGACGTGATAGCCGGCGTCGCGGAGCGCGTAGAGGATGTGATTGGCCTGCCAGAGGGCAAGTTGAGAGCCTCGGCTGCCGATGCGAATAAGAGTGTCCATGACCTAGATAGGATACGGGATTTGGTCCTTGAATGGAGAGAAGCGAATGCGGATGAAGGGGTTGTGGCGTTTCACGAGTTGAGACGTGCGAAGTGAGTTTTCTGAAAATTTTCCTAACCGCGGAATGAATTCTCTGTCTAAGTGGTAATTGAACGGAACTATCTTACGATTTGATTCGTACATTCACTTGCAGTCACTCCCCTCGCCTGAAAAACGGGGCCGACGACGGACGGCCTAAAGCTATGGTATAGTCGCATACTACATAGGTACTGTCGAATGCTATATAGGCTCACTCTTCTACTCATGATCCTTGTTGCCAGGCCCTTCAACGTTTTTGCGCAGAGCGATGGGGGCCTGCATGGGCAGGTGCTTGACCCAAGTAAAGCGGTCGTGCCGGGCGCTACGCTTACGCTGACGGCAGGCAAGAATGTGTACACGACGAAGTCCGGTCAGGATGGCGCGTACAGCTTTCACGAGGTTCCTGCGGGAGTCTATTCGCTGACGGTCGATGCGGATGGTTTCGGCCGCCTGACGAAGAGCAATATTGTGATTGCGTCGACACAGACACGCCAACTAGACGTTACCGTTGCCATTGCAGTGCAACAACAGGACGTCAATGTCACGGATCGCAGCAGTGGGGTCAGCGTGAATCCTGATGAGAACGGCGGCGCGATTGTGCTGAACGGCGGTGATCTGGATGCGCTGTCGGACGATCCCGATCAATTACAGAATGAGTTGCAGGCGCTGGCTGGGCCGGCCGCGGGACCGAATGGCGGTGAGATCTACGTTGATGGATTTCAAGGCGGACAGCTTCCGCCGAAGTCTTCGATTCGCGAGATACGCATTAATCAAAACCCGTTCTCCGCGGAGTTCAACAGGATTGGTTATGGAAGGATCGAGATTCTTACGAAGCCGGGGTCGGACAAGTTTTCCGGGCACATTGGTTCGTTTGGATCGACATCGGCGCTCAATACTGCAAATCCGCTGGTGCAGGAACAGCCGAGCTACTATTTGTATTCGCTTCAGGGTGACGTCAACGGGCCGATGACGAAGACTGCATCCTACTTCTTCAACGCGTTCGATATGCAGCGGCAGAACCAGAGCATCGTCGTGGCGGTCAATCCGAATGACACGACGACGACGATTCAAGAGGCGCTGCCGAATCCTTCGTCGTTCCTGTATGTGAATCCGCGCGTGGACTTCCAACTCGGGAAGAGCAATACGTTGACGATACGGGAGTCTTTCTCACGCTCGGTGCAGACCGACAGTGGGCCGGGTGGGCTGAGTCTCGGCGAGCAGGCGTTCAACAGCATGGGTCTACAGAATGGGTTGCAGATTGGAGATTCGATCGTCATCAACTCGCATTTGATAAATGAGACGCGGTTCCTGTGGCAACGGATTCGCAACGAGCAGACGCCGAAGTTTCTGACACCGACGGTAACAGTTCAAGGGGGCTTTATTACTGGCGGAAACAACTCTGGCGTGGTGCAGGATCACCAGGACGTTTTTGAGTTGCAGAACTACAGCACCGCGACGGCGGGGCATCATACGATGCGGTTTGGGGTGCGTTTGCACGCGATTCGCGATGCGAATTATTCGACGTCGGGAGCGAATGGGAATTACGTCTTCCAGTCGATCGACCACTATCTGGCTGAGACGCCGGACCAGTATCGCGTGACCGTGGTGAACAATCCGCTGGCGAGAGCTACGCTGTTTGATGGGGCTGGATTTTTTCAGGATGACTGGCGTGCGAAGCCTAACCTGACGCTGAGTGCAGGGCTGCGTTTTGAGACGCAGAACTGGATTAGCGACCATGCGGATTGGGGGCCGCGGCTGGCATTGGCCTGGGCTCCGGGATTTACGGGTAAGGGACCGTCAAAGACGGTTGTGCGCGCCGGGTATGGTTGGTTCTATGACCGGTTCAACGTGCCGGGTTCGTTGAATTCTCCGGGTGCGACCCCCTATGTGATCCAGACGATTCATCAGAACGGAATCAATCAAGAGAGCTTGGTGGTGAACAATCCGGATTTCTACAATCCGAATGTTCCGATTGTGCCGCCAGGAGGTGAGGCAAGTTCGCGGCCGACTATTTACAGCATCGATCCGCACTTTCATGCGGCGCTGAATATGCAGGGCGGAGTTGGCGTAGATCGGCAGGTAGGTAAGGCAACGTTTAATGTGACGTATCTTTTCACGCGAGGCATTCACCAATATCTGTCGAATAACATTACTGCGCCGGAGTTCGATCCGACGACGTACACGATCACAGGGCCTCTGCCGAACCTGTACAACTATCAGTTTCAGTCGGGCGGCGTTTATAGCCAGCACCAGGCGATTACGACGGCCAATCTTCGGTTGCGGAGATTGTCGCTGAGCAGTTCGTATACGTTCAGCGAGGCGAATAGCGATACACAAGGAGCGAACTACTTCCCTTCTGTCGCACAAAACCCTGGCCTTGATTATGGACGCGCTTCGTTCGGGATCCATAACCGGGTCTTTTTGCTGGCGACTTATACAGCGCCGCATGGAGTGATCTTTGCGCCGCTGCTGTCGGCTCAGTCGGGCACGCCTTATAACGTTTCGATTGGCAGCGATTTGACTGGCAATAATCAGTTCAATGCGAGACCGACTTATGGGACGTGCGGAGCAACGGGAGTGATTAGGACTTCGTTCGGGTGTCTCGACAGCAATCCTACGGGAAGGGGGGAGACGATTGTGCCCTTCAACCTTGGCACTGGGCCTGCGAGTGTCATCTTTCATATGCGTGCGAGCAAGGTGTTTGGGATCGGGCCGAAGAAGGAAGGCGCGAGCGGAATGAACAACCAGGGGCAGAACACAAGTGTGAGCGGGCGCGGTCTTGGCGGAGCGCAGGCAGGACCGAAGCTTGATGCAACTGTGCCGCGAAGATACAGCCTGACGCTAGTTGTTGTTGCACTGAACCTGTTCAACATTGTGAACCGCGGTCCCGAGAATGGGGTGCTGAATTCCTCGCTCTTTGGGGAGTCGCAGACACTGGCTGGAGGGCCGTATGGTTCGCCGACGCCGGGGAATCGGACTATTCTCTTTCAGGCGAATTTTTCCTTTTAGCTCTGCTTCTCTTTCCACAACTTAATGACGCTAGTGAACTATTTCGACTATGGCAGCGTAAGAGCAAGAAGCTCTCGAGCTACAGGAGGAGATCCATGCAGGACATCTTGGTCGCATTGCGTCAATTTTATAAGTCGCCGGGGTTTGCGATCACGGTGGTACTGACGATGGCGCTGGGGATCGGGGCGAATACAGCGATCTTCACGCTGGTGCATGCGGTGCTAATGAAATCTCTGCCGGTGACTGACCCGAAAACGTTGTTCCGGATAGGCGATAAAGATGATTGCTGCGTAAACGGCGGCTTTATCAATGAAGACGGGGACTTTGACCTCTTCTCGTATGAGCTCTACAAGCATCTCCAGGCAACGACGCCGGAGTTTGAGCAGTTGGCTGCGATGCAGTCTGGTGGAGAATCGGTGAGCGCGCGGCGAGGTTCGGAACAGGCTAAGTCCGAACGCGCGCAGTATGTTTCGGGAAATTTTTTCACGACGTTTGGAATTGGGCCGTTCGCGGGGCGTGTGCTGAGAGACGCGGATGATACGCCGGGTGCGGCTCCGGCAGTGGTGATGAGCTACCAGGCGTGGCAATCGGATTATGGCGGCGATCCGAGCGTGGTGGGATCTACGTTTTATCTGCAGGGTCTGCCGATGACAATTGTAGGAATCGCACCGCCAGGTTTTTTTGGCGACCGCATTAGAAGCTCTCCGCCTGCGTTGTGGATACCGTTGTCGGTGGAGCCGATGGTCGAGGGCACGAAGTCGATCCTGCATGTGCCGGAGAGTAACTGGCTCTACGCGCTGGGCCGGCTGAAACCAGGCGTGAATACGAACGTGCTGCAGGAGAAGGTCACGGCCAGCCTGCGACAGTGGCTGTCGACACAGCCGAACTACACGCGGGATGGCCGGTCTAAGCTCATCGCCAAGCAGCATGTGGTGATTACGCCGGGTGGCGCTGGGATTCAGAATCTGCAACGAAGGACCGGCAAGGGGCTGTATCTGCTGATGACGATCTCTGGCCTGGTGTTGCTGGTGGCGTGTGCGAATGTGGCAAACCTGCTACTGGCGCGCGGCGCGACACGGAAGGCTGAGGTCTCGATTCGGATGGCGCTGGGCGCGGCGCGAGGCAGGGTGATCCGGCAGATGTTGACCGAGAGCTTATTGCTGGGATGCATGGGCGGGTTTGCGGGCTTGGCAGTGGCGTATGCGGCAACGCGAATGATTTTGTCGCTTGCGTTTCCTGACTCGCCACAACTACCGATTGCGGCAAGCCCGTCGCTCGTGGTGCTTGGCTTTGCGTTTCTGCTGTCGCTGGCGACAGGGGTCGTGTTTGGGATTGTGCCCGCGTTGATTACCTCGCACAGTGACCCGGCGGAGGCACTCCGCGGCGTGAGTCGATCGACGCGGGATAGATCATCGCTTCCGCAGAGGTCGCTGATTGTTCTTCAAGCGGCGCTGTCGCTCGTGTTGCTGGTAGGTGCGGGATTGCTGACGAAGAGTCTGCGCAACATGGAGCATCAGGACTTCGGGCTTCAGACGCAGAATCGGTATGTGCTTCATCTCTTTCCGGCGAGCGCGGGATATACGCCGGAGAAGTTGCCGGCTCTCTATCAGCAGCTTGAACAGCAGTTCGGATCATTGCCTGGAGTGCAGAGCGTAGGTATGGCGCTATACAGCACGCTGGAAGGCAATAACTGGGGGGAATCGGTTTACGTCGATGGGCGGCCAGCGCGGGGGCCGAACGACAACATAGGCTCTTCGTGGGATCGCGTGAGCCCACATTTCTTCGAGACAGTCGGGCAGCCGGTGATTCGCGGACGCGGATTTACGGATCAGGATACGGCTACGACGCAGAAGGTCGCGGTAGTGAACCAGGCGTTTGTGAAGAAGTTCTTTCCAAAGGAAGACCCGATCGGACGACACTTTGGGATATTCGATCAGAAGTATTCTTCAGCGTTCGAAATTGTGGGCGTTGTTGCCGACGCAAAGTATAACAATCCGCGAGACGAGATACGGACGATGTACTTCCGGCCACTGACGCAAGAGATGACAGGGCTCACCGAGCCGAATGAGATGCAGGCTGAGAGCCGGTCACTGTATATCAATTCAGTTACCTTTCATTTTCAGCGGCCGCCGGAGAATCTGGATGCGACGGTGCGGCGCACGCTGGCGAATATCAATCCGAACCTGACGTTGGAAGATCTGCACTCGCTGGACTACCAAGTGGCCGACAACTTTACACAGGAGCGGCTAATTGCGCGGCTGACGATGTTGTTTGGACTGCTGGCGCTTGTACTGGCGTCAGTGGGTCTGTACGGAATTACGTCATACCAGGTAGCGCGGAGGACGAGCGAGATTGGGCTGCGTATGGCGCTAGGTGCGGATCGCTGGAACGTGGTGAAAATGGTGATGCGGGGGGCGTTCTTTCAAGCTGGACTGGGGCTTGCGATAGGCATTCCCGTTGCGATTCTGGGAGCGCGCTATATGGCAGATCAGCTTTATGGAGTGCGGTCGTATGATCCGGCGAGCTTGATGATCGCTGTGGCGGTGCTTTTGGCATCGGCCACGGTTGCGGGATTTATTCCGGCTCGGCGCGCTGCGAATATAGAGCCGATGAACGCGCTTCGAACTGATTAGTCAGGCTGGGAGTTGATAGGTGTGGCGTAGCGAGGCTATTCGGATTCTTTGGTGCGGGCGGATTCGCGGAGAGCGGTGAGTTGAGGATGCAATAGTTTTGCGGTGAGGGAGCGCGTCAGGGATTCAACGGCTTCGCGCTGCTGCGGTGTGAGATCCGCAAGTTTGGACTGGGCACGGGCTAGTTCTGCCTGGCGGAACTCTTCGGCTTGCTGCTGGAGGGCCTTGATAGCGGGGACAGCGTCGCGGGACTGGAGGCGCTGCTGATATTTGTCAACTTCTTTGCTGACGATTGTTTCGGCGGCCTGGGCTTCGCGGCTGCGATCTTCGAGATTAGCCGCAGCCACCTGCTGTAGATCATCGATGTCGTAAACAAAGCAGCCTTCAACCTCATTCATGCGGGGGTCGACGTCGCGAGGGACGGCGATATCGATGAAGAACATGGGGCGGTTGCGGCGGCGGTGAAGGAACTGCCGACCGTGGGATCGGCCGAAGATTTTCTCGGGTGCGCCTGTGCTCGTGATGACGATGTCGGCGCGGTCGGCCTGCTCGTAGATGGCTTCGTATGGGATGACGGCGGTGAGGACTGAGGCGCTGGCGAATTCGGCGGCGATCCTTTCGGCTCGAGAGTGAGTACGATTGACCACGAGAATTGAGGATGCGCCGTGCTGGATGAGGTGACGGGCGGCGAGTTCGGACATCTTGCCCGCGCCTACGAGAAGAACCGTCTTTCCTTCGAGCGAACCGAAGATCTTTCTGGCGAGGTCGACGGCTACAGAGGCAATGGAGACGCTGCTTGAGCCAATTTGGGTTTCGGTGCGAATCTTCTTTGCGACGGTGAAGGTGCGCTGGAGAAGCGAGTCCAGATGGGTAGAGACGGCGCCTACTTCGCGGGCTATGGTGTAGGACTCTTTGACTTGGCCGAGTATCTGTGGCTCGCCGACGACCATACTGTCGAGGGAGCTAGCGACGCGGAAGAGATGGCGTACGGCTTCGCGGTCGCGGTGCTCGTACAGGTGAGGCTGGATGTCGTGCGGCGGGACGGCGAAGTACTCGTGGAGGAAGCGGAGGAGGTCGGCTGGGCTTTCGGGTGGCGTGTCTGTCCCGTTAGTGGTGTCGTCCTGCAGGGTGAGTAGTTCGACACGGTTGCAGGTGGAGAGGATGAGTCCTTCGCGAATGCCGGGTTGGTGTAGGAGGGTGCGGGTGGCGTCGGCGAGACGTGCGGTGGGGATGGCGAGCCGCTCGCGAACCTCAATGGGCGCGGTGTTGTGATTGATGCCGAGCAGGACGAGACGGCCTTGTGTCTTCTCGCTCATGGGGCGGTGAACCTATGGACGGCGGAGAATTGGTTTGCGGCCCAGACGGCAAGTACGACGAAAAAGACGAAGCTGGAGAGATAGACGGCGCGGCGTCCGCGAAGACCGGCGATGCGGCGGAGGTAGATCATTGCGATGTAGACGAGCCACATGGCGAAGGCGAGGAGGATTTTGGGATCGTGGAAGTACGAGGCGCCTACGGTAGCCTGAGCGATGAGCGATCCGATGAGGAGACCAGCGGTCATGCAAGGGAGACCGAAGAGGAGGGCCTTGAGCGCGATCTGGTCAGTGGTTTCAAGCGGCGGGAGCCAGGGGAGTGTGGGGGACTTTTGTTTGAGGCCGCGCTCTTGAATCAGATATAGCAGTGACGCGAGGAGCGAAAGGAAGAGGGCGGCGTAGGCGGCTAGAAGGAGTGCCACGTGAAGGAAGATCCAGCCGGTGTGGAGGATGGGGAAGGTGGTGTTCTCCTGGCCGGGATGGAAGGCGGGGACGAGGCCTAGAAGGAAGCAGACGGGAAGGATGAAGACGCCGAGGGAGACAGTCTTGTATCGCCAATAGATCACGAGAAATGCCAACGCGAGGAGGAGGCCGAGGAGGGTTTGGGTCTCGTGGGTGTCGACGGGAAGGCGATGGTGAGCGGCGTTGAGAATCTCGGCGAGCGAGACGAAGTGGAAGAAAACGGCGGCGACGGTGGCGGGGATGGCGATGTGACGCCAGCGGGGTCGTTCGTAGAGGGCGGCCGGCAGAACCGCAAGCGCGGCTATACCGTAGAGAAGGACCGCGACTCTGAGCCAGAGAAGAGACATCGTAAGGGTCACGAGCGGTTAAAACTCGCGAACCTTCAGTATATCGGGTATGGAGGGACGATGGGACAATCGCTTTGGGTATGCTGTTGGGTGTGAACGCACTTGCGGTAGCTTTGGCTCTTTTTCTTCTCGCGCCTGCGAGTCTGCAGCCTCAAGCTCAAAATGCCGTTGAGCCGGCGGTGATGCTGCAGCGAGCTGTTGATAAGTTTGAGCAAGCGAAGGATTCGAAGACGCGTTATACCTATCTCCAACTGGACCACATACAGAACTTCAATGCGAAGGGTAAGAAGGCTGTCGATTACACCCAGTTCTTCGAAGTCACGTACATTGCTGACCTTGAATATTCGCGCCTGCTTGAAGTGAATGGCAAACCCCTTAAGGGAAGAGCCCTGGACGACGAGCAGAACCGGTACGACGCTGCCGTTCGAGAGCGGTCGGCGCTGGATGGATTAGCGCGGGCGAAGATTCAACATTCAAGGCTGCTTAACGCGGGGATAAAACTTCGTGACCTGTTGACGGAGTATCGGATCTCGAGTGGACAGTCGGTCGCGATGGAGGATTGCAACTGCGTTCTGGTTGATCTCGTGCCGGCGTCAAGCGAGGCTAAGAAACACTATCGATTGTGGATCGATCCGGAAACAAACGAGATCCGGAGGCTGGATTTCGAGCAACTCGACTATGAGGGACAATTTCTCAGTGGCGGAACCGGTACTGAGACGTTCCAATATCTGGATGGCATCCCTCTACTTGTGCACAGCCATTTTGACGGCAGGGCGCCGTTGAACAATGAAACGGTGCGGGTTGTTGGGGACCATACTTACTCGCGGTTTCGCAAGTTTTCCGTCACGACGACGATTGTTCCGGTGACACCTGCGGATACGCCATAAACGCTATGAGCGGCAGGTACGGTATTCTGCGGTTCTGTGGCTATGGGGATGACGGACGGGACAACAGCGAATCTGGCTAGTGATACGGCGAGTTTGACGCCGGTGATGCGGCAATACTTTGCGGCGAAGGAACTGTATCCGGATTGCTTGATGTTCTGCAGGATCGGGGACTTCTACGAGCTGTTCTATGAGGATGCAATTCTGGTCTCGCGGGTACTGCAGCTGACGCTGACTGCCAGGGACCGAGAGAAGAAGCAGCCGATGTGCGGGGTTCCGTACCATGCCGCGGAGGCTTATCTGCAGAAGTTGCTGCGCATGGGGTACAAGATTGCGCTATGCGAGCAGATGGAGGATCCGAAGCAGACGAAGACGATTGTGCGACGCGAGGTGACCCGGGTGCTGACGCCGGGAACGGCTCTGGATCCGGGGCTGGGTGCGGAACAGAGCAACTATCTGGCGAGTGTTTCTGTGTCGGGTGCGGGGGCGCAGAGGGTTTGTGGATTGGCGTTGTTGGACCTTTCGACCGGGGAGTTTCGGGCTACGGAGTTTGCAGGGAGTGGCGCTTGGGCGCTCCTGGTGGACGAGTTGGGGCGGGTGAGGCCGGTGGAGTTGTTGTATGGACAGGGGTTGTTGAGTGGGGTTGGTGCAGGTTCAACTGCAGGTCCTTCGATTTCACTGCGTTTCGCTCAGGATGACACCTCTGAGAAGGGTGGAAGAGAAGGCGGCAAAGACGACGACCAGCAAGCCGGGCTGGATGGGATACGCACGAAGACCGCGCTGGAGGAGTGGGTGTTTACCGCGGAGTATGCATTGCCGCTGATGAGAAATCACTTCAAGGTGCACTCGCTGGATGGGATGGGGTTAGGTGGTCATGAGGCTGCGGCGGTGGCGGCAGGTGCGTTGCTGCACTATATGCGACAGACCAAGCAGGGTGGATTGGAGCATCTGGACGGGCTGCGGTTTTATGAGCGCTCGACATGTCTGGAACTCGATGCGGTGAGCGTGAGGAATCTGGAGTTGGTGGAGCCGCTGTTTTCTGGAGAGTCGGCCCAGACGACGCTGTTCTACACGATGGATGCCTGCTGTACGCCGATGGGAAAGAGATTGCTACGCGCTTCGCTTCTGCGGCCGGCGAGTGGATTAGCGGAGATTGAGGCCCGGTTGGATGCTGTCGGCGAGGCCGCCGGGGATCTTCGAAGGCGTGAGGGATTGCGGCGGTCGATGGATGGGGTGTTGGATCTGGAGAGGCTGCTGGGACGAGTTGCACTCGATTCGGCTGGGCCGCGAGAGGTGATGGCGCTGGCGAAGACGCTGGGCTGTGTGCCGGGAGTGGTGGAGGCAGTCCGGTTGTTTGAGAGTGCGAGGTGGCAGGAGTTGGCGGGGAGTGTCGATCCGCTGGAGGATCTGCACGAAATGATTGTGCGGACGATTGCGGAGGAACCGCCTGTGTCGCTGGGGGATGGCGGAGCGATTCGCGAGGGTGTGGATTCGGAGCTGGATGAGCTGAGGGAGCTGAGCAGGAGTGGCCGGCAATCGCTGGCTTCGATCGAAGAGCGCGAGCGGGCGCGGACGGGAATTGGATCACTGAAGGTGCGGTTCAATTCGGTATTTGGGTACTACCTTGAGGTGACGAAGGCGAATGCCAAGGCAGTTCCGGCGGACTACGAGCGGAAGCAGACGCTGGTGAATGCGGAGCGGTTTACGACGCCGGAGTTGAAGGAGTATGAGACGAAGATTCTGACCGCGCAGGAGCGGAGCGGAGAGATTGAGCGAAGGATCTTTGCGGAGTTGCGACGTCAGTTGCTGGATGCTGCGGGGAGAATGCGGGAGACGGCGCGGAGGGTTGCTGAGATTGATCTGCTGGCGTGCTTCGCGTATCTAGCTGCGCTGCGCGGATGGGCGAGACCGCAGGTGGAGACGGGCGGAGTGCTGGAGTTTGTGCAGGCGCGACACCCGGTGGTGGAGCGGAGGCTGGAGGAGTCGGGCGGCGGAAGGTTTGTGCCGAACTCAGTGCATATGGACGCGGATGCGGGACCGGCGGTGTTGTTGATTACGGGCCCGAATATGGGTGGTAAGAGCACGTATCTGAGGATGGCGGCGCTGTTGGTTGTGATGGCGCAGATGGGGTGTTTTGTGCCAGCCGAGAGGATGCGTCTGGGACTGGTGGACCGGATCTATACGCGGATTGGGGCAAGTGACAATGTGGCGCGGGGACGGTCGACGTTCATGGTGGAGATGACCGAGACGGCGGCGATTCTGAATACCGCGACGAATCGTTCGCTGGTTCTGCTGGATGAGATGGGGCGTGGGACGGCTACGTATGATGGTCTGTCGTTGGCGTGGGCTACGGTGGAACATCTGCATGATCGGATTGGTGCTCGAACGCTGTTTGCGACGCACTATCACGAGCTGACCCTGCTGGCTGAGAGGCTGCAGCGGCTGACGAATCTTCGAGTAACCGTGAAAGAGACAGCTGGCGGGATTGTTTTTCTGCATACGGTGGAGGCTGGGCCGGCGAGTAAGAGTTACGGGATCGAGGTTGCGAAGCTGGCGGGATTGCCCGCGGGCGTGATTGCGAGGGCGCGCGAAGTGTTGAAAGTGCACGAGCGGGCTGAGACGCAGCAGGTCCGAGAAGCTTCGCCGGCTGCGGCGCAGATGCAGATGACGATGTTTACGCCGTTGTCGCAGAGGATTGTGGAACGGCTGGCGGAGGCGGATGTGGATGGTTTGACGCCGAGGGAGGCGCTGAATTTGCTGGCCGAGTTACAGCGGGAGCTAAAGGGATGACGAAGAGCATGGTTGTGGCTGGGGTTATGAGCGGGACGTCGGCGGATGGGGTGGATGTCGCGTTGTGCATGATTTCTCCGGGCCGGGCGAACGGTGGGATGCCTATTGTGAAGCTGCTTGGGCACGTGGGGGCCGAGTATCCGAAAGCCGTGAGGGCCGCAGTCCTGGGCGCGATGGATGCGCAGGCAATTTCGGTGGCGGAGCTGGCGAGATTGAACTGGCGGCTGGGCGAGGTCTATGCGGACGCCGTTGCGAAAACGCAGGAGAGTCGTTGGGGTGAAGGCTGCGTTGGTTGGGTGTCATGGGCAGACGGTGTATCACCAGGGTGCGGCAGATAAATATCTTGGGAAGCCGCTTCGAGTTACATGGCAGATGGGTGAGGCGGCGGTGATTGCGGAGCGGTTGCGAGTACCGGTGGTGAGTGATTTTCGGCCGGCGGATCTGGCCGCTGGTGGGCAGGGGGCTCCGCTGGTGCCGATTGTTGGATTACTGTATGTTCCGCTCGGCGAAAGTAAGCCGGGTGCTGCAGAATCTGGGAGGGATTGGGAATCTAACGGCGATTCCGGCAGGGGCTGGGGTGGATGGGGTGATGGCGTTCGATACGGGACCGGGGAACATGGTGATCGATGGATGCATGAGGCGTTTGTATGAGCGAGCGTTTGATCGGGGAGGGGTGGTGGCTCGAACGGGCACGGTATTGCAGCAGGTGGTGGAAGAGATTTTGGCGGAGAAGTACTTCCCTGCCCCGCCGCCAAAGTCGTGTGGGCGCGAGCAGTTTGGCGAGGCGTTTGTCTCCAGATTTGTTGCGATGTGCCGAAATGCGGGGCGAGATGTTCGAGATGAGGATGTGGTGGCTACGGCTACGGCATTGACGGCAGGCTCGATCGTGGATGCATACAAACGGTTTGTCAGTGGGCATGTGAGGCAGGCGGCTCCGTCGTCGAGTGTGGAGTTTGTTGTGTCGGGTGGTGGGGCGAAGAATGCAACGCTGATCCAGATGTTGGAGGCGGGCCTGGAGCCGCTGGGAGTGAAGGTGCGGCTGATGGAGGAGTTGGGCGTTCCGGCACAGGCGAAGGAGGCAGTCGCCTTTGCGACGCTGGCGTGGCTGAGTTGGTGGCGGCTGCCGGGAAATATTCCTGCGGCGACGGGTGCGCAAAGGGCGATGGTACTGGGGAAGATCAGTTACGGAGGTTAGGTGGGAAGCTCTTGGCGCGGGGTCACACGGTTCAACATTGAGACGCCAATCTCTTCTAAACTAGAGGGAGATGACGCGACACACACTCACTCCCCAGCGATATCTGATTCTGCTCTGCGTCATGCTTACGGCATCGATCGGCGATACGCTGCTTTCGCGAGGGATGGCACAGATCGGGCCTGTAGATGTGCACCATCTAGGGCTGCTGTGGCATGCCCTCTTCAATCCCTATATTGTTGGCGGCATCGTGCTGCTGATCGGGTTTTTCGCCAGCTATATGACGGCGTTGTCCTGGGCGGATCTCACCTTTGTGATGCCCGCTACGGCGTTTGGATATGTCGTCGTTGCCTTGCTGAGCAAGTTCTGGCTGCATGAGCACCTTTCGGTGTATAGGTGGGCGGGCATTTTGTTGATCGTGTGCGCAGTTGGGTTTGTTGCGGGTGGGCCGTCGTTAACAGAACATCCGTCGGAACATCATGAGCTTGACGTGATGGACTCGGGAGCAGGCCGTTAATGCTCGCTTCGGCGACGTCTCTTCGCGCGTGGGGTTGCATCTTTGCGGTCGCAGCACTTGCGATTACGGGGGAGTGCTTCATTGCGGCGGCGATGCGACGAGTTGGCGATCTGGATGACATTCGCGAGAAGAGTGGGCTGCCGGGTGCGATCCGCGCGGTTCTTTCGAGCCCCCTGTTTCTGATTGGGGCGCTCTGCATGGCGCTTAACTTTTTTGCTCTGCTCTTTACCCTTAGCATCGTCGACCTGTCGCTTGCCGCACCGGCGAGTGCGTCGCTCACCTACATCGGCAACGCCGCTGCCGCGAAGGCTTTTCTTCACGAAAATGTGGATCGCCGACGATGGCTGGCTGCAATCTTCGTTTGCATTGGTGTTGTTCTGCTGGCTAAGTAAAACATCGTTCGAAGCCTGTGCTACTCAAGCGAGAGGCGCGACGTGCTTGCGGAGTTCGGCGAGGGAGTAGAAGGTGCCACGCCAGATGACGCCGCCCTGCTTCAGTGTGGTCAGCATCGATCGGATGAGGGTGAACACGAAGACGAGCGCGCTGAGAGGAAAGAGGAGAGCGTTCCAGGCAGAGATGCCGGAGTGGCGACCGATCAAGCGGTAGGTCCATGCAGCGGCTAAGAAGGTAAGGATCGCGGGGGTGCGAGTGGGCGCGAAGAAGAGGCCGATCGCAGGAGCAACGCAAAAGACAAGTAACCAGAGGCACCCGAGAAGCGAGAGGCCGATGGAAAAGCCGAACGCGGAGAAGAGGTTCTTGGTCATCACGCTGACAAGCCCGCTGGCGCCTGATGCCCAATGAAGGTTGACCAAGCCGCGGCCGTAGACGACTCGCTGGGCAAAACCGGCGCGTTTGATGCGGCGAGCGAGGCCGACGTCCTCAACGATTTCCATGCGGAGGGATTCGAAGCCACCGATTTCAAGATAAGCGGAACGGCGGAGGAGGTTGAACGCACCGACACCGAGGGCGTCGCGGGTGGCTTTGGGGTCCGAGATGCGCCAGGGGCGGGCAGCCCAGAGGCCGAGGATCTGAAAGAAGCCGAGGATGGCGGCTTCGTCCCAGCGCTTGATGATGGTGGTGGGAAAGGTGACGAGGTGGTCAGCGTTGCTGGCTACGGCATTGGCGAGAGAGAGGCGAATGGCGGCGGGGTGGAAGGTGACATCGGCGTCGGTAAAGAGAAGGTAGTCGGTGGGGGCCTGACGAGCGGCGAGGGCCATGGCGTGAGTTTTGCCCAGCCATCCTGAGGGGAGTTCGGAGACGTGGAGCGCGCGGAGCCTGTCGGGATGCTGGGCGGCGATGGTATCGATGATGGTGCCGGTGGAGTCAGTGGACCTGTCGTCTATGGCGATGATCTGGAGGTTGAGGTAGTCCTGGGTGAGGAGCGAGTGGAGGGTTGCGGCGATGTCGGCGGCTTCGTTGCGAGCGGGGACGATAACGGTGAGGGAGGGGTATCCCTGCGGCGACCGGTTGTATTGCGGCAGCAGGAGGTTGGGGATGCGGGGCAAGCCTAACGTGGCGGCGATGGACTGCCAGATCCAGGTGAAAGCAATGAACCAGGCGAAGAGGGTGAGGGCGAGTTGTAGGGGATGGCTCAAGCGATCGCTGCGACTGATGTTACAAGGTCTGAGCGAGCGTTGCTGCCAGAAGGGATGTCGAAGTTTGTACCGTCAAAGATAACGCTTCCCTTTGGGATATGAGGTGGCATAGGATGCCGTCTGCAGTCGAGGTGGTCGAAATGCTGAAGGCTGTGTTCGTCTTGTTGGCTCTTATGCCGTTCTTACTTGCACCGCAGCAACCAGCTGGTGCGCCCGCTCCTACGGTAATTCCTGCTGAAGCGGTGAAGATGGTGAACCCGGTAAAGCCTACGGCCGAATCGCAGGCCCACGCCAAGAAGATGTGGGGCTATGACTGTGCGATTTGCCATGGAGCAAACGGCAATGGCAAGGGCGATATCGCAGGGGAGATGAAGCCTCCGCTGAAGGATTACACGGATCCGGCGGCTCTGAAGGATATGACCGACGGAGAGTTGTTCTACATCATCAAGAACGGCAAGGGACAGATGCCTGCCGAAGGTGACCGCGGGAAGCCGGATGATTTCTGGAACATGGTGATCCTGGTGCGGTCGTTCTCGAAGAAGTAAGCGCTCCGTCGGAGTTGTGCGCGCACGGCGCAGAGGGCGATGCCGTTTTAGACAGCGACGTGGCCAGCTTCGCCGAGTGGCAGGGTTCCTCCGGTGACTGCTGCGGCGAAGTACTTTACGCCCATGATGAGTTTGCTGCTGTTAGCTTCCCAGAAGTCGGCCTCGCTGACATCGACGCGTAGAACAGTGATTTCTGGATCGTCCTGGCCTTTGGGAAACCAGGCTTTGTACAGGGGATTCCAGAGTTCTTTGATTTTAATGCGGTCATGGTTGAGGCTTGCTCGACCTTTTAAGGTGACGTATTTGGAATCTTTCGGTTCGGCGAAGGTTAATGTGACGTGTTGATCCTCTTGGATCTCTTCGATTTTTTCCGAGGTCGAGCGAGTAAGAAACCAAAGAGTTCCGTTGAAGGGCTCATCCTGAATGGCCATAGGACGGCTACTCATGGTGCCGTCTTTTGCAATGGTGGTGAGCATGGCGATGCGGATACCCTTGATCAGGTCGGAGATCTTCTTCTGCCCGGCTTCGCCACTTAGCTCTTTGTAGTGGGTGTCGTTGTCACTCTTTTCGCTCATCGCACGCTCCTATATATCTAGGATGCGTTCGAAAGATCAGGTTTTGAGATTCGCTTTGATGTCGTCACGGTTTTGAGCAAGAGATTTCACAAATGTCGTGATTGAATTGAAAGTGCAATCGGAGGAAGAGTTACGCGCGGGTTGCTTCGGTGTGGTGAAGTGGCGGGGCGTAGCGCGCGCCAATGAAGAAGATGACTGCTTCGATGATCATGCTGATTCTGGTGCGGTCGTTCTCGAGAACAGACGTGAAGGCATTCGTTCGGCGGGTGAGTGCGAACGCGCGGTTGACAGCCTTTATTGTGTGGCTGAGCCGTGGTCGTTCCCAGGTACTGTGAGCCGGGCTTTAGCGCGGGCGAGTAGCCACTGCTCGTATTCGGCTTTCAGAGAACTCCGGGGATTTCGCGAGCCGGGTTTTTGTTGGGCTAGATGTTGGAGCCAGTCCCGGTAATCTTCAGCGGTGTCAACAATAACCGGTGTGGTCGCCGGGGCGACCTCTTGCCTACGCTGAGTGCCTTCCTCGCTAAACAGCCACTTACGTTCGAAGATTGCCAAGGCAGCAATAGCGTACCGAAAGATTCCGAAGAAGGGGATGTAGTGGCGTCCCATGCCAAGTGGAAGGACAACCACGAGGCAGGCTAGGTGAGTGACGATCGTCGAAACGATCGGAAGAGAGACGCCGGTCTGATCGTCCAAGACGATGAGCCAGGCAAGGAAGAGATGATAAGAGACCAGAATTGATGTGTAAATTGCCCAGTAACCCTGAGGGAAAAGGGTCCCAACGAGAACACCAAGCAGGTTCGCAAGGACGAATCCGACAATGTCCCTGCCCTCGAGGTTAAGGAAAGCCATGAGGCCCATATGTTTCCTCCGCGAATTGATCTTCACGTTGCTTTCAATAATTACTGTTCGGGGAGGAATCGGATATTATCATGCGTTTGTCCGCGCATCTACATCGATGTTCAGAAATTTCAGGTTGCAGGTACGGCTTCCGCGGAGTGCAGTGGTGGCGCGTACCTGGCGCCGATGAAGAAGATGACGGCGGCGATCAACATGGTGATGAGGGTGGAACCGAGGCCTATGTTGAGGGTTGAGCGGTCGCTGACTGCTCCGATGATTGGCGGGGAGATGGCATCGCCGAGAGCGTGAATGATGAAGAGCTGGCCGGCCATGGCGGTGGCGCGAATCTCGGGACGGACGGCGTTGAGGGTGGCGGCGTTGACCGGGCCGGTGCCGAGAAAAATCAGGAAGATTGCAGCGCCAAGGCCGTAGAGCGTTAGAGAGTGCGGGCCGAAGAAGCAGAGGAGCGCGGGTGGGACTGCGAGTGCGGCGCTGATGGCGGGGACGAGGTAGAGAGCTTTGGAGTTGGTGCGCGACCATCGTTGCGCGATGGCGCCACCGGTGATGGTGCCGCCGAGGCCAGTGACTACGGTGATGGCCCCCATGATGTAGGCAGCTGAGGACTCGCTGCGGCCGTCGATGCGCTGGAGGAAAGACGGCATCCACCAGGAGATGCCGCCGAGCGAGAAGGTGACGGCGGCGTAACCGAGGATGGAGCAGAGATAGGCTTTGTTGTTGAGGAGAGAGCGGACAGTTCCCTTCTCCAGTTTTGCTTTCTCGTGCTGGCTGGCGCCGCGTGCGGGCTCCTTCATGAAGAAGGCGATGAGGATTGCGATGATGGTGCCGGGAATGGCGGAGACGATGAAGGACATGCGCCAGCCGAAGTGCTCGCCAACGGTGCCGCCGACGAGGTAGCCGAGTGCGGCGCCGACGGGGATGGCGACGTTGAAGATGGTGAGGACGCGGTTGCGCTGGTCGGGTTCGTAGAAGTCTGCGAGGAGAGAGGGGGCGAAGATGCCGAAGCTGGCTTCGCCTACGCCGAGTGCGGCGTGGCGGATGTTGAGTGAATCGTAGGAGTGGACGGTGGCGGTGAGGAAGTTGATGCCGCTCCAAAAGAGGGCGGCGATGACGATCATTGGTTTGCGCGGGAAGCGGTCGCCGAGCCAGCCTGTGATGGGCGAGGTGAACATGTAGGCGATCATGAACCAGAAGGTTAATGAGCCGATTTGCTTGTCGCTGATGAGGAATTCGTGTTTGACCTGCTCCTGTACGCCGGGGAGGATGTAGCGGTCTATGTAGTTGACGAAGTTGAGGGAGGTGAGGAGGACGAGGGCGGTGGTGGCTCCGGCGACGGAGGCGATGGGGGTGGGTTTGGGCTTTACCGTGAGTGGGGAGGCCATGTCAGGGGAAGGATAGCAGGTGTATTTTGCAGGATTTTTTTCTGGGGGTGGTGGAGGGGCGTTTTGTTTGGTGATATGAGGATTTTTGCGTGTTTTGTGGTGGTGAAGTGGTGGTAAATGTGTGGTGGATGCGTGGTGGAGCGTGGTGATTTTGTGGTGGGTTTCTGGCGGTCGAAAAACACGCCAACTTTTTGAGATTTATTTTTCGAGCAGAACCCCAGGTCCTGAGGTGAGGACCTGGGGTATCGTGCGGGTTCGGGTTTAGAGGAACGGGATGATGAGGACCGGGAAGTAGGTGATTCCTGGTCCGCTTATGGTTGAGCAGTTCTTTCCGCCGGGACCGGCGAAACAGCCCCAGTAGTTCTTGATGCCGTTGACGGTGCCGGGGCCGAGGTTGGCGATACCGATGCCGCCGCCGAGGAGGTTGTTGAAGTTCACATTCACCTGTGCGGGTGTGTTGGTGGCGACGTCGACGGCTTCGTTCTTGATCGTGTTGCCGAAGATGACGGTTCCGGTGATGGGCGAGCCGCCCTGGCCGCTGTTGACGTTGATGCCGGTGGGTCCGGGGGTTGCTGTGTCTCCCAGATCGGCGGCGTTGCCGGAGATGGTATTGCCGATGATCTGGTTGTCAGAGAGGTTGTCGGCGGGTAAGCCGAAGTTGGGGCCTACGTGAGTGTGAAAGGCTACACCGGGGAGGCCGTTGTCCTGCAGCGTGTTCCCGATGACGATGTTCCCGGAGACGATGCCTGGACCGCTGCCGTTGGAGAAGATGCCGACGCCTGCTCCGGCTCCTGGAATAGCGGCTCCATTATGGATGGATGAGTTGTTGGCAATCGTGTCGTGAACGATGCCGTAGTGGGGGGCGTTGGGCGCTTTGAGGTAAGGGCCGTGCGATGCACTGGTGATTCCGCATGCATAGCCGTTGTCATGGACGTAGTTGCCGGTGATGAGGTTGTCGTGGGTTTCGCCGGTGTCGTCGCTGTGAGAATGCCACCGGAGTTATCGAATGAGACGTTGTTTGCGATGGTGGAGTAGGAGACTCCCATGATGTGGATTCCTTCGCCACAATCCTCGCCTTCGCTGGTCTCGAAGTCGGGGATACCGGGGCAGGTACCCATTTCGACGTCGAGATTGTTGTTGTTGTGGGCGACGTAGTTGCTTTTGACGATGACGTCGGATGCGTTAGTTAGGAGGATGCCTTCAAACTTGGCGTTCTCCAAGGTGAAGCCGCTGACGATGACGTTGCTGAGACCGGGATTGTCGAGGCCGTCGACGTAGATAGCGTTGTTGAGGCCCGCTGCGTTAATGATGGTGTTCGCGGAACCGGAGCCGAGCAACGAGAGGGACTTTCCGATGACGACGTCCTCTTTGTAGGTGCCGGGCCAAACTTTGATGGTGCTGCCGGGTGATGCTGCGGCGACGGCGGCTGAAATGGTGGCGTAGCATCCGCCCGTACCGCCGGGGGCTACACATAAGGAAGCGGCTAGCGCGGGAGTACACATTGCCGCGAGAAGAGTTGCGCCGGCAAAGAGTGGGAGAGAAAGTTTCCTCACTTGGTTGTGAGGATGATTCGCAGACGTAGAGAGGTTCATCGAGGTTTCCTCCAGAGAGATTGGGGCCCAGTGGTCGAACCGAAGTAGGGGGCGCGAGGAGGCGTCCCTAAGAAAAACCATCTGGTGACACGCAGCCGATGAGGCAGAGTGTGCTCCGCAGAAGGGTGTTGCCTTGTCGTTCCGTCGTGAGCCCGGCGGCAGGCGGAATTATACGCTCAGAGATTTGCTGTCGGCTTGCATGTGTATTTAGAACGGTTCGCATCTGGGCATAGACAGACTTGGCTACCCAAACTCTGGTGGGTTCAATGAGTGTTGGCCTAAAGTCAGCAGCCGAGCCAAGGTCGCCTGACCTGAAAGGCGACCACGCTGCCAAGTGACGAGAAGCAGGTTTCCACTAAGGGTGTGCGGCGCATTAAATACTGAAGGTCCACAAACCAAAATCCCCGCCCATTCGCGCAAAGGGCGCGCGATAAGGACGGGGTACCTAGTCTCTTGAGCTTTACTTCTTGGGCCGCGACTCCGGCGGAACAAGACCTGCGAGGCGGTAGTACACAACGAGCTGGCCGTAGTGTTCTCCGCTATGTTCGATGATGCCGTATGCAATGTCGATAACGCGCGATTTCTGCTGAGGGAAATAAACAACCTCCGTCATCAGGCCCTTTTCGCCCTTCGACTGGATGGCGGCTGCGCCATCGGCGAAGGATTTCTTGACGAACGCAACGATGTCGGCCTTGGATTTGTATTGCTCGCGCTTCGGATCTTCTGCCGCGGGAGGCTTCTGCCCCATCGCAGGATTCGTGAAGTAGTAGCATGAACCCGCCGCGTGCAGTAACTGCTCGGCGAAGCTCCGCTGCGCGGGTGTCGGCTTGAAGTCGTATTTGTCCTCGGGAAAATCTTCGGCCATCGCCGTCAGCTTGCGGCCAATCTCATTCCAGGAATCGAGCACGACTTTCGATTCCGGATCGGCAGGTTTGACGGCTGCATCTTTCTTCATCGCGTCCTGGGCATGGGCGGAAAATGCGAATGCCAGCAGGACGACAGCGAGAAACGGTGTTCTTTTCATTTCTTCCTCCACTATTGAGTTTCGCGAGTCAAAGCTTCGGTTTCTCATTTCGCCTGCGCCAGCTCCGCAACAACCGCGGCAACTTTCTCGAGAGTCTCGTTCCAGCCCTCCAATTGCCCGCTATTCTTTGCGCTCACCATGGGTTCATTTCCAATTGGGTGAGTCTCGTCTTGCCGTTCCCGAGATCCTCAAAGAGGGTCACGTCGTAGGCACCGTCTATGGCCTCATGTTCTATTCCTAATTCCGCAGGATCGATCTTGTTTCCTTCCGAGTCGGAAAAGTACATGGAGGAAACGATCTTCTCGTGCAGAACAATCTCGTGGTATTCAACCGCATTCCAGCCGCAGAGCTGCCCATCCGGCGCCTTCATGCAGCAGAGAAGTTTTCCTCCCACGCGAAAATCCATTTTGCAAACAGGCGCAGTAAAGCCCTTCGGTCCCCACCACTGCATGATGTACTTCGGGTCTGTCCACGCCTTCCAGACCAACTCGCGTGGGGCATCGAAAATTCTTGTAACGACCATCCGCTCAATTTCGTTAACCGTGTTTTCTGCCATCTCTGGCCTCCTCTTTCTTCATTTGATTTACAACGACTTCGAGTTTGTCGAAGCTCTCTTCCCAGAACCGGCGATAGCGAATCGCCCAGTCGCTGACTGTCTTTATGGCCTCGGGCCTAAGCGTGCACACACTCTCTCGTCCACGCTTCGTCTTGATGACTATCCGTGCCCGTACCAGGTAGGCGATATGTTTTGAAATCATCTGCTGCGAGAGTGCAAACGGTTCCGTCAATCCATGCACAGAGGCAGGGCCATGGGAGAGGCGCTCGATCATTGCCCTGCGGGTGGGATCCGACAAAGCCGCAAATGTTGTGCCTAGATTATCCACAACCATATGGTTGTGGATTGCCTGGGAAATGTCAAGTGTGAATTTTGCGATTCGTGATTCTGTTCCCTACGGGGTGAGTAATGCACTCATCGAGGAATTAGCTTGTAGGGGTGCATCAGTTCTGGTTGGGGTACTGGTCCTTAATGGTGTAGCCCTCAGGGACCTGGAAGAGCGCGGGGTCGGGTTCGCCGCGGTCCAGGTTAGTGATCTCGGTGGTGCGGTTGCCGGTGCGAGGATCGTCCTCAGTGGTGTAGACGATAATCCTTAATTCGGGTGACATCCAGGTCTCTCGTACGTTGAGGATTGGTCTGTCGTTGCCGAAGTAACCGACTGGATAGGTGACGGTGATCTTCGTGCCTTCGGCGTAGACTCCAGCGATTGTTTTGCCGCCGAGTTTTTCGGATTGCCTTGAGGGGCGGAGGCTCGGATCGAATGGGCCGGGTCCGGCTCCTGAGCTCATCAGGATGGCGGGCTCTGAAGAGTTCGTCACTGTTGCGATACCGCCCATCACGACGGAGCCGGTGCCCGTTCCTGTGCGTGAAGTCGCGGACACCCCTGGTTGCGCCGACACGCGCGGGGCCTCGGGCATATGGAAACGTGTTGCCTGCTTGCTCTGGCTCACCCAGGTGGTGTTGGTATGTGCGACTGGATCCATGACAGATGTGCTGGTGATGTTTCGCTGGGCTGGTCCTGTCATGACGGTCTGCTGGAGGGTTCTGCCCTGAGAGTCGCGCGCCTCATTCGTGGTGTAGACGCGGCTGATGGTCGTTCCGTCCGCGAGCTTCTGAACGAAGGTGACCTTTTTGGTCGCGGTGTATGGGTTGTATGCGCTGCCTGTTGTTTGGGAGATTGCTGCGGCGGAGCAGAAGAGGAGGAGGGATAGAGCAAGGGTGCGGGGTGTGGTGATCAACGTAAATCTCCTGAGCGTGATGTGGAGATACGGATTGAACGGGTGCTCCGGTAGTTTGCTCTATCCCGTTGGGGATTTTCAATTGAAATGCGCTAGCTTTGCGGGCCTTTGGAGTCTTTGGGGCGCGGGTGGAAGGCTTCGACGATGGTGGAGATGCCGCCGCGGGGGCGGAAGTCGCCGACGACTTTGGCCCAGATGGGGTTGCAGGCTTTGACGACGTCGTCGAGGACCTGGTTGACGATGTTTTCCTGGAAGATGCCGAGGTTGCGGTAGGTGAAGAGATATTCCTTGAGGGACTTGAGTTCGAGGCAGGTCTCGCGGGGCATGTAGCGGATGGTGAGGCGGCCGAAGTCGGGCAGGCCGGTCTTGGGGCAGACGGAGGTGAACTCGGGGTCGTCGACGAGGATTTCGTAGGCGCGGAACTGGTTGCGCCAGGTTTCGATGGGGGGGAATTTGGTGTCGAGGCCGGCTTTGGCGTGGTCGTCGGTGTAGCCGGTGGTGTGCTTTTTTGCTTTGTTCTTTTTGGGGCTCATGGGTCTATTTTATCGGGTTTGGATGGGGTGGACGGGCAATGCATGGCGGATAGGCGATGAGCAATGACAGAAGGCAGATGGCGGAGAACTTCGCTGGGCTACGAGAGATGACGACGGTAGTTTTGCTAAAGAACACTGGCAGGATTAAGCGAAACTGATGGCCGCGATGAGGGGTCTCATCGCGGCCATTTTGTGAATTCGGAGCTGCGCTAGTTGCGGCGGCCGAGGGTTGGGCGGTCGTCGGTGGTGCTGGCTGGGTTGTTCGGGTTGTTGGGGTCGTTGTTGCCGTTGCCGCTGCTGGCGCGGCGGAGGGTGGGCTTGTTGCCGCCCTTGCCGTCGTTGATCTTGCGCTTGTTTTCGAGGCGGGCGAGGCGGGCCTTGACGTCGTCGAACTCGGAGGTCGTGACCATGTAGTCGGGCCGCGCGGGCATGATGGTGGCGATCTCTTCTTCAGAGTGCATGATGCGGTCGGGGGTCTGGGGGTGGTCGGCGAAGACCTTGGCGAGGGTGCCGGGTTTGTGCTTCTCGAGGGCGTCGATCTTTTCGAAGAACTGGATGAAGGCCTGGGGATCGTAGCCGGCTTTGTACATGTACTGGAGGCCGAGCCAGTCGGCCTCGGCCTCGACCATGCGGGAGAACTGGAGGAAGGTGATGGGGATGGCGAGTTGCGTGGCCTCGTAGATGCCGTAGCCGGTCCAGCTGCCCTGGGTGAAGATGATGAGCGGGATGGAGCCGATCTGCGCGTAGTTCATCTGGTCATCTCGCGGGCGGCGTGGTGGGCGCAGACGTGGGCGGTCTCGTGGGCCATGACGCCGGCGAGTTCGGCCTCTTCGTCGGCGGCCATGATGAGGCCGGAGTTGACGTAGAAGAAGCCGCCGGGAAGGGCCATGGCGTTGATCTCGTCGGAGTCGATGACCTTGATGGTGAAGGGGACCTTGCAGTCGGAGTTCTTGACGATGTTCTGGCCGACGCGGTTGACGTACTCGACGATGACGGGGTCGGTGACCATGTGGGCGGACTTCTCGATCTCCATGGAGTACTGCTTGCCGTTGCGGATCTCCCAGTCGGTGGAGTACCAGTTGCCGACGCCGCGTCCGCCGATGTTGCGGGTGCCTACGGCGTTGACGTCGTCTTCGCTGCCGGGCTTGATGTGGGGGTCGAGGGCTTCGCCGGGGGAGGGGAGCGAGTCGGTCTTGTTTTGGTCCTGAACTTGTTTTGGCCTTGGCGTTCCTTGATCTGCTTCTTCGTCTCCTTGGAGTTGCGGGGGCGGTGGGGCTGGCTCGGGGATGGGCTTCTCGAGCGGGACGTCGGCGGGAGATGCGCTGTGGCGGTGTCCGGCGTAGTCTGGTCGGAGGTCTGGGGTGGCAGGCCGAGGGCTGCCGGAGTGGGGAGTCTGGCGTGCGGGGATCCGGCGTGGACTGGAGTGGGCTGCGATGCGGGAGGGGTGTCGGAGGGGGTCTGAGCGTATGCGGCGACGGAGAGTGTGAGGGCGGCGGTCAGGCCGAGGTGCGTGACGGAACGCATTTGGAGTCTCCTGTGGGCCGCTTCCCTGCTGGCGGACGCAGCTCGACGTGTCTTAGACGATAGTATGCGCCTTTTGTGAGCGGAGATACAGCTGGGAGTGATGAGTTGTTAGTGATTAGTTGCCGGAGGTTGCGCCGGGTTGATCGCTGCAGTACTGCCCAGCTGACGACTGCTTCACCAGGTGGTGTAGGAGGTGCCGTCGGATGGCGGTTTCCTGGGAGCCGCTGTGGACGTCGTCGATGCCGGATTCGGTCTGGTCGAGGGTCATGAGGGTGTCGTCCTGGGCTGGCATCCAGGTGTCGGAGCGGTGGGTGAAGGGGTCGATGGGCATGGCCTTGATGTAGCCGGCCTGGACGAGGTCGTCGAGGGACTGGGGGGCCTTTTGCTTGTCGACGGTGTAGGAGTCGATGGCCTGGCGCATGACGTGGAGGTCTTCTTTGAGGACGGCCTCCTTGGCGTGGCGGATGTTGGTGGTGTAGGCGGGGATGGCGATGGCGGCGAGCAGGCCGATGACGACCATGACGATCATGAGCTCGAGGAGGGTGAAGCCGGCTCGTGCGGCTGCGGTTGGACTGCCAGGTCGAAGTTGAGAAGCAGATTCTCCACGCGGCTGCAGCGAAGCGTATCGACACCAGAGCAGAGCTGGCGGGGGCCCGGACTCCGGTCGAAGCTGACGAGTTCGGGATCAGCGAGACGTCCGGGCCAGGCGGGTTGGTATGTGCGAGTTGGGTGCTACCATGTGGAGTACTTTGTTCCGTCGAGGGCGGTGCCGGGGCTCTTGGTGTGGACGTCGAAGACGTTCTGGCCGCCGAAGGAGTCGGAGTCGGCGTCGTCCTGGTTGGAGCGGAGGCCCCAGTCGGTGGTTGCCGGTCATGGGGTCGACGGGGATGCGGCGAAGGAATTTTACCTTTTTGTCCTGGATCTCGACGCCGTTGACCAGGGTTTCGAGATCGGGGGGATAGCCGAGGCTGTCGGCCTTGATCTGCATGGCTCCCTTGTCGGCGGCGTCCTTGTAGCGGTCGATGGCGTCGCGCATCTCCCAGAGGTCGCGGCGGAGTTCGCGCTCCTTTTCGCGTTTGACTTGAAAGCGGGCGATGGGGATAGCAGCGGAGGCGAGAATTGCGACGATGGCGACGCAGATGATGAGTTCGACCAGGGTGAGGCCGGACTCGGGGTTGGCGGGCTTTCGAGTGGACGGGCCCTCGTGCGAAGAGCGTACCTCAGGGGCAAAGCAATGCCACAGGCATTGGCGGCAAGGCTGGAGCCGAGCATTACCAAGAGCATTGAGATCGGGCTTACAGCCCGCGTAGATGCCCTGCATTCCATGACGTTCGCAGGGCGTAAAGCCCTGGGCTGGTACTGAACGCCCTTTGGTCGCATCTGTAAGGAAGGCTTGCGCTCAAGTCCTCGGAAGGCGCTGAGAAAGAGCCGGGTTGGAGCTGACGATCACTTGACATGTACCACGGCCTGCGAACCGACGGCCGGAAGATTGGCCTGCGCGCTGTTGATGAGCGCCGACTTTGACGAGGGTGAGGTCGGAGTCCCCGGCGGCGATGGCCTTGAAGGTGAGGGTGCAGAGGCTTCCCTGCCCGCTGACGCCGGCTGCGTTGGGCGGACGAGTGGTGGAGATGGCGACGAGGCCGTTGTCTTCGCGGTGGACGAGGGAGGCGGCTGGCCGTCGCGGCTGAGGAAGTCGCCGGAGTCGACGTTGACGAGCTGGAGGACGGCCGGGTTGAACTTCATCTGGAGGGGCACGGAGAAGACGTCGCGTCCGTTGCCGAGCATGACGGCTACCTGGAAGGTGCTGCCGACGGTCTGGTTGGAGCTGGGCGGAACGACGGTGAAGCTGATGGGCTGGCCCGCCGGGAACGTGTTGCAGGAGCCGGAGTTGCGGCTGCTGGAGCCGGCGGGCTTGATCGGGCGGGCGGAGTGGCGTGGCTGGGCCTGCTGGCTGAGCTGCTGGGCCATGGCGGAGGCGGCGTTGGCGGCGGTTGTGGGCTGGCCGGGGTGCGGGGCTTGACGTTGGGGTTGACGGCGCTCGCTCGCTGTCCTGTGAGGCGGAGGCGTCGCGGCGGAGCTCGATGGACTGGCCGGTGCCGGTGTCGATGGCGCGGGTGTTCATGCGGGTGAGGACGGACTCGCGGACGATGTGGGGGATGAGGAGGAAGACGATCTCATCTTGTCGTTGATTCTTGTCGCGCGAGGTGAAGAAGTACTTGAGGAGCGGAATTTCGCCGAGGCCGGGAGTGCCGTTGATGTTGAGGCTGTCCTGCTTGGTGATGATGCCGGCGAGGAGGCTGGGTTCGCCGTCCTTGAGGGTGATGATCTGCTCGGAGGAGCGCTGGCCGATGATGGGCTCGGTGACGCCGGAGATGGTGACGGAGCTGGCCTGGGAGAGCACCTCAATCTTCATCTTGAGGGTGACCTCGCGGTCGTAGTGGACGGTGGGGGTCATGTCGATGTTGACGCCGACGTCGAGGTAGGTGAACTGGGTCTGCACGCCGATGCTGGCGACGCCGGTGGAGACGCCGGCGTTGTAGGAGCCGGTGGCGACGGGAATCTTCTGGCCGATCTTCATGGTGGCGCGCTGGCCGTCGGTGGCGCGGATGCTGGGGTTCTGCAGGATGCGGGTGTCGGCGTCGGTGAGCAGCGCGTTGACGGTGCCGCCGGGGATGCTGACGGCGAAGTTGTTGGCGTTGAGGTGGGCGAGGGTGTTGAGGGTGAAGTTGGAGGTGTCGTCGGTGGTGCCGGTGGTGGTAGTGCTGCTGCTGCTCGTGGTGGTTGGGGTGGCCTGCGGGGTGATGGTGATCGAGGTTGCGGCAGCGTGATGCCGAGGTTGCGCTCGACGTTGCGGTTGACTTCGAGGACGGCGACGTCGACGACGACTTCGGGGCGGGCGCGGTCGAGGTCGTTCAGGAGCTTTTGCGCGAGGAGCAGCTGATCGGGCGTGGCGCGCATGACGATGGCGTTCTGGCTGGGAACGAGATAGATCTTGACGCTGGGATCGAGCAGGTTGCGGATGGCGACGACGACTTCGTTGGCGTCGTTCTGCTGGCTGGCGTTGGTGAGATAGAAGGTCTGGACGGCCTGCTCGTCGAGGTCGGTGCGCTTGGTGCGGGTGTTCTGGGCGACGAAGATGGTGTTGGGGGTGACGGGCTTGTAGAAGGTGCCGGCGAGGGTGCCGACGATGCGGAGGGCGTCGGACCAGCTGACGTTGGTGAGGTCGACGGGAATGCGCTTGGAGGTGTAGTCGGGATCGAAGAGGACGTTGAAGCCGGCGGCTTTGCCGATGGCCTGGTAGATGACCTTGACGTCCTCGACCATGTGGATGGCAGGGATGGGATCGTTGGAGAGCGGCTTGAGTTCAACGGGGCCGGAGATGGAGCCGATGTCGTCGAGGGTCTCGTTCTGCCGCGACATCTGCTCGCTGGGCGTGGGGGTCTGTGAGCGTCGTTTGTGAGCTGCTGCTGCTGGATCTGATCGATCTCCTGCTGGGCGGTCTGATTGCCGGGATCGATCTGGAGGGCGCGGTTGAACTCGGCGAGGGCGCCGTTGATGTCGCCGCTCTGGCGAAGGACGCGGCCGCGGTCGACGTGGGCGACGGCGGCCTGGAATCGCATGCGGTCGAAGTGGGCTTTGTAGCGGAGGTCGTTGGGCTTTTTGAGGAGCGCGTTGCTGATAGTCCTCGAAGGCGGTGTCGTAGTCCTGATGCGCACTCGGCGGCCTGTCCGCGCTTGTCCCAGGTTTTGGCCGACTGGGCGTGCGCCGCGGCGAGCGAAGGCCCGCGAGGCAGCACAGAAGCAGGAGAGGAAGCGAGCGAAGAAGGAGATGCCGATAGTTTGACCGATTGATTTGTACCCACGACCCATGCTGCTTCCGTTTTCGTCCTTTACACCGTAAAAAGTGTGGCGTTTGCCGGAGTGCACGCCTGCCGGGAAGATGATCTGGGACAGGACGCTGCCTGTGGGGGCGGTGCCTGCCAGGCTGCTGCGCTCGGGTGAGTATAGCATTCGCGTGAACGTTCGACCTCATCGAAAGGGGGAGCCTTTGATTGGTTCGCGGACGCTGGGAAGCAACGGCTCGCGGATACAGGGTATGGCAGCTTCATGACCGGTAGTAAACGTGCCGGTGGTTGATCTATGGTTAGACGCGCGTGAGATGGTGGGTGAGGTCGGAGGCGAGTGCGAGATAAGACTAAAGTTGCAGACATGTTAAAGTAAGAGATTCGATGGCACGTTCTTTGTCCAATCCGACGGTCGCCCACCAGCCGAAGCCGGTGGTGAAGGAGAAGGACCGCGACCCGGTGGCGGCGGGCAAGAGAGATGCTGCGTTCAACCGGTCGGCGAGCTTTAACTATTTTCTGACCGACAAGTTTGAGGCAGGGGTTGCGCTGCGCGGGACCGAGGTGAAGTCGATCCGCGAGGGCAAGGCCAACCTGAAGGATGCCTATGGGCTGCTGAAGGATGGGGAGTGCTTTCTGCTGAATGCGCACATCGGGCCGTTCTCGCATGGGAATGCGATGAACCATGATTCGCTGCGGACGCGGAAGCTGCTGCTGCATAAGAGCGAGGTGCGGAAGCTCGAGGGTATGACGAAGCAGAAGGGATTTACGCTGATTCCGACGCGACTTTATTTCCGAAATGGGCGGGTGAAGTGCGAGCTGGCGCTGGCCAAGGGCAAGCAGGAGTGGGACAAGCGCGCCACGGAACGGAAGCGCGAGGCCGATAACGAGGCGAAGGCGGCGGTGGCGCGAAGTCAGCGACAGTAACTCGACTTATGTTGTAGCTTCCGGATTGTTTTGAGTGGGGCGATTGGGTGGTAGTCGCGCTACGATAGAGGTCATGGATACGAAGCTTCTTTTTCAGGATGCTGCCGGATTTCAGACGCCGATGCTGGCGGTCTTTGCGGTGGATATTGCAATCGGCAAAGATGCGGAGCCTCTGCCGGCTCTGCTGACGACCTCGGATGCGGTGACGAATGCGGCGGCGAAGGTGTTGGCGTCGGGGGAGTTCAAGGCGACGCTGGGCGAGACGCTGCTGCTGCATGCTCCGAGCGGATTGAAGGCGGAGCGGCTGCTGGTTGTGGGGCTGGGCAAGGCGAAGGACGCTGTCGGTGGATGAGGTTCGCAAGGGTGCGGGGACGGCGGTGCGGGCGGCCAAGCCGCTGGGTGTGCGGGAGCTGGCGATTGCGTTTCCGGAGGACCATGCGCTGTCGGATGAGCACCTGGAGACGCTGCCGTGCACGCTGATGTCGCGTGCGCTGGTGGAGGGCGCGGAGCTGGCGGAGATGGACTGGGACACGTACCGGAGCGAGCGCAAAGACCGGTCGGTGCAGTCGCTTACGGTGATTGCCCATGAAGCGGAGAAGATCGACGCGGGACGAGATTCAGGAGGGGTTTGATGAAGGGCTGATTGTTGCGGCGGCGCAGAACTTTACGCGGTCGCTGGTGAATGAGCCGGGAAATGTGCTGACGCCGACGGAGCTGGGCAAGCGCGCGGCGGCGATGTGCGCGGAGGTGGGCTTGAAGTGCGAGGTGCACTCGACCGAAGAAGCTGCATGAGTTGAAGATGGGGGCGTTCTGGGCGGTGGCGCAGGGGTCGGAGCAGCCGCCGGCGCTGATTGTGATGACGTATGAGCCGCAGCTGGCGAAGGGCGAGACAGCGGCGAAGGATGCTCCGGTGATGGGGCTGGTGGGGAAAGGGATTACGTTCGATACGGGCGGGATTTCGATCAAGCCGGCGGACGGCATGGAGAAGATGAAGTACGACATGGCGGGCGCGGGCGCGATGATCGGCGCGATGCGGGCGATTGCGCAGCTGAAGCCGAAGGTGAAGGTGATTGGGGTGGTGTGCTCGGCGGAGAATATGCCGGATGGGAAGGCGTTCAAGCCGGGGGATGTGGTGACGGCGATGTCGGGCAAGACGATTGAGGTGGTCAATACGGATGCCGAGGGTCGGCTGGTGCTGGCGGATGGGTTGCACTATGCGAAGACGCTGGGATGTACGCATCTGATCAATGCAGCGACGCTGACGGGGGCTTGTGTGGTGGCGCTGGGGATTTTGAATGTGGGGCTGTTCTCGAACGATGAGGCGACGTGGGAGAAGTTCAGCGAGGCGGCGAAGATTTCGGGGGAGAAGTTCTGGCGGCTTCCCTGCACCGATGACTACAAGGATCAGATCAAGAGCCAGATTGCGGACATGATGAATACGGGCAAGAATCGCGTAGGGCGGGGCGATCTCGGCGGCGATGTTTCTGAAGGAGTTTGTGGGGGAGACGCCGTGGGTGCATCTGGATATCGCGGGGTGCGCGTGGAACGATGAGAATAAGCCGTGGATTGCGAATGGGCCTAGTGGGATTGCGGTGCGGTCGATTCTGGAGTGGGTGCGGAGCTTACGAGGCGTAGTCCCGGAGTCGATCGCTCCGCGGAGACAAAGTGCGATGGAGATCGTTCGAGGTTCTCTCGCTCAAATTTCGGATGCTCGGCTTTTGCTGGAGGAGTACTACGAAGCTGTTGGGGTGGTGAAGAGAGATTCGCCTGAGGAGATTGCGGGGTATCTTTCGGACGACTGGCTCGGGGCTTTGGATTGCATATGTGGATTCTGTTCCTGCGGGGTGCGTTGTGCTTCGACCGTTGCCTGCGGTCGAGGCATGCGACGGAGTGCAAGCGGCTTTATGTTCGGCCTCAGTTTAGAGGCCGGGGGATCGCTGAGGCGCTGCTGGATGTGATGGAGGAGTGTGCGCTCGAGTCGCTGGAGTGGGTTTATCTGGATAGTAAGGATGATCTGCAGATTGCGATTCGGATTTACTGTGAAGAGGGGCTATCAGGAGTGCGAGTCGTTATAACGAGAATCCGCAGGCTACGGTTTTTCTGCGGAAGGATCTGCGGGGTGTGTGAAGATCTTAGAAATTTGTCGCGATCTTGAGTTCAAGGGACACGCGGATCAAGAGACTCAAAGCAGAATGCAAATGCAGGTCCTTCGACTCGCAGTTCGCAAAGGACGCGAACTGCTTCGCTCAGGATGACACAGCTTTGGGTTTGGAAGAGTTTGGATAAAACTCTATGCGCTGGTTATGGCTACATCACTGGCAGGCCTTTGATGCCGAGGTAGGTGAGGGCGCGGGTTATTTTTCGTTGAGCTACGGTGGTAGCTAAAATGCCGGTCCTTCGACTGCGCGGCTCACGCTGAGGCTGTGAGTTGCTCTGTTCGTAATGACAGGATTTTTTGCTCTGCGGATTGCACCTCGATGAAGTAGCATGTTGACGATTTGTGATCTTCACAACGTTGACTTTGCACCACGGAGAAGCTTCATCGCATGCATAGACTGTTGAACCGGGTCCTCGTCTGTTTTTTTCTGCTTGTTCCACCTCTGGCTGAAGGCCAGCGAAATACGTGGATTGCTACATGGGGGGCGAGTCCGCAAGCGCCGGACCCCGATCCAGACGACCCGCTGCTGAAGATCGACGGCCAGACGGTGCGGGAGCGGGTGCGGGTCTCTGTGGGAGGAGCGAGGATCTGCGTTCGCCTCTCAAACGAGTATGGCTCGACTCCGCTTGTGATCGGCTCGGCGACGGTCGCGGTGCCGAGCAACGCTGCGGGTGTCAAGCCGGGCTCGATTAAGTCGGTGACCTTCGAGGGAAGAGATTCGATTACGATCCCGGCGGGCGCGCCGGCTCTGAGCGACCCGATCGATTTTGCAGTCGCGGCGGGGAGCGAGATCAGCATCAGTCGTGCACTTTCCCGGACGCGTGGCGACGCCCACGCTACATGGGTTGGCGATGAAGACCGCGGTGGTATCACGACGCGGCGACCAGACGCGCGCGGAGACGATTGAAGGTGGAGCGGAGTCGCAATCGTACCTATCAATCAGTGCTGTGCTTGTTCCGGCACAGCGGTCGCAGCGGCTGGTGGTCACGATGGGCGACTCGGTGACGGATGGGGATGGGTCCACGGTGGATGCGGATCGCAACTGGCCGAACGATCTCGCTCGCCGCCTCGGGAAGACTGCGGAGGGTTCGAAGGTCGCGGTAGTGAATGCGGGCATTGCGGGAAACCAACTGCTGCACGACGGCTTTGGGGTGAGCGGCCTGGCTCGCTTTGACCGGGATGTGTTGGCGATGCCGGGTATAACCCATATCGTGCTGCTCGAAGGGATGAACGATATCTGCTTTCCCGGCGTTAAGTTGGGCAGCCGCTCTCTGGCCGATGCGGCGGACGTACGCACTTCTGAGGACCTGATGACTGCCTACCGGCAGTTGATCGCGCGGGCGCATGCGGCCGGTATCAAGGTGATCGGCGCTACGCTCACTCCGTTTGAGGGCGTGGTGATTCCTGGTTATTCCTCGGCTTCGAAGGAGGCAGAACGGCAGACGGTGAATCAGTGGATCAGAACCAGCGGGGCGTTTGATGGTGTGATTGATTTCGATGCGGTGGTCCGAGATCCTGAGCATCCGAGCAGGCTGTTGCCGCGGCTTGCCTCGGGGGATCATCTTCATCCGAACGATGCCGGTTACCAGGCGATGGCCGATGCGATCGATCTTGCTCTTTTCAAAGAGGGGTGATTGGCGGGATCGAGAGCAAAATGCAGGTCCTTCGACTGCGCGGCTCACGTGAGGCTGTGAGCCGCTTCGCTCAGGATGACACTTTTTGGGGTTGGAAAAAGAGGGTTAGCGGTAGGTTGTTTGTGCTGTGTTAGTTACATAACGGGTGGGGCTTCGATGCCGAGGTAGCCCAGGGCGCGGGTCATCTCGCGCTGGGCTACGGCGGCGGTGGCGAGGAGGAGGGCTTTGCGGGTGGGGTCGGTTTCGTTGAGGACGTGGTGGCGGTGGTAGAAGTTGTTGAACTGCTGGGCTAGCTGGAAGGCGTACTTGGCGAGGTAGGCGGGCTCGGCGGTGGCGATGCACTGCTCGATGAGGAGCGTGAGTTTGGAGGCGAGGAGCCAGGTCTCCCAGAGGCTGCTTCCCTCTTCGCTGTCGAGGAGGTTGCCGAGGTCGAGGGTGGCGATGGCGGCGAGGGATTCGGCTTCGGTGGTGTTGGCTTTGCGGAAGATGTTGGCGGCGCGGACGATGGCGTACTGGACGTAGGGGCCGGTCTCGCCTTCGAAGCTGAGGGCGTCTTTGAAGTCGAAGGCGATGACGGTGTTGCGGGTGAAGCGGAGCATGAAGTAGCGGAGTGCGCCGACGGCGATCTGTTTGGCGATGGTCTCGCGTTCGGCGGGCGTGAGTTCGGGGTGGCGGGTGTCGACTTCGGATTTTGCGGCGGCGATGAGCTGGTCGAGGAGGTCGTCGGCTTTGACGCCGAAGCCTTTGCGGCCGCTGACTTCGATGTAGGATTTGCCGCGGTCTTCGTCGCTGATGGTGTAGCCGAGTTCGATGGCGCAGCGCGGGGTGAGGGCGACCATCTCGTAGGAGAAGTGGGTGTAGTTGTCGGCGGCCTCGGTGTAGCCCATGCCGCGGAGAGCGGCGATGACGTTGTTCTGCGGGTCGTTCTGGCGCGAGTCGATGACGTTGTAGATGTGGTCGGCGTGGCCGAAGGTGGGGTGGCCGGGATCGCTGGGGCCGGCGGTGGAGATCCAGCAGCAGTGGATCGGGTACTCGTGGAATTTCGAGTAGCCGAAGTCTTTGCCGGGGAGGAGGCCGAACTTCCAGAGGTGGTAGGCGATGTCTTTGCCGACGTAGGTGACGGTGCCGTTGGAGCGGACGATGACTTTGGCGTCTTCGTCGGGTTGGTCGGGGTCGGTTCCTTCGTGCGCGATGAGGGCTTCGGTTCCGGCGCGGCGCATGACGTAGCAGCCTTTGTTTTTGCCGGCGGTTTCGAGGTAGAGGACGCCTTTTTCGAGCATGAGGGTGCGGGCTGCGTCCCAGAAGTGGAGGCTGAGGATTTCGCTTTCGCGGGGGAGGAAGTCGTACTCGATGCTGAGGCGCTGCATGGTCTCGAGATGGCGGCGGAGGACGGCGGTGGAGATGAGGTCGGCGATCTCGGCGGTGTCGTTGTTGCCGAGTTCGAGGGCGTGGAGGGTGTCGAGGCGGATCTGCTTTCGGGCGGCAGCGTGTTCGGGATCGGCGGTGTACCACTGGGAGACGCGGGCGTAGAGGTCCCAGCAGTAGAAGTCGATGCGCTGGTTGGTTTCGAGGAGTTCGGTGAGGAGCTCGCGGGTGCTGGTGAGGGTTTTGCCTTCGAGGTAGACGAGGCCGACGACGACGTCTGCGACCTGGACGCCGGTGTTGTCGATGTAGTTTTGTACGCCGACTTCGTAGCCGCTCTTGTAGTTGTCGGGGCGGAGGAGGCGCTGGAAGGTGTCGCCGAGGATGGCGTTGCGGAGGTGGCCGATGTGGGCGGCCTTGTTGGGGTTGATGCTGGTGTGTTCGACGAGGCGGAAGCCGGGGCCGCCGATGTCGGCGTGCTGGTCGGCGGCGATGCGGCGAACGGCGGCGGTGCGGTCGAGGCGGATGTTGAGGTAGCCGGCGCCGGCGACTTCGACGCTGGCGACGCCTTCGGGAAGTTGGGGAGAGCGGCGGTGAGTTCGGCGGCTAGTTCGGTTGCGATGGCGCGGGGGGCTTTGCGGAGGCGCTTGGCTAGTTCGAAGGCGACGGGCAGGGCGAGTTCGCCGAGGGCGATGCTGGGGGGCTGCTCGACGACGAGGTTCGTGAGCGTGATGTCGTACTTTGCGAGGAGGATGGCCTGGATGCGGGCCAATAAGGTCTGCTGAATTGTGCGATACATGCTTGGGATTCACCGTTGGGTAGATTTCAGTTTAGCAGCGAGTGTCCTGCCGGACGGGCCGCCTGCGCGGCGAGCGGCCACTTCGTGGCGTGTGTACCTTGTTGTGGGTGATGCTGGGTGTCCGGGGCCTCGCGTTGCTCGGCGGGTAATTCTTATGGGAGCTCGGTGGGGAGTTGTTCGATCTCGGCGAGGAGCGGGGTGCGGTTGTGGATGCGGATGCGGTGGGTGAGGAAGATGATTCCGCCTGCGCCGGTGACGGAGATGAGCATCCATGCGTGGATGGCGAGGCCGAAGACGGCGGCCTGCGACATGGAGGCGCCGTGGTTGACGAGAGAGGTTTTGACGGCGAGTTCGAAGGGGCCGATGGCTCCGGGGGAACTGGGGATGAGGTAGGAGAGATTGGCGAAGGAGACGGCGAGCCAGGGGCCGATGCGATCGGTGGGGATGCCGAGGAGAAAGATCGCGGAGGCGAAGATCATGCCTTCGCAGGTCCAGATGATGACGGTCTGGATGAGGAGGAGCAGGGAGCCGATGACGCCGAGACGGCCGGTGGCTTCGAGGGCGAGGGTGATCCAGTGTTCGAGCTTTGCGAGTTTGGGGTTTTGCGGGAAGGCGCGCGAAGAGGCGTTGGATTGGTGGCTGCAGGCTGCGTGCTGCGACGAGAAGGATGATGAGACCGATGGCGGAGATGGCGAGAGAGATGTTTGCGATGAGGCGAAGATGCGGTGTGGCGATGCTGCCTACGGTGGTGACGAACATCAGGACGAGGACGAAGATGTCGAGGAGCTTTTCGAGGATGACGGTGCTGAGGATGACGGAGGGCGAGACGCCGAGGTCGTCGGAGTAGGTGAAGATGCGCATGACGTCGCCGATGCGGAGGGGAAGGATGTTGTTGGCGGCGAGCGAGGTCATGAGGACGCGGGCGCAGACCAGGAAGTGGGCGCGGATGGAGCGGGTGCTGCGGGGCACCATCTGGGTCCAGCGAACGCAGCGGAGAGTGTAGCTGGCGAGGGTGAAGGCGAGGACGCCGATGATCCATGGAGGATGGGCAAAGCGCAGGGCGAGGATCTGGGCGAAGGAGATTCCGCGGAAGGTGTACCAGAGGAAGAAGGCACTGATGAGCAGGCCGGGGATGGTCTTGAGGAGATTGCGGCTGGTTCCGGTTGTGGCGGTGGCGGTCATGCGGGCACCCAGTCGAGCGAGATGCGAGGGCCCGTTCTGCAAGGGTCAGACTGGTTCGAGAGGCAATAAAACATGCAGCTTCGATTGTATCGTCTGACGCTTCGTCTTCGTATGCTGATGACGATCAGGCGGAGGCGGAGAAGAAGACGCTTCGGAAAGCCTCTTCATTCTGCTGGGGCTTCTGTCTTTGATCGGGATGGGATTCGGCGTAAGCCTCGGCGCGGGATACGGTTTCGTCTTCTTCGCTTGCGGCGAAGTTTGTTAGCTTGCGACGGACCTCTAAGGCTGCTTTTCTTTGGGCGATGACCTGCTGTGCGCTTTGGGTGGGAGCCGTCATCGGTGTGCTGAGGGTGTTGCTGTGGATATGCATGCGCTGCTCCGTTCGCGGAAGATGTCGCGGAATGCCGCCAGGAAGTGGAGCAAGTGAGGGGCCACGTTGGTTTGAGGGAAGGTTAGAAGTTTCTAGGGAATTGCGGGGATTTCATTGAGTTTTGAGAGAGTCGTAGACTCTGGGATTCGCTGATCAGTCTAAGTATTTACGGGTTTGTATGCGGCGTGGCTGGAATAAGATCGAGATGAGCCGCTGCAGTTATTTCGCGGAGGGAGCAATAGGTATTTGGCTACATCGCTAGCAACACCCGTCTCTTCGGAGCGGCTCGAACGCGAAGAGTACCGGCGGGAACGAAGTTTTGCGGCTGGGCTGGTGACGGCGCTGACATTTCTTGCGCTGCTGGTGCGTGGCTACCATCCGTATGCAGAGGACGGCGGCGTGTATCTGCCGGAGATCAAGAGGCTGCTCGATCCGGGACTGTATCCGCATGGCGCGGAGTTTGTGGTGGGGCATCTGCGGTATTCGCTGTTTGCGCCGGCGATGGCGGGGCTGGTTCGCGAGACCGCACTTCAGCGTGGAGATGGTTTTGCTGCTGGTGCATCTGGCGACGTTCTGGATGACGTTGTTTGCGGCGTGGCTGCTGGCGGCGCGGTGCTATGCGTCGCGCGAAGCTAGGTGCGGTGCGGTGGCGCTGCTGGCGGTGTGGATGACGATGCCGATCGCGGGGACTTCGCTGATGTTGATGGATCCGTATGTGACGGCGCGAAGCATATCGACTCCCTGTGTGTTGCTGGCGCTGGTGGGTGCGCTGCAGTTTCTGGTGCCTCGATTTGAGACTGGAGGAAGACAGCACGCGGGAGCATCGATTGGGGGCGGTGCTGTGTTGTGGGGCGCTGGTGGCGGCGGGAGTGATGCATCCTCTGATGGCGGCGTATGGGCTTGGAGGTGTGTTGTTGCTCGGGGTGCTGCTCTCATCGAGCCGAGTGGTGCGGGTGTGGGGCACTGCGGGGCTGGGGTTGACTGCGGTGGCGATGGCTGCGGGGCTTTGTCTTTCGGCGCCGCCGGAGAGCGAGATTTATCAGAGGGTGATGCTGACTCGGGACTATTGGTTTCTGAGCCAGTGGCACTGGTATGAGTTGATCGGGCTGATTGCGCCGGTGGTGATTTTGTCGGCGGTCGCACTGCGAAGGCGAAGCGATGGCGATGCGGCACGGATGGGTTTGGCGCGCATGGCCGTTGCTGCCGGCGTGACTGCGGCGGTGGTGGCGCTGCTGTTTGCGCGAGCGGGGATGGCGACGCATCTGGTGGCTCGGATGCAGCCGCTGAGGATCTTTCAGTTGGTGTATATCGTGATGACGCTTGCGGTGGGAGCGGCGCTGGGGAGCGGGTGTTGCAGCGACGGGCGTGGCGATGGGTGGTTGTGTTTTCACTGCTGGCTGGAGTGATGGTTGCGGCGGAGCGCGAGACGTTTCCTGCTTCGAGGCATCTGGAGTTGCCGGGATCGCTGGCTCGAGTGGATCGGATCGGGAGATTCAAGGCCGGGAGAATCGGGTTCGGGAGAACAAGTGGGAGCAGGCGTTTGCGTGGATCGGGAGCGAATACGCCGAAGGATGCGATGTTTGCGCTGGATGCGCAGTACATCACGAAGCCAGGGGAGGATGCGGAGAGCTTTCGAGCGATTGCGGAGCGGAGCGCGCTGCCGGACTTCTCGAAGGATGGTGGGGTGGTGACGAATAAGCCGGAGCTTGCGGTGGAGTGGCTGGAGGGACAGGTAGCGCAGAGCAGAATTGAGTGAAGAGCCAGATGCCTGCGGGTTGCGGCGCTGAGGCCGTTGGGGGTGACGTGGGTGGTGCTGGAGCGAAGTGCGGTGACGGGGTTTGCTTGTCTGTACGGAACGAGGCGGTTAAGGTTTGCCGCCTGCCCTGAGTTCAGAGCAGGCGGGCTTGTGTGCTTCGGGTCAGTTCCCTGTTGGCGTTGGTTTGGCGGAGGCGGTGGTGAGGACGACGGGTTCCTGGTCCTTGGTTTCCATCTTGGAGTAGAAGGCGCGGAGATCCGGAGTACTGCCGGCGGAAGATAGACGATCTCTCGCCGAGAGTAGTTGCGGCGGACGGTGAAGCTGGTGGGTGTGGACTCGGTTGACAGGGTGTAGGCGACAGATTTCTCGAAGCTGGTCTTTTCGGTGTGCGGGGAGCGACTCGACGGAGAACGATCTGCTGGAAACTTGATGCGAACTGCGTCCTGCATGCATGTGGGGATATTGGAAGTAGACGGGGATTTCGCGCTTCTCGTGGGGGAAGGCGGGCTTGAGCGTTGGCCTCGAAGATGTCGCCGGGAAGGAGAACGCGTTTGCCGGTTGAGGAGCCGAGGGTCCCTTTGACTTCGAGGTTGGCGACGAGCGGCTGCTCGTAGTCTTCGACCTTGTCGATGGAAGTGACTTTGAGTTCGAGCCCGGGGGGCACGAGGCGCTTCGACGCTGGTGCGGATCTCGCGCTCGAGGCTGGCAGAGTCTCCTTCGACGTGCGCGCTGCCGCCAGCGCGATGGCTGGGTCGCCCGTGTAGGTCATGGTGATGGTCCCGGAGACGGCGCCTTGCTGATCGATGGTGAGGTTGGCGACTCGCTGGGTGCGAGAGAAGGTGTAGGGCTCCCCCGGGGTGTCGAAGAAGTCGGAGCCTGCATTCGGTCTGGCGAATGCCCTCGGCGTAGGTGTGCTTCCAGGCTGAGATGTCCATAGGGACAGAAGCGGGAGCCGGGATCGAAGAACTGATCTTTTCCATCGACGTTGACGATGGCGACCGACGTCGTCGAGCTGGGAGAGGCTGAGATAGTTTTTGATGAAGAGATTGCGGTCGCGGTTGGTGACGATCCCGACGTAGGCTTTGAAGCCGGCGGCGCGGGCCATGGCGACGAAGAGGCCGGTGAGTTGATCGTCGGTGCCGCGCTTGCGTGTCCAGATGTCGTCGGTGTTGTGGACCTCTTTGAAGCCCTGCGCCTTCTCCTCTGCAGCGGAGTGCTGGCGGGTGTAGCGTGTGTTCTCAAGCTTCATGACGGCGGCGTAGAGTTTGCGCAGCTTCTGATCGGGAGTGTCGGTGGGGAGAACGAGGTCTTTGACGGCTGCGGTGACGACAGAGCCGGGACCGATGAACTTGTCCTCATTCTTGGCCCAGAACTTGCCTTCGTTTTTCCAGTAATCCTCGACCGAGGTGCGATAGGCGGTGTAGTAGAAGAGGACGCGATAGGAGAGACTTCCGATCGGGGGCATGAAGTCTTCTTCGGGGATGGGGGCGATGTCGTGCATGTTGAGCTCGAGCACAGGCTGCTGCCCGCCGGGTACGCGGGTTTGCGAGACTTCGGTGCCAGTCGGGAGCATGGAGGCCCAGGAGATATGATTGCTGGCGCTGACCGCGTGAGTCGAGGAGGGTCAAGGTGGTCTGGCTGAGGTCGATAGGGCGCCAGAGGTAGTGGGCGTTGCGGGTCCAGAGATTGGACTGGATATACCACTGCGGTGACATGTAACGTCATCGCTGTAGCGCAGCTTGTAGCGGTATTCGATGATGCTGCCGACCTCGACGTCGGGCATGGTGAAGACCTTGGCCATGTACTTGGAGCCCTGCGTCTTCTCGACGAGCTTCTCGTATGGTTTTCCGGTGAAGGGGATGATGGTGCCGTCGGGGTGAATGGTTCTGCCCTGGATGTCGTCGACGGTGAAGCCGCCGCCATCGTTGGTGCGGGCAAATTGAAGCTCGACGTTGGCGTACTCTTTGCCACGGTCGGTGAGGACTTTGAGGCGAGTGTAGATGCTGTACATGTGGAGCTGGTCGTCGGTGGTCTCTTCGCGGAAGAGATAGACGGCAGGCGCTCCGGGAGCCTCTTTTTGAGAGGTCATGGAGAGTTCTTCGGGGGTGGGCGGCGTCCATTGCTGTGAGAGTGCGACGGATGCGAGAGAGAACAAAGGCAGAGAGAAGACAGAGGCGGAGAGCGCGGGGGCCTGAGACGTTCATAGTAATTTTCTTTCTTCGGTTATATCCAAATCATCTTTCGTTCCTTGCCCTTCGACGGGGTGAGGATGACGACGTACAACGAGCGAAGTTAATCTTTCGTTACTGCTTTTTCAATACTGCGTTCTGCTGCTCGTCGGCTGCGATGATGCCGGCGAGTTTCTGGACGTCGGGGTATTTTTCGGCCGGGAGGGTGACCTCGCGGACGGTGTAGGTGCGGGTGTAGTGAAGGACGTTGTCTTTTACGCTGCTGGAGCTTTCGTAGGAGGCGAAGCCGAGATCGAGTTTGACCGGGTCGGGGATCTCGTCGACAGCGTAACCGGCGGGCAGGTTGATGGTGTAGTCGTCGTGCTCCTGGAAGGTCTGGCTGAGATTGATGGGAACGTGACGTGGCTTGTGATCGGTTTCGAGGTTCTCGCTGCCGAGGACGCGGGGGCGGATCATCAGAAGAGGGCCCATGTTTTTGCCGAAGCGGTCGGCGGCGAGAGAGTACGAGGTTGTGAGGTCCTTGTTGAGCGACTCGACGTTTTGTACTTTGAAGTCGGAGACGGTGAAGCTGGTGAAGTCCTGGCCAAGCACGCGGTCGAGATACTGCGTCTGCTCCTTGGCGTCGCCTGTGGCGTAGAGGTGCCGACGGTTTTCGGAGACATCGCCGAAGCGCTTCTCGGTGATGGTGCCATTGAGCGCGCCGTCGGGCTGGAGTTGGAAGGTGGCGGTGCGGTGGATGGTGTTGAGTTCGGGAGAGAGGACGGGAAACTGGATGAGCTGGCTGTCGGGACCTTCCACCAGAACGCCGTAACCGCCCTGGAGATTGTGTTCGAGCTGGCCGAAGGCGGTCTTCTCCCAGGTGGGATCGAAGATGAGGTATCGGCGGCCAGTCTTTGCGGTGACGACGCTGTGAAGTTTGGGCGAGTTGTAGCCCTTGGGAATCTCGATGGCGGCGATCATGTGATTGCCGACGATGGAGGGCGCATCGGGATCGATGACTCCGCGCCGGGTGTCGACCATGACCAGAGCGGCGTGAACGCCGACGGTTGAGAGCATGGCGGTGAGAAGAGTGGCCTTGTCCTTGCAGTCGCCGTAGCGATTGCGGAAGATGTCGCCGGCGTAGTGGGGCTGGTAGCCACCGATGCCCATCTCGATGACGAAGTAACGGACTTGTTTTTGAACGAACTCTGCGATGGCTTCGGTCTTGTCGTAGAAGTCGGTCTTGTTGCCGACGAGTTCTTTGGCTTTGGCGTCGATCTCGGGCGTTGCGACGAGGCGGTCATGGGAGAGGTTCTGATACCACTCGCCGATGCTCTGCCAGTTCCCTTCGGTAGGCGCTGGAATGCCGGCTCCGGCGTAGTGCACGGTCATGCGGCCGGCCAAGGACCACTCGGATGGACGCAGCAGAACATGATCGAGGTCGATCGGGGGTGTCTCTTTGATCTCCCAGCGCCAGCGCTGATGTTCGAGGTCGGTGGCCGGCACCTCTTTGGTGTGGGCCCAGACGGTGCCGTAGGTGAAGCCGGGCGGCAGTTCGAGGGTGAAGCTCTGGTTGAGGCGGGGAAGATCGCTCTGGAAGAACCAGGTCTTCTCGGTGAGGTAGGGATGGCTGCGCTGCTCGTACTCGTAGGCGACGATGCCGCCGGGATCGCGGCCGGGGGCGTTTGCGGCTCTCACTTTCAGGTCGAGGAAGAGGTTGCCCTGGCCGGGATAGCCGTATTCGACGATCTCGTTGTCCTTGACGGCGTACTCGTGGCCGTCGGGGCCGATGCTCCAGACGTGCATGGAGAGGATCTTGGTGTCCTTGTCGAAGGGGACGGCGACGATGCCCTCTTCCCTGCCCTGAGGGCGGAGGATTTTGACGACGCGGCGGTAGTGCTCGATGGCGCTGCCGTCGGGGGCGACGGTGTAGGTGGTGTCCTCGAGGAGAACGACGGCGTTGGTCTCGGGGGAGTACTCGGGAAGCTTTTGCTGCGCGGCGGTGCGAACCCAGTCGGGAACACTGTCGGGTTTGGAGGCGAGGATGGGGCTGTGTGGAGGAAGGAGGATGGCCACGGCCAGAAGGCACATGGAATACCGGCGTAGTTGCTCTGCTCGCTGCGCTGCTCGATTTGTCATGATGGCCCTGAATGCACTGCTCGATTGACCGCTGAGAGAAAAGACTGAGCTGAAAGACGAGGGAGTGTATCCGCCAAGTTATACGTGTGAGTCGATGGCAATTCAAGGAATTCAAACGGAGCGAGTGTCACCCGTTTGGGGGATTGCGCCGGGACTGATTTTGGTAGGAGGAATGCGGCTGAGGCGAGAAGCTAAGGGACGCGGAGGGCGCGGGTACCCGCGACGGGGAAGAGGCCGGTGGGGTAGCTCTCGGTTGGATATTGCGGCTTGAAGAGGTAGCGGACGAAGAAACCGCCGGAGACCATGTTGTAGTTATTCGTGTTGTTGGCGGAGAGGAAGGCGCCGACGTACCAGTGGTCGGCGACGCGGTAGGACGCCTCGGAGTTGATGGCGTAGTTCAGGCCGGTGTTGCTGTTCACGGGGTACTTCGCGTTGCCGGAGCCGGTTTGGAGGGGAAGATCGAGAGGATAGTAGGGAGCGCTGTCTTCCTGGAAGCTCTGCACGCCGACGCTGCCGGCGATGGTGTAGTGGAAGTCGGTTTTGTAGTAGCCGTTGTAGGTGACGGGAACGCCGGCGAGGAAGTAGATGTTCGGGCTGAAGTAGCCGCCCTGACCGTAGGTCATGCCGCGCTCGTTGTAGGTGTAGTGCATGCCGAAGAAGTTGGCGCCGATGTTGAGGCTTCCGTAGCCGGGCCAGTTCTTAACCTGGAAGTAAGCGCCCATCTGGCCTTCGTATTTTTGATTCTCGAGGACGTGAAAGCCGGTGAGATCGGCACCGTCGACGGAGACGTAGAGGCCGGATTTTGCGCCGCCGACGTCGAGCCGGACGCCGCCGCCGGTGGAGATGACGCCGCCCCAGATGTTGCCGGCGGAGACCGGAGTTGCGGAGCCGGGATCGCGGAGGCCGGCGTAGGAGAGCTGCGTGTCTTTGACGGAGTCGCGATCACCGATAGAAGGTGAAGTGGCCGCCACCGGGACGCCACTGCGCATGGCCGATGATGTTCGCGACGAGAAACTCGTAGGGCGTGTAGCCAAGCGCGAAGCCGAAGTTGGCGGAGGTGAGTTGAAACTCGCCGCCGACGCCGCTGGCGAACTGTTGTGGAGGGGTGACTAGAGCGTTGCCAGGAAGCGTGCCGAGAACCGGGATGGTGCCGGTGGAGTTCTGGAAGCTAAGGGTATCTATCGTTCCGGAGTTTAGAAAGACAGGCTGGGCGACGACGGTAGCGCGGACGGTTTTGCCCATGACGGCAGAGGCTTCGAAGGGCGACTCGAGATCGGTGAGGCGGTCGAAGCCGGGAGTGCCGCTGCGGTAGCGGGCGGAGCCTGTGCCACCGACCCAGCCGCTGTAGGAGGCTTCGAGTGTGGAGAGCTCAAGTTCGGTTTGTGCGCGCTGCGAGAGCGGAGGCTGGCCGCCGGCGGGGGCGTTTGGATCATAGGAGCCGCGCAGAGGAGGAACGCTCTTGGCGACGAGATCGGCGTCGGTGGGTGGTTCGCCCTGGGAGACGGGAGGGCCAATCGCTGGATAGGCCGTGGTGCCGCTCAACGGCTGGGCTACGGCCGGGATAGTTCAGCGAGGATTGCGCCGGCGCGGCGGAAGACGTGGTCGGGGTGCGGCGATGAGCGGTCCCGGTGGAGCCTGATCCCGGTTGCGGATACTGCTGGCCGTAGTTTTCGGCGGATGGCTGCGGCGCCTGAGTCTGAGCTGTGTACTGCGCGTTCCGCGTCGGGGCTACGTCGATATTGTCAGCGGGAGGATTGCTCTGGCCGTGGAGTGGCGCAGAGGAGAAGTCGGGGTGGGTTACGCCGTTGCGCGCGGTTTGCGCGTTCGGCATGTAGCGAGCGGTGGGCAGGACGTCGGTGACTTCGCGCTGCGGCGGGGCGACCTTCGGGCTGTTGTCTCCGAGCTGGACAGGCACAGGAGATGGAGTGTAGCCGGCTACGTAAGGGACGTACGGACCGTAGGTGTCCGACTGGGGTTGGAGCGTGAGCGGAGGCGGCGATTGAGTTTGGAGCTGAGCCTGGATCGGGCTCTGCATCTGAGGCTCAATTGGGGTGCCGGTCTGTGCCTGCGCTTGCAGGGTGAGACGCCTGATCTGCGCGCGCTGGAAGTCCTGCGATGCAGGGTCTGTCGGTTGCGCAGAGGCCATGTAAGGGTTCGGCGTGGTGTCGATTGAGGGCTGGGCGTTGGCTGCCTCAGGGACGTAGTTCCCCAGCGTGGCCTTTGGCTGGCGCGCTTCGGGATTGGCCATGTAGGAAGGGACAACGGTTGAGTTGTTGTCCTGTATCTGCACGGGAGCCTGACCGTAGGCGTTGCTGTAGCTCGGCAGATAGGGCTTGGCCGGGGCGGCGGGTTGGCCGTCGACGTCGAGCGTTGTGGAGTCGGGTGAGGCGAGCAGGGTTGCGAGATCCTGCGGCTGCTTGGGCGTCGGCAGGCGGGTTACGGGTTGAGGCTGGCTCAGTTCGGCGGCGAGTTCGGCGCCGGGATCGCCGGGTGGAAGCGCGGCGAGCGAGGCTTTGTAGTAGTCCGCGGCGCGGGTACTGTTGCCGCGGGCCTGCTCAAACTTTGCGGCCAGGGTGAGCATGTCGGCGTCTTTGGGATATTCGTCGAGGCCGTAACGGAGCCAGGTTTCGGCGATCTTCGTGTCGTTTGCCGCGAGCGCGGCTCCGACGGCGGATTTGTAGTCGGATGCGGTTGCTGCGGTCATGTCCTGCGACTTGAAGATGAGAACGGCCTGCTTGGGAAGGCCAGCGCGGGCGTAGCCGGAGGCGAGAGCGCGGAGTACGCCGGGATTGTCCGGGAAAGAGCGCGCTGCAGCGTTGAGGATAGCGAGCGAGCGCTTAAGATTTCCCGCAGCTGCGGCCTGGTTGGCGCGGCGGACAGCCCAGTTGGTCCAGATGGTCTGCACTGTGCGACGCTGCTCGTCGTTGAGGTCCTGACGGCCGCCGAGGAGCATGAGTTGGCGATAGAGGCCGGCGTCGTTGCCGCCATTGAAGAGAAGCCAGGCGTCCTGGATGTCGATGTCGGCTGGAGCTGCAGTTCGCTGTGCCGCGTAGTGTTGTTTGACGCGATTGATGAAGATCATCGCCTCGCGCGGCTGGCCGAGCGCGTTGTAGACGGCGCCGACGGTTTGGAGGTACTCGGGATCGTTCTCAAGCTGCTGGCGGACGGGCAGAGGAATCTGCTGGATCTGGGCGAGTGCGTCCTGGTCACGGCCCGAGGTGTGGAGGACGGTGAGCAAGCCCTTCCATGCATCGGGGCGGTCGCTGTTCTCGGTCAGCACTGCGCGATAGATTGGGAAGGCGTGCGCGGCGTCGTTGCGCGAGAGATAGATGCCGGCGAGTTCGAGGAGAACGGCGGTAGAGGGCTTCTGACCGGCGGCCTGCTGCGCGGCGATGGATTTCTCGAGAATGTCCTGGGCGATGTCGAGCTTGTTCTGGCTTTGATAGATGGAGGCGACGGTGGTTTGAAAGCCGGGATCGCGCATCGCAATCTCGTAGCTAGACGGCGGCATGCTCTGAAGGGTCTGGAGCGCTTGCGGATCCTCCTTCATGGCGTGCTGGACTCGGACGAGTCCCTGCCATGCGGCGGTGTTCGAAAGGTCGGCGGCGAGGACCTGCTTAAAGAGCCCCGCGGCCTGATCGAGCCGGTTGGCCTGCTGAAGGAGGCTGGCGTACTGGAGTTGCGTCTCGACCTGCAGGCCTTTGGCCCCGGGCGGGAATGGAAGTTCGAGCGCGCTGTGCAGGACACGCTGCGCGTCGGCGTCGCGTCCGACGGCGGAGTAGGCGGATGCGAGCGTGCGGAGGAAGTCGGGATCGCGCATCAACTGCGTGCGAACAGCAGGCGGAATGCGGCGCTCTGTCATCAGAGCTTCCGGAGCGTTGCCGGCGCTGTACTGCGCCATGAAGAGACCACGCCACGCGGCGGTAGAGGTAGGCTTCACCTTGACGTAGCGATCGTAGACTTCGATTGCGGCTTGAGGCTGCTGGGCTTTGAGGAGGGTGCCTCCGAGTCCTTCGAGGGCCTCGGTGCTGGTGGGGCGCATGACGAGAGCAGCGCGGTACTGCTGCTCGGCGGTGGTGAGGTCGTTTTCGTTGAGCGCGGTCGATCCCTGGCTCATGACCATGTAGAAGTGAGCGCTTTCGAGAGCGGAGTCGAGACCGGCGTCGCGGGCGCCGTTGGTCTTGGCTTGTTCGAGGAAGCTGATCGCGCCGCCGAAGTTGGACTGCTGCATGCGAACGTAGCCCATACCGGCGAGGGCACGCGCGTTCTCGGGATCATTGGCGAGAATTGCCTTGAATCGCAGTTCCGCTTCGGGAAGATTCTTCGCGTTGAGGGCGTTGTAGGCTTCCTGCTCCTGAGCGCTGCGGGCGCGATTGGCGGCGGCTTCTGCTATCTCCTCGGGAGTCTGAGGCGGCCGGCCGGCAACGGGCTTGGGCTGATTTTTCAGGGCCTGGCTTAGTTGCGCGTCGTTATGCTTTGCGAGATAGGCGCGGATGTCGGCTGCGGATGCGGGATTGGCTGAGTCCCAGAGGAGCGACTGGCGGAGAGCCTCGACTGCCTGAGGATCGTTGGGATGACGCTCAAGATACTTGCGGCCTTCGGCGCGGGTCTTGGGGTCGTAGGTGAGGATGCGGCCGAGCGCAACCTGGTAGCGCGAGTCGTCGGGATACTTTGCTATGAGTGCGCGGAGACCGGCGATAGCGTGGGGACGGCCTTCAGGCGTGGCGGACTCGGTCTCGTAGTACGCGAGCGCCCACTCGCCTTGCGGCGGCGTGTCGCCGAAGATCTGACGGTAGATCTTCATCGCCTGCGCGTACTGACCAGCTTCGGCGTATTTGCCGGCCTGCTGGAGCAGCGCGGTCTGGCTGGCTTGAGAGCCCATGTTCTCGATGCGGGCGATGTTGGGGTCGTTGGGATTGATGGCGCGGAGGCGATCGAGATAGGTCCCGGCGAGGGCGGTGTTGCCGCTGAGCTTGGCAGAACGCGCGAGGCCGGCGAGGGCTTCGACGTTATTCGGGTCAGCGAGAAGAACCTGCTGCCAGGTCTGCGCAGCCATATCCATGCGGCCGCGAACTTCGAGGGCGTGGGCTTTATCAAGCAGAGATTGGGTCGCAGAGTCTGCGGTCTGCGCTTGGAGTGTGTAGGCACACGGAGCGAAGGCGAGCGTCCCCAGTAACAGCGCGGTTGCGAGCGGGCGGATTATAAGGACGTTCTTCATAGCATTCGTTACGAGCCAATGCTTCGTTCGACGGTGAACCAGAATCGACACCTCTACCGTCCTTCCGAAGCTTACCGCTTTTTCTTGTTTTTGTACCCTTTTTTTCGTGGTATTTACTGGTTTGCTACTGATCAACTCACAACGGTCATCCCATTCGTCAGCGCCACTTTACGCGAAGAGTGCCATCGCGATCGAAGCGATATCTCTGTTCAGACCATCCAGTCGAAAATAATGCGAGGTTCTGGTCATAATACTCTGCGTTCTGTCCGTAGAGGCCTAGAGCGGGGTTTCGGGTGGCGGCGAGGCGATCGATTTGCAGTTTTTCCTGCGTTTTAGCGCCGGTGGAGTGGAGATACGGAATGACAGCCGCGGAGAAGCCAGGAGGACCGTTGGGGCTCAGAATGCGTCCGGCGCTGTCAACTTGCTCGGGTGGCGTGACGTGGGTTTTGAGATAGACAGCCATGGAAGGGATTCTCGAGAGCAGGGTCTGGACTCCGGGGGTCGCGGGGTCGGCGATGCCGAGCCAGAGATAGACGCGGATGGCCTCGTATGCGCCGATGGGGAGTTTGTCATTGTTGCCGGAGGCTAGCAGGGTGGGCGAAACGGAGGGACGAATGCTGGTTCCTGCAGCGACCCAATCCATGGCATAGCCTGCGCCTGTTCCCTGACCGAGCATGGGCTGTAGGGATTGGAGGACTGCGTTCCACGGGCCGGTGGGAATTGTCTTGGCGAAATAGGCGAGTACGGATGGCGGCAGATAGCTTGGGTTGAGTATCCAGGTATTGGGGTCGGGGTGAAAACCGACAGCGCTGCACAGGAGGGTCGTTCCCAGGCCGGGAACGAAAGCGACCTCCTGCTGGGCGATCTGAATCGCCATCACGGTTCCGAGTTTCTTGTAGCGAGGCACGTTCCAGAGACGGCCAGCTTCGCTGAGGTCGTAGGCCATCCAGAGATCGGCGTCGGAGGCTGGGTTCTTGTCGAGAACGTGCCAGCCGCCGTCGGGACCTTTGCCCCAGCTCCAGGCGGGAAGATGTTGTGTGAGATCGTTCGCGGCCAAGTTGGCTTCGGTCCAGTTGAGGATCTTGTCGAAGCGGGAGCGGTCGTTGTCGACGAGTGCGAAGAACATGCCATAGGCCTGGCCTTCGCTGGTGGTGCGATCCTGGGCGGAGTGATCGATGACCCTTCCCTGCTGGTCGATGTTGTGCTGGGTGTAGCTCTCCCATAAGGGCCAGGGCTGCTGAGCAAAGCTCACGGACTGCAGGCCGAGAAGGATCAGGACGGAAAAGGTGAGGCGGACGAGCCGCGTGTAAGGCCGGCTCGTCGGCACCTGCAGGATGAGGGCCTTGTGCGGGGAATCCATACGCGTCTAGTCGTTCCCTTGGAGACGGGCGCGTGCTTTCTTGCGCAGGATGGAGCGAATGATGACTGCCATGAGGAAACAGAAGGCCAGGGTGGAGATGACCATCAGCCACTGGTAGTCCTCGAAGAGCATGTTGAGCTGAATCCACAGCGAGAGCGAGCCGACGTGGTAGACGTCGTTGCCGATGCGGTAGGAGCTGAACTTCGAGCCGTGGAGAACGCTGACCGATTGCGAGATGTCAGAGGACTGCGAGGTCTTGAGGAAGACGGAGAGGAAGTTGGGGACGACGTTCTTGTCGCGGAGAGCGACGACGACGACGGAACGGTTCGAGCCACTGGGCCACTCGATGCCTTCGATGAGCGCGTCCGGCAGACCGCCTGCGGTTTCGAGCTGACCGGACTGGATGCGGTCGGAGCTGCGAACCTTCCACCAGGCGTGCTGCAGTTGCGCGAAGAAGCCCTGGGTGTCCTGGATGTGGAGGCCGCTGCCGTCGACGCCAACGGGGAGTGATGGGTTGAGGCGAGTGATGGCGGCTTGATCGTCGACGGTGCCGAGCACGAGATAGTCCTTGCGACCATCGGTCTTCATGCCGTCGGAGTCGGTGACGGAGACGTTGAGAACTGGGTAGCCGGTCTGGGCGCCGAAGTGTCCCATGAAGGTGAGGTACATTTCGATCTCTTCTGCGCCGGCGGTTGTAGGCAATACGACTACGGTGTCGGAGAGGTCGGCCTTGCGGGTGAAGGGATATCCGGCGTTGGCGAAGATCTCGAGATTCGGCATGACTGCCCAGTGGGGAATGCCTTGAATATCGAGGTAAGAGTCCTTGATGATCGTTCCCTTCAGGTTATACGGCGCGGTGTCCTGGCACTCTCCTTTTTTGCTGAGCATGAAGGCGAAGCGCATGAGCAGCGAGTTGGAGAAGGGGCGCAGATCGGAGACAGGAACGGGCACGATGGTTTCGAGCTGGGCTGAGGCTCGGTCGGTGTGCGGGAGAGGCGTTGAACTGACGTAGTTGTCGTTGAGAAAGATCTGCAGCGTGCTGTCGTTCGAAAGGGGGATGCCGTTGTATCGGTAGCCAAGGTGGAAGCCGAGATTCTGCTGCGCGTTGTAGCGGGGATAGAGATCGGGCGGCAGGCGCATGTAGACCGCGACTGGAGTGCCGCCATCGGAGTCGAAGCCGGTGGTCTGGGGAATGTCCCCGATGCGAGTGATTCGTTCGGTGCTGAGCCAGCGCGGCGCATCATCGGGCTCGCGGGGTGCCGGGATCTTGAATGTGGGGACGCGAACGACGGCTCCTTCAAAGAGGTCGCGTTGCAGGGCGAGCGCCATCGCCGCAGTTAGCACATCGTCTGCTGAGTCTCCAGTGACGACGAGAACCTTTGAATAGGGGTCCGAGGGATTTGTCCTCATGGCGATGGTTGGGCCGGAGGTTGATTCCATCTGAAGCGAGGCGGGAAGGTTTGTGCCGCTCTCGGCGATGATGATGGCATTGCCTGCTGGTATAACGCCTACGGAGACGGGAAAGCGGGTCGGCCGTGAGTCGGCAATCATCCCGAACCAGGAGGCGACGATGCCGGCGGCCTGCAATGCCTTGGGCGACGGCTGGGTAAGGAAGGCGATCGGGATTACAGGACGAAGATTGACTGTCGTGTCGTAGAAGGGCGCGGGCAGGAGTTTGAGGTCGTCATGCAGAGGGATGAGCGAGCCTGCGAGTTCGATGGTCGAGTTGTTATCGACGTGGGCCCATAGCGTGGAGTGCGTTGGGTCTTCGCACTTCAAGGTGTAATGGCCGACGAACTCGAAAGTGAGCTCGTTGTCGTGAACGAGCATTTCGGCGGGAAGGGTCAGGACCGATTCGAGCAGCGCGTTATTTTCCGTGCGGATACTGTTTCCCTGGCCGGTGCTGGGCTGGAGCACTCCGCTGGGTGGCGTTGTAACGGGGATGGTCGCGAAGAGAGTGCCGTTGAGGCTGACTTTGAGGTGACTGAGAGACGGAATAAGACCGGGCGAGAAGTGATACCGCAAATGCATGGTCGCGCTCTTAACGATCTGCGTTTGCGGCAGCGAGAAGCGTACGGTGCTGTAGGCGTCGATGCCGTGCATGACGATTGTGTCGGACACGCCGATATCAGAGAGTGCGATGACATTGTCGAAGGTGCCGGGTGCGGCGATGGGAGTGAGACTTCCCTGCGCGGAGGTCTGCGCTACAGCCGGGAGAGTGTCGACGCCGCCCTGACGGCGCTGTGCAGCGCTGGGTCTGACCTGCGGCGATAGCTGCGCGGTGAGAAACGGGCGAACCTGAGCGGATAAAGTTTGAGCACTGAAGAGGACGGCGAGGAGGAGAAGCGGAACGATACTGGTGGCGAGCTTTCCCTTCGGCGGTGTTTTGGCGGGCTTCGACGCGCTGAGGATTGTCTGCTCGAGACCGTGCCAGGCGAGTTGGAATATCCGGCCGAGGCTGGTCAATGGCTTGTCTGCCTCGCGGGTCTCGCCCCAGCCGAGCCATGTGTCGGCGCGTGAATAAAGCACCATCGTTAGCGCCTCTTCTTCCTGCATGGTTAGTGGATCGAATTGGGCGCGAAGAATATTTCCGCTGACACCGACGAGGGTTGCGGGCAGAGTGGCGTTGCCGTCGAGGACGGGCAGGGTGAGTTTGACCGAGTCGCCGGCGTTTGCAGTGAAGTCACGCTCCATGCGGATCATGAGACCGCCGCTGGAGACGTCGGTGGTGACGCCGTGGACGATGGTTCCATTGGCGAGTTGCACATCCGCAGGAATGGTCATGGCGACACGCACTGTCTGGCGACGCTGACGGCTCTCCCACGCTACCGAAGTAGCAACACCGAGGATGACGAGGTTGAAGCAGACCCAGATCAGGTTCATGACGATAGTGCCGATGTGGGTGCCGTCATACATTCCGGCGGGAATGTTGAAGAAAAAGGCAAAGGGTTGGGGCAGATCGAAGGATGGGAACTGGAAGAACCTGGGGATCGCGCAGAGAATGCCAAGAACGTTCATCGCGATCATGAACAGGAACGGCTGCGCGATGCGCTTGTCGAAGAACTTGCGGTTGACGACACCGCCTTTGGCGGTCACGTCGAAGCTGCCGAACTTCGGGTTGATGAGGGCGAGCATTGTGGGAAGAAAGATGTACGGGGCGAGAACGGTTTCGTAGATCTCGTTCCAGAAAGAGTGACGGTGCTGGCCCTGAATACGGGAGTTTGTGATGTTCGAAAGTACAAGATGCGGAAAGGCGTAGGCGAGGATAGCTGCCCAGTATCCGGGAACATTGACGTGGCCGAAGACGAGATAGATCAGCGGCGCGGTGAGGAAGATCAGGCGCGGCAGAGCGTAGAGAAAGTGCGTCATTGCGTTGAAGTAGCAGAGGCGCTGGGCCGGGCTGAGACCGCGGGCGAAGAGCGGATTGTCGGTGCGCATGATCTGAATCATGCCGCGCGCCCAGCGAATGCGCTGCTTTACGTGGCCGCTTAACCGTTCCGTGGCAAGGCCGGCTGCCTGTGGGATGTTGATGTACGCTGTGTTCCAGCCATTCATCTGCATGCGCAGCGAGGTGTGGGCATCTTCGGTTACGGTTTCGACAGCGATGCCGCCGATCTCATCGAGCGCGGTACGGCGGAGCACGGCGCAGGAACCGCAGAAGAAGGTCGCGTTCCAGAAGTCGTTGCCGTCCTGAACGATGCCGTAGAAGAGTTCGCCCTCATTGGGGATGGTGCGGAACTGGCCGAGGTTGCGTTCGAACGGATCGGGTGAATAGAAGTGGTGAGGCGTCTGCAGCATTCCCAGTTTGCTGTCGCGGAGGAACCAGCCGAGAGTGACCTGCATGAAGCTGCGGGTGGGGACGTGATCGCAGTCGAAGATGGCGACATACGGAGCGTCGAGACGGGCGAGGGCGCGATTGATGTTGCCGGCCTTGGCGTGCTTGTTGTCGTCGCGCGTCATGTAGCCGATGCCGGCATCTTCGGCGAATTTGCGAAACTCTTCGCGCTTGCCGTCGTCGAGGATGTAGACGTTGAGCTTGTCGGCGGGCCAATCGATGTTCATTGCGGCCAGGGCCGTGTACTTTACGACGCTCAGCGGCTCGTTATACGACGGGATGAGGAGATCGACGGCGGGCCACTTCTCAGGGTCGTCGGGCAATGGAACAGGAGTGCGGCGCAGAGGCCACATGGTCTGAAGGTAGCCGAGGAAGAGGATGATGAAGGCATACGTTTCGGCAAAGATGAGAAGTGAGATGAAGAAACCGTCGAGCAGGCTCCACACGGAACCGGGGTCGAAGAAGAATTTGGTGGTGGTGGCGATTCTCCAATACCCGTAACGGAAGGTCGAGAAACATGAGGCCAGCAGCAGAGTGAGGGTGACGAGATAGGAACTGGAGCTGCGGTCGAGCCAGATGACCAGGGCGATGGTGAGGATGCCGAGGACAATCTGCTGCGGCCAGGTCAGTTCGAGAATACCGGTGAAGCAGAGCAGAAACGTTCCGCTTGCGAGAACGAGGAAACGAAGAATCTTGGAGAAGACGCTGTCGCCGGATTCGAACTGCTTGAAGAGGGGCGACCCTGTCATCGCTCACTCCAACGCACGTTGCGGAAGCCCGCAGTAGCCGGTGCGGCGACAGTGCGGAGCCAGGTAGCCAAGTTGAGATAATCCTCGGCAACGGGTGCGTCGGGAGCGTAGTCGACTACGGTCATGCCTTCGGCGAGTGCTTCGCTGACAGCCGGAGCGCGGCGGATGACGAAGGGCAGAAGGCGATCGCCAAGCTGGCGGCGCATGACTTCGCGCACGTCGAGGTGCAGCGGCAGCGAGGTGTCGAACTGGTTGAGAACGTAGTAGGGCTGCAGCGGGCGGCCATCACCGTCGTTGACGCCGTTGAAGAATTTTTCCACCGTCTGAAGGCTGATGACGGAGTTCATGTCGGGCGCGACGGGAACGAGGATCGTCGGGTTCATGCGAGACAGGCGACGGACGATCCAACTTGAACCAACGGTGAGGTCCAGCAGGATGCGATGCATGCCTCGGCTGTTGCTGATGATCTCTTCCGCGAGTTGCTCCTGAGCCGCTTCGTCGCCTCCCTTCTGGTCGACTTCGTAGCTGACCAGATAGATCGGCGCATCGGTACTGCCACTGGGTGGCGAGAAGGTGCGGACGGTGCCTTGACGAAGTTCGCTTGCGCCGAAGTAGAACGGCAGCAGGCCGTGCGAGGTGGTATCGGTCAGCAGGACCTTCTCTCCCATGGAGGAGAGCGAACGACCGACGGTCGCGACGAGGCTGGTCTTGCCGACGCCTCCAGCAAGAGAGAAGACCGCAAGAACCGGCGTGCGGGTTTCTTTCTGGCGTACCGGCGCGGCTTCAGCCTGATCCTGTCCAGGTTGCTCGAAGACGCCCTTGAGAGCGAACCAGCGAGCGGCGACGCGTTCGCGGGAGTGTTGCAACGTGTCTGCTACCGACGACTGAGATTGCATCGGCTGAGGGGCGATGGGCTTCGGCGCGGCTTGCGCTGCGGGTGGAGCGTAAAGCCATGCCGGGCCAGCGGGGTCTGCCGGATAGGCTGGACGCTGCGAAGAGAGCGTAGAGGATTCGGGCAGCGGTTCGGGCGCTGGACGGCGTGAAGGCTCAGGGAATCCCTGCGATTGCTGATAGTCGAAGTCGTCCTGTGCGCGGCGGCCGCGAGTTGCGTCAGATGGAACCAATGCCTGTGAGAACGGCGACACGGGGCGAGCTGCAGCAGGGGGAGCGGGGCGCTGAGTCGCTGGGGGCCGCGATGCGAGCGGCTTAGGTGCGGGCGGATTGCCGGTGATGTCTCGGGTTTCGCGACCGGGCTCGACGAATTGCGGCGCGCGATCTGCGGCGCTCGGAGGCCATGAGCCTGCGTGAGGCGGTGTCGGCGCCGGAGTCGGCTCAGCCTGTGCAGGGCGAGCGGGCGGCGGCGGTGGTTCGTTACGACGTTGAGCCATGTGCGGAGCCTGGCTTTCATTGGGATAAGACGAGGGACGCTGGGAATAAATTGGCTGCTCGGGCGCGGGCTTGAACTCCTGGGATGCGGCGTTGACTTGCGCCACGCGACTCTCCACGGGAGCTGAGGGCCGGACCGAACTGGTTGAAGTGTACTCGGCTTGTGGTTCGTCGTAATCGGGACCGCGATAGATCTGGCGAACTCCGGACGCATCGTCGGGGCGATAGCCCTGCGGACGGCGTGTGGTCGTCTGGTGGCTTTCGGAGCTGCGGCGCTCTGCAGATACGGGTGGCGGTGCAGGTGCCGGCGGAGGAGGAGGAATGTATTCGCGCCGTTCGCGATCGGTTCGGGGAATCTCTCTGGGAGCGAGATCCCTGGAACTCAAATCCTCCGTCGGGGTGAAATGTTGCCGCGAGTCTGAATCCGGCCGCAAGATCGGCTGAGATGGAACGGGTAGCGATGCAGGGTGACCCGTGTACGGGTCGCTGATCTGGCCTGGAAGCTCTGGCGACACGTGGCTAACGGACGCGACAGCCTTGCGGCGTATCTCTGAGTCTGCGTAGCGGGCGGCCTGCCTTTGCGCGGATGCGTGGGCCTCGGCGATCTCTCGTTCTTCGCGGCGAGCGGCAGCTTCGGCAACGGCTGCGGCTTCGGCCCGGCGAGCTGCTTCGACGCGCTCTGCTGCCGCGGTGCGAGCAGCTTCTTCTGCCTCGCGAAGGGCGCGGCGCATGGAGGAGTCGGCATCGTCGGCCTGATGAGTGCGAGCGGCTTGAGCTGCACTTCGGGCGGCGGAGTCGGCTGCGGCTGCGGCGGCTTCTGCCTCGGCCTGGGCAAGCAATGCCTGTTCGCGTACCTGCTCGGCTGCGCGATGTCTCAACTGAGCGCGATACTCACGACGCGAGGCAGAGAAGTCGCGATATTTTGCACCGTGAAGATTGGCCCACGAGTAGAGGACCGCCACATCTTCCGGAGTTTCTGCCACTGCCACTTCATCGATCCTGTCTATACCGCGAGAATCCATAATTCTGAGTCCTGTAAATCTGGGTGACGACGTTGTTTTTGCTTGAACTTCGCCTGTACGCTACGAGTTCAATGGATATGTATGCACACGTTGTCATGCAATAGCCTGAGGCTACTTTGGGAGTTACTTCAAGTCAATGAATCCATCGTGCGACTTAAGTGTGACAGCGCAACAACATCGGGTAATCGGCACTCAAATTTCGTGGAAATTGGGCGAGCTACTTTTGGTCGAAAACCAACGCTCTCGGGTGACTCTGGGTCAGTCCAGGCGCGGCGACCGAGTTGCGCTATCGCGAGCAGAAGACTCGCCGTTGATTTCGCGGCCACAGCGATACGCACCCAATGGAGCTTCAGTAGCAAATCAGTCTTGTGTAAAAGCTTCTGGTGCCGCTGGTTGGCGACGCAATTCCCTCGGCTGAATGTGCTAACTTGGTAGTGTGGTTTGAGAGCGTAGCTCAGTTGGTAGAGCATCGCCCTTTTAAGGCGTTGGTCCTGGGTTCGAGCCCCAGCGCTCTCACCATCATCCCCTTTTATCTGAGCGTTAACCTGATGGTCAGCTTGCTGTTATCCAGGTTGATTCTCCCTGCAAAAATGACAGGCGGTTGGCTGTCGTGTGGCATTCCCTGAGATGCGGGACAGCTGCTCTCCGGGGGCGGGTCAGGCTGTCGGCTTGTCGGGGACGGGTTCGACGGCGCAGAACTCGTCGAGGAACCGGTCGCTGTATTCCTGCACCAGAGCTTCAACTCGGGAGGATGAGTCAGCGCGAACGATCAATCCGGCGTGATGGTGCTTCGTGAGGCGCTTGACGACTTCGGGCGCGTTGTAGCTGCTGGTGTCGGGCTGCTCCTGCCGGGCGAGGCAGATGATGCTTCCGGCGTAGAGCTGTTTGAGGTTGGGCAGCGTGTATTCCATTTCGAGGAGAGAAGCGACTTCGATTCTTGCCCACTCGACCCAGGGGTTGATTCCTGACGCGAATTCGACGACATCGGCGATGTAGGCGCCGCCGACGCGAGCGGCAGTCTCGAGGAAGTAGAAACTGCCGTCGGAGTGCGCCTTGATGAACTCGGTGTGCGTGACACCGGAGACGAGGCCGAGCGATTCGATGACCAGTTTGTGAATCGTGCGGAGGGCTAGGGCCTCGCTGGATTGCCGCTCGAGCGCACGCGTGGTGAAGACGCCGCCCTGGTGCATCGTCTGCATAGGCGGCTTTCCGTACTTGTGCGGGGCGGCGAAGAGAATCTGTCCTTTCCAGGTGACGCCTTCAACGTGGAAGATCTCACCGGGAACGAAGCGCTCCAGGAGGTAGTGCGATTGGAGATCGCCGAGCTGGTCGAGGATCGGCCAGATGGCATCGGGTGTTTCAATGGTGCGGATGCCGATTGCGGAGGCGTTCGTGCGGGGCTTCAGCAGCCAGGGGCCTGGAACGTCGCGCATGAAGCTGCGGAGGTCGTCGTAGTTGAAGACTGAGGTGAATTCTGGAACAGGCACGCCGCTTTGTTTCGCCCGGACTCGCATCGCGAGTTTGTCGCGGAAGTGACGCGTAAGTGATTCGCCCATGCCGGGCAGGCGCATGTGCTCGCGCAGCAGCGCGGCTACTTCGAGATCGAACTCGTCGAGGGCGACGATGCGGTCGAATCGGTTTTCGCGGGCGAGGTAGCTGACGGTGTTGAGGACCTGCGGGGGAGTGAGTTCCTCGGGCATGGTGAAGATTTTGGAGATGGATTCGCGCGGCCAGTCTGCGTGTTCGAGCTTGTTTACCGTGAGCAGGAGGACGTTGACGCCGAGGCGAGCAACTTCACGGAGGAAGGATTGACCCTTCTCGTAGGTGCTGATGCAGAGAATCGTCGGCGTGCGTTGCTCTTCAGTCACACTGGCTCCTAATTGTGAAGCAAGAACTGGGCCCTTTGATCCTTCGTGATCTTTCGGTTCAACAATGCATGGGATGAGAGTAAATCAGGAGGCTGGTTCCTCGGCGAAGGTCTCGGCAACTCCTTCTTCGAGTGTTGTGAACTCTGCCGTGTATCCGGCGGCGCGCAGAGCGGTGACATCGGCCTGGGTGAAATGCTGGTAGCGATTCTGGAGGTCGCCGGGAAAAGGGATGTACTCGATCTTGCCTGGGCCATGGACTTGCATAAGCGCAGCGGCGACGGCGTTGAAGGTTCTGGCGTGGCCGGTGCCGGCGTTGACGACAGCATGGATATGTTTCTTCGGGCTTTCGGGGAGAAGGCCGGCGAAGAACATGTTGATGCGGGCGAGATCTTTGACGAAGACGAAGTCGCGGCGCTGTTCGCCGTTGGCATATCCGCCAGAACCTTCGAACATGCGGATGGTTCCGGTGCTCCTGAGCTGAGGCGTGAAGTGATGAATGACGCTGGCCATGCGGCCTTTATGCTGTTCGCGCGGGCCGTAGACGTTGAAGTAGCGCAGGCCGACGACGGTGCTTTTCATCTGGGATCCGAAGGGGGCCAAGAGGCGGCGAACGTAGTTGTCGAAGACAAGCTTGGAGAAGCCGTAAACGTTGAGAGGGCGCTCGTTCTTCGGAAGTTCCGTGAACTCGGTACTTGCGCCGTAGACGGCGGCGGTAGAAGCATAGACAAATGGGATCTTGCGGTCGAGCGCGAAATGCAACAGCTCCTTGGAGTAGGTGAAGTTGTTGTCCATCATGTAGCGGCCGTCATCTTCGAGAGTGTTTGAGCAGGCGCCCTGATGGAGGATGGCGCGGACTTTTGTGTTCTCGAAGTAGCCACCCTTGAGGGCTGCGCGGAACTCACGCTTGTCCATGTAGTCGCCGAACTCGGCACCAGCGAGATTGAGGAATTTTGGGCCGGTGAGATTTGGTGCGGGAGCGAAGTTGTCGACGAGGAGGATGTCGCGCTCGTTCACGTGGTTGAGGTAATGGATCAGGTTGCTTCCGATGAAGCCTGCGCCGCCGGTAACGATGATCACTTCTGTATCTCCTCCGCTTTCGGGGAGCTCGCGGTGAGCTTGTTCACGATGTTGGTGGTTGAGAAGCCTTCGACGGTGGGGACGATCTCGACCCGTCCACCGGAGGCGATGACGTCTTCGTGGCCGACGACGGTTTCGATGGTGTAGTCGCCGCCTTTGACGAGGACGTCGGGCTTGAGGGCTCGGATGAGTTCGAGCGGCGTGTCCTCTTCGAAGAGGACGACTGCGTCTACGGCGGCGAGAGCGGCCATGACGCGAGCTCGCTCGCGCTCGGAAACGATAGGGCGTGTCGGGCCTTTGAGACGGCAGACGGAGGCGTCGGCGTTGAGGCCGAGAACGAGCTTTGAGCCGAAGCGGCGGCAGTCTTCGAGCAGCGTAATGTGGCCTACGTGCAGCAGGTCGAAGCATCCGTTGGTGAAAACTATGGTTTCGCCCGAGGCTCGCCAATCAGCGACGCGCAGCTTGATGCGTTCGAGGTCGAGGATCTTTTCTCCAGCAGTGATGCCAGAGCTTGGGGTTAGAGCTGCGACGAGTTCGTGTGCGGCGATCGGCACGGTTCCGACTTTGCTGACTACGATTCCGGCGGCGAGATTTGCGAGTTCGACGGCGGTCTCGATCTGGAGTCCGCCGGCCAGGCATGCGGTCAATGTAGCGATGACTGTGTCTCCCGCGCCGGAGACGTCGAAGACCTCGCGTGCGCGAGCGGGCGAGTGATAGATGCCGGTGTTGCCGGCGGAGGGTGGGCGAAGGACGCTGATTCCCTTCTCGCTCATCGTGACAGTTAGGAATTTGAATTCGTGTTCGGAGACGAGAGCCTGCCCCGCTGCGAGAAGGTCTGCGGTGTGATGCGCGGGAATGCCGGTTGCGGCAGAGAGTTCGCCGAGGTTTGGGCACACGGTGGTCGCGCCGGAATACTTGCTGAAGTCGGGGGTCTTGGGATCGGCTAGGACCGGGATGCCAGCGGTGCGTGCGGCGCGAATGACGGCCTCGCACAGGTCGGCCGGGAGAGCGCCTTTGGCGTAGTCGGAGAGGATGACGGCGTGAACCTTCGCGACCAGTTCGACTGCGCGGTCCTGTAGGCGTTGCAGTTCAATGGCGGGCGGAGTGTCGCGGCTCTCGATGTCGAGGCGGAGGAGCTGCTGCGTGCGGCCGACGATGCGGGTCTTGGAGATGGTGGGGAGCGAGCTTGAGACCACGCCGACGGTGTCGATGCCTGCGTGCTCGAGGATTGCCGCCAACTCGGCCTGTTCGGAGTCGTTACCCCAGAAGCCAGCGAGATACGTCTTGCAGCCGAGGCCTGCAGAGGTTCATGGCGACGTTGGCTGCGCCGCCGGCACGCTCGTAGCGCCGTGCGTGACGGAGGACCGGAACGGGTGCTTCGGGCGAGATGCGCTCGACGTCGCCGTGGATGTAGCGGTCGAGCATGATGTCGCCGATGACCAGCACCTTGAGTTGACCGAATCCGCCCTCAAGCAGGTTCAGAATCGAATGAAGTTCCGGCAACATGCGTGAAGAGATCTCCTTGCATTCATCATCGCATCTTCGACCCGCTCGGGAGGGGCGGCTAGCCGAGGATGGCACGAACCTCGGTGACGACCTCGTCGACTGTGATCGAGGTGAGACATCGTTTGCGCTCGATGATGCAGGTCTCGAGGCCACAGCCCCAGCATTCGGTCTGGTGGTAAAGGACGCGATGCTGTTTGCCGTAGGGGAACCATACCCGAGGCTTGTTGCGGGCGGCGAAGATGGCGACGCATGGGGTTTGCACGGCAGCGGCGAGGTGCATCGGTCCGCTGTCGTGACCGATGAATATCGGAGCCTGGGCGAAGACAGCGGCGCTCTCTCGAGGCGTGAGCAGACCACATAGATTGACGATGGGGCTGCCGGATCTTTCACGCCATCCGTCTGCGGTAAACTCGCTGGCCTCGCTCTCTTCCGCGGCTCCGCAGAGGGCGAGTGCGTGGTTGGGGTAGAGAGTGGCGAGACGATTCAGGAGGGCTCGCCAGTTGTCGCGGCCCCAGTCTTTCGATTGAACTTTCGTACCAACGCTGACCGCGATGAGGGGATGGCCTACGGTTGGCGATAGAACTTCGGTTGCTTTGGCGTGCTCCGCTTCTGTCAGGTGCAAGTCCCAGCTGGCGGGGTCTCCCAGATCTGCGCTCCCTAGCTCAGAAAGATTGCGGGCGAGACGCGATGCTTCGGGTTCGAGGGCTTGTGTGGACTCCTCCCATCGGTGCTGCTGCATGTCTTCGGTTACGGAAACACCTATGAGGCGGGGGATGCCGCAGAGCCGGAAGAACTTTGCGTCGCGGCGGGCGGATTCGACTCCGCGATGTGAACCCATGTAGACGAGAACGTCAGGTCGCCAACGGACGAGTTTCCACCAGAGGGCAACGAGTTCGCGCGTACTGCGGGTGCCGACTGCGTAGCGAAAGTAGCCGTGGACGAGGTTGGTGTTCTCGAGGATCGCGGCGGCCGGCGGAGCTTTGGCGTTGACGGGTACGTTGGTCAGGAGGCGGCGCTCGGCATCGGGAAACGCGCGAGCTACGAGGTGAAGTGCTGGCAATGCGATCAGGGTGTCGCCAAGACTTCCTAGCCGGTAGATCAATACCCTCTTTGTCGCGCTTGCCATTGTCTGACTCTAGTCTGCTTGGTTCAGTCGCTGGCGGCAAGTGTGATGTAGGACTGTGTCGCGTGCTGAAGACTGTCGACCCTGATAAAGTTTCTGGTTGGAGTGATGTTTGCATGCTCGATGCACTTTTGATTACGCGGATGCAGGACGAGATGACCGCGGCTCTGCATGAGACTGAGAGCGAACTGGCGTTCGAAACAGGTGCGGACGGATTGATGGCGCTTGCAATGGCGCAGCACCGGGCGAACTTTGAGTTGTGGCACGAAGAAGACAAGGCGCGCGTTCCCGGAGTGGCCGATGCGGAGATCGCGAGGGTGAAGAGGGCCATCGATGTTCTGAACCAGAGACGAAACGACCTGATGGAGAAGATGGACGCATGGCTGATGGAAAGGCTGGACCAGGACGACACAGCCCCGTTGCACTCGGACACGCCGGGACTGATGATTGACCGGCTTTCGATTCTGGCGCTGAAGATCTATCACACTCGCGAAGAGGCGCATCGGGCGAGTGCTACAGAGGAGCATCGGCGGCGAAATGTGGAGCGACTGGCGCTGCTGGAAGAGCAGCGAAGCGATCTGGCGGGGTGTCTGGATTCCCTGTGGTCGGAGGTGCTGCTGGGGAAGCGGCGATTCAAGCTCTATCGCCAGCTGAAAATGTATAACGACCCTGAGTTGAATCCTGCGGTCTATGGAAAGAAATAACGACCAAATCTACCGCAGCGGGTTAAGAGACGGTTGGGTGGAACCAGAAACATCAAGTCCGTAGAAGTGGTCGGAGTTGACCGGACGGCCCGGTCTGCGTATAAAACCGACACAAGAATAAACAAGAATTGGGCTACCGTTAGAATGGGAAAGCTCAGAAACGCCCCCGGCGACAGGAATGACCATGGCTCAGACGAAGACTGCAAGTGTACCGACAACAACCAAGCGTGCTCCACGAACCCTAGCTGGAAACCTCCCCGCAACAGATGGTGCGAGAGCACAGATCGTTGCCCACTACGAAGCAGCCCTGCGGTTGATGCAGGAAGGCAAATACGACAAGGCCCATGCGGCATTCGAAAAGATTCTGGCCGGCGGCGCTGGAGACCTGGGCGATCGCGTCAGGATGTACAGCAACGCGTGCCTGCTACAGGCGGCGAAGGGAAAGAACACCTTCGCAACCCACGAAGAACACTACGACTATGCCGTGTCGCTGCTGAACGACGGGCACTACGAAGACGCGCGAGAGCAGTTCAACATCATCCTGAAGGCGAATGACAAGGCCGACTATGCCCTCTATGGACTTGCGGTCCTTTCGAGCATGACGGGTGACCCGCACCGCTGCCTGGAGCACCTGACAGAGGCGATCCGCCAGAATCCGAGGAACAGGATTCAGGCGCGTTCTGACTCCGACTTTCAGGATATGGCGGATGATCCACGCTTTACGGAGCTGCTTTATCCCGAGGTCTAACTCTTGCATCCAAGCTGAGACATATTTCAGTTAGGCTTGGGTAGGAGACCTCGCTCATGTCGTTGCCGAATCCGGCGGAATCAAGAAATAAAGAGCTTCGCGTCGTTGCCATCGGCGGAGGCACGGGACTGTCTACGCTGTTGCGTGGTCTGAAACGGTACGTTCCTACTCCGGACCGCAGGAGAGATCGCATTGGCCGAGCCCATGGGCCGGAGAACACGCCTGCGCCCTGCCCGACGTTGCCGTGTGCCATTCGGGAGCTCTCCGCGGTAGTTACCGTGACCGATGATGGGGGTTCTTCGGGACGTCTGCGCGAAGACTTCAAGATGCTGCCGCCGGGAGACATCCGGAACTGCATGGTGGCTCTGTCTGAGGACGAGCACCTTCTGTCGAAGCTGTTCCAGTTTCGCTTCGAGCATGGCGATCTGGAGGGGCACAGCTTCGGCAATCTGTTTGTCGCGGCGCTCTCGCACATCACCGGAGACTTTGCCCAGGCGGTGCAGATGTCGTCGCAGATTCTGGCGGCGCGAGGAAAGATTTATCCGTCGACCAACACGAATGTCGACCTGGTGGCGCAGATGGACGACGGATCCCTGGTGCGCGGGGAGACCAATATCACAGCGAGCAAACACAGCATCGTGGAACTGCGGCTGGATCCGGAGACGGCCGATCCGCTGCCCGAGACGCTGGAGGCAATCGCGAACGCTGACCTGATCACGCTGGGCCCGGGATCGCTGTACACGTCGCTGATTACGAACCTTCTGGTCCGCGGAATGCCGGAGGCGCTGGTGGCGTCGCGGGCGACGAAGGTCTTCGTGTGCAACCTGATGACGCAGGCAAATGAGTCGCTTGGGCTGACGGCTTCGCAGCATATCGAGAAGATCATGCAGCATGCTGCGGGAACCCAGTCGCCGATCTTCGACTATGCGTTGATCAACACGGGGCCGATCTCAAAGGCGCGGCTGGAGCAATATGCCCGCGAAGGTCAGGAGCCGATCGTGGCCGATCTGGAGCGTGTCCGGGCGCTCGGAGTCGAACCGGTGACCGGGAACTTCGTGCATGAGGGAGATGTGCTGCGGCATGACTATGATCGTGTGGCCGAGCGACTCCTTGCTTTGGGGCTGGGGCAGACGTCACTTGCGCTCGCGCAATAGGACAGCACAAACAAGGGAGTGTGGAATGACGCCAGTGCTTGAAGGCGCGAGAGTACGGCTGGAACCGATGTCGATGGGGCATTTGGAGGGGCTCGCCGCCGTTGCGTTTGATGACAGGATCTGGCGGTATACTCTGGATCGCTTGAGGACGCGTGAGGATCTTGAGCGGTATATGCGGAAGGCGATCGGTGTTGGCGAGACAGGGATTGCGATGCCCTGGGTGACGGTGCTGAAGGATGGAGATCGGGTGATTGGGAGCACTCGATTCATGGACCTCGACCGGGTGCACAAGACAACGGAGATCGGCTGGACGTGGCTGGCCCCGGAGTTCCAGGGATCGGGGCTGAATGCCGAGGCGAAGCTGCTTCAGCTTACGTATGCCTTCGAGGAGCTGAACCTGAACCGCGTCGCTCTGAAGACTCATCATGAGAATCTTCAGTCGCAGGCTGCGATGCGCAAGATCGGAGCAAAGCATGAGGGGACGTTTCGGAATCACATGGTTATGCCGGACGGCACGTTGCGCCACAGCGTGTGGTTTTCGATTATCCGGGAAGAGTGGCCGCAGGTGCGATCTCTACTAGAGGCGCGACTTCGGACGACTCAAGCGTCCGTTTGAGCTGGCCGCAGGCGGCATAGATGTCGCGGCCGCGGGGACGACGGATGTAGGCTGGAATGCCCGCTGCCATGATGCGTTTCTGGAAGGCAGAGACGCCGGACTGCGGGGGCTCGTGGAAGGGCATGTTGGGGCCGGAATTCCAGACGATGAGATTGATCTTGCACCGCATGCCACTGACGAGAGCGATGAGCTCGTCGGCGTGCTGGAGCGAGTCGTTGATGCCGCCGAGCAGCACATACTCGAAGGTGATCCATTCGCGGTTGCGCAGCGGGATGGTCGACAGCGCTTCGAGGAGCGCGGCGATGTTCCATTTGCGCGTGATGGGCATGATGGACTCGCGGACCTGATCGTTGGAGGCGTTGAGGCTGACGGCGAGTTTGGGGCGAACCGTTTCTTTGGCGAAGTCGAGGATGCCCGGCAGGATGCCGGAGGTGCTGACGGTCATGCGCGACTCGGGGATGGGCATCTGGGTGAGGAGGCGGACGGCGGCGATGAAGTTCGCGTAGTTGAGGAAGGGCTCGCCCATGCCCATGAAGACGAGGTTGATGCGAGCTGGGGTGGGATTTCCGCGGGAGCTGCCGAGTTCAACGTGATGGCGGTTGAGGACGGCGGCGACCTGGCCGGCGATCTCGCCAGGTGTGAGGTTGCGGCGGATACCGAGCTTGGCGGTGAGGCAGAACTGGCAATTCACAGCGCAGCCAACCTGGCTGGAGACGCAGATGGTGGAGCGGCGGTACGGGAAGGCGACGGGTTTGTGTTCCGCGACGAGGACGTCCTCTTTTTCCTCTTCCTCGGCGGCCGGGGAACCGTCTCCGCGCTCACCTCCATCGCCGTCGGGCATCCAGACGGTTTCGACGGTCTCGCCGTCGGCCATGCGAATGAGGTAGCGCTCGGTGCCGTCGATAGACTTGGCGGCCTGGACGATCTCGGGAAGTCCAACGAGGTACCCGTCAGCTTTGAGCTGGTCGCGGAGGGCCAAGGGGAGGGTGGTGATCTCGTCGAGAGAGGTAACTCGTTGCCGATACAGGGCTTCGTGGAGCTGTGCCGCCCGATAGGCGGGTTGATTCAGTCCCTTCATCAGGTCAGTCAGTTCGGGCAGGGATAGGCCGAAGAGCGGGCCGCCCGAAAAACTGCTTTCTGACACGTCTTTTATTTTGTTCAACATAAGGAGGCAGGCCAGCCTAAATTACTGGCTCTTATCAGTTTACGCTGTGGAGCGGGGTGGGGCCAATCCCCTGCCCTGTTGTGAAAGAATAAGGTATGTCTGCAACCCTGATTGATGATGTCCGTTTGAGCAAAAACGCCTCGCGCAATATCCGAAAGACCACCCTGTCCAATGGCCTGTTAGTTCTCACAGAGAGCATGCCCCACTTGAGAAGCGTCTCGATGGGAGCATGGATCGGGACTGGATCCCGGGATGAGCCGGCTGAGGTGAACGGCATATCGCACTTCGTCGAACACATGGTGTTCAAGGGAACGACCTCGCGCTCGGCGCAGCAGATCGCCCGCGAAGTGGACACGATTGGTGGCAATCTCGACGCGTTTACCGGCAAGGAGATGGTTTGCTTCAACATTAAGGTGCTGGATGAGAACGTCGCGCCGGCGCTCGATGTGCTGGCCGACCTTGTGTTGCACCCGACCTTCACCCCAGAGGAACTGGCTCGGGAGCAGGGCGTGATTCTCGAAGAGATCAAGATGGACGAGGACAACCCCGATTACCTGGTGAACGAGGTCTGGACGCAGAACTTCTGGAAGGGCGACGCGCTTGGACGCCCGATCCTGGGAACGGCGAAGACCGTCAAAAGCTTCAACCAGCAGACTGTTTTTGATTTCTATGCCGGACGCTTCACCCCGAATAACATGGTCTTTTCGGCAGCGGGAAATCTCGAGCACGATGCTTTTGTCGCGCAGGTCGAAAAGGAATTCAGTTCCCTCGCGGCAACCGGCAACTCCGTTTTGCCGAAGATGGATGCCCCCAAGGCGACGCCGCACATTACCTTGAAGCGGAAGAAGGCGCTGGAGCAGGTGCAGTTCTGCCTGGGCGTGCCGGCTCCTCCGGTGAATGATCCGCGGCGGTATGCGGTGTATCTGCTGAACACGATGCTGGGTGGCGGGATGAGTTCGCGGCTCTTCCAGACGATCCGAGAGGATCGGGGGCTTGCTTATGCTATTTACTCCGAAATGAATCCGTTTCGGGATACCGGCTCACTTTGCGTGTATGCGGGAACCTCGGTCGACAAGACGCAGCAGGTTCTGCGGCTTACTCTACAGGAGTTGCGACGTCTCAAAGAGGAGACGGTCAGCGATGTGGAGTTGAAGCGGGCAAAGGACCAGTTGAAGAGCAACATGGTCATCGGGCTCGAGAGTTCGGGAAGCCGTATGGCGAACCTGGCGCGACAGCAGATGTACTTCGGTCGCTTCTTTGGCGTAGACGAGATTATGGAAGAGATCGAATCGGTAACGACAACCGACGTGCAGGAGTTGGCGCAGGAGTTGTTCCAACCGGAGTTGATGGCTTTGACGCTGCTGGGCAATCTTGGCCCGATGAAGGTCGGACAGGAAGATTTAGCCTGTTAGGCCGGTCTGCTGATAGAGTTTTGTTCGGAGCTGGATTACAGAATCGCTGAGGAATTGATGAAGACCATGAAGGCATTGGACTGGTTGGGCGCAGAGCATAGAACGGCAGCAGAACGGACAGAAGACGGATTCACGCTTATCGAGCTGCTGATCGTGATGTCGGTGATGTTGATCCTGATGACTCTGGCGGTGCCGCAGCTGTTGAAGCTCAGAAAACAGGCGCAGGAGACCTCGGCGATCCAGTCGCTGAGGACGATCGGGCAGGCGGAGCTTCAGTACAACTCGGCGTATCCGGCGAACGGATTCTCGTGCTCCCTGCCGACACTGGGCGGCGACCCGAAGGCGGGCGCACCGACCGCACAGGCGGCGCAGCTAATTACGCCGGACCTGGCCAGCGGACAGAAGGCGGGCTATACCTTCGCCATCACCAACTGCACCAAGGTGACCGTCAACAATCAGGACATGTACACGTCGTACGAGATTACGGCGGTTCCTAACTCGATTGGGAAGACCGGCGATCGCGGTTTCTGCTCCGACGAGAACAACACGATTCGCTATGATCCGGCGGGTGGAACCAACTGCACGCAACCCATCCAGTAATGCTGGCCAGAACACTCCTGCTGGCGGCTCTCTGCTGTGCTTCGAGCCTGCTGGCGCAGGATAGCAATGCTGTCATCCGTAAGGTTGACGATCATTACAACCATCTCAGTTCCCTGCGGGCCCACTATACCGAGCGCTACTCCGGTATGGGGATGGATCGCACGGAAGAGGGCACGCTGCTGCTGAAGAAGCCGGGCCGGATGCGGTGGAGCTATGCCTCTCCTGTCGGCAAGGTGTTTGTGCTCGATGGTAAGTTTGCGTGGTTTTATACGCCGGGCGATGCGCAGGCCTCGCGCGTGCCGGCGAAGCAGCTGGATGACCTTCGATCTCCGCTGCGGTTTCTCCTAGGACACACTCAGCTGTCGAAAGAACTCGACAACCTCACAGTGACGCCGGATGGTTCCGGTTTCTTGGTAGCGGGTGTTCCCAAGGGGATGGAGCAGAGGGTGAAGCTGCTGTCGCTGGGGGTGACTGCTACCGGAACAATTGAGCGGATGCGGTTGGAAGAACAGGATGGAGCAGTCACTGAGTTTATTTTCTCTGATTTGAAGGAGAATGTTCCAGTGAAGGATGCGGATTTCGTCTTTGTTCCACCGGCTGGGGTGACGGTGGTTGAGGGCTTACCGCCGATCTAGCGTGGGGTGAAACTTAAGTTGTATCGCGTACGCAAACGGGGGATGAAGGCTACACGTGCTGTGTCTGATAACGGTAAAATATAGAAGTACTACCACTCCCCGTAAGAAGAAAATCAGAAGGTAACAAATGTTTCGTAGCACCATCCTCGCGCTCACTATGGCGGCAGCTACCCTTGCGTCCGCTCAAACGCAGATGCCTAACGCGGTAAAGATCGGCAATGAAGGCATCACCATCACAAGTATCCCAGCAACAGCCGTCGTGCAGTTAGGCACCAGTGCCGCGCCCGGAGTGTGGGCAGCTCCTGTCAGCCTTTCAGCCGGTTCGTTGCCGCTGCTGGTTTCCTGTGCAAGCGGATGCCCCTCAGTGCTCGCATCATCCGATCCAGACCCGGGCGTAGTCAAAGAGATCGACGCGCAACAAACTTCCACTGCATACTCTGTCGTATACACGGATACAACAGGCAAAAGCCAAACGTTGACTGTTCCCGCGCTAGCTTCGACTTCAAGCAGCGGCGGCACAACCTTCACTCCCGGAACCGTCTACCCGACCGTTTTTTCCAATATTCAAGCCGTGACAGGGTCGCCGGCCGTTCCAGTGCTGGCGCTGTTTGGCGTTCAGCCATTTACGATGGTCGGCGGCGTCCTTTCCAACTTCAACTGGACTATGACGATCAACGGCGTCACGTTGAATTGCACGTTCGGGGCGCTTTCCACAGCAAACTCGACAGCAAGCGTGAACTGCATCGTGCCGACAACGAACACGCAATAAGAAAAAAGCCTTGCGATACTGCTCTAGCGGTCGGCCCCAGCAATGGGGCCTTTTTCTTGGCTTGATCTTTCTATCAGGCTTCCCGTTCCATGCTTCCCATTGTTTGGATCCTGCGTCTGTAGGGTGCTTTCTGCGGAACTTCGGCCTCGTTTTTTATTGTGATTTTTTTGACGATGTTACATATTTTTCTTGAAGTTTCGTTTAGCTGAATACGGACTTTTCCTAACGGTTTTAGTGTCGCAACTTTGGCCGCATCCACTGAGCGTAAGTGCAGGCTTCACGCGTACCATAGGGGTAGTGAATCGTTTGACGGAAATTGATGATGAACGCGCGGTTCGGCGCGTAGAATAGTTGAGTTGATCTTGTGAGCCATGTTGTTGCAGTCAGTCGTTTGAGCACAGTGGAGTTTCACGCAGCCGTTCATGCTTTGTCCCCTAAGGTCGCTGTCTTCGATTGCGACGGAACGCTTTGGTCCGGAGATGCAGGGTCCGGTTTCATGAACTGGACTGTGGAGACCGGCCTGGTTTCACGTGAGGCGACCGACTGGATCGATGCGCGGTATCGCGGATACCTCAAGGGTGATGTCTCCGAATTGGCAATCTGCGGGGACATGGTGCAGATGTACCAGCGGCTGCGCGAAGAGGAGATGCGGCGGGCTGCAAAGAGCTTCTTTGAGAGCCAGGTCGAAAGAAACATCTTTCCAGAGATGCTGGCGCTCGTAGAGGAGCTTCGAGAGAAGGGTGCCGACATCTGGGCGGTGAGTTCCACCAACAACTGGGTGATCGAAGAGGGCGTGCGGCGCTTCGGGATCCCGGCGAACCGGGTGTTGGCGGCCCGCGTTGAAGTGAAAGACGGCGTAGTGACGGATACGCTTCTCGACGTACCGACGGATGAGGGCAAGGTGACTGCCCTGCGACATGTGGGCGTGACCGCGCCGGATGCGGTCTTCGGCAACTCGGTCCACGATGCCGCGATGCTCGAAATCGCAAGAAAGGCGTTCCCGGTAAACCCGACAGCGGAGCTGGTAGAACAGAGCGCGCAAAAGGGCTGGCCCGTTTACTACCCGGCGTCAGTCAGGCCTAAGTAAAGCGATTAGAAGCTTTTGGATGGATTCATCGTCTAATCTGTAGGCAGATGAAAGAGTCCATTCGCAAGCTCGAACAACGCGGAGAGACGACGATGGCGAAGCCGCTTCGCCTGGTGGTCGCGGCGCTGATCCTGCGGGGGCAGCCGGGTGATGGGGCAGACGGGTTGGAAGTTCTCATCTGCCAGCGGAAACCGGACCAGCCGATGAGCTTGAAGTGGGAGTTTCCGGGGGGCAAGATCGAGGCCGGTGAAAGCTCAGAGGATGCGCTGGCGCGCGAGTTGAACGAAGAGCTGGGGATTACGGCTGTGATCGGCAAGAGGGTGGCGCGGATCAGGCATAAATACAGGAACGGCGGAACGATCGACCTTCAGTTCTTCGTGGTGCGGGAGTTCGATGGAACGCTGGAGAACCGGATATTCAATGACGTGCGATGGGCTCCCCTGACCGCGCTGCCGGAGTATGACTTTCTTGCGGCGGATCTGGGGCTGATTCGGGATCTGTCCGAGGGAAAGTTGTTGTAAGTGGCAGTTCGTCACACCGTCCGCCGAATGAATTTCACGATCGCATCTGCGGTGAGTTGCGGTTCTCGCTGAAAGAGTAAATGCGGACCGTCAATCACCATCACGGTGGTCTCCGGCATCATTTTTCGAATCTCTTCTGAACACCATGCGCCAACCAGACGATCCTGTTTGGCTTGCAGGTAAAGGATTGGTACAGCTACTTGCCCGAGTTCGGCTCGCGCATCGCATGTAAGAACAACGCGGACTCTGGCAGACAGCACCCGCGGCCTTACGGATGAGACTGCGGCTCGCAAGGCGGCCAGGGCTGAGGATGGAGCGCACGGCCCAACAAGCAAATGCTTTGCCACGATTTCAGGAAGCGCAACGCGAAAGAATAGCGGCGCAAAGCGCGAGCAGAGGAACCGCCGCCAGCCGCGAAGTGGACTTGTCACGAATCCCGCGCAGATTACTAAAGCTTTTAGGTTGGACGGTTTTGTCGCTGCGTATTGAATTGCCAGAGGCGCAGAAAACGATTCGGCTACGAGCACAAATGGTTCGGAAACCGGCCTGGCAGATTCCACAAATGACGACAGCTGCGCATAAGAGAAATAATTGTCAGTGGGGTATCGCACCACTACCGTCTTAAATTCTTCAGGAAGCGCATTCGCAAAATCTCTAAACAACTCTCCCGTTCCGTCCATTCCTGGTAGGAGTATTAGTTTGGGCAACTGAGAACACATGTTCCACCCCCCACTTCTAAATGCTCAGCCGTGGATCGTGTTCCAGACGAGGACGAGGGAAAGCCCGATCATGATAGTTACCGTCACCCATGCGATGATGTTCCACCAGCGGGTGTTGGTGTATTTGCCCATCAACTCGTGCTTGTTGATGAGCTTCAGCATGAAGATGAGCACCAGGGGCAAGAGCACTCCGTTCAGCACCTGCGACAGGATGCTGAATTTGACCAGCGGGAAGTTTGGGATCAAAACGATCGCCGCGCCGGCAAAGAGGAGCAGGCTGTAGAGCCAGTAGAAGAACTTGGCTTCACGGAAACCCTTGTCCAGACCGCTTTCAAATCCGAGACCTTCGCAGACGGTGTAGGCGGTGGAGAGCGGAAGGATGGATGCCGAGAAGAGTGAGGCGTTGAAGAGACCCGCGGCGAAGAGAATGAAGGCATACTGGCCGGCCAGGGGCTTCATGGCGCCGGCGGCGTCGGAGGGATCGACGATGTTGCGCATGCCGTGGGCGTACAGGGTGGCGGCGCAGGCGACGACGATGAACCAGGCGACAACGTCGCTGAAGATCGAGCCGACGATGACGTCGAGACGGGAGGTCTTGTACTGGCGGACGCTGACTCCCTTGTCGACGATCGACGCCTGAAGATAGAACTGCATCCACGGGGTGATCGTCGTGCCGATCACAGCGATGGTCATGTAGACATATTCCTTGTTCTGCCAGAGACCGCGTGGGGGCAGCTTGACGGTCTCGACCATGGCCAGGTGCCAGTCGGGCCCGCTGAGAACGCTGCTGATGATGTACGCGATGTAGAAGGCGCTGGCGATGAGGAATATCTTTTCCACGCTCTTGTAGTCGCCCTTGACCACTAGGGCCCATACGATGAGGGCGCAGATGGGGACGCTTACGTATTTGGTGACATGAAAGAGTTGCATGCTACCGGCGATGCCGGAGAACTCCGTCACCACGTTGGTGAAGTTGACGGCAATCGAGCAGGAGCATGATGACGAAGGTGATTCGGAGACCAAACTCTTCGCGGATGAGATCGCTGAGGCCTTTGCCGGTGACGACGCCCATGCGGGCGCACATCTCCTGCACCACGATAAGGGCGATCGTGATCGGGATCATCGTCCAAAGAAGCGTGTACCCGAACTGCGCTCCGGCCTGGGAGTAGGTGAGGATGCCGCCAGCGTCGTTGTCGACGTTGGCGGTGATGAATCCCGGGCCCAGCACGGCGAAGATGATAATGAGCCGGGTTCTCCAGATGCGCCAGGAAGTCATCACTCGTTCCTTTATTTTGCTGGTGGGAGAACGCGTCGGCTCGCCTCTATCAGGCTACCTCATCTTTCCCTCTGGACCGATTCCGCCTTCAAGGGAACCAAGTTGTGTAGAGACCGCCATTTCCGATCACGCTGGCAGGAGCTGGGCGCGTTCTTTTTGGACGAGACTGTAAAGCTCGTGCGCGGGGCGTTCGAGGCTGCTGTCGTGCCCAACTTGTACGTTGGCTTGGATGTGCGCGGGATCTTTGGAGGAGAAGAGGATGATGCTGGACGGGATTCATCACCAGCGAAGCCTTGAGCATCAGGTGCGCCAAGGTCTTCGGCGCTGCTGAGATCTGTGTTGATCGACGCGGACCAGCGCTTGCAAAGAGTCTTGTTGCCGCCGGAGTGCGGCGTGAAGCGAACGGAATTTGTCGGTGAGCGCGCGGTGGTGAATTCGGAAGATATCTGCCGGGCGGGTGGGAGTCGGGTATGGGTGAGTCGAGCACGGACCACTCGTACTGAAGGGTGCGGCAGTAGGCGAGGCGTTGCGTGACGCAGGGCGGGAATCTTATCGGAGCTGCTGCCGACGCCGAAGGTACCGATAGTTCCCTTCTCTACCTGGGCTTCAAGGAATTGCAGGAGGCTGTCGTCCTGCAGGTCTGCGGCGGTTGCCTCATGGAGGAGCCAGAGGTCGATGTGGTCCGACACGGAGAGCTGTGAAGCTGCGTTCGAGAGAGGCTTTGGCCTCGGCGGCTGTGAAGGCAGGGCGCTCCTCGTTGTGGGCGACGGCGTTGGCCGCTGAGGCCAGGCGCCGCTTCAGGCCGGGCAATTGCTTGACGATTGGGCCGGCGATGTTGCGTCCGAAGCGAAGAACAGTCGATTTTTTTGCCGGAGGGATTCCATATTTTGTGGCGACGGTGACCTGGCCGCGGTGGTGTTGCAGGAACTCTCCCAGACAGCTCTCGGCGTCGCCGTAGCCGTACATAGGGGCGACGTCGAAGTGGCGGATGCCGGCGTCGTAGGCGGTTTCGAGAAGGCGAAGCGACTCACGCCGACTCGTTGCACCCATCAGGCTCGAACAGCCGAAGCCGAGTCGCGTGGTAAGACGGCCGGACGTTCCGAGTGCAATCTGTTCCATGGTCTGATTCGGTCCTCGTCGAGATGATCGCTGAGGCGAAGCGCCAGGGCGAGGACTGTGTGGGTTGGATTAGAGAAACCGGAGCTGGGAAAGACGGCAGAGCTGCAGACGTAGGTGTTGCTGACGCCGTAGAGGCGAAGGTTGGTGTCAACGACTCCTGTGGAGTCGGAGGTGGACATCCGCATGCCGCCCATGTGGTGGTTGCTGTCGTCGCAGCGCGCGAGGAAGTTGGGGCTGCCGGACATCAGGTCTGGGTCAGGGATGATGCGGGCGACGCCGGCCAAGGAGCGCTGGGCGACGAGAACGTATTGGCGAATCGTCTCCAGTTCCCTTTCGGAGATCTGCCAGTCAAAGCGGATGCGGAAGAGGCCGAGAGGGTCGCGCTGATCCGTGAGGGTGATGCTGCTGCGGGAGGTGGGTTCCTGTTCGCAGTGAATGCGGAGGAGAATGCGGACCTCGGACGGTGCGAAGGCGCGGCGTTGGATCTTGTATCGCCACGCCTGACGGAAGAGCATGGGGACGTGCTTCGCGGTGTGGAAGACGTTGTCGCGTGTGACCTCGCCGAAGCGGCCACGCATCAGGTTGCGGATGGTGAGTTTGGCCTGGAATCGAACCTTGCCGGTGTCTTCGAAGGACATGGTCGAGCCGATATTGAGTGTACCGAGTTCGGCCTGGAGATCGAGGCAGAAGCCGCAGCTTGGGAAGGTACTTGAAGCCATGGGCGATGATGGGGTCGAAGCTGTCATGGAAGCTCGGGAGATCGATGGGTTCGATGGTTGCGGCGTTGCAGTCGATGTGATCCTGAAAGTGCTGGCCGAGCAAGCCGGAGCGATTCCATGGCAGGCCGCCGGGGCGCGGCTGCAGGAAGAAGCGCGAGCTTTCGATGCCGCCGAGGCAAAAGACGTAGCGCTGTGCGTGGAATATCGTCTCCACGCCGGTAAGAGTGCGGCAGCGGAGACCGGTGGCGGCATCCCCTTCGGTCAAGAGTTCGACGGCGCTGGCGTGGAGCCAGAGGTGGATATTGGGGTGCGTGTGGAGGGTTCGGTTGTGGAGACGGGCGAAGTTCGGTTCCGGGCACCAGCGTGAGAGGTAGGCCTCGAGGCTCATCGAACTGGGTGAAGGGCAGGCCCAGGTCACGCCAGACGGCCTGCATCGCTTCGCTCGACCTTGGCAAGGCCTTCAAGGTGCAGAGCTCGCTCGTAGAACGGAGTCAGTTCGGTCTTGGGGAAGGGCCAGCCACTCTCCGGAATGCCGGGACGAGGGGTGAAGTCGAGGGCGTCGAGTTCGAGGATCTGGCCTCCCCAGCGCACCGTGGTGCCTCCTTTCACGCGGATGCGGCCGGTGTGGATGCCGCGATGCGGAAGGCCGGCGATTTCGCTGTCGTAGATGGCCTGCGAGGAGTCTTCGCGAACCGCGCCGCCACCTTCGAGAAGCAGCACCTTCCTGCCCTTGCGCGCGGACTCGACGGCGAGCGTGATGCCGGCTGCACCCGCGCCGACGATGCAGATATCTGCGACGAAGCCTGCGGTCGGGGTATCGCTGAGAAGGTCGTGGATCACCGGCGACCCGCGGGCGATTCGGTGCGCTGCAGGACCGGCTGCGTTGCGAGCCGACAGGATGGATTCAATCCGCTCGAGGATGAGTGCGACCTGCCGGTCGTTGTGATATCCGTCGCGGGCTGCGCGAAGGTTCCCCGCAATGGCGATGCGCTGCCGGGCAGCCTCGTCGGGCAGATAGCGGCGAATCTTTTCGGCGAGTTCTTCAAAAGTGGAGAAGAAGACGGCTTCTTCGTCTTCCTTGAAGCGCTGCAGATGTCCTGCCGAGCGTTCGGCCAGGAGAAATCCTCCGCAGCCGGCGATCTCGAAGCTCTTGTGGACGAACTCGTCCTGATTGGAGTGGGTGAGGAAGCTCAGGTTGATGCGCGATCGCCAGATGGCGTTCGCGATATTCGTCGCGGAAGAGCTCTCCGTCGCGAAAGGTGGCTTTGAAGGCGTCAGACTCCATGGCTCGGCCCCAGAGCTTCGCGCTGCCGGAGACGACGACGGAAAAGCCGCACTCGCGCCAGAGCCGGCCGAGGGTCTTGGCGCGGTCGTCATAGGGCGTGCCGATGAAGGAGACCTGGCGGTCGCGGTCTGCGTCGGACCAGCCTGCGGGCGGGGGAAAGTGCAGTGTCGGCTCGTATGCGGTCTGGATCTTGATGACGTCGCGCGCTCCACGTGGGCGTGTAGTCGAGGATGTTCTTGTCGCGCTGCACGACGTGCAGATCGTAGTGCGGAATGTTCTTCATGTAGAGTCGCCAGCCGGAGTCGCGGCGTGTACCGAAGGGATTGTCGATCATGTAGCTGACGGTAGCGATGCCCATGCTCGCGAATGCGGTCGATGGTCTTGGAGCGCATGGACAGGAGTTTGTCGGTCCAAAGCAGATCGGGCCTCTCGGCTTCGACCGATCGCGCAGCAGATCGCGATTCAGGCGGTTGACGGATGGTCCCGCAGATAGCCGATGGGCGACTTTGCTGACGAGGGGATTTCGAGGCAGATAGTCGAAGGTATTGAAGGGGATGACCTGATGACCGAGGCGCTCCAGAGCCCAGAGGCGATAGAGGGACGATTCTTTGGGCGAGAGACCGGCAGCGTACAGAATCTTCATGGACTGCTGCGTTTCCTTTGAACAGCGTTTCCTTTGTGCTGCCCTGGTTCGTGAATCATATTGCGGGTTTCAGGCTCGAGTAATTCTTAGCCCGCAGAAGAGCAATCACCTGTTCAGCGTGGATGACACCGACGAGCTTTCTGTCATTATCGACGACGGGGAGCGAGCGGAGATTGTATTTGTCGAAGAGTTCGGCGACCTTGCGGCCGTTGGCGTTGACGTTGCAGCTGACGATGTGGCCCTGCGGCAGACGCGGCCAGCGGCGTCTGCGCGGTCGCAAGGAGCAAGCTGCACGAGGGGAATGAGCGCAGTGATCCGCTCTTCTTCGTCGATCAGGTAGATCTCGGTCATGGTCTCGATGTCCCCTTCGAATTCGCGCAGCGCAGTCATGGCCTGTTCGACGATGGCATTCGCGGGCAGGGCGATGTATTCGGTCGTCATGCGGCCCGCGGCGGAATCCCCGGAGAACTCGAGAAGGTCTTCGACCTCCTGACGCTCCTCGGGGTCCATCTCTTCCAGGATGGCCTCGGAGCGTTCGTCGGTCAGCTCGGAGAGCAGGTCTGCGGCGGCGCCCGGGTCCATCTCTTCGACGATGCCGGCGATCTGCTCGGAGTCGAGAGATTCGATGAGCGACTGCTGCATCTTGGGCTTGACCTCTTCGAGCGCCTCGGCGGCGACCTCCTCGTCGAGCGAGATGAAGAGAGCCTGGCGTTCGGCGGGCGCCAGTTCCTCGAGGATGTCGGCGATGTCGGAGGGGTGCATCTTCGAGAGGCGGTCCTGCTCGATCTTGAGGCGGACGCGGCGGGCGGGGTCGCGGTCGATGAGGTCGACGAAGTCCCATGGAATGACGCTGGCGCCGAATCGGGAGGAGATTCGGTCAACCGAGGTTCCGGGCAAGCCTTTCAGGAGGCGGCGGACCGCTCCGCGCATGCCCACCTCCACTTCGGCGATGCGGAGGAACAGGTCCGGGCCGTCCTGCTGACAGTTCTCCCACACCAGGTCTACGTCATTGACGCGAACGACCTTGTGGCCGTGATACATCGATGATCTGCTGGTCGAGCAAGTCGCGCTCGAGCAGGAGATAGCTGTCGTCGTCGGGCAGGGGCGTCGGGACGGGCGGTCTCGCGAAGCTGCATGGCACCGCTGGAAGTGAGTTGAAGATGCGCGACCGGGACCAGGCTAGTGGCGGTCGCCGCGTTTGGCCGAGGCCACTTGAGGACGATGCCGTGGATGTGGGCGGCATCGACCGAAGGAGCTACGGCAAACTCGCGGACATGGCCAAGGTGCTTCCCTGGGCGTCAACGACGGCCGAGCCCATGAGGGCAGAGACACTCGTCCTTTGATTGGCATGCTTTGTCATAGAGTCGGGCCGCGAGTGCTCTACCCAACTTTACCTACTACCCCGCATGTTAGCCCAGCTTGTCTGCGCACAGGAGTTGCGGCGAGCCGGTCATGTCACTCCCTACGGGACCCAAAAGACGGAATATCGGCAAGAAGCTACAGGCAACCTTGACATTCGAGAAATCCACAAGCACACTGCCATCACTGCCGTTATTCCGAGGTTGACAACTGGCATACAGGTACGCAAGGACAGCTTTGGCCGACTCAACGACAAGCCGTGTCAGCTTCACTCTCGATTCGTCTCTTGACAGCGTGAACAAGATTGAGCTGACCGCCGAGCAATTCGCCCAGCGGGCCGGATTCGACGAGGATACGGTTCCGCATATCGCCATGGCCGTGCGCGAAGCAGCCGTAAACGCTGTGCTTGCACGGCAATTCGTACGACACGAACAAGCACATCGTGGCCTCGTTTGAGACGACCGTCCGACTCCCTGATTATCCGCATCGCCGATCAGGGTCCGGGGCTCGATCCGGACAAGATTCCCGACCCGCTGGCCCCGGAAAACATCCTTCGCGGCTCGGGCCGGGGCATCTTTCTCATCAGAGCCTTCATGGATGAGGTAAACTTTCGGCAGCTACATCCGGGCACGGAACTGACACTTATCAAACATCGAACACCGGCGCAGCCTGGAACCTAAGGGACCGGAACCAAAGCACCGGGGACCTAAGGAGAAACGACACATGAGCATGAAAGTACATACTCGCCAGGTGGACGGCATTACCATTCTGGATCTCAGCGGCCGCATCACTCTCGGCGAAGGCAGCGTAACGATTCGCGACGCCGTTCGTGATGTGCTGGCGAAGGGTTCCAACAAGATTCTGCTGAACCTTGGCGACATCAGCTACATCGACAGCTCGGGCATCGGCGAGCTGGTCAGCGCCTTCACCACGGTCAAGAACAGCGGCGGCGAGCTGAAGCTGCTGAACCTGACCAAGAAGGTTCACGATCTGCTGCAGATCACGAAACTCTACACTGTCTTCGACGTCAAGGATGACGAGGCAACCGCAATCTCTTCGTTCACCAAGTAAGTCAAGTCATTTTGTTACATGCAATAAAAAAGCCGTCGCATGATGCGACGGCTTTTTATATGGGCCAAGTCAGTTCGCTTCGTCTACTTCGAGAAGTCGACCTTCGGCGCCACACTGTTCTCCGGGTTGCCCTTGAAGTACTCGTCCCTGTAATGAAAGCCGGCGATGTTTGCCCAGATGCTGTTGGGGAACTGCTGGACGTAGGTGTTGTAGTCCTGAGCGTCTTGTTGTATCGCTGGCGCTCCACGGCGATCCGATTTTCCGTCCCGGCCAGCTCATCCGTCAAGCGCATGAACTGCTCGTTGCCCTTTAGATCGGGATACTGCTCCTGCAGGCGGAAGAACGGGCCCAATGCCACGTCCAGCTTGGAGTTGGCGTTGATGTTGCTGGCGTGTCGCTGCCTGCGGCGAGGACGCCGGCGCGCGCGTTGGCGATGTTGGTCAGGATCGTCGACTCTTCGGCGACGTATCCCTTCACGGATGCGACGAGGTTCGGGATAAGGTCGAGCCGGCGCTGCTGCACGACGTTGACCTGCGAGAAGGCCTGATTGACCGCTTCATTCTTCTGCACCATCGTGTTCTTCGCGCCGATGTAGCTGCCGCCTGCAAAAAGCAGCACGACGATGAGAAGCGCCACGACACCAAGCACAATCCATATAGGTTTCATGTTTCCTCGATTTCCCTTCGTTTCTAGATTTTGATGGTACGTGTCGATGGCTGTCTTCGGCTGTACTTGTTTCACTGGAACCGATTCCCGCCCTTCTCTGCCAGCAAGTCTCTCTTACATTCTGAGCTCCTCAAAAGTCTCCGCTGGCTCCGCCGCCGCCGGAGCTGCCGCCGCCGAAGCCGCCAAATCCGCCGCCGCCGTCCCCGTCGCGTCCTCCGCGTCCGCCGCGATAACCACCTCCACCGCCGCCCATCAGATTTCCGAGCAGGAAGAAGATCAGGCCTGTGTTGCCGGTCTTGACGAGGAAGAAGAGGATCAGCAGGATGACGCCGCCGCCCAGGACGAGCTCCGTGAAACTGATCTGAACCGGGGCCTGCTGGCGATGGTACTGGTGAACTGGCTGGGCGAGATTGAGGGTGACGCCAGCGTCGGTGGCGATGATGCGGGCGATCTGCTGAACGCCGAGCGGGATCGCCGTGTTGTAGTCGCCCTGGCTGTGCCGACAGGCACCATAGAACGGCCGATATCGCCTACCTTGGCGTCGTTGAGGATGCCCTCCAGCCCGTAGCCCACCTCGATGCGGTAACGCCTGCGGGGTCATGACGAAGAGCATCAGAACGCCGCGGTCAGTTCCCTTCGCGCCGACCTTCCACTTGTCTTCGAGGGCGGTAGCGAACTCTTCGATCGACTGGTCGCCGTCGAGCGTTTTGACCGTACGACGGCGATCTGAGCGTGAGCCTGACGATCGACCTGGTAGCAGAGGTTTTCGAGGTTGGCTTTGGTTGAAGGAGACAGGACGCCGGCAAAGTCGTTGACGTAGCCGGTCGGAGCCGGAAGCGTGCTCACCGATTCGGCCGTCACGACGACCGACGGCGCGAAGATCAGGAGGACGACGGCCAGCCAACGGGAAAGGAAGGTCATCGATGGTCATTCTACGCTTTGATTGCTCAGCAACGTTCCGTTGGCGATCCCGTTTCGATTGCAGCGAGTATTAAAGAGGATGCGAAGACACCCTCTATCTGGACTCGAGTATCAAGTCTACAAACGTGGGAGCGGGAGCGGGATTGGATGCTGACCGTGGGCGGGCACCGGAACTCCCTTTGCGCGGGCGAGCTTGTCGACCATCACCGTGTGCTCGTGAATGACGCCCTCCGCTTTGACGACGGCTTGTGCAGCGTCGGGATCGCTAGGGCTGGCCGCCTCGATGCGGAACTCGTGAAGATCCTTGTGGTGGTCCTTCACCATGAAGGTCAGGTATTCGATGTCGAAGTCGTTGCCCGATAGCGCGTTGAGCTTGTCGTACTCGGCCTGGTCCTCTTTGTTCATCGCCTTTGGCAGCATGACTCCCAGCGTGTCGGCGACGCTGGCAATCTCGATTGTTCAGCTTCGTATGGTCATCGACCATCTTCTGCGCGAAGGCTTTCACGTCGTCGCTACTTCCCTTCTTCGCGGCAAGCTGTCCAAGCTTCACCTCGGCGATGCCGCCTTCGGCGGCCTTGCGAAGGAACATCTTGTCCTGCATGACCTGGCCGACGTCTCCGGAGTTGGGGCCAGAGTCCTGCAGTGCGCGGGGCGTCGGAGCTGCTGAGGCCGGTTTGGCTGGGTCGGGGACGTCGGAGGTCGCCATGGGATCGAACTGGGCAAAGAGCAGAGCCGGGGACATGATTGCCATGCCGAGGAGAACTGTGCAGCGGCGACTGAACTTCATGGCTGACTCCTGTGGCGAGCGAGTGTATCAACATCACGCTCGCCGTTGGTCATACACCTATTTGGTGTACGAGCATACCTTAATGGTTGTCTCTCGAGCCAGTCTGACACTGTATTCTGTCAGTTGGAGCTCTGATTGATGACGCAAAGTACCATCCGGCCACCCCGCGCCCGCCAGGAACCGACACCCACCACACTTGCACGGCCACACGCTTGAGGATAACTACCGCTGGATGAGGGACAAATCCTCGCCGGAACTGGTCGCCTATCTTGAGGCCGAGAACGCCTACACGCTCGCTGTGATGGCACCGACGGAGAAGCTGCAGGCGAAGCTGTACGCGGAGATGCTGTCGCACATCAAGGAGACGGATGAGTCGGTTCCCTATCGCAACGGCGGATGGTTCTACTACGTGCGAACGGTCGAAGGACGCCAGTACCCGATTCATTGCCGCAGGCTGGCTACAGGAGCGAAGTTCGATGAGTCGCAGCCGGAAGAGATCTTGCTGGATGTGAATCAACTTGCCGAGGGCCAGCCGTTCATGTCCGTCGGCGAGATGACCGTGAGCCCGGATGGATATCATGCTGGCTTATTCGACCGACAACACCGGCTTTCGGCAGTACACCCTGCACATTCGCGATCTGAAGACTGGAAAAGACCTGCCCGATACTGCCGAACGTGTCGGCTCGATCGCCTGGGCAGCGGATTCGACGACGCTGTTCTACACGACCGAGGACGAGGTCACGAAGCGGCACGATCATCTGTTTCGCCATCGGCTGGGCGATGCGACGGCGCAACGATGTCGGTCGTCTACGAGGAGAAGGACGAACGCTTCAACCTTGGCGTGGGCAAGACGCGGGACCGCAAATATCTGCTGATGGAGGCGGGAAGCCACACGACAAACGAGTGCCGGTTCCTCCCCGCGGACACTCCCGAGGGAGAGTTTCAGATCATCGCGCCGCGAGTGGACGAGCAGGAGTATTCGGTGGACCATCGCGACGGCTTGTTCTACATCCGGACGAACGATGTGGGGAAGAACTTCAGAGTCGTGACGGCGCCCGTGCGAAAGCCCGGCCGCGACTCCTGGCAGGAGCTGATCCCGTTGGACAAAGATGCTCCGCTTGGAAGACTTCGAGCTCTTCGCTTCGTTCTGCGTGAGCGTGCGCAGAAAGCTGGGACTGCCTACGTTGACGGTGACGGCGATTGGAGCGGATGGAAAGCTCGGCGGATCACGAGAGATTGAGTTTCCGGAGCCGGTCTATTCCGCTGGACCGCATACCAATCCGGAGTTCGAGACGGAGAAGTTTCGATACGGCTACCAGTCGCTGGTTTCGCCTGCTTCGGTGTACGAGTACGACGTGGCAGCCGGGCACTTCAACACTTTTGAAGCAGCAGGAGGTGCCGGGAGGGTTCGATTCGGCGCTCTATGGTTCGGAGCGAGTCTGGGTTGAGGCTGCTGATGGCGTGAAGATTCCGGTTTCGGTGGTTTACCGTCGCGATAAGTTCAAGCGCGACTCGAAGAATCCTGCTCTATCTCTATGGATATGGGTCATATGGATATCCTCTGCCGATCGGCTTCAGCGCCTCCAGATTGTCGCTGCTGGACCGTGGTGTGGTGATCGCATATGCACACATTCGTGGTGGCGGCGAGATGGGCGATTCGTGGCACGACGCTGGAAAGATGATGGTGAAACGCAATACGTTTTCGGACTTCATCGCGGCGGCAGAGCAACTGGTCGCGAAGGGCTATGGAGCCAAGGATCGGAGTCGCGATCGAGGGTGGAAGCGCCGGCGGATTGCTGATGGGGGCGGTCGTGAATGAGCGGCCGGATCTGTTCCGCGTCGTGCTGTCGCATGTGCCGTTCGTGGATGTGATGAACACGATGCTCGACGCTTCCCTGCCGCTGACGGTGGCGGAGTATGAGGAGTGGGGAAATCCGAATGAGGCGGAGGCGTTTGAGTACATGCGGTCCTACTCGCCGTACGACAACCTGAAGGCCGGGGACTATCCGGCGATGCTGGTGAAGACGAGCCTGAACGATTCGCAGGTGATGTACTGGGAGCCGGCGAAGTATGTGGCGAAGCTAAGGACGCTGAAGAAGAACGACACGCCGCTGCTGCTGCACATCAACATGGATGCGGGGCATGGCGGGGCTTCGGGAAGGTATGACTACCTGAAGGAGATTGCGTTTGACTATGCGTTTCTGCTGAGGGAGCTTGGGGGTGGAGCGCTAGTAGAAGACGCAGAGCGCAGCGGAGTTATCCTTTCGTTCGCAAAAGCGCTACATTGTACGTCTAGACTGCACTCGCTGACGTTTGCGGCGAACAGGCACCACCATGTCGTCATGCCCAGCGGCGATCATGCAAAATAGTCGTCTTGAAGTTCAGGATCGGCCATCGTAAGACCATTCCGAATCTACGGATGGGTTCATCGTGCGAGTAGAGCGCTGATTCGGGATCAACTAGAAACCATTCCGAGCCATCGATTGATGCGGAAGATGTTTCCTCGTAGACGTTCGACAGTATCATGCCGATGCGCGAGCCCAGTCTGCAGAGATCAACATTCCTCCGAGGCCGGAGCAAACAGCGCCACAGTTCCTCGACCACTGCGAGGAAATAGAGCGTTCGGTTCACGCGCAAAGTGCAGCACAGAGCTGCAGAGTTGACAACATCGGTAACCAGTCACTCGGGAATAGTCCGATCTTATTCGAATTGGCCCTATGCGTAAGGTGCTTCCAGGCAAGTTTGGGTGCAGAGCTGCCAGCTGCCAAGGCAGCGCCCATGCTGAACTCCTCTACGGCGGTTTTGGGCGTCGACGAGCGAAGACCGGTCGCAGCCTCCGCGTAGGACGATGCACTGACGGTGTTCGCCCATAGCCATAACCAGCGTCAACTACGCGGATTTCGGGCGTAATGTTTCCTCTCAGGATCTCGATCGAAGACGGTAAATATCAATCTGCCACGAACGTGATCTTGCAAGTGCATGAATCGCCATACACATCAGTGTACCTATTCAGGCGGTGTCTAGACCTTTGTTGTAGTTGAGGTCTTCGACCTTGTCGCCTTCGCCGGGGGCAAGGAAGAGATTGGTTTCGAGGCCGTGCTGGCGGGTGTAGAGGTCGTAGTAACGGCCGCCAAGCTGGTAGAGAGTCTCGTGGGTGCCGCGTTCGACGATGATGCCCTGCTCGATGACGAGGATCTGGTCGGCGCGGCGAATCGTGGAGAGACGGTGCGCGATGACGAACGTCGTGCGGCCCTGCATCAGATAGCTGAGGCCGTTCTGGATCATGGCTTCGGACTCGGAGTCGAGTGAGCTGGTGGCTTCGTCGAGGATGAGGATGCGCGGGTCGGCCAGGATGGCGCGGGCGATGGAGATGCGCTGGCGCTGGCCGCCGGAGAGCTTTACGCCGCGCTCCCCGACGATGGTGTCGTACTGCTCGGGGAAGCGCTCGGCGAACTCATCGACGCGGGCGATGCGGCAGGCCTCCATCAGCTGCTCCTCGGTGGCGCTCGGGCCGCGAGAAGAGGATGTTTTCGCGAATGCTTCCGTCGAAGAGGAAGGTCTCCTGTAGAACGACGCCGAGTTGCTGGCGATAGCTGCTGAGCCGGATAGTGGCGAGGTCGACGCCATCGATCAGGACCTGGCCGCCGGTCGCGGTATGGAAGGCGCAGATGAGCGAGATGATGGTGGACTTGCCGGATCCGGAAGAGCCAACGAGAGCCGTGACTGTTCCGGGTTTGGACTCGAAGCTGATGCCGTGAAGGACGGGCTTGTCGGCTTCGTAGCTGAAGGTGACATCGTTGAAGGCGACATCGCCATGAATCGTCGGCATGGTGACGGTGCGGGCGGGTTCGCTGTCTTCCTCGCGTTCGCTGAGGATCTCGGTGGTGCGGTCGAGGCCGGCGAGCGCCTCGGTGAGTTGGGTGCCGATGGAGACGAGTTGAACGACGGGCGCGACCATAAAGGCCAGCAGCATGGTGTATTCGACGTAGCCGCCGACGTCGAGACGATGTGCGGAGATCTCGTGGGCGCCGAGGTACATGATGAGGCCGCCGACGACTCCAAGAACCATCGTCGACGAGAGCGTCATGAGCGACTGCGCGGTGATGGAGCTGATCACGTTATCGAGCAGTCGCTTGACCCCAGCGGCGAAGACGCGCGCCTCGCTCGCTTCGGCGTGGTAGCCCTTCACGACGCGCACGCCGCCAAGAGATTCGGTGAGGCGGCCTGTGACCTCGGCGTTGATCTTGGCGCGCTCGCGGAAGATGGGCCGGATTGTCTTGAACGCCTTCTGCAGAATGACGCCGAAGACGAGAAGGATGCAGAAGGTCAGCAGCGTCATGCGGCCGCTGATGCGGATGAGAATGCAGAAGGCGATGATGGCGGTGAGAATTCCGCCGACGAACTCGAGCAGCCCGGTACCCACGAGATTGCGGACGCCTTCGACGTCGGTCATGATGCGGGCGACGAGCGTGCCGGTCCGGTTTTCGTCGTAGAAGGCGACGGGCAGGCGGCCGATGTGTTCCTGGACCTGGGTGCGCAGCTCCGAGATAAGGCGCTGGCCAGCGGTGGAGAGCAGTTGCGTGAGCGTGTAGGAGGTGAGGCCCTGGATGAAGGTGGCTGCAGCGACGGTGCCGATGATCCACGGCAGCAGATTCATCTGGTGCTTGTACATCACATTGTTGATCAGATAACTTGGACGAGACCGGCAAGGCGAAGCTGCAGACGCGGTTGATGATGATCAGGAAGAAGCTGCCAAAGAGGAGCCACCGGCGCGGCTTGATGAGCTTCCAGACCTCGGGCATCACCTTCTTCAGCTTTGGTTTGGGGCGAGACTTCGGACAGGTCCGCCGTCGTGGCTTTGCCGACGCCGCGCGAAGGGCGATCTACGGACTTCATACCGCCGCCGAATTTGGATGGGCCGAAGGATGAGGACATAGATGTATCAATTTTACGCCGCAGGGCGAATACATTCCCGCTCTGGATGAAGCCCAGGGCGTACCCTGGTCCGATTTCTCCTCATGTTCAGGCGCGTTTGATGATCCATGAAGGGACTCGCGATGCAATAGTTTCAGTCGATTCCCTGCCCCGCATCTACGCCAGGCGGCTGCGGCGGGCTGTGATGAAGGATCGCACGCAGAACAGGACATAGATCAGGCAGAAGAGCCCGAGAGTTGCTTTTTCTTCCACGGCCGCGGGGTAAGGGAAAGAAACGCCGTGGGCGAGCCGGACGACATCGATGGCGCGCGGGAATCATTCCAAGGAAGACCAGCAGCGCAACCGTGACGGAGATATGCATCCACAGCATGCGCTTCTTTGAGTTCTCCGTGTTGGCCATGACGCCGAAGAGGACGAACAACAGGCCGATCCAGACCGGGATTAGAGCTGTGGGATGAGCGCTGCCGGTCGCGACGAAACCAAAGATGCCAAGCAGAACGAGCAGAATGCCGAAGCCGATCGTAAGTTTTGCCATGTTGTAGAGACTCCTCGGTGGGTCTGCTACCAGCATAGCGGATTTGAACGCGGGATTTTCGACACTCCGCTCGAGACAAGCATCAGTCGCGGGTGCCCAACAAAAAGATATCCGGCCTCGATGGCCGGATATCTCTTACCTCGGAAAAGTTGCTGCTACCGGGTGCGCGTGTTCGCGTGCATCATGTGGTCCCATCGCCGTCTCGTAACCTCGGCGGAATCCCTCGCGATAGTCTGCCCTGCAGGCTGGGCGCAACATGCGGATGACGATACTCATCGCGATTGTTGACGTCGGGACGGCGGTGTTTGTCGTAGTCCTTGCGGGCGCCTTCAACACCATCGTGATATCCCTGGCTTTGCACTTCGCGAAACTCCGCTGGCGGCGTGTCCCAGCTCCGGTCATGATCCTGGAAGGCGGACAGCCGCGGCCAACGGTTGTGCCGTAACGAAGCCGGACGCTGACAAAGCAAAAGCGAGTGCTGGAATTGCAAGATTGTTTCTTAATCATTGTTAAAAATCCTCCATACTGGCTGTACAAAATAAATCAGACGATCAAAGACGTCATTGAGTCAGATGACCGAGTTTCGATCTATTGTTGTCTGGGTGGATGGCGTGGCGACTAAACTTTGTCTTTTGTGCTGTTACAAAAACAACTGTCCGCTTACGAAGAAGACCCGGCGCGAGGCCGGGCCTTCTTACTAGGATTATATGGATTCGGACGAAACCGACGGGACATTAGTAGATGATCTTCAAACCGAACTGAAGAATGCGCGGCTCAAAGGTGCTGGTGACTTGGCCGCCACCGTTCGGAATGCCGCCGACGATCCCACTGATGGGGACCGTTCCGCCAGCGCCGACATTTGCTGCTGTCGTGCCCTGCGTTCCGCTGATGGTGCCGGGAAGATACAGATTGGTGTGGTTGAAGATGTTGTAGAACTCCGTGCGGAACTCAACCTTCAGGCTCTCGATCGGAGTCGCGAACTTCTTGTTGAGCGCGAGGTCAGTCTGGTAGAACGCCGGTGTGCGGCCCGGGTTGCGGCTGGCATTGCCGAAGGGCTCAGCACATTGCCGGCGGCGTCCTTGATCGGCGGCAGAACGAACGCATTGAAGTTGATGTAGTTGACGTAGCCCGTGTTGGCTGCGCGATTGCTGCGTCCCTGGGTCACCTTCTGGCCAGGAACATGGTTCGGACGATACTCGTTGGCACCGCGGTAGGTTGCCGAGATCTGAGGCGACACAGCCTGCGAGCCGTTGGGGCTGTAGGTGATGTTGAAGGGTGTGCCAGCCTGCATGGTGTTGATCGCGCTCACCTGCCAGCCTCCGATGAAGGTGTTGACGAAACCATTCGCCGAGCCGGCGAAGTGCTGCCCGCGTCCGAACGGAAGCTCGTACACGAGGCTGGTGATGTTGGCGATCGGCAGGTTGTAATCCGACTGCGCATAGTCGGCGCGAATGTTGTTGCCATCCTGCGGCGAAGGCGTGTTGCCTTCGAGCGAGGCGCTGGCGTTGTCGAGCGAGTGCTCCCATGCGAAGGAGTTGAGCAGTGTGAGCCCGGCTACGAATTGCTGTTCATACTTCACCTGCAGTGAGTTGAAGTTCGAGTAGAACTCGTTCACAGCCGCGGTGATGTCCGATGGCCAGTTCGTGTAGGGACGCGCAAAGCCTGCAGCGGGATTCTTCTGGTTGGCGTTCAGGAAGCCTTGCAGCTTGACGCCGTGATTGCCGACGTAGGCGATGTCGAGCAGCGTGTTCTTCGCAAGGCTGCGCTGAATGCTGATGAAGTAGCTCTCAACGTAGCTGTCCTTGGTGTTCTTGGGGATGTAGGTGATGTTGTCGGTGGCCTTGTTGAAGCTCGTCACGAGGCCGCTCGGGTATCCCTGATCGGAGGTCGCGAAGCACGATGGTGTCGTGGTGCCGATAGGAATAATCTGAGCGGGAAGCGGGCTCGAGCAGTGGTTCGTGGCCGACGGGGCAATCTGGCTGACGGAGGCGAACTGAGCCTGAGGCGCGTTGATGCCCAGGATGTCGCCCGAGCCGGCGCGCGTGTAGTGCGCATAGCTTATGCCGAATCCGCCGCGAATCGCCGTCTTGGTATCGACCGCGTAAGAGAAGCCCAGGCGCGGACCAAAGTCGGTGAAGTCCGGATTGACCAGCGTCTTGCCGTAAACTCCGCCACCGGAGTAAGGAGTGATTCCATTGCCTGCAACGGCTCCGGGAGTGGTGGTGAGAACGGTCTGCGAACCCGGGTCCCAGTTCGAGATGCGGCTGTAAAGATCCGAGTAAGGCGAACCGTACTCCCAGCGCAGACCAATGTTCAGGGTCAGATTGGGGAGGGCGCGCCAGTCATCCTGCGCATACAGGTTGTGAATGTTCTGCGTAAGGTGCGCCTCGTAGAAGTTCGCCAGCGAATAGACGTTGGTCGTGCCGAAGAGGAAGTCGGCCCAGTAGGTGTCGGAGACGGTCGAACCACCGCCGTTCGAGTAGCCTCCGCCGTAGGTGAACGATCCGTAGAGCGGATTGTTGTCGTTCACCGCCATCCAGATGTGCTCGTACTCGTAGCCGAACTTCATTGAGTGCTTGCCCTTCACCCAGGTGAAGTTGAACTTCGGATCGATGAGAGCAGGGTCCTGCCACTGCGGATTGGTGCTCTGGCGGCCGAAGCCGGTGAAGCCGGTGATCCCGATCGACGGCAGCCCGCCTGCAACAACTGGATTGGTCGGAAGACCAGGAATATTGGTGAAAGCCGTGTTGCCGATCGAGAGGTTGTACTTGCCGGCCTTGGTGCGATCCAGGCCCAGCCGAACGTCGAGAACCTTGCTTGCGCTCAGCAGGTACGTGTAGCCGAACGCGACCTGTTGGTCGAGGATGCGGATCGTACCGTTAGTCTGGCCGTCGAGGGGAATTGGAATGCTCGGATAGTTGACGCCAGTCTCCTTGCGATCGCTGATGCGCAGGAACGCCGAGTTCTTCGAGTTGATCTGCCAGTCGAGGCGAAGATCGCCCTTGTCGGAGTTATCAGTGAATGGAACCTGAACCGCGTAGTCGTTGGTCGCCAGACCTGTAGTAGCCGCAGGCCGCTCTTCGGAAGCGCATCGTAGACGGAAGGCTGTTTGAAGTAGCTGATGATCTGCGCGGAGAGCGGATTGATGGCGCTCGCAGGAATTGGCGTGCCCGCCGGGTAAACGACGCCGGGATTCAACGCGTTCTTCACCGGCACGACGAGGACGCCGTTGAGTTCATTCTGCGTCGGCAGAGTAAGCACGCTGAGTGGCTTGAGCACCTGGCGGAAGCCTTCGTAGTCGACGAAGTAGAAGAGCTTGTCCTTGATGATCGGTCCGCCGAAGTTCACCCCAAACTGGTTGCGATTGAAGGTCGGCTTCACGAACGGGACGGTTGTTCCCGTGTTGCTGACGGTCAGGGGCTTGAAGAAGCCCGCTGCGTTGAGATCGGTGTTGCGGATGAACTCGTATACCGTCGCATGGAACCGATTGGTGCCGCTCTGCGACGCGACGTTGATCGTTGCGCCAGAGGACCGCCCATACTCAGCGCTCTCGTTGTCGGTGACGACCTGGAACTGGGCGACAGAATCGGGAGGAATGGCAATGATCTGGTTGTCGAATCCCTGGTTGCTCTCGCCGTAGGCGTTGTTATCCAGACCGTCGAGCAGGAAGTTGTTGAACATGCTGCGTTCGCCGTTGACATTGTAAGAACCGGCGCGCACGAGCGAATTGATGGAGCTCGTTGTTGCCGCTGTAGGCGCCTGCCGCGAACCCGGAATCAGGCTCAGGAAGTCCGAATAGTTGCGCGTCACCAAAGGCAGCGCTTCGCTCTGGTAGTTGGTAATGGTCTGGCCGCGTTCGCTCGACTCTGTCTCAATCTGCAGGGCAACATCCGAGACTTCCACAGTCTCCTGGGTGGACCCGACGCCGAGAGTCAGGTCGATTCGCTGCCTTCCGCCGACCGAGACACTGATGTTATTAGCGCCGGCATTCGAAAACCCGGGCGCAGAAGCCGAGAAGTTATAAACGCCGACTCGAAGGGACGGGACTTCATAGTCACCTTCTGCGTTCGTCGTCACCTTTGTAGGAACGGCCGTCGCGTTGTTGGTAATGGTGACGGCAGCGCCCGGAATTGCGGCCCCGCTTTTGTCTCGAATCGTTCCAACCAGGCTGCCATTGTCGTACTGGGCCTGAAGATAGGAACAAAGGAAAAAAAACACTACGGCCGCCAGAAAGGAAGTGCGTAAAGATTTGATGTCTCGCATAGCACTGAAACTATAGCGTTAGCGATTAAGGATCGATCAATACGAAATGAATGGAATGTTACATGGTCAAAAGATCTTTCATTTTGGTGGATAGTTGAGCAGCCGCCTACCTATGCGGAGGAACTCTTCTTCATCTCCGCAACCACTTGCTTCGGATCCCAGTCGTTGGTCGGATACCAGGCGATGATTTTGCCGTCTTTACCAATCAAAACCGTGGAAAGCGAATGGGTGAGTGACTTACTATCGCCGGGAGTGACACCTACATCGAAAAACTGCGTCATCGCCGGCAGCTCTTTCTGCGTCGGAGCGGCAAAGTCCCAGTGCGCAAACTTTTCCTTGGTGTAGTTACCGGTATAAGCGCCGCCATAGCTGCGAAGAACTCCGGGAGTGTCATAAGTGGGGTCGAAGCTGACGGAGATCAGGTGTGTTTGCTGGTAAAGCGCGGGGTCGGCCGCGAGCGCCTTGTCGATGTCGGCGAAGTTGCGGCTCATGCGCGGGCAAAAATCGGCAAGCTGGCAACGGGTGTAGATAAAGGTGAGGAGGACAAGCTTGCCTTTGAACTGCGCACAGATGGATCGTCCGGTCACTCTGATTGAGCAACGTAAAGTCAGGCACAGGATCGCCCGGAGCGGGAACATGGTACGACACAGGGGGCTTGTAGTCGGGGCGCGCCTGGGCGATGACGACGATGTCTGTGAGTCGGATGTTCGAGTATTCCCCATCCTTATCGCGATCCGCGAGAACCTTAGCGGTGATACGGTCACCCGGATGCAGTTCCGAGGCGACGCTTGGGTCGACGAGCCTGTAGTCCATCGTCATCGCTTCCATGAACCCGGGGACATCTTCGCCGTCGAGAGTGATGTGGCTGCCACTCGCAGCAACAACCTTCCCGCGGATCGTAAAGGTCTTCGGCTGGCGCCGAGGGCGTTGGCGAGGGGCTGCCGGAATGGCAACCGATGAGCAAAGCAACGAAGGCGAGAAGAAAAAAAGGCTTGCGCGGCACGGGAACTCCTCCCCTCCATGATAATGGCTCGTGTCTATTTAAGCGGCGGGGGTCGGTTTGGTTGAACGAAGCAAGACAATAGCGCCAACTCTGGGACTCATGCACTTCGGGCTCGTGTTGGCAGGACTTGGGACGGCGCTTCTCGGGCCGATCCTGCCGTTGCTGGCAAAGCAGTGGGGCATGCTGGACTCGCAGAGCGGCCTGTTGATGACCGCGAAGTTCTGTGGTGCGTTCCTTGGCGGTGTAACGGTATCGGGCAAGCTGCGGCGAAGTCTGCTCCTTGGCTTGTTGGCCGGAACGGCGGGGTTTGGGGGTTTGCGCTCGCACCGTCGATGAGTGTGGGATGCGTCGTGTTGTTCGTGGGCGGGTTTGGTCTGGGTCAGATCATTACTTCGGTGAATATTCTGGCAGGCCGAAGCTTTACGGCGCATCGGGGATCGGCGCTGTCGATGCTGAACTTCTCGTTCAGCCTTGGCGCTATGTTGTCGGCGCTGCTGGCGGCGTGGCTGCTTCCCATTTTCGCCCTGCGTAAGCTTGCTGGAATGCTTCGCGGCGCATTTCTGCTCGGCGGCATTGCACTGATGATGCAGATGCGCGGAGAAGGAGCGCACGCGGAACAGTTTGATAAGGCGACCCAGGAGGCGGAGCCACAGAGTCGGTTTGAATGGGCGCGTCTATCTGTACTTCATCGCGCTGCTGATTCTGTACGGCGGCCTCGAGACCTGCCTCAGCGGATGGCTTACAACATTTGCGCTGCGTTACGGAGACAAGACCCTCGCCGTAAGCGAGTACACTACGCTGCTGCTTTGGATGTCGTTGACCTTCGGGCGCGCGGGAGCGTCTGCCCTGATGCTGCGCGTCGGCGAGAAGACTGTCCAGCGCTGGGGGCTTGGATTGTCTGCGCTCTTTACGGCAGCCCTGGCTACAGCGCATTCCGCTGTACTTATCGCGGGATTTGCGGTTCTGTTGGGGCTCAGCCTGGCGCCGTTTTTCCCGGCTACCTGGGCCTTGTTGATCGCGGAACGGCCAACCGCGCGCCAGGCGGGAATTGTGCTGGCAGTGTCAGGTTTAGGGGCGGCCGCGCTCCCCTGGTTGATGGGCGTCGTGTCAACCGGAACCGGGTCGCTGCAAGTTGCACTGGTGCTACCGTTCGCTGCCGCTCTAGGGCTCTTGGGCATGAGCCTGTTTGCACCAAAGAACCCTGTTGCCAGTGACTGATTTTCCAGTGCTTGCAAGCGTATAACCGAAGTATGGATGGTGTTGAGCTGTTGCCGCTGGAAATTGCTGAAGCGTTGGAGCGGGGCGCGACCGTTGTGACGGGAAATCAGCGCGCAGCGCGGGCTCTGCGGCGGGGATTCGACCAGCGAAAGAGGCAACTCGGGCTTGCGAGCTGGGCGCCCCCGGCCGTGATGGCATGGGATGCCTGGACGACGGCATTGTGGCGCAGCCTGCTGATCGAGGGGCAAGTCTCTCAAATGCTGCTCAACCGGACGCAGGAGCACGCAGTGTGGCGAACGGTTCTCGACGCAGACACTGAGCTCGCGAGTCTTCGAACAGTGGAATCGCTGGCGGAGATGGCAGCCGACGCATGGCGGCTTGTCTGCCGCTTCGAAGGACACCGACGCCTCGCAAGCACTGACGGAAGCACAGATGCCCGTGCCTTTCAGCGGTGGGCGCGATCGTTTGATCGGCTCTGCAAGGCGAAGGGTTTCCTCCCTCAGGCGCAGTTGGAGCAGGCACTGTGCGCAGTCGTAGACAAATGCCTTGGAGTGCTGCCAGAGGGTGAAGTCCTGCTCGTTGGTTTCGATGGACTGACGCCGGCGCAGGCAAGACTCGTCGAGACGCTCCGGTCTGCCGGTGTTGGAGTTGAAGAGTTTCAACCGGCCATGGAAACCGCACAGCGACTACTTGTGGAAGCCGCAGATGAACCGGAGGAGTTGCGGGCCGCCGCGCGCTGGGTCCGCGGGTTTCTCGAAAAACAGCCAGAGTCAAGAGTCGCCGTTATTGTGCCAGATCTGGAGACGCAGCGCCGCGAAATCGATCGTGTATTTCGTGAGGTGCTGGCGCCGGAGCTGCAGGATATTCGTGCCAGTGAAGCGGGACCCTACGAGTTCTCGCTTGGGAATGCACTCGCTGAGACGCCGATGGTCGCCACCGCGTTGGACCTGCTGCAATGGGCGATCGGGCCATTGCCCCTGGAGACGGTGAGTCGGCTGCTTTTGTCTCGTCATTTCTCGATGACAAGCGAGGAGCGTGGGCCGCGGGCGGAGTTCGATGCATTTGATTTGCGCAAAACCCGTATGCTCCGGCCCGAGATATCCATCGATGGACTATTCGGCATAGTGAATGGATCGAAGCGAAGAGAAAAACTTCCGCGGCTGCTGAATGCGCTGCGTGCTATCCGAGCTATCGCAAATCGCGCACAGGGCATGACTGCTCGAACCCACGCCGAATGGGCGGAGGAGATGCGCGAGTTCTTGCGCGCCTCGGCCTGGGGTTCTGGCACACAGGAGACCAGTGCTGAGTTTCAAACGCGTCGCAAGTGGGAGAGTGCGCTCGATGAGTTGGCAACACTCGACTTCGATGGAACAAAGGTCGAGTTTGAGCAGGCGCTGAAGTCACTCGTCAGAATCGTGCAACAAACCACGTTCGCCCCGGAGTCGCGCGAGGCACCAGTGCAGGTAATGGGACCGCTTGAAGACGCAGGTAGCACCTTCGACGCCATCTGGTTTCTGCGCGCAGGAGATCTGAGTTGGCCCACCGTTGCAGCAACCAATCCCCTGCTGCCGTGGGCGATGCAACGGGACCTGGGAATGCCAGGGGCGGACACCGCTCGCGACGCGGAACAGGCGCGCCTCATAACGGAACGCATCGCCGCAAGTTCGCCGAACATAGTGTTCAGCTATGCGAAAGAGTTCGCCGACGGACGGCAGAGAGCTTCGCATGTTTTGCCGGGAATCGAGCTGGAAAAAGTGACGGCAGTTGAACTGCTAACACCGGAAACCGCTCGCGCAATCGTGGATCTTGAAGAAGTTGAGGACGCTGCAACAGTAGCCCCATTGCCAGCTCGCGTCATTCGCGGAGGAGCCTCTGTGCTCCAACTACAAGCTGCTTGCGGGTTTCGCGCGTTTGCAGAGCACCGCCTCGGATCGAAGGAGTTGGAGAGCGTGGAGTTGGGCCTCGATGCGCTCGAGAGCGGCAACGTCGTTCATTCCGTGATGGAGGTCTTCTGGGGAACGGTACAGTCGCAGCATGCGCTCCGCAAGATGACGGTAGCGGATCGCGAAAACACGCTGGACACTGCGATCGACGAGGGCTTGAGGAAGATCGCGCAACTAAGCGCATCCGACTGGGACGCAGCCTACGTGCAGATGCAGCGACGACGATTGCAACGCCTGCTAAGGCCATGGCTGGATCAGGAGTTGGCGCGACCCACATTCACCGTGAAGCAACGCGAAGCCACTTCGAGCGATATACAGGTCGGCCCACTCCATCTGAGCATCCGCATGGACCGCGTGGACGAAACTGCAGGCGGTGAGTTGTTGATCGACTACAAGACCGGCAAAACCGATACAAAGGACTGGCTGTCTGAAAGACCGGACGCTCCGCAACTTCCGTTGTACGCGATCGCATCGGACGCCGAGCAACTGGGCGGCGTAGCGTTTGCGCAATTGAAGGTGGGCAAGGAGATGGGTTGGAAGGGATTCGTTGCGAGAGATGGCGTTCTCTTCAATCCCAAAAAGATGAAGGCGGAAAACTTTGCGGCTCAGGTCGAGAATTGGCGAGACGTTTTGAAGAATCTAGCAGAGCAGTTCGCGGCTGGGAATGCGAGCGTGCAGCCGAAGAGATATCCGAAGACCTGCGCCTACTGCGGGCAGCGACTTTTGTGCCGCGTAGTCGGAGCATCGCTCCAAGAGACGGAGGATGAAACAGGAGATTCGCCGGGGGTGAGCGGTGAGTGAGCTGTACCTGTTCCCTGATTTTCTTCCAGAGAAGAACGACCCGAGCAAGACAGAGGATCCGGTACCGCTGGATTGGAAAGCTCGCGAAAACGCGCTGGACGTGCGGCGCTCATGGATCGTAGAAGCGCCGGCGGGCTCAGGCAAGACCGGGTTGCTCATTCAGCGATATCTCAAGCTTCTTGCACTGCAAGGTGTTGCAGAGCCGGAGCAGGTTCTGGCGATCACGTTTACGAAGAAAGCAACGCAGGAAATTCGAGATCGAATCATCGAGGAGTTGCAGGCAGCCGCAGACAAAGCCCCCCTGAAGCGCGACGGTGCCTTCGAGCGCACAACGCGCCAGCTTGCCGAAGCGGTCATCCAAAAGGATGCAGCAGCAGGGTGGAAGCTACTCGAACAACCACACATGTTGCGGATCCAGACCATCGACTCGGTGTGCGCGGAGATTGCGAGATCGCTGCCCGTACTTTCGGGAAGCGGTGGAGGGCTTGCTCCGGTAGAGAACGCTGCACCTCTCTATCACGAGGCCGCACGACGCACGCTGATGCAACTGGGTGGCAACGACGCGGTGCTGGACGCATCCCTGACCAAGTTGCTGCTGCATCGTGACGGAAGCCTCGCCGACTGCGAGCGTTTGATCGCACAGATGCTTGAGCGGCGCGAGCAATGGGCCGAGTTCATGCCGCTTCGCCAGGAGGAGTTGACCGAAGAGCATCTCGACGGAGTCGTGCGCGCGAAGCTCGAGAGAGCCTTGGATATCGCAATCTGCGCAGGTTTGACGCGGTTAGAGCAAGCAATGCCACCAGCCATCTTGCAGGATCTCGCAGAGCTTGCAACTTCCATCAGCAGGAGCGAGCCGCTCGGGAGCGACCATTCACCGATCGCAATTTGCGCAGCCAGGATCGCTCTTCCTTCAGCCAGCGCAGAAGATCTCGCTCACTGGAGGGCCCTGATTCATCTACTAGTGACGGCTTCTGGTCGAACATGGCGGAAGGCGATTAGGAACAAAGACTTTGGCGTTGTCGTTCCGGACTACGAAAAAGCGCGATTGAAAGAGATTCTGGATGCTCTGCGTGATGAAGATCATCTTCAAGATGTAATTCACAGTGTGGACAAGCTTCCGCCGGCGAAATATCCGCAGGAGCAATGGGATCAGGCGAAGGCTCTGTTCCGTGTTCTGAGGCGCGCGCTCGCGGAACTCCGCGTGGTCTTCGCAGAAAAAGGCGAGTGCGACTTCACCGAGATAACACTGCTGGCGAAGCATGCGCTCGACGAGGGTGGCGCGAACGAGATGACAGCGGCCGCCGGAATGCGACTGGAGCATCTCCTGGTCGACGAGATGCAGGACACTTCGACGAGTCACTACGAGGTAATCCGGCTGCTGACGCAGGGCTGGGATGGTGCGAGCCAGACCGTATTCCTCGTAGGCGATCCGAAGCAATCGATCTACATGTTCCGCCAGGCCCGGGTCGAGTTGTTTCTTCGGACGATGGAAACAAAGCGCCTGGCAGACCTGCCGCTCGGCTCTCTTCGGCTGACGGCCAATTTCAGGTCGCAGGCAGCCTTGGTCGACGCGTTCAATGAAGACTTCGCACTACTCTTCTCAAGGGGCCAGCGCGGACACGGTGCTGGAGACGTGGCGTTTGTGCAGGCTGACGCTGTTCGACCCGCCACAAACTTCGTACGTGAACCGGCAGTTCGTTGGCATGCAAACGCGTTGCCTCTCGCATCCACTCCAAACGAACGACAGAACGCCATGCAGACTCAGCGCGAACAGGACGCAAAGACAATACGTGCCGTAATCGAGCAATGGATAGCAACTCCACTGCCAGCGAAAAGAACCAAGCCGTGGCGAATCGCAGTACTGGTGCGGACGAAAAAACACTTAGCCGAGATCGTGACTGAGCTCAAAGGAAGAGAGGAACACGCGCCGATTCCCTATCGCGCTGTGGACATTGAGGAGTTGGGTGAGCGACAGGAGGTGTTGGATCTATTTGCGTTGACCCGCGCACTACTGCATCCTGCCGATCGCGTGGCGTGGCTTGCGGTGCTGCGAGCACCCTGGTGCGGAATGTCGCTCGCTGATCTACATATCCTGACTGGAGCCGACGATCCGGACTGGAGAGAGCGCACCGTGTGGGAAGCGATAAAGGAGCGAGGAGAGTTTCTGAGTGCAGATGGCATCGCTCGGCTGGAGCGGTTATGGCCCGTCATGGACGCCGCCGAACAGCAGCGGGAGCGCCAGTCAACAGCAGAGCGAGTTGAGAAGACCTGGCGATCATTGGGCGGAGACGTTTACTTGTCCGCGGAAGAACTGGCAAATGCGCGCAGATATCTTCAACTGCTCGATGCAATGGAAGACGAGTCTGGCCGAATCGATCCGAAACAACTCGAGCAGAGGATGACCAAACTCTACGCCGAAAGTCCGGTACGCGAGGATGCCGTGGAACTCGTGACGATCCACAAAGCGAAGGGCCTGGAGTGGGACGTAGTCCTCGTTCCCGCGTTGGAACGGCTAGCAGCCAGCGACACGCGATCGCTGTTGACATGGGAAGAGATGGAGTTCGCCGATGAGAGCGCCGCACATGTGGTTCTCGCGCCGATCGAAGGCAAGGGCGAAGAGTCGCGCGAATTGAACGCCTGGCTCAAGGGAATACAGAAGACGCGAGAGGCTGCAGAGCGAAGACGATTGTTCTATGTGGCATGCACACGGGCGCGCGAGGAATTGCACCTGTTCGCCGCACCTGAAACGAAGAAGAACGGAGAGGCCGCACGAAAGGCAGGAACTCTACTGGAGGCTTCGTGGCCAGCGGCTGAAAGACACTTCCGGCCACTGCTGAAGGGCATATCGAAGAAGATGTTCACGATATCGCTCGCTCAGGATGAGGAGGAGGAAGAATTCGTTGGCGATATGGCAGCTGTTGGAACTCAACCAGCAAGCCCTCAAATTGTGCAAAGACTTCCGTTAGACTTTCATCCCGAACAAAAGTTCGCCAGGCTGCCAAAGCTCTCGTACGGAGAGACCGCGACTCCACCCACGCCATTTGAGCGACCGGAAGGATCCTTCGAAGCCCGAGCGTTCGGCAACGCAGTCCACGCATTTGTGGAACTGCTGACAAAGCGCTACGCGGATGGAGTTCAAATCGACGCACTCCGGAATGAGGTCGCAGGATGGGCCCCTCGTATCATTGCGTCCTTGCGTGCGGATGGTCTGTCACCTTCGGTCGCTGAGCAACTGGCGACTCGCGTGAAGGCGGCGCTCACCAACATGTTGAAAGATCCCGAGGGGTTATGGGCGCTTTCGCAACACAATGATGCAACGAGTGAGTTCGCGCTGACTTCCTGGGGAGACAAACGAAGCAGCGTGCGAATGGATCGTGTCTTTCTCGGCGGCCAGAAACCCTTGGACGCCGGCAGCGATTATCTCTGGATCATCGACTATAAAACCGCTTCGCATGGCCGCGACGGTCTCGATGAATTCTTGACCGAAGAGCGCGCGAAGTATGAGGCGCAACTGGAGGCCTACGCAAGAATCATGCAGGATCGCGTGGGCCCTGGCAGGTTGCGCGTAGGCTTGTACTATCCCATGCTCGCACGGCTAATCTGGTGGATCCCTTCACTTGCGGCAGAGTACGCCCCGCACTAAGCTGTGGTCGTATTGTGCCGAACATCTGCGCCGCGCACCCAGAAGATGACGTCCTCCGCGATGTTTGTGGCGTGGTCGCCCACCCGCTCCAGGTTCCGCGCGATGATCAAAGCGTTGAGAGACTGTGGGCTCAGTTCAGGTTTCTCTTTGATCAGATTGCTCAGAGCATAGAAAGCTGCATCGTTCATCTCGTCGACCTGATCATCGAGAAGAAGCACAGACTTCGCGAGGTCGGCATCGGCTTCAATAAAAGCCTGGAGCGCTTTCCGCACCATGGCCGAAGCCAGCGACGCAAGCTTGGGAATATCGACCGGAAGGTCGATGTTGGCAAACGCGCCCATCTCACGCACGCGAACGGCAATGTTGACAGCCTGATCCCCCACCCGCTCGAGATCAGCATTGATGCGAATCACCGAGAGAATGAAGCGAAGATCGATCGCCATTGGCTGCTCCATGGCGAGAAGGTCGAGCGCCATCTGGTCAATCTCGCGCTCGAGACGATTGATCGAAGGTTCCGTGCGAAAGACCAACTCACAAATGCTGAGATCGCGCGTTCGATACGCTTCAATAGAGCGCTGAATGGCCTGTTCCGCCATACCGGCCATAACAAGGAGCTTCTCTTTAAGATCGTCGAGGTTCTGATGAAACTTCTCGCGCATCAGCCAAACCTCCCCGTGATGTAGTCTTCCGTTCGCTTGTCCTTCGGATTCGTGAAGATCTTATGAGTCGAATCAAATTCAACCATCTTCCCATTCAAGAAGAAGCCGGTATTTTCAGCAACGCGCGCTGCCTGCTGCATGTTGTGCGTCACGATAACGATGGTGTACTGGCTCTTAAGTTGAAAGATAAGGTCCTCGATCTTAGACGTGGAAACAGGATCAAGCGCGGATGCAGGCTCGTCCATAAGCAATACCTCGGGGTCGACAGCAAGGGCGCGAGCGATGCACATGCGCTGCTGTTGTCCACCGGAGAGCGAGGCGCCGGATTTTTTCTTCAAGTCGTCCTTCACCTCTTCCCAAAGCGCAGCCTGCTTCAGCGAACGCTCGACAGTCTCGTCGAGCACGCGACGATTGCGAAAACCGTTGAGCTTCAGACCACTGACGACGTTGTCGTAAATCGACATAGTGGGAAAAGGATTTGGACGCTGAAAGACCATTCCTACGCGGCGGCGAATCTCGACCGGGGAGGCATCCTTGTAGATATCCACATCGCCCATCTTCACCACACCGGTGGCGCGTGCGATCGGATTGGTCTCATGCATGCGGTTCAAGCACCGGACGAAGGTGGATTTGCCGCAGCCCGAAGGCCCGATGAGCGCGGTGGCGTGGTTCGCAGGGATGTGCAGGTTGATGTCCTGCAGAGTGTGGTTGGTCCCGTACCACGCGTTCAAATCTTCAACCAGAATGCCGACTCCCACTAGCTTCCTCCCTTGAGTACGCCGCGGTTGGCAAAGATGCGAACGAGCGTGACCGATACCATAATCATAACGATAAGAACGAGCGACCCAGCCCACGCCAGGCGATGCCACTCGTCGTACGGCGAAATCGCGTACACATAAATCTGTAACGGCAGCGCGGCGATCGGCTCGCTGAGTTTGAAGCTCCAGAACTGGTTGCCGAAGGCAGTGAACAGTAGCGGCGCCGTCTCACCGGCAACCCGCGCGAATGCCAGCATGCAACCTGTAATAATTCCGGGCGATGCCGTTCGCAGACTTACCGACATGACGGTGCGCCACTTCGGAACACCAAGGCCAAGAGCTGCCTCGCGAATCGCATGTGGAACTGTAGCGAGCATCTCTTCCGTCGTCCGCGTGATGGTCGGGACCATCATGACAGCCAGCGCGACCCCGCCGGCAAACGCCGAAAAATGTCTTCCCTGCACCAGAAGCGAGAAGACAGCGATGCCCATAACGATCGAGGGGACGCCGTTGAGCACGTCAGCCGTAAATCGAACGGCGGTCGCAAACGCTCTGCCTCTGCCAAACTCTGCCAAGTAGACTCCCGCCGCAATCCCCACGGGAATTCCCATGAGACTGGCGAGGCCAAGAATGATGCCAGAGCCGACGATCGAGTTTGCCATACCTCCACCCGTCTCGCCGACAGGTGCAGGAATGTGGGTGAAGAAGGCAAGATTGAGCGAGCTTGCGCCCTTGTAGATGAGATAAAACAGGATCGCAATCAGCGGAACAATTACGATCACGGTCGCAAGGATGGACAGCCCGCTGATGAAGTAGTTCGTTGCCGTGCGGCGAGCGTTATTCATTCGCATGGACTTCGTCTGGAAGTTCATCGGCTGCGGTTGGTTCTTGGGTTGGCTCGCCATGTTAGTGCACCCTTGCCGGCGCATTGCGCGTAACAGCCCAAACCATCAGCCGAGCGATCGCATTAACCACGATAGTAACGAGGAAGAGCGCCAGTCCAATCTCGATGAGTGCGCTGAGGTAGATGTCGCTGGTGGCCTCGGAGAACTCTCCGGCGATAACGCTGGCGAGTGTATTAGCCGGGGCAAAGAGAGACTTGCTGATATTGGGATGGTTGCCAATTACCATCGTCACGGCCATCGTCTCGCCAAGGGCGCGGCCAAGCCCAAGCATGATGGCGCCCACAATTCCGATGCGCGAGTTGCGCAGAACCCCGATCCGAATCATCTCCCAACGCGTGGCTCCAAGCGCAAGCACCGCTTCGCGCTGGCTGTTCGGCACCGCCGTCATAATGTCGCGCGTCAGCGACGAGATAATCGGCAGGATCATGATGGCCAGAATCATACTGGCCGTCAGCAAGCCAACACCGAAATTTGGCCCGTCGAACAAGGTGGTCCAGCCAAGCATCTTTACCAGGAAGGGGCCAATGACGTCGCGCATCAGCGGCACAAGAACGAAGACCGCCCATAGGCCATAGACGACGCTCGGTATCGCGGCGAGAAGTTCGGTGAGAAAAGAGATCGGCGCGCGCAGTGGCTGCGGGCACAACTCAGTTAAAAAGATCGCAACGCCCAGCGCCAGTGGCACTGCCATCAGCAACGCAAGAAACGAAGTGGCCAACGTACCAAAGATGAACGGCAGAGCGCCGAAGTCACCCGACACAGGATCCCACGCCTGACGAGAGAAAAAGCTCCAGCCAAACTGGACGAGACTCAGGTGGGAGTGAAGCACCAGGATTCCGAAGATAAACGCGACAATCGCAAAGATCGTACACGCACACACGAGCATCACAGCGGCAAAGCTGTTATCGGCGAGCCGGCCGCTTCCCCGCTTGCTGAGAAAATCCCGAATAAGCGTCGGCGACGGCAACGCGCTCGCCGCTGTCGACACCGAATCCGGCGCAGTTACCGCAGGCACATCGGGCAGCGTCGGTGGTATAGGCGGCGAAGACCTGGAGTCTCGTTCGTCGGTCATGCGTGTAGTGGACACAATCTATTTTGTCTGCCCGTTAGATTCTATGGTCGACTGCGTTGCCAGAATACTCTGCGCCCGGAAAAACTTGCCGCACGAACTTCATATGTTCACAAAGTCCGTGCGGCGGGGTAAAACTACTTGATCGTCGCGACGCTCTTTCGGACCATATCCTGCACCTGCTTCGGCAGCGGCGCATAGGCGAGCGAAGCCGCCTCCGTCTGTCCATGATCCAGCATCCAGTTGATAAAACCGACAAGAGCCTTGCCTTTGGCAGCATCGCGGGATTGGGTAGGAATCAAGATCCAGGTGAAGCTCGAGATCGGATATGAGTCCGGCCCAGCAGCGTTGGTGATCGAAATGCGGTAGTCGGCAGGCATCGCCTTCGACGCAACAGCGGCAGCAGCCGTGACCCCTTCCGTGCTCGCCTTGACGAACTTGCCAGCGGCATTCTTCACCAGACCGTAGGACATCTTGTTCTGCACTGCGTAGATCAATTCGACGTAGCCAAACGCATAGGGAGACTGACGCACCATGCCTGCCACGCCTTCATTTCCCTTTTGGCCGATACCCGTCGGCCACGTAACCGCGGCGCCCGCTCCGACCTTGCTCTTGAAGTCCGGATTCACCTTCGAAAGAAAGTCCGTAAAGATGAAAGACGTGCCGCTGCCCTCAGACCGGTAGACCGGGAGGATCGCATGATTCGGAAGATTGACGCCCGGGTTGTCCTTCGCGATGCGCGCATCGTTCCAGTTCGAAATCTTTCCCAGGTAGATGTCAGCGATCACCTCACCAGAGAAATTAAGCTCTTTATTGATCCCTGGAATGTTGTACACAGGAACGACCGCACCAAGAACCGTCGGAAGAGCGATCACCTTGATCTTGGCCTGATTAATTTGCTGATCGGTCATAGGAACGTCGGCAGCTCCGAAATCCACCGTACCCTCCGAAACCTGGCGGATACCACCGCCAGAACCGATCGGCTGATAGTTGATCTGGATGTTCGGATTTTGCTGCTTATATTCGCTGAACCACTTGGAATAAATCGGGTACGGAAAGGTAGCCCCAGCTCCGTTAATGTTCTGCGCGTTGGCACCCACGGTTACCAGCGCCAATACGCCTGCTGCGATAAATTTCAAATTCACAATTCCCCCTCGGCAATAAGTACATGACGCAACCCGTCAATACCATCTGTCTTGAGTTTGAGGGTCAATTGTTACTGGGAGGTTACACGAGGGTGAAAACGGCATTATTCTGCCGCAGATAGGGCTTTAGGCAGAGTAAACAGGAAGGTGCTCCCAGCATTGAGTTCACTTTCGGCGCGAATGGAGCCACCGTGCATCTGCACCATATGCCGTGCGATGGCAAGGCCAAGGCCAGTTCCGCCCGACTCCCGCGAACGCGCCTTATCGACCCGGTAGAACCTCTCAAAAATGCGGCTGATGTGTTCCGACGCAATTCCTGCACCAAAGTCACGCACGCTGAACTCAACGGCGCCGTTCGATACGACCGGATCCTGGACCTCCCGGGCGCTGACGATGACCCTGCTGTAAGGCTCGTTGCGGGCCTGCCCGTACTTGATCCCATTTTCGATCAGGTTACTCAGGACCTGCAGGATCGCGTCGGTATCGGCCACAACCTCGGCACGTCGTCGTCTCACCGATCTCCAGAATCGCCTCAGTGTCCTGAACCATTCCGCTCATGGCCTGGACGGCGTCGCGTACCAGAATATCTGCCGGGATCGGAGCGGGGTGTAACTCCTGCTCCGACGACTCCACACGTGCCATCACCAGCAAATCCTCAGTAAGGCGATTCATGCGAGTCGCATTCTTCAGAATGGTTGAAAGAAACTCGCGAGCCTGTTCACTCAGCGAGGCTTCATGATCCAGCAGCGTCTCGACATACCCCGAGATCGAAGTGAGCGGAGTCCGTAGCTCGTGCGACACATTAGCTACGAAGTCGCGCTGCGTCCGCTCGACCTGCTCGATCCGCGTGATGTCGTGCAGCACGGCGACCGCACCCCCACCCGGCATGGGCGACACATTCACCTCAAAGATGCGTCCCGGCAACAGCGAAGTTGAGCGACCTTCGGTAACTGTGCGCTGCTCCAGCGCCGTACGGACGCACTCGAGAACGCCCGGGTCGCGAATGGTCTGGACCAGCGAGTGGCCAAGCCGCACCGCGCTGCCGGACGTCGTATCCGGAATCAGCCGTTGCATCCTCTGATTGCTCCACTGGATGCGTCCTGCAGCGTCCACCGCGACAACCGCATCCTGCATGCTGTCGATCATCGCCTCAAGCTCTCGACGGCTCTCCGAAGCATCCGCCAGCGAGCGCTCAACGTGATCGGAAGCAATCGAGATCGCCCGGGCGAGCCCGTCAAAGTCGCTGTAACCCGGGTCGATAACGCCGACGTGGCGTTTCAGGAATCGCTGCAGTCGAAGTCTGCAGCTGTGCGATGTTCCCGCGCACAGAACGTGCCAGAAAGAAGGCGTTGATCGCAGCCCAACCTATCAGGAGTGCAGTCCCAACGATCCAGCCTCGCGGGGTCGACCACACCCGCATCAGGGCGACGAAGGCCAGGGCGATCGCGATCCGAATAAAAAACGAAAGAAAGAGACCACGCCTCACAAGCTGCCTCTACGCCTGGAGCTGGGCACTCTTCGGAATCTCGAAGCGATAGCCGGCTCCCCGCATGGTCTTAAGATAGCGCGGCGTCTCCGCGTCGGCCTCAATCTTCTCGCGAATTCGCCGAACATAGACGTCGACCGACCGCGGAGTGACGAACCGGGCGTCACCCCAGACCGCGTCGAGCAGATGGTCGCGGCTGAAAACCCGGCCCGGATGGCGCGCCAGATAGTCGAGCAGCCGAAACTCCGTTGCCGTGGTCGTCACCAACTCGCCGTTCACCCGAAGCTGCATCGCACCGGCATCGATCTCCACATTCTCGAACTTCAGCAGCGACGGTGAACTTGGCCGCTCAAACCGGCGCAGCACAGCCTTAACCCGCGCTACCAGCTCGCGCGTCGCGAAGGGCTTGGTGATGTAGTCGTCCGCACCCATCTCCAGGCCGTGCACGCGATCATTCTCCGCCGCCCGCGCCGTCAGAAAGATGATGGGAACGACACTGAGCGTGGGGTTCTGGCGAAGACGCCGGCAAAGGTCCAGCCCATCGCCTCCGGGTACCATGATGTCCAGCAGAAAAAGTGCAGGTGGCTGTCGCTCGGCGTCAGTAAGTATTTGACTGATCGCTAGATACGGGCGGACGGTAAAACCGGCACTCTCCAGATGGTATTGAACCAGCCTTGAGATATCCGCATCATCTTCCAACACAAAAATCGTCTGACTCAATTCAAAAACCTCGATTTCATTAACGTCAGGTTAGCGTACGCGGGCCGCGAAGATTGCGAACGTACGATGAATCGTGAGCGGAAACCTGAAAATGAGGTCGCTCGTATATTCTAAAGTAACTCGGCGGTTGCGATCTTCGACGGAACTCTATGAAACAAAACTCCAATCTCGTACTTTGCGTCGACGACGAACTCGTCGGGCTACAGGTGCGTAAAATCCTGCTGGAACGGGCTGGCTACCGGGTCCTCACGGCTCCCGACGGACTCGCAGGCCTCGAAATCTTCTCCGCGGAACCCATCGAAGCCGTAGTCCTCGATTACTCCATGCCCGGCATGCACGGTGGCGAAGTCGCGGCCAGGATGCGCCAGTCCAAGCCGCAGGTTCCCATCCTTCTACTGTCCGCCTACGTCGATCTTTCACCCGAAGTGACCTCCCTCGTTGACCTGTATATGACCAAGGGAGAAGGCGCGGTTGCTCTCCTTGAGAAACTGGACAGTCTGCTCCAACCAACAAACGCATCTCACAAATAAAGCCGGTTACTGGACAAGGTGCTGTGAATCTAAGTCAGTTCAATAGCGTTCTGCGACAGGTGTTTCTGTTACCCGTGGTGGCGCTTGCTGGTCGTCGCCGGCGCACTCTACGTGCAAATTCGCAGCTCCAACGTGACCGTGGACCTGATCCAGGACTCCGACGCCCGCATCTCACAAGCCACCCTGGTCTCAAAGTTGATCGTCGACGAGGAGTCCGGCCTGCGCGGTTACGAAACCACCGGCGATCCGCAGTTCCTGCAGCCCTTCACCGACGCAGAATCGCATGTCCAGCAGGAGATCCAGAATCTTGAAAAGATGACCGGCTCGGACATCGATCAAAAGCACGACATCGTCGACCTTAGGGAGGAGCACCAGACCTGGCGCGACGGCTTCGCCCTGCCCGTGATGGGCCAGGTCCGCGCGGGCGGCAAAACCAGCGATGTCGAACTCAACCTCCACGGCAAAGAGCTGATGGACGAAGTTCGACACGACCTCGACGACATCATTCACAAGGCCGAGGAGAACCGCACGCGGCGGATCGCGAAGTGGCATCGGCAGGTCCGTAACATGCTGTTAGGGCTGATGTCTCTGGCTCTCGGAATGGGCGTGCTCATCGGCCTCTTCACTCGCAACCGCCTGCACGCCGTCTCTGCCGCCTACCGCGGCTCACTTGAAATTCTGGGCCGTCGAGCCGAGGAACTCTATCAGTCCGAACAGGAGCTGCGCACCACACTCGAGTCCATCGGCGACGGCGTCATCACCTGCGATGCCGAAGGCCGTATTCAGATGATGAATCCCGTAGCCCGGGAGCTGACCGGATGGACACAGCCCGACGCCAAGGGACAGCCGCTCGAGAACATCTTCCACATCGTCAACGAGACCACCCGTGAAAGAGTCGAAACTCCCGTCGCCAAAGTGAAGCGGCTTAACAAAATCGTCGGCATGGCCAACCACACAATCCTCATCCGAAAAGACGGAACGGAACTTAGCGTCGCCGACAGCGGCGCACCAATCCGCAACAAAAAGGGAGACACCATCGGCATCGTTCTCGTCTTCCGCGACATCACCATGGAGCGCAAGACCCAGGACGCTCTCATCGCGAACGAAAAGCTCGCCGTCGCCGGCAGGCTGGCCGCAACCATCGCGCATGAGATTCACAACCCGCTCGACTCCGTGTCGAACCTCCTCTACCTCATGCGCAACGGCGCTTCCCCCGAAGAGTCGAGCCAGTTCATGGATATGGCCGACCAGGAACTCGCACGAGTCACGCAGATCAGCCGCGCCATGCTCGGCCTCTATCGCGAGTCGAAGGCGCCCGTCGACGTCGACCTCAAAGAGATGCTGCAGGAGATCCTTCTTCTGCTCGAACGGCGTCTCACTGACTCTGGGCGCGCGAGTTTCGATCGATATACCGCAGCCTGTCTGCGTAGCCGCCTTCCCCGCCGAACTCCGCCAGGTCTTCACCAACCTCATCACCAACGCTGCCGAAGCCACAGGCTCCGGCGGCGAAGTCAAGATCAGCATCAAGACACAGCCCCCCGGAATCGATGCCGCTGGTCAAAAGACGACTTGCCGGATCCATCGTCACCATAGCCGACAATGGCCCAGGCATCCCCGCCGATGTTCAGCCACACCTCTTTCAACCCTTCTTCACCACCAAGGGAGAACGCGGCACCGGCCTTGGCCTCTGGGTCAGCCGCGGAATCATCAACAAGCACGGCGGCACGATCTCCTTCAGCAGCGACACCTCGCCCGCAGCATCACGGCACCGCCGTCAGCGTCTTCCTCGCGACAAATCCCACCATCAACGCCGGCGGTGTCTAGACCAGCCGTCGCAGTTGTTCCGAGATAATTCCAGCCGCCTTCTCGCACGCCGCGCGATCGACATCATAGTGGGTCACAAAGCGCACCGAGTGCGGCCCGGTGACGCTGGACAGCACACCCGCAGCCTTCAACGCCGCGCTGAAAGCCGCCGCATCACCCCACGTCCCTTGCTCCTTGCCGCGCACCTTGAAGATCACAATATTCGTCTGCACAGATCTCAGATCGATCTCCGCCGCCTTAGGATGCGCCGCAACCGCCTCCGCAATCAGCCGCGCATTCGCATGATCCTCGCCCAACCGCTCCGGCATCTCGTCCAGCGCGATCAGTCCCGCCGCAGCCAGCACGCCCGCCTGACGCATCCCGCCGCCCAGCGCCTTGCGATAGATGCCGCGCCCTCTCAATCGCCTCCTGCTACCCACCAGCATCGAACCCACCGGCGCGCCCAGCCCCTTCGACAGGCAGAACATCACCGTATCGAACCCGCTCGTCAGCTCTTGACACTCACGCCCAGCGCCGTCGCAGCATTGAAGACCCGCGCACCATCAAGGTGCACCGGCAAGCCCCCTCGCATGCGCCCCGTCCATATCTCTTCCAGCCACCGGCAGCGGCGTCACCGTGCCGCCCGCCATATTGTGCGTATTCTCGATACAAATCAGTCCAGTCTGACGCCTGGAAGTGAACATCTTCGACCCAATCGCCGGCTGCACCTGCTCCCACGTCAGAATCCCGCGCTCCGCCAGCCACCGTCCGCAGCGTGCACCCGGAAAACGCCGCCGTCATCCCCATCTCCCAATCCAGCACATGCGCCTTGCGCCTCGCACATCACCTCCTGCCCATGCTGCGTGTGCAGCCGAATCGCGATCTGGTTCCCCATCGTCCCCGTCGGCACAAACATCGCCGCCTCGCGCCCAAACACCTCCGCCGCCCGCGCCTCCAGCCGATTCACCGTCGGGTCTTCCCGGTACACATCGTCGCCAACCTCAGCCGCCGCCATCGCCGCCCGCATCGCCGCCGTTGGCCGCGTCACCGTATCGCTCCGCAGATCAATCATGCATGTTCGCTTCTCTCCTCAGGTCTCATGATCTTCGTGCCGCCTATTGTATTCATTCCAAGGTCCTTCACGCCGCCGCGCCCACCAGCAGCCGACTGAAGACTTCATTCGAAGCCATCCGCCCCCTCGCAGTCAGCCGCATCCAACTCCGCGTTCAACTCCACCAATCCCGCCTCCAAACATCACCAGCGCCTCCACCGCCCCCTCACCATCGCTCGCCAAACTCCCCACGCAGCGCCTCCAAATCCACCCCCTCATTCATCCGCAACCCAGAAACATCGCCTCCTCAAACGCCTTCTCCCGCCCAATCACTTCAACCTCCAGCAGCCGCTTTCGGACTCATCATCCTCAAGCATCCGAAACTGGAGCCTCACCCTCGCATCCCCGAGATACTCCTCCAGATCGCCCGCATTCGCCCACCGCACCGCATCCGCCCCACTCCGCAGCATCGAGTGCGCATCCAGCCCAAACCCCAGTACGGCGCCCGCCGCCAGTACTTCAATTGTGCCGCGAACGATGTCCCTCGCACGCGCAAAATTCGAAATCTCATACTGCCCCACACCCGCCGCGTCCAGCCACTCGCACGCCGCCCCATACCACTCCGCGCAATCATCTTCGCTCGGCACATCACCCGCCCCATACCTCGCTTCCCTGACTCAGCATCTCCCGCCCCAGCCGCGAATCCTCATCCACCTCCAGCATGTACACGCTGATGTGCGGCACACCGCTCTCAAGCGCCACCTCCACCGACTCCCGCCAACTCTCCGCCGTCTGCCCCGGCAGCCCGGCAATCAAATCCACATTGATTCCTCAACCCCCGCCGCCCGCATCCGCGCAATCTCCGCGAGACACATCTCCCGCGTATGCAGCCGCCCCACCGCCTTCGCCTCCGCATCCACAAACGACTGCACCCCGAAGCTCACCCGGTTCATCCCCTGCCGCAGCATCTCCTCCAGCGTCTCCTCGCTCAACTGCCCCGGCGCGCACTCCAGCGTCACCTCCGCATCCGCTCGCAACCTCAAACTCCGCCCGCAGCGCCGCGAAATATCTGCCGCATCTGCTCCGCCCGACAGCAAACTCGGCGTCCCACCCCCAAAGTAGATCGTATCCACCTCCCGCGGCAGCGTAGCCCCGCAGCCGTCTCCGCCGCAGCATGCGCCTCACCGAATCTCCCCGCACAACCCGCTCCACATACCGATCCATCCGCTCCGCCCCAAACACCCCCGAGGCGAAGTTGCAGTACGTGCACTTCGCCTTGCAGAACGGCACCGAGATATAGACACCCAACGAATCAGCCACTCTGACATCAAAACTGCTCTCCACTCAATTGTTTCACGGAGATCTCCTTGTTGCCCGGTTGTAACTAAGACTCTATCCAGTGAACCATCTCACGACATCGCGGTCAGCTTCCCGTATGCCGCAGCTTCGCCTCCATCATCGCCCATCGTCGTCGCGCACGTCTCCAGCACGCCGCCTAGCCACAGCATCCCAATCCGCGGCATCGCACCAAACCGCGCAGCCAGCACCCGCACACCCGTCCTCGTCGAGCTCTTCACCTCCGAGGGCTGCTCCAGCTGCCCGCCCGCCGACGCCCTCCTCGCCCGCCTCGACAGCGACCAGCCCGTCCCCGCCGCCGAATCATCGTCCTCGAGGAGCACGTCGACTACTGGGACTCCTCGGCTGGCACGACCGCTTCTCCTCCCACCAGATCACCGATCGCCAAAACGCCTACGACCCACACCTCCACTCCTCGACGACATCTACACCCCGCAGATGGTCGTCGACGGCACCGACGCAGTTCGTCGGCAACGACTCCGCCAGGCCCTCCGCGCCATCGCCCAGGCCGCGCGCAAACCCAAGCTCGCCTCTACCTCTGACCGCCCATCACTCGACGGCAACCATCTCTCAGCCGCCGTCTCCGCGCTCCCGCGCCTCTGCCCCAAAGGCCGACCTCTACGCCGCCCTGGTCGAACCCATGGCCTCCACCCAGGTCCAGGGCGGCGAAAACGGAGGCCGCACCCTCAACCACGTCTGCGTCGTCCGAGTCATGCAGCGCATCGGCAGCCTCGAAAGATCTCGAGCACAGGCCCGCAAATACCTTCAGCCCCTGAACGCCGCCACCTCCGACGCGACTCGCCAGCGCGAAAACATGCGCGCTGGTCGTCTTTGCTGCAGCACGCCGACGCAGGCCGCCATCGTCGGAGCCGTCACCGCCACTGCCGTCAGCCCGCAGCGCCCACAGCCAGCAATCCGCACGGCCACCACATTCCGAATCCCATCCCCTCCCCGCGAGCCATCTAAAATAGACCACCGGATGGCAGACGACAAAAAATCCCGCAGACCCTAAACAGCAGCCCCGAAGAAGAAGCCCGCGCACGACGACGACGTCGCCGGCAAAGCCTACGACTCGCGCCTCATGCGCCGTCTGCTCACCTACCTGCGCCCCTACAAGCTCCAGACCGCCCTCGCCGTCGCTCGCCATCCTCCTCAAGGCCGTCAGCGACGTCGCCGGCCCCTTCCTCGTCAAGGTCGCCGTCGACACCTACATGGCGGCCACGCCGCCCGCGCAAGCTCTCCTGGCTCGCCCGCCACCTCAGCGCACGCGTCGCCCATGCACGGCATCACCGCAGATCGCCGCGCCTCTACCTCGCCGCCCTCCTCTTCACCTTCCTCCTCGAACTCCTCCAGACCTACCTCATGCAGTGGACCGGCCAGAAGGTCATGTTCGACATGCGCAGCCAGATCTTCCGCCACCTCCAGCGCATGTCGCCCGCCTTCTTCGACCAGCAACCCCGTCGGCCGCCTCGTCACCCGCGTCACCTCCGACGTCGACGCCCTCAACGAGATGTTCACCTCCGGCGTCCTCGCCATCTTCGAAGACGTCTTCATCCTCGCCTTCATCGTCGTCATCATGCTGCGCATGAGCTGGCCGCTCGCCCTGCTCACCCTCTCCGTCATCCCCGCCATCCTCTACGTCACCCGCATCTTCCGCCGCCAGGTCCGCGACAGCTACCGCCGCCAGCGCGCCGCCACCGCCAAGATCAACTCCTTCACCCAGGAGTACGTCTCCGGCATGTCCGTCGTCCAGCTCTTCAACCGCGAGCGCCGCGCCTTCGACGACTTCTCCGCCGTCAACGCCGAGAACAAGCAGGCCTGGACCGACGCCATCTTCGCCTACGCCTGGTACTACCCCGTCGTCGAGTTCCTCAGCTCCACCGCCATCGCCCTCGTCCTCTGGCGCGGCGGCATCGCCGTCCTGCGCAACGCGCCTTCCTCGGCCGCGCACCGCCGGCCTCACCCGCCGCACTCCGGCTTCTTCGGCACCGTCACCCTCGGCGTCCTCATCGCCTTCATCCAGTACGCGCAGCGCTTCTTCCGCCCCATCATGGACCTCAGCGAAAAGTACAACATCCTGCAAGCCGCCATGGCCGCCAGCGAGCGCGTCTTCAAGCTCCTCGACACCGAACCCACCATCGTCTCGCCCGCCCACCCCATCCCCGGCGACGGCTCCGGCTCCATCGAGTTCCGCAACGTCTGGTTCACCTACCAACCCTCACCGAGAACAACAGCACATCTGAACGTCTGTCATCCTGAGCGAGCGCGACATGCGCAGTCCATCGCGACACGAGTGGGATCGAGCCACCGCAGCCGTTCGCCACAGCTCACCACCGGCCCCCTCGCCGACATCGAATGGATCCTCCGCGGCGTCTCCTTCACCATCGCCCCCGGCGAAACCGCCGCCATCGTCGGCCACACCGGCGCCGGCAAGACCACCATCATCTCCCTGATGATGCGCTTCTACGACATCCAGCCCGGCCAGATCCTCATCGACGGCGTCGACGTCCGCGACCAGGACCTCACCACCCTCCGCCGCCGCTTCGGAGTCGTCCTGCAGGACCCGTTCCTCTTCACCGGCACCATCGCCGACAACATCCGCCTCGGCTCCAACTGGATCACCGACGAAGCGCTCGAGAACGCCGCCGAAGAAGTCAACGTCGCCGACTTCATCCGCACCCTCCCCGCCGGCTTCGACGAGCCCGTCCGCGAGCGCGGCGCCACCCTCTCCACCGGCCAGAAGCAGCTCATCAGCTTCGCCCGCGCCCTCGCCCACGCGCCCGCCATCCTCATCCTCGACGAAGCCACCAGCTCCGTCGACACCGACACCGAACACCGCGTCCGCCTCGCCCTCGCGCGCATGATCACCGGCCGCACCAGCGTCCTCATCGCCCACCGCCTCTCGCACCGTCCAGTCGCGCCGACACCATCCTCGTCATGCACAAAGGCCAGCTCCGCGAGCGCGGCACCCACCAGCAACTCCTCGCCCAGCGCGGCCTCTACTACAAGCTCTACCAGCTCCAGTACCGCGACCAGGAACTCGGCGCCAGCACCGACACCACCACACCCCTCGAACCACTCAGCGCCGACTAGACCAAGAAGGCCGTCATCCTGAACGCAGTGAAGGATCCCCGCATTTCGCTGTTGCCTGCACCGACGATGAAGGCGCGCCAACCACTCAACGCCGCTTCACCCACTCCGCAACCGGCCCCCAGTAGTCTTCCGTCGGCGCAAAGATCGGCGCATTGTGCGTCAACCCACTCACCACAATCAACTCCCCACGCTGCCCACAAGCCTCAGCAACCTGCTTCGCCATCGCCATCGGAAACAAACCGTCCACATCGCTATGAACAACCAGCACCGGCATCCCAGCCCGCCCACTCGACGAACCGTAGTCCCACGCATCAGGCACCATCCGCGTCAGCCATCGCGGAAATCCCATCGCCATGCCGCGCCCTCGCGCAGCGTCGAAAATCCTTCGCACAACACCAGCCCCCTCGACATCCATCCGCGAAGCCACCGCGCCCGCGACTCCAGTCCCAAGAGAAAACCCCAGCAGAACAATCGAGCGTGCCCCCGCCTCACCAAGCTCACGATAAGCCGCAATCGCATCCTCTTCGCAATGCTCCATACTGACTAAACCCTGAACTCTTTCCATAGCCGGAGTAGTTGAACACCAGCGACGAAACACCCATCGCCTTCAACAGCTCCTGCACCTTCGCCCAGTACTCCACCAGTTCGCCGATCCCGTGACAGATCAAAACCGCCGGACTCCCCTCACCCGCCGAAACATACACAGCGGACAGTCTTCTTCCGCGCTCGCAATCACCAGCCGTCTCAGCATCAAACGGAAATTCACGCAGCATCAGCTCCATCGTGCCGTTCAGCCGGTCACTGCGCAGCAGCATGCGGCTCGTCACCGTCAGCAGCAAAGAAAGAAAAGCGCTCTCTCATCTCCCCGCCACCTTCAGACAATCCTCCACCACCTTTCCACGCGCTTCTCGCCGCGCCTCCGGGCTCTGATAGTAAAAAACCGCCATCAGATTCATGTCGCCGCTGCGCCTTCGTCATCGCCTCCCACCCCTTCCGCGCAGCGGGCACTCTCCGAAACGCCACTTCCAGCACCGGCGGCAGCTCCTTCTCCCCCTCCATCGTCAGCATCAGCCGCTCCGCAATCTGCTCCGCACGCCGCTGCTCTCGCCTCCGCACCCTTCACTCCGTCAATCCACTTCGCGATCTCCCACCGCGTCGACTCGCTCAGCTCCTCGTACCACTTCGCCAGCTTCTTCTCGCGTCTTCAGCAGCTTCGCCAACTCCGCAGGAACCTCGGCGTACGCTCCTCAAGATCCGGCGCGATCGTAAAGTCCACCATCGCCCCGACCTTCGCGCCGGCAGCCTTCTGCATCTTCTTGTTCACCAGCACAAATGGCCACCGCGCTTCGCATCGGCAAACAACGAAGTCCGAAAGACCTCTCCCGCCACCTCGACCTTCACCCGCAGCCTCACCATCTTCTTCCACGCCGCTCGACATCGAACGGAATCCGCGCCACCACCCAGCCCAGTCCTCCCTCCAGAGGTTCCAGCACCGCACGAAATCTCTTGGCTGCACCTTTTTGCCATGCAATTCCCTCCAGAAAAATCTACACTGGTTCCATCGTCATCCCATCCCAACCCGCGCATCTTTCTCTCTGCCGGCGAAGCCAGCGGCGACCACTACGGCGCGCAGCTCATCGCCGAACTTCGCACGCCGCCATCCCAAGCTCGCCTGCTTCGGCCTCGGCGGCAAAGAGATGGAAGCCGCCGGCCTCGACCGCATCGTCCGCGCCGAAGACGTCGCCCACATGGGCATCACCGAAGTCATCCGCCACGTGCCGCGCATCTACGGCTCCTACCGCCGCCTCGTCGCCTCCATCAAAAAGCGCCGCCCCGACGTCGCCATCCTCATCGACTTCCCCGACGTCAACTTCCGCCTCGCCCGCGAGCTCAAAAAACTCAACATCCCGGTCATCTACTTCGTCAGCCCGCAGCTCTGGGCCTGGAAGCGCCGCCGCCTGCGCTGGGTACAGCAGCGCGTCAGCCGCATGATGGTCATCTTTCCCTTCGAAGAACGGTTCTACCGCGCCCGCGGCGTCGACGCCCAGTTCGTCGGCCATCCGCTCGCCGAGCTCCGCTCCCACCATCTCCCGCGAAGACTACGCCGCCGCTCATGGCCTCGACCCCGACAAAACAGTGGATCGCCCTTCTGCCCGGCAGCCGATGGAAAGAGATCACCGCGAACCTCGAATCATGATCGAGATGGCGCACCGCTTCCCTCTCGGCTACGACTACATCCTTCCCGTCGCCTCCACCATCGACCGCAAGCGGCTCGCCGACTACATCGCGGGTCACGACCCCTGGTGGCCCGCCAACTGCCGACGCCGCTCTCAAAGCCCTTCACATCCACCTCGTTCCCGACGCCCGCGAAGCCCTCCATCACGCCCGCGCCAGCGTCGTCGCCAGCGGCACCGCCACCGTCCAGGCCGCCGTCATCGGAAACCCCTTCGTCGTCGTCTACCGCGTCTCCCCGCCTCACCTTCCGGCTGGCAAAGCGCCTCGTCCGCTACCCGCCCGAGATCTGGACCCTCCCAACCTCGACGCCGACGGCAACCTCCCCATCGCCATGGTCAACCTCATCGCCGGCCGCCGCATCGTCCCCGAACTCCTGCAAACCCGCTTCACCGCAGAAAACGTAGCCGCCGCCCTGCGCCCGCTGCTGGCCGACACCCCACAGCGCGACCGAATGATCGCCGACCTGGCCGAGGTTCGCCAACCCTCCAGCCGCCCCCGGAACCAGCTCCATCCAGCAGGTTTCCGACGCAGTTGAAGCACTTTTGCCCGAAAATCAGACTGCCAGTGGCCCAAATTCGACCGCGAGCGTCTAATAGGGGTGATAGCTGTACCATGATGTTTTGAGGAACTTTAGCTGCATGTCCGCTCTCTTTCGCATTCTTCGAATCTCCAGCCGCGACTCTTCTTCCCTTGTGCCTCGCTCACGGCGACCGCGTGGGCCGCGCCGGTCAAGGTCCAGATGCAGATCACCGGCTACGTCATCAACGCCGACCTCGACCCCGCCGTAAACCGCCTCACCGCCACCGCCGACGTCACCTTCACCGCGCTCGAAGAGCTCACCAACCCCACCTTCGAGCTGAACAACGGCCTCCAGGTCACCAAGGCGACCGACGCCAAGGGCAAGCCGCTCGAATACGAGCGCCTGACCAACAACAACACCGTGCGCTTCACCCCCGCCACCCCACTCGCCAAAGGCGCCACCACCACCTATCACTTCGAGTACTCCGGCACCCTCAAAGACGCCGACACCAGCCCCGTCGAAGGCATCAAGCTCGCCGCCGTCGAAGACCCCATCAGCATCCTGCTCTATCCCGGCCGCTGGTTCCCCATGACCGGCCTCTTCACCAACCGCTTCACCGCCGAGATGCACATCCGCGTCCCCGGCGATGAGCGCGTCGTCGGCAGCGGCAGCGGAGTCGCCGCGCAGAAGAGCCTCCCCGGCAACCGCACCGAGTTCACCTTCAAATGGGCCAAGCCCGGCTTCCCCGGCACCATCATCGCCGGCAAATTCATCGACCCCATCACCGTCGGCAACATGCGCGTCTACGTCACCGAAAGACGCAAAGAGGCCGCCCACGACTTCGCCAGCACCGCCGAGCGCGAGTACCTCTACATGTCCGGCACCTTCGGCCAGCCCGAATCCACCCACATGAACCTCGTCGAGCTCCCCGACGACGCCGTCTCCGCCGCCTGGGCGCCCGAGATCGCCGCCATCGCCGGCAACCGCATCGCCGCCCGCAACGAGCAGCGCCTGCTCTCCAACACCCTCGCCCATCAGTGGTGGGGCAGCCAGATCTCGCCCGCCACCATGAACGACGCCTGGATCACCAACGGCATGTCCCGCTACGCCGAGCTGATGTACCTCGAAGACTCCGCCGGCAAGAACGCCTTCCAGTCCGCCATCACCGACATCTCCGCCGGCGCCCTCGCCTACGACACCGAACCCCTCACCACCATCGGCCGCCTCGATCCCTTCTCCCCGCAGTTCCAGTCCATGACGCTCGAGAAGGGCGCGATGGTCTTCCACATGCTCCGCTGGGAGATGGGCGACGACGTCTTCCTCAAGTTCCTCCGCGGCCTCCTCACGCAGTACACCGACAAATCCGTCCGCACCTCGAACGTCGAGAACCGTCGCCGCAGCCCAGTCCAACCTCGAACTCCAGGCCTTCTTCGCGCAATGGCTCGACGGCACCGGCGCCCCCGCCTTCACCAACAAGTACTCCGTCTTCCGCCTCGGCGACAACAAAGGCTTCCGCACCGTCGGAGCCGTCGACCAGGATCTCGACCTCTTCCGCATGCCGGTCGAGCTGCGCATCGAAACCGACGGCAAAACCGAGATCCGCCGCGTCGACGTCTCCGGCACCGACTCGCACTACTCCGTCGAAACCTTCGGCCGCCCGCGCCGCATCAGCATCGACCCCGAGAACTGGCTGCTCAAGAGCACGCCCGACCTCGCCGTACGCGTCGCCGTTCTGCGCGGCCAGCAGCAGGTCGCCCAGGGAGACCTCACCGCAGCGCTGATCGAATACCAGAAGGCGCTCGACGCCAACAAGAACAGCTCGCTCGCCGCCTATCGCATCGGCGAAATCTTCTTCATGCAGCGCAACTACCAGTCCGCCGCCAACTCCTTCCGCGACGCCCTCCGCGGCGACGGCGACCCCAAGTGGGTCGAGGTCTGGAGCCACATCGAACTCGGCAGAATCTTCGACGTCACCGGCCAGCGCGACCGCGCCGTCAACGAGTACCGCCTCGCCGTCCAGACCAACGACAACACCCAGGGCGCCGTCAACGAAGCCCGCGCCCTCATGCAGAAACCCTACAAGCGTGAAAACGTCGACAACTAATCCGTTTGACGGCAACTCTAAGAGTGGACTAAACTAAGTGAACTTAGTCCAGTGCGGAGGCTCCATGAACGTCGTCAACATTCACCAAGCCAAGACTCAACTCTCGAAACTCGTCGAGAAAGCCGCGCAAGGAGAATCTTTCATTATTGCCAAGGCCGGCAAGCCCATGGTGAAGGTCGTAGCCCTCGATGCGCCGCAAACCAAAAAGATAAAACGACTGGATTCTCTGAAGGGACAGCTCTCTATTCCTGACAACTTCGACAGAATGTTCGAAAAAGAGATCGAACAGATGTTTTACGGTGATGAATGAACCTGCTTCTAGACACACATTTGCTCGTCTGGTTTACATCATCGTCCCAGAGGCTCTCTTCCACTGCTCGCGCTCTGATAAACAACAACGATAATCAGCTTTTCTTCAGTGCCGCCAGCCTCTGGGAACTCGCCATCAAGCAGCAGTTGGGTAAAAAGGACTTCAAGGTTGACGCTCGTCTCCTGCGGCGTGAACTACTGAATATCGGCTATACCGAGCTGCCGATTTCGAGCAATCACGCCGTTGCGGTCGATTCGTTGCCACTCATTCATCGAGATCCCTTTGATCGTATTTTGGTCGTGCAGGCGACACTCGAAGGAATTACGCTGCTCACCGTCGACAAGATCGTGGCGCGCTATCCCGGCCCAATCCGAAAAGTCTGACCGCACCCTACTCGTACCGCAACGCCTCAATCGGATCCAGGCTCGCCGCCTTCATCGCCGGAATCATCCCGCTGATCGTCCCCACGATCACCAGAATCACCGTCGCCACGATCACACTATTCGGCGAGATGATCAGATGAATATCCCCCGCATCCGCATTCGAAGCCAGCGCGCTGTAAAACGTAATCTTGCCCACAACCTTCGCAACCGCGTAAGCCAGCGCAATCCCGCCCGCGCCGCCAACCCCCGAGATCACCAGCGCCTCAGCCAGAAACTGCAGCAGAATATGCCGCTTCCGCGCACCCAGCGCCTTCTCCACGCCAATCTCGCGCGTCCTCTGCTGCACGCTCACCAGCATGATGTTCATCAGCCCGATGCCCGCAATCCCCAGCGTCAGCGCACCGATAAACGGCAGCAGCACCTGCAGCCCCAGCGAGATAATCCGGAACTGCGTCAGCTGCTCCATGATGTTCGCGACAAACACCGCGCGCCGGTCCGTCGGCCGGTAGTTATGCGCCGCGGCCAGCGTCTTGCGCAGCGCCTGCTCCACCATCTTCGGATCGCCCTTGTAGTCCATCCAGATGCCGTCGAGATACTTGGTGTCCTTGATGTCGCCCATCGTCGTGAACGGCACATTCACGCCGCGGTTGATGTCGCTGTCGTCGCCCTCCTGCATCTTCGGCGTCATCACCCCGACGACCTCAAAGCTGATACCGTTCAGCCGAATCTTCTGCCCAATCGGATACAGCCCGGAAAACAGCTTCGTCTTCGCCTCCGAGCCAATCACCGCAACATGCGCCCGCTGCTGCACATCGGCCTGCGTCAGCAGGCGCCCCTCGGCGATCTCGATCTTCTGGATCGATTGCAACTCCGGCGTGATCCCCGTAACATCCCACGTCGTAAAGCTATGCAGATCGTTCTGCACCGGCACCGTCTTATACAGCGTCGGCGACACGCGAAGCACTCCCGGCACCGTCTCCTGAATGCGTTCGACATCATCCTGCGTCAGCCGCACCTGCACGCCCGCCTTCTCGCCACCCGCCTGTTCGCTCGTGCGCCCGGGAAACACGCCGATCATGTTCGTCCCGAACTGCGCAAAGATATTCTCGAACGCCTGCCCAAACCCCGCGCCATAAGCCAGCAAAAGCACCACCGTCGCAATCCCCCACGCCATACCCATCACCGTGATCATCGTGCGCCGGCGATTGTGCCTCATCGCCTCAACAGCCTGTCCAAAGATGTCGCTCAGCATGGTCGCTATTCCTTTCGCAGCGCTTCCACCGGTTGCAACATCGCCGCCTGCCGCGCCGGATACAGTCCCGCCACAATCCCGCACAGCATCAGCGACCCCATCGCCATCGCCGCCGACCACGGCACCAGCCGCGGAGGATCGAACCCCATATCATTGTTCCCCACCACCGACCCCAACGCCCCCATCAGCAACGCCGCACCCACAATCCCGATCACTCCGCTCAAACCCGTCAACGTCAAACCCTCAAGAAAAAACTGGAAGAGAATGCTCCGATTCGTAGCGCCCAGAGCCTTCCGCAGCCCAATCTCCTTCGTCCTCTCGCTCACCGTCACCAGCATGATGTTGATAATCCCCACCGCGCCCAGCGCCAGCGTCACAATCCCCACGCCGCCCAGAAAGATATCCATCGCGGTAAAGATCAGCCCCACCATCCGGTTCGACTTGATCGTGTCCCACTCCTCGAACGCCTCTTTCGCATTCGGATCGAACCCATGCCGCGCCGCAATAATCTTGTGCACCTCAGACTTCGCCGTCTCGTTCAGATCCTCCGTCAGCGGCTGATATTGAATCGACGTAATCGAATCCTGCGGTATGTTGTCGCCCGTAATCGGAAAGAACTCCTGCATCGTCGTCAGCGGAATATAAATCCTCTGGTTATCCCCATCGTTGTTGCCGCGCCCAATCTTCTTCGCGACGCCAATCACCTGAAACCGGTACCCATTCAGCGTAATAAAAGCGCCCAGCGAAGGCCGTCCCGGAAACAGCAACTTCTCCATCTTCTGCCCCAGCACCACCACCTGCGCCCTGTGCGCCATATCGTCCTGGTTGAGAAATCGTCCCTGCGCAATCGGCAGATTGCGAATCTCCGGGTAGTTCAACTCAACTCCCATCACCTGCCCGCCCGCGCTCGAAAACTCGCTCACCTGCTTCAAATCGCTGCGCTGGATGATCGACGTCACATTCCGCACATCCGGCGCGCCACTGCGAATCGCCTCCGCATCGCTCAACGTCAGCTTGTACGGATGCATCCCCACATGCTGCTCCGGCAGCACCGGAATCGTGCCGCCCCAGATCATGATCACGTCCGTGCCCAAGCTCCGCCAGCCCGCTGCGCTGCCCCGAGCGAAACCCCTCGCCCAGCCCAATCAACAGCAGCAGCGAAGCCACGCCCCACGCAATGCCGAACATCGTCAGGAACGACCGAAGCTTGTTAGCCCCAATCGATCGAAACACCTGCGCAAGAATATTGAACAGAGCGCGCATGACAGCCATTGGACGGAATCTCTCTGTAATTCGTTACGCAAATCTCCTCAAAACAGTTCCCTACAGTTCGGTTCCCCACGTACCCGAAACCTAACTGCAACCCTGAAATGAGCAGCCCGCCACTAATCTTCAAATTCACTAACCGCTACCGCGCCGCATTCTTCATCAACACAGGCACATCCGGGTCGGGCTCCCGCCTCACCTCAACCCCAAGCGCCCGCAGAAACCCACGCACCGCCTCCAGCGTCGCCACCGCAGCAGCCGCCGGATACAGCAGCCGAACCACCGGCGCCACATCGCTCCCGCCGCGAACCAGATCGCCCCGCACCGCAACACACCGCTCCGGCCGATACACACACGAAGCCAGATCCGTAATGCTCAACGCATAGCTCGGCGTGCACAGAATCGTCTTCGGCGGAGCCATCCGGTCGATCATGCTGAAGATCTCCAGCTTCGACTCCAGCTCATCCGGCACAAAGTCCACCGCAACATCCGCCTCGCGCACAGCATCCTCAACCGTCGACGCCAGCTCCAGGCTTCCCGCGGTCCGACGCCGCACGCCGCGTCAGGTCCGCGTACTCCGCCTCCGCGTGCCGCAGATTGGCCGGCATCACATCTTCCAGCACGACGTGAAAGCCCGCACCAGCGCACGCCAAAGCAAAACTTCGGCCCGCCACCCCGGCCCCAATAATGCAACCGTGCGAATCTGAAGCGACGGCTGGGTCACAGCCGCCTCGTTCACTTCTTGCTCGCGACAGCCGTAATCACAGACTCATAGCTCGGCTCTGCGGCCTTGATGTGGTCGGACACGCGCTGGCGTTCGTCGTCCGTCAACGATGGCAGTACAGCAAGAATGCGGCGCAGCGTTACCGAGATATCGTCAACGTAGTTCATGGTGCGGATGGCTTCGCCAGAAAGAGGCATGTTCGTGTTGCTCCTGAAGAATTAAAGATACCTCTCCAGTCTAAACGTTCACGCCCTGCTCTGCCCGTTTCGACGCCTCTTCCACCGGCTTACCTGCCTCGATACCCTCCGTCGGCTTCTCATACCCGTCGCGGTCCGTCATCTCCATCAGCTCCGCCAGCTTCGCTCGCGAAGTCCGGATGCATCGCATGCAGATCATACCGCCACGTCCAGTTCCCCGCCCCCGCCGAAGGCGTATTCATCCTCGCCTCGCTTCCCAGATGCAGCACATCCTGCATCGGAAACACGCACAGATTCGCCACCGACCGCGCCGCCGCCCGCATCATCGCCCACACAATATCGCCCTCATGCTCGATCGTCTGCAGATACGTCTGCGCATTCGCGCGCTCCACCTCGGTCGCATCCTCGCGCCACCAGCCCAGCGTCGTATTGTTGTCGTGCGTCCCCGTATACGCCACCGTATTCGGCACATAACGATGCGGAAGATACAGATGCGACCCGCGATCCGAAAACCCGAACTGCAGAATCCGCATCCCCGGCATCCCGAAGTGCTCCCGCAGCTCATCCACCTCCGGCGTAATCAGCCCCAGGTCCTCCGCCACAAACGGCAGATTCCCGAAGACCTCCTTCAGCCGCTGAAACAGCTCATGCCCCGGAGCCTTCACCCACTGGCCATTGATCGCCGTCGGCTCGTCCGCCGGAATCGACCAGTACGCCTCGAATCCGCGAAAGTGATCCAGCCGAATCACGTCATACAGCGTCAACGAGCGCCGAATCCGCGCCACCCACCAGTCGAATCCCCGGTCCTTCATCAACCCCCACTTGTAAAGTGGATTCCCCCATCGCTGCCCCGTCGGCGAAAAGTAATCCGGCGGCACGCCCGACACCCGCACCGGCTTCAGATCCTTATCCAGCTCGAACAACTCAGGATGCGTCCACACATCCGCGCTATCCATATTCACAAAGATCGCGACGTCGCCCATGATGCGAACCTTGCGCTCCGCACAATACGCCACGCAGCGCACACCACTGCTCGTTGAAGAAGAACTGAATCACCTCTTCGATCGCCAGCTCGCGCCCATGTTCGTTCATCACCTTCGTCATCGCATCGTGGTTCCGTCGCGCATACTTCGCCGGCCACTCGTTCCAACTCGCGTACTTGTAGCATTCGCCGCAGCACGTTGAACATCGCATAGTCAGGCAGCCACGAGATATTGTCCTTGCAGAACTTCTGAAACCTCGCGCGCTTGTCATCCGGCGCATGATCGAGAAAGTTCGCCGCCGCCTCTTCAATCAGCGGCAGCTTCTTGCTGTGCGCCGCCTCAAAGTCCGCAGGCCCGTCATGCCCCGGCAACCCCGCGATCCGCTCCCCCGCAATCCACCCATCCCGCACCAACCACTCCAGGCTGATCAGCACCGGATTCCCCGCAAACGCCGACAGCGCCGAATACGGCGAGCTCCCATACCCCGTCGGACTCAGCGGCAACACCTGCCACATCCTCTGCTTCGCCGCCGCCAGAAAATCCACGAACGCATACGCCGCCGGACCAAAATCCCCCACCCCGCCATACGAAGGCAGCGACGTCACATGCAGCAGAACCCCCGACAGCCGCTCCTGATTACTCGTCTCCCCACTCATCGATCCCCCTCGTTCCTGCTCATCTCCCTGACCCCGCAACCTATGATGCCCAAATCATACGTCCTCGCAGCCAAGACCGCGTGGTACCATCGCCCCACAACAAATCACATAGTGATCACAGAGGTTCTCGTGACCAGAGCATAGCTCATGCCCAGCAACAACGTCTGTCTGTCTCCGCGCCACGACTGCTGTCTCTCGCCTTTCTCCCGCTCGCCCTCGCCACTCCCTGCCTCACCCAAACCACTCCGCCAACCAAAGCCGACATCGTCCTCATCAACGGAACCATCCTCACCGTCGACGCCAAAGACTCCATCGCCGAAGCCCTCGCCATCCGCGACGGCAAGATCATCGCCGTCGGCACAAAACAGCAGATCCTCGCCCTCACCGACACCCACACCCAGGTCCTCGACCTCCACGGCCGCACCGCCACTCCCGGCCTCATCGACACCCACGGCCACTATCAGGACGCCGGCGTCGACGAGCTCTACAACGTCAAGCTGACCGACGCCAAAAGCGTCGCCGAGATCGTCGCCCGCGTCCAGGCCCGCGCCGCAATCACCAAACCCGGCGAATGGATCCTCGGCTCCGGATGGGACGAAGGCAAACTCGCCGAGAACCGCTACGTCTTCGCCTCCGACCTCGACAAGGTCTCCCCCAACAACCCCGTCTGGCTGCAAAACGTCACCGGCCACTACTCCGCCGTCAACAGCTACGCCCTCCGCCTCGCCCACATCACGCGCGAAACCAAAGACCCACCCGCCGGCACCATCGACCGCGACGCCTCCGGCGCTCCCACCGGCGTCCTCAAAGAGCAGGCCAACGTCGCCATGCTGGCGATCATCCCTCCACCGTCCATGGACCAGCGCAAGCAAGGCATCCTCAAAAGCATCGACGACCTCCACCACGAAGGCATGACCGCCATCAAGGACATCGGCACCCCGCCCACCTGGACCGCCTACAAGGAACTCCTGGCCGAAGGAAAACTCGACGAACGCATCTGCATGCTCTGGCGCGCCAACAACTCCCTCGCAACCGCAAAGGCCGCGCTCGCCGAAATCCAGAAGAACCCCCATCCCCCGCAGTCCCTCGGCGACGGCACACTCGTCGCCTGCGGAGCCAAAATCTTCATGGACGGCAGCACCGCCGCCCGCACCGCATGGGTCTACCAACCCTGGCACAAAAACTTCACCGAGATCGACGAAGGCAACGTCGGCTACCCCAACATGGACCCCGAGGTCTACCGCCAGATGGTCCGCCTCTTCCATCAGGCCGGCGTCAACGTCGGCACCCACGCCATCGGCGACCGCGCCATCGACTGGGTCGTCGACACCTACGCCCTCGTCCTCAAAGAAACCCCCACCCCCGGCCTCCGCCACACCATCATCCACGCCTATCTCCCCACGCCCCACGCCGTCGCCACCATGGCCGCGCTCCAGAAGCAGTACGACGCCGCATACCCCGAAGTCCAGCCCGGCTTCCTCTGGTTCATCGGCAAAACCATCTCCAACAGCCTCGGCCCCGACCGCCTCGCCCGCACCATGCCCCTCAAGACCTACCTCGACAACGGCGTCCGCTGGGGCGGAGGCTCCGACTACTACGTCACTCCCTACCCCGCCCGCTACGGCCTCTGGGCCTCAGTCGAACGCGAAACCCTCGCCGGCACCCACCCCTTCGGAATGGCCGAAGCCATCGACATCCACACCGCCCTGCGCTCCTACACCGCATGGGCCGCGCCTCTCCTCTTCCTCGAAGACAAGGTCGGCACCCTCGAGCCCGGCAAACGAGCCGACATCGCCATCTGGGACAGCAACCTCTACACCATCCCCTCCGAAAAACTCAAAGACATCAAATGCGAGATGACCCTCCTCAACGGCAAAATCGTCTACAAAGACGACCACACCCCAATCACCTCGAAGCCGAACATAAGGTAGGAGTATCTATGAGCAAGAACTTCGCCGGCGTCTGGAATGCTGACGTATCCAGTAGCAAATTCATCGGGCCGTCTCCGAAAGGGATGACCGTGAAGATATCGCTTGCAGGGCCAGAACTCACAGAGGAAATCCTGGTAACAAGGCCTGATGGAAGCATGGAAACGGTCGTTTTCAAGTGCCAACCCGACGGCAAACCGGGTACAAGCCAGCTGAACGGCAATGAGGTGCGGGGAAACGCACGCTGGCAGGGTGACACCCTTGTCATCGAATCGTGGATTCAAGCCGGTGAACGTAGCGTCCACCTCTGTGATCATTGGTCTCTATCCTCTGACGGCAAGACATTGTCAATGGAGCACCGCAACGACGACCTGGCTGGGCAATTCACCGTCCTCCACAGAGCATGAGTTCCCCTCACAAACAAAAATGGCCCAGAGCGGTAGCCTCTGGGCCATCCTTAGAACACCGAATCAACTAATTCCCGAACGGCGAAGCGCCCGGCTCCGTCTGTTTCTTCGAGTACTTCACCGCGCCGCCCTTCTCATACTTCTGCGTCAGCTCGCCGATGTACACGCGGAAGATCTCCTCGTGCTGCTCGTTCAGCAAACGCTCACGCGTAGCAGTGAAGTTCTTCGCGATGTCCTCGGCCGTCGGCTCCTGCTTGTCGATCACGCTCAGCACAACGCCCGCCCGGCCCGTATTGATCGGCCCCGAGATCGCGCCCTTCGCCAGCGTAAACGCCACCGCACCCGGACCGCTCATCGACCCGATGTCCGGCACCTGGCCTTCCTTGCCCACCAGGTCGCTCGTCTTCAGCGGCAGCTTCATCTCGTCCGCAGCCTTCTTCAGATCGTTCAACACCTTCGCCCGCTGGTCCAGCTTGTCCAGCTGCGCGTTCAGCAACTGCGGAACCTGCTGCTCGCGATAGTCCTCCAGGATGTGCGCCTTGTACTCCGCAAAGTCCGGAGCGTGCGCCGGCTTGATGTCCGCCACGGTGAACACCGCAAATCCATCGCCCGTCGAAACCGACGCCGGATCCGCACCCTTCACCTCAGAGAACGCCTGCGCCAGCATCGCCGATCCATCCGACAACCCCGGAATCACGCCGTCCTTCGCAACATAATCCGTCGTCACGACATGCAGCCCCTTCGCTGCAGCCGCCTTCTCCAGGCCATTCTTCTTCGCATCCGCAGCCAGCGCCGAAGCAAACGTCTGCTCCGCCGCACCTGCACGCTGCTGTTCCAGAACCGGCACAATCTCCGCCTTCACCTCGGACACCGGCTTCAAATGCGCAGCATCCTTCTGCTCCGTCTGGATAATGTGATACCCAAACTGCGACCGCACCACAGGCGACGTCTGCCCCGGGTTCAACGCCATCGCGGCCTTCGCGTACGCCGGGTCCAATCCGCTCGTCGGATACATCGGCAGCTCGCCGCCCTGCTCCTTGCTTCCCGGGTCATCCGAATTCTTCTTCGCAAGATCCGCAAAGTTCGCGCCGCCCTGAATCTGCTTCAGCAGGTCCTCAGCCTTCGCCTTCGCAGCCGCATCCGTCTTCGCGTCCGCGCCTGCCGGAACCGCAATCAGAATATGCCGCGTCTTCACCTGCTCCTTCACCTGATACTGATCCTTGTGCGCATCGTAGTAAGCCTGCACATCCGCATCCGAAACCTGCGGCTTGCCTCCCGGCAGATTCGACGCATCGAACGTCGCATACTGAATCTTCCGCGTCTCCGGAATCGCCGTCGCATACCGCGCCGCGTTCTTCTTGAAGAAGTCCTGCAGCTCGAAATCCGGCGGATTGATCCCCTTGCGCACATCGTCCGCCGAGATCACCACGTAGTCGAACTTCACCTTCGTCCCGTCCGTCTTGTACGCCGCACGCACCGCTGCGTCCGAAACCGTAACGCCGCCCGTGATCAACGCCTGCAGCCGGTTCAGCTCCATGTCGGCCTTCACCTGCGACTCAAACTCCGACCGGCTCAACTGGTTCCCAAACGCGCTCTGCACAAAGTTCATGTACGCATCGTCGCCGATGTACTTCCCATTCGGAAACAGATACTGCGCAAACGGCCCGGTCTGCAGCTCGCGACGCAGATCCTCATCGCTCACCTGCAGATTCATCCGGTCGGCCTCATGCTTCAGAATCGCCCGCTGCACCAGGATCTGCCCCGCACGCGGCACAAGATACGGCAGCAGCTGCTCCGGAAGATGCTGCTGCTGCAACTGACGCGAAGCCAGTTGATTCACTTCGGTCGTCTTGATCGACGTGCTGTCGCCAAAGGTCCGCCCGAAGAAGCCCGGCTCCTTCACCGTTGCGTAAACCGACGAATCGCTTGTGTTGGCGTTGTCGAAGATGCCCGGCACAAGGGTGATGACCATGGTGATGGCCGCCAACCCAATAATGACGGCAAAGATAATCTTCATGATGCGGTTGTCTTGCTGCAGAAGACGAATCATGCTGTGTTGAGACCTTCACTTTGCGTGGTCCCGCCTCCCTTTCGGAAAGCAGGCGCGTGCCCGGGATTTTGCATCACCTTGCGTAGGAGTCATTTAACTCACGCCACGCCGGTTGCAGGGCAAGACTCAAGTATAAATCAGCAACCCCCGGAATTCACCCGGAACCGCATTCGGTCGAGTTAACTACCTTCAGATCAGACGATTGAAGTCCCCTGCTGCTGAAAGCCCGCTTATTCCCTTCATTCCTCGCGAAGCAGTATCAAAGGATCAGTCCCCAGCGCCCTCCGCGCCGGAATCCAGCCCGCCACCAGTCCCAACACGCACATCGTCAGCAACACCCCACCCAGCACCATCGGGTCCCACGGCGTCGCCTGATACACGATATAGGCCAGCACCTTACTCGCCGCCAGCCCCAGCAGCAACCCCGCAGCCGACCCCACCACCAGCAATCGGCCAGTCCGCCCCAGCGCAGCCTGCAGCAACTCCCCGCGTTGCGCGCCCAATGCAACACGAATCCCCAACTCCCGCAGCCGCTTGCTCACCGAGTACGCAGCCATTCCAAAGATCCCCGTCACCGCCAGCATCGCGCCCAGCACCCCGAGCACACCCAGCGAAATCGTCGCCATCCTCGGAGCAAGCTTCACCCCACCCAGCTCCTGATTCCATGTCGCAACCGTAATCGGCAGCCCTGGATCCAGATCGTGCAGCGTGCTCTTGATCGTTGCCACAAGTTGCTCCGTGTCACGGCTCGACCGCACCACCACACATGTTTGAACCGACGGCGATTGCATAATCGGAAAAAACATCGCCGGCTGCGGATCTTCCGTCAGACTGTTGTACTTCCCGTCTTCGACAATACCCACCACCTGCACCCGCGTTCCATCGTGGCTCTTGAAGAAGCTCCCAACACCGTTGCTTACCGAGCCAAAAATCTTGCTGGCAAACTGCCGATTGACCACCGCCACCCTTGGCGAGTTCTTATCGTCGTGCCAGTTCAGAGTCCTGCCCATCAACAGCGTCGTCCGTGCCGCATCGAAGTATCCCGGAGAGATGTTGTACGTCATCACCTCGGCCGCACCATTCGCAGGTTTCAGATCCGTCGTCTTGTCGCTAAAAACACGCGAGCTGTTCGCCCCGTAGTACAACGGCGGCCGATCCACGATTCCCGCCGACTCCACACCTGGAATCGCCTGCAAAGCTTCAACCAGCCGCTTTTGCATTACCGGCACAGCGTCGCCGCTGTAAGCCCCCATGCTCAGAACCGTCTCTACCAGCAGCGCATTCCGCGGCTCAAACCCGAGATTATCCGTAAGCGAGCGCACCAACCCGCGCACAGCAACCAGCGATGACATCACCAGAACCCCGCAGATCGCAATCTGCACCACAAGCAATATGTCCCGCAAAGTAATCCGCCGCCCGACTCTGCCCGTCGACCCCGCCTTGACGATCTCATACGGACTCGTCCGCAGTATCTGCCTCACCGGCACCGCGCTAAACAGGAACCCGCTCACTAACGCCAGCAGCAAAGCAAACCAATAAACATTCGCATCGGCATACACCGGCACCAGGAGTGGAGCACTTGCAACGGGACGCCAATTACTCAGCGCACGCAACAACGCCACACTGCCCCACAGTCCAATCGCACCTCCGACCATCGAGATCATCATGGCCTCGGTAAACAGTTGTCGCAGAATCCGTGTACGACTCGCTCCCAGCGCCAGCCGCAAGGCAACTTCGCGCGAACGGTCTGCCGCCCGCGCAGCAAACAGACTGCCAAGATTCGCGCATGCGGCCAGCAAAATCATTCCCGCCAGCAACATCAACGCCGCAAGAAACCCCTTCAGCGGACCGCCAAACCAGTCCCCCGTAAGATTCGGACGCGTGAGAGAAAAATTCATCTGCCCATCGTCTTTTGGATACTTCTTTTCGAGATCAGCGCCAATCAAATTCAGATCAGCCACAGCCTGCCCCGGCGTCACTCCCGGCTTCAGATGCCCCAACACCATCAGTAGCGCACGATCCCCGCGCACCTCCAGTACATTCGCCCCCTCCACCTGCTCCTGGTTCACCAGCGGCACCCAGAAGTCCGGGAAGACGAACGATATCGTCCCGCGAAACTCCGCCGGCGCTACGCCAAGGATCGTGAAAGGATGCTTGTTCACTCGAACCAGACGCCCCACCACCCCAGGGTCTCCCTGAAAATGGCTCTGCCAGAACGCGTTCGTCAGCACAATATACGGAGCGCTATTCGGCCCACGCTCATCGTCTTCATGGAAGAACCGCCCAAGATATGGCTGAATATGTAACGCATCGAAGTAGTTCCCCGTCACTTCGAAGATCCATGGGGCCGACGGATTGTTTCCCGTATCCAGCCCAACCGAAGCGACGTTATAAGCTGACAAATCTTCAAAGCTGCGATTGCGTTCGCGCAGATCGCGATAGTCAGGGTAGGAGTGATTAACCGCCTTATCCTTCCCGCGCTCGATCGCGTACAGGCTCTCGGCCTCAGGCACCTTCAGCGGGCGCAGAATCAGCGCATTCAACACACCGAAGACAACAGCGTTTGCTCCGATGGCCAACGCCAGCGTCAAAATCGCGGCGATCGTAAACCCGGGAGACTTACGCAACACCCGCACGCTGAATCGCACATCCTGCACCAGCGTTCCAAAGAAATTCCCACCCATCACCTCGTGGCTCTCTTCTCTGATTCGCTCATACCCTCCGAACTCAACCCGCGCACGTCGCAACGCCTCTGCGCGCGCCATACCCGTACGCTCCAGATCGTCCGCGCGAAGCTCAATGTGCGAATGAAGCTCCTCGTTGATCTCGCGATCAAGCCGTGAAGGATGGAAGAGATTGGAAACGAGAGAGCGAAAATACTGGAAGAGTCTCATAGTTCCTCCGGCTGCGGCGCAAGGGCGCTACCGATTGCAGTAGCAAGTCGATTCCAACTCTCTGTCTCCTCCCGCAAACGTTTCCGCCCCGCGGCAGTCAACTCGTAGAACTTGGCGCGCCGATTGTTATCCGAGGTGCCCCAGCTTGCCTTCAGCAGGCCCTGACGAAGCAAGCGAAACAGCCCCGGATACAGCGCACCCTGTTCAATCAGCAGCGCGCCGCCCGATATCTGCTCAATCCGCAGCAGAACAGCGTACCCATGCAGCGGGCCAAGAGAAACCGCTCTCAATATGAGGAGATCGAGGGTGCCAGGAAGCAGCTGAGCTTGGTCGGCCACATGCCCTCCTAAGATGATTAGGAGACTATGCCCATCTCTCCTAAGCTGTCAAGGAGAGATCAGAGTTCCCGCAAAGCCCGGTTTTCAGCTCTTGTCCACTTCCGGTCTTAATATCCGACGCGCCCCACTCGGATCAGCCTGGAGAAATCCGGAGAATCGCCGGCTGCGTGAGCCGCGGAGTTAATGTGTGCCTGCTCCTTCAACTGCGGGAAGGTAAGTCCGCCGGTCACCAGCCGTCCGCGGTTGTACATCAGCTCATCCATCGAGCCATTCAGGATCAGTTGAATGCTCCCACCCTGCGGGTTCCCGGTCACATCAGCAAGCTTATCGTCGACGGTCGACGTGCAGTTCCGGGTCAGCTCGTTGTACCACTCCGGATTATCCTTCAGATTGTTCATGTAATTGACGTAAACCATTAGCATCTTCCGGGCGACTTCCGGCGTCACCTGGACGCGGTAGAGATAAACATCTTCGTCCGGATCGTGGCGGAAGTTCGTCCGCAGCCGAATCACGTCGCGCTCGTCCGCTGCGACAACGATCAGCCCAAACTGCCGGAAGAATCCGCGAACCAGCGAGTACGATTGTCCCGGCCGGTAGCGCGCCTCAATCGAGAACGCAAGATGCTGGTCTCCAAAATCAAAGCTGACCATCGGATGGCTGGCAAACTTGATCCCCCAATTGTCCAGGAAGAAATCAACACCGCGGAGTTGCGAAAGGTCATAAGTGCGGTCGCTCCAGCAGTCAGAGTAGTCCTTCTCCGTGCGGTACTTGCATTCGCGAACATTATGCACCACCATCTGGTCGCCATGAATCTCCGCCCATGCATTTTGCGAAAGATCCGATTCCCACGGAGGATTGTTGGTTGGTTTCAGCGACAACCACCACACCAGCACCACCACGCAACAGGCTACGCACACAGCCATCCGCAGCCAGACTCCCTTTACGGCAAACAGCGCCGCCAACACAGCCACTATGAAGAGCACCGCGGCGAAAATCCGCAAACCGTCATGCCGAACGTCGAAACATAGTGCCGCGAACGCCCACACCATGAAGATCGAAACGGCCAGCCATCCCAGAACTTTGGCAACGAATCGCACAATAATCAGCCATGTGGGTTCAACGTTTTTATCCCTCATCGAGCTCCAATCCACCACGTCGCCGTATCTTGGTCAGCTTATCCTGCCAAGATATCAGCTCACAGATTGATCGCACGGGGAACATAATTCTTCGCAGGGCTCGAAAAGTCGGGTTTTCGAGCAAGTTCAAGTTCGTGGAGTTCCGCCGAGGTGAAGCTGCCGCAAACCCCGTTTCTCGGGAAATAGCTCTGAGACTATAAGGCTTTCCGTATTGACAAACTAGAGGTAGACTCGCCGAGGCACAAGATTGATCGGTTTATCCCCTCGGGAGTTCTTTGTACGATGCGCTTTTCTGCTTTGCTTTGTTTTCCTGCCTTGACCATATCTTTCTTCCTTATTTCTCATTGCGACATCGCCACCGCCCAGAGCCCCGTCACCATCTCGCTCGCTCTCAACTCTCCCACCCAGGCCGCTGCCACCCCCACCACCGCCACGGTTACTGTCGCTGACTCAGCAGGTCCCATTCGCTTCGGCATGGTCGATATTCTCGATGGCACCCAGAAAGTTCAAACCCTGCAGCTCGTTAGCACCTCCGGGTCCGGCTTCACGCCGGGGACAGCCATCCTGCGCCACATCTTTGCGCCCGGAAGCCACCAACTCACCGCTGCCTTTCACGCCACCACCGCGGACGCCGCCGCCAACAGTTCCCCCGTCGCCCTCACCGTCACCCCCGGGACCTACACCTCCACCAGCGCCCTTCACTACGCTCAGACGATCGACTTCTCCGTCAACGGCCAGTACAACGCGCTCGCGGACGTCGTGGTCGCCGACTTCAACAACGACGGCATCCCCGACATCGCCAGCGTGCAAGGCTACCCAAACGCCCTGACCGTCTCGCTCGCCGACAAACCCGGCCATTTCCTTCCTCCCACCAACTTGCCGATTACGTCCAACAACGACAGCACCTTCATCCGCGTGCTCGCCGCCGATCTCGACGCCGATGGTCTGGTCGATCTCATCGTTACAGGGGGAGGCGACAACTATACCGTCTTCTTCCGTAACAATCCCGCGGCACCCGGCACCTTTCTTGCTCCAACCGAACTCATCCCTGACAAAGGAACTCCCATCGTCATCGCAGACTTCAATCACGACGGCCTGCCCGACATAGCCTACGTCCAGGGAAATGCACTCTTCACCAACCCCAGCAACATCACCGTTGCGCTGAACCAGCAGTCCGCACCCGGCACCTTCCCCACCAGCGTCACCAGTTCATCGTTTTCCGGCTACGACGTTGTTGGTCTCAATGCCGCGGACATGAACGGCGACGGTTTTCCGGACCTGGTAGTGCGTTGCGCGCCGTCGGATAACAGCAACTTGACGGCAAGCGAAACCATGTGGGAGTTTATCGTCTTCCTGGCCGACCCAGCCCATCCCGGGCAGTTTCTCGCTCCCGCTTTCAGTAGCCCGCCCGCCCTTATAAACAGCATCGCGGTGCAGGATCTCAACCACGACGGCCTCCCGGACGTTGTGGTCTCAGGCAACGGTAGCTTCTTCTCCGTATACCTTGGAGATCCCGCCCATCCCGGCCAATTTCTCGCGCCCCAGAACACCACAGCGCCCGGGAACCTCACCTACCTCTACACCAAAGCGGTCGGAGACATCGACGGCGACGGGATTCCCGATGTCGTAGCGACCGATGAGGGAAATACGCTCCTCATCTTCCCCGGCAAAGGCGACGGTACTTTCCTCCCGCCCACTTCGCTGCTCGAAGGACTCACGGCCCCCGCCTGGGGCAACTCTGCAACCGTCCTCGCCGACCTCTATGGCGACGGTCTCAACGACCTCGTTACCACCGAGTATGACCAGAACAGCGCCCAGATTTTCCTGCACAACACCCAGGTAATTGCTCCGACGCTGCAGACAGCCACTGACCTTACCGCCTCCCAGTCGGGTAACATCCAGTCCGGCATTCCGATCACATTCACCGTTGCGGAAACAGCCTTCAGCGGTCAGCCCACCGGCTCCGTCGATCTCCTCGATTTCGTCGGCTTTCCACCCTATAAGGTCATCGCTACCCTGCCACTCGTCGGCAATACCGCGATCTTCACCACGAGCTCCCTCCCTGCCGGCGTTCACGGACCCGTCGCCGTCTTCCACGGTGACTCTCTCTATGCTCCAAGCCAGTCCGCAGGTCCGGTTCTGAATATCCTCCCGAGCCAATCGACAACCATCCAGCTGACAATCACCCCCAACCCTGCCACATTCGGCCAGGCAGTCACGTTGCGCGCGGTCCTGACTGGAAACTATGGAACGCCGGTCGGCTCCGTCACATTTATCGATTCGGGCCAGAACCTCGCCACTGCGACACTGGTCAACGGTATCGCCTCGTATACCACCTCCACTCTTGCAGTGGGGTCTCACGCCATCCAGGTCAGCTGGCCCGGAAATTACGAAGGGCAATCGCAGACTTCCGCGCCAACCACGCTCACCATCACCGGCGCCCCCGACTTTTCCCTGTCGCTATCCTCCGCCACTGCTACCGTCACCCACGGCTCCGCCGCCACCACCGCCATCTCCCTTACCCCCATCAATGGCTTCTCTTCCGCGACCTCCCTTACCTGCACGGGTGCACCCACCAACTCCATGTGCTCGATTTCTTCCCCCAGCGTCACACCTGCCGGTGCCGCCGCCACGGCCACCCTCACCCTCCAGACCAGCATCCAGTCCGCATCTCTGACACCCGGTCGGTCTCCCTTGAATCCCGGCGCGTCCACCCCCATCGTCGCTGGAACCCTGCCCCTCGGTCTACTCGCTCTCCTCTCCGCCCGCCGTCGCAGAGTTGGGAGCGCCACCGCAAGGCCGCAGCATCTCATTTGCGGAGGCTCGCTCTTTCTCGCCGTTAGCCTCCTTGTCAGCCTGGTCTCCGTCGTCGCCTGCGGAGGTTCCAGCGGCGGTGGCGGGTCCGCTGGGCCCCAAACCCTCTACCCCTCCCCCGGAACCTACCCCCTCACCGTCACCGCTACTAGCGGCGCGACCATCCACACCACTACATTCACCGTTACCATCCAATAGATTCCTGATCCCAAGGCCTGAAAAGTCGGGTTTTCGGCAAGTTCAAGTTTCTACACCATTCGCGATCAAATCGCACTAGCTAGAGAGGACGCCAGACACTACAAGCACTCACTTGCCAAGCTCTTTGGAGAAGAACTGGCAGATGATCTTGTACGCGTCCATGGACTCAGGCACTCCAGGGTTGTAAAAGAAGCCATGGAAGAGCCCATCCCAAACGTAGAGCTTTGAGTCCACGCCCGCTTTGGTCAACTGAATGTTGGTATCGAGCGAGTTGCTAAGAGCGAAGTCGCGCGTCCCCGTGATGATGAGGGTAGGAGGAAACTTCGCCAACACGTCAGGGTGCTTGACCGGCGCGATCAGCGGGTCATTGGGGTCCGTGTCCTTGAAGTAGCCGATGGGCGGCAGAGAAACACCCGTTGTGGATGGCATCCGCGCCTCTCCGATGGGCAACGCGATATAGGTGGCATCTCCGGCCCCAAACCCGCCGGCGCCGGCACAGAATATCCCGATAGCTCCTGGCGCAGGCAGATCGTGCTTCTGAAACCAGGCCACCGACATAGCGGTGAGCCCACCTCCCGCCGAGCACCCGTAGATTCCCACATTCTGAGCTGGATAGTCCTTCAGGAGCGCGGAATATACCTTGGCTACGTCCTCACTGGCCGCAGGAAAGTGATAGTCGGGGCCCTGACGATAATCGACGCTGACGACCTTGAAGCCGCCCACCGAAGCAATCGGGATTGACTCCAGAAGACTACATCCCGGCCAGCAACCGGAGAACCCTCCACCGTGCAGATTGATGAGCACGCGCTTCGTGTTCTCCACGGCAACGCCCTGCTTAGGCGAGAAGATGACAACGTGTACTCCGCCGATCTTCGTATCCTGCTGCTCCACCGGAAACATCGCTTTCTGCTTTGCGAGGTAAGGAAGCATAAAACGAGGAATACCCTTCTCGGCGTAGGTCGCGGAAGGGTCTTGCATGTCCTTCAAATGTTGCGCCACGTAGGCCTTGGCTTCAGGGCTCAATAAGGAGGAGACCGGAACCGTCTCAGACGGTATCGTGACGGTGCCGTCCGCAGCTACGCTCACCACTGGTTTTGGCGGACTGGCGGAACTCGCCTGGGCGCTGGCTCGCCAAGAGGCGCTTGCCCCAACAAGGAGGCAAAGAACCCAAAATGGTTTCACCGAATCCATCACCGTACCTATGCTGAAAGATAAATGTTGTTCGGAAATCCTGTTCATTGGCTTATTCCCTCTTATCCACATTCGGCCCCTTGTCTGCGTGCTATCGGAAAACAGCATTGCAGGTTGAGGTTCAGGTTTAGTGCAACGCTATACAGTTTGCAAGGGCCGAGACGACGCCGAAGAGTGACAGTTGGTGCGGCAGAAGCCGCTCTAGTGTTGCTCTCGCCGATCAAAAGGGGGCGGCAAGGGCGAGGATGTCGAGTATGGGAGTGCGGCAGAGAGGCGGCGAGGAGCAGGAAGGTTCTCCGGAAGTCCGTGGTAAGCCAAAAGTCGCCTTATCGGCAAGTTCAAGGTCGAAGTTTCCCAAAACCCCGTTTCCCGGAAACAGGGGATTAGTTTGCATTGGTCATTCGAGCGCCTTGATCAGACCGATCTCGGTGGCCACTTTCTTTGGAGGGCAGTTTAGTTCACCCGGTGGAAGGTCCGGCTCCAGCGGGTCTCGTCAAAGAAGTGGAGCATGGTGTGGAGCGTGGAACTGGCTCTTTCTGACGCGGAAGTTTTGTACATATCGTCTTCGGGTGTTTTGAAAGACCAGTAGACGAAAAGTGGACGGCCGATCAGGTTGGCTCGGGGGACCAGGCCCCAGTAGCGGCCATCGTAGCTATTGCTACGGTTGTCGCCCATGACGAAGTACATGCCGGGTGGAACGACAAGATCTTCACCCTGGATGTGGGCGGGGAGGTCAAGCGACCACTCGGCGGTGACTTCGCGTCCTTTTGCTGGTGAGATAGCGGGGAATTCGTCGTTGTAGGGATCGTAATTAACCGAGGTGGGCTTGGCTGCGTACGGCTCGTCCAGGGAGACACCGTTGCGGTAAACGATGCCGCCGCGGAGGTGGATGCGATCGCCGGGAATGCCAATGACGCGCTTAACCAGAATATCGTGCTGACCCTCGGGATTAGGTGCCGGACGGAAGAAGACGACGGGTTCGTCACGCCGGAGTTCGCGGTATGGGATAAGGTTCGTCCAGGTGCCAGCGGGCGCAAGGGTTACGCGCTCTACGATTACGTGATCGCCAACCAGTAGGGTGCTGGCCATGGAAGCGGACGGAATGACGAAGTTTTGAAGTACGAAGCCCATCACAAAGGACCAGATGATGAGCATGCTTGCGATGGAAGCCAGCCCTTCGAGATGAGTCTCTTCGCGAGGCTGTCGCTTACTGTCCTGTGGAGCGCTGGGTTGTTTCTTCTGCATCGCCATGACGCTTTATTGTAGCCGTGAACAGGTCGATCATTCCCGAATGTCGAGGAAGACGTCAGACGGAGGCTCTACGAGAACGCTATCCCTTTCGGAAACTTGATCTTGGATAAGATCTGGCCGTACTAGCAGGTCTCCTAGGCCTCAGCGATGACGGCAACGGAAACCTTCAGGCCCGGAATGCGCACGGGGAGTTTGGCGCCCTGGCGTGCAGGTGGATCTGTTGGAAACCATCGGATCCACTCCTCGTTCATACCGGCAAACTCATCCTCGTCCGCCAGAATGACCGTGGCACTGACAATCTTGTCCAGTGATGTTCCAGCAGCCTCTAAAATCGCGGCTACATTCGTCAAGCATTGCCGTGTCTGCTCCTGAATCGTGGTTCCCTTGATTTGACCTGTTGCGGGATCGGTTGGCGCGGTGCCCGAAACGAAGACAAGTCCCACTGCTTTGACAGCTTGGCTATAGGCAGGCGAGGGCTTTGCTGCCTTGGAAGTAAAGACGATATCGCGCGGCATGATAGACCCCTCTCGAAACCCATCGAGTCAAGTGTGCAGGCTGCGGTTACGTTGCACCGCAGCCGTGTGCCCAGAATACAATCCGTAGCTCCCGCAAAGTCACTTATCGGCAACTTCGTTCAAGCTGCCGTTATAAACGGTATGATTTTGGGGTACCGGCGCCGAAGAAGGAGTTTCCTCCTATGCAACGCGTCCTGCGTCTTATCCCTGTCCTTCTCCTGAGTTCTTTGATCGCCTGTCATACTAAGCCCATTACGATTTCTCGAACCTCTCAAGCCTTCCCGCAAAACACAGGAGAAACAAAAACGCAGCAATTACTCTCAAACAGACTTGAGGGGCACTTTGAGGGTATAAAACTGGACTTCCACCAGGATTACGGTTCGAGCAATCCAGTCTCAATAGACGTCGAACCGACGGGCGCATGCCTATATAGCGATCCAATCGGGACTAAACGGCCATGTCATTGGGAGCGGTCAAATGACAGGATTACCGTTCGCGTGACAGAGGGCGAGACCCTGCCGTTTCAGCAGGCCGACGACAAGCTTACCTACCTCAAGCGGGATGGGATCGGAGGAGGCGTCTGCATTCAGCTCGCGAAAAACGGGACTGCCTCGGACACCCGGACCGGTCTCTGTCAGGGGGCCATGATGGGACTGCCGCAGCCAGCAAGATGACTCGCTTGGTCGGTCAGCTATCTAATATCTAACAACATCCGAAAAGGCCAGCTTCGCATTGCCAAACCCGTCTTGTCTCCCCAGATAAATTGGGTGCCCGACAGGTTAGAAGTAACCACTTCGGTGGAAACTATTGATCAGTTGAGATTTCTGCACTCCGGGTGGTAGCGTAAATCAGTCCCGGATCACGAATGGTGATGTTTTGAGCTACGTTTCACAGGTTGACAGTCCGCTAGACGTCGTAAGCGCGACACGGGTAGTTCCCTCAGGGTTGAGCTACGACATAGTCTGCGCGGCATGCGGCGATGTGGTGCGCAGGGATGTACGCACCCAGCGGGCTCCGCTATATAACGTGCCGAGGATCGAGGCTCATCTCGCTGTCTGCTCAGGACCGAAGAAACGAAAGATATGGTGGAATAAGCTCTTTCCAGGCCATTCTGCGTGACATGTGCCACTCTGCCTGAAATGTCGGCATTCGCCAACAGTTCCATTTTGGGAAAGACCTAAAAATAAATCTCCAAACTGTGGCGTGTTTTTCGTCGCCAAAAACGCACCACAGTTTTCACCACAAACCACCATCATCCCACCACGAATTCACCACAAAAACACCACACAAAAACACACCTTTTTCCCAACACCCCATCAAAAAACGCCCGTAAAACCGCAAAAAGCGGTACTACGGGCGCTTCAGATTTTTTGCTGCAAAAACTCAATTACCGCGGGTAGTAATAAGCCGGCCCATAGTACGGATTGGGATACGGCGGAGGTGGCGGCGGATACCCATACGGATAGCGCGGCCGCAACTGCTGCTGCGGTGCCGGAACTCCCGCCCCCAGCCGATTCAACTCAGCCTGCGACACCGTCGTAACATCAGTCGGCTGAGTAAGATGGAAGGTCACAATCGCCTCCGCCGGCAGCGTCGCCTCACCCTTACCCGACGCCGACGAAACTCCCAGCCCGGCAATTCCACCAACTCCAGCGCCCACAGCAGCCCCAACGCCACCGCCAGCGATAGCGCCGATCACAGCTCCTACGCCCGCCAGCCCAACCGTATTGCCAACCGTATTCCCTGTCTTATCAGCACCTTGATGCCACCAGAAGTCTGTCGCCACCGGATAAGTCCTGCCCCCGAACGTCACATTCGTAAGCTGCAACTTCAACTCACCCTTACCACTCAACTGCCCCGCTGTATGCGAATCCACCACAGTCCCCTGAAACGCCGCGCCTCGAGGAATCGCAATCGCGCCACCAGCAATCACATCGCTCAAAACCACGCCATCAAACGTCGTTCCCGGTGCCGCATTCTTGCTGCTCATCCCTTGATTGATGCGGACCCGGAGCGCAGACCCGGCCGGAACCACAACCGCATCCCCACCTTTTTGAGCAACATACGGCTGCTGCGGCGGATAAGGCTGCTGGTAAGCGGGCCGTCCATAGGGCCCGATTCTGAGGATACTGCTGAGGGTACTGAGGATACTGGCCGGCCTGCGGCGGCGGTGGAGGATCGACTGCTGCCGGTGGCGCGCCGTTCTGCGGAACATTCTGATTGGGAGCGCCTTGGACCTGCTGATTCTGCCCTTGCGCCGGAGCCATCGTCCCATCCGACTGAAGATTCGGGTTTGTTCCCACTTGCTGCGAATCGTTGCTGGCAGCAGCCGCAACGGTCGCTACCACCAACTGATCTACCACTTTCTGCACACCCGCCGTATTCGCAACAAGATGCTCCGCCAAATCTCTCGACGGCTCATCACGAACCGTCCCGTTTAGCGTCACCGTACCGTAAACCGTGGTCGAAGTAATCGACTGATCCGCCAGCTCCGGTGCACCAGCTAACGCCTTCAAAACATTGGCTTCAATCTGCGCATCGGGTATCGCCGCCGGTTTCGTCTGCGCAAAACCCATCCCGCTACCCAGAAGCAGACCCGCACTCACAAGCGCTGCCATTGAAGATCTCGATAAGGAGCTACCCCGATACATACGTTCTCCTCCTGCTCGGCCTACTTACGCCACACAAACATACTATTGATGCAGACTCATTTTTCTGAAAAAAGTTACGCTCTGATCGTAGCAGATGCACAACAACGCCGAACGAATCCTGACGCAATTGACCTCGCTACCTCCATAACGGTATATTCAAAGAGCGGGGTGGAGCAGCCCGGTAGCTCGTTGGGCTCATAACCCAAAGGTCGTAGGTTCAAATCCTACCCCCGCAACCAAAGAATCAATCACTTACAGACTTCGCTTTCCCAAACAAGACCCCGTTATCCCCCAATCGGAAATGGCTCCTCCTGAACAGTCCTTCTTCATTGAAGGACTGTGGTGTTTAAGGCCCCCTTTTGCCCCTCAATTGTTTCACCGAATACCAGCCCTACAACCTGACTGTTGGCCTTGCGCTTCGAGTCTGTCATCGCCCTTCCATAGACATTCATCGTCGTCTGGATAGAGGCGTGACGCATCAACTCCTGCTGCACCTTCATCGGTGCGCCGGTCTCATCGAGCCACGAGCGATAGGTATGGCGGAACGTATGCCAACCGATCCCTTCTGGCAGACCGATGATTTCGGCGACCCTGCGAAGCTGGCGCTTCTTGAGGCTCTCCTGGTGATACGGCTTCCCAGTCTGTGGATTGGCGAAGACCCAATCCGCATCCTTGGAATAGGTGCTGAAGCTCCGCCACCGAAGCAGCAGTTCTTCCAGACGCTGGTCGAGCGGAACATAGTCCTTCGAGTATTCCGTCTTCGCCGCATCGATCCGTCCACCAACAGAGCTGCGCTGAACCATGAAGGTGTGATCTTCAAAGTTGAAGTCACCCCACTGCAGGCCCAGGATTTCGCTGATGCGAAGTCCCGTACACTGCGCCACCATCACCATCGTGCGGTACGGCTCCGCGAGATGCTTGAGCATCTCGAAGAACTGAGCCACTTCGAGGATCTGGGGCCGCTTCAGCCGCTTGCTTGCATTCTTGACGCGCACCAGGGTGACGGGGTTCTTGCCAATTTCAATGACTCCCCATCGCTCCGCACACTTCAAGACAAGGTGCATCAGGCTCCGTATATGAACCTTCGACTTGGGAGCGAGCGGCAGATCACGCAGCCACAGCTCCATCGCCATCGGTTTCATCTTGTTTACGGGTTGTTCGTTCCAGCGCGGTCGAATGTGTTTCCGAATGTTCGACAGATGCGAACTCCGGGTGGAGTATCGCTCTGGCAACTCATGCTCGATGTATTTATCGAGCAGAGCCCCGAACGTCGGAGCTTCCATCTCGGCGCGTGGAGCTTGCTCGTTTAGCTGCATCAGAAGCGTTTGCGTTGCCTTGCGTGCTTCGGCCTCGGTCCGATACAGAGCTTGTTCCCCAAGGATCATGCTCCGTCGTATCCGCTTGCCTTCCGGGTTGGTCTCGTAATAACGAAACTCCCACACGTCAGAACCTCGCTCGCGCTTCCGTAGCCGCAGACTGCCATATTGAAACCGTGTCCGAACAAACATGGATTACCTCCTGTTAGTTGCGGGCACGAGTGGTACTTAAAGCGTACCGCTCGGCAGTGTCGGAGTCGAGTGTGGAAACGAAGCCATCATTCCGGCCCTCAAGGTCTGAGCGGTGGAATCTCCAGAGCTTGCCGACACGGTACCCGATGACGCGACCGTGTCGGGCCAGACGTTGAAGGGTCTTGGGGTGAATGCGAAGGATAGCGGCGGCTTGATCGCTATCCAGGAACGGCTCCGTTGAAAACTTGAAATCGGACATGGCTCGTACGCCTCCTGAACACACGATCAAACTGTGCGGCGGATTTGTCCAGATGCGCGCGAAGCCCTGTGGGCAGAAGTCTTTCGGACTCTGAGGCCCTTATTGTCGTTACAGTGTCTTCTAAGGAATTCTTGGGAACTCTACGGACACGGTTCGCCTGTGGAAAACTAGCAAAAAATAGTTGAGAGGAGCCCCGGCAGAGGGGTACTTAGCTGGTCATGTAGCTGGTCGCTGGATAAAGCGCCGGGAACCAGCGTTCGACTACCGGTAGCGGGAATCCGAGTCGCAGCCGCGCAACGTGACTTGGAGAAACAAGTAGCCCCGCATCCAGCAGCTTCGATACGACCGTCCGCGCCATACGCTCCTTGTAGCCCGTAAGCGATGGAGCCAGTCCGCGGTCAAACTCACCGGCAAGCAGCGCCTCACGCAGTAACGGGAAACTGCCTTTGGGAAGACGGCCCGCGCGTGTATCGTCTTCGACGTAGATTTCCATGCGGCGAAGCAGCTCGGAAGGCTGAAGGATCGAACTCATATATAAAACCTGATCGTTTGAAACGCGCAGGAAGAACTGGCAGAAGCCATCGAGAGCCGCTTGCGAGAGATTGCCGCGTCCGTCCAGATCGCCACGACGCGAAGCATCCGCAGCCATCAGTAAGGATTTGTAATCGCCAACGTTCCGCGCGAGACCGCGCGCGACAGACCAGAGGCTATTACCGACGCCGAGGCGACGTAGCAGAGCGTGCGACATCAATCGCGCGACGCGACCGTTGCCGTCGTAGAAGGGATGAATCCAGAGAAAGCGATGATGTGCAGCCGCGACAGCAGTTACCTGTCGCACCTTGGAAAGATTCTGCGGACTATATACCTGCTCGAAACGCTTCAGAAACTCAGGAAGGGCAGCAGCCGGTGGTGGCAGGTGCAGACCTACAACTACTTCCCCGTCCCGCAGTGCCCCAGGGGTAAGCCGTATGCGGCGCGATGTCTCGGGATCTTCTACCCAAAGCAGTTCGTCCGGCAGGCGACGGCAGAACTCGCGATGAAGCCAAATTACGTATGCCGACGAGGCCGGGAAGTCTTTCGGATCGGCACCTTCGTCGATGGCTTTCTGAACTTCAATATGTGCTACCGCTTCAAGCTGGAGCGCTCTCTTTCTGGGTTCAGTCGAGTAGTCTTTATGCAGTGCGCGGTCGATGTCACGCGGATGCGTATCGTGACCCTCTATGAGGTTTGAGTAGTAGCAGTTCATCGACCGAACCAGGTTGCCGACTGATTCGGTCACGATGGGGTGAATTTGCCCTGCAAGAGCATTTGCGTTGGAGACGAGATCAAAAGCCACATCTTCCAGTGCTCTGCCTCCGTCCGATGGAAGCATGGGCTCCATCCAGGAAGGGGTCGGCATAGGCTGTTTTTTTGCCGGTTTCATATCAATCACAAAGTATACTCCTACAATTGTTTAGTTGGAATTGTCTGACTCATATTGCCGGTATTGTTGCCGGTTCTGTCGGAGACATTCCAGAGCATTACAGCAGGCGGCTAAAGCCCTAATCCCATACCTTGCTCAAACCCAATGTCGTGCGCAGGCCTGAGCACTTCGATGATCTGCTTCGGGTTTATCTCGGCACTATGCTCAAGCGGCTGCTTCGACTGTGAAATCTCGTTTGCAAGCTCTATCGCGGACGGACGTGCCATCGAGACACCCAACGATTTGCCGAGGCGTTCTACATCTGAAGTGACGATTGCAATCCCCTCACGGCCACGCGACGCAGCGACATAAAACAGCTCCTGCTTCATGACGTCAGCGGAGATGATGACCTGATCGACTGTCTTGCCTTGACTGCGATGTGCCGTGACGGCGTAGCCATGCGTGAACTCCCGATAGTTCGCCGGTACGCTTCGACCGTCTTCCAGATTGATAATGCCTCGCTCGACGCTCCGCACGGTCGTTAGCTCTCCGTTCGTTGCGCGGAATCCCGGCTCTTTGCGATTGCCCATCATCAGGAGCCTGTCCCCGGCAGCGACTTCAATCTCCGTGCGCTCATGCATGGAAAACGATCTTGCCTGTGTGAGACTGACGGACTTCTCGTCACCACGCTCGTTCATCGTGTGGATGCTGAAACCCGAAACGCCAGTGACCGTCAGCGCCTCATGCTTTTCTATACCGTGTGAGGCACGATGAAATACCAGCACCTGGTCGGGTTGATAGTTGGAGATGTCCTTCTTCTGCGCTTCCGTCCACAGCAACGGAATATGTCGCTGGAGTGTTTCACCATCACCCAGGACGAACCTCTGCTTCAAATCTTCGCGGATCGCCTGCGTGACGCGCTCGATCTCTTCATGTGTCGGCGCAACGACAAGCACCTTTCGACCCGGCTCTGCCGTCATCTCTCGATATACGTCGGCCACGGCTTGCGCTCGCTCCATATAGGGCACCTCACGCACGGCTCCCAAGTCTTGCAGCTTGGCAAAGCCTTGGTCGGGCGATTGTCGGAAGGTTTCAATAGCCTCTCGATACTCGGGATTCGATTGGCGCTGGATGCCGGTCAGGGAAACGCTCGTCATCCGCGACTCACGCTCCAGGATTCGCAAGGCGTCAGAGGACTCGACACTCTGTATCTGGCGCGTGTCGCCCGAAAACAGAATCCGCGCGTCCTCGCGACGGGCCAGGTCGAGCAGCCCTTCCATCTGCCGCCCTGAGACCATGCCTGCCTCGTCCACGATCAGCATATTTCCCCGCAGACGCTCCTGTGCGGTTTGATCCTCCAGCAAACGAGAGATCGTCATCGACGAACCAAAGCCAACCTTCAGCAGTTCCTCGACAGCGCTCCGCGTTGGAGCTACAGCCAAAACCTCATGCCCCGCCGCGTGCAAGCCGCGATCAATCTCCTGTAACGTCGCAGTCTTCCCAGTCCCTGCGGCACCGCGCAGATTAATAGCGAAATCCTGAGACGCAAGTATGGTTTCTACAGCGTGACGTTGCTCCGCACGAAGGCTCGCCTTGGGCTCGAAGTGTTCCCTGCCACCCAATGCCGGGTAGCGATGGATGCCATGATCGACTGCGGCGACCATGCTGCGCTCGCGCTCAAGGCTTGTTTGGGTGGCGACGTTGCCGCCAACGTGAAGGAGTTTGCCCTGCGATACTTCAAACTCGTAGCTTCCGCGCAACTCCGCGAGATCGAGCTTGCCCCTGCCATGACGCAGGGCCTCCGTCATCAATTCGTGATCCCTCGAAACAGTCTTCCGCTCGAACAGGTGCTCTTCCGCGTGTTGCAGAGATTGGACGGCTGGGGCTATTTCAGGAATGAGTGTTTGACTACGCTCGACAGACCGCTCCCGAAGATCGAGCAGGTTTGCGTGCTCCTGTGGGGAGATACGGTCTACCTGTAGGCGATGAACCTCCTCTGTGCTGATCTCATGCAACTTGTCCGGGCGAGATTCCCGGACGAGCACGGCGACCTCGTTGTCCGTAGGATGCCGCCCATGCTCCGCTGCGAACTGCCTTATTGACTCATCCCGTTGGTCGCTGCGCTGTGAGTACCTTTCCAGCAAGTCTCTTGAAATGCATTTGATCTCGAATCCGTTATCGACTCCCTTTGCATTCCACTGACTCTCTATCTCGTATCCCAGCCCGCGCACCTCCCGCGCCAGTTCATTCCGATAGACCTCAGTGATGTAGGCACGGCGCTCATACATTCCCGAGGCCTGGAGTGCTTTCCACCTCCCCTCTACCCCGTCATAGCTCAGATTCGCGGCGACCGCGTGGGTATGGAGTTGCGGATCGAGCTGACGGCTGCCGTCGTGCGTGTACGCCGCAACGACTAGATTTCCCGTCTGACGATCATGGTTCGCGCCATCCAAACGCACTCTTGCTCCCGCATACCGCTCCGCTTCCTGCAACGCCACATCGACGGCGTGGCGATGCGCTTCTAGCAGCCTGTCGTCTCCGCCCACCAAGGCCTGTACAGAGACAGACTTCGGAGCCGAAAAGGTCAGGTCGTATAGAGATCGCGCCTTGCTCTCCACCTCCCCATCAGTTGCAAGCCGGTCCGCACTGTGGCGCGGACGCAGAAACTCGCCCGTCTCAGGATGCAGCCCCTCACGAACGGCTTCGAACTGCTGGTGCGTGACCGCGCCATTCAGCCCTAGCAATTCCGCTCCCCGACCACGCCACTCACCCTGCACTGTGCGGTTTTGATCGAAGTAGTCGCTGTGCTCCAGATGCTTTTGTGCATAGCCAGCGCCGCCGGTCATTGCCCGAATCGTCAACATAGAGCGACGCTACGGCTGTTCGAAATTGGAATGCAAGCTCTGTGAAACTTCCGCGCAGGTGCTCGGTGCGAACCCTGACCGATTTCTGAGTGCCCACTAGCCCTGACGACTATTCAAGGTTCGGACTGTAACCTTGAATAGCCCAAACCATTATTAAGGGTTCGTACCCCGGATACGTAGCACGGTAAAACGGTTCGATCAGCCTGACTCCAAAGAAACATTCATCAAACGCGGCGAATATGACTTTTCAAATGAAGGCGTTGCGTCTTATTCCTGCGACGAATAACGATGTGCGCAATAGTCATTGGACAGAATTCCAACGTTCGATGAAGCTAGAGATGAGGGATTGCACGAATGGCCCTCCCATCACGGGAGATTCGCAATGGACTTCGGAAAAAAACCACCCACTCGGGTTTCGGCAACCAGTGATCCGCGTTTTGAGCCTCTGATCGACACAGAACAAGCCGCAGCGCTTCTAAGGATTCACCCCAAGACCCTACAGCGCATGGCGCGAAGAGGTGAAGTCAGAGGCTACCAGCTTGGCAAACTTTGGCGCTTCCGTGCATCCGATCTCGTCAAATGCGCCACAGCCGAAGTTGCGTCCTAATTGAGTGGATGAATGTTTCGAGCCTCGCAATCCACCAGACATCGTCTGGTGGCTTGGTTAGCCAGCAATTTTCCAGACACTGTCTGAAAAGTCTTTGCGGCGTTACGAATTGGCCAGACTGCGTCTGGCCAATCTAAAAGGAACTAAATTTTGCATACATCCTCTGCAAATAGTTTCTCAAAGCGTCGCTTTACTGTCTCTACGACATTGGGGACGGCGACAGGTACCCACCCCAAAAGCCCAGACAGCGTCTGGGATTTCGGCCCAGCAATTCGTCAGACAGTGACTGACGAATCCAATTCCTTCCACATTGCCCAGACGCCGCTTGGGTAATGTAAGACAGGGACAATTATCCAAATACTGTCTGGACAATTGCCGGCTCGGCGTGAGTTCGACAGTTCTGATAAGACGGTCAATTTGCCCCGCCTAGACCATAGCGATCAGCGCACGTTCTGCTGGGGTTAAATGGTACAGCTCTGCAATCCGATCATTCAGTCCTCGCTCCACTGTGTCGATTCGATCCCGAACTGTAAATGCCTGTTCTGTCTACTTCACTACCTGCGTCTTCAATACGGCGTTTCCGCTGAGCTTCACACTTCGCAGGAGATCTACAATCTTTGAAGCGTTAGGAGCAGAGCCAGTCTGCAGCTTCCATTGAGCAAGCAGAAAAGCCGCTTCGTCTGCCGAAACAAAGACATGGTCAATCACCACGATTCCGTTTGCCACGATTGATAGCTCCCCATTCGCCAGGTGAGGTTCCCGACTGGCAGCTAGTCCTCTGGCGCGAGCCCGCAGGGGAGCTGGTCCGAGTGCTGGAGTGGGCTGGGCCTGCCGAGGCCAACAAACTTCTACGTCAGATTGCCGAGAAAGTTCCCGAGGCGGCGATCGGTGAACTCCAGCAGTACGCAGACCTCTTCCCTCTGTGGCTTCGGTATGCGTTGCAGCAGCTCATACTGCCATGTGCGCGGAGCAGCAGCGGCAAACGGGACGTGTCCATCACTGAGACGCAACAGAATCAGAGGACGCGAAAAGCAAAATGAAGAAAGAGTGAAGAAAGAGACACCATCCCTAAGCCTGTCGGCTTATGAATGGCGTATACCAATTCGGAATCCGAACGGACTTCGGACATCATTAGAACAGTGTCCAATCTTGTTCGATCGTTGTTCGAATCCGTTCATTTGGTCCAAGACTCCATGCCCAGCCGCTCGAGAGAGTCCGGCCTGAAAAGACCAGCAGCAGCGGTTCGATGTGATCTAATGACGATCCTTTGGATTTTTAGCCCGATAACGCAGCTTATGTATAGTGGGATCGCTGTTCAGCCATGCTCGGTGGTTGAGATGCGACCTGGGAGTAAGGTGCGGTTTGCCGACCACTCGGACACGATCGCCTGATCCAGCCATCTGGCAGTGTACCTGCAGCCGAGCAACCGGAAAGGACCGTTCCGTCAGGACGGATAGTCTTAGGTTCTTGAGGACTGGAACAATAGCGGAAGAAATTCGTGGAGCGAATGGCGCCACACCTTCCATTCGTGTGCGCCGGGCGTGCTGTACCACTCATGCCGGATTTTGTATTTGGTAAGGGCATCCCTCAGGTCAAGTTGGCCTTGATAGCGCGGGTCCTCGCTGCCGCAACTGAGAAAGAGCAGCCTGAGCCTCTGGTTAAGATCCGGGACATTTTCCATGAGGCCCGGCATGTATTTCTCGATTCTGAAGTCGGCGTCGCTGACTAATCCCGAGCTGAACTCGCCAACCCAGGCGAACCGGTCCAAGTGCTGAAGACCAATGGTGAAGGCTTGCCCGCCACCCATCGAGAGCCCCGCAATTGCGCGGTTGTCACGCGCGGTGAGCGTGCGGTAATTCTTGTCCACCAGCGGAATTACATCGTCAAGCAATTCTTTCCCGAGTGCCGCGATTCCTTCGGGTGTGCCGCCTCCGAACGCATTGCTTTCGCCGTACGGCATCACAATAATCATCGGGACAGCTGTACCTTCAGCGATCAGGTTTTCAAGAATCACGCCCGCACGCCCTTCAATGGTCCAAGCCGCTTCATCGTCACCATTTCCGTGTCGTAGATAAAGAACCGGAAATCTGCGCGACGGCTCACGATCATACTGCGGCGGCAGGTAAACGTAGAAATCTCGTTGCTTCTTGTAAGGCGTGGACGTATATGAACGAATCTGAAGCGTTCCGTGAGGGACATCTTGTACCTGATCGAAGCGCGGAGGGTTTCCGGGCACGTCGAGGAGACTGGCACCAAATAATCCCGTCTTCAGAAATTTGTTTCCCGTATCCATCACCTTCGCGCCGCCGATCTGGAAGCTGTACTCGTAGATCCCAGGTTCGAACGGGCCGAGCGTTACGCTCCAAATACCGTTAGCGTCCTTCACCATCGCGTGATCTCCGTCCAACGATAACCTCACGTCAGGCGCACCGGCCGCACCGACACGGAAAGTGACTGTGCGGTCCGCGTGAAGCTCTGGAGAAACAAGGGCTACCGGACCGCTGGTCGGGACATGATAAGTATTGGCCGATCGATGTAGAGCCACATTTTGAGCCACCAACAAACTCGAAGTTAAAGCGCCCAGACTGATCCCGCGGATGAATATCCGGACAGCAAAGATTGGCATGTGCCTCATTGGCATAGTCTACTCGGCGAAAAGCACATAGCTCCTGTATTACGGGCAATCCGGACACTACTCTCCCTTTTTATCGAGTAGCCTGGTAACTTCCGATTTGCTGACCATCCGGACTTACCGAATTACCGAATGCAGTGCCTCAACGTCCTTCGTCAGGTAAATGTTCTGGCTCGTAGACATCCTCGTATCTCGTGGTTTCCGCCGTTATAACCGACCGGACCGTGAGACCGATGCTACGCCCCGCCGCAGTATTGACAAGGTCATTCAAGTGAGCAACCTGCTCAGGAGTAAATGGTCGCGGGGTGCGGATCACCACCCAGGCGGTTGTCTTGCCTTGCTTGGGAACCAGCTTGATTTCGTCCAGTCGCGACCCCGGAACTTCTGCGACAGCCTGAGCCAGGACCCTTTGAATGTTGCTTTGGAGGATTACCTGTGCGCTGGTTCGCAGAAGGGTGCCAGATAGATGGAAGGCAAGAGCGAGCAACAAGGCGACGGACACCAATCGCGGCACGATCACTTTCTGAACTTTTTCTGGAGAAGTAGCACGATATCCGGCCGCCAGAAAGACCACCATAGCCCCAAAAGCGATCGCCGAAAAGTTGGCCAAGAAGAGCAAGAACGCACCCATAGCAGCCTCCGGCAGTCCCCGCGCCAGAAGGATGCCGCAAGTCGTCAACGGCGGCACCAATGCAGTCGCGATAGCAACGCCGACAATGACACTACTCAAACTCGTCGAAAGAAATGTGAATCCTCCCGCGAGACCGCCGACTAGTGCGATCAATAGGTCAAGCAGATTGGGGGCAGTCCGGTTCAGGATTTCGCTGCCGATCGTGAGGTGTCGCGTGGAAAGGCCAATCAAGCAACCGACCGCGAGAACACAGGCTGCTCCAATAACTTCGGCTACGACTGCCCGACCGAGCAAACGCAGGTCTGCGATCGCAATCGCCATCGCGATCCCTATGATCGGACCAAATAGCATCGCGATCAGCATCGCTCCGATGATGACGGCCGGTGAATTCTCCATCAGTCCGAAGCCAGCGATGAATGCGGCAGCGACGTTCATAGCCAAGTAGGAGGAGTTCAATGCGGCACCAGCAATCACCGATTCACGAATTGCGGCGCGCCGTGCTTCGTTTGGTTGAAAAATGGGCTCGGCGGTTATTTGTGCTGGGCTCATAACTCCTCCTCGTCAATGCTTATTTGGGCCGACACAATAATGTACGAAACGATACGCGGACGAGGCTCCAAGCCACATTTTGGAACTCGACTCCGACATTTCACCAGGAAGAGCGTCTTCGACGTTGCAAGCACCAGCGCTATGGAAGTTGACGCTGGAGAACACTGGGTAACGTGTCTCGCTCGAAGCCGTGCATGCGTCTAATCGGGCACTGCTGTCCAAGTTTTGTCCGGATTGAATTCTGTCGCAGCAGTCGCAATTTCGGTCGTGGTCTTCCCCAGGTCCTTCTGGTAGACGACACCGCTCTGGTCGACGATGAATGTTGCAATGCCTGTATCGCCGTACTTCTCCGGGTAAGCGATGAAGGCAAAGCCTCCGGTCATTTTCCCGTTGACGATGTAGTCTTTTGCGCCTCCCTTGGCATCGGGTCCCTGTTTGGTGAGGACGCGATAGAAGTAGCCATGAAATGGTTGCTGCTTGCCTGCCTGCGGGTTGAATCCTTCTGTGGAGGCATAAGCTACCAATGGACCTAACGGGCTCTTGGGCTGTCCTACCGTGGACTTCCAATAGAGGCCATTTTCCTTTCCTTCTTCGCTGATGAATTTCTGTGCATATTGCTTTACACCATCGTGAGGTTGAGACAAGTATTGGGCCTGGGCGTCAGCCATAGCGCTCATCACGTCAATCGCGGCCAGTTCGTTTTCTCCAATGCGTCGTGCGAGAATCTCCGCTTTGCCGGCCGCCAAATCGAAATACCACTGGCCCTGGCTGTTCTTCTGGAGCGGAACAGGGAACGGGAAGTTGTCCGCCCCCACGACGAGAACCTCGCTGCCATCGGGCTGTTTGCGCCAGCGGTTCATGGTTTGATATGCACCCGTGAAGTGCTCGAGCGTTAGCTTGTCATCTGGGGCATTGCCGGAGAAGATGAGGTCCGACGCACCAGGCCCGAAGATCCCTAGTAACGCATCGCGATCATTTGCTTTTGTAGCAGCCAGTAGCGCGGCGCCTGCATCGCCATCTGTTGCGAATGTCTTAGGGCCAGCTACTGAAGGTGCAGGCGGTTTCGATGTGTTGCAAGCAACGAGTGGAAGTAACACCCCAAAGGCAACTACCGCTGTCCTGAGGAGGGAAGTACCGTTCGTGCGATTTGGCTCTACACCTAACATAGCCGTTCTCCTGTGAAGAAAGTGCTAGTTGTTTCAATGGCGTGTCGTCTGAGACTCTCCGCCGGTGGGGACTTATCTCCGTCCTCCACCGCCGCGGAACCCGCCACCCCCACCGAAGCCACCGAAGCTGCGGCCGCCGAAACCACCGCCGGAGCTGCGACCGCCCCAGCCACCCCCGCCGCCCGAGCTTCCCCAGCCGCGCGCGCTGGAGGACCGCGATTGCCAACCACCGCCCGAGGCACCGCTAAACGCCGTTGTGCCTCTGGCGGCTCCACTTTGTCCCCATCCGTGGGAAGAGGCGGAGCTGTCCCAGCCGCCTGACTTGTCGCCGCTCCAGGATGACGAGCCGCTGGAGCCGGATCGATTCACATTGACGGTATTGCCGCTGATATTCGTGTTGCGGTTTCCAGAGTTGTAGTTGCTGTGGTTGTAGTTGTTGTAGTTGTTGTTGTGATAACCATTGTTGTTGTACCCGCCGCCGTAGTAGCCTCCATGCCATGAGCTGTTACCGTAGTAGGCCCCGCCGTGGTAATAGACTGCGCCGCCGTGCCAGTTGCAGTTCCAGCTGCTGTATCCCCACCCGCAACAGCCTCCACTCATCATGGCGCCAACCGCCATTCCGACCCCGAAGGAGAGCACTCCGGTAGCGATCAAGGCACCGGTGCTGTATCCCGGCGTTACATAGGGATAGCCATACACTACTGTCGGGTTGTATTCCGGAACATAGACGATCTGCGGGTTGGTGGGCTGAATAACAATCGTCTCGGGCGATTGCTGCGCCACCGTTATCTGAGGACCAGACTTTAGATTGCCTGCTTTCTTCGCTTGTGCACGGAGGGTTTGAATCGCGCTCATCACGTCGGCTTGTTGGGTGTGATATGCCTCGCCGAGGGATGAAGTCCAAGCTAGGCTTTGTGACATCTTGTCCAAGACAGACGGGAACTGCGTGAGGGCTTTAACGCTCGGGTCCCACGATTGCTTGTCGACCGCCTGCACTAATGCGCTTCCGGTGAAACTCTTATTCGTCTGGAGCCAGTTGTCGGCTATGGCAACTTGATCGGGAAAAGTAGACGCACTGAGAATCTGGGCGACCAACGCGTCCGGATACAGAGCAATCGGCGCCACAAGTCCCTGCAACTCGGCGGCGGTCATGGGCACTCCCTGTCCCGAGTAATCTGATGTGGACGTTGTCGCGGGCGCCTGATAGGCCATTGCGGCACTGGCGTCAATCGGTGTCGTGATTGCAACGAGAGAGACGCACATGGCCGCTGACAGAATCCTCTTCCCGAGTGTCAGATTCATATGAAAACTCCTTAAGACGTCGTTGGCACGGCGCCGTTCTCCATCCACGACAGAGCGTAGTGGTACATCGTCATGGAAATCTTCTGCTGCCCATCTATCGCAATCAACTGGCAAAAGTGATAGCCGCGTCGCATTTTTTCTATTAGCTGCAGCCGAATACTGCGAAAGGATCACGAATGAAATAAGCGCAAGTTCACGCTTCCTGTCGCAAACGACAACTCCAAGCCTCCTCAAAAACTCTTCTGCGTTCTTCAACGCCGTCGCTGCGTCGTAGCAGTCATCAGTCTCAAGAAATGTCCAGCGCCTTCGACAGCACCGGGAAAAAAGTAAAGCCTCCTCGTCGTTTTGCGAGCCGCATAGTCTCCCACGGAGGACCACCACTCAGCCGCTCCATTATGAAGCGAACAGGCCATGTTTCATTAATGAAATTCAAATTGGATAGAGACCGCTCCACTCTTTTGCAGCCCAAAGCTCTGCGCTCGCCCACTAAGTTCAATTAGGATGAATGATCGCGATTGGCCCCGGCGTCTGTCACTTTGCAAGTAATGCGCGTTGTTACGGACAGCGGCATGGACGCAATGAACTGAGAAAAGTGACAGCTGCCAGGTTAGTACATTTTGTGCGGCACAACTCGTTCTTTTGCTAGTTACAGCATCAAGGTCGCCCCCCGCACTATGTTGACTGGCCTTCGGCTACCTTGTGCATGACGATCTGAATTACTCGGATTCGCCAAGTCCTGATTTGCTCGCTGGCGTCACATAGAGTTTTGATCCCCGTCACAGTGCTCGCCAAAATCCGTCCCGTAAATCTCTTGATTAGTTGAGGAGAACCACATGAGTTCTAAATTTCCTATCATTCAAAAGCTTATGCTGGGGACGTCCGCCATCGCCGCCCTCATTCTGACTTGTGACGTGACCCCGACTGCGGCGCAAACAACCCAGAAACCCAACGTCGTCATCCTGATGACTGACGATACCGGCTGGAACGACTTCGGGGCCTATGGTGGAGGCGCGAACCTCGGCCATCCGACGCCCAATGTCGATCAGGTCGCCAAGGAAGGCGCCGTCTTCACCAGTTGGTACGGCCAGGCAAGTTGCACCGCAGGCCGCGCCTCGTTTATGACCGGACGCATCCCGATCCGCTCGGCGCTTTCGGTCGTGGTTGTGCCAGGCGATCCGAACGGCCTTACGAAGAGCACTCCTACAATCGCCGAGTTCTTCAACAAGAACGGCTATTCGACATACTTCTCGGGCAAATGGCATCTGGGCGACCAACCCAAGTTCTACCCGATCGAGCATGGCTTTGATGAAATGAAGGAGTTCGCCGCTTACTATCCGGGCGTCTACACCTATGACGACACGGATAGCTTCGCTCATCCGTGGTTTCCGAAGTACAACCCTGCTTACTGGGAGGAATATCAAAAGATCGTCAACCTATACGAATGGGAAGGCACCGCCGGAAAACCCGCCACCAAGGTTGCACGCATTGACTACGAGTACCTGCATGAATTCGACGTCCGTCAGGCTGCCTCAGCGGTCGAATACATTAAAGCCCACGCCAAAGGGGGAAAGCCGTTCTTCATGGATGTCAATTTCATGAAGATGCACAACCCGAACATTCCCGCCAAAGCGTTCATTGGGAAATCGCACCTCGGCAATTATTCAGACGCGATGATGGAACTTGACTCCAACATCGGCCAAATTATGGATGAAATCCGCGCAGAGGCCCCCAACACCATCGTCATCATCACCGCCGACAACGGCGCATGGCAGGACGCGTGGCCGGATGGCGGAACAGTGCCGTTCCGTGGGGAAAAGGGCTCGCCGTTTGAGGGCGGTTTTCGCGTGCCCGGCATCATGTGGTGGCCGAATCACATTCCAGCCGGTGTGCGCTATGGCGAGATGATGTCACACATTGACTGCTGGTCAACGCTGGCAACGATGGCCGGTATCACTCCGCCGCCTCACGGTGCGTGGAAGGACAATGACGGCAAGCCAATCTACTTCGACAGCATTGACAACAGCGCCTACATCCTGGGTAAAGAAAAGCATTCCGCTCGCAACGGATGGATCTATATCGACGGCGAAACCTACGCTGGCGCTCGTGCTGACATCGGCGGCGATCCCACGAACCCCGATATTAAAATCGCCTGGAAATATTTGTATACCTCCAAGGACACATGGCTCGGTCCCCAGCAGAATCTCGGCGCCATTGGCTCGGCCTACAACCTTACGATGGACCCGTTCGAGAAATACGACATGACGTTCAACGGTGCGGTGAGCACGCGCACCCCGACTACCTCCCCAGGACGCTATGCCGGTTACGACAATGGCTGGGTTCTTTCGTTGATTTCGATCCCGGTAATGGAGTTTGACAAATCCATCGTTGATTTTCCGAACATCACGCGCTTTCCTGGCGGAGCATCGAACGATATGAATCCGGATCTGCAGCATCCGGACAACCCGTTGCCTTTGATGGATATCAAGAAGCTCGTGCGCGTCATAGGCACGGCTGATTAGCTGTTTAGTTGCATCGTGAATTCCCGGGCTGTTTCTGACGAGCCGGCCCCTACAGGCATCGGAGGGATAGTTGTTCTGACTGCGGATAACGGCGCATGGCAGGGTCCGCATTAGGGAACGTGGAGCAAGGAAGGCAACCTGTCTTCCTTGCCTCACACCCGGCCCGCGAACTCGACTGGGGTCCCAGCGACTAGGGCGTGAAGAGAAAAAGCACCTTTTTAGAAGAATTCGTTCGACTGGGGCCGAGCTACAAAATCCGTGTACCAGGAGAAAATCTATGAAGAAGACTATGTTTGCAGCATGCGCACTAATTCTAATGAGTTGTTTGCCATTGATGGCGCAGTCTAAGGTAACTTTCACCACGCCTTTCGGCTTCTACGCCGGGGGAGCGAAACTGCCTGCAGGAACCTACACACTAGAGACCAATGCAGGATGAACCGGCCATCTTCGTGGTTGAGAACGCCAGTGGCACGCACTCGGTGATGCTTGAGGGACGGCCATCTTCCAAGACAACAAGCGGGAGCCCTCAGGTACTCTTCAATCGGTATGGGACAACGGATTATCTCGAGGGCGTTGAGACATCCACTGGCAACTCGGTGGATTTAGAGACCGGCGTTGCGGAGAAGTCCGCTGCCAAGAAAGGCAGTCCTCAATCGCATACTCTGCCAGGCAAGTGATACCTCACCGAGGTGATGGGCGGTCCGCAAGGGCCGCCGAAGCGGGACAGTTCGAAAACAGGAATCTGAGAAGGTCCATATAAACCGAGCGTGGAGGCAAGGAAGGCTACCTGTCCTTCCTTGCCTTATAACCATCGCAAGAGGAGAAATTATGTCGTTCTTTCGTTCGAAACGGTTCAACGTGCTGTTGTCAGGAATCATCGCCTTCGCCTTAATAATTGGGTTACAGAGTTCGTTTGCGGAGGACGTAGCCCACTTCGTGACTGGAGTTGTAAAGAGCGTCGACAAGGGCACCAAGACAATGGTCGTGAAGACTGCCGACGGCACGGAACACACGATCAAGTGGACAGACAGCACCGTAGTAAAGGGCACTAAAGACACCGGCAAAGCTGTAGAAAAGGGCAGCGTGGACACCTACCTTGGCGCGAAGAAGGGCACCCAGGTCACAGTCGAGTACACCGAAAAGGCCGGCGAGAAAACCGCCACCGGAGTAAAAGACGCCAGCAAGGCCACAGCCAAAGCCGTAGCGCAGTGAAACTTGGGGCTTTGAGCACAAGTCGCAGAGGCCTCCCGATCTCACTAGGAGCTAATTATGAAGAGCCTTTTGAAGGTTGTTGGTACCAGTGGACTGCTAATCCTGTTATTTGCGATGCCTGCCGGGGCGCAGATTCAAAACGGTCTAGAGTTTTCGACGAAGTTTCCGTTTTATGCAGGCAACACCAAACTGCCTGCCGGAACTTACAAGATTACCGCGTCAGGACAGGGCGATACTATTCTGCTGATTAGGGACGCATCGGAGTCGCATTCTGCATACATTGAGTTCACCCCGACGCAGGCGGAGGGCGGGCATAAGGCGAGCGATGTAACGTTTCATAGGTATGGGACGGTGGAGTATTTGAATCAGGTCTGGGTCCAGGGGCAGACATATGGGATGCAGATCGATCCGACCAAGGTCGAGCAGAAGCTCGCAGCTGCTACGCCGCCTGAGACGCATTCGGTTTCTGCTAAGGCAAAGTAACGATTGACCCATAGGTCGCTGAAGGTCCTGCGGGATTTTTTGTCGGGATGGTTTGCGTGTTTTGCCGGGGGGTTGGAAAAAGGGGCGCCTTCCGCGTCTGAGACACAAACTCACGAAAGGACGGGCTATGCTTGAGCGAAACTTGCTGGGTTTATCTTTCTTTGCGTTGTTGCAATGTGCACCGGCATTCGCGCAGGACAAACCCGATCCCGCTGCGCAGGCGAAGCAGGCTGCTGCGCAGCCAGTGGATGCGGAATCCGACGAGGCCAAGACGGCGGCGCTGGCAAAAGCCGCGCAGAACCCGATCGCCGACCTTATCAGCTTTCCACTGCAGAACAATACCGCCTTCGGCATCGGGCCCTATAAGCGTGCCGAAAACGAATTGCTCATTGAGCCGGTTATTCCACTGCACATTACAAAAAGCTGGAACCTGATCACTCGCACCATCTGGCCGCAGATCGTGCAGCCCGACAGCGCAGAACCAACGAAGGGCTGGACCGGCTTCGGAGACTTGAACCCGAGTTTCTTCCTGTCTCCATCCGCGCCCCACAAGTTGACCTGGGGCGCGGGGCCGACATTTGTTCTTCCCTGGGCGACCGCCGAACAGCTCGGTCAGGGGAAGTTCAGCCTAGGACCAGCGGTTGTGGCGCTGACGATGCCGGGTCACTGGGTAATTGGGGGGTTGGCTAACAACATATTTTCGGTTGAGGGCCCGCACGAACGCGCAGCCGTGAACCAGATGCTGGTGCAGTATTTCGTCAACTACAACTTTAAGAAGGGCTGGTATGTCACTACCTCCCCGATCATCACCGCTGACTGGAAAGCAAGCAGCGGCAGCGTGTGGACGGTACCGTTCGGCGCCGGTGCGGGAAGAATCATGAAGATCGGAAACCAGCCGGTGAACATCCAGACGCAGTTCTTTGGCAACGCCAAGTATCCTTCGGGAGGTTCTCCCTGGGGCATGCGGCTACAAATCGCACTCCTGTTTCCCAAGATAAGTAAGCAGGAGGAGAAGGTGATGTTGGAGCAAAAGCTGAAGCAGTTGGAGCAGACACCACCGCCTCAGAAGAAGTGATCGAGGAGCTTATTTTGCAGCCAGCATCAGACAAAGCGATTTCTAACGTTCTTATTCAAGAGGCAAGAACAAATGTTCGTTGTTCTAGCACTTTTGTTAGGTGTTTCAGTTCTGGGAACGGCCTATGCTTTTCCTTCATTCCCCTTTAGGGAGGGATCTCATGCAGCGAGCTAAGAACCTTGTTTTGACCGGCGCGTTATCGGCTTTGGTACTGATTGGCGCATGCAAGTCTTCCCCTTCGCCGAGTTCGCCCGTGACCGAGTCTTCTCCGGTAGCACCGTCTTCTCCCCTAGCGGCCCAGCCTTCAAAAGAAAACGTAGTGTATCTCGATCAGGGATGGTCGAAGGAAACCCGGGAGGGGTATTACCACACATCACAGGGCACAACGGTGATGCCGTACGACATCTTTCTCAACCTGGAGGCGGCGGGCAGCCAGGAACTTTTTCGCTCTGATGCGAACAGCGAACGGTATGGACTGACGCCCGACCCTGCAAATCCCCAATGGAATCCCGATGGCCTGCCAATCGGGCTGGGTAAGACCTCGACGACTGAGGGTCGATGGAAGGGTGAAGACGTCGGGATAAACTGCGCCACTTGCCATAATACGGAGTTGTTTTATCAGGGGAAACGCGTCCGCATCGATGGAGGAGTCGGAAATCACTTCGACCTGGAAGCGTATATATTTGCTCTCGATGACGCTGTGCAAGAAACGCTGAAGGATTCAGCCAAGTTTGATCGTCTAGCAGCGCGAATGGGAGCTTCGAATGCTGACGCAAAGAGCGACCTGCGCAAACGATTCGAGAGCACCGCCGACCAGATCCATAGCTTTCGGACCCGCGTTCTGCTCACTCCCTACCCCTGGGGACCGTCGCGAATGGACGCCATCGGTCTAATCGTCGCTCGCGTAACCTCCGTAGCACCCGATATTCCTCAGAACTGGTCCGCTCCTCTCGCGCCTACCAAGCCTCCGTTCCTCTGGAATTCCCCGCAGGGAACTTGGACACAATGGCGCGGCGTCCAAATCGACCCGATTGATCGCAATCTGACCGAGACTATGGGCGTTTTCATGTCAATGAATCTGACCGCCAAGTCCCCCGAGGAAGGCCTCTTCAGTTCGAACGCCCGTTTGAAGACTCTCGAAGAAATCGAGGGCTGGCTGACTCACCTGGCGCCTCCGAAATGGCCGGAAGAGGTGTTTGGAAAGATCGACCGCGCGAAGGCGGCGCAAGGCAAGAAGCTATTCGCCAGCCACTGTGCAGAGTGCCACAACTCCTATCCCTATACCTGGACCGAACCCAACAAGTACGGCAAGCGCTTCCTTGAAGTTGGACTGATACCGGAAAGCTATGTGGGAACAGATCGAATGCAGTTCGAGGACATCAGGCCGTATGTGCAGACCGCTCATTTGGCTCCGTATCTACCCGGACCGCTCAAGGATAAGGATCTTATTCCAGGCGGCTACCTCTACTACGGATTGTCAGAAAGCATTCTGCATTCAGCACTGTCAAAGATCAATCAGACGCCAGAGGAGGCCGTCCAGATGCACGGGTATCGGGAACTTCCTGTTCCGCGTCCCTCGGAGGTACCTCACTACAAAGCAGCGCCCCGCGAAGGTGTGTGGGCTACACCACCTTTCATGCACAACGGCTCAGTGCCCAATCTCTACGAAATGCTCGTCCCAGCAGCGCAGCGCACGAAGAAGTTTTACCTGGGACGAGAGTTCGATCCGGTCAAGGTCGGCGTCGACACCTCAGGAAAATCCGGCACCTACCTCGTGGACACAGCACTGGTAGGTAGTTCGAACAGTGGTCATTCGTTCGAAAATGGTCCTCGGGGTAATGGCGTCATCGGTCCTCTCCTAACTGACCAAGAGCGCTGGGCGATCGTCGAGTATCTAAAATCCATTCCCGAGAACGCAGGCCAGGTCACACCATTCGGCGGTCCGCCCAACCCACTGCCTGGGCATGCAAAATGGGCACAACAGCCCGAAGCTCCGTCAAAGTGAGTCGCTATAGAAGCGATGGAGGTTAGCAATGTCAGACCACGTTGATCGTCCTAGGGGCTTGGTAAAGAAATAGAGGACACGCAACTTAACCGAACCGCCGTCGGAGGTGCAATCTGTCACTAATTAAAGATCTCCTCGATAAATCGCCTCACTTGTCCACGGCGTCGAAGTACACGGTCATGAACGGGATCCTCTACCTCGGGACCGGAGTTCTGTTCATTGCTTGGCCGGGCGTGGTTCAGGCTCTTTTCAGGGATGCAGCCTTCGTTGGGAACGAGGAAGCGCTCTTCCGTATCGTCGGTCTACTGCTGGTGGTCATTGGCTGGCTCTATCTGTTCGGCGGTCGGTCCGGAGCGCGACAGGCAGTCGCCGCCTCTGTGATCGACCGATTGCTTTTTGTCCCTGTAGTGCTTTTACCTCTGGCGATGGCAGGCGTGTTTCCCCATTTGCTGGTGGCGTTGGCGATTCTCGAGCCAATTCTTGCCATTGGTGCATGGATTCTTCTCAGTCGAAATACGTGAGTGTTGCTTCTATCAGTGTGTATAGCGTCATCGATTGTGGCGAAGAACGAGAATAAGGTCTTTCGGAGGTCAGATGTCAGATCACGTAGATGGTCCCAGGTCAATCGGCGATCCTTCGATCGACCTCAGCGATCTGTTCGCATTCACGAGCCCGGAAGATGCTGGCCGTACCGTGCTTGCCGCGAATGTGTTTCCTTCGGCTGGTGTTAGCGCGATGTTCTCCAATGTGGTCAATCACACGATTGTGGTTCGCCATATGTCCGTGGCGGGCCTCGGCAACGCTGCGAAGTTCACGCCAGGCGACCAGGAGTATCGCTTCAACTGTAGGTTTAGCGCACTCGAGCGCGGACCCGACGGTGCAGCCCTGATTCAACGCGGCACGTGCACTCTCCCTGATGGCCAGGAACTCAGTTTTGTTGTGAATGATGGAAAAGGTGCGTCAACTCCAGACGGAACGTTTCGCTTGTTTGCAGGCTTGCGCTCGGATCCCTTTTATCTCGCGTGGCTGGTTGCGATCCTGAAAAAATTCCCCAATCTGCTGGAACACGACAACGTGCTTTCGATCGTGATCGAATTCAACACCAGTCGTGTCCTAGACCCCAGCAAAGGTTCGCTTTTCGGGGTCATAGCAGAGACCAGCGCGATACCCCAGCCTCGTTCTCTCATTGGACATGAACCACCGCGTTTTGACTGGGTCGGCCGCCCGGAGCAGACCAATATGCGTCTGAACAATCCGGCCATGGCCGGTGCTGAAGATTTACGCGACTTGTGGAACCAGCAAACTCCATTTGCGCTTGCTGAGGAGATCCGACCACTCTTCCGCAAGCGATTATTAGACAGTCTGACCAATTGGGACATGCGCGACGGCAAAGCTGACTGGACGCCTGCTGATCTGGACGCAGTCATAAATGTATATCTCGATGATTTCTTATTGTTCGATGTGTCGAAGCCAATGAGCGACACCAGCTTTTTCGAGATCGAGAAAAGTACTCTGCATGGACATGAATATCAGACAGGCGGGGGGCGCACAGTTAATGCGAACGTTATCGACATCATGCTGACCTGGATGGTGAACAACGATCGGGAATTCCTGCAAGGGGGCGCAACGGGAGCGACAAAGCCGGGCACGAAGACATTTCCTTATCTGGCTTCGCCTAACACGCAGTTGCAGACCGTGACCGATAGCGCCGATCTGTCGGCGGCTCCGGACAAGGTCTGGGCCCTCATCGGGGCGTTTGGCGGCGTGTGGCATCCATTGATCGCCAAGATCAAATTGACTGGGACGGGCGTCGGGCAATTGCGCACTATAGAAACGATCGACGGCAAGCAAATGATCGAGCGGCTCGGAGCTATCGACAATTCGCAAAGATCTTATCGCTACACGATGATCAGCGGCATTCAAGCCGTGGATTACACGGGGACTCTGGACGTAAAGCCAAAGGGTACCGGCAGTACCGTTGAGTGGCGTGTTCAGTACTGGGCGGATGGCCAACCCGACATCGTCGTGAAAACCGTAGTCTCCACTCTGCTAAAGACGGGCCTCGAGAGCCTAAAAACTCGCTTTGGTGGTCTGCAATGATCGAAGCACTAGATCTCGAAATGGATTTTCCGTTGGCAACGGCTGGCGATATCGCAGTTATCAACCTGGAGAGCGCACGCCGCCAATCGTGGAGCCGATTCTGGCAAACGCCCAATCGGGAGGGAGCTGCTGAATACATCGTTGAACAAGAACAAATGACATTGCAGTTCCTAAGCGATGCCGCTGCGCTCGACCGCCTTGACGATCTGGTCCAGCAGCTCCTTTGCGCCGGTGCGGAACCGATGCGAACCGCGCTCATTCGAGCCCAGGTCGCATCGACCACACATCGATTTGCCGAGGCAAGAGGGTATCTCAAAGCAGCCGAGGTTCATGGAACGCTCCCCGAAGCTGCCACTCGTCTGTCGCTGAGCATTGACCAGGCCTGCGGCAACAGACTCGAAGAAGTCTTGGAGATTCGCCGTAGAATGGCCGCCGGGTCCGGCCGCCTTGAGGATCTAGTGCCGCTCGGCGCACTATTCGGCGATCTCCGCGAATTCGATCAAGCCGACCGTATCTATCAGCAAGCTCTTAGGGAGTATCAGGATGTCTCCCCATTCGCTTTGGCCTGGGTTTGCTTTCAGCTCGGCTCTCTTTGGGGGGAACTCGTGACCGAGCCACAACCGGATCGCGCGGCGCAGTGGTATCGAAAAGCCATCGCATATGTGCCGTCCTATGTGAAAGCGCGGGTACACCTGTCGGAGATATATCTGGGCTATGGTCGCGCTGAGGACGCGAAAGCGCTGCTGGTGCCTTCGGTTTCAAGCGGCGACCCCGAAGTACATTGGCGGCTCGCCGATGTGATGGTGGAGATGGGCAATCTCTCGGATGCAGAACTGCAGATGCGGGCCGCGCGATCCGGCTTCGAGGCCCTTATGGAAAAGCACTTGCTTGCGTTTGCCGATCACGGCGCGGAGTTTTATTCCGGTAGTGGCAACGATGTCGTACGTGCCTTTGAACTCGCGAAAGTCAATGTTGAGAATCGTCCCACATTACGTGCTTTCGAGCAGGCGTACGAAACCGCGATTGAGGCGGGCAGATCGGATGCAGCTAACGAGATTCTCACCGCTGCGAAAAAGCGCTGGGGTAAAACGCATGCTTTCAAGGTGTCACCGCTTGCGGACCTATCCGACAAAGATGCCCAGAACATCTCAAATGAGGCTTTGAACAGTCTGAAACCTGGCCAACGCCGAATGGGAGCAACCACATGATTAACCGCCGAGTTTTCGTCCAGGGCGCTGCACTCGTTGGCGCGACACCTGTCCTTGCGAACGTTCTAGCACTCACGTCAGGAGCCCAGTCGTGCGAGTTCCTAAAGTCAGAACAGATCCCTGGCCAGCACACGACAGTCTATTCGGACACGAATAGCGCCTTGTTCAAGATTGACGGTTGGGATTGGAACGATATCGGAGTCGATCGATCGCAGCTGGAATCCGTAGATCGCGTTTCCGACACTTCCGACGATAGCCAGACGGTGATCCGCCTGACGCAGTCGTGGCGCACCGCATGGCGATGACTCCGCATACGCTTCAACCTTAGAGGCTGGATACCCGAGTGGGGAACATAACGGTGCATAGGAGGTGGCCATCAAGTATTTATTGAAGACGGGCTCTCCTATGCACCTGCGAGCCCTTCGCGCCTTCGAGCCGTTAATGGTCGTCACCGGTATAGTCACTCCGTTTGCCACCCTACCGTCGATCTCAAAGTTATACGTCACTCACACCGAGCGTGCCTCCGGTCAGTCACTGATTACTTGGTCCATTTTTGCTTGCACTCGCCTTCTGTGGGTCGTGTACGGATTGTTGAACAGAAAACGCGCCATCTATGTTGGCAACGCCATATCATTTGCGATGAACTCGCTGATGGTGAATGGAATCCTGATTCATGTTGGATGGACTTATTGAATCTCCGTGATCGTCCTCGAAGTTCCACGAGCTTTAGCTCGTACCGCGAAGGTGCAGAGCTAAAAATTTGTCGCCGCCATATAAGAACCAAGTCGGTTTCGCTTGGATTGTCTATCGGATTATCGCTTGCACTGGCTCTCTGGTCGGACGCCGCATGTCAGGCACAGACGTCATCTACAGAAACCGAAATCTGGCCGGAAGGCGATGTTCATATCCAACTCCACTCTCATTTACGTGTGCTTGCCTTTGCCGGGCTGGAGCAAGGAATAGGTTTTCCGTTTCAGCAGCGGTATTCGGCGGCGGCGCTCGGCTACCAATTCAAGCCTATCTTGAGGGAACATTTATTCAACATCGACCCTGACAAAGAGCACTATTTGGTCTTGGGCGGCGGCTACGAATTTCTTCGGACGGCTCAGTCAGGTGTAGTACATCATGAGAACCGCATCACAATCGATGCGACACCGGGCTTCCGGGTCTCGTCGAGGATTCTGTTGCGGAACAGGAACTGGCTCGAATTACGCTGGATAGATGGGACCTACTCGACGACGTATCGGAACAACATAGTCGTCGAACGCGACTTCCTCGTCCACGACTTCCGCTTTACTCCATACGGTTCGGCGGAGGTCTTTTATGACGGGCCGAAGCATTCCTGGGACCAGGAATGGTATACGGCAGGCGTTCAGTTGCCGTCTAAGCGTCGTTTTATGTTCGAAACGTATTACCGGCGGGAGCATTGCAATACATGTACCCCAACAAACTGGAACGCCGCGGGACTGACGTTGAACTTTTACTTCGGAAACCCCAAGTGAGATTGCAAGTGATTGTACTTCTCCCGCTCTAATATTTTCCCCCCATAGTGATCCGGCGTCCCCTAAAACGGCGTTTTCCCTCCGGTTGCACCATAAATCTCACCGGTGATGTAACTTGCATCATCCGAGGCCAGAAACACGAAAACGGACGCCTGTTCGACGGGTTGAGCGGGCCGCTTGACAGCCCAGCTCTTTCTGAGACTGTCCTGGAGATGTTGCGAACAAAATATAGAGTTGCAGCAGCGTTCTCCGACGGTACTTCCGCTCTGGATAAGATTGGGGTTCTCGGTCCCGATATTGTTATTTTGGATATCTCTTTAGGAGATCTGAGTGGTTTCGAAGTTGCAAGACGTCTAAAGCTTAGCAAGTGTCCCGCAAAGATTATTTTCTTGACAATGCATGAAGATGCCGATTTCGTGAGCGCAGCGCGTGATGTCGGCGCGTCTGGCTATGTCTTTAAGTCTTGCTTAAACTGTAGATCTTACAAAGGCGATTGATATAGTTTTCCATGGAGGGCGGTTCGAGTCCGCCGCCCTTTCCACAAAAGTTCAGTAGCCACGATGTGGTCGCTGTTTGCTCGTTCGATCAATGGTCAACTGAAGGGAACACGAGCGTGGATCGTGGTACCACGCTGGAGTTGGGAATCGATTGAAAGCGTTCCATTCAGGAGTTTCAGACGTTCCTCCATGCTGATGAGGCCAAGCCCTCGGCTCGCCTTTGCCGCATCGATGTCAAAGCCGGCGCCGGAGTCGCTCACCGTGAGATGAATCTCATCCGGCGTTCCCCACAATTCAACCTCGAAGTGTCGTACCCCACTGTGTTTTGCCGAATTATGCAGGGCTTCTTGCAGAACTCGGAAGAAGCAAAGTGAAATGTCGGGCGACAAAGGGACTGGCAAATCGTGGATTTTGAAGTCAATCTCCACTTTCTGCTGCTCGCCGAATTCTCTGCAGAAGCCTCTCATGGCCGCAGCAATACCCAGGTATTGCAGTCGTGACGAGTGCAACTCGTGAGACAAGGATTGAATGTCGGCGGCTATCTCGCAGGCCTGCTTCTGTAGTTCGCCTATACGCCTAGGGAGTTCAGACGAATTGGGAGGGCTTTGTTGGAGTTGTGCTAGCTTGATGGCCAACAGCGCGAGACGCTGACCGATGTCATCATGAAGCTCTCTGGCGATCCGGCTACGTTCCTGCTCCTGTGCGTCAATCAACCTGCGGCTCACGCTCGCGAGCGCATCTTCCGCCAGTTTGCGCTCCGTGATGTTCGCCACCATACCGATCATTCGCTGCAGCGTTCCTTGCTCGTCGAAGAGGCCTCTCGCGCTCTTCTCCAACCAAACAACGGATTCATCGGGCCGCAGCACGCGATAGCTAACCTGTGAAGTCAAGTTCTGTGGAGTAAGCTGGTCGACTGAACCGATAAACAGTGCGAGGTCGTCTGGATGAATGGCGGCTAATATTTGCTGACGAGTAAGCTCCTTCTGCTGATAGCTGTAACCGAGAACATTCACATATTCCTCGGATCGTACGACCGTATCCGTTTGAACATCCCACTCGTACGCATACATCTTTGCGGCCTGAGCCGCCAAACGAAAACGTTCTTCGCTCTCGCGCAGTGCCTCTTCCGATCGCTTGCGCTCCGTGATGTCCTCCACAAAGGCAAAGACGAGCGGGGATTCTCCATCTCCGTTTCTCAACAGAGACACATTCAGTTGTCCCCACAGCTGACCCCCATGTTTTCTCACATAGCGTTTTTCCAGCGAGTACTTGTCGATGACACCTGCGCGGAGTTGTTGAAAGAGAGCCCAATCGTCTTGAGAATCTTCGGGATCAGCAAATTGGGAACAATTCATGCCGCACAGTTCATCCTCCCGGTATCCCAACATGGAGCAAAGTGCGGGGTTGGCAAGCAAGAGGTTCCCTTCGAAATCTTCCACTGCGATTCCCAGTGACGCTTGCTCAAAAAGGTACTGGAAAAGCTGTTTAGCCTGTGCGGGCAACGCTTGCGAGGACATGACGAACTCCAGAACGTAAAGTACTTCTTCAGACGGACAACTAGCGCTTTAGGCCGCAAAACTGAATTGTTGCCAATAAATTGATGGATTTAAAAGGCTATTAGGTCCCAATCTACAGAACATGCCTGTCGAATTCTACTAACTCATGGTACTCAACTCCCGGGGCCGTAATTACCAGAGACAAACATGATGCATACCAGTCGGGGTAGCTCTTCTGGTTCGAAGTCCGAGATTGTCGTTCACGGCGATCTCGATCTCCTGCTCAGACCCCAGATACCGCTCGGTGGTCTGAATCGAGGAGTGCCCGAGCAGGAACTTGATCTGCTCCAGATCGCCGCCGCTTTTGCGGCAGAGCTTGGCACAGGTTCGGCGCAGGTCGTGAGCACCGAAGTGCTCGATTCCGATTTGCTTCGATGACTGTTCAACTACCGACCAGATGGCCCAGTCACCCAGTTCGTCGCCCACGATCTTGCCCGACTTCGAAAGCGGAAGAAGCAGCCTTCCCTTCTCAATCTTGGCCGCCGCCGTCCAGGCCTCGATTCCCTGCTTCACCCAAATTGGGACAGCGACCGTTCGAATTCGTCCACCTTTGCCGCGGAGATCGATGATCACCCATCTTCCTTCCCGAAGCTGAATATCTTCGATCATCAGGGAGGCGAGCTCTCGCCGGCGCAAAGCGCACCCGACCAGGAGAGCGATGATCACATAGTCGCGCTTGCCTTTGAGCGTCGAGCGATCAGGCACCGCGAGCAACTCCTTCGCCTGTTCACGAGTAAGCCAATTGCCCAGCCGAGTTCCCTTCTGCCGTACGTTCGGGACGTCGCTGAGATTGGCAGCTTCTTCGAGCCCGATCATTCCGTTGCGCCGCGCTTCACCGACGAGCTTTCGTATCGCCGATAACCGGACGTTAATAGTGGACGGAGAGAGGTGATCGATCGTGGTTCGGTATTCCATCAGCAACGCGCGGGAGAGAGGTCGGCTGGCACAAAACGCAAACAGGTCATCGAGTGCTTTGGCGTAGTTCCGCTTGGAGTGAATCGACTGCACCGAATCCAAGACCATGCGACGCAGGATAGTTTGAGCCTCTGTGAGTGCAAATTGCGATTCTTCAGGCGGCAGCTTGATGGGAACAAGAGAGGTGCTCATTGCCAGCCAGCCTCTCTATCGTGCGCCGGATGCCAATTGTGCAATAGCTCATTGCACAATTGTCGCCACGGCGTGGCGACAATCCAACTCTCAGTGATCGTCCCAACAAAACTATTCATCCTGCCGCTCCTTCCGCAGCTGTTCCATCTCTGAGCGGAGTTTTGCCACAACTTCCTGCAGATCCTCCACCGGGGGCAGTTCGTCTCGGACCGCCCCGGGCAACTCCCTGGTCACTCGATAGGTCGAGACGCCGATCGGCTTGGCGACATCCCGGAGGGCATATTCAGCCAAGGCGCTGTTGTGCGTCTCACAGAGAAGCAGCCCTATGGTCGGGGCATCCGGTCCATTGCGGAACAGATCGTCCACGGCGGACAGGTAGAAGTTGAGCTTCCCAGCCCACTCGGGCTTGAACTTTCCCGACTTCAGCTCGATGACAAAGTAGCAGTGCAGCCGGAGATGATAGAAGAGCAGGTCGATATAGAAGGTCTCACCGCCGACCGCGAGCGGCACCTGGCTGCCGACGAAGGAGAACCCGCGGCCAAGCTCCAGGAGAAGGTCGCGAAGATGTTTGAGGAGGCCACGCTCAAGCTCCCGCTCTTTGGCAGTCGAGCTCAGGGTCAGAAACTCGAACGAATATGGATTCTTTAAGGAGTTGCCGCGTGAGGTCGGAGTCCGGTGCCGGCAGTGTTCGGTCAAAGTTCGTCAGCGCCTTCCCCTCCCTCTCCCGCAGCTGCGTGGAGATGTGGTGGGTCAGCACGTTTCGGCTCCAACCATACTTGTCACGCTGCACTTAAATCCCCGACAAGCTCTTCTTTATTTTCAAGGATTTTCCGGTATTTAGCTGCAACGTTACTGCACGTAAATACCGGAATTTTGTACTCAAATCCCGGACGAACTTTGAGCTGAAGTTTGTCCGCGATTTCCGGGATTTAAGTACCAAGACCTGGAAAACGCCCACCGAGCTCGCAGCCAATTCGACCACTGCCCTACCCTATGCCATTCTTATGTTTCCACCGTCTCATTCACACCAGAATCAGCACCTTCTTCCTCATTTTGTCTGGTGCCCAGTCCGGGATTCAAGTGCATGATGCGTTTCCTAAATCCGGGATTTATCTGCAGGAATTCATCGTCGTTTAAACAAGTCCGGGATTTTAGTGCAGCGCGACACTCGCCTAGTCAACGGCGAAAGCCAGGGTCAGGACCGTGATGTCATCTTCCTGTCCAAAGAGCTGCGCGGCTTCGGCTATCTCCTGGGCAGACATTCGAGTGAGGCTCGAAAGCCGTTCGAAGCCGTAGAGCTCTCCTGTCTGAGAGCGTGCCTCTGGAACGCCGTCTGACAGCAACACGAGGCGCTCTCCAGAATTCAATCGGCCTCGCGTCACGTCATAGGTTTGATCCAGCATCAGACCGAGCGGCAGCGCCGATGGTGTTTCGATTTCACGCCCAGAAAGATAGGGAGCGATGTGACCCGCATTCGACAGAATGTATTCTCCGGAGAGGGAAATCCGAATGCAGCAGGCAGTAGTGAAGCCCAACTGGCCTTGAGCAATCAGCGCATTGTTGAGTCCGAACAGGACCTCGCCAGGATCGTGTGAGGTCTCGCGACGCAGAGCGCCGAGGATCATCGCCACACGCATTGCGGCGGTCAGGCCCTTTCCGGATACGTCTCCGACAATAGCGATGAGAGAGCCGTCGGGTGCGGAGGATACAAAGAAAAAATCACCGCCTACCTCGCTGGCAGGCAGATAAACGGACTTCACCTGAAAACCGGGTGTGGGACGCGAAGCGCTTTGAAGGAGGAGTTGCTGAACTGTACTGGCGGCATGGAGCTCCGCGGCAAACGCGGCGCGAGCTCGGGCGGCATCGACCATTTCGGTGCAAAGAATCGAGTTTGCTATCGCTGCCGCTGTTTGCAGAGCAATTGTGTTCAACAATTTCAAGTCGGCCGCGGAGTAAGATGCGTCCGGCGCGTCGCTGGCTAACGCGATAATCCCAACCGTGCGCTGCCCTGCGCGGAGAGGAGCGCAGATTAGCGCCTTCAGGGTGCGCTCAGAATCGCCAACTCGGGGATCATAGGCGCAACTGTTGACGATCTCCGCGATCCCCCCCTCAAGAATCGATGCGGCGAAGCGGGAGTCGGGCAACAAAGGGCCGCTACCATCGACGAAATCGCCGGATGAGGGACCGAAGCAAGCGGTGTTGCGCAGCGTGCCATCCGCTTCTTCCATGACCAGGATGCCGCCGTGCGTAGCAGAAATAAGTCGGTGGGCTTGTCCAAGCGCAGACTGACTCACCGCAGATAGATCGAGAAGGGCCGCGAGTTGTTCCGAGAGCTGCTCGATTAAATGGACTTCGCGGTAAAGATGAAGAATCTCCGAAGCCAGGGCGCGGCCTTCGGACTCGCGTGCCGCCAGATGCGTGACCAGCAGCGCAACCGCGTTAGCAGATGCCGAAGGACCAGCGACGAAACCCAGGGTCGTGCCCTCGAACTCCACCGGCACGCGAGCATGGTCGGCTGACTCCTTGGCAGCCACGCCGAGGAGGGTCTTACCTCCGGCGTCGGAGATACAAATTTCGTCATTTGCCGCGCCCAACAATGCCTTCAAAGCGGGGAGGCTGCTGGATCGAGGGCTGAGAAGGGCTCTTAGAGTTGGGGCGGGCATCGTGCCTCACGCTCCAGGCGTCGACAGACCGAGCACGGATCGCGCTTTGGCGACGAGCGCGTCCGGATCAAACGGCTTGGTCATGTACAGGTCGGCGCCCACCTCCTGGCCGCGCTTGCGATCGAACTCCTGCCCCTTTGCCGTGAGCAAAATGATGTGGATGTGGCTCAATCCCAATTCGTTCTTCACTGCGTCACAGACGTCGAAGCCATTTTTCTTCGGCATCATGACATCAAGGAAAACCAGATCCGGCTGCTCGTTGCGGATGGTTTCGAGCGCCTCTTCGCCATTGCTCGCCGTGAAAATGTCGACGCCTTCGTCTTCAAGCTCTTCCAGGGTCTGCTGGATCAGCGTGCGTAAATGTGGTTCGTCGTCAACGATCAGTATCTTCATGGTTTTCATTGATAGATAAGAAAGAGAACGTTCTCCATGCCCTTCTCGAAGCGGAGAGCGCGGACCGCCTCGTCACTGGATAGGAGAGAATTCAAGATGATAATGTCGGGCTTCGAGAGAACAGCTCTTGAAACCAGCTCCGAGCCGTTGGATTCGACGACCTGGTAGCCGCGATTCTCGAGAACATCCGTGAGGGTGCGGATCGTGGAGGCATCCTCATCGACAACCATTACTTTCTTTTTGGACTTGCCCTGGTCGAGCAGCGCACCCACTTCGTGAAAGAGAGATGCGGTGTCAATCGGTTTGGTGAGATAACGGTCGACACCGAGACGGAACCCGCGCTCCTTGTCCTCCACAATGGACAGAATGATGATCGGAATATCCATGGTGGCGGGATCATTTTTTAAAACGGCTGCCACGTCGAATCCATTCATCTCGGGCATCATGACGTCGAGAATGACGAGGCCAGGTATCTCCTCCCGGATAAGCGCGAGAGCTTTGCGGCCGTCCTCGGCCAGGCGAACGACATAGCCGGCCTCGGTAAGCTCTTGCTGGAGCAGAGAGCGAATGTTGGGGTCGTCATCGACAACCAACACAGACTTGTCTCTTGGCTGGTGCGTCGCGACCTGTTCGCGCAACTGCCGGACCAGAGATTCGATATCGACGGAGCGGCGGGCGGGCAACAGATCGAGTTGCGCCGGCAGGCCAACTAAAGGAAGTGTGAAGGAGAACGTGCTGCCTTTGCCGGGCTCGCTCTCTACCCAGATATGGCCGCCGTGATATTCGACGATCTCCTTGCAGATCGGCAGGCCAAGCCCGGTGCCTTTGGGCTTGTCCGTCAACGTATCGCCGACCTGCTTGAACTTCTCAAACACCTTTGGCTGATCAGCAGGAGCAATGCCAATCCCCGAGTCAACAACGCTGACCACGACTTCTTGGCCGCGCAGGCGAGCGGAGCAGAGAATGGATCCCGAATCGGTAAACTTAACCGCATTCGAAATCAGATTGATAACGACTTGAATCAGGCGGTCCTGATCTCCCGTAATGGCCGGGAGATCAGGTTCAATCGAGCGGACGAGGTTTAGTTTCTTCGCTTCGAACAACGAGGCGGTGGCTGCAACAGCTCGCTCAATCACATCGGAGACGGAGACGCTTGCCATGTTCCAGGTGAACTTGCCGGCTTCGATCTTGGCCAGGTCAAGAACATCATCAATGAGCTTGGTGAGCCGTTCTCCCTCACTGACGACGACACCGAGATTCTCGATCACTTGCTCCTTAGCTTGCTGCACTTTTCGGTCGTCTCCCGGGATCAGCGGGAACAGGCGTTCTTCGAGGCGGCGCCGAATGATTTTGGCAAAGCCAAGCACAGAGGTAAGCGGCGTCCGGAGTTCGTGGCTGACCGTGGAAAGAAAAGAGCTCTTGGCCGCATCGGCTTCTTCTGCGGCAGCCCTTGCCTGGCGTGCGTCTTCGAAGAGCTTCGCATTGTGAATCGCCACTCCGACCGCGGAAGCGATCGTGGACAAGAGCCGTTGGTCGGCTTCGGTGAACCGTCCTTCCTGATCGGTGGACTGGACGCTGATAACACCGATCGTTTGGCCGCCGGACGGAATCGGCACCCCGAGGTAGGACGCTGTATTGCGGCCCATCTGCTCGATGCCAAGCCTGGCGCGGTTGCGGTCCATGTCCTCGTTGATCAGCAGAGGCTGGCCTGTCCTGATGATCTGAGAAGTGAGCCCGGAGCCGAACGGTCTGGCCGCCGCCTCTTCGCCGAAGGTGTAGGGGAACTGCAAGGTCATCGTAGACCTGTCGAGCAGTGATACATAAGCGATAGGAGCACGGAACAGATCGCGCACTTGATCGCCTACAAATTGAATCAGGCTGTCTTTATCGAGCTGCGTCGCAAGCGCCTGGGTGATGCGATTGATCGTAACTAGCTCGGCGGCACGCTCGCGGACTTCGTGCTCGCGTTGATTGATCACCAGATACGCGCCCGCATTGTCCAACGCGATGGTGGTATACGCGGCAAGGTTTTCGAGCAGGCTAAGATGTTGTTCGGTGTATGCATTCTTTTTGAAGCTTTGAATGCTCAGCACTCCAAGAACACGCTCCTGCGCGATCAGCGGCAGATAAATCATCGAAGCAGGCGGTTGCGCCACGCTGCCGTCCACAAGAGCTCCACCCGTATGTTGGTACGAGGAGATGTATTTCGAGGATTCCTTCTCGACATCGTTAATCAGAATTGGTTTGCGATTGTCGATACACCATACGGCAAATTGATTTTTATCGTCGGTGCTCCGCGTATACGGTGCATAACGCTTGCCGTTTTCAATGGCGAGGCTGTATTCGATCAGATGTTTCTCCGGCCGGTAGAGGCCCACGCCGAAGACACTAGCGTCCACAATCTGATTCACACGTTCGTAGAGCTTGAATAGAATGGTTTCGAGGTCGAGTGAAGCGGTGATCTCCTTGCCGATGTCACTCAGCAGTTCGATGCTGTCTTTCTGAGCGGCAATTTCGACAGCCTGCGCGCGAATCTCCTGAGTACGATCGGCAACGGTGGCTTCGAGCGACTTCGCCTGGGCTTCGAGTTCTTCCGTTTTCTGGCGAGCCTTCTCGCGCTCATGCCTGATGATCAGGCGCCAGGCGGCGAGAGCCAGCAGCAGAAAAAGAAGGCCGTACAGCACATACGCGAGCATGGTCCGATACCACGGCGGCAGGATCGTGAAGGAGTAGGTTCCTTCTTCCCCGGTGCGGCCATCGTCCGAGCGCGAGCGGACCCGGAACCGGTAATCTCCCGGACTGAGGCCGCTGTAGTTTGCTTCTTTCTGCCTGTCCCAGCCTGACCAGTCCTTGTCCGCGCCCTCCAGGAAATATTGATATTCGGTGTCCGTGGGGTTTCCATAGGTCAGGGCGGCAAATTGAAAGCGTAGAGCGTTGCTACCGGGGGGAAGGCGCAGGTCCGAGGTTCCGGCAACGTTGGCGCCCCCGAAAACAACGCGCGGTCCGGCGCTTACCTGACGGACCTGCGTCGCGAACGGCTGCTGCGCGGCGGCATTGGCGCCAGGACGGAAGCGGATGAGTTTCTCGCCGGTGATCAAGACGTCGCCATTGGGCTCTGAGTGTTGAAGGAAGATACGAAACCGGTTCAGACGACGATAAGGATCCTCTTCAACACGCCAGGTTCCGTCAGCCTGACGGCTAAACAGACCCAGACGCCGGTCGTCTGACGACACCGTCAAAGCCCAGAAGCTGGAGTCATTAATCGGACTCAGAAAAGACGTAGCGTCGGGAGCGTCGATGGGTAGCAGGAAACGATTATCGATGACAAACTTCTTGGCCTCGGTATCCCAGCGGAAGATGTTTTTTGAACGATCGAGCGTAGCGAAGATGCTTCCCGCGACGAACTCAACGTCGGTGTTTCCTTCGATAAGACCTTCGTTACGGGAGATGATCTGCACCTTTGAATCTCGTATGCCGGTCGGGGCGACCTCCACGCGAAGCACCTTGCCGTCGCCGCCACTCACCCAAAGGGTTCCTTGCGCATCTTCGACCAGGCCCCTGGATTCGTAGACTGTGTTCGGCAACCTGCCCTCATCAATCCAGGTTTTGCCGTCCCATCTCATCGAACCAACACCGTCGCCGTGGCCTATCAACACCCGCGAGGGATTGTTACGGGATTGAACAACGTCGTAAGTCTGCTCATTGAGCCCGTAGAGAGCGGGCATCGCGGGGACAAGGGCGTCCCCTTCCACCTTCATGACACCTTCACTGGTGGCTGCAAGCAGCTGGTCGGGTGTCTTGCCCGCAGGATCTTTGAAGACAGTCAGGGTAAAAGCTTGAGTGGAGCCATGAAGCGGAACCAGGGACGGTCGACCCGTCTTCGGATCGAAGACTATCCGTTCGACAGCGGCGTTGCCGCCGCCGGAAGAAATGTAAATCGATCCCTTGTACCGGGCGACGTCGAAGGTGCCTTCGCGCGTGAAGACCGAGATGGGAGAGTCGATCTCAACGCGAGCAATACCCGCATCCAGCCCCAGCCAGAGCGCACCTTCGCGATCCTGATAGGCAGACAAGGTATTCGACCCCAGAAGTCCGACACCCTCGTCGACAATCTGGCGCAGTTTGCCGTCGTGTCCGATGATGACGGCGCCGCCATTAAGCGTGGTGACGCAGAAGCTCCCGTCGGCGAGCAAAGTGGAAGTGTAGGGTTTGTGCGTCGTCAGGTACTCGTCTGCCTCGGTCGGGAACGGAACGGCTTTTTGCCCGTCATATAGAGTGAGTAGCTGATCGCGTTGTGAGATCAGGATGTGATCCGCATCGTATGGGTGAAGAAACAACTTGCCGGCGTTTGCATAAGCATCACCGCCGGGAACATCGCGAAGCTCGTCTCCAACAATCTCCTGAAGCCCCGCACCGCGGCCCTGGGCCGTATAAATGTGCCCGCGCACTGCCGAAAGCGCCTGAAATCTCGCCTTGGGCTGATGCGACCAGACCTGCATGCGCTTGCCGTCCCAGCGAAACAGCTTTTCATAAGAACGGAAAAAGACGCCCTGGGGCGTAATCAGCGCCTGCCAAACGTCGGTAAAGCCCCTATCCTCCACGGGAACCTTATCAAGAAGCGAGACATACTGAAGTCGGCCAGCACTGTCCGGCGTAAGAAATCCGAAATTCTCGCTGAGACCCACCCAGATCTTGCCGCTTGCGTCCATTGCAAAGGACCGCACGACACTTGAGGGAACGAAGATCTTTCGCCAGGTGACGCCGTCATACTCGAGGATTGCACCACTCGAATTGCCGAAGTACATCACGCCACGCTGGTCCTGCAGGATCGCCCATACCTGGGGACCACCGTTGTACTCCTTGACCCCGTAGTTTTTGAGGACAGGAATCCCTACCTCGGCTCGTGGCCGGGCGGCCGGCTCTGGCGTCGCGGACAAGCTTGTCTGCGCGACTAACAGAAACAGTAGAGCCAGGGCTGAAAGCAATGGCAACGAATATCTGCTGCGAACGAGAGAACGCTGGGCCAAGGTAGATTTCCAAGTCTTACACGTGCGAAATAAGAACTCTACGAGAGAATGTTTTGGCAGTATATGGAAGAATCTGTTGAATGACGTCACATCTTACCATGTCGGTTCGCAGCGGCAACATGCAAAATGTTTTCCCTTAAAGTTCTCCCTCGAGTAAGGCAAAAGGCCGCAAATCCAAGGCTGCAGAAGACCCGCGCGATGCTCGCCGCCCCCACAACCATCGTGGTGAAAGCAAGAACGCAAAAGACTTCCAATAGCGAAGGCCCATGGGCACTCTCCAACCGGAGTTCTGGCGGATGCTTACTCCTATGTAGATCAAAACGAATGAAGCATAAGGTGGCCAAAAGGCCAAGTTATGCTTTATTTTCACGACGTCTCGTTAGCGTACGATTTTTGTCGTTAGGTGTAGTGACCCCTTAAAACGTATCGGTTACAGGTTTGTTTTCGAATCGGAGGCGAGCAGCACTGATGGCGTCCTGCAGCTTGCGTTGAAGAACATCCTGAGGTGGAAGAACGGTCAGGTATTCCGCAACATGTATGCCGGCTGCGTCGAGCTCCAAGAGCTCGATCTGCCGGGTGCTGGCACCGGTGCAAAGGATGATTCCAAGTGGTTGGTCTTCAGCTTCTTCACTCTCGTATTTGGCCAGCCAACGAAGGTAGAGTTCCATCTGTCCCTTGTACTCTGGCCGGAAGCTTCCCTGCTTCAACTCTACAGCGACCAATCGCTTGAGCTTCCGATTGAAGAAGAGCAGGTCGATATAGAAGTCTTCTCCGTCGAGCTGAATGCGCTTCTGGCGAGCGATGAAGGAGAAACCGGCACCCAGTTCCAGCAGGAACATCTCCAGCTCCCGAAGGACAGCGTCTTCAAAGTCCCGCTCCATGTAATGGTCTTGCAGATCAAGGAAGTCGAGGATGTATGGATCTTTGAGAACCAAGGCCGGACCGACCTCACCGCTTCTCTTCAGGGTCGCGAGCTCCTTCCTGGCTAGCTCTTCAGGTTTCCGGGAGAGTGCTGTCCGTTCGTAGAGCATCGAATCTATTCGCCCCCTTAGGGTTCGAACACTCCAGCCCTCCATGCGGCACATCTCGGCATAAAATTCCCGCTGTAACGGTTGTTCGAGTGGCAGCAGTTCCCTGAAGTGTGACCAACTCAATTGCTGCGACAGCGTCGCAACAATCTCCTCGTCCGGAAATGACTCCACAAACTTCATCATGCGCGTAAGATTGGTCGCGTCGAAGCCGCGGCCAAACTCCGCGATCAATTCTTGCGACAGCGTGGCAAGAATTTGTTGCCCGTACCGGGCGCGCTCATTTTGTAGAACATCACGCCGGATGCGGTCGCCCACCCTCCAGTAAAGGAGGGTCAAGGCGCTGTTGACCACCGAAGCGGCGTGACGCCGAGCGTCGATGATGAGTTGCCGGAGATCCTGTACTAGGGTTTCAGGCACTTTTGGGTGTGGGGCAAGCTGACTCATGAATGCTCAATTCTTATTATTGTCTGTTTTAGTGAGCTCTCGGAGATTTTGGAACAGATCTTATGTTTCTTGGAGGCTTTCATTCGCCTTCTTTATTTGCGCGGCGATGAGCTCTCCATATCCTACCGGGCCGCCACGCCTTATCTTAAAGCCCCAGGTTGTCGTTCACCGCGATCTCGATATCCTGTTCGGAACCCAGATACCTCTCGGTGGTCTGGATCGACGAGTGGCCGAGCAGGAATTTGATCTGCTCCAGATCCCCGCCGCTCTTCCGACACAGTTTTGCGCAAGTACGACGGAGGTCGTGGGCGCCGAAGTGCTCGATCCCGATTTGTTTCGATGACTGTTCAACTACCGACCAGACCGCCCAGTCGCTCAGGGTGTCGCGATTGATCTTGCCGCTCTTCGAGATCGAACGCAGCAACCGCCCTTCTTCGATGCCGGCCGCGGTCATCCAGGCGTTGATGCCCTGCTTGACCCAGATGGGGATGGCGACGGTGCGGATGCGTCTTCCCTTCCCTTCAAGGTCGGCCAGGACCCAGCGCCCCTCCCTTTGTTGGATGGTCTCGACGTCAAGCTCGGCCAGTTCGTTCCGCCGCAGGGCGCAGCCGACCAGCAGCGCCAGGATCACGTAATCGCGTTTGCCCTTCAGGGTGGAGCGGTCGGGGACGGCCAGCAGTTCTTTGGCCTGCTCCCGGGTCAGCCAGTTGCCCAGCCGGGTTCCCTTCTGGCTGATGTTTGGGATGTCGGTCAGGCTGGCCGACTCCTCCGATCCAATCATGTTGTTGCGCCTGGCCTCGCCCACCAGCTTGCGCACCGCCGAGAGCCGGACGTTGATCGTCGATGGGGAGAGCGCTTCCATGCCCGCCCGATTTTACCTCCGACAATCTCTATTGTCGTTGGTAATAGTTACTGATTCTAATACAGTTATTGGATCATTCCATTGTGAAGAGGGAGTAGCTGAAAAGGGTTTTGTTTCGAATTTTTTCCAATCTTACATACTGCAGCACATGTTTCGTTCCACTTTTCTAGCTCCAACCCACTACGCAGGCAAGTGGATTATTCCAGATGAAGATCAGCGCAATGATCTAAAGGCTGTGAACGCCCTCGGCTATGCGTATGCAACGGCTCCTGATTCGCCCGCCAAAGAAGCTATGCTCCTGGAAGTCATGGGAGTGCTTTCATTGCTATCTGATGAAGTACTTGTGCATGATCATTCGAGGTACGATCCCGCCTGCGCATAGTCGTGCTGGTCGTGATGCGAAAGAGCTGCTGCGTACTCTGGCGCCGCGGGGATCTCAGCCTGGTAAAGCACTGACGGATGCTACATGCAAGACGCTCCATCTGGCATTCAAGCAGCAGACGACTGAAGATATCTACGACACGCTGGCTTCTGTTTCGTGAAGGCGGCTCGTCGGTACGATCCGTACTATGCGGACAAAACGAGAAAGGTATGTGAGGATGACCTGCCTCCGGAAATCTCTACCAATGTGACCTGGAGTTTTCTCGTAAATTGAAGCGAGGGAGCTGAGGATGAAGAAGAGCCGGTATACGGAAGAGCAGATCATCGGGATATTGAAGCAGCACGAGGCAGGGGTGAAGACGGCGGACCTGTGCCGTGAGCATGGGATCAGCGCGGCGACGTTCTACGGCTGGAAGCAGAAGTTCGGCGGCCTGGACGTGAACGAGGCGCAGCGGCTGAAGGCGATGGAGGATGAGAACCGCCGTCTGAAGCTGCTGGTGGCGGAGCTGAGTCTGCATGGCGAGGCGCTGAAGGCGGTCATCCGAAAAAACGGCTGGAGCTTGCCGGTCTAAGAGGAGACGTGGCGTTCGTTTCGTCGGAGTTCCGGATGAGCGAACGCACGGCCTGCAAGCTTCTGGACGTGGAGCGGTCGAGCTACCGGTATGAGCCGAGGCCTGACCGCAACGCTGAGCTACGAGACGAGTTGGTGAAACTGGCGCGGCAGAAGCCACGCTATGGCTATCGGCGACTCCATGCGTTGCTGGGCCGTCGCGGATACGAGGTGAACGTGAAGCGTGTCTACCGGCTGTACGTGGAGGAGCGGCTGATGGTGCGGCGCAAGAGGCGCAAGCGTCTGGTGCGTGAGCGCACGGCGGAGTCTCGGCTGACGGGAGCCAACCAGGAGTGGGCGATGGACTTCATCGTCGACGGGCTGGCGACCGGACGGATGGTGCGCATCCTCAGCGTCGTAGATGCGTACACGCGAGAGTGCCTGGCGCTGGAAGCCGACTCCAGTCTCGGCTCGGGTCGCGTGACGCGGGTGCTGCAGCGGCTGATCGGCGAACGTGGCCGGCCAGAGAACGTGCGCTCGGACAACGGGCCGGAGTTCACTTCGCGCCGGATGATCGGCTGGGCCGAAGACTGGAAGGTTGGGCTGGTGCACATCCAGCCGGGCCGCCCGATGCAGAACGGCCACGTCGAGAGCTTCCATGGCAGGCTGCGCGACGAGTGCCTCAACGCAAATTGGTTCAGAACGCTGAACCATGTTCGGTGTACTCTGGCAGCCTGGCGTGAGGAGTACAACTGCGAGCGACCCCACAGCTCGCTGGACTATCGCACACCGAAGGAGTTCAAACTCGCCCTCGAAGGGAGCCGGGCCATGGCCCGGCTCCCTTCGCCAACCACAACCATTAACACAACTGAGAAACTCCAGTTATGAATGGTTGAGAAATCGGGGGCAGGTCAACCCGCTGCACACCTAGCGCGCGGCCCTGTGCGGCGATCCACTCGAAAGCATGAATGCACGCACCAAGCTCCATCCGGTTGATCGAGGACTCGGGAAAGCCAACCGAGAAGATCAACGTCTCATCTGGTAATCCTGAGGCCTCGGGATACTGGGCAACACATGCGTACCCACCCGCACCGCCGGGATTCTTGAAGGAACTGCCATCCACATATAACTTCAGGGCATGAGGATCTTCGAGCATCAATCTTGCTCCGCGGCTTATCTGATGTAATGCTTTCTGATCACTCAACAACGTGATCTGGGAGATCCTTGATGGTTGCTTCGAGGCCCGGTAGGAACTCAACCAGCGCCCGGTCGACAATGTCTCGGAATTCAATGTCATAGTTCTTATTCTTTAGAGCAGTCTTGATCGCATCCATTCTGCTTATGTGCTTCGGGCTTACCCACACTTCAAAACTAAGTTGATAAAACCGTTACACTTTTCGAATCCATTCTTCGTTCATTCTGGCACCCCGAAGACCAGCGTATATCGGTCTTGAGAAAACACCTAACTATCTTATTTGCCCTCACTTAGAGTGAGGCGACCAGGATACAACTAGCTCTCCTCAGGGAGGATACGTGCCGAAAGTCTCATGTACCTCTGGCACCTACCCCCATCGCCAGGAATGAGACATTCTTTGGTGCAAAGGTTCGCAATGCGAAGCTCTTTGTAACGGAGAAATCACTATGGAAGCCAGTCAGACGAAGTCATGCCGAAGTTTTGACAACCACACCACCGTAACCGGAGGCATGGGTGGACCTGCGCGTCGTCGCCAAGCACATCGGCTTCGGCTACCAGACCACCCGGCGCCTCGCCATCGCGGGCAAGATCCCGGCGAAAGCCTACAAGTTCGGGAAGAAGACCTACTGGCGCTGCCGACTGTCCGACGTCGACGAGGCCATCAAGAGCGGGAGGGCGCAGTGATTACGACGACAGCGGCGAGCAACGTCATCAACCTCACGCCCTTATCCTCAACATTTCCACGACTTTCGCGTTAGCCCCGCGAACCGTCTCCGCCTTCGACTTCCCGCCATAGCCCAGGGTTGTGCGGATGTCTTCGTGGCGCATCAGTGCCCGCTGCTCCTCAAGGGTCAGCTTTTCCTCATCCATCATCGCGCGGTAGGTGTGCCGGAAGTCATGCCAGCCAAGGTTCGCAATACCGACTTTCTTCCCAGCAGGAATGAGGTGGTCTTTCTGAAGACTGCCACGCCAGAACGGGCGACCGGTGATGAGGTTGCCGAACAGCCAGCCGTTGACCGGGGTGTGTACACCGTCGATAGTCTGCTCCTCCCGCCACGTCTCGAGGACCTCGTAAAGGTCTGGGTGAATGGGTAGCTCCTCCTTTGATCCTTCTGTCTTGGTATCGCCTGTGTGCTTTCCGACTTGTGAGCGGTCGATTCGCATTATGCGGCGGTCCATGTTGAAGTCCTCCCAGCGCAGGCCGAGGATCTCGCTAGCCCGCATCCGAAGAGCATAGCGATGAAGATCATGGTGCGGACGTGGGAGGCCAGGTCAGTCTGCGTGATGAGGGCAATCCACTGGTCGCGGGTGATGATGTTGGCTTGGCGAACCCTCTCCTTCGGCCTTTCACCTTGAGCAGGGTGATGGGATTCCGCTGCAACGTCAGCATCTCCCATCTCATCGCGTTCTCGATCAGCAGGTGAAGGAATCCCTTCATGTGTAACTTCGTCTTCTTGCTGGCAGGCCGCGGCGGTCTGCCAGGGATAGTCATGCCGGGGATGAGCTTGCCCTTGGCTACGCGGTCGGGGATGACGCGGTCTGGTGTGCCGAGGGTGTGAAGGCCGTTGACCCACTCTTCTACCGCTCCGAACTTCTTAGCGAAGTCGTCGACTCGCCACTCACCCCACTCGAGGCGTACCCGCTTCAGGAATGATTTGTAGACGTCGATCGAGTTTGGTCGGAGTTCGCCGGCCTTATCCCACTCGAGCTTTAGTCGATCGCACAGGCCGGAGACCATGACACCGTCGATGCGCTCGTTGATCTCGCTGCGGCGCTTGTCAGCTTCCTTGCGGGCGGCGGCCTTGGTTCTGAACTGGCTGATGGTGCCGATGATTTCGGCCTTCTGTTCTCCGTCCTCCCTGAACCGGAAGACCCATGTGTCGGGTCCGCGCTTACGGGTGACCAGAACGACGCTGCCCAACTGGTAGCTTGTGCGCTTCATTACTTCCTCAATTTCTAGGCTCGGAGTGCAAATTTGAGTCTAGCGCACAAACCGTGTTGTTCTCTCGTTGTTCTCTCGTTTTTAATCGCCCTGTAAGTTGTTGATTCTGGTGCGCCCGGAGAGATT
>CAVWHJ010000016.1:0-202702 GCA_963754765.1 uncultured Acidobacteriaceae bacterium | reverse complement strand
CGGACAACGAGTTACGCAACACCTGCCCCATGTGTGTCTGGTGATCAATCATCGCGGCATAGCCCGCCTCACCTTGCTGCGCTAATGTCATAAAGAGTTTTAGACCGATGAACCTGCGCGACCATTGGGCCGAAGTTGTGAACGGGTCGAAGGTAGTGGAGGTATCACCTCCGCTTCCGGGGTCTTGGAAGGCATGTAGGAGACCTCTGCACGAAATGCCTGTGCGACGCTCTCACGGTGACGGCAGAAGAACATCCCGCAGCCCATTGAGACCGAGAACCACTTGTGCGCGTCGCAGGTGATGGAGTCAGCCAACTCGATTCCGGCGAGGTGATGTCTGAGGGAAGGCGAGAGAATCGCTGCGCCGCCCCATGCGGCGTCGACGTGAAACCAAAGGCCGGCCTCCTGGCAGAATTGTCCGATCTCCGACAAGGGATCGATTACGCCGGCCGCGGTGGTCCCGGCGTTGGCCACAACCATGAAAGGCAGGAACCCATTGGCACGATCCTCGGCGACGCGTTTTCTGAGTTGATCGACGTTCATTTTGAGTTGGCCGTCAGTCGCGATCTTTCTGAGATTCCGCCGCCCGATTCCGGTCATATGCGCGATCTTGTTGAAGCCGAAGTGAGCTTCCTCAGTGAGATAGATGGCTGGCTCGCCGGCGAGATGGCGAAGGCCGAATTCGCCATAGCCAGGGAAGGCGTGAGTCAATGCGACGATGACCGCCGAAAGATTTGCCTCCATACCACCGCTGGTAAATGTTGCGATGGAATGGTCCGGCAGTCCGAACTTGCCGGCAAGCCAAGCTAGCGTGTGCCGCTCAATTTCATTGGCAGCGGGCGAGGTTCGCCAATTTGCCAACTGCGGGTTGTACATCGCGACGAGCGTATCTGCGACAACAGAGGCCAAGGTGACGCTGGGATTGAACAAGCCGAAGTAGCGCGGGTGGGTGACCTGCACCTGCCATTTCCGCAGCATTCCTTCCGTATCTGCGACGACATCTTCGAGAAGATTGGGCTGCTTGAAGTCATAGCGCGACGCCAGGTAAGCCCGGATCTCTTCCGCGGTCACGGTAGGGAAAGACGGGGCCCGCGGCGATGTCGGACTCCAGAGCTGCGAATTCATCTCGGATTTGATCGATAAGCATCTGCTCTTCCCTCCTTTCGCAAGCGTAAGAATCTGAGGGACACGCTTCCAGCATAACCACCAATCTACAATCGAACGCCGCCGCTCTGAATTCGGTGATACAAATCGTTATCGAGTGGAACGAACGCGTCGGCTTCTGCAAGGTCGAAATAAAGCAGGTCTGTGATCGTGACAGGATCGTACCCCTGGCGCACCAACTCGGACTTCGCATACTTGAAGGTACCGGTCAGCTCGACTTCCTCGCGGATACGCAGGAACAATGGCCGCGCGTAGGACGGCAGACAGTCGGCGATATGTCTGTGGAACTCAGCCAGATCCAGCTTGCCGGCGGGAATCAGGGTGGCCATGCCAACCCGTCCTTCTACGCCGGGGACGGCAACACCGTAGACGTGGGCATGTGTGATTCCTGGAAACTCGCAGATAACCGCTGCGACTTCAGACGTGGCGACATTCTCTCCTTTGCGGCGGAAGGTATCTCCGATGCGATCGACAAAATAAAAGAACCCCTTCTCATCGGTCCGCATTAGGTCTCCGGTGCGAGCCCACGCGTCACCTGGCTCGAAGACATTCCGAAGGATTCTCTTCTCCGAAGCCTCTTTGCTCAGGTAACCCTCAAAGCTGGCTGCCGATGTTCGTTGGATCGTTCACTACCCTGCCGAGTGCCTCTCCCGGCTCATTCGGTCCGCAGCGGATGCAGAAACCGTCCTCGTCGCGTGCAGGCTCGCCAGTTTCGAAGTCGAAACGAACGAGAGCCGGCGAGAATCGATGCGCCAGGTAGCGTGGAATATGGCCGATTGCTCCGCGCTTTCCCTGGACGTTGAACAGGGAAACACCGCCTTCGGTTGCTGCGTAGAATTCGAGAATTCGTGGAATGCGAAAACGGTCCTGAAAACCGTCCCAGACCTCCGGGGCCAGTCCATTGCCGCAGGCGAGTCGAATGCGATGCTCTGTCTCCCACACGGATGGCAGCTGCGTGGAGCAGGTAGCGGCACATCTCACCAATATATTGAAACAGCGTGCAGTCCCAGCGAAGGATATCGCTCCAAAAGTGACTCACTGAAAACTTCTCGGATACTACGACTGTTCCTCCGGCAACGAGAACCGAGCCAGGCGCTTGTACCCCGCCTACGCTGTGATACATGGGCAAACAGTTGTATATACGGTCCTCTGGCAGCACCTGCATCATGCCGGAAAACCAATGACTCCATTGCATCACGCGGCCATGGCTGACTTTTGCAGGTTTAGGCAAACCGGTTGTTCCCGAGGTGTAGATGTAGAGAGCCAGATCGTCGATGAGGACAGAACGCCGTTCGTCCTGAGCCAACGGGTCACCTGACTGGAGCGCAACATCGATATCGATGCGCGGGAGCTCTGTGGATTGAGGACCATGGGCCCAGATCGCTGGAGCCGGTTCAAAGTGCTGGAGCGCGGACGTCAATACGTCAACGTACTCCGCCGCCACAATCATATGTTTGGGCGACACAGTGCGGATGCAGTGGGCAAGCGATGGACCGGTGAGATTGGTATTGAGCAGAGATACGATCACTCCGACGCTCGTGATGCCAAGCCATATCGCCATGTACTCCGGCCGATTGCCCATCATCAGGCAGACGACGTCGCCTTTTTCGAGCCCCTGGCTAAGCGCCCATCGTGCATACTTGTTTGCTCGTTCGGAGAGATCTTTGTAGGTAAAACTTTCTTGATCGGAGAGAAGAGCCGGGGCGCTGCCTAGACGCCCTGCAACCTCATGGATCACGTCCGACAAAATTCGGTCGCGATTCCGTGCAATGGGAGCGGTCAATTCCAGCGCACGCATCCAAGCATGCGCGGGTGAACTGCTGGTCCCGATTGCGTCTCTGGTCAAAGTCTCACTCATGCTGTGTTCCCCGCGTCGACGGTGAGCACCGTTCCGGTAATGTTCTTCGATCGATCATCCAACAGAAACTCAACTGCATTCGCCACATCGTCGATCTCCACGAGGCGTTTCAGTGCGCTGCGGCGTGCGATTTGCTGCTCGCTGCTCGTCCGTCATCCCTTGAGTCATGTCGGTGTTGACGAAACCAGGAGCGACCGCGTTCACATTCACGCCCATTCGACCCACCTCCCGAGCAAGTGACCGGGTGAAGCCTACCAGCGATGCCTTGGTTGCGGCGTATACCGAGAGGCCGCTGTAGCCGGTGGAGGCGGTGATCGAGGATATGTTCACGATTCGTCCCCCACCATCGGCCATCATCGCCCGGACGACGTACTTGGTGAGCACGATGGGCGAGATCGTATTCAAGCGCACCACCTGCTCTATCTGAGAGATAGACGTGAGAGCGAGAACGCCGTCGGTGCTCATACCGGCGTTGTTCACCAGGGCGTAAATCGGACCGAAGTCCTGCCGCAATCTCTTTTACAAGGTCCGGAATGCTTTCAATGTCTGCGAGGTCCGAGGACACGAAGTGAAGCGATTCTCCAGACTCTTCCGCCTGACGCTTCGCCAGTCCAAGTTCTTCGCTCTCGGTGCGGGCGACCACGATAACCCGGAACCCAGAGTTCACCAGTCGGCGCGCGATTCCCAGACCAAGCCCGCGACTTCCGCCAGTTACGATCGCGTTACGCATGGGGGCGGATCAGCTTTCCAGTTTCTGCCATCGCAAGCGTGGGCACGAAGTTGATCATGACAGGAACCTTATGCTGCGCAAGTTCTCGGCGGCAAAATTGAAGAATGTCCCATTGAAGAGATTGATCGTCTTGCTCGATTGACTGCGGAGGTGTCTTGAGCACGACGTCAGCGACGACAAGCGCCCCTATGATCGGATTCTTTTTCGTCCTTACAAGCGAGATGCTCACCCCTGGATAACGATTGATCACCGCCTCCACTTCTTCGGGATGTACCTTCAGCCCTCCCACATTAATTGTCCCGTCGCGGCGCCCGATAAAGTAGTAGCGGCTGTCCCGCAAATCAAGCACATCACCGGTGTCGACGAAGCCGTCGCTATCCTTCAAGTTTTGATTTTCTTTGCCTAGATAACGGGACGCCGTGCGGCTGGAACGGACTCTAAGAGTGCTCCCCTCCACCTTCATTTCAACATTGTGAGCATGTTGGATAGTATCTACTGGAATGCCAGCGAAGCCGTCGTTGACTTCGAACGCTACACCCGCCTCCGTCGAAGCGAAGGCATGCACAATCCTTGCCTGAGGATATTGCTGCCGGAGCTGGTTCAAGATAGTCTGGTCGGCGATCTCTCCTGAAAGACGGATGTAGGCGGGCATAATCTGCCCTATGGAAGAGTTCATCAGCGCCCGACGCCAATGAGAGGGAGTACCGGAGATATGTGTAACTCCCTGTGCGCCGGCACGAGCGAGAAAGTCCGTTGCTGATTCCTGAGCACCCTGAAGTATCAGCGACGCCCCGGTAAGCGCCGCGCGAAGAAATATCTGCAGCCCTCCATAACGGCGAATATCGTAGAACGTGCTCCACACAATTGACGTTAGTGAGGGATTGCTGCGTTCAATTGCACCGGAGAGACTTGCCAAAGTGTGCACAACCAGCTTCGGAAGGCCGGTAGTGCCGGAGGTGAGAAGAATCCATTCGGTCTCGATCAGCGATTCGCAATCAATGTCCATGGCGACGCTTCTGCTGGCCGCTGGGGATGATGTATTCAACTCGTCGATCCATTAATTCGACTTCGCGCTGGTCAGTGAAGATCGCGTCTGCTCCGGCGGTATCGGCGACAAACGTGAGGTGTTCCCTCGGCATATCAGGTGGATAAAGGATGATCCGGCTGGCGATGCCGTCAAGTTGGATCAACATCGCAGCGGCCGCGAACTGATCGATCGTCGCGATAACAACCGAACGTCCACGCAGTCGGAATATCTGATCGTCAGAAAGATATTCAGTGGAGTCCCAAAGTTCACTCCATTTTGCTATTGCTCGATCGCCAACGGCTATGCCCGTGGGCAAATTACCACTGGCAATGATGGAGCTCCTGAGAGAAGCTGATTTATTTAGCTGCATCTTCATCGTAACCATGAGGTTATATCGTTACCGGAGGATATGCTTCTTCTTTTCGTGTAGAAAGAGAACCGGATCGCAAAACCAGTCACGACGATAGCGAGGCAGGCCCGTTGAAGTCTTAACCAGAGTGAAGCGAAATCATTATCAGAGGCTTGGGGTGAATTGCCCGAAACGGGCAACCCTCCCAAGCCTAAGTACATATCCGAATCTCCGCTCTCAAAGCACACGCTAGTTCAGCGCTGGCGCTGGTCCATTTACGATGGTTCGAATCAGAGCGCGAAGTAGTTCGACACCTTCAAAGAGATCTGCATCCTCACTCGGCGGGTTGAGGGACATCTCCAGAGAGACCGCTCGGAACAACCCCTCCGAATGGGCGATATCGCAAACCCCATGCACATCTGTGTACACAAACTCATGGGAGCCTTGTGCCGCAGCAAGTTTAGCGAGATAGGACATGAACCCCTGAATGAATCCCTCGAAAAAGGCCATCATCATAAGGGACTGCACTCCCTGGAGCCTGCCGAGAAAAAGGCGAACCCTGGTGAGGTCGGTATGGACTTCGAGCGCGTCAGTGTCCGAAGGAAATGCGTGTGCCGCAATCGCGAACTTACGCATCATGTCGGGGTGACTGTCGCGAATCTCCTCGTGCAGATTTTCGATGAGAATCGGACGCGCTTCCTCCGAATGAACAGCGAGATAGGTAGCGGTCATCCAATAAATGAAGTTGCCTTCCAACACCGCAGTATATCTCGCGATGATTCGGCGACGTTGCTCGGAGGTTAACAGCTCAGGATTCGGGAGTTCCGCGAACAGATCATCGATCATGGTCACAATCTGTTGCTTGATCGCGTCTCCAAACGATTCGTCTGACAACTGAGGAGCCAAGGCAGTAATAGTACTCATTGTTTTCACCTTTCTTGATTTCCAATTTTTGGAAAGTGCTTGTGTGAAATTTATGAATTGGCAGCTTTGTGGTGCGTTACTAAATACACCTAAAGTAAATTCGTGCAGTGTTGTGAGTCCTGGAATCGAGCGTTTATGATTAAGCTCAAGATGATTCTTGAAATGCTGGAATATGTCACTCCCACTGATACAAAGTCTGACGCTTACTCCAGCGAACTCTCTCGCTGACACGTGTTATTGGGAAGATTGGAGAGAGCGATGAACTAAACGTTCGAGCGTTCATCTGGAGGGCACACAGCGCCTCCTCGATCGTTGCCGCAGTTCTAAAATAGTGACCGGTAGGAAATGTCGCGCGGAGCACTCCAAGCACTCCACGCTGAACTCCAACCAACCAGATTTGCGCATCCGCCTCCCGTGCTTTGTATGCAAGAAATGCAAGAAGGCCTGCAGCATCCGGCCTAATGGCGCTGGTTGAACTGAGATCCATGATGAAGGAACAGCCATTCTCCAATTCCGGTTCGAGACTCCGTTGCAGATCAACTACGGCGGACCCCGTGAAATTTCCGGAGACGCGCACGATCACTGCGTTTTCCTTTCGCTTAATCGAAATCTTGGTAGTTTCAGTATTCCGAGGCTGAACTGATGTGAGCAATAATTGCCGCGAAAGGTATCTGAGCAAGAAGAGCGCGTCTTCCAAATATCTCGGCCCAAGCCGACGCGGTTCCCTCAGGAACCGAAACATCCATTCCATTCCAAATCGCTGCATCCATATTGGAGCGCGCATTTGCTTTTCGGAAAATAAATCGAAGGCCCCTCCGACCCCGATGCAGACCGGAACATTTAGCTGGTCGCGGTGCATGGCAAGCCATTTCTCTTGCTTTGGGTTTCCAAACGCCACAAGCAATATGTCGGGTTTGGATTCCTCGATCCGTTTCAATATTTCGCTATTCTTCATTTGATCCAGGGAAGCTGGTGGCGGTGACATACGGCCGCAGATAACAGCTCCGGGATATTCTCGGCATACGCGCTGGAGCGCGAAGTTTGAACAGTCTTCTGTGGCGCCGAGAAGAAAAATTCGTCGCTTCTTCTGGACGGAAAGCTCCAAAAGGCGTGGCAGCAAGTCTGCCCCAGTTACTCTTTCCTTCAACGGTGTACCCATCAATCGGGATGCCCACACAAGTGGCATCCCATCTGGAAGAACTAACTCGCAACTATGCAGAATCTCCATCAGTTCCGGATCAACTGCAGCCTTGTTCAGGAAGTCCACATTCGCGGTCGCGATCTGATGGAACCCACCTTGATCGATCAAAGAGTCGATGATCGAAACTGACTGATTTGTGGAGATGTTATCGATGCGAACGCCCAGAAGCGCAATTTGTGAATTGGAAGCTGCGTACTCCGACGGACGCGGCTGATATTCGTCGGTCGAGAGCGACCCGGGTGTTTCGGATAGCTTCTGGTAAAACTCGCCGGCTTGCTCAGGAAGCCTCTTCGCGTCAGACTCAGGTACGTCCCGTAGACCAATCTTTTGAAGATCCTCGAGGGAACAGGAGACATAGCGAACCGTGGGCTCTCCCCGACCAACATGGGCGTCCACACCACCGAGACTGTCGCTATCGAGAAGCCCGGAATTCTCAAGGCGACTCGCAAAATCGTGCCAACTTGCCTCTGGAGCGGCCATGACTCGCGGACCTGATTCCCCCGGCCAAGTGGCCCATAGACTAACCGCAAAAGGACTCGATGTCCTTTCAGGTTTAATCACCATATATAGATGGAGACGCTTAGAGCTAGTCGTACTGATGTGGCTCATATGCCCTTCAGTGAAAACACAGCTGAATTTAGTTGGTTTCTGCCCATCTTGCAGGTATTTCAAAGGTGGACGCAATAGATTTCTTGTAAATCGAGTAACCAATATGTGAGCAAAATAGTAACTTCATCAAATAAAACTCTGTAGAACCGATGAACCCACAGATCCATAAGTACAAGGCAGTTATGTCAATTCAATAACCAGTGATGCGTCGACCGAGCAATCATAAGACCAAAGTGATTGTTATATTAGTCAACGAGATGCAAATGCGGCTATTTTAGGAACAGTGGCACCAGTATTGCATTTGGGGTGGAAAATGTTCCGACAGTCAAACATACCCACGTAAGTCGGCATCTTTGACTGAAATAAACTGGCTAGTCGTGAACTTGGATGGGTAGATTTTGCTAAAGCTTTGACTGGAGTTTGCTTATTCCTTTGAACGCGGCAAAAACAACCGCCATTCCGAGAAGACTTGGCATGACCGATAAACAGAAAATAGGCAGCCGGTCCTTTTGAGACCATAGCTTGAAGTCATATTGTTCGAACAAGATCTTGCGATCGCTCACAGGATCTATTGCCAAGGACGCAGCAATCGAACAGACACAATCAAGAACCCTATCTGCTGTATGAGTTCTCGATCGTGATGGCCCAAGCGCCACATATCGGGAACCACTCCAATCGGTTCTCGACACATCGCCGCGAGATGAAAAGGACCACTGCTGGCGCATCCAGGCTCCCTGTTACGTACTTCCCTACTCAGTCAGATGCAGGATTCATGGCGAACGGTAACCTCGGAATCCCGTCTTTCCGCTGGAACCATGGCATTACCAACTCCACAATATTTCAGTGAGTCAAAGCATAGGAAAATCTGTCCGGAGGACGTATACCACCTAGGGGTACACTTCGCACGCAAAATTTTGCAGTGAAAAATAAGTATCATCTTTTCAGTGCTTTACTCGCTCAGTGAAGATCGCAGCAAGTTGTTCCACATTGCGGCGAAGATCGTAATACTCCAATATTCGCTGCCGGCCACTCTTACTGAGCCGGTCTCGCAGAGCCTCGTCATCCATTAGGGTTGCCAGAGCATCTGTAAGGCCGTCAAGGTCAGACGGCGCCACCAGCAGCCCGTCGAGACCGGTGCGGATCAGCTCGGGAATTCCTGCGATCTGGGTGGTGACGCAGGGGATCCCAGATGCCATGGCTTCCATCAGAACGATGGGGATCCCCTCCGCAAAACTGGGAATACAGAACAAGTCCGCCGCGTCATACAGGGCACGGATGCGATCATGGTTCACTGGGCCTTCGAACACTACCGTTCCGGGGTCCTCGAATTGCGAGACCCGTTGTCGAAGCGATGCATCATCCGGCCCTGCGCCCACCAGGTGGAGCCGTACCCGCCTTCCCTGCCTCGACAAGCCGCTCTACCGCGTCGATCAACTGATGCTGCCCCTTAGCTGGAACTAAACGGCCGACGCAAAGGATGGAAAAGGGCTCGGGCGCATGCCGGAGGGGCTTCGGCGAGAACTCCGCAGTGTTTACGCCCAACCGCGATACGATGAGCTTGTGCCAATCGGCATAAGGTGAAAACTTCATCAACTGGCTGCGGCAAAAGAAACTGATGCAACAGATGAAGTCCGCAGCTGCAATCTTTTCAGTAAGATGCTGGCCTTTGGCATCGTAGAACTCGTCCGGACCGTGGACGGTAATCGAAAACCCGACGCCGAAGATAGTGCGCACATAAAGGCCCACCGTTGCGGCTTGCGACCCCAGATGAACGTGGACGTGATGAAGGCGCTTTTGCTTCATCCATATGCCGACCATCAGCGCCTCGATGAAGTACATGAGGTGATAGAACAGCCCCTTCAGGTCCAGACCACCCAAGCGAAACACCATCCGAACCCCGCGGCAATAGCCTCCGAAATTCGTCAATAATGTCTTTCCATTGGCGACGATCGCGCCTTTCAGGCCATGCTTTTTCAGGTGGTAGGCGTTCCTCGCTTCGATTGCCTCTTCGGCCGTCAATTGCTCCGCGGGACGATCGGGCATATTGACGGATGCTACATCGATGCGAATTCCCATCGCTCGAAGCTCGATCACTTCTCGCAGAAAGAAAGACATTGACAGCGTCGGGTATGTGCTCGTCAGGTACGCGAGGGAGATCGCAGGCGTATCCGGGATCGGCGGGTGCCGGTGGCATCAAGAGAATTTGCACGTGACATTTGCGAGCGTCCTGAGTTTTGGCGAATAGGCAAAGCTAAATCATCTATTGCACATTCCGACAGGCCGCGAGATTTTCCCGGTCTGCGATTTGCCAGATTGATCGCTCCATGCTGCGGCTGGTGCGGCGTAATGTACGCCACAATCTCCTTTGGGAATGGCTTCCCACACCTGGCCGTGAACTTCTTAAGACCGAGCATGAACCTGCCATAACTTCCTAGACCCTGCGAATCCTCAAATCAGGCACATTCGAGCGGCTGGAGGTTGCAACATAGCTGCCCTCGAGTACATCCTCAATCAGACCGCGGCACGGAGGTTCGTCCTCGTACTCAGAGGTTGAGCCTACCTTCCGCGATGACTTCGCAGTTTACCAGGCCGGTGTAAACCTCTTCGACCAGATCTGCCTTTCAGTCCTCGACAGGCTGATTGGTAGGTCGCAACGCAGCGCGATGGTATCTCCTAACAATGACTCTCACCTGTCGGTGAACTTCTCGACACCGAAGCAAAACCTGCGGTCATCTTCTTGCTCGACCCGAGCAGAATCCTCAAATCAGGCTTAGTGTGTAGGTCAGTCCTCGTGCGCCTACCTTCCGCTTAGCCTCTGAATTTTCGCCTGGAATCGTTTATATAACGCATACATTTTGGTATCTCGAGTGAATACGTTTCGGAATTCCGCATGCGGAAACTTCAATCTATCTCGATAGAGGATTTGGCTTCCTGTCTGTAGTGGCGCCATCCGCATCGAAAATCAGTCCCATCTTCCGGGCAGCTTCCGTACCGGCAAGTATCAGCAGTTTAACGGCATGTGGATGGGGTTTATCGTGGGAATTGTCAGATGAGCGGCGGTGAGTCACTAGCCATAAGTAGAATCGCTTATTATCCCAAGCATAGGCGATAGCAGCATCGAGGGGTGCACCTTCCCTCCTTTGCTTTGCTGCAATGACACGGATCTGTGGCGCATCGCCTTTCTGCCCTCGCGTGATGAGATCACGGGCGCTCTGAAGAGAGGCATAGCTTTTCTTGCCAGCAGCTGCAAGATTGGCTTCGTAAAAGGAGACGAACTCGTCCGCACCGATATCTAAAACTTGCAGTTTTTTCGGTGCTGAGGCGATCTGCCTCCTGGATTCGCCAGATAGCCTTTCCAATATCCCCGGGTCGCCGGGGTACTGCAGATATGTGATCTCCGTAGAGCATTCAAACCCTGCCCTCGTGAATTCCTGCTTTGTAAGATCGGCATCCGAAGTGGCGGGGCTGCAAACAAATCGCAAAGATGATGTTTCGGGGAAGTTGTGCGATTAGTTCACGGATAACGTCGGCCCTTTCTTCCCTGCCCAGATCCTGGCTGACTACCGGCCCACCAAGGTGAGACCAAACTGGAGGAAATCCAAGCTTGTTGCCAAACTTATTGGTAACCAAGATGAATGCCAGGCTGCCCACCGTAACGTTATTCCGGCGAACTTGAAGCTCACAGAAATCGGAATCTCCTTTGGCAATCCCCATCCACCACGGTTGTTGAAAGACCATAAGGTCAGCGGTGATCTGTGGCAATGCCGGATTGGAGCAGGAAGACGGCTAGGCATATCTATCACGACAGCATCATGCTCCCTGCATTGCCCCGGAAGGGTTGGCGGTTTCAGTACTCAAGATTTTAGCCATTATAGCCATATCCTGAAGTGTATGGTAATGGTGAGCGGGGCTGGACTCACCTATAGGTGTTAGGTTGGTCACGCGGGCGCATCCCGCTTGAACTCGCTACTGAAGCACGTTCAGAGAACTGAGAGTCGAGTGTGCCCGCACTGACCTGCATGTAGGGGATGACCTTCGACCGGGCGTGCGCTGGTGACGCTTCATTCTGACCATCGAAGATGGAACTGTTCGTTTTACTTAGTCCGCCGATCAATAGCAGGATCGGCAGGATCATGGAACCATTGAGCAGATTGTCCAAAGCGGACATGAGGATCACTGCTGCCAAAGCGCGGCGCAAATCGGGACCATCCGTCTCTGAGCGGGCAAGAGGAGACCATATGATATGCGCTACGGGGATGAATTGCAGACCCTCTAAAGCGAGCAATCCAACGATGCCATACATTCCGAATGTAAGCAGCCACAATGACCAGGGGCGCGATGAACTAACCTTCCACCAATCCCACTCTCCGGATCCGAGAATTGGCTTTTCCAGTGCGTCGCCGACATGCTTTTCATCTTGCGAGAGCCGCCATCCGAAGGAGCCGCGCCCAAGCTTTCTAAGAAACTGAGCTCCCGCATTGGCCGCTCGTATTCTGTTTGACTATCGCCCGCAATGAGATGACGTTGCTCAAACGAAGAGCCATCAATGTGACGACTCCCAACAGCACGAAGGCTGTGAGAGTTCCAGCTAGATCGCGCCGGCTGAAAAAGAGGAATAACAACAGCCCAATCAAAAGGATGATACTTCCAGCGGATTGGCACAGGATAGTGACAGCGAGGAGTATGCCACTTATCCAGGCTATAGGTATCCCGATAATGTCCTTGACCAGGTTTCGCTTCCAGAGATAGACGGCAATCAGCGCCGAGGTTGCCATCCAGATACCGAGCTGATTTCCGTCTTCCAACAAGCCGATAGGACGAAATCCGAAAGTAACGCTGAGCACCTATCCAGCGATAGGGTTGGTAGCCATAGAGATGAGCGTAAAACTGTGGTCCGATGAAGATCTCAACCAGACAAATGGGGACGTAGGCCAGTCCAGCGATAACGAGTGCCTTGGCAGCCAACTGGAGCGAAGCTATGTCTGAAAAGTAAAGACGTCCGACGAGATATGGCACCCCCCACGCCAGTAACTGATACAGTCCGCCGCGCAGCCCAACGCCAATGCTTTGCTTGTTAACTACACGCATGAAAAGATAGGTACGACGCACCAGGCCAGCATGGGAAGATCCCAGATGCTGAGTTGGAACCTGGCAAAGCTGCGCCTATCGAAGAGCAGAATTCCGAGGAGGCCGCTCATCCCCGTCACGGTTGCCTTGGTGAAGAAGTAGTTCGAAGGTAGACAAGTTCCAAGTATCCAGTAAGGGAACGGAACCGCGCTGGCGACAAACGCGGCAGAAGGCAGGAACGCCCAACCTCCAAGGAAGTTGATAAGCATTGCCACGCGAATGGGGTAGCGCCAAAAGAAGAATAGGCTGACCGGAATCCACATAAACAGCGCTATCAAGGGAGGAATCATCATGCCTTCCTGTAAGGTAAGGAGCAGAATCTTTGCAAGGATGAGAGGTCATGATAGCAAATGGAGAGTGGCTGACGCCCACTCGCGCGAGTGGAATCGCGGCATACGGGGGGCTGTAACAAGTTGCGGAATTGTTTGGGCGCGGGCCAAAGGCGCACAGAGCGTCCGGAAAATTGCAGCCTGGCTAACCGCGATAGAGAGTGTTTTATTGCTCGATATGATCCTTGACGGACGTTGGATACTGCATCAATTTTTCGTCAATATTGCGCAAAACCAGCATGAATACGGTCTGCGACGGTCACCACAGTGATCTTAGTTACCTTTCTCCTTGCGATACTTTTTGTTAGCCTGTACTTCTCTCTACGACTATTCCGAGCGAAGCCTGGCGCACTCTTGGCCGTCTCGGGAGCCTTATTATCCTTGATTACCTGGTGTATCGAGGTAGTCTCTCTTCATCAAATCGACGCGGTTCTCTATCATCAGGTTTGGGGGTTTATGGTTGTCAGTTTTGTATGGATAGCGGGATGCCTAATGACTTCGGTCGGAATTCTGTTTGAGTCGCGCCGCGCCAACGCAGCCATCTAGACGCAGTTCATCGCAAGAGTAGAACTGCCCAGACGTGAGCGTAAGAGAGCGAATCAAATGAGGATTTCAGGGCAACGGCAGCTGCGTATTGCAATTGTGGCGGAGAATGCGTCTTTTCGTTTGGCGGGGAGGCATCTCTGCCACTCCATTACTTCTCTCGGCTGAGAAAGCGAGGCATGGAGGTATGGTTAATCGTTCACTCGCGGACGCGACCGGAGTTAGATTCCCTTTTCCCGAATGAACGCGATCGGATTCTTACGATCCCTGATATGTGGCTGCACAAGCTGTTATGGCGGTTGGGCAAGTTGCTTCCCCGCCGGTTATCAGAAATTACTTTTGGCACTTTGATGGGATTGTTCAACCAGTACCTACAACGGACAGATGGTGTGTGCACTGATTCGTGAGCAAGGCATCCGATTGGTCCATCAGCCTACGCCGGTTTCCCCTAAAGCTCCTTCTTTCCTTTCCGGCTTTGGAATTCCAGTAGTTATTGGTCCGATGAACTGGTGGGATGCAATTACCCCAGCATTCCGGAATAACGAATCACTTTCACACGCGTCTTTGTTGCAGGTGGCCGCAGTTGCCGCCAACCTGATAACAACTTATTCCGGGTAAAAAGCAGGCGCGACTCTTGCTCGTAGCAAATCAAGCGCACAAGGGAGGCACTCCCGTCTGTGCGTACAGGGTGAAGTCATTGTTGTTCCGAGAAAACGGTGCGGATTTGAATATCTGGACGCCCCGACTAAACTTCCTCACACCATCGTCGGAAACTGAAGCAAGATTTCTCTTTATCGGGCGGCTGGTCGATTGGAAAAGGCTCGACATTGCGCTTCGTGCGCTCGTGCAACTTCCGGGAGCCAAGCTGGAGGTTATAGGCGATGGTCCAATGCGAGCTGAATGGGCTGATCTTGCGGGAGCCCTGGATCTCGCCGATCGTGTCCTTTTCGTCGGCTGGCTATCGCAGCATGAGTCCGCTCAGCGGCTGCAAGAAGCAACTGCCTTGCTACTACCCAGTATATTTGAGTGCGGTGGGCTGTAGTCTTGGAAGCAATGGCCGTCGGTATACCGTGATTGCAACAGCTTGGGGCGGCCCGGCTGATTATCTGGATCAAAGCTGCGGGATTCTGGTTGATCCAGTCAGTGAACACGCTCTCGTCGTGGGTTTTGCTGAGGCAATGCAAAGACTCTCAACAGACGGACTTAGGTGAGCGGTTGGGCCATGCAGGAAGAGTACGTGTTGTAGAAGAATATGATTGGGAAAAGAAGATTGATCGAATAGTAGGTATTTATCGGGAACTCGTGGAATCAGATGCTGCAGGATTGAGAAATAGCTTTGAGGGCGATTTATTGACGGTTTAATTAGATTGCCTCATCAGTTGTATGCTACCTCGCACGGACAAGGTAGATGGCAGTTCTTGGCTACATTCCTGTAGTGTGATACCTATTAAGCAATATCGGATACTGTTTCTGCTTCCAGCGCTATCGTCTGCCCAGTGGGCATTGCGTGGGTAGCTCATCGTCGGGAACAGTGTTTGCCCAAACAGTTTTGAAGATTTAGGGATATGATCCTGTGGCGCGTATCGTAAAATTCAACTTATCCCGTTTGATAGCCGCCGTTTTGCGAAATTCGACGGTCTTACGGACGCGGTGGCGCCGTATCTGGGCGCACGCGCATTTGGCCGCGGGCATTCGCCATCCTCTGCCAGCCAGCGTTGTAGTGTTAGGTCGGCCTGAGGTCTACGGCACCGGCAACATTGTGATTGGCAGCGATGTTCTGTTGTATCCCCATGTCTATCTTGAGACACAAGGAGAAGGCAGCATCACCATCGGTGACGATGTGGTTGTTTCCAGCGGGACTCATATAGTTTCCAGAGCTTCGGTGACGATCGGGCAAGGCACAATGATCGGCGAGTCGACCAGCATACGAGATGCCAATCACACCCGGACGGTGGGAAAATCGCTTCGCGGCTCAGACGATATAGCAACGCCAATCGTGATCGGCAAGGAAGTGTGGATTGGGCGTGGGGTTGCCGTACTCAAGGGCGTGACTATCGGCGACTATGCCACCGTGGGAGCCAATGCGGTGGTCAATCGCGATGTGCCCTCCCACACCGTTGCCGCAGGAGTTCCCGCACGTGCAATTAAGTCGCGTGTGGAGGATTATGTGGCATCCGCGTGATCTCCCGTCGCCCTTGGATCTACACTGGCATGACGTTAGCTATATGAGAGCGGGCGACACGAGCCTTACTGACGCAGTCAAAGCGAAAATGTATGAGACGGTTCGGTCAGCAGTTTTACTCGCCGACAGAGGGCGTAGATTTAGGCAAAGATTTGAGGGCAGCGTGGACGGGAACCTAGAAGACTTACCGCCCATTGCGGTCGTAACAATCGGCCGAAATGAGGGCGAACGCCTCCGCCGGTGTCTCGAGTCTATCTTGGCGATGGACTACCCATCTCATTTACTGCACGTCATCTATGTCGACTCGAAATCGACGGATGGGTCAGTCGATCTGGCGCGGGGCATGGGGGTAACGACAGTAGTGCTGCAAGGACAAACGACTGCCGGCCGTGCGCGCAATGCGGGCTGGGTGCTGGCGACTACCGAATTTATACTCTTCCTGGATGGCGACACAATCCTCCATCCCAAGTTTGTGCGAATGGCGCTTCCAGCCATGGAAGATCCATCGATCGCGGGCGTGTGGGGCCATCGGCGTGAACTTGACTGCAAGGGCTCGGTCTATAACGCTGTGTTCGATCTGGACTGGCAGATACCGCCGGGAGTCTCACTTTACTTCGGCGGCGATGTGCTCGTTCGCAGGGATGCTTTGGTGAGGGTCGATGGCTTTAACGGAGATCTTATCGCCGGCGAGGAGCCGGATATATGCCGGCGGATGCGAGGCCTTGGGTACACCATTCTTCACATTGATGCACCGATGACCATGCATGACCTGGATATGCATTTTCTCCGCCAATATTGGCGGCGTTCGATTCGCACCGGGTATGCCTATGCGCAGGTAGCCTCGCTCTACGACCAGACGTCCGATCCTTTTTGGCGCGCCGAAGTCCGGCACAATCTGATTCGAGGTCTTTTTTGGATACTTGGCCCTCTAGTGAGCCTGGCGGCTTCGATTTTGTTGCGTTCGGCGTTGCCGTTCATGGCATTCGTCCTGCTCGGCGGATACATTATCCTGAGAACCGGTTGGAGCGTACGCCAGAAAACGTCAAGCTTAATGCTGCAGTTTGCTTACGGCTTGCATTCACATCTGGGGAAGATTCCGATCCTGATTGGCCAGTCGCGATTCCTGTTGAACCAGCGGCGACGCTTTGTGAGCGAGCTGATCGAATACAAATAAACGAAATGACGATACTCACTTCTCTGACAGTGGAGCCGAGATGACCCTGGAAGAAAATGGTCGCTTCACGGCTGTGATGAGTCATTGCAACTGCGTTTTGATGGGCTAACATATCGGCAGCAGCCGAGGTACACATCCAAGGCCGGAGGATGTCAAAGATGTTTGAGAACCTGAAGGAGGACTGGCGCACCTACGGCGGGGATATCACCCGCCGCGGTCTCTGGAGCATGGTTGTCTATCGATTTGGAAACTGGCGCTACACGTTTCGGAGTCCGATTCTTAGGAAGCCTCTATCCCTGGTTTACAAGCTCCTGAGAGTCTTCAGTGAAATCCTGACATCGGTCGAACTCCCTTGTGAAACGCGTGTGGGACGTCGCCTTATAATCGAGCATGCCTTCGACATTGTGGTCAGCGGCGATGCTGTGCTTGGGGACGATGTTGTACTCCGAAATGGCGTTACGATCGGTCTTCGCCATCGCGGACATCGTGGCTCGCCAACCATCGGGAACCGTGTCGACATTGGAGCCGGCGCTAAGCTGCTGGGACCGATTTCAATCGGTGATGACGTAGCCATCGGCGCGAACGCCGTTGTCCTCACAGATGTTCCCGCTGGACATGTTGCTGTCGGAGTTCCCGCTCGCGTCCGACCCCGTTAGTTTGCGGGATCTTCACCACGTTAGGACTGCCTCTTGAGGAGCGCAATCATCGCATCAAAGTATGCCCATTCCCCGCTTTCAGCCGACCTGAATTATGCCGCTACGATTGGGCTTTAGTGTCCAATATAAAGCTCAATCTGACGCCATGCACGCTCAGTATGGATTCACGAAAAAAAATGTAGCGTAACCAAGATCATTAACTCAGGATGTTCAGCCAGTATTGCCGCCATCATAGTCCCGATCGGCTTCACTATGATACCGCGAATGCGATTCTCACTAACTCCGGAATATACGATGCACATCAATCCGGCAGGACCAAGCGTCTACACAGCAACTGCCTGAAATGAGTGTTAGAATGAAAAAAATCGGATTACCCCTGTTTTTCCAATAATTGCACTGTGTTTATGGCTTAAGCAGTCAAGCGCAGCCGCCTTCTCCTGCAAGTCCAAGTGCCGCCGCTTCTCTCCAGACGTTCGAAGGAACAGGGGACGAAGAATACAGGTTGGGTGCCGGCGATCAAATTTCAATAATGGTAGTGGGTCATGCTGAGGCTACAGGAAAGCAGATCGTTGGACCCGATGGCATTGTCACGTTGCCGTATGTTGGTGCTGTCAAGGTGTCGGATCTCACTCGAGGTGAAGCTGCCAAGGCGATTACGCAAGCGCTCACCCCGTACTATCAAAATCCGAGCGTCGTGGTTGGTGTCGATGTATACAGCTCCAACAATATATTGATTTTAGGAGCGGTAGCACATCCAGGGTTGATGCAACTTGATGGCCCCGCCACCCTTCTGTCTGTGATGTCAAGAGCTGGTATGGCGATAGAAGCCTGCCACTGCGATCGTCGGAAAGCCAACGGGAGTGCCTGAGCGGGTTGCCATTTTTCGTGGAAATCAAAATATCATGTGGATCGATTTCAAGCAGTTACTCGAAAACGCCGACCCCAGATTGCAAACGCGGTTGCGGAAGAATGATGTCGTCTATGTCCCATCGCCCCATGAGCGATACGTTTCAGTTTTTGGCGAGGTGCTTCATCCAGGTCTAGTGGATCTCCAGAATGGTTCGACCCTTGTGCAGCTTCTTGCAGAATCGGGAGGTATTGTCACCGACAAGGCAGGTCGATATCCCAAGATTCAGATCATCCATGAGTTTACGGGAAGCATTCAAACCGTCGATTACGCAGATATTTTGCAGTCTAAGAAAATTGAACTCAAACTCGAAGACGGCGACATCATCTATGTGCCCCAGAGCAAATTCGAGCGCGTATCAGTCACATTCACGAAAATATCACCTTTGATCAGCATTGCTACTATCGCTACTCTGATTCAGCATCCGTAGCCAAATATCAGAGAGATGAACTCCGGAAACAGCTGTGCATCGACTTCGCCTGTGCGTGAAGAGAGGAAGCCTTGCCAGACATTTCGATCCTCATTGTCTCCTTCAATACATGCTCTATCCTGAGGGATTGCCTCAAATCCATTCCGCGACCGTCAGGCGATATAACCCTTGAAGTCATTGTTATAGATAACGGCTCGCGAGACGATTCGCTCGGGATGGTGCGCTCCGAATTCCCTTGGGTGAAGACGATTCAGAGCGAAATTAATCTGGGTTTCGGAGGCGCGAACAACCGCGCTACCAGGAGGCAACGGGTCGCTATATCGTATTGCTAAACTCTGACGCGTTCCTTGCACCAGATTCGTTACTGATCTCGTTCCAGAAGATGGAGGCCGATCCGACGGTCGGACTCGCGGGAGGCAAACTTCCTGGACGCGATGGCACTCTGCAGCCCTCTGCCCGAATGTTTCCCACACTGCTCCGGGAGCTCCTTACCATGTCCGGCCTGTCGCATCGATTTGCCGATTCAAAGTTCTTCGGTCAGAATGATCGCACCTGGGCCGATCCTCAAATGGATGCTGAGGTCGACTGGGTTCCCGGAGCGTACTCGATCATACGTAGGGACGTGTTGGAGAAGGTTGGATTTTTCGACCCTGCTTTCTTCCTCTATTACGAAGAGGTCGACCTCTGCCTTCGTATACAAAAGGCGGGATATAAGATCATGTACTGGCCTTCGATCAAAGTCGTCCACATTGGCGGTGAATCATCGCGGCAGGTAAAGACTTTGGAGGTGTCGCGATCCGGTACACAGCTAATCCTATGGAGGATGCGTAGCACACTGCTCTTCTTCCGCAAGCATAAAAGTTACTCAACAGCTGCGATATGTCTACTGGAGATTGTTTGGTATCGCCTGCGCGCCATTCGCAAAAGTCTCAAGAGAATACCCCACAATCAAATGGAAGCAGCTAGCCTTAGAAAACGTGCGCAGCTTATGGAGCAGGCATGGCGCGAGACGGATGGCGGACGCGTCTCACCTCCACAGCCTTGGTGAGTGCGACTCACGGAAGCCCGCAACTAATGGGACGCGAGCGGGAACTCAGACAGCGATATGTCCAGCAGGAACATCTGTGAGGACATCGGCGTTCGCGCCGATGGGGACATCATCGCGAATCGAAATCGGTCCGAGCAGCTTAGCGCCGGCTCCAATGTCGACACGAATCCCGATGGTTGGCGAAGAGTGGCAGCGGACACAGGCTTTCTCCGTTGGGAATCGCCGTTGACCGACTGCACCGATCGCTAGAAGGATTACGGAAGTAACAGTCTATTGCCCGTGTTCCAGCCGTGTGAAAGACTAACTAGACGATACCCATAAATTTTTGCTACCCCGGCGCTGAAACGCCAGGTCGTTGAGCATACGTTATCGACAAACACGGATCGATGCGAGCGATAAGGATGGATCGGAACGATAATGGTTCATGAGCGGGAACGTCTGATAGTGTGTTGCACCCCATTTTTTGGCGACGACCTGGCAGTGGTTCGCTCAGGAGTTGACTGCGCCAGATGTGCGCTGGTGTTTTTTCACCGATCACGTCAAGCACCGATGGCAACGGCTGCTGCAACGGCCGAACTTCAACACCGTCATCGCCGGGCTGCGGACGGCATGGATGGCGAAGCGCAGACGCGCCGACCTGATCATCACTATGGATCCGCGGATCACCTTCTGGGTTGCGCTTTGGTCGCGCATGCTTGCGGTCGATACGCCGCACCTAGCGCCTATTCCTTTAACTTTCCTGAGTTGCCGCGCGGTTGGAAGCGGCGTCTGTTCAGCTATGCCTACGAGCGCGTCGACGACTTGCGCGTCCACTCCAATATGGAGATACAGCTCTATCACGACTACTTTTCCATTCCCAAGGACCGGATCCATCTCAGCCTTTGGTCCATGAACCCGCCAGAGGTTGAGCCTGGCGGATCGCTGATAACCGGGGACTACATGACAGCGATCGGCGGAAACTCGCGCGACTATCAGACGCTGCTCGCCGCTTGCTGGAAGACGCCGGAGATCCCCATGGTCTGGGTGGTGCGTCCGGAGAATGTGGCTGGGCTGGATCTGCCTCCCCATGTCCGCGTTTTCTGCAACACGTCGTACCCGGTGGCGATGAATTATCTGGCTCACTCCCGCGCGATGGTGCTGCCGCTGAAGGGGGCGGAGGTACCATGCGGTCACGTCACACTGGTTTCGGCGATGTTTTTGGGCAAGGCTATTCTTGCAACCGACTCCGCGGGAATCCACGATTATGTGGCGGAAGGCGTGACCGGAATGCTTTGCCGCCCGGCCGATCCCGAACATATGGTTTCATGCATGCGCTTACTCTGGCGCGACCGCGAACTGAACGAGCGCATGGGAGAAAATGGACTGCGCTTCGCCGAGACCTTCTGCACCGAGAGCCACGCGCGCGCACGAAATGCGCGAGTACCTTGCCGGATGCGGCCTTACTGCGTCAGCCGAAGTTTAGATTGACACTTATTCCGGTTCGTTGGCACGCACGGGGATAAGCGGACCGAGAGTTCCGTTGCTTTTACCAAACACTTGGCACTCGTTTTGCGCGAATCCAGGATCATGCAAAAAAACATGGCTATAATTCAGACCATCATCAGAGGGGGGCTTAGTTGCCACAAACAGAGGCGCGGTCTCAAAGCCGGCTATGGGATGTCGCCATAATCGGAGGTGGCATGGGAGGCGGCTTCACGGCGCGCGCTCTTGCCGACGCGGGACACGATGTTTTGCTGATCGAACGCGGCTATGGCGATATATCGGCACCGAGCGATGGCGCCGATTCAGACGATCCCGAGGCCCGACTGGCCGGAAGCAGGTGGCCTACGCTGAGCGCCTTTGAGATCGATGGGGTTACGACCCGATGCTATGCCCCGTTTGGCGCAGGAGTTGGGGGCAGCACCAACTGGTATGCCGCAGCACTTGAACGTTTCGACGTGCTCGATATCGACTCGGGGCCGGAATCGCCGCATCCGGTAGGCGGATGGCCGATCAGCTACCACGACCTTCTCCCTTACTACGAGCAGGCTGAACGGATGCTTCATGTTGCGGGCACTCGCGATCCGCTCAGTAGCTATGCGGCCAGTCATCTTCGCGAGCCGCCGCCTTTGGGACCTTGCGATACAGATTTTATGCAATTCTTCCAGGACAGCGGCATGCATCCTTACAGATTGCATGTCGGCATCCGTTACCTTCCGGGCTGCGACGAGTGTCTTGGCAGATTGTGTTACAAGAGTTGCCGGGCGGATGTTCGCTCTATCCTCGCCGACGCCCCCAAAAAACCAACTATCATGGCACGCAGCGAAGTGGTGCGACTTGAGTCTCTATCGGACCGCGTAACCTGTGCGGTTGTGCTCCAGGGAGACGAACTGATAAGAGTTCAAGCCAAAGTGTTTGTGTTGGCAGCGGGCGCGATTCACAGTCCGAAATTATTGCTGAATTCCAGGAATGACCATTGGCCGGATGGTCTCGCGAATCGTTCCGGTCTGGTGGGCCGCAACCTGATGTTTCATGCGAACCAGACATTCGCGTTATGGCCGAGCAAGAAATTGCCAAGTTCGGGGCCACGAAAATCCATCTCATTTCGCGATTTCTACCAGGTGGGCGGCCAGCGTTGCGGAACTGTTCAATCGACCGGATTCGAATTGGGGTACGGCGAGCTCTTGATGCATTTTTATAGCCGCTTCGATCGGAGTACGGCGAGACGTCTGAGGATTGTCAGACCGTTGCTGCGGATACCAGCGGCGCTGACGGTCAAGAAATTGGGCCGTGGAACTATCTTCGCATGCATCATCGAGGACCTCCCTTACCTGGAAAATCGCGTTGTACTCGACAGTGGCGAAGCCGATGGCGTAAGCGTCAAGTACACGATTAAGGGCGAGTTGCGTGACCGGACAGCGCTCTTTCGGAAGCTCTTGATAGAGAAGTTCAAGGATCGGCGTATGGTCTTTCTTTCGCCGGATGTGGAGCTTAATTTTGGTCATCCGTGTGGCACCTGTGTCATGAACGATGACCCTTCCGCCGGTGTAGTCGACCGAGACTGCCGGGCGCATGGCATCGCTAATCTTTTCATAGCGGATGCCTCCTTCATGCCAACCAGTGCAGCGATCAACCCGTCGCTTACAATTGCCGCCAATGCTCTGCGGGTATCCGCTGAGATCGATCGTCAGTTCTGAAGTTTCATCAACTAACTGAACCATGAGGTTCTCGCCCCGAAGTGCAAAGTGGGACTACTTCAGGCGCTCCTGGCCAGCTGGCGAGACAAGCGGCGCGCCGTGAACTTCGCTCCGCAGGCGAAGCGGCACATGGGACCAAAGTTGTTCGCTGAAGCAAGCCCGGTCATGTAGAGGCCATCGACCGAAGTGCTGAAGTTTGAATCGAGCACCGGCGTCTCTTCTGCCGTCTGAATCTTCGCCGCAAGCTTTGGATCGAGGAACTTCAGCGACTTGAGATATGGTTTGAAACCCGTGCCCCCTATCACGTGATCGACGAGCAACTCCTGCGCCGCGCCATCCGCATCACGATAACGCACCCGTACCTTCGAACCGGCTTCGGTCACTTCTTCCAGACGGCTGCTCATATAAGGCTTCACGTGACCCACAAAGCCATCGCGTGAAAACCATCCAGGCGCGGGCCCAAGGTGCTTGGCCACCACTATGTGGCGCAGCTTCTGCGGCATCACGTGAAAGAGCAGAGGCAAATCCACCGCAATCTTCGAACGCCAACCCAGGCCGATCACCGAGCGGGGATTGGTGATGCGATCCATCAGCGGACGATGATCAGGCGAACGGTCATGGAAGCTGATCTTCGCGGCACGCGCCATCAGCTCTGTCTGAGCGCCTGCCTCATTCAAGGCTACCGCCGCATTCACCGCCGAAGCGCCAGCGCCAATCACCAGCACATGCTTGCCGCGGAAAGCGTCAAAAGGGCCGTGGTGAAACGTGTGGCTCACTGCCTCGCGCGGTAGCCCGTCCATCACCTTGGGTAGATACGGAAAATGGCTGATGCCGACTGCCAACACAACCTGCTTCGCCTGCACAGTGTCGCCTTCGGCAGTCTCCAACTCATAGCCGCCCGGAATCTGACTGATGCGCACGATCATCGTCTCTTCAAGGCCCGGTGCAAAGCGGCGCTGAAACTCTTTGCCGTAGTCCACAAAGGTAGTGCGCTTTACTGGCAGCCCCACGGGCGCATACGGAATATCGTTTTCGCGGCAGTATTCTTCGAGTCTGTATCCGTCGCCCGGTGCGTACAAGTCCGAGGCAAAGCCATCTGATTTCAAGAACATTCCCGGAGGCATGTGCTTATCCCAGGCCTCCATCACAGGGCCAAAGATGCGGTAGTCCACATCCAGAGGATTGAGATGTGCAGCAAGGGACAGAGCGTATGGGCCTGAACCGATAATGGCGACCGATATCATATGCCTCTTCCTGGCGCATCGGCAGGACACACGTAGAGCTAAGCCTAGAGAGCTCTGCACAGGAGCTGACAGAGAATCAGAGCTGCTCGACATCCAAGGCTCTGCACCGTGTGCTGAGAATGCATGAATTCTTGTTGATTGACTCATCATACATGAGCTGCCGTTTCTCAAGAATCCCACAATAACGGCAGTTTTCGCAATTTCGGAGGCACTCCTGAGTTGCTTCCCGATTCCCACACGACCCGCGTCGCAGTCTGGGCAAAATAGGTCGCGATGAAATCCACACTGGTGCGCAACATACCCATCAAATGACTGCAGAATTCGTTCGAGGATGCCGAGGGCCTTTCAGACTTTGCGCGACCATGCACTGAAGGCTGGAACTCACTCGCTTACCCTATCCAAGGTAAACGCCTTTTATGACGCCCGACGTTCCATACAGGAATGTTGTAGGATCCGCAAAATCCACAACAGAAGATTCATTAGGTGTCTCTGATCGGTGTCGGAGACGGGCCGAAAAAGCCTCTTTCTCACCGACCCTCTCGCCTCTGGCGACCCTCATGATCGCATGAATTCGGTTCTCGTTGGCTCAGAAAGGTACCATCTGCTTGAGGGTTGATCAGTCCTCATAAATAAACTCGACGCAAAGCGGTCGGACTTTAAGGAGCATCCCCTTGGGCATCTGCTGACACCAACTCCGCATGGGGATGCCAAAGATGCGAAAGCGCAATGTGGTTTTGGACAGATGAGCGGCAATGGACAGGCCATAGGGACCCGCTCCAATTATGGCAACGTCAGTCGATGGAAGACTCAAGGCGCGTGCTCCGGTCGATATTGTTGTTCGGTAAGCCTAGGATACCTGGTGGTTGATGCAATTCCACGGGGCAAGAGTGATCACCTCACATAAATCTGGTGACGATCTTGGGTTGTTTGAGTGATAATGGCAATGATTTTATGGGACAGATGCGTTCTACGATTAGCCATGCAAGAATTGCGGAGCCGAATGAAGAAAGACGGGCGTCCTGTGGTGCTAATCGCTGCAACTATGTGGTGGCCACTGTCAGCTCGTCTGGCGATGGCTTTTATCCACCATGGCTGTAGTGTTTCCGCGGTTTGCCCGCAGGGGCACCCGCTTCGATACGTTGAGAATGTTAAGAGCGTATACCCGTATCGAGGTCTCGATTCGATCGGGGCGTTGAAAGCCGCGATCGTTGCTGCACAGCCCGATATAATCGTGCCCGCCGACGATGGTGCGGTTTGGCAATTGCACCAACTCCACGCCGATTATGCCGAATTGAGGCCATTAATTGAGTATTCCTTGGGAGAAGCGGAGATGTATTCGGCGATTCGCAGCCGGGCAGAAGTGCTGCGTATTGCGGCGGAGTTGGGGATACGCACTCCCGCTTCCTGGAGTGTCACTTCGGAAGACGATGCCGGAAAAATGGGTAGACGTCCGCGGTCTTGAAGGTTGATGGAAGCTGTGGCGGGACCGGTGTCGAGATCGTTAGTTCGGCGGCTGAAGCGCTCTCGGCATTTCGTCGGCTCAGCAAACGGCCAGGAGCAGGCTTTGCCTTCAAGCGAATGCTGGTCAATCGCGATCCTCTGGCACTGTGGTGGTGGCGCAACAAGGAGCAACCGCACGTTACGGTTCAACAATTCATCCCGGGCCGCCCAGCCAATACAATGTTTGCGAGTTGGGGTGGAGAGGTTCTCGGAATTGTTACGGTCGAAGTGTTATGTGCGCAGGGTGCCACGGGGGCGGCGAATGTGGTTCGGTTGGTGCGTAATTCAGAGATTGAGACGGCGGTTCATTTGTTAGCCAGGCGATTCAAGCTCAACGGATTTTATGGCCTAGACTTTATCCTTCAGCAAGGGACGGGCGACCCATACCTCATCGAGTTGAATCCGAGGTGCACGCAACTTGGACATCTGAGTTTGCCCGATCAAGGGGACCTTGCGGGGTTACTAAGCGCCCGACTTCAAGGCAGATACCCACAACCACCGAGGGATGCGATTGGGAGCGACACGATAGCATTCTTCCCGCAGGCGTCTAACTGGGCTCCGAGGAGCCCATACCTTGCGCGCGGGTACCACGATGTGCCGTCGAAAGAGCCAAAGCTGGTGCGTCACCTGCTCAAAGAGCCATGGCCCGATCGTCAGCTACCCGCGCGGCTCTATCACCTTTTCCGTCGTCCGAAGCGGCTGGAGGAAGTTACGTTCGAAGAAATTTCTCACCCAGTGACAACTGGAGTTTCCCCGTGACCAGGTTTCTAAAACGGTTGGTACTACAGGAGTTTACCTTTTTAAATAAGGTAATATTTACAGAATCATAACCGACGCCCGGAAACGAGGTGCCAAAGACGATGGTCGTTTGCCTCTATGAAGATCGCGCCTATCAGATCCCGGGGGTTAAAGGTCCTCATCCTTTCGTTGAATCGCTATTGCCCCCGCTGGCTAATTCGATTGCGTTTTCCTGGGATTAGCGACGAATTTCGGAGATGGGTGAGGCAGTTTGAGCAGGTAACCCTGATAGAAGAGCGGCTTTCCCGCTATGGTAGCTATGATGTGAAGCCAGCCATTCTACTCGATGGCCTGAACAGCGGAGCTTCTGAGTGTCTATGGCTGGACACGGACGTGATCGCTTAAATAGACCATTAGATTTTACCGCTGCAAAAATTGCCAGAAACTATTACTGTGGCCCAGGATCCCTGGGAGTATGCAGATGGCTCAAGTCATCGCTGCAAGAGTGGGGACTTGTAACGGGTCGTTCCTTACCTGGGCCATTGAACAGCGCAGTTGTGCGAGTTTCCGACCGGCATGCTTCGCTGCTACAGGCCTGGCATTCATTACTAGAAACTGACACTTATATCGCGGAGCAAGCGGTACCGTCTCAGGAACGCAATCAGCATCTACTGGGTGATCAGGATGGGCTCAGTGCCTTGCTGGCTTCCGAGGAATTCGCCGGCTTCCCCGTGTGCCGTCTTCGTCACGCAACTGACATACTACAGCACCATGGGAGCGGGTGCTTACGGACCCATCCAACGATGGGAGACACTCAAAGCGGTCTTCCACTACTGGTGCATGCGACGGAAGCGTGAAACCATGGAATATGCCAGATATGCCTAAGCTTATAATGGCGCAGCCGAGGGATTACTATGAGCGCAATTATCTGGAGCTCTCGCCGTATGTTCACTTGGCGCGACAGTATCGGGCTGAATTGGATGCGGAAACGGACTGGCTCGACATTCGAACCTCAGCAGGTCGGCTGGGAACCTATGTTGTGTTTTCAATCAACCAGCATTAAAGGGCGCAGCGCAGGCTATCCTACACCGTGCAATTCTGAGCCGGCTCCCGCGCAGAATACACCCCCAACGTCTTCCCCACCAGTCAAGACGAAACCGGTTGACGGTGTGCAAGTGAATCGTTCCTGCTGCGGGGGGGCATCAGTCTCGTCCAAATGACTGATAGTTATTCCAACATCTCATTAGTCTTTTGCTTTGCTAGAACTCGCCTTCAGGAAGGTAGTTCGAAGCAAACTAGCTCTCGGTTACAAATTCTGGCCACAGATATGCAGCCAGCGCCATGTACTCAGGCTTCTGAATTAAACGTGTCTTGTTCTTCGCATAGGAAGTTCGGAGAGAAGCGAACTGACGGTTTCGGATGACTACATCTTGGACGCCTGCAACTGTGATGCAAGCGGAAATCGCGTGTTCGAGAGCACACCTTGAAGCATCATCGGACCGATCGGCACATTACCGACGCAAGCTCTGGTAGGCGTGACTAAGATTCTACACGACAATCGACCGCCTGATTCCTTTTTGGCCAATCTACGAGGGACAATCCAAACAAAACGAATTATCTACGGCGGCTTCACTTGAGTGGCGAGTCTGAATCTGGCGGATGCTTTCTCTTCAAAAGGCATGCCCTGCCACTGTAGTCGGAGGAGAGAAAAAAAGACGCTAATTTTCGTCATCATTGAATTAGAATGCAACTAACGCTCAATCACATGAATCACCGAGACATGAGTCACCGACGCCCGCTAAAACTGTTCTGGCTTTGCGCCTAATCAGAACCTTCAAAAGGAATCCAGCCCTCTTGACCTCCGAAGGTGTCTCCGATCTGAGCTTCGCCTCAACTGCGCGCCCTCGAAAAAGAAGGCCCTTCAAGCCTCGATTTGGTCGATTCTGGAATATGGATCGGGGATGGGTCTGCGAATCGTAAACAGTCTAGTTCTAACCAGACTGCTTCTTCCGGCTTACTTCGGAGAGATAACGCTTGTCAGCACATTAGTCGTTGGGATAAGTCTGCTCTCGGACTTCTTGGCCTCGCTCCTAGCGTGATTCAATCCAAGCGAGGAGACGATCCCATTTTCCTGAATACAGTTTGGACCCTGCAAGTATTGCGTGGTGTGATGCTTTGGCTAATCGCTCTTGCTATCAGTTGGCCGATGGCGATTTCTATCATAATCCGCAGTTGAAATCTCTGCTGCCGGTGATGGCGCTCAACACATTGATAACCGGCTTCAACAGTACAAATTTGTTAACCCCACCCCCGCCACATTGGTGTCAGGCGGCTGTTTGCAATTGATGGAACTTACATCCCTTGTAGGCATGGTCGTTACAATTAGGTGGGCCTAATTTTGCCCCTCTGCAAGGACCAATCGTCAGCTGGTTTGTTGATCTGAGTGTCTTTCGCCTGGGGTCAGTTTTATTCCGTCCGTGGCGCCTGGAATTCGCAATTCCTTTTGCTGGCACCAAGAATCAGTGAACAACGTCGTGCATTTCGGGAAGTGGGTTATGATCGCGACAGCCTTCACATTCTTTGCGACGCAGGCGGACCGGTTGATTTTGGGTCGACTAATCAGTCTTACTCAACTTGGCATCTATGGACTGGCATACCAGATTTCCGATGTTCCGCGAGCAATTATTCTGGCTCTAGGATACAGAGTCGCTTACCCCTTCATCGCGAAGATTATTCATCAACCCATCGACGACTTCAACACGACATTTCAGCGCTATCGGTTCTTTGCTCTTCTAGTAGGCGCCCTAATGCTCAGCATTATGGTAAATTGGGGCCGTTTGCTGATTTTGTATCTATACGATCCCCGCTATCACGAAGCGTCTTGGATGATCCCAATCCTTGCGCTCGGCCTCTGGCAGACTCTCCTTTATCAGACGACGTTTCCGGTGTTATTGTCGCTCGGGAAGGCGAAGTATAACGCATTTGGAAATGCGGCCTACTGCCTCACCATCTTCGCCGGCATACCAATAGCATTCCATTTCTTTGGCATGGTGGGAGCAGTTATCGCAGTTGCAGGGGGCGAGTTTTCCACTTTATTGTGCAATCTCAATTCGGTTTTGCCCGTCAAGGCGAGCAAGCTATGGCGACAAGATCTAAATATGACAGCATTGTTCATTACGATAGTAATTGCATTTTACTTTCTCAAGAAAATATGACACAAACTTTTACTTTCGGGTTTTTAGAGATACACCCATAAATAAGAACTCGCCGTCAGGATCAGAGTAAGCGCCAGCAAACATTCCACGATGGCGAAATCCCACCTTAAGAGGAGCCTAATAGATTGTAGTAGCCGAAGCGTCGTAGGATATTTTTAGCTTTTTGTTCGCGAGCAAAGTCGGATGGAGTGAATTCGAGGAAAGGAACGGTTCGGCTCAGCTCGAGTATGTTCGATGCCATGTTCAACGAGACCGGTTGAACAGAAATCCTGAAGCCACTACTTGGCGTCGCCACCGCTGTGGAAACACTTCCTGTGGTGACATGGTTCCGTGTGAGATAATTGCGCCGGACACACCTAGCTTTGCTTAACCCTGTTCAGTTGAGTGCGGTGCCAGCAAACCCAACGTTTTGCGCCCACTTGACTTCCTCCGCTATGCATTGCGAGGGCGGCCCATACAATAGCTTCTACGTGAGTGGATCGAGGAAGTGATAAGCCTCCCAGCTTTCCGACCAGCCAGTCGATCCATTGAAGGTCCTGCCCGGCAAGCCAGTCAGCGACTCCAATGTCGACGTGTTCAAAGAGGAGAATTCCATTGGCCATAGCGCCACGAACTATTTCAGGAGGCAACAGACAATTAGGCCTTTGCTCTCATGAGGAGGAGGCCAGTCTGGGGTGTTGCCTCAAATTGAAAACGGTTCGGGAAATACAAATCAGGATCCAGCAGGATCATTTCCTGGTCTGGCTCACTAAGGAGTAAGGGGTCGGTTATCTTCCGCCAACAGGGATGCCCTCTGCGAAAGTTTCGAAGATTATTGAAGCTGCGAAAAGTTGTCGCTTTGTAGTCAAGGAGTTCGCATTCAGCAGTGACACCCCAAGGATGACGGCCATCGGACTGGAGGGATTCCATGACTTCAGTCAGTTGTAGCTTATCTGCGTGGCTATCGGTGATGAGGTGCAGATTGAATGTTTGGTGGCTGTTGCGGAAAAGGCTCTCAATACAAAGTCGCGCATAGAAAAGAGATCGCGGCGAAAGAACCATGTAGACCTGGCGATTTGCTTCAAGTCTACGTTCTGGGCTCATCTCGGAACCTCCCCGTCGGAGCCCGGTGGATGGGCCCTTCCCCCGAACCGTTAGAGGAATCACTGTAAATATTCATCCGGTTCCATAATCACACATTTCGCATGGTCGAGGCGCCAAAGTTGCATGGCGATTTGACCCCGGAGAGAGGCCGGCACAGCCGCTGCTGCAGAACCTATTGGATACTGGGGAGTACTCAACTCCTAAAAAGAGTACGCGCATTCTTAGACAACTCGGCGTGCAGTCAGCGATCGTTCGGATCAGGCCTGCATCGGTAGAACTATTCCTTCCGCTGTTCACGGAACTGTTCGTGATAACAACAGACTCGTAATTTCCTCTGCAGAATCTCCTCGTAGAAGTGGAAGACAAACGCTGAAATTACAAGTACCGATCCGAAGTACGCGGCTTGCTCAAATAACGTCCAGGATATACCTTGCATTTCAAATGCAGCCCTGACTGGAAAGTGCAAGAGATATTCGGCATAGCTCGCTTTCCCTAAAAAGACGACTTTCTGAGTTGGAAATCTGCTTCAAAGATACTGATCACAGGTGGGGCGAAACCTGGGATGATTCCAATTGCGGATGGCAGCATCAAACTATTGTGCATTAGCGGGTATGGAATCCAATTACCATTGGATGTAAGAGCGAAGAGCAGCAGCAATGAAGGAATATAGATTAGATATCCTTTGCCTGCGATCGCCTTTGACTGCTTCAGGAGAAGAAAACATCGGCACGCGACGATTCCGCACAAGAACACAGGCAAATTTAGCATCGGTATCGAACTTTATAAAATGAGACATCGTCGTATCGGGCTCGGCCGTGGCCACCGTGTCTCCGAATCCATGGTCGTGCAAGAGGACGGTTAACACAGGAGGGATAAGCTCGACAAGGAACAAGCCAACGAGCATAACCAAGGCTTTCGCGGTCGCCGATATTCGAAAAACAGAAAGCCATTATAGGGAAGCAAAAATAAAAATACTCTCGGCTGAGATAGACCAGCCCGGGCCATTCCAAGTGAGCGCAGCCTGCGGAATCCAGGCTTGTATCATGAAAAGATATTCAAGATCCCCGAAGCACCGTGGCGTCGGAGAGAATGCTCCTGGAGCGCCCTCCGGCCAATGATCGGTGATATCAAAATCAACGCGAGAAGGTAAACAGGATAAATGCGGGAAAACCTTGCGACTGCAAATCTCCAACGTCTGGCGGCGTCCCAAGGTTGATCTAGCCGATAATTCAGCGCCAATATAAATCCAGAAAGTACGAAGAATATCGAAACCGCTACGTACGCGCAGAATAGTGTATTCAGTGCTTTTGAAGCACCGCTTGCCTGAGTTTTCACGATCCGCGGAATGGTGACATCAAGATGAAACAGAACGATCCAGCTGGCTAGAAAGAAACGTAAGGATGTGAGAGGCAGTACTTCAGGCGTCTTCGTCTCTGTCATACAGGCTTCACCCTTAGAGTCGAGCGAATTCGACATACTTCCGTACAACGGAAGCGTTCGCTTCAAATAAATTCGGACTTATCGGTCGTCTTTTTTAACCCAAACATATCATAGGAGCCGCTCGAATGGGATCACCTGAGAGCTGCTCGAAGGTTCAGGACGGAAGAGCTCCCAGTACCGGCATTGTCGAGAACTGCCATGTGAATCACAGCCATTCCAGCAGGCGCCTATTTTGCTGCTGGCTCCCCCAATCTTCTGTACCATGCTGATTGTAAGTGTAGCGTGTCTTGAAGGGCCTACTTTCTCATACCCAGGTTAGAGTCGTGTTCGTTGATTTAGGAAACAGGTATTCGAGCTTTTATGGAGCTGCCAAGGCACGGGCATGATTAACGTCTGCGCAGAGAGTCGCGTCCATCTTTGCCATGATCGCCAAGGTTTGAGTTAGATTTAGATTATGGTGTCGTTTATTGTATTCATCCCGGGCATTATTTGCATGGCCGCAATACTCCGTGCAGGAACGCGGCGCGCGTTCCTCTCGGTGTATCTGCCGGTCTTGCTCTTCTTGCCTGCCATGTTCACCGTCCGACTCCCGCATTTACCACCTCTAACCTTCGAGGATACGACCCTCCTATCTTTGGGTATAGGCATGGTTCTGATGGATCTCTCTCGCTGGAGATTCTCGCGAATGGACTGTTGGGTAGCCTTGTTCATTTTCACGTCCGCCTATTGCGAAAGGATACCCTGGGGGACCAACGGAGCATTTATGGTCCTGATCACGGCGATCTTAGAGTGCTGGGTGCCTTACATGGCAGGGAAGCTGCTTGTAGAGCGGCCAGGGATGCGAGTAGAGACGGTCAGGCGCATAGTCGTGTTGATGGCTGTAGCTTCCGTCCTCGCGATGCCTGAGTTCTTCCTGAAGTGGAATCCATATATTCATTTCTGGAGCCATTTTTTCCCGGGGCAATGGGTAAACCCGGCAGACCCGACAGGGGTTCGGTCGCGTTGGCGGTCCGTATGAGGGGGCCGAAACGGCCGGCATGGTCTTATTGATGGGTTTGCTCTTGGCCCTCTGGCTTCAACACTGTAAAACCAAGGGTCTGGGAGCTATTGGGTATCTCGATCGCCCCTTCAAACATGGAAGAGTCATCATCCTCATACTTATTACAACGCTATTGTATGACTCAATCCAGAGGACCATGGATCGGGGCGATCATCGCCGTGAGTATCGCCTCCATTGGTCGCGCAAAGAACGCTCTTCGCCAAGCGATTTTGGTGTTCGGATTAGGTCTTGTGGTGGGAATTCCCCTTTACTCTATGGGCAAAGACTATGTCTCTGTGACCCACAGGTCAAGTCGTCAGCGAACAACGACAGACGGCCCAGTACAGGAAACAGATGATCGACAATTACATCCCGATTGCGGAATGGGGGGGGGCCTTTGGGTGGGGAAACAGTTTTCCGCACGTCGGCGGACAGGATTCTATCGATAACGAATACCTTCTTGTATGGCTGCTTCAGGGATATGTAGGACTGACCTCTCTGATCTTGATCGTTGTTGAAGGCACCGCATCCCTCGTTCGTGCTGGAATAAAGGCGCGCTCAATTCAAGAGCGGCATTTCGTCTTCACTCTACTCGGAGCTCTGCTAGGCATGGCGGTTTGCGTGTACACTGTTTGGTTGGCCGACCAACCCTACGAGATGTTCTTCCTTATTATCGGGTGGTCCCAAGCACTTCATTCTGTCAACGCTGGCAATCAACGGCAGCAAGACGATAGGGTCATCCACGAACTCCCGCAACCCGATTCTGTGCTCGTTCTTACCTGATCTCGGATCCAGTAAACGGCAGAAAACAAATGCAACGATGAGTTTTTGGCGAGGACCCGTGAAACTATCATCGAATCTTTGAGATTTTGGCAACGGATGTCGAGAGAGGGCCTCATTTCCGCCTTTCTGCCGGACCGTTAGCCCATCGTAAACTCCCAGACGGGCTGGGCCCGGTTCATACGGCGTGGGACTGTAGTGATCTACATTGAGATGTCTCAGTCAGGATGCTATCATCAAAGGGCCTGTTAGCCTCCGTCGAGTAGGCCGCTAACGATCTGTTGCGGTTTGAGTTAGGTATAAGTGGGGCGGTTCACCGAGCTTTGGCAGCTGTCTAGCTGCAAAATGAACCACCTCGGGCATACAAGGAGTTTCGGCACAATGAGCATGGCTACAGATTCGCCTGTGGCAGGCGTACCACCGGCTCAGACCTCGATCCAGGCGCCTCAAGAAAAGGGACTCGATCTTAATCTCGATTTAGCACGCAGCCTTCGGATGCGTCGCAGCCTGGCGATCGTGGCTGGCGTACTCGTATTGCTGTTCTTAATTCAGTTCGGCCTTTCCAGGAAGCCCTGGTACGAGGCCACGAGCCTTATCTACGTGCAACCAATCGTATCCAAGACTCCGACTGACATTTCGGGAAACTACGATTCTTCCCGCTACGATATGTACCTCCAGCAGCAGCTATTAACATTCGAACGGCCAGACGTTCTTGGCCACGCGCTCGACCTGCTTCCTCCGGCAATCAGAGGGAGGTTCAGCAGCGACCCGGACGATGCGATTAAGGAGATTGCAAGCAGTCTTTAAGGTCGATCGAGTAGCCGGCAGTTATCAGTTGTCGGTCACTGCGGCAGGGCTGGATCCCGTTATCGTCGCGCCGATTGCCAACGCGATCGCGGCAGCGTACCTGCAAAATGGGCAGCAGGACGATCTGGCGCTGAGTCACGAGCAAATGGAGTCCCTGGTGCAAGATCGGCAGCGAATTCTGGACGAACTCGACAAGGACCGTAAGGAACAAGCCGGCCTAAGCGAAGCCCTTGGCATGGCGGATACTGCTGCTGGGGATAACGGCAATCCCTTCGATTCCGGCCTGGCCGATTTGCGGACCCAACTTGCGGCAGCGCGTAATGCCCACGCGATTGCGGAGGCTCAGCTCGCTTCGGTAAACGGGAAGCAGGCACAGCTGGATTCAGCTGCGGATTCTGTCACGCGAAGCGATGCTGAACTGTCTGCTCTGAAAGGAAGCCTTGGGACGCGCCGCGGAACGCTGATTACCGAAATGAACGGACTAACCCCACAGAATCCGCTCTATAAGAAGGACCAGGCGGAGTTGGATCAGTTGAGCCAGACAATCGGCAATGTGAGCAAGGAGACAACCCACAAATCGGGACAGAGTCTCAAGGAACAGCTAACGCTCGAAGCAGCCCGTACCGGCGATATTCAAGCGCGGCTCGAGGCCGATCTCGCCCGCCAGACTGCTACCGCGACAGCTGACACGCCCAAATTGCAACGGGCCCAGGATCTTGCGGAGTCTATCAAGCTCCTTCAGGCGCGCTACGCTGACGTCGATAATGCTGTCCATTCAATCTTGCCTACGCAGAGTCCTACGTTCGCCGCCCATATCTCGCTAATGGCGAAGCAGCCCACGGCGCCGAAGCCAAGCAAAAAACTTCTTATACTGGCGCTGGCTCTTCCCTTCGCCATCATCTTTGGTATGTTTGTCGCAGTTGTTGCGCAGAAGATCGATTCCCGGGTCTATATCGGAAACGATGTCTATCGCGTCCTCAGCTTCCCACCGATGGCGGTGTTTCCCGACTCGGGTGAGGTCGCGCCGAGTGTAAAGGATGAGTTTTTATTCCGGCTTGTCGCTGGGCTCGATCAGGCCCACCGCATCAATGGGTCGAGCACATTCGTCTTTACCGCGAGCTCGCAGAATACTCTTATCGACGACCTGGTCTCCTCTGTCGCGGCAGAAATGGAGCAACTGGGCTACCGGACGATGACGCTGTCCGCAGCAGAAACTCTGAGTCCCATCGAGTTAGCCGACTTCACCGTCGAAGGTAGATCATCGGCGTGGCAGGGCAAGCCGGAGTGGGCGAGATCCAGCAATAATACGGCTCTGCGTGTCCGGCGTGAAAGTCTGATCGACGAGCATCTGGAACGCCTCAAGCAACAAGTGGACTTCCTCTTTATCAAGGCGCAACCCCTCCGATCTTCCGCTGAGACCGAATTTGTAGTCCGACTTGCCGACGCAACCCTCCTAGTCGCTGAATCCGGCATAACCACACGCAAAGAGCTGCGAAGTTGCCTTGCGCTCATACGGCGGCTGAGGGCACGTGGACTTGCGGCCATGGTAACTGAGTTGAAGCTGCGCAATGCAGACAAAGAGTTCATTGAGGCTGTGCACTTTGCAGAAAGGCACAAGGCCGAATCGTTCCACAGATTCGTCCGATGAGCTGCTGACGATACGCCGCTTATGAAGGGGAAAAGGTTGAACCAATTCTAGACTCTGCATGCAAACATTGAGATCCTGGCTTTTACGAACTTTTGTCGCGTTCATTATTGTATGGTTTATTCATCCGTGTGATCAGTTATAAGGGGAAGCATAATTTCTGCTTTCCGTGTGCCTTTGAGAAATTCGAGAATTTCAACGCTCGGAGAATTTAGAATGAGTGGAATATCGGAGTACGGAACAGACACAGTGGAAGCGGACCTAGACTTTCTAACGGATTTTGCGGACAACAACCATGGGCGCTACTTAGCGGCGGCGCCATGTCCGCACATTGCCATAGATAATTTCTTGCGTCCTGAAATTCTCGACGCGGTTGCGCGCGACTTTCCATCTTGGGATTCGGGGCAGTGGGGGGCGATGATCGACAAGGACCAGAGGAAATTTGCAGCGAATGTAGTGTCCAAGACTGGCACCGAGTGTTCGTCGAGTGCTCTACTTTCTGAATAGCAGGGAGATTGTTAAACTTTCTTGAGAAACTAACGGGATCGAGGGCCTGATTCCGGATCCGCACTATGCCGGCGGCGGCTGTCATGAGTTGCGGCCCGGCGGTTTCCTTAAGGTGCATGCGGACTTCAACTGGCATCGGCAGATGCGACTCGACAGGCGAATCAATCTCTTGATCTACCTGAACAAGGATTGGCAACCCGAATACGGTGGCAATCTTGAACTGTGGGACACGACTATGAGCCATAAAGTTGCGGAATACGCTCCGCTGTTTAATCGCTGCGTAATCTTCAACACTACCGACAACTCGTACCATGGCAACCCTGTACCGGTAAGCTGTCCGCCAGACCGCTCCCGCCGCTCGCTCGCTTTCTACTACTACACGAACGGTCGGCCCGCAGGAGAGGTGTCACGATCGCATGGCACCCTTTTCAAGAATCGGCCTGGCGAAGCAACTGTCGGTGAAATGACCACCTCTTTCGCGCATCGGATCATACCTCCTATCGTGGTAGATGCATGGCGTAACCTGAGAAGACACTGAATCTGCAATGATGTCGATTTCACGAGCAAAATGGAATCGGCATCACCCTTCTCATTATTCTCTTGCCATTTCTGCTTCTGAGCCGGCGCTATCACCCGTTCTGTCACGGCCTCTGTCCTGTCGGCAATCTTCAAGCTCTACGTTTGGCCAGCGTCGTCTAATTGCGGGCGCTCGTCAAATATAACGTAGCTGCCAACCCGAGCGCTCAGTTTCTAAGAAGGTTTTTGGGGAGTTCCTTCGGATGGAGGCTGTCACAAGATCAAAAGCATGTCGGTGTTGCGCTCAAAAGACCAGTCCCCCTCCTGTATTCGAGAATTGACCAGACCGAGGCTTGAAGCACCTTCCTTTCGAGTGCGCGCAGTTGCAGCGGAGTTAGATCGGAAATGGCTTCCGTAGTCAAAAGGATCTAATTTCCTTTGGGATTTTTGGGGGCACACTGTGCGTTACTTCAGCGAAACCTCGGCGCAAACCCCAAGGCAACTATCATCGTTCATTCCTGATTGCATTCTACGTAAGTGGCGACGATGTAGAAGCTTTACTTAATTGATGCCGCCAGGGCACCGCTATGAAGGGACGAGGCGAATTGTTCGTTGTGCTAGGGTAATTCTAAGGTATGTCGTTGAATTGCGGAGGCCTTTGCGCGCTCGGATTAACCGGGCATTCGCTGGTTTCTCCGAAGAACTTTCGAAATCCTACGGCCGGTGCAGAACAGAGTCAGGGGTGTTCCTGTGACAGAAGAAGACCTATTCACACAAGAGGGCATGTTCTTAGTGCTACCTGTTCCTTTTAGGGTGTTGGACGGCCGGGTGCTTGTCGAAGCGCAGGCAGCCAATGGTCTTGATCGGTGGGCCGAGAATTTCTCCCGAATTATAGTGGCTGCGCCGACTGTTCCGGAGAACCTGATCCCTAAACTCTCGGGATTTGTCTGGCGCGAATTCGATTCACTCGAGCATTGTGACAGGATCGTTTGTCGTCCACTTCCGTCGATATATAAGCCAATCGCGTTTCTGAGAAGCCTGCCTCGGATTCGTAGGATATTGGCAGCTTCGATAAATCAATCAAAGCATCTTCAGTTTGCACCCTCAGGATTATTCGGCGATTGGGCCGCAGTAGCCGCGATGGAGGCAATCCGCCTCAATCGGCACTACGCCATCCACAAGGATATTGTGGACCACGAATTGGCCAAGGCGGTCGCGGGACAGAAGCTTAGCTTGCGACGCATCAGAGCAGCGGTCGAATCGCCGGTAATGAAGGCTTACCACCGGCATATCATCAGGCACTCATCTCTCGGGCTATGGCATGGTAGTGATTGTTATCGTGCTTTCTCGCCCTGGTGTCGGGAAAGTCATCTCATTCATGACATTCATACCAAGAAGAGTGATTTGATCGACGCAGCAGGTCTAGAGCAAAAGCAGGCAGCAATTCGCACTGCGGAGACATTACAAATCTGCTACGTGGGCAGGCTAGATCCAATGAAGGCGCCGCTAGATTGGCTTCGTTCTATTGATGCGGCTCGGAACATGGGCGCTCGCGTTAAGGCTACGTGGTATGGAGAGGGTAAATTGCTGTCGGATGCGAAGCTGGAAAGGACACGTCTGAATCTCGAAGAGATAGTAGACTACCCGGGTTTCATCTCAAATAGGCAAGAGTTGCTCAATCATCTGCGTTCGGCGCACGCTTTGGTGTTTACGCATATAACGCAGGAATCGCCTCGTAATCTTCTCGAAGCACTAATTTCAGGGACACCTATTCTCGGCTATCGCAGCAGCTATGCAGAAGATCTCATCAACTCTGACGGTGGCGGCTTGCTTGTCCCACTCGGCGACTTTCGATCTCTCGGTAAGCTAGTAGCCGACCTGTCGAAAGACCGCGATAAACTGGTCAAACTATCTAGGCAAGCGGCTGTTAACGGCAGACGATTCAACGATTCGGCAGTCTTCGCCGAACGGAGCAGGCTGATTCGGCAGCATACCTGATTTACGGCACTGCTAAAAGCAATTCTCTTGCAATCAAGATAGAGAACTATCTCCAACCTACTGTTTCCATCCGTCTCCGTATACGAAAGACAAGCTGCGATCTCGTCCAAGTCGCTGCATACTTTAGAACACCTTCATAGTTGACGCATTCGTTCCTTTGCTTGTTTGCTCAGCTCCCATGGAAAACGGGATGGCGTCACCGCCCCGAGTTAAATTCAGTTTGAAATGCAAGGCAGTATCTAATATTTACTTGCAAATTAACACAGTTCTGACGGCCCAAACCTCTTGCGATTCCGTTTGAAGGCTCCGTACGCTCTCTGAGAGTGTTAATAACGCAGGGTCACCCAGGATTGGATCAAGTCGGTCGGCTGGCCGCCTTGACTTGGACTGTCTTTCGAAGCAAGAAGAGGCTTGGATTTCGACAGCCGGCGGAACTGAAGATCAAGCCGCGCCAGGTAAGGCATCCGGTTGCGATTTGCTTGGGTGGTCCAAGTGACTTGTCCTTTTTTTTCAAATTTTCATGTTCGAAGAATAGGTCTGCATGCGAGACATCCATCTCCTAGCTTTATCGTAGATCTTGGCGCTAACGTTGGGTATACGAGTGTCTATTTTCTGAGCTGTTTTCCAGATGGCAGAGTCTTGGCAGTGGAACCTGATCCTGACAATTTTGAGTTGTGCCGCAGGAACCTCTCCCATACGGAGATAGGGAGGAAGTCGTTCTTGGTGCGGTTTGGTCCCAACGTTCCAGATTGATCCTTTCTCGGGGAACCTTCGGGCAGGGCCTTGACTGGGCAATTCGGGTACGTGCGTGTGAGGGCAAGGAAGACCTGGCAACTGTAGATGCTCGGGACGTATCTAGCCTTCTGGAATTGGCTGGTGAAGAACACATAGACTTGTTGAAAGCTATATTGAAAAGTGCGAGTTGGGATTGTTTGACGATGGCTCCTCGTCGTGGCTTCCCAGAGTAAGAAATATCTGTATTGAACTGCATGGGTCCGATTGTAAGGAAGCCTTTCTAGGTGCCCCGAAAAGCTCTGAGTATGATCTCGGAAGCTCTGGCGAACTTTACGGTTACTTGGAACTTGCGGCGCAAAACGACGCCAGTTCGATAAACACCAGATCAACTTGGCGCGGTGGATTGTACGACGAGCCGATCTTGCCGGTTTTGCGCACAATTGATATCGCCGATGCATGCCGGGCACGAATGCGGTTAAGTGGCATGTCATCCCAGCCTCGTAGTTCGGTGAGCGGGATATTCTCAGCGAGGAACCCGAGAGGGGATATTGGCGAAGAAGCTAACAGATAGCGAGCAATACGCCGGGACTCAGGTCTTGCGTTCGTGACGGCGAGACGGGGCTGCTGACGAAGCCCAACGATGCGCGGGCGCTGGCAGAGACGCTGCACCAGGTGAGCCTCGAACGAACCAGGCTATTCCATATGGGACTGCAGTCGCTGCAGGATGCACGCCGGATGACCCACCAGGAGATGCATCGCAAACGCGCTAAGTTGCTGAGTGCGATGGACGTAAAATGAGATCTGACCCATTCGAAGCCAAGGATTGCGGAAAGGCGTTTCCGAATCGCCATGATATAACTTAGGAAGTACGAATAACGCCATGATATAAATTAAAAGAAGCACGAATAAGTTGATACTCGAATTCCTGAGCGCTTACTGCTCAGACGCCTGTAACTCTCCGTTTTCAAAATTGAAAACATCTCTTGCCTTACAGACATGCGCGAATAAGCGCGCAGCGAACCAGTGTGCGCGATGAGGGGCAAACGGGAAATCAAATTAGTGGTTCTATCGAGGGACAATAGCACCGAAGTGGCATCCCGAAGACCCTAAGTGTAATTCTGGCTGCTTTCATGGTTCGTATAAGGTTAAATTTAAGTGTCACTGGGTCTTGCTGATCTTGTATCTCTGGCTAAATTGCTTTGGGCGCTGTGCAAAAATTCCGCCAGGAGTGCTCATGTTTTATTCGCCCGCAGGATCTTCTTATGGCCCGAGCCCCGTCTCGCTAACCTAATTGACCCGTTCGTTCAAAGTCCGCGAATAGTTCCCTTAATACGACGCTTTTTATCGCTCCTTGGTTTTGCCCTGCTCTCGGCCTCGGTCTATGGTCAGGCGATCAACTGCCCCCCGGCACAGGATTCAACACCACTGGGGGAGGGGTTCCATGTTCGGTGGCACTTGCGGGTACATCGATAACTCTGCAGGTCTTCAACGTAAGAGCGGTGAGTCCTGTACTAGTGGGGACGGCGTTGAATCTAATCCCCGCTAATTCAGGACATGACGGCGCGGCGGTCATCTTTCTAACCCCGTTGAACGTGCAGGCTTTTACATCTACATTTACATTTGCGGGTAACGGGAGCAATGTCGCGTTCGTTTTACAAAATAGCACCGGAGGCCGGTCCTTGTCCCGGTTCAGGATGCTATAACTTCGACGGAGGCGCTGGGGGTGAAGCGGGATGCTTGCAGTTCGGCTGGAGGGCCAAAACGTAGCCGAACAATTACACGGTATGCCTGGAATTAGACTCCGATAGCGAGCTTACAGTCGGCAGTGGCTTCACCTATAGTTCGGTGCAGCTGTATCAGCCATTACAGGCACCCTATATACCTGTTAATAACACTGCCGGATACTTGCGCAGTACAGCACGAACAAACTCAGCACATACCCCGTTCCTCTAACTCTGCCGAGTCCCAGTGGCAAGGATACGTGCGCCCAGACCGTCGGAGGGACGTGCGATACGTTTTCGGCTACTATCGTATATGATGGCAATAAGCTTACCCTGAGTTTGTTCAATGTCACCGCTGGCGGCTCATGCCCCGGAGCGAGCTGCTTTACTCAATCCTGGTCAGGGGTATATATCCCGAGCATCGTAGGCAGCAACACGGCCTACGTGACAATTACAGGCGGAACTGACTTAACGCCTCTCCCACCCTCTTCTCATTAGGTCGCTCGTCTATACAGTCAACACTCCCACGGGAACCCCGTCCTTTACGGCGTGGAACGCGAACAGCACCTACAACACCGGCACCCAGTCGGCGGCCAGCCCCGTGTACTCGGTAGCGCCGGGAACCTACTCTGGTACGCAGACCGTTTCGATGACCACCTCGACAGGACCAAACAACTACATCTGCTACGTGCTGTCGCCCACAGTGCCTACGCTCTACCCGCAGCCCGATAACAATGGCGGATGCGCGGCAGGCACTCTCTATACAGGGGCAGTCTCTATATCCTCGACCGCTACCCTCTACGCGATGGCCGGGTCGAATAATGCAGCCTTCGGAACGGGCGTTGCGTCTCCAGCCGGGCTGGGTCCGCCGAGCACGCTGGTTGCAGGAACTTACACCATCGGTTCGGGACCTGCCCCACCAACGTTAACAGGAGCACAAGTACATTGAAAACATCTCCTGCCTTACGGACATGCGCGAAATAAGCGCGCAGCGAACTCATTGTCTCGGATCCTTCCAATTCGCCCGGCGCTATTCGCCTACTCGGTCGTTAGCGGCCGGGCCACCATTCGGGAAAAACCGTCACTATCACCGGAGTCGGATCCGTTACCCTTCATGGCCAGCCAGGCGGCTTCAGGAAGCTACACCACCGCGACAGCCACCACCAGCTTCACCGTGAGCCCTGCCCCCACCGTCACTCGGCTTCACCGCAATCCCGAGCCAGACCTATGATGTAGCTCCACTCACAGCCGCGGCAACCTCAAACTCAACCGGGGCGACAACCTATTCGGTCGTTAACGGCCCGGCCACCATTTCGGGCACCACCGTCACTATCGGAGGGGAACTGTCACCCTTCAGCTAGGTGGCTACGACAAATTACACCGCCGCGACCGCCACCACCAGCTTCAGTGTCGCCGGAGAGACGCCAAATTTGCCTTCGCCGCAATCCCTAACCAGACCTATGGGTTGCGCCGTTCACGGTCTCAGCAACCTCGAACTCTCCCGGTGCTATTTCCTAACAGGCAGCTTCGGCCCGGCCAGTCTCTCGGGCAATGTCGTCACTATTACCGGGGTCGGTACAGTCACTCTGATTGCCGATCAGGCAGCTTCAGGTATACTACGCCGCGGTTATAGCCACTATCAGCTTCAGCGTGGCTGCCGCGACACCGACTCCGGGCTTTGCCGCCGTCCCGAACCAGCGCAACACCGTGACCTCTCAGGGTCCGGTACGGTTACCTTGTAGGCCAGCCAGGTCGCTGCCGGTAACCAGGCCGCGATCACCGCGACCATGAGCTTCACTGTCAGCGCAGGGGCAACTACGCTGGCATTCGTCCCCGTTCTAGGCCAAACATACGGGGTTGCGCTCTTTGCTGTCTCGGCAATCTCGACCTAGACCGGCGCCATCTCCTACTCAGTCGTCAGCGGCCCGGCCACCATCTCGGGCAACACCGTGACTATCACTGGAGTAGGAACCGTCATTCTGCAGGCAAGTCAGGTGGCTGCCGGAAGGTACGAGCGCACAGACCATTGACCTGCGGCTCTCATCAAGCTCGACGTCGACGAGATTTATCTCGCGGCATTCTCATAGAGTTTTACAAAATCGCCGAAGGTCACGGGGATGCGGAGATCCTCTTCAGTACTAAATGGATCGACTCCCACGGCAGTTTCCATGCGAGTGACGAGAATCGCAAAGCAGAGCGAATCCAAGCCTGAGTTCAAGAGAGGCAGGTCGTCGGTTAGCGGCGCCAGCCTTATATCCTGCTCGCGCGCAACCTGCGTGAATTGAGCAATCACCTCTGACCGTATGTCCACCTTAGTTTCCGCCTCCAGTTTGGTGCATGGGAATAGAGGCCATAGAGTCGGCCTCCGATATCGTGGTTGTATCTTCCGTTCTATGCGAAGAGTTGAGAGTAGGTTCGCCAGATATAGCCTGCGGGAAATGGGTCTGGAGCCAGTTCTCAGTATGTTGCCGAATTGCCAGACGCCCCACCCGGTTTGCAAAAGAGTGGTCCGTGCCCTCAATCGCAGTTACTGTGACCCGCCCCTTTCGCCCTGCCAGGCTCGCAATATAACTAAGATAGTCGAACTCTCCCTGCCGGGGTTTGACACCGGAAGCCTTGAGGCCGGGTGCTTTCAAGAGCAGAATCGGCAAGCCTGCGTCCGCAACCTGTTTCCAGCTCTTAAGAAGCGGGAAGTTTGCGTTCCGCGGAACCGAATTTCCTTTGACCGACAGCCATAGATCTCCCGAAAGATCATAGATTCTACTGCTGAGCCTTCCAAGGCTGCTTCTCCTGGCCCACGTACTGATCTGCTCACGAATCCAAGGTCTGACAGCCTGTTTAAGATGAAAATATGGATCCATCAAGACGAGACCCGCGCAATCTTTCGAAGATGCTGCCGCGTAGATGGCCGAGACTGCCCCGGCACAATGTCCGACCAACACCACACCAGAGAGGTTGTAACGTCGTGTGAGCTCCGTAACCTTAAGGGCAATAATCGAAGAAAAGCCTCCTGAATTGACGAAGTCAAGGAAATCGAGAGAAAGTTCGCCCTCTGTATCCCCCAACCCCGGCAGATCGAAGCGAAAGGATGGGTAACCGCAGTTTGCGAACGAATCAGCCCAGTAGATGGCAGAGTCGCCGGTAGCCGCCCTGGGCAGAGTCAGAGAATTCAGGAAGAAGATGCCGAGACTCGGCTTTTGAATTCACTTCGGCCTGGGGGAGATCACGGTCGTCCGGGACTCTGTGGTAGGTCCCTCGGAAGGTGGTGCCGTTTCCGTCGAGAGAAATAAGCTGGCGCAAATTAGCTGTGTCGATCACTTGCCGTTCCCTTTAGGCCTGCTAGTTTAGCCGAGAGCCAGTCCATATTTTCAGAATACAACCAGTCAAAGTCCCGAAGCTCGTCGAATCCGGGAGTCCCTCCCTTGACGAGAGGCGCCGCGGCCTTCCCAAGCTCAACGATTCTGACCGGTTTGGAGGGGCCGCTCGTCGCCGCAGCCATGTCGGCTAACTCGGTTGGAAGTTCAAGCCCGAACGAGGCATTCCACAGTCGGCTCGACCACTCATAGCCTTCGACCTCCACAACTCCCCCCTGTTCGAGTTGACGGATGTAATCGGCGGCCGACTTTCGTTCGTCTCCCCCTTTTAGCAGCAGTTGTTCTAGTCTTGCCCAACGCATCAGCGTCGACCGAAGCACTTGGTTCGCATTGGCCGGAGCAGACCACAAAAGCAAACCGTCGCCTTTTCCCTCGTGAAAGAGCCTGCCGGCAAGAATGGCGCCGAACTCAAGGCCATGAAACAAGACCGGCACATCCGGGGACTGGTCCTTAAGCCATTCGGCCAGAAGTGCGAGGTCTTCGCTCCAGTCGCTAAACGTCGCCTGTTCGAAGACGCCAGTGCTTTCTCCGATTCCTCGATGGTCATAGCGCAGAACCTCGATTTGCCTGGCAGCCAGGTAGCGAGCCCAGCGGACCCAGGGAATGTACGAATTGTGCCGTTCCGACGCGAACGGGCCTACAAGCAGAACTCGCGCGACTGGAGCTTCTACGCGATGAAGTACCGTATAGAGATGCGCTCCGGGGACTCTGAAATATCCGGCCTGTTCTACCAATCTTCTATCCCCACCGTTGAGGTTGCGTTAGCAATCGCTTGCGCGGTTGTTCAGGCGAGCTTTTGGGAAAAGGCCTTTGTAGGCACCATCGGTGCCTCCGACAGTCGGTCCGTCAATCTCCAGTGCTTATTGGAGCACTTGCATAGCCCCCAAGCGAATCCAACTTTAGTAGAAGAGGCAACGTACCACGCGCGCAAACTGTGCGGCGCAGTAGCAATTGCAAATTCACCATTTAAGGCCTGTAACGATAATAGCGGTCGATGTTGGTCTCTTCAGAAGATGCACCTCTTTCCTGCTCAGCGCTTACGCAACTGGGTCGCCACATCAAGGTTATAAATTGCAGAATACTGCGTTAGGAAAATCGGCAAAGGAAAACCAACCCAAGCGTTTCTACAATGCTTGAGGATCCCCGCCCAAATCCACAGATGATCCGGTAGAGAGAGAGTACAAAGATTCAGGTTCAAAAGGCAAGCTCTTCTTTAGGAACATCAATATAACCCACCCTCCTCGCCCCCTTCGTGGACCTGCCCCGAGGTTTTGCTACCGCTGCAACCGGATACAATACACGGTACACCTTATGTCTTCGCGCAAGTCTTAATTTAGCTACTCTCCTGGAGTCTGCCTTGATTCATGATCTTACTTTTAATCCTGGAGCTGCCGCTGGTGAGCGTGGCTGCCATCCTTCCGGGACGGAAGCCCAACCAGCTACAGCCTGATCTTCCGGCCATTCAAGATGGGTGCACCTATAGGAATCGGGATATGTTTCCTATACATTCTTCTGGTACTTCCAGTGACTATATTGCGCCTGTACGCCTTATGTGGCTTCGCTATTGTGGCTCTTCACGTGCTGGTAGGCGTCTACCAGGGTCCAGATCCCAAGGCCGACTTTAATCGCGCTCGTAAGTTCACCGCACTATGTCTTATCGAAGCCTGCAATGCTTCCCGCCATCTTTCGCGCCGGTGGCAGACGCGCCAATTGGGTTCGGACTTCACGAGCTACAGTCCCGCAACAGGAGCGGAAGCGATAAAAGGTAAGCATGCTGGTTTAGAGGTTGACTACGCGATTTAGGACTTTAGCTTGGTTTATCAGTACTCCTTTCCATACGAAACAGAACCCGATGGCTTGGCGCTATTTGTCTCTCGGGAACCATATATGTTGCCGATTTTCCGGGCATGACATGCTCAACTGGCCCCAAGAAGGCATGCCCTATGCTTTCAACTTCCCGGCTTCAGGTTACAGATTTTCGCTAAAAACATTTCGCACGGACGTGGACATCCTAACGATGCCTCGGTGATCATCTTGCCCGACGAACCAGTGGCCACTTTTCTATAATTCAATTCCTGATCGGACGAAAGTGAACGAAACTTGAGAATTCTTTGGCTCGTAAGTTATTTGAAAAATGTGGTGGACAGCGAGGAACTCGAACCCCCACACCCTGTTTACACTCCGGTTTCAACGCGTCTTCGGTCGGAATAGTATGAATGGGAGTCTTAAAACCGGGTCGTAGTATGCTAGCGAGAAATCAAACTGATCCATCTCCGATCGCATAATCTGCCCAGCTATGCTCTTACGAAGATATTCGCGGATCTCCAGGTCCGATTGTGGTGCGTTGGCAGCTTCCATGTAATCCAGACCGGTGATAGCGTTGATTCCTCTCGAGTATGCGAGCGACAGCATTCGACCGTCCTTGTAAGCTCGCTGGGCCTCGACGTCGGTGGCAAACGCAAATCCATGCATATTCGGGAAGTCGAGAAGAAATGCGGTGATCCCGTCATCGGTATTGATCAGTCCATGAACTCCCTGAGCTAAAAGCTCACGGCGAAGGTCACTCTTCCGCTCCCACAAATGGTCTTCCGGTGACTCGGGGTTCTGAAACACAATCGATGCGTAGTACTGCGAAGCAGAGAGCAGCATTAACAGCCCGTACACTGCGAGCACTCCCTTTGCAGCAATTGGAAACCTCGCTAAACGTGACCATGGCCCACGCAGAACCAAAGCCCCCAACACGCTAATAGACAGGATCACGAACGCGTAATACCAATCGGCTTGATGCCACGGGTGAACATTGAGAAAATTGTAACCAGTTTTGAACATAATGTAGAGACACAGCGCGAAGAGCACGGAGGACTCCGGCTCTTTTCTCCGGTAATTCCACAAAGCCAGCGCACCAAAGCTCGCCACAAGAAGCGGATAGATCACCTCTACGAATCTAAAGCTGTTGGCAAATACCATTCCGCCATCTGAGGCCTTGTGCGTAAGTAGACCTCTCAAGTCCAGGATCGGCGGGAAGTGGATAGCTGAAGTGAGGTAGGTATCGAGAAATCCGACAAAACCGGCTTTGGTCGCTCCGCTAAGCGGCATGGTAACCCCTACCGTCAGCTTGTTATAAACCAGGTAGCAGGTTATCGCGATGATACTAGGAATACTCCCCCAAGCCGCGGCGATAATTCGATCCTTCAACGGAATCTCGAAAACAACCAGTGCAATTAGAAATGCTGGAAGAAGGAAGACATCATCCAAGCGCGACAGTATGAGAAGGGGCAGCACGAAGCCGAGCGCTCGATAGACATCCACCGGATTGAACTTTCTCTTTGCACCGGCCCCCAGGTAGCAGCTCAGCACAAAAAAGAAAAGGCCGCCGAACAGAATGGAAAACGCCGACTCCATGCCATCCAATGCTGACCAGATCCACAAGTTTCTGACATGGACTCCTACGGCAAGATAGTAGATTCCGGGTACGATCAGCAAACCAAGAAAACAGTGGTTCGTCATTCGAACCACCGCTGCGCTAGCCAGGATCACTCCTAATGTGGTCACGCCCAACGCCAGCAGCATCACAGCAACTGCCTGGCTCTCGTGGCTTTGCAACCTCATCGCATAGAACATCCATCTGATCGTGTACTCCCAGAGCGGGTGGAATCCATTGGTCACATGCACACCATCATAGGTGTAAATGTGCGATATATTCGCCTTTCTCGCGATGGCAAGGTAATGATAAGAATCACCGCAGAGCGACCGGAGCATCACTTTACGACCGTGAAGCAGCGCTGCGAAAAGTAGCGGCCATGCAAAGGCCGAACCGGCGATCATTGCCGCCAGAAACACTATCAAATTGGGCTTCGCTCCTTCGATGGAACTCAGTGCGCGAATCTCGTCTGAAGGGACATTGACAGTACTCATGGGATCTGCTCCCTGACCTGAAAGAATCTTTGACACTGCTAAGAACTATCCAAACATGAAAGGCCTCTTCCCAGATATTGAGACTCATGATCTGGAACCCGGGAATGACTGTCGCACCTAAATAAGCAAAAGTCGAATAAATTCTCTGTTTGAGAAAACATACAGGAATAGATCCTTCAGACAAAATGAAATCTTGAAGGAATGGACGCGGGACACGCCCAGTTCGATTTGATCGATCTCCAGTCATCGCGTTTCTGTCTTATGGAACGAGTGGCCTTCGCACAATGCGAGAATCCCCCTTTCTCACTTCTCATCCCAAACATGCCTGAATCACTCTCGAATGCACCTATCCGCCGAACATCACACATATGCCGCTAGGTGTTTCGAAAACACCAATCAAGAATCGTTTTGGCGTGCCATCATCGTAGTCGGCCCCTCGCGCACTATACTTTCAACCTCCCTACGTTAGGGTTACGCAGTTTTCGCTAAAGAAATTCCGCACGGGCGCCGACCCAGGGAATGTACGAATTGCGCTGTTTCCACGCGAACAGGCCTCCAAGCAGAACTCGCGCGACTGAAGCCGAGAAGCTGCCCGATTCCACCCGCAATGTCCTGTATTTCCTGAGCAGCCGTCTCATGATGCAGATCCCTTGAGACACTCACTGGAATCGACGGTGTGATTTTAGATCAATCCTTTGTTAGCGGGGGTTGCATCAAATCAAGCGAGATGTTACTTTGCGGTTCACGCCGACTTCAACCGTCATAATCAAGCTGAAGCTTGACCGCAGGATCAACCTGCTAATTTATTTGAACAAGGACTCTTTACTCAAGCCGAGAAGAAGATACTGTCGCTCTTCAATCGTATCGCGATCTTCAGTACACTGATTCCTTCCCCTACGCGGAACTCGTAAGGTTGGTCACAACCGCACAGAGGAGGGCTGCCGTCTAGCTCACCCCGTTGAGGACCTCCATTGAGTCCACGACCTGGCTGGAGGCGAAGTGGGCGTATCTGATCGTCGACACAATCGAGGCATGACCTGCGACCTCCTGGACTAGCTTCAGTTCCACACCGGCTTGAACGAGTCTGCTGCAGAAGGTGTGCCAATTATCGTGCCACCTGTAGTTCTCGATACGGGCATCTTCCAGTGCGGCCGCCCAGCATTTCTTCTTCTCCGCCTTCGAGAACACCAAGTCTTCAGTCTTATCCTTCCGTGCCCTCTGGTTCACACGCAGGTCTTTCGACCGAAGCAGTGATTTCCGCACATCCCCGATGATGAAGGCGTTGCGCGGCTTCCCGTTCTTGGTCACGCGGAGCCTCATGATCTTACGATCGAACTCCACGTCCGACCAACGCAGGGAATACTTCTCGCCCGTTGCACCGGAGTTTCTCAGCAACCACCTCTCTCTTCATCCGCTTTGTGCCGATCGAAGTGGCGTGCTAGCGACTCTTGGGATCAAACTCCGGCAGCCTCATCATCTTGAGAGACTTTCCGATCTTCTCAAACTAGGGATCTGCGGAAACGAGCGTAGCCTTCGATGCCAAGTCCACGCCTGCGGCGAAACTGTCCGCATGGCCAAGCTTAAAATCGATTTTTCAACCTCACGGCCTCAATCGTTCAGTTCGAGTCTGCCTTGATTCATCGTCACAGTATGCTGAAGAGCCTGGATGGACTGAAACGCTCTCTGCTCGCCTAAGGTTTTGAGCAGAATGTAGAGGACCTCGCCCACGTTAATCACGGACATGGAGAGGCGGGTTTGATTCCGCTCGGCCCGTTCGAACAGCCACGCACCTTCTCTCCGCCTCGGCCGTCGCCTACACCAAAATATCCGAATGATCGCATTTGCATCGAGAACGTAATCCTTCATCGCTCGACCTCACGTTTACGCTCGATCCGTCGCTCTTCTTCGAGACTGGCTTCAATCGAAAATTCTATGAGACCGCCTTGCAGCGCGTAGATTGCCTCGAAGTTGCTCGGCTCAAGAACAAGCCGTCCACGCTCCTCCTGGAACACGACGGTGGTCCCCTCTCCAGGCCTTAGCTCTTTCGCCGATTGGCGCGGATGACGATCTGTTCTTTGGAACTGATCACCGCGGTTGATCGCATTTTGCTTACCTTGATGTTGGAAATTTTCAAACTCAATTGGATAACAACGGGGGGTTCTGCGTAAGCTTCTTAGCAAATGGCATGTACGAGTCGGCGGTGGATCGACTCAGGAGCGTTTGCGACAATCTTGTCCAGAGCTGTGGCCACATTCTCGCCACTGAAGGCGTCCCCTTTTAGCAGCAGTTGTTCTAGTCTTGCCAAACGCATCAGCGTCTACCGAAGCATCTGGTTGGCATTGGCCGGAGCAGACCACAAAAGCTAACCATCGCCTTTTCCCTGGTGAGAGAGCTTCCTCCGATTCGTAGATGAGGATAGCGCAGCCCCCCTTCGTGGAACTGACTCGAGGGTTTTGCTACTGCAACCGGGTACAATACAGATTGTCCCTTACATCTTCGAGCGAGTCTTGTTTAGCTACTCTCCGGGAGTCTGCCTTGATTCATGATCTTACGTTGACCTTGGTCTGGGTAGTAGGAATCGCTCTCGTAGCGCTAACTGCACCGTTGTTGCTGGAGCTGCTGCTGGTGAGCGTGGCTGCCATCCTTCCGGGGCGGAAGCCCAACCAGCTAGAGCCTAATCTTCCAGTCATTCAAAGTCTTACGGTAATCGTTCCAAGCCACAATGAGGAAGGCTCCATCGTGCGGTGCATCGAGAGCATCGCCGCTTCCGCTGGCGGAACGGAAAATATCCTCGTGATTGCTCACAATTGCGACGACAATACGGAACAATTCGCGCTAAACGCAGGTGCGAATGTATTCGTCTTGGACGATCCGAACCTCCCCGGAAAAGGTTATGCACTGGCCAAAGGATTTGATTTGGCATTTCGGGAATACGGCGCGGACGCCGCCATGATTCTCGATGCCGATTCGACGATTTCATTGGACCTGATACCTAAGGTGCGGGAAAGCTTATCTCGCGCGTCGGTAGTTCAGTGCCATTATGAGGCGACAAGCATAGGAATGCCATCGAGAGCGCGATTGAGGGCCCTTGCCTTTCGATGTATGAATGTTATCCGGCCTCGCGGACGAAAACGCCTTGGACTTTCCTGTGGCATCTTCGGAAATGGCTTTGCGCTTCGTGCAGAGGTGTTGGAACGGGTTCGTTATACGGCAGTTTCGATTGTGGAAGATCTTGAGTTCCATCTCTCCCTCTTGAACGCCGGTATCCGAACCGACTTCATCGAAGACGCTGTCGTTTCAGCCGAAGTCCCACAAACCTCCACCGGAGAACGAACCCAAAGTGCTCGCTGGGAAGGCGGCCGCCTCCGAATATTGATATCACGCGGTCCATCGCTCTTTCGTCAGGTCCTGAGCGGGCGGCCGTCCTTAATCGAGCCCATCATTGACCTGATGGGTGCACCTATAGGAATCGGGATATGTTTCCTATACATTCTTCTGGTACTTCCAGTGACTATATTGCGCCTGTACGCCTTATGTGGCTTCGCTATTGTGGCCCTTCACGTGCTCGTAGGCGTCTACCAGGGTCCGGATCCCAAGGCCGACTTAATCGCACTCGTAAGTTCACCGCTCTATGTCTTATCGAAGGTTGCTATGCTTCCCGCCATCTTTCGCGCCGGTGGCAGACGCGCCAATTGGGTTCGGACTTCACGAGCTACAGTCCCCAACAGGAGCGGAAGCGATAAAAGGTAGGCAATGCCTAGTTGAGATGTTGCCTACGCGGTTTTGGACGCAGCGCCTAGACCCTCCACCATCCATATGTCTAAACCCACAAGATTAGTCCCCAGATAGAGGGGAAAGGCTAACCGGATGGGTATTAATTCTCATGCAACGAAACCAGAGACATGCGTTACAGCGAAGTGGAAACGCAGCCTACCAGAGTTTTCCATCGATTCGACGCTTACAAGGACATTTGGTCGGGAGGCTTTCTTACAGCGGCGAGGGCTGCAGACATGGAGGAATGCTAGTTGGCCGACAATACATCTGAGCCTCCGAGTTGCAACCCTTTTCATTGGCTCCTACAGACCCGAGAACTCCACACTTCATGTCCGCACATATTGGCCCACTGATAGGTAGAACCGACCTTCGCGAGGATCTACGGAATTGTTACCGTCATCTGGTTCGATGCAACGCTCTGTACACCGCTTGAATCGACGGACATTACCTCATAGGTATAGGTGGTACCGCTCACGACTGTGCTATCCACATAGACGACCGCCGAGACAGGCGTCGAGTTGATCAGCACAAAAGAGCCGCTGCCTGTCGCCCGATAGATGTTGTATCCTGCCACCGGATCGGGTGAACTGGCCGGTGCATTCCAACTCAGGTCGACCTGATGTGCGACCGCAGTGCCAGTGCCACTCAGAGCAACTACTGCCGTGCTCCCGCTGGTCGAGTTGCTACTGATAGTGATCTGTCCGGTTAGAGATCCAGCTGTGGTTGGCTCGAACTGTAGCTGGACCGTTAGCGTCTGCGTCGGATTCAATGTCACCGGAAAACTTCCGCCAACGATGGTAAAGCCAGCCCCGGTGATTGCGGCAGAGTTCACCGTCACCGGCGTCGTCCCTGAAGACGTCAGCGTCAACGACAGCGTCGTCGCCGTGTTCACCGTTACGCTCCCGAAGCTCAGAGTAGTGGCGCTTATCGTCAATTGCGGATTAGCTGCCGTACCGGTGCCGCTCAGCGCCACTACAGCCGTGCCACCCGTAGTTGAGTTGCTGCTGATCGTGAGCTGCCCGCTGGCTGTTCCAGTTGCTGTCGGATCGAACTGCACCTGAAGCGTCAACGATTGATTTGGGTTCAATGTCACCGGGAAGACTCTGAGCTACGATCGTGAAACCAGATCCAGTGATCGCCGCCGAGTTCACCGTCACCGGAGACGTCCCCGTCGATGTCAGCGTCAACGATCTGCGTCGTCGCTGTGTTCACCGTCACGCTGCCGAAGCTCAGAGTAGTAGCACTCACCGTCAACTGTGGATTCGCTGCCGCTGTGCCCGTACCGCTCAGAGCCACCAGTGCCGTGCTCCCTGTCGACGAGTTGCTGCTGATTGTGATCTGGCCGCTAGCTTGTCCAGTTGATGTCGGATCGAACTGGACCTGCAGCGTCACCGTCTGGGTCGGATTCAGTGTCACTGGCAGACTACCCCCAACAATCGTAAAGCCAGCTCCTGTGATCGCAGCAGAGTTCACCGTCACCGGGGACGTCCCGGTCGACGTCAGCGTCAACGTCTGCGTCGTCGCAGTGTTCACCGTCACGCTTCCGAAGCTCAGAGTCGCAGCGCTTACCGTCAACTGCGGACTCGGCGCTGCCGTACCCGTACCGCTCAGAGCCACGACTGCCGTGCTCCCTGTCGACGAGTTGCTGCTGATTGTGATCTGGCCGCTAGCTGCACCAGTTGATGTCGGATCGAACTGCACTTGCACCGTCATCGTCTGCGTCGGATTCAGTGTCACCGGCAAACTACCCCCGACGATCGTAAAGCCAGCTCCTGTGATCGCAGCCGAGTTCACCGTCACCGGAGACGTCCCGGTCGACGTCAGCGTCAACGTCTGCGTCGTCGCCGTGTTCACCGTCACACTGCCGAAGCTCAGGCTCGCAGCGCTCACCGTCAACTGCGGACTCGGCGCCGCGGTGCTCGTGCCGCCCAGAGCCACCACTGCCGTAGAGCCCGTCGATGAATCGCTGCTGATTGTAATCTGACCGCTGGCTGTCCCAACTGATGTCGGCAGGAACTGCACTTGTAACGTCATCGCCTGGGTCGGATTCAGCGTCACTGGCAGGCTAGCCTCCCGACGATCGTAAAGCCAGCACCAGTGATCGCAGCAGAATTCACCGTCACCGGCGAAGTCCCCGTCGACGTCAGCGTCAACGACTGCGTCGTCGCCGTGTTCACCGTCACACTGCCGAAGCTCAAGGTCGCAGCGCTCACCGCCAACTGCGGACTCGGTGCGGCTGTGCTTGTGCCGCTCAGAGCCACCACTGCCGTGGAGCCCGTCGACGAATCGCTGTTGATTGTGACCTGTCCGCCAGCTTGTCCAGTCGATGTCGGTAAAAACTGCACCTGTAACGTAAGCGACTGAGTCGGGTTAAGTGTCGCCGGCAGGCTACCCCCAACAATCGTAAAACCAGCGCCCGTGATCGCAGCAGAACTCACCGTAACCGGCGAAGTCCCCGTCGACGTTAGCGTCAATGACTGTGTCGTCGACGTGTTCACAGTCACGCTGCCGAAGCTCAAGGTCGCAGCGCTTACCGCCAACTGAGGACTAGGTGCTGCCGTGCTCGTACCGCTTAGAGCCACCACAGCCGTAGAGCCCGTCGACGAATTGCTGGTGATTGCAATCTGACCGCTGGCTGTTCCGGTTGATGTCGGGAGGTACTGCACCTGCAGCGTCAGCGACTGCGTCGGGTTTAGCGTCGCGGGTAAGCTCCCCCCGACGATCGCAAAGCCCGTCCCGCTGATCGCAGCAGAGTTTACCGTCACAGGAGATGTCCCGGTAGACGTCAGTGTCAACGACTGGGTCGTCGCCGTGTTCACCGTCACACTGCCGAAGCTCAGGGTCGCAGCGCTCACCGCCAACTGTGGACTCGGTGCCGCTGTGCTGGTACCGCTCAGGGCCACGACTGCCGTCGAGCCCGTCGACGAATTGCTGGTGATTGTGACTTGACCGCTAGCCGTACCTGTAGCCGCCGGATTAAATTGGACCTGAAGAGTCAGCGACTGCGGTTGGGTTCAGCGTCGCGGGCAAACTGCCCCCGACGATCGCAAAGCCAGTGCCGGTGATTGCAGCAGAACTCACCGTAACCGGCGACGTCCCCGTCGACGTCAGCGTCAACGATTGCGTCGTCGCCGTGTTCACCGTCACACTTCCGAAGCTCAGGGTTGCAGCGCTCACCGCCAACTGTGGACTCGGTGCCGCCGTGCTCGTACCGCTCAGAGCCACGACTGCCGTGGAGCCCGTCGACGAATTACTGTTGATTGTGATCTGCCCGCTAGCCGTCCCAGCTGTTATCGGATTGAACTGCACCTGCAGGGTCAGCGACTGGGTTGGATTCAACGTCGCGGGCAAGCTACCCCCGACGATCGCAAAGCCTGTTCCGCTGATCGCAGCAGAGCTCACCGTAACCGGCGAAGTCCCCGTGGACGTCAACGTCAACGACTGAGTCGTCGCCGTGTTCACCGTCACGCTGCCGAAGCTCAGGGTCGAGGCGCTCACAGCCAGCTGCGGACTCGCCAACGCACCCGTCGGTGGTGTACCTGTACCAGCGAGAGCAACTAAGACCGTGCCACTCGTGGTCGAATTACTGTTGATTGTGATCTGACCGCTGGCAGTTCCAGCTGATGTCGGATTGAACTGCACCTGAAGTGTCAGCGACTGAGTCGGGGCCAACGTTACAGGCAGACTGCTCCCAACCATTGTGAATCCGGTTCCCGCGATTGCCGCAGAGTTTACCGTCACCGGAGATGTCCCGGTCGACGTAAGTGTCAAAGACTGGGTTGTCGCCGTATTCACCGTCACGTTGCCGAAGCTGAGACTCGCCGCGCTTACAGTCAATTGTGGAGCACCCTGGGACGCCCCCTGGCCCTGCATCGGGACCTGAGCAATCGTTTGCCCTGACGCGCCCATCAGAGTCACCTGTCCGGAATAATTTGTGGTGGAGGCAGGTGTAAAACCAATCTTCAACGAGTAGGCGCCACCAGCAGGAATACTGATGGGCATACTATTATTGCCAGGAAGCGAAAATGTCTGGCCTGAAACATTTACTTGAGAGATCGCTATAGGCGATGAACTGCTATTCGTAATACTTACGTTGCTGCTAGCCTCTTGACCAACAGGCACATTTCCGAAGTTGACAGCGTTGGGCGAGACAAGAAGACTACCCCCGACCGGTTCGACAGACCCTGCACCGCAACCAGACGTCGCTAGTGCCAGGCAAGATGCCAGCGCGATTACAAGAGCTTTTCCCCATCCGTTGAACTGCATGATCTTTGCTCCAGATCGGATGCAATGCCCCTTCCCTTTCGAAAACTCGCCCTCAAACGTGCCTGCGGGCGCAGATATGATCTGGCCCGAAAATCCAGAAATAGCGGAGATATCTGACAAAACATCACCTCTTCAAACTTTCAAAACGTGCAACGGATCAGAGGCAGAGCAAAAGGAAAAGAGGCAATGTTACTTAGCAAATTTCGTGTACCTGGACGCGGCCTGATTTGGGATATTTGGATACAGTGGGATGTCTTTTTAGTCTTTCCTTACAGCTCGAATGGGCCTGTTCAGACCACCGATTCTCATTCCCCAATTTTCATGCAAACATTGGACCATGGTGCCTTACGCGTGGAACATGACAACACCGGACACGCGGGATAGGTGATACTTAGCTCCTAACCTGTCCAGATTGACATCTACCAAGGGGAATTCACAATAACACTAAATGGTTACCGGAGGAGATAACTATCAGTATCTAAATCTCTAACGAACAAGAATCATGCCCAGGAACATCTCATCAGTTTTTTAGATCTGCTGAGTAAGTTGTCTTTCGGGCATTCATTTCCCGTTGAGAGATTAAAACCTGAAGGGATCATAGCCTAACAGGAGCTCAAAAAACGGTTTACTTAGAAAAGATTGGATCAATCCAAGCGTCATGCGCGAACCTGTCAAGCAGACAATTCTTGCAACCCATTTGCAAATGCTTGCACTCTGGAACCCCGTGTATTGCCCGGAGCGAAGATAACAACTCAACACCTTGCCATCAACACTCAGCAATCCCGCGCCTCTTGCATGACTGCACTGGATCTGCGGCATCATAAGGCCCCCACCATTAGAGTGTGCTGCTCTGAGAGTCGCATGCCGGTTTCAACTCCAACAGCGGATACCGCGTGATCGCTCGATACATATTGAGCAGCAGCGATTACCCGACTGCTTGAGGTCTACCGCTTCCCGAGCTCGGTAAAAAACTCTTCAATTTGTACACAATTGTCACTTGATCAGGTACAGTAGGGTAATCCCCGCTCTCCTTTTTCGCGGATAGAATTCTTTACCGGTACACCGGACTTTCTAGAAGGTCTGGTGCAACGGCTGCCGATTCCTCGGGTGTTCTACCTACACTGCCTTCTCTGGTCATGAGAGATAGTCCAGTTAGGAGACGAATACTCGATGTACAGATTTTCGGCGGTTGTTGTTGTCATCGCTCTGCTCTTTATTTTTCCAGCAGTGAGCCAGTCCCAGACCACCCCAGTATGGTTCACCCTAAACGCGCAAGAGGGACAAACGGTTACCGCCACCGGGTCCATCACTCTTCGCTTCGGTCAGGTAGCATCCACCTGCGCCGTGGCATGGAGCACAGGCCCATGCGCCGCAGGTGTCGGCGCACCCAGCCCCGCAGCCTGGACCTCGGCCCAGACATTCAACGCCGCATCCAGCACCGCCACTGTTAGCGTGGTCATAGGCGCAGCCGCATTCGGCAACGTGGACCCCCTCCCCGGCGTATATAAGACGGTGCAGGTGCAGGAGCTGTCGACACCTCAAAACATCACCGTCAACGGACAGTCGGTTACAGTTCCAGCGCTACCATCATCAACCACACCAGTATGGTTCACTCTGAACGCCCAAGAAGGTCAGACGGTCACGGCCACCGGCTCCATCACTCTTCGCTTCGGTCAGGTAGCGTCCACCTGCGCCGTGGCAACGAGCACAGGCCCATGCAGCGCAGGAGTCGGCGCACCCAGCCCCGCAGCCTGGACTTCGCCCCAGACCTTCAACGCCACATCCAGCACCGCCACCGTTAGCATCGTCATAGGCGCAGCTGCATTCGGCAACGTGGATCCCCTCCCCGGTGTATATAAGACGGTGCAGGTGCAGGAGCTGTCGACACCTCAGAACATCACCGTCAATGGACAGTCAGTTACAGTTCCAGCGCTACCATCCTCAACCACCCCAGTATGGTTCACCCTAAACGCGCAAGAGGGACAGACGGTTACCGCCACCGGGTCCATCACTCTTCGCTTCGGTCAGGTAGCGTCCACCTGCGCCGTGGCATGGAGCACAGGCCCATGCAGCGCAGGAGTCGGCGCACCCAGCCCCGCAAGCCTGGACTTCGCCCCAGACCTTCAACGCCACATCCAGCACTGCCACTGTTAGCGTCGTCATAGGCGCAGCTGCATTCGGTAACGTGGACCCCCTCCCCGGTGTATATAAGACGGTGCAGGTGCAGGAGCTGTCGACACCTCAGAACATCACCGTCAACGGGCAGTCAGTTACAGTTCCAGCGCTGCCAACCTCATACGCCTGCCAACTGTCAGGAACCCCAACCTCGATCGCTTTCTCTAATACAACTGTCGGGTACATGATCTCTTCTACCGCGAGCCTTACAAGCAACTGCACGACAACGGTCACCATAGACTCCGTCCAGTCCCCTGGAGCACCATTTAGCACATCTGGATTCCAAACTCCATTTACGCTTGCTCCTGGCCAGACGCAAAGCTACACCGCTGTCTTCTCGCCTACCGCGACCGGCTCTGCGTCTGGAAACATCGTCTTCGCCAGTACCGTCTCGTCCGTTCAGCCATTGACGGTGTCGCTCACCGGAACTGGCGTCGCCTCCACGCTTGGAACATTGTCGTCAAGCCCGACGACACTGAGTTTCGGAAATGTAACCGTCAACAGCACACAATCGCAAACCGTAACGATCACAAATACTGGAGCCGCGTCCGTCTCCGTCTCGGCTGTCGGAGTTACCGGCACAGGATTCACCCTTAACACAGTCACAACCCCGTTCACCATCGGAGTCAATCAGACAGCGCAATTGACCGTTGGCTTCGCGCCAACAGCCAGTAGTTCTGCCTCGGGAACCTTGACGATCACGAGCAATGCTTCGAACGGATCTTTCGCAGTGCCTCTCACCGGGACGGGTGTCGCTCACTCCGTGACTCTTTCGTGGAGCGACTCTGGAACACAAATCGCTGGATATAACGTGTATCGATCTACAGTTTCTGGCGGCCCTTACACCCGAATTAACAGCGCGATTGATGGCACCCCCAGTTACACCGATTCGACTGTGGTCTCAGGAACCACCTACTACTACGCAGTAACGGCTGTGGGAACAAACGGAACTGAAAGCGCTTATTCCAATCAGATGGCGGTGACGATACCGTAAAGCCAAGGGTGAACGGCACCACCAAGCAAAGGTTTCCGCATCACGAATGATTAATTCGGTTCGCTCAAGATGGCCTGACGAAGACGAAGTGGACGCCAGCAGCGCCGCCCCTCGCTATCGTCAGCGATAATCGGAGACAGCTTGTTCATCATATCTTTGATGGAGGTGAAGAACCAAACGTTCACAGAAATGGGTTCGCCAGCGCCCGATGCGTTCGAGACCTGGCGCTTGCGGGATGAAGATTTGTCGGAACGCGACCACGCACATGATCCGAAACAGGGCCGTATACACGCAGTTCTTCCCCGCCATAACACTCCAGGAGTTCACGGAGTCGACTGCGGATATTATGGAGGCACCGACTCCAGGATTCCCTGGAAGGTTTTAAACATCTGTGAACCTTGCCCAACCCTGCCTATCCCTGCGATTTCGCTGAAAGATAGAAACTGACCATTTGAGGGATTGTTTCTAGCCGGATCAAGAGACAGGAGTCGTTGATAGCGTTCCGTGGCACTGGATTCTAAGCAAGCGTCTACACTTTCATGGTTTCCTTTGAATAACCCGCACAGACGAGTAGAAATCCGGCACCCGCAGCATAGCTCCATGCGAATGCAGGAGTGGCCCCCCATCGGATCACGCTCTCAACTCCATTCGGTGCCAGTGAGTACGCATGGATCACTCCAAACGCGCTAAGTAACGCCATAGCTCCCACCCAGCCTGCGGCAGCGGCAAACCTGCGGCGTACAATCAGCGCCAGCGCTGCGCACCATAGCATGCTTGTAAGCAAAGATCCTTGCCCCAACGCGATCAAGCCACCTAACGCAAGGTCGTCCCCCATCTTTGGAGCCAGAGCGTAGAGACTGGTGCCTGCCTTGCGCGCAATGGTGTCTGCCAGGGTTGTCGCCCACTGGGCAAGCGCGGGAAGAAGTCCCAGCGCGACGGCGAGCGCCTCCGTCTTTGGCACCTCCGCAAACGCCTGCCCTACCGTCACTAGCCCAAACCAGACGATCACCGGCGCGGCAACCTCAAGCGGAATCACACGAAGTACGATTGGGAGCACACCCGTGCAGCACAATGCTGCTGTCACTACTCCATTCAGGACCGAGTAGCCTGCACGTGCTCCATTTGCCTTGTGCGCCGCGTGGCCCAGGTACAGCGTGGTCGGAAACGGACTGCCCAGAAATGCGGCCAGGATTGTTCCCAACCCGTTCATCAGCAGCGCTGGTCTCGTAGCATAATCGTCGCCTTCGCACTTGATGCTCTCCAAAATCATGAGCGACGCCAAGGTGTCCAAACTGGCCAGCGGCAGAATGACCGCTAGATAACCCCACCATGCTTTCTGTCCCAGCAACGCCAAGACATTGACACCATGTGGTAGAAACATCCCGGCCGTCGCAACGGGTACCAACGGAGCGTTATAAAGATGAAGCCCTCGTAGAACCGCGACCAGAACCGCGCCCACCGCAATCGCCAACAACGCCGGAGGCAGGCGCCACGGAAGCTTTATCCGCGACCCATACAGCGCAAACAATACAAGCATCGGAAACAGCGCTATGCTGGCCTGCTGAAACACGCCAAACACAAAACCAAGGCACAGGTAGGCAATCGAGAGTCCCGCCAGGGGAGCCAGCAATGCTGCCTTCGGCGTATGCCGCCGAAACCAGTCCATGCAAAACGCTCCCGCCGTCTGCACTAGTCCACTCAGCAGGCTCGCAAACACTCCAGCCTGCCAGGCAAGCATTGCATCGTGCGTTCGGTTGTACACCGGCACCATGATCAAGAAAACATAAGCAAAGATGGTCGGCGTATTGATGCCGAATGGGATCGCAGTCACATCCGTGCGTCCCTCGCGCAGTGCCAGGTGTCGCGCCTGCCATGCGTAGAACAAGTTCCCGGCCAGCACCGAGACTGCCACTCCCGGCAAGATCCGCGTCACCACAAACTGTACGGGCAAGCCGCACAAAGGCGCGAGTCCCACAATCAGCAACAGGTCGGGAAAACCTGAGAAGAACAGCCCAAAGAATCCATCCACGTCCCCACTCGTAAACCAAGGCATCTTGATCTGTTGCGGCATCGCGACGTTAGTCATCAGGCAGTTCCGTAGCTCATACCAATCTCGCGCAGCCACTTACGATAGGCAATCGCCATAAGATCCGATCGCAGGTGCAGCTCCTCCCGTAGATCCAGTGGCAACAACTCCGGCCGCTGCGACTCCACGATCAACTTGTCCTGGGCCGCCACCTTGTCCTGAAACGCTATCATCTCCGCTTCTGGAATCTCCTGGCCGTAGTTCATCGCAATTACCATCCGCGCCTCGCAGAACTCCTCATCTACCGGCGCCACCTGCAGCAAAATCCCAAACCTCTGCCTTCCATGATATTTTTTCCAGCCCCGCTGTCAGTGGGCCGCTCGCCCAGTAACGATAGTTCACCATCGCCGGCCGTCCAGTACCGTCGGGGTCTGGCTGCCATATCCGAATGTTGCTGGCTTCCGGACCGAGCTCCGTCATGGCAACCTCATAATCCTCCATCCGCACCCGTTCCGGGTCTCCGAGAAGACCCGCATGAACAATACCCAAGTGCGCCACATCGAAGAAGTTTTCAATCACTCGCGGTCCGAGTGCGCGAAAGCGATAGGGTCCTGCCTGCAATATGCGGAAGTCAGGATCTTCTCCAAACGCAAACGTCGGCAAGTCGGTCGCCCCCGCGGACGGCGCGACAGCAAATCGCACCCAAACCATACCGTAACGATCAGTAGCCTCAAAGGTCTGCGCTCTAGCTTTCAGCGGAGGCGCCACCTCCGGCTGCGATGGAATCTTCACGCACTGACCGGTAGTGTTGTACTCCCACGCATGATAAGGACAGACTAAGCACTCACCGTTTGCCGTTCCCAGGCTGAGCTTCGCTCCGCGATGGATGCACAAATCTCTCCAGCAATGCACTGTCTCGGATGAACGCCAGAGCACGACCTCGACGCCTAATAGCTCTCGCGCGATCGGCTTGCCCATCACAACCTCTCGCGACCACGCAACGGCGAACCACTGGCGCTGTAAGAGGGGATCCCCCAGAAACGAATTCCCTGATGGGCATGTTTGTTCGGGATCCCTCTGTTTTTTGGACATAAATCTCCGTGGCGACCTCAGCCTCCAGCGTTGCTTATTGTTCGTGTTTCGAAAGCATACAGGACAACGACGCGACGGAACCACGAAAGTATATGTCTACGGTTGACCACAGGTCGGGCCTCAGAAAGAAGTTCCGTCGATTTGAGGTTGCTCAAGCGGTCTCAACCGGTCGTCCTAACAGTGGCTTGGAGTTTACTAGCCGGAGTTTCAAAGCCCAAAGTTTTGCGTGGGCGTTGATTGAGGCGCAGCGCTACGTTGTCGAGTTCAGATTGAGAATAAACAGATAGATCGGTAACTGGATCGAATTACGGACTTTCTGGCCACGAGTGCCTGGGATATCGGCGCATCAGTTCGCGACGCACTTGTGGATAGAGCCTCTTCCAGAATCCGGCAAGGTCGGTCGTGGTCTGCACAGCCCTTTGGTTCGGCGCGAGTAGGTGTACTACCAGGGGGGTACGGTTGGCCCCAACACGCGGAGTATCTCGCATCCCGAAAAAGTCCTGAAGGCGAGACGCTATCCATGGGGGCTTGTCGCCACCATAATGAATTTTGGTCTGACGCCCACTCTGCAACCGAACGCTCACCGGAGCCAGTTCCCGAGAAGCTTCGAATCCGTCTTTTGCTCGAGAAGCAGAACGAAGTCCTTCGCCGCAACTTTCAGATCGGCAAAGCTTCGAAGTCCCGAACACAATTCGCGCAGTGCCTGCGGGATATCAGGCTGGACAAGACCAGCGAACTCGACCCGTGCGTGGAATTGCTCCAGCGAGTCTCCATCAACGAACCTCTCGATGCCAATTTCCAGCGCTTTTCTCCAGAGCAGATCAGATGCGTCCTCCGCCTCCGGTACTGTATCTCGCGACTCCTGAAGCACCAGATCGTCGTATAACAGAGCGCTCACTGCCTCTACCCGTTCTGCGATGCGATTCCATGTCACGCTTGATTGTTCCCGCACACGATCTGGAAATAGGTCGATCAGCCATTCGGGCTCGACTCGAGACGTTATACGTATTAGCGGGAGCGGCTTGTCTTTGCGATCCTCCGCATCGATCGCCGCCATGAACTCATATATAGATGGTTCGCCCGCAATCTCCGCCGAGACACCTGTCGACAATAGCACCTGATTCCCTGCTCTCCGCCGCGCAACGCGATCGGGAAAACCGGCAAGTACCGATATGAGCAGCGCATCGTCATCGTGCTTGGTCTGCCTCGAAGGGCGAGCGATTCTACGGAGTTGCTCAATGTGCTGCATCGTGCGGTAGTCATGCCGCGACTCCATTGCGTCAAGAAGGTCGTTTTTCTCGCTCCGTGTTCCTGACCCAAGCAGAGCCGCTGCAACACATCCGTCCTCGCCTACACCACGCTCCATCGCTTCCACTAGAATGCGCGACAACCGCGGAGGCAAAGGATATTGCGCCAGTCGGTCAATCATTTTTCCGAAGCTCCTAGGCGATCGAGCAAGGACTCAGCGTTTTGAAGTGCCGCGATTGGAGGGGCGTATCTAGCCAATCAATGTTTTCGAAGTCGTGAATCTGCATTGCCCGCAGAGCCAGGCAAAGCTGGGATAGGTCGCTACGCAATATCTCCGGCGTGTCGTGTTCAGGCCTACGCCGGTAGTCCTCTTCCGGGAAGAGGCGCAGCACGCGACCGGGTCCCGTGCGGCCCGCTCGACCAGCCCGTTGGTTTGCGGAGGCCTTGCTTATCCGACCGACATGGAGCGTCGGCAATCCAGTCCACGGAGAGTATGTTGCGAAGCGGGCCAGACCGCTATCGATGACAGCAGTTACGCCTTCGACCGTCACTGAACTCTCCGCGACATTGGTGGCGAGAATGAGCTTTCGTTGTGGGCTTGGGGAGACCGCTCGGTCCTGTTCTTCTGGTGATAGGTCGCCATGCAACGGCAGCATGACCAGCCCGGCTCGGTGCGCAACCGCCTCGCACTCCCGCATTGTCCGCCGAATCTCCGCAGCCCCGGGCAAGAAGACCAGGGTGTGGCCAAGATGTTCATCGTTAAGCAGCAACTCTAACGCGCTCTTCACCTGCACGTGAAGCGGCGCTGGGGAGTACGGCAGATGCTTGATGGTGAGTTCGAACAGCCTTCCCTCGGACCTCAATATTGGACAACCATCCAGATATCGCGCCACAGGAGCGGCATCGAGCGTAGCCGACATGACCACGATCCGCAGATCCGGACGCCTTCGCTGCAGCCGCTTCAGCAATGCCAGCGCGAAGTCACTGTCCAAATGTCGCTCGTGGAACTCATCCAGGACAACAGCATCCACGCCTTTAAGGCTGGGGTCCGAAAGCAGCCTCCGGGTCAAGATGCCCTCAGTCACGAATCGAAGCCGTGTACGCGGTCCAACCGCTTCGTCAAATCGAACTTGGTAGCCCACGGTCTCACCGACCTGCTCGCCGAGCTCCCATGCGACTCGCCGCGCCGCCATTCGTGCCGCTATCCGACGCGGCTCGAGGACCACCACCTCGCCTCCGAGAATCCCGAGAAGCGCAGGTGGCACTCGGGTCGTTTTACCCGCACCCGGTGGCGCCTCGACTACAAGGTTACGATTACGCTGCAGAGACGAGGTGATCTCCGGCAGCAGCACGTCCACCGGAAGAGGGGATTTGTGGTTCACCAATTCCATCGAACACGATCACTGAATGGCGTCAATCGCCTCATCACCGCACACCTAACGCTAACGTATCAACCTCCCGATCGATTCGGTGGCGAAAGCGAATGATAATTTCAACGGGACGAAGTTGGCGGCTTGGTTGAAGGCTTGTCAAGTTTCTTGGCGAGCCTCGAACGATCTGTTGAATTTGAGGCCAGAACGAGGCCGATCCATCTACCTGTCCTTTCGGTGAGGGTCTTTGCATCCTTCGTGGAAGCTGAGTCCTTCAGCGCAATTATGCGTGTTGGTTTCGGGAATGAAGTCAGCCTCGCTCTCGATTGGAGAGTCGCATAGCAGGCACCAGCCAACCTTCGGTTTGTCGTACGCCAGATAGGCTTCAATTGTCCCGATCAGATGGGGCGGTACGCGAAGCGGAACCCAGTCCTTATCAGACTTCACCTGCTCTCTGTCGCGGTGGCAGACTAAGCGACACACACGCTTCGGATGGTTACGATTGGGCACGGCTTTACCTCCAATTGATCTTGGCGCTGACGGTTGGTTGGTGAGCATGAAGGCTTCGCAACCTGACGGATCGATCACCGGGCTATCCGTCTCGAATCTTGAAACGCTTCATGGTCTTTCCTCCGCGCCATTAAAGCGCCGGACACTCAGAACCTACGGATAAGTAGGCCCGGTTGTGTAACTGCAAAGGCAAGTAGGTCGCTGTGATCCATTCCCCGCGCATTGTCGAAGCCTCGCTGGTACATCCGTAGCAGCAAGGGGGATACTGAACTGCCTCGTCAAACATTCACCAAATCGAGAGTAGCGGAACAACGAACGCCACCAGCCCAAGTCCGGATGGAAAAATGACTTCAAGCAGATACCAGAATCTCTTCCACCAACGAACATCATGCTTGAGTCTCGTCAAATGAGAATTTCGTTCAGAATATTTTCTCAACTCCCCCCAATCAAGCATCGAGTCCACCTTCAAATCCAGCTTGCGTATCTCAGGATCATTCATCAGCGCGTCGAACTTCTCGGTCAGTGGCTTCGTGTCTTCGTCCTGTTTTTCCGACAGCGCCTCGATTTGCGCGCCCAGGTCAGACATCCTCGCCTCCAGATCGGGATTTCTTGGGAGACTTGCTCGTCTTAGCCTCTCGAACTCAGCAAACGCCTTTGCATGTTCATCCCGAATCGGTCCGCACACTCTTTTGAACTCCTCGCCGATCGCCTCGATCTTCCGCTGAATCTCCGCAGATTCTTCACTCCGCTTCGTAGTGGCTTCCGGAAACGCTCGATGATGACCAGTTGTCTCTTCCCTCGTTTGATCGTGAACGCGTAAACCTGCAGGGCGGCTTCCTTTATCTTGAACTGCGCCAGCTCGTCTTGATAATTCTGAGCTTTGCGGTCGCGATAAAGGCTCAGCCAAAAAGAAACGAGACAGTACAGCAACACCGGGGACAGTACCCTGTTGAATCGCAATGCAGTATTCGCCACACTCGCCGCTGTCGACGAAGGCGCACCAGACGGTGTCAACGGAACAGCGATCTTCACGTCAACTCCTGGCAGCGACACCTTTTCCGGAACTGCAATTCCAAAAAATACAGCCAGCGATAGAACGGACAAAAGCAGAAGCAAATTCTGCCGCTTGCGAGTGGAATCGGTAATAGGGTCGGCCAATAGTTGTGCTGCCCGAGTAAACATCGTCTCCTCAAACGCCACGGACGAAGCAGGATCGGGATTTTTGTCAGCCATTTCAGAACCTCCTAAGTGGATTCCGAGATTCATCTTCGCAACGAGAAAGCAACGAAGCCGGGGTTTAGGCGCCTCCAGAATGATCCGACCGGCTGACAGATGCTGAAGGCGTGGAAGCGGATAACGAGAAGCTGAGATTCTTTTGCCCACTGAGGATTTGATCGACGGTGAGGCCGCGGATCGAGGCGTCGAGGAGCTCGATCATGTGGAAGGCGGGCAGGACGAGTTCCCTGCGACGACGGAGACCGCTCATCAACTGAAGCAAGCAGCCGGGATTGGCGGAAACGACTGCCTGAGACTGTGTGTCGAGCAGATGCCCGACCTTGCGGTCGCCGAGTTGCTGCGCGGGCTCCGGTTGCAGCAGGTTGTAGACGCCTGCGGAGCCGCAGCAGAGCGATGGCTCGGCGATCTCGGCGACTTCGAGCTGCGGAATCTTTGCGAGCAGATGGCGTGGCTGCTGGAAGATGCCCTGCGCGTGACGCAGGTGGCAGGCGTCGTGATACGCGATGCGCATCGGCAGCGGATTTCGTGGCGCAACGGCAGGAAGCTCGCAGAGAATCTCTGTGATGTCTTTGCACTTTGCGGAGAAGGCGGCGGCACGGGCGGCCCATTTGGGGTCGTCGCGGAGCAGGTGGCCGTACTCCTTCATCGTGGAGCCGCAGCCGGCAGCGTTGATGACGATGGTATCGACGTTGGCGGCTTCGAACATGGCGATGATGTTGCGGGCCATCGCGGCGGCCTGGTCTTCGAGGCCGGAGTGGACCATCAGGGCCCCGCAGCAGGGCTGATTCTCTGGCGTGATGACCTCGCAGCCTTCAGCGGCGAGCACGCGCGCGGTGGCGGCGTTGACGTGGGAGAAGAAGATCTGCTGGACGCATCCGGTCAGCATGCCGACGCGGCGGCGCTGTGTTGTACGTGGTGCGACGCGCTTCGGCATCCTCCAGCTGAAGTGTGCGGGAACAATCGGGAAGAAGCGATTCCATCGCGGCGAATCTTGCGGGAACGAGTTTGAGGAGGCCGGTGGCGCGGACGAGAGACTGCAGGCCCGAGCGCTGATAGAGGAAGAGTGGGCCGGCCATGAGCTTGAGGCGCTTTGGATAAGGGAAGGTGGCGAAGAGGAGCTTGCGGAAGAGTGAGTCGGCGGTGGTGCGGGGGATGTTGCGTTCAACCTGGGCGCGGCTGTCTTCGATGAGCTTGTCGTACTGGACGCCGGAGGGGCAGGCGGTCATGCAGGCCATGCAGCCGAGGCACTGGTCCATGTGGAGGCGGAAGTTTTGGTCGAGAGGAGCCTCGCCCTGGCTGGCTTTGGCCATCATGTAGATGCGGCCGCGGGGCGAGTCCATCTCTTCGCCCCAGAGGACGTAAGTCGGACACGCGGGGAGGCAGAAGCCGCAGTGGACGCAGTCGGAGAGGAGTTCTTTCGACGGAGGATGGTGAGCGTCGAAGGAGCTGGGCTTGGCGGTTTGGATCTCAGTGAGCATAAGCTTTGGGGGTACCCCTACCCCGTCAATATCGCGCAAAGTCTTCGGAATATTGGGTTTACGTCTGGACTTCGTGTTTTAAGTTCATTGTCGGTTAATTTTCTTTATGCGGTGGTTTTGAGGGTGAGGTCTTGTCAAGCTAGGTGGTTTAGATTCCTCCGAGGAAGCGGCCGGGATTGAGGGTGCGGTTGGGGTCGAATTGGTGCTTTACGGCGTGCATGAGGGGAGGGTATTGGTTTGTTCGGCCCCCAGGTGGCGTTGGATCGTGTGCGGTTCGCGGAAGACGGAGTGACGGTGATAGAACCGGTGTTCGGCTGTCGAGCGATATAACTGACGGAATTCTGCGAGCTGTAGTCGAGCTTCGTCTGCGGAAGAGCGGCGTACATGATGCCGAGAGATTGGGCGACTGCAGATCCGCCAAGCGTGCACGACATCGTGCGACAGTCTGCGACATCCGATCGGGTAGCATTGTGAGCTTTGACGACAAACGATCTGCTGTGAGAGAAGAGATTCTCGCGGGCGAGCCAACGTCGCTCAGAGGCTGGTTCGAGTTTGAGGCCTGCAGCTTCAGTCATCTTCTTGAGGATTTCGTTTTGATCGTGGCATCGGGGTGGGCGTTGAGTTGGATGTCGAGGTGGAAGCCGTTGGCGTCGCCGCGGAGTTGCAGAGCCTGAGTCAGGAGATGGCTGCCGCGGATGGACGCCATGAGTGGCGCGAGTTGCTTGGCTTGCGGGGCGGAGACGGTGAAGGTCTGCGTGTGTTGCGGGAGTGGGTGAAGGCGGAAGGTGGCCTCGGTGATGACTGCGAGAGTGCCGAGGCTGCCGGTGACGAGTTTGCATAGATCGTAGCCGGCGACGTTCTTGACGACCTTGCCACCGGAGCGGGCGATGGTGCCGTCGGCGAGGACGATGGTCATGCCGATGACGAGGTCGCGGAGGCTGCCGTAGCGGTGGCGGAGGGCGCCGGAGTCGTTGGTGGCGAGGATGCCGCCGACGGTGGCGCGTTCGGGCCAGAGCGGATCGAGGGCTACGAACTGGCCATGTTTTTTCAGGGTTTCCTGAAGTTGCTGCCAAGTGCATCCTGCCTGGACGGTGCAGGTGAGGTCCTGCCAGGGGTGTTCGATGACGCGGTTGAGACGGGTGAGTGTCGAGGACGGATGTTTGTTTGCGTTGGGATTGCCCCACGAGTGCTTGGTGCAACCCCCACTGGGACTAACTGTGAGGTGGTTTTCGTTGGCGAAGCGGAGGATCTCGGAGACTTGCTGCGTGTTGGCGGGCAAGACGAACATGGTGTCTTCGTCTGAGCGAACGTATTCGCTGCCGGCGATCGCGACTAGTTGTTCGACTATGTTCAGTTCTGCCGCAGGCATCAGAAGATCTCCGCGATGCCGCTGGTTTCCAGGTTGTGGGGGACGTACGCGCCGCGGGCCGCTCGCCGCAGAGGCGTGGCGTGGGGAATAGCTTGTCGGGGTTGGCGATGTTTTGTGGATCAAAGGCGTGGCGGACGCGCTGCATGGTTTCGAGATCGGGGTCGGCGTACATGTACGACATGCTGCACTGCTTTTCGCGTCCGACGCCGTGCTCCCCCGTGATGGAGCCGCCAGCTTCGACGCAGATATCCAGAATGCGCATGGAGAGGTTGATTGCGCGCTCTTCTTCGCCGGGATTGTCGGCGCAATAGAGGACGATTGGGTGGAGGTTGCCGTCACCGGCGTGAAAGACATTTGTGACGCGAAGGTTTTCTGCGGCGGACATCTCGGTTATCTTTTCGAGAACTGCGGGAAGTGCCGTGCGCGGGATGACGCCGTCCTGCACGATATAGTGCGAAGAGAGGCGGCCGGCCGCGGCGAAGGCGGCTTTGCGGCCCTTCCATATTAAGAAGCGGTCCTGTTCGTCGATGGCGAGGCGCGTCTCCCATGCGCCGTTTTTCTTTGCGAGCGAGATGACGGTGGCCATCTGAAGGTCGACTTCGGCGCGCGGGGCCGTCGAGTTCGATAAGGAGGAGGGCTTCGCAGGCCGGATAGTTGGGATGGACGGAGGCTTCGGCGGCCTCGATGGAGAGGCGGTCCATGATTTCCATGGCGGCGGGGAGTTGGCCAGCGGCGATAACATCGGAGACCGTCTGGGCGGCGGCGGCGATGGTATCGAAGGCAGCGAGGATCACCTGAACGGTCTCCGGCTTGCGGACGATTCGGAGGGTCATCTCGGTGGCGACGCCGAGAGTGCCTTCGGAGCCAATGAATACGCCGAGAAGATCGTAGCCGGGAGTGTCGGGAGTTTTGCTGCCGAGTGTGACGACCTCGCCCGTGGGGAGGACGACCGTCATTTCGAGCACGTGCGTGACGGTGAACCCGTATTTGAGACAGTGGGCTCCGCCGGCATTCTCGGCGATGTTGCCACCGATGGAGCATACGGATTGCGAGCTGGGATCGGGTGCGTAGAAGAAGCCATCGCGGGAGACGGCCGCAGTGACATTTGCGTTGATAACGCCGGGCTGAACGGTGATCTGCTGATTCGGAAGATCGATGTTGAGGATGCGATTCATGCGGGAGAGACAGATAACGACCGAGCCTTCCGCTGGTAATGCGCCTCCGCTGAGACCAGTGCCGGAGCCGCGAGCGACAAAAGGGATCTTGTGTTTCGCGCAGATACGTACAACAGATTGGACCTGTTCTGTCGTGCGGGGCAGGACGACTGCGGCGGGCGTGACGCGGAAGGCGGTGAGGCCGTCGCACTCGTAAGTCTGGAGTTGATTGGGAGCGGTGATCAGGCCGGATTGCGAAGTGCTGCCGCTTCTGCCGTTCGAGTCAACGGCGGCGCGAAGTTCGGCGAGAATGGCGGGGGGGAGCATAGTCTTTCAGCGCTGCCTCATGGACCTTTCCGATAGAGTACATCGGACGCAACCTTCATATTTCGATTCGTTGAGATTCAACGGCCACCAAGGTCCGGTTCGGGCGCCCTTCAATTGAAGTCCTCTAATTAGGGGACTTCAGGGGCAGGGCGGGGATGTTCTGATCGCGCACGGTCTTGTTGAACTCTGCCACATCCTGCGTTTCCACTTGTTTCAACTGGTCAAGCTGAACCTGGAGTTGCGCGGAAAGCTCCTTAAAGACTTCGTAGCTCTGCGAGGTCGGCGCAATGTCCGTCGCTGTAACGGTAGAAAGAAGTGCGCCTAGCTTGTTGTTCAGCTTGATTGGAAAGTTGAGCGCATCTTCGCTCGCTCGAAGTTTTGTTTGATAGATCGCGTTCTCAATCGAGTCCATCTTGCCGAGAATCGCTTTCGCCGAGGACGCGACCTTCGCATTGGTGCTCTTTCCGTACTCTTCGAGCGGACTTCGCGCGGCACGAATGTCGATTACCGCCTGATTTGCCGCCGTCAGCCTGTCTCGTATCTGAAGCGCGAGTTCAAGCTGCTTGTTGAAGTCGTCCGGAGTCGTTGGTGTCCTGGGATCCTTCTTCACTTCAATCTTCTGCGTCTCCGTGTGGCCGTCAACGGTCAGTGCGACGGTATAGGTTCCGGGCACGACTTGCGGTCCACGCACACCGCCCGCCCAGAAGATCATTCCAGGGAAACGCGTAGCATCCGCGTAGCGAAGATCCCAGACGAATCGATTGAGGCCCGGCTTCGTTGAAGGCTTCGGTGCGGCAGGTCTCTCATCCTCTTCCAGGCCTGCAGCCTCCTTGGGCTCAGGCTTCGAGGTGATCTCGCGCACCAGTTTGCCTGACGAATCAGTGAACTTGAGGACGACATCGGATGTCGGCTTGCCCTTGAGGTAGTAATACACCACCACGCCGTTCGGAGGATTCTTTCCAGTTCCGGGCTGTGCCCGCTCAAACCCTCCGCCTCCGCCCGCGTATCGGTATGCTGCCTTGGGTTCGAAGAGATGAGTGGCCTCAGGCAGTTTTCCCGGAGCCATGGCCCGAACCAATTGCAGATTGTCGAGAACGTAGAAGCTCCGTCCCTGCGTCGCAACAATCAAATCGTCTTCGCGCTTCTGGATCGTCAGATCCGTCATCGGCACGTTCGGAAGATTTAACTGGAACGGAATCCAGTTGTCGCCGTCGTTGTACGAGACGTACAGATGCGCCTCAGTCCCGGCAAAGAGAAGACCCTTCACCTTGGTGTCGGCGTCGAATGGTTCTCGTAAAGTCATCCGCCGGAATTCCATTGATGATCTTCGTCCACGTCTTGCCGAAGTCCTTCGTCTTATAAAGGAAGGGGCGGAAGTCGTCGGATAGATACATCGTCGCGGCGACATACGCCGTGCCCGCGTCCAACGGCGAAGCCGCAATGCAATTCACCCGGATAAAGTCGGGAAAGTCTTTCGGAGTGACATTGCTCCAGGTCTTGCCGCCATCCCGCGTCAGATGAATCAACCCATCGTCGGAGCCGACCCAGATGATTCCCTTCTCTACCGTCGATTCATCGATCGTGAAGATAGTGTCGTAATACTCCACCGCCGTATTGTCTTTGGTGATCGGACCGCCGACCGGACCCTGTTTCGATTTGTCATCCCGTGTCAGATCCGGACTGATCGCCTTCCAGTGCTGACCTTCGTCCTCGGTGGCCATGAGAACGTTTGCGCCTGCATAGAGGAGCTTCGGATTCCACGGAGAAAACAGAAGCGGATAGCTCCACTGGAAGCGATACTTCATCACCTCGACGCCCGAACCCATAGGGTTATCGGGCCACACCGTCACATTGCGAAGCGCGCCGGTCTTGTCGTCATATCGCGTTAGCAGCCCGTCGTACGAACCTGCGTACACATAACGCGAATCGGTTGGGTCGGGCGCGATCCAACCGCTCTCTCCGCCTCCGACCTCATGCCAGTCCGACTCCGTGATGGACCCGTTATTGGACCGGCTCGAAATCTCAACCGTGGTGTTGTCCTGCTGCGCTCCATAGATGTGATACGGAAAGTCCTGGTCGGTGACGACCCGATAAAACTGCGCCGTCGGCTGATTCATGATCGTGCTGAAGCTCTTGCCGCCGTCAAACGTAACGTTAGCTCCCCCGTCATTCGACTCGATCATCCGGTTTGGATCGTCGTTCGCAATCCACAAATCATGATTGTCCCCGTGCGGAGTGGGGATCGATTTGAACGTGTGGCCGCCGTCGATCGAGCGATAGAAGCTCGTGTTCAGCGCGTACACGGTATCCGCATTCTTAGGGTCAGCGAAGATACGCGAGTAATACCACGCACGCTGCTTCACCTCGCGCTGATCATTCACCTTCGCCCAAGTTGTGCCGCCATCGTCGGAGTGAAAGATCCCGCCTTCGTCCGCTTCCACGATGGCCCAGAGGCTGCCGGCCCTGACTGGTGAGACGGCGATGCCGATTCTGCCGATGATTCCCTTCGGCAAACCTGAGTTGCGGGTGATCTCCTTCCACGTATCGCCGCCATCCGTCGATTTATAGAGTCCGCTATCGGGGCCGCCGCTCTCAAAGGTCCACGGCTTTCGAATCACCTGCCAGATGCTGGCATAGATCACGCGCGAATTGGTGGGATCGATCGCAACATCAATCGCCCCGGCAAGATTGCTCTTATACAGCACCTTCTGCCACGTCTTGCCGCCATCCCTGGTACGAAAGACGCCGCGCTCTTCGTTCGGTCCCGCCATGTGCCCGAGAGCAGCAACGTAGACGATGTCAGGGTTCTTCGGATCAATGCGCAGCGCACCGATCTGCTGCGTATCCGTCAGACCAACATGCGTCCACGTGTGACCCGCATCAGTCGATTTGTAGACACCATCGCCGTGCGAAGCATTCCCGCGTATATCTCCCTCGCCCATACCGGCGTAAACAACGTTCGGATCGGAGTCGGCTACCGCAATGGCCCCCACAGAACCCAATTTCAGTTGATTATCGGCGATCGGATTCCAGTGATTGCCACCGTCTACTGTCTTGAAGATGCCGCCACCCGTGGCTCCCATATAGAAGGTGAGCGGTTCGGACTGCACTCCTGTCACCGCTCCGGAGCGCCCACCACGAAAAGGACCAATCTGTCGAAATTCAATTCCGGTAAACGGAGAGTCGGATTTGTTCTCCTGTGTCTCTTGCGCAGTCAAAGGAAGACTGCAGACAATCAAGGCTGCCAATGTGAGAAAGCGTGAAGATTGGAGGCCACGGTGGACAAAGCTCTTCTGTATGAATTGATCTGACATTATTCCTCGATGTGGGGAAATATGCTGTCTGAAGCAGAAACCGTTCCGGTACAACATCGGTGCGAGGCCTGCCCTTTTCAAAAGGGCGTCGGATATCGAGCTGAATCAATTTCATATTAGAGTACTGGGCTGTTCGCTTTGTCGCTATAGCTTCGGCAATTGAATTGGGCAGGTCATCGAGAAACTCCAGCGCCAGTTCAACCTCTTCCCTACTAGCGGATCGCAAAGGGGAAGCGGATTGATTACGAAGGGCTAGCGGCAGATCCTTATGCGCGATGTCCCGATTTCTCCAATCCCTCGCGAAGTCAGGGTTCCGAAGACGATATAAAGGAAGGGTTCCGGCCGCCCCATTTTAACAATGCACCCAACAATCCCCAAGACTAAGTGTCCGACATTCCCACGTTACTTTCTCCACCCTCCTAGCCGTCGAAATCACTTGCGGCCTTGGCGGTTCTCATCAACACGCTCCGAAGTTCCGATTGAACATGACGCCTCAGAGGACTTTGTGTTGCGTTGTGAAGGCTAATTCGATAGCTTGGTGCCATTGCATGATTTCACAAAGTTTTCGGACAGCCTGCTGTGCATATGCAGCGAGACATTTCTTTGCTCTCCCATAACCAGATTTCGTCTTTGAAAGTGAGACCATTAATGAAACCGCTCTGCTCCAGGCTGGCAGCCGCTACCTGCACTGCTCTTCTTCTTATCTCGGCCGCTCCTGCGCAGGAACAGGGTGGTGACAAAGTTGATTTGGATGCCCTGACACAGATCAAGCGCGAAGCCTTCCAGCACTCGCAAGTTATGGAAAACCTCTACTACCTGTCTGAGGTTTATGGTCCACGAGTCAACAACAGCCGCAACCATCATGCGGCCGCTGAGTGGGCCATGCAGCAAATGAAGGCCTGGGGACTGCAAAACGTCCACCTGGAGAAGTGGGGACCATTCGGCTATGGATGGCAGATCAAGAAGTTTTACGGCGCGCTGGAGACTCCGGCCTACGCTTCGCTGATCGGTTTCCCTCTGGCGTGGACTCCGGGAACCAACGGCCCGGTCACGGCTGAAGCCGTGCTCGCTCCTCTGCACTCTGAGGAAGACTTTGCCAAATACAAGGGCAAACTGAAGGGCAAGATCGTGCTGATCTTCGATCCGCGCGAGCTGGCCATGCATACTGAGCCCGAGGCACACCGGCTCACCGATGCTGAGATTGAAGCGCGTACGCAGACTCCCGATCCATCCCGCACTGGTTTCGGCGGTGGTGCTCGTGCGGGTGCCGCAGCGCCGCGTCCCGGCGAGTTTACGCCTGCGTCACTTTCCACCGCAGCGCCTAGCGGCCGCATTCTGCGCAACAAGGTCAACACCTTCCTGAAGGAAGAGGGTGTGGCGGTGGCTCTGACGCCAGGTTACAACGGCGATGGTGGCACTATCTTTGCATCCTACGGCGGATCACAGGATCCCAAGGATCCGGTTGGGCCGCCGATGGCAGCCATTACGCCAGAGCAGTACAACCGCATCTGTCGTCTGCTGCAACACGGCACCACACCGAAGCTGACCTTCGACATCGAAACCGAGTATCAGAAGGATGACCTGATGGGCTTCAACGTGATCGGTGAGATTCCGGGTACGACCAAGGCCGATGAAGTCGTCATGGTTGGTGGTCACTTCGACAGCTGGCAGGGCGGCACAGGTGCAACCGACAATGGCACCGGCTCATCGGTGGCAATGGAGGCCGTGCGCATTCTAGCTACGGTGCACAAGCCCATGGCCCGCACCGTTCGCGTTGCACTGTGGGGCGGCGAGGAAGAGGGGCTCTACGGTTCGCTGGCCTACGTGCAGCAGCACTTTGCTCCGCGCGACACCATGAAGAAGACTCCAGAGTACGACAAGCTGGATGTCTACTTCAATGACGACTCGGGCTCAGGTAAGTTCCGTGCCGTATCGGCGCTGGGCAATGCGCAGCTTGCGGCAATCCTCCAGTCGTGGATCGTGCCCGTTAAGGACCTCGGCATCGTGGCTGTAACGGGACTCACAGCCGGCCCCACCACCGAGCCCGGCGGAACGGACTCCACAAGCTTCTCGTGGATTGGCCTGAACGGTATCGGCTTCATGCAGGACCCGCTGGAGTACGGCACGCGCACCCACCACTCCAACATGGACCTGTATGACCGCGTGCAAAAGGGCGATGTGATGCAGGGAGCCATGCTTGAAGCATGGTTTGCATATAACGCAGCGACCCGCGCGGAGATGCTGCCTCGCATCGAAACGCCAGAACCTCTGAAGAAATAAGGCTTCGTCAGAGATTTACTTGAGCTTTATCGTCACAAGCACGAGGGCATTACGTTCCAGGTTGAATTCGAGTTCTCCGCTCTTGAGTTGCACTCGCTCGGGCGGCCCCAAGGCGGTCTCTTGGTTCAACTGTTGTACCTGCGCCTCGGTTGGGTCAAGCGGTTTGCCCATCGCGGCATATTTGGGCAAGACATTGCCATGTTCGTCGTCCACCCTCTGTATCGACACCTCCGCATTTCGGGGTGCGTTGAGAAATTGAAACTTCATTGTCTTCGGTCCGCCATGATCCTCGGGATCGACGAGATTCCACGCGGCAATCACCAACGTGTCGTTCTTTCCCTTTGTCACGATCACGTTGGTGGAAGGATTTGCAACCCGTTGGTCCCCTAACTCGTGAAGTAGAGCGAAGGCGTAGTAACTCGGTTTGTTGATTCCACCCTTTGCACGCAGGCCAAACGCTCCCTCGAAGGGACGGGGAGCCGGACCGCCCTCTTCGAATACATCAGAGAATGTCCAGAACGACATCATATCCACCATGCCGTCACACTCTCTTACCGTGTTTGCGAGCGCGGGTCCTACATAGGTCGTGTCGCGAGCCTCCATGTGTCCCGGCACGTTCCATTCCGTCCAGAAGAGAGGCAGGTTTGGTGTCGTCGATGCTTGAATCTGTTGGTGGACCTTTTGCACGCCGCGGCAGACGCGGTCGTCCATTGGGATGTTTTCGTCGGTGCCCAACATATCTTGCACAGTATCATCGGCATAGCCGTGGGTCGAGACGAAGTCGACGGGAACGTGTGCTGTTGCAGTGTGTTTGAGGAAATCGTCGACCCAGTGGGCGGCGGAGGTTGCAGGGCCGCCGACGCGGAGGCGCGGACTCACTGCTTTCAACGCGCGGGCGGTGTGGTCGTAGAGGTCGAAATAGCTGGCCTGGCGGGGGATGCCGTTCCAGAAATCGATGTTGGGTTCGTTCCAGACTTCGAAGTACCACTGCGCTACCTCGTTGATTCCATAGCGATCTATGAGGTGTTGGGCGAAGTGGGTCATGAGGTCGTCCCAGCGTTCCATGCTCTTTGGGTGGGGAGACGTTTTGCTTGTACCAGAAGGGATGGAGTGCGTCGGGATTGAAGGCTAACTTCTTTGGCATGAAGCTGATCTCTACGACGGGGCGAACGCCGTTTTTGAGAAGGCCGTCGTAGATTTGATCGACGTAGGCGAAGTTGTAGACGGGGTTGCCGTGCTCGTCTTCGTTGTAGACGCCGACTTCGTCGTGGAGGATGGCGTGGAAGCGAACGTAGCGGAAGTCCGTTATTTTCTTCACGGCACGCAGGTCTTCGCGGTAGCTTTCGCGCAGAGTCAGGATGGCGCGGCCGGAGCCGAACATCTGTTCCCAGAAGTGCGGGAAGGGGGTGGTCTGGGCGTTGGCGTCGATTTGGATCGTTTCCTGAGCAGAGGCCTGGAGTGAAAGTGAGAGGAGCAAGGCGAGGAGGGCGAGCGGAAAGAGGCGACGTCGAGACATGGAAACCTCGTCGAAAACGTGATGGTAAACGATGGTGAAAACGTGGTGAGTCGCTGGTGAAACGTGGTGAGTTTATGGTTCGTAAACGTGGTGGGGATCAGGACTGGCGCGGGTTTGGTCGTCTCGGGAAGCAAAAAATACGTTGGCGTATGAAGATGCACCAGGAATGGGGCAGTTGATGCTCTGGAAGTTGTCAACTGCGAGACGGCAATTTACACCGCGCCAGGAGACAAAGAGGAGGACGCTTGTGCGAGCGTCCTCCTCTTGTGTTGTTCAGGTGCGGTTAGAAGCTGAAGCGAGCCTGGAAGTCGATGGTTCTCGATCCGAGTGCGCCTGATGCCTGACTGAGGTTGGAGTTTGAGATGTTGGTCGAGAGCGTGCTTGGGTTGATATTCAGTATGTTGAAGGCGTTTAGCAGGTTGGCCTTGATTTCGATCTGGGCACCCTCACCGAGCAACTTCATCTTCGGCAAGCCGAATGCTTTGGCGATGTTTAGATCGACATCCTTATAGTCGGGGCCGCCAAAGGAGTTGCGACCGATTCCTGGTGCAGGGATGAAGTTGGTTGTGGACTGCCCAGGATTGTCAGTGATCGCGTTCGCATAGTTCGGGATCTCGAAGTAGTTGTTGAGGAATTGATCATTGTTGACACCAGTATTGGCGGTTCCCGGGTTGGGGAAGTTGTTTCCTGTTTTGAAGGCGTTGTTGCTCTTGCTATTGACAGCTCCTCCAAGGTAGTAGGGACGCAGGTTCTGGTATCCGTAGTTGCAGGTATTGCAATAGATCTGGTGTGGCGCCTGATAGACGGGAGTCCACCCATAGCCTGAGTGAACGGAGAATATGCCGCTGAGCGACCATCCACCCACGACCTTCTCTTTCCAGTCATGGCTGTGAAAGAAAACCGGCTGCCACATGCCAAAGAGTTTGAAAGACTGATTGACGTCGTAATCGGACCGCCCGTAGGAGAAGCTGGGGTTATAGAGGTAGGGGTCGCGAGAGTATGGGCCGGAGTCGGTATCCAGACTGTGGGCCCACATATACTGCGCCTCCGCGGAGAAGGTATGCGCGAACTGATGCTTCAGTCCGGCGAGCAACATATTGTTGTTCGATTTACCCTGACTGCCGAAGGTGTTAACGCTATTCACCAGAGGGTTCTGCGGCGCCCCCTTAATTTGTCCCAGAGCGGTTGCGTCATAGTTGTACAACGAGTGATGACCGGAGCTGCCAATGTAGCCTGCAGTCATAACCACCGAATGACCTAAATCCACCTGCATGTCGAGTGAGTAATGATAGATGTACTCCGTAGGTAAGTTGATGGTAGCGCGCCAAGGTTTGCGCCACCAGCGGTCGGCAGGCCAGCGGAGTTAAACGTGGTAATCGTGTGTGGGTTCGACGGAAAGCCATTGATGTTGGTTGGACTGCTCGATGTTGCGTAAAGAATATTGGGATTAATCTGGGTGGGATTTCGGCTGCTTCCAGGAACAGAGCTGGTTCCCGGGGGGTTGCCGTCATTCGCGTTGGAGTTTGCGATCTGCTCCTGGTTATAGTTCAGGCCGAAACCGCCGCGGAAGACGATTTTGCCGTTAGCTGCCGTTGGGCTCCAGTTGAAGCCGACCTGTGGGCCAAAGTTAGCTTTTTGGGCGTTCCAGGCGCCGATTCCTGTGCGAATTGTGATGCCGGTCAAGAGACTCGAGCCGCTGCCAAACGTGAGAACGCCCATGTTGTGGTTCTTATCGGTGAGCGGCCCAAAGTAGGAGTAGCGGAGACCGGCGCTGATCGTGAGGTTGGAACGAGCCTTCCAGTCATCCTGAAAGAAGACGCCGAACAGGTTCTGGCGGTTATCGTTTCGGTAGCCTCCGGGAAAACCGGTGGTTGCCTGGAAGGGACCGCCTTCGGCCTCCGGGGCATCATTCAGGAAGGACCAGATGTTGTAGAAGGTGTAATTCGGCACACCGATGGGATCATTCAGATAGTAGAGCCGCGTGAAATCGGCACCGAATTTCATCGTTTGCGCGTGAAATACCTTGGTCGCAACATCCTTGTAGCCGTAGGTCCATTGGTCCAGGTGATTCGGGCCAGAGGCGCCCAGGTTGCCCAGGGTGATACTGCCAATCTGCGAGATATGTTGTCCTGCGGCAGGCCGAACGGGGCCTGAGGGTTGCTCGCCACCTCGTTGTAGCGCCAGCCCGCCGCGTTGGCGCGGGCTTCGTTAAGGAAGCTCGGCGAAAAGGTGTGGTTCCAGATGAGTGAGAAAGCGTCGTTGACCTGCGAGTGATTGAAGAGCTGATAACCAAGTCCACCCCTGAGGTTAGTAAGGCTGGTTGGAACCCAAAAGATCGCGAAGGCGAGATGGTCCTTTCCGGTCACGTTAGCATCGAGGCGTCCGTTGTATTGTTTGAAATCGCTGGTGGTCGGGTTCAAGATGTTGTACTGGGCGATATCCGGGGTGTTGGAGAGCCCATTGCCGACGCCGGGCGAACTGGCGCTCACGTAGGTGAGGTCCTGCGTGCCAAGAGGAGTCGTTATCGGCGAACCGATATTTAACCCCTGACCCGCGATGGTACGGCAGTTTACACCTTCAGTGAGTCCGGCGCTCGCGCAGTTTGCAGAGGCAATCACGGTGCCGGCAACTGCCGCTCCCTTGAAGTTGAGGAAGGTGGAGGAGATGCTATTTGCCGGCGCTAACGCCGCAAGTTGCGAAGTGGGGAACCATTGGTTGCTAGTCGCCACTATGTTCTGGTTCTGTCCCTCGTAGGCGAAGAAGGCAAAGACCCTGTTCTTCCAGATCGGTCCGCCGATGCTTCCGCCGAGTTGGTTATATCGGTCCGTGTCTCGGAGCAGGCCGCGCTGTTGCGCCGTCAGCTTTACTCCTGTAACGGGATTAGTGGACTGCACCGAGTTTGGGCCGTTCCAACGTTGATAGGCATTCAGTCCGGGACGAGCGATTTGAATGAAAAAGCTGCCGTGTAGTTGGTTCGACCCGCTCTTGGAGGTAATTTCGGTCAGTGCGCCCGAGAAACGGCCATTTTCAGCGTCGTAGGCATTGGTGACGATCTTCACGTTGCTGACCGCATCTTCACTGGGGGTAATAATCGTTGATCCGCCCCAGACCGCACTCACGGTGCTGATGCCGTCGATGCTGTAGCCGTTGGTTTCAAACTGGCCGCCGTTGGCGTTGGCCGAAGCGCCATTTTCCGTCGCAAAGATACTGCTCGAGTGTCCGAGATTGCCGCCGCCACCCGACGAGGCCCCGGTCTGCGTGCCTGGAGCCTGGTAACCACCGCCTCCGGCTGACTGCGCTCCGGTCGCCAGAACTCCAGGCGCCAGTTGAATGAGCTGAGTCACGTCGCGCTGATAGACCGGCGCATGTTGAATCTGATTATCCCCAATTGATTGCCCGGTGTCTGCGGTTTCGGTGTCGAGGGCTGGCGCGAGAGAAGCGTCCACCGTAACGGTCGTCGACTCTACGCCAAGCGGCATTTTGACATTGATCGAGTTCGGCTGCTCTGCGATCAACTGCAGGTTGTCGAGAACCTGTTTTTGGAAACCTTTCATTTCGACGGTGAGGGTGTAGTGATCTGGGGCGAGAGCGTTGAAGTTGTAGACGCCGGCTGAATCGCTGGTTCTCACTATTGTCTGGTTGTTCCCCAAGTCCTTGAGGGTGAGGGTTGCGCCCGGAATAACTGCTCCGTCCGGATCAGTGACAACACCCTGGATTGAAGTGCGAAACTGCGCGAAAGCTGGTGTGATTGAGGCAGAGAATGCTGCGGTGAGAACAATGGCGCAGAGCAGACTGCGGCGCCCTAAGAGCCCTCTTACGGCCCTCTGGAGGTAGGTATGGATAGTCATGCGTGGATCCTTTCTAAAGCGGTAAAACGCTGGGGTTGCGCTCTCGCCACAGCTGGAATTTCTCCGGTATTCCGGGAAGTCCTTTGCATGAGAGTCGACTGGCCTAAAAGGGGTACAGAACATCAGGCGGATCTAACGGCGTGGTGACATCGGTATATAAAACTGCTTTGTAACGCATACGATGCAATTTTCTTGCGGGACGGTTCCTTAAACCTAATGATTGGCAGATTTGCGGTCGTCAGCAGGTGACGCACTCGGCGATGGGGAGGGTGGCGGAACAATGCGGGAACCTCCTGAAGAAGCATCACGGCCGCTCTTGCCGGGCTCGTCGTCGGACTAGGCGTCGAGTCGGTATCTTCGTGGCGCTCGGTATGCTAACTGCATAATTTCTGCGCGTTTACATACAGACTGCGCGGAAACGAGAGGGGTTATACCAGCGGGGTTTGAGTAATGTCAACTGGTCGACAAAGTTGTTGGACCAGATCGAAACGTATTTCAGGCGCTCGGTTAGAGCGACGCTTCTTCCGGATGCTGATAAGTCCAATGGAAGGGCGCAGGTATCGTGCGCTGTGACTCGTCGAGCTCCAAAAGCAGAAAACTGCTCGAACCTCAACCGGTTCCGGATAATCCGGTGCCAGGTTGAGGCTCGAGCAGCGTAAGACTTCCTAGGACTGCGTTGCGAGGTTAGGCGAGGTCGAAGCGATCGAGGTTCATCACCTTGTTCCAGGCCGCTACGAAGTCATGGACGAACTTCTCCTGCGCGTCCGAACTTCCGTAGACTTCGGCGAGCGCTCGGAGCTGGGCGTTTGAACCGAAGACGAGATCGACACGGGTGCCGGTCCACTTGACCTGGCCCGTTTTTCGATCGCGTCCGTCGAAGACATCCTGCGCGTCCGAGGTCGCCTTCCACTCCGTGCCCATGTCGAGCAGGTTGACGAAGAAGTCGTTGGTGAGCGACTCCGGCCGTTGAGTGAAGACGCCGTGCTTGGTTTGTCCGACGTTGGCGTTGAGGACGCGCAGGCCGCCGACGAGAACTGTCAGCTCAGGCGCGGTCAGCGTCAGGAGTTGGGCCTTGTCGATCAGCAACGTCTCCGAAGGCACGGTGTACTTGCCTTTGAGGAAGTTGCGGAAGCCGTCGGCGACGGGTTCGAGCACGGCGAAGGAGTCCACGTCGGTCTGGTCCTGCGAGGCGTCCGTGCGTCCCGGTGCAAAGGGAACGGTGACGGTGTGGCCGGCGTTCTTCGCTGCCTGCTCGACACCTGCGCAGCCGGCGAGGACGATCAGGTCGGCTAGCGAGACCTTCTTCCCTGCTGACTGCTTGCCGTTGAACTCGCTCTGGATGCCTTCAAGGGTCTTCAGTACCTTCGCGAGTTGCTCGGGTTGGTTGGCCTTCCAGTCCTTCTGCGGGGCAAGGCGGATACGGGCGCCGTTCGCACCACCACGCTTGTCGGAGCCGCGGAAGGTGGAGGCGGACGCCCAGGCCGTCGAGACGAGTTGAGAGACGGACAAGCCCGAAGAGAGGACCTTGGCCTTGAGGGCCGCGATGTCTTGGTCGTCAATCAGCTTGTGGTCGACTGCGGGGATGGGGTCTTGCCAGATGAGTTCTTCGGTTGGGACTTCGGGGCCGAGGTAGCGTGGGCGGGGCCCCATGTCGCGATGGGTCAGCTTGTACCACGCACGGGCAAAGGCGTCGGCGAACTGGTCGGGATTCTCGTGGAAGCGCCGCGAGATCTTTTCATACGCGGGGTCGAGGCGCAGGGAGAGATCTGTGGTCAGCATGGACGGCGTGCGACGCTTTGACGCGTCGTAGGGATCCGGCACGGTGCCGGCACCGGCGTCACCCTTCGGCTTCCACTGATTCGCGCCTGCCGGGCTCTTGGTCAGCTCCCACTCGTAGTGAAAGAGGTGATCGAAGAACTCGTTGCTCCACTTTGTCGGCTTGGTCGTCCAGATGACTTCGAGTCCGCTGGTGATCGCGTCGCGGCCGCTGCCCTTGCCATAGCTGTTCTTCCAGCCGAGGCCCTGCTGCTCGATGCCTGCGGCTTCGGGCTCAGGTCCTACATGGGTGGCGGGGGCTGCGCCGTGAGTCTTGCCGAAGGTGTGGCCGCCGGCGATCAGCGCGACGGTCTCTTCGTCGTTCATCGCCATGCGGGCGAAGGTCTCGCGGATATCGTGGGCTGCGGCAACGGGGTCCGGGTAGCCATCGGGGCCTTCGGGGTTCACGTAGATCAGGCCCATCTGCACTGCGGCGAGCGGATTTTCCAGATTGCGCTCATTGGAGCCGCCGCCGGTGCGGTCTCTCTCGCTGCCGTGCATCTCCTCATCGGCCACGATTACGCCTTCGCCGGACTGGCCTTTGCCGTAGCGATGATCGCCGCCCAGCCAGGTCTTCTCTGTGCCCCAGTAAACATCCTCGTCCGGCTCCCAGACATCCTCGCGTCCGCCGGCGAAGCCGAAGGTCTTGAAGCCCATCGACTCCAGGGCGACGTTGCCGGTGAGGATGATCAGGTCGGCCCATGAGATCTTGTTGCCATACTTCTGCTTGACGGGCCAGATCAGCCGGCGCGCCTTGTCGAGGCTGACGTTGTCGGGCCAGCTGTTGAGGGGAGCGAAGCGCTGCTGGCCGGATCCGGCGCCGCCGCGACCGTCGGCGATGCGGTACGTTCCGGCGCTGTGCCACGCCATGCGAATGAACAGCGGTCCATAGTGGCCGAAGTCGGCGGGCCACCAGTCCTGCGAGGTGGTCATCACCGCCAGAAGGTCCTTCTTTACGGCTGCAAGGTCGAGGCTCTTGAATGCTTCGGCGTAGTTGAAGTCCTTATTCAGGGGATCGGAGAGGGAGGAGTGCTGATGCAGGATCCTGAGGTTCAACTGGTTCGGCCACCAGTCACGGTTCGATGTGCCTTCACCTGCGGCGTGATGGAATGGGCACTTCGTTTCGGTTGACATGTTTTTCTCCTTTTGGCTGGTTGAGTCCTACGGCTGAGTCCGGGTTTATGTATCTGACCCTGTTTGGTATTCCCCCGATTCAGAAATCTCCGCGGGACGCTTGCATAGTCGAGGATATAGCTTACGATTCGGAACGGTCCACGGGGATGAGAAAACGGCCAATTCGTGGGATCTTCCGCTCGATAATCGGATAGAGTGGCAACCGGATCAGCGTTGGGCATTTAGGCCAAATGAAGCTTTCCAGGCAATTCCCCGCTCTTATCCTATTAAGTTAAGGAGTCCATTTGAAACGAGAAGTGCTGTCGCTCGCCCGCAACTAGTATTTTTCCTAGTGGCCTAGGCAGCGACGAACCTTGATCATAGGCGGATATCACAACCGACGCTGCGGACCTTTTCAAGAAACTCTCGAGCCAGTCGAATGGAACGAATCGTTGGTGTGGTGTTCGCATGGAGGCGCAAGGCGAAGAGAAATGGACCTTCATTTGAAGCTCGTTGTACCCAGCGACCCTCGCTTCCTATGCATCGCGCGTGCATTGGCAAGCGAGGTAAGCAGAATCTGTGGTCTGTCGGAAGAGTCGAGTCAGGGAGTTACTTTGGCGGTTGACGAGGCCTTAGCTAATATTATCCGGCACGCCTACAAGAACCATTACGATCAGGAGATCGAATTGGAATGCTACCGTGAATGACGATCGGCTCGAGTTCAGGCTCCTCGACCATGGGGAGCCCCCAGATCCAGACCGGATATGCGGACAGCCCCTCGACACGATCTCGCTAAGTGGACGTGGGACACACTTAATGAAGGCGATTATGGACGATATGTGCTATGAACAGGTGGACGGGAAAAACCAGCTCAGATTAGTAAAGAACCTTGCCGCCGTAGGTTAATCGACGGAAAACAAAGGGCCCTGGTCTTGAAGATCAACTCGCACGCTGATTCGTAGCTAAATGAGGGGATGGATATGCAAAGAACAATGGGTTCTTCTACACGAACTGCAGGAAGTTACACGATCGTCGACCTTGTCGGTCAGATCGACCTTGGCAGTTCTCCAGCTCTGCGAAAGACGTTGATGACCTCCCTGAATGCGACACAACATATGGCCATCAACCTGGGGGGCGTGAGCTATATCGATAGCTCCGGCATCGCCTCCCTGGTGGAAGTCCTTAGAGCAGCACAGGATTCCAAGAAAAAGCTCGTGCTGTTTGGTGTGGGCGGAGCCGTTCTGCAGGTTTTGCAACTGACGCGTCTGACCGGAATTTTTGAAATAGTCGCAACCGAAGAACAGATAGTACAGGCCTGAGCACCTCGGTTTCAGAGCTGACCTCGCACCAAATGCCACTCGCAGCATTCCGGTAAGTAAGCACCGTCGATGAGAGGTACCAAGGCATTGAGCGCATCGGAAAAAATCGTCGCAGTGCCCACCCGGGTGGGCTTCATGACCATCAGCGGTCTGGCCTACATCGGCGACCTGGCGAACCTCGCTGGCCAGTCAGCCTATGTCACCTTTGTGGGCCCGTTTCGTGGTCGACGCTTCCGCCCGCAGGCGGCATTTCATCAGGCAATGGCTATCGGTGTGGAAGCCATACCCATCGTCTCGCTGATTACGTTTTTCGTCGGGCTGATCATGGCCCTGCAAAGCGCCTATGAGCTTCGCAGACTGGGAGCCATGCAGCTTGTTGCCGGCGCTGTTGCCGTCTCGATTCTCCGCGAGCTTGGACCGCTGCTTACAGCCATCGTCGTCATAGGCCGGTCGGGATCTGCCTTCGCCGCAGAGATCGGTACGAAGAAGGTTACCGAAGAAGTGGACGCCCTGAGGACCATGGCGTTTGATCCGGTTGCCTTCCTTGTCGCGCCAAAGTTTCTGGCGATGCTGTTCATGATGCCGGCGCTTGCAATCTGGGCCGACTTTATGGGTGTGGTCGGCGGTTGCGTCTTCGGCGTTACCGCTGCCAACTTTACGATCGCCTCTTATTTCGAAGCAACGCGAGATTCAATCCTTTCCCGCGACATCTATACCGGGCTCATCAAGAGTGTGCTCTTCGGCCTGGTCATCACGGCTGTCGGATGCAAAGAAGGATTTTCGACAGGAGCGGGCGCCGAGGAAGTCGGGCGGTCGACAACCGCAGCCGTAGTTACTTCGATTGCCCTTGTGATTTTGGTCGACCTCGTATTTACGAGTTTGTTCTACATTCTCAATCCTTCTTAGCGCAGGAGCATGTGCATGGCGGCAAAGCATCCACTGATGCAAGATCTCGATCGCAGGTCGCAGAGATGAGTGAACGTTCTGAGGACGCGGCCATTTCAATAGTCGACCTCCGCGTAAGCTATGGCGAGCGCGAGATCCTCCACGGGCTCACGTTCGACATCAAGCGCGGGGAGACCATGGTGATCCTTGGCGGATCAGGCTCAGGCAAAAGCACACTCCTGCGAACGCTGGTTGGCCTGGAAAAGCCGACCTCGGGAGAGGTGTGGATTCAAGGCTCAAACATTGCCAATCTCAGCGAGAGAGAGATGGATGCGATCCGCTTGAAGATGGGGATGTCGTTTCAGGGTTCTGCGTTGTTCGGATCCCTCACTGTTGGAGAGAACGTTGCGCTGCCGCTGCGCGAACATACGGATCTTGAAGACTCAACGATCAGGGTCATGGTGAGGATCAAGCTGGGACAAGTTGGCCTCGCCAATTTTGAGGATTACATGCCTTCGGAACTTAGCGGGGGTATGAAGAAGCGGGCCGCTGTGGCGCGTGCCCTGGCCATGGATCCGGAGATTCTGTTCTTCGACGAACCATCGGCAGGGCTGGACCCCATTATCGCTGCAGGACTCGACGAACTGATCATGGACCTCAAGAAGGCCTATTCCATCACGATCGTCGTGGTGACACACGAGTTAGCCAGCGCTTTCCTGATCGCGGACCGGATGGTTTATGTCGACCGCGGCCACATCATTGCGTTGGGCACCAAAGAAGAATTTCAGGCAAGTCAGCATCCGCGCGTTCGCCAGTTTCTCGACCGGAGGCCCGAGCCTGAGGTTGTTCAGGAACTCGACTATCTCCAGATGCTGACGCAGGGCCCTAAGAACACAAGAACGTAGAAGCGAGGAGCCGTTGAGGATGAAAGAGCTATGAATAGTATTCGTGAACAGGCACTCGTAGGTATCTTCGTATTGGTTGCGGCGGCGCTGCTGATCGGAACCATTCTTGCTGTCTCCGGCACCTTTTCATCCGGCGGCACGCCGTATCACACCTACTTCAAGTCGGCCGGCGGTCTGGTGCCTGGCGCAATGGTGCGTTATGGCGGCATGGAAGCCGGCAAGGTCGATAAGGTGCGCGTGGACCCGGATGACACGACCCGCATTGAAATCGACTTCCGCGTGAAGCCCAACATTCCGGTCAAGACCGACAGCATCGCGAAGATATCCGCGCTTGGCGCCCTCTCCGATAACTTCGTCGAAATCGGCACCGGAAGCAGGAACGGACAGCTAGCTCCGGCAGGCAGCGAACTCAAGTCGGCAGAGACCCTCGGTATTGCTGACATCGGCGATATGATTGGCGGTTTGACGCCTATTGCTAATCAGGTCCTGCAAAACCTGAACCAGCGTCTAACCGAACTCAAGACGACCATAGACCGAGTCAACGACCTGCTGAACGACAAGAATCGCCAGAACATCAGCGGTAGTCTCACTAATCTTAACGGCATGTTGGGTGAGGATCGGCCGAAGGTTTCGGCGACCCTGACGAACATACAGGCGGCAAGCACAAAGATCTCTCCGCTGCTCGATGACTTGAAGAAGACCATGGCGGAAGCGAATACGACGCTGTCTCACGTCGACGCTGTTGTGGTTGAGAATCGCGAAGATATCCGCGCAATCGTTGTGAAACTGAGAGATACCCTGAACACGGCATCTGCCCTGATGGATCAGCTCAAAAACACGGTGGACAACAACGAGGACAATATCGACGAGATCTTGTTGAACGTCCGCGCGGCAACCGAGAACCTAAGAGAGCTGACGGAAGAACTGAAGACAAGACCATCAGTCTCTTATTCGTGGCAGCGGAGTGAAAGATCGTAAACCTGGTGATCACTAGAAGGTGGCTGCGGCTGAGCTGCAAACCTTGAAGGCATTTCAAGGAGCGTCAAGAAAGAGGTGTTTTATGTACCTTGCAACCCGTCGTATTGTGATCTCTCTGCTGGCGCTGGGTCTCAGTGGGTGCGCCTCCATCAAGCCAATCAAGTACTACACGGTGCAGATGCCCGCCGCACCAACTCGCACGACGAGCGCCTTTCCTGTGTCGTTGCTCGTTGGAAATGTGATGGGCCCGTTGATCTATCGCGATTCTCCGATTGCTTATCGCGTGGGCACGAACGAGATAGGCGTGTACGAGTACAGCCGTTGGGTATATCCGCCGGTCGACATGGTCAAAGTTAAACTTACGCGCATTCTGAACGAGTCCGGCGACTATCAATCGGTGGCTGGCCTGGGAAGTACGGCGGATGGGCAGTACGTCGTACGCGGAAGACTCTACAACTTCGACGAGGTGGACGGCGGCGCGAGCATCACTGGACAGGTCTCCATGGAGTTCGAGTTGTATGACAAAAAGTCGGGAAAGATCGTTTGGAGGCACTTCTACTCGCAATCCGAACCAGCGCAAGGCAAAGATATTCCGGCGGTCGTGACGGCTCTGGATACCAGTCTCGATCGTGGCCTTAGAGAGGTGGCTGCTGGGCTCAATCAGTACTTCTCGGCAAACCCCGCCGGCAAGTCTTGAGAGCATTTGAACTCGAGTTCGCAAAGAGCATAGGCTGGAACAGAATCCGGCGGCCGATTGGCTGATTTGGATTGAGTCCGAGCGACGAAACAGTCCCCGGAAGAATTTGCTGCGCGAAATGCCCTAGCGTGTTGCGTCCTTCCTGGATGGCTCCGGGCTTGAACGGAGAGACAAATGATGTCGCTTCTGCAGAATATGAAAATTCGGCGAAAGCTACTGCTGGCTGTACTTCCGCTAGCACTTATGGTGATCCTCGCCACGGTGTATTCGTCGGTGTCGAGCAGGATGATCGACAGGGAGTATAGCGACCTAATCGATCATGACGTCAAAACGCTTCAGAACCTCGCAATTGCGAGAGCTCACGCAAATCGAGTCGGTTATTTCCTCTACGCAGAGATCACCGATCCTGACCCCGATAGAAAAGTCCAGATCGATGGTGAGTTAGACAAGCTCGACGCCGATTATCAGAAGCAGATCGAGGACGCTCTAATTCAGAGCCCAGGTCACGCCACGGAAATCCACGCCACCGCAGCTACTTTCGATAAGGCATTCTCGGATGCCCGCCCCATTCGTGCCGCGGCTCTCGCGGGCAACACCGAAAAGGCTCTGAATCTGATGCGCGGTCCGGCAGGTGCCGAATTCCAACTATCGCGACAATCCGCTATCGACCTTGTAAACAAACTCCGAGCATCCGTAGATCAACAATCTGACAACCTAACGAGAAAAACTGACCGCACGGTTTTGATCAGATGGATCGTCATCTGTCTGGGGCTGATAGCAACCTTAGTCTTCACCGCTTATATCGTTCAAACTCAAGTGATTCGCGAGTTGCTGGCGGTACGCGGAAGCGTGCAGGCTCTAGCCGACGGACAACTGGATGAAACCATCCCCTATTTGACCCAATCGAATGAAATCGGCGCGATCAGCCGTGCCTTAAGCACCCTTCAGTCTGGCGCTCGCGAACGGGAGATGCAGCACTGGGTGAAGGCCGAGATTGCGGAAATTACGGAAGAACTGCAAGCGTCCGAAAGTTTTGCTGCGGTTGGACGATGCTTGTTTACTCGCCTCTCTAAGTCCATACCCCTGTTCTACGGAGCTCTCTATGTGGCCGATGAGAGCCGCACTCGTTGGACTCGCGTCTCTGGTTTTGCACTCGACCATCCGGATGAAACTCCAGAGTTTGCTCTAGGGGAGGGCCTCGTCGGCCAGGCCGCTGTCGAAAAACGGCCTTTGACCGTGCCCGCGAGCGAGGCCGATCACCTCCTCGTCTCGACCGGTGCGGGAATCATTAAGCCCCACACTCTTTTATTTCTGCCCGTGGTCAGTCAAGACGTAGCAGTTGGTGTGCTGGAACTCGCACCTGTCTCATCACTGTCAGAACGGCAGCAGGCCTTGCTTGACGCCCTCTTGCCTGTTTTGGCAGTGAACGCTGAGATATTGGCTGTCAACATCAGAACCAGAGTTCTTCTGGAACAGACGCAACAGCAGGCTGAAGCTCTAAAGACGATGGAGGAGAGATCTCGCCTGATCTTGTCGTCGGTAGCGGATGGCATTTGCGGTGTGGATGTTAATGGCCTGGTGTCCTTCGTGAATCCTGCGGGTGCACTGATGCTTGGGTACGAACCTGAGGAACTCGTTGGCCAGCAGATGCATGCAAAAGTTCATTACGCTCACGCTGACGGATCTGTGTTTCCTGTCGAAGAATGCGGGATGTTCAAGACTGTCCAGGATGGACGCTGTCGCGCATCGTCGAACGAAGTCCTTTGGAGGAAGGATGGCAGTACCGTCCCCGTCGAGTACACGACGACCCCGATTCAGAAAGATGACGAAGTTGTGGGCGCGGTCGTCGCCTTCCGCGACATAACGGAACGACTACGCAGCGAGCTAGCCGTGCAGGAAAGCGAGAAGCGGTTCCGTTCCATCTTCGAGAGCGCACAGATTGGAATCGGCATTTACACCATCGAGACCGGCCAGCATCTAGGCAACCAGGCCGAGACTCAAATTTTGGGTCGCAGTCCGGAAGAGTTGACCACTACTGAACAATGGGACAAGATCGTTCATCCGGAAGATCGTGCCGAGGGAAATAGGCGGTATGGGGCGCTAGTCAAAGGGGAACGCGATGAGGATGAGTCTATTCAACGTTTCGTCCGTCCCGACGGCAGCGTCATCATTGCAAGCGGTAGATTTAAGCTTGTCCGCGACGCCCAGAATAAGCCTCAATATGTCATCTCACTACACGAAGACATTACGGAGCGTAAGAAGGCAGAGGAGCGGCTTCAATTCACTCAGTATGCGGTGGACAATGCGGCCGACGCGGTCTTTTGGGTCCGCCCAACGGATGGAGGGTTTGAATACGTCAACAAGGAAGCCTGCCGCAGCCTTGGCTATACACGAGAGGAGCTGCTCGCGACCCCCATCAGCGCGATCACAGAAGTTGGGCCGGACAGGTTGAAGGAACTCGTTGACCTCTTGAAAGATACTCCTGTTCTGACGCGAGAGGGAAAACATCGAACCAAAGATGGACGCCTGTTCGATGCCGAGGTCACGTTCTTCGCCGCAGACTACCTGGGCCAGAAGATCCTCATCGCGAATGTTAAGGACATAACCCAACGCAAATGGGCTGAGGCCGCGATCCTTGAAGCCAAAGAGGTGGCGGAAGCGGGCACGCAGGCGAAGTCCGATTTCCTCGCCAATATGAGCCACGAGATCCGGACGCCGATGAATGCGATCATCGGCATGGCGCATCTGGCTCTGAAGACCGAACTCAATCCTCGTCAGAGCGGTTATATCCGAAAGATTCAACAGTCCGGCCAGCACCTGCTGGGCATCATTAACGACATTTTGGATTTCTCAAAGATCGAAGCGGGCAAACTGTCCATTGAGAACATCGACTTCGATATAGAGAAAGTACTCGAGAACGTCGCCAACTTGATCTCCGAGAAGGCCTCCGCAAAAGGTCTGGAACTCATTTTCGACATTGATCCCGCGGTCTACACCCACCCGAAGGGAGACCCTCTTCGTCTCGGGCAGATCCTGATCAACTACTGCAACAATGCTGTCAAATTCACAGAGCGCGGCGAGGTCGTTATTAAGCTCGAGTCGAGAAGGAAGACGAGAAAGGCCAGCTCGTTTACTTCTCCGTCAGCGACACAGGCATTGGCCTGACCGAAGAACAAATCGGCCGCCTCTTCCAGGCGTTTGAGCAGGCAGATGCTTCAACCACGCGCCAACACGGCGGGACCGGGCTAGGACTCGCCATCTCCAAGAAGCTGGCACAACTGATGGGCGGCGATGTTGGCGTCACGAGCGAGGTAGGAAAAGGAAGCACGTTCTGGTTCACCGCCTATCTCGGCAAAGGCGATGCCGCCAGTAGAAATCTTGCCCATCCCGACCTGCGGGGTCGCCGCGTCCTGATCATCGACGACAATGCGCAGGCCCGCGAAATCGAATCGAGCATGCTGTCCAGTATGACATTCGTAGTGCACGAAGCGGCGTCCGGCCTGGAAGGCATCGAGATGGTCCAGCAGGCCGCCGCCCGCAAAGAACCCTACGACATCGTGTTCATCGATTGGCAGATGCCCGGCCTCGATGGGATCGAAACGGGTAAGAAGATTCGTGCACTTCCAGGATTAGTAGCCCCGCCGCGTCTCGTCATGGTAACGGCCTACGGCCGCGAAGAGGTGATGAAGCAAGCTGAAGATGCTTCCTTCGACAACGTCCTGATAAAACCTGTTACTCCATCGATGCTCTTTGACTCTGCCGTTCAGGCCTTGAGCGACGATCATGAGCCCGCTGCGCGAGAGGCTGAGGTCGGTTCAGCCGTCAACCTCGACCAACTACTCGGGGCACGGGTGCTGCTGGTCGAGGACAACGAACTCAATCAGGAGGTCGCGCTGGGACTGCTTGAGCCCGCGCACATGTCCATCGATGTGGCAGAAAATGGCGAAGTTGCGGTCAAGATGGTGAACCAACGCGACTACGACCTCGTGCTCATGGACATGCAAATGCCGGTGATGGACGGAATCGCGGCAACAAAGGCGATCAGGTCAAACCCGCGCTTCAACTCACTGCCAATCATTGCTATGACTGCGAATGCAATGGATGCGGACCGCGAAGCATGTCGTGCAGCAGGGATGAACGACCATTTGACCAAGCCCATCGACCCTGACGCAATGTTTACGACAGTGATGAAATGGATCAAACCACGCCATGATCAGCCCCCCCGAGCCTTCGCAGCAGAAGGTTGAGAGTATCGCTTCGCATCATCCCTCCGAGTTGCCCGAAATTGAAGGCGTCGACATCAAGGATGGCCTCAAGCGCGTTGGAGGAAACAGCCGTCTTTACCGGGACCTGCTCATGAAGTTCGCAGCCAAATACACCGACTCTGCGTTGCAGATCTCAGACGCTCTCCATGCCGACGACCGCAAGACGGCTGAGCGAATCGCTCACACGGTAAAGGGAGTCGCTGGCAACATCAGTATTAAGCCGGTCCAGTCTGCCGCCGAAACGTTGGAGAAGGCAATTCGCGAGAACGATTCCTCAGCTCCAGCAATTCTTCAGGAGTTCGCCACCGCGCTCCGCGTTCAGATCGACGCCATCGAGCAGGCATTGCCATTGGAGGCACTGACACTCGAGATCGAGCCGAAGAAAAGCTTCGATCCCATCGCGGCTTCCAATGAGATCGCGCGGCTGCGGAGCCAGCTCAAAGCAAGCGACGGCGATTCGGAAGAGACGTTTCGCACTCTGCGAAACATTCTGAACGGCCAAATTGCGAAGACGAGATTAGACGCACTTGCTGCGAATATTAGCGACTTCGATTTCGCTGGAGCGTTATCGAAACTCGACGACATCGCGAAAGAACATAGCTTGGATCAAGAAGAGGTTAAGGGATGAACGCCGAAGCGAAAGTCGTGCTGCTTGTTGATGATGAACCCGCAAATATCCAGGTTGTAAATTCAATCCTGAGAGACACCTATAAGACCCGGATCGCAACGAGTGGCGCGAAAGCGTTAGAACTTGCCAATCAAGATCCGGCTCCAGATCTGATTCTTCTCGATGTGATGATGCCGGAGATGGACGGGTACGAGGTCTGCTCGCGTCTCAAGTCAGTCGAGCACACGCGCGACATCCCGGTGATCTTCCTTACGGGCCAGACAGAGATCGACGATGAAACGAAGGGTTTCGAGGTTGGCGCGGTCGACTACATTCACAAGCCATTCTCTCCGGCGGTCGTACAGGCCAGAGTGCGTACCCATCTTGTGCTCCGCGGAATTCGCGAACAGTTGGCAAGCCAGTTGCAAACCATCAAAGGGGAGATGGACACCGCGAGGCAGATTCAAATGTCCATCTTGCCGCGCGAAATTCCGGCGATACAGGGTCTTGAGATGGCCGCCCGCTATGTTCCCATGACGTCCGTGGCAGGAGATTTCTACGACTTCCTTCCGATCGATGGAAATCGAGTCGGCATTCTCGTGGCGGATGTATCCGGCCACGGAATGCCCTCAGCTCTTATCTCGTCCATGCTCAAGATTGCGCTCGACGGCCAGACTGCATATGCCTCAGATCCCGCGCGCGTATTGGCCGGCCTGAATAAGGCGCTGTGTGGCAAATTCAAGGGGCACTTCGTCACCGCCGTGTACGTCGTGGTCGATACCGAAAAGCAAAACATCCTCTATGCCGGTGCAGGACACCCGCCACTCATCATAAGAGACAGCTCGGCAAACAGGGCCTGCGACTTCGTCGAGAACGGCCTGTTCCTCGGTTTCTTCCCTGAAGCTACATACACCGCAATGGAAATCCCCTTCAAGCCGGGCGACTGGGGTGTGCTCTATACCGACGGAATCCCGGAGATGTCTAACTCGTCAGAAGAGGAGTTTGGCACAGAGCGCTTCAAGCAATTTCTCCAGGACCATCATGATCTATCAGCCGGACAATTCGTCGATGCCCTTCTCGAGGAGTTATCGCGATGGTCCGATCTCGCTTCCGGAGGAGAGCCAGAGGATGACATTACGCTATTAGCTTTCCGCTTCAAGGACGGCGCCGATCCTCAATCCTCATAGTAATAGCGCTTAGAAGATCAGATTCTCAGGTTGGACAAGTGACGCTGTACTAAATTCTGAAACCCTGATAGCTTTTTTGCCATGGAACTTCAGATCAGTATGATCCCGTCGCCAGACGACCCGCCGTGGAGAGACCCCGACTACCAATCGGAGCTTCGCAACCTCGGACAAACCCTGAAGGCGGACGGCCTGGTGATTCACGAGGTGGGCTCGCACCCCGTTCACCCAGGGGACTCGCCCCAAGTCTCAGGAGAGTGGCGAGTCGAGCTCGGCACTACTCTCGAGCCGGCTTTGCGGGCTCCCGTAGGCAATTGGTTGCAGGCGCGGCGAGGCCGCACAGCCAAGCTGCGAATTGGAGAGATTGAAGCAGACATTCGAACTGCCGAGGAGTTGGCGAGGGTACTTAAGATCGCCAAGTGCTATCAGGAAGTCACCGAGAATGAATCCTGATCGCTCATCACTCTTTCCTTAGCTCACCCAAGCTCAGTAACTTGCTCGTTGCAGCCATTCCAGCAGCATATTTGGAGCGCAACCAAGGAATGACAACGCCGAGCGCAATCAGGCATAAGATCGACCTGGCTAACAGCGGATACTTGAATCCGGCCCGCTTCGGCTGGCGGATCTGCAATATAGATCCGCTTGAGCACTTGCAGGTAGTAGTACAGCGAGACGGCGCTCATCGCGATAGCCAGAATCACCAACCAGAGCAGGCCGATGTGTAGTTGGTTCGGCCTTTAAGAGCGAAGTGAACAAATAAAACTTTCCGAAAAACCCTGCCAGCGGCGGAATCCCTGCAAGAGAAAGCATAAAAATCAGCATGCAGAAGGAAAGTACCGGCGCCCGCCGGTTGAGCCCCGCGAAAATCGGAAAGTTTGTCGCTGCCGCTTTCTCTTTCCACAATCGCCACAACGCCAAATGCACCTATCGTCGTCAGCGCGTACGTCATGGCGTAGTAAAGCAGCGCGACGAAACTCTGCTCGGTGTGCGACACCAGCGCAAGCAGCATGTAACCAACGTGCGCAATGGCCGAATAGGCAAGCAATCGTGCGCACGCTTGTCTGCATGATGGCGACAAGGTTTCCAAGCACCATCGAAAGAGCAGCCAGCAGGGCGATCACCGGGACCCAGCCCGACACGTATCTTCCCCAGGCGCACTCCCCTCCGCTCCTGCAAAGCCAATCACCATCACCTGGTAGAAGATGACGAGGCCTGCAACTTTTGCCCCGGACGCAATCAACGCCGCGCTGGTTGTTGGAGCACCTTCATAGACATCGGGCGCCCAGAAGTGAAATGGAACAGCCGCAACCTTAAAACCAAATCCAATGACGGTCATTACGATCGCGACCGTTAGCAGTGGATCGAGAAGACTTAATCGATGCTGCAATTTGCGTGAGATTTGTTGAATTCGATAAGCCATAGACAAGACTCAGCCCAAAGAGAGTGAATGCCGCGGACATTCCGCCGAAAAGAAAATACTTCAATGCCGCTTCAGCTGAGCGAGCGCTTCCCTTATTGAATGCGGTGAGGATATAGAGCGACAGGCTCAACAGTTCCAGCGAAATAAAGATCAGAAGAATGTTCTGCGAGCCCACGAGGAACATCATGCTGCTGGTCGCAATCAGGATAAGTGCCAAATACTCGCCGACGTGCGCGGTAAACGTCGAGTCTATCGATAGCAAAATCACAAGAGCTGTTAAGACAAGAAGCGCGATTTGAACCAATTGAATCTGCGGATTGAATACCAGCATTCCATCGAACAAAGTTAGCCCCGTTGCGGCGCAGTCAGCATTTGAGAGATTGCGCCCACGCACCCGATGCAGGCAATACCCGCGCCCACAACGAACCGCGTCCGCATCTTCCCGCTTCGCAACAGAAGAAGGTCGACCGACAGCACGATCAGAGCAGTAACAACGACGATTGCCTCCGGCAGGACCAGCTTGAACAACTCGGGATAACCTCCGGTCATCATTGCCAGCCACCTTTCCGCAGGCCGTCGAATAGCGGCGAGTTCAAAGCTGGAATGATTCGATTCAAGATGAATTGTGGATAGAGTCCGATGGTCAAACTTACGCCAATCAGGATGACGGCGCCTATGCGTTCGGGAATCGAGATCGGAGGCAGAGGATGGTGTATCGCATCGGAGTTAGCCACACCACCGCCGATAAACGCCTTCTGCATCGCGCGCCATGTATAAGCGACCCCGATCACAATTCCAAATCCCGCACCCACCGCATACAGCGGGAAAGCACGCCAGGCTCCGACGAGCACTTGCAGCTCCGCTACAAATCCACTGAACCCCGGCAGTCCGATCGAAGCCATGCTGGCAATGATGAATGTGACCGCGGCGAAAGGAATGATCTTGTAGAGATGCATCTTTTCGAGCGCGTCCAGATCACGAGTGTGCGTTCTGTCGTAGACCATCCTTCCCACGACTCCGAACAATAACCCAGCAAGAATTCCGTGAGAAAACATCTGGAGAACCGCGCCGCTAAGCCCGATCTGGCTCAACGTCATCAGGCCGAGCAGGACAAAACCCATGTGGCTTACGCTTGAATAACCCACGACGAACTTGAAATCCTTCTGCACCAGAGCAACCATCGCGCCGTACACGATCCCGATCAGAGCAAGCATGGCAAACACGTCGCGCCACGAGCCAAAGCCGAGCACATGCATTCCCCACGGATCCAGCCCGCGCGGAAACAGCGTCATCGCTACCCGCAAGCAACCATAAGCGCCTAGCTTCATCACCACGCCCGCCAGCAACATTGAGGCAGCAGTGGGCGCCGCCACATGGCCCGTGGGAGCCCAGGTGTGGAAGGGCCACAAACCCGCCAGGATTCCGAATCCCACAAAGACCAATGGAAACGCCCACATCTGGAAATGCAGAGGAAATGGAAAATGCGCGAGCTCGACGATGCTCATCGTCTTCGCGCCGGCAACCACATACGCTGCAATCAATCCGATAAGCACCATCGCGCTGCCGACAAACGAGTACAGCGCAAGCTTCATCGCCGCGTACTCGCGACGCGTCGAACCCCAGATGGCAATCAGGAAGTACTTCGGAATAATCGCGATCTCATAGAAGACGAAGAGCAGAAACAAATCAAAGCTGAGAAAAACGCCATACACGCCACCAATGAGCGCGAGATAGAACGCAAAAAACTCCTTCGCGCGATGCTCGATATTCCACGAGAAAAGAATGCCCGCAATCGCCACAATACCGGTCAGCAGCAGCAGCGTCATGCTTATGCCATCCGTGCCGAGGTGATACTCGATCCCAAGTGACGGAATCCACGGCACACGCGCGACTGTCACCACCTCGCCGGTTCTCTGCTGGGCGAACCCCACAATCGTTATCCCAAGCCCAATGTCGCGGCGAGCAACGCGATAATCCGCGCTGCCTGCGCACTCACTTTCGGCAGCAACAGCACCAGCACGCCGAAAAACGAAATGTAAATAGTCCATGCGAGCATAATCTAAAATGCCAAACCACAGATATCGTCGCAAATCCTTATCGCACGCTAGCTCTGTCATCGTTCACTCCGGCTTTATCTCCTCTCATAGCTTAGCTAATGACTCAATTGTTCCGTTAATTTCATCGCGGTGCTGTTGATAACGCCGAGCATCAATTGCGGATTGAGTCCCAACACGAACATCATTGCGATTGGAGGCAGCAGCGCGAGCCGTTCTCCAGTCGTCAAATCGCGCAGGGTCGACCATCTCTCATTCAGTGGCCCGGAAAAAACACGTTGAAGAATTGTCAGAATGAAGATTGCCGTCGCCAGCAACCCAAATACGGAAAGCGCAGTCGCCCATGTCGCCAGCGGAAATGCGCCTCTAAAGATGAGGAATTCGCCGACGAATCCGTTCAGGCCGGGCAGACCCAGAGACGAAAACAAGGCGATCCCCATCAGCCCGCAAAAGACCGGAGCGACCTTGCGCAAGCCGCCGAAATCATTGAGTCCGCGCAAGCCTCCACTGCGCTTCTCCAGCAACGCCACAAACCAAAATAGCGTCGCAGCAGTCACTCCGTGATTGAACATCTGCAGCATCGCGCCGCTCAGCGCTGCCACTTTCGCAGTTGCAAATTCTGCACCTGTCACCCGTGAATGTAGCGGCAGAGAAAATTCCAAGCATGCAGTATCCGAGATGATTTATGGAGGAGTATGCAAGGATACGCTTCAAATCCGTCTGTACGAGCGCTGCGTATGCGGACAAAACAATCGTTGCCACAGCAAGCCACAGAACAGCGTGTCTCACAGACCGCATCTCCACGTAAAAAATGGGAAGCAATATTCGTAGAAATCCGTAAACGCCCATCTTGGACATAACACCGGTGAGCAGCATGGTCGTGCCAGTAGGGGCTTCTGTGTAAGCATCAGGCAGCCATGTGTGAAACGGAATTAGCGGCACTTTTACGGCGAAACCAAGAAATGCGCCACCAGAAGATGACGAGTGCGACATGCTGGGGCGTTAGCAGATGCCAGCCTATCTTCTCAACCAATGCAGGAATCAATTGCCCATTGCGAGCCAATTCAGAGAGGCTGACGAAATCGAAGGTGCCGGTACCCTCAAAGATGGCAAGGAATGCAAGCAACAGCGCAACGCTTCCCACCATCGTGTAGACAAAAAACTGAGTTGCCGCTGCGGCGCGTCGCGGACCACCCCAAAGTCGAATCAGGAAAAACGCTGGAATCAGGCTCAACTCCCAGAAGATGAACCAGTGAAAGAAATTCAGCGCAGAGAATGTTCCGAACAATCCAGCTTCGAGAAACAGCACCAGGGAGAAGTAGAGTGGCGCGCCTTCTTCGACCTGCCACGACGCCGCAATCGACATTGGCACGACAATCGCCGACAGCAACAGCATCAGCAGCCCAAGCCCGTCAATTCCTAAGTGATACTGAACTCCGATCGCTGGAATCCAGGCATGCAGTTCCTCGAATTGGAGCCCACCTGGCGTTGGATTAAATCGATGCCACAGAATCAACACTATCCCAAGCGCAACGAAACTGAAGGTCAACGCAACGTTGCGCGCCGCTCTCTTCATCTGCGGGCCTACGCTCAGAACAGCAAAAGCACCAACCAGGGGTACGGCAGTCAATATTGTTAACGATGGGAATGCACTCATCCGCGCTTACCCCAAATGAGGAATAAGACGAGTGCCACAAAGGCTATCCCCACGACGCGCAGATAATTTTGCGTGCGACCATTTTGAAGGCGCGAGAGTATGCGGCCACCGCGAGTGACGCTCTCACAACCCTGATCGAAGCCCGGATTTACCACAATCACATCCAACGACCGATCCAAATACCGAAACTCCCAGCACAAGGTATGACACCAGTCGCACCGCACCGCCCCAGACCCAGCGATCAAGCCAATCGCAGAGATGTGCGAACCATCCATTCAACCGAATGACCGTGGCTCCATAGAATTTGTCGACGAAGTAGCCGTTACGCAGCACATTGAAAATGTGCGGCTGAACTCGCTCCACTGCGTCTTGGCTTCAATGCCATCGATTGGCTTGCGCCCATAAAACCACCACCCGAGCCCAAACCCCAGAAAAACGATGACCGTCGAAGAAAGCATGATTGGAAGAATTCCATTCTCTCCGAATCCGGCAAAGTCAATTCTGGCTTCTTGGCCGCCGAGGAACGACTGGAACCAGGGCCACGCTGGCGTACCTATCAATCCAAGCAAAATTGAACACGCCGCAAGAATTACCAGCGGTCCAGTCATGATCGTGCCGCTTTCGTGCGGCTTCATGGAGTCGCCATGTTCGGCGGAATGCGACGATTCACTGACGACTTTGCCCGCGCGCAGTTCGCCGAAGAAGACGTAGTACACCTGCCGGGTCATATAGAAGGCAGTAACCATCACGCCAATTGAGCCTAGATAAAAGGGCACGCGTGACACGCTCCAGATAGACGCAGCATGCAGAATAGCGTCCTTACTCCAAAACCCTGAGAAGAAAAGCGGGAAGCCGGACAACGCCAGCATGCCCACGGCATACGTCGCAAACGTTATCGGCATCAGCTTCCGCAAACCACCCATGCGACGAATATTTTGTTCCTCGTGGCAGCCGTGAATCACCGAGCCCGCTCCCATGAACAGCAACGCCTTGAAGAACGCATGCGTGATCAGATGAAACATCCCTACAGCAACGCCGCCAACGCCCAAGCCCATCATCATGTAACCGAGTTGCGAAACAGTGGAATACGCGAGGATGCGCTTGATGTCGTCCTGCGCAACCGCAATGCTCGCAGCGAAGAGCCCAGTGATCGCGCCAACCCAGGTGATGACTGTAAGCGCTGTGGTCGACGTAACCGGCATGTCATTCCCGTGCAGCACTCATCAACGGAAAGACTCGCGCAACGAGAAATACGCCGGCAGCGACCATCGTTGCCGCGTGAATCAATGCACTCACCGGCGTGGGTCCTTCCATCGCATCCGGTAGCCATACATGCAGCGGCACCTGGCCTGACTTACCAACCGCTCCGCAGAAGATCAACAAGCCGATGCCGGTGGAAGCCGCCATGCCAATGCTCGTAGTCTTTGCGACAAGCCCGATGAGCGCAGAGTGCTCAAGGCATCCAGCGCCTCCGTCGTAGAAGAGCAATGTGCCAGCTTGCGAATACAGCCACACCATTCCGAGCAGGAATGCCAGGTCGCCAATGCGCGTCGTGATAAACGCTTTTTTCGCCGCCGCCGCCGCACTCGGCTTCTGGTACCAGAATCCGATCAGCAAGTAGGACGTGAGGCCGACAATCTCCCAGCAGATAAACAACAACAACAGGCTGTTTGCAATCACAACACCCAGCATCGCCCCTGCAAAAAGCGACAGAAAACAGAAGAACCGCGTGAAGTTCTCATCGTGGCTCATGTAGCCGACGCTGTAGATGAATATCAACAGGCCCACGAACGTGACCATCACCAACATGATCGCCGTAAGCGGATCAAGCACCCAGCCTAGTTTGAGCCACTCATCACCCACTTGAAACCAGGGAAAATTAAAGACCTGTCTCGCCTCAATTCCTTGACCGATCCGGCCAAGCACCTGCGCGAATGCCGCAACAGAAAGCACCAAAGACAAACACATCGACCCAATGGCAACGGACGCCGCAAACCTTCGATTTCGCTGTTTGGCGAAGGCGCTCAACCCCGCCGCCACTACCGGCATCGCAGGAATCAGCCATAGATTTTGGACAATCCAAGTCATGTCGTCTCAATCAATGTTGTGTTGGCGGCAAACTGCTCTTGCAAAACTGAGCGGTACATTCGTGGCTTATCCCCTCATCGAATCAATCTGGTCCATATTGGTGGTTTTGTAATGCCGATAGATAGAGATGATGAGAGCCAACCCAACTGCAGCTTCGGCTGCGGCTACGCCGATCGCGAAGATCGCAAACATGATTCCCGTCAATGCCTCGGGGTTCGGACCATACCGCCAGAACGCGATGAAGTTCAGATTCGCAGCGTTAAGCATCAATTCTATCCCCACGAGAACGAGAATGGCGTTGCGCCGCGTGAGTGCACCCGCAAGACCGACGGCGAAGAGGAGCCCGGAGATGAGAAGGTAGTTCGATAGCGGACTCATTTCGTCTCCTTCTTCTCCCGAACTGCGATCGTCACGGCACCGACAAGCGCGGCAGTGAGCAGCAGGCCGATCACCTCCAATGGCAGAACGAAACGTGACATCAAAGCTTCGCCAATCTGTTTGACCGTCACGTTGGGTTGCGGAGGTGCTGGGCCTCCAGATGCCACACTGGAATGAATTGTCCAGGCGAAGATCCCAAAGACCAACGCGGCTACGACAAGACTCGGGAGCCAGGAAGGCGAGACGATCGACTGCAGACCTGATTCCGCACCACGCGTAAGAGAATCTGCAAAAACGACGAGGATCGCGACCGCGCCGACGTAAACCAGAACCTGCGCGAAGCCAATGAACTGCGCGCCTAACTTCAAATAAAGCCCGGCTAAACCGACAAAGGCCAGCACCAGCGCCAGGACGCAATGCACAAGGTTGCGCAACGTCAGTGCCGCCACCGCTCCAACAATCGTCAGTAAACCGAGGATGAAAAAGGTCAGGATCTGTTCTCCAGGCACGTCGTCAATTCGTCCATTTTTCCATCGCAATATTACTTGGCATTCTATGCGTCAGTTCCGGTACGTCCAGCAACAAATCAATCCTTTATCACCGCATCGCGCGATCGCGAGAGGCCGCGCCCACTTCCCTACTCCGCGAATCGATACACTCGCCTCCCCAGCTTTTTCGACTGCATCATCCCACGACCCAACAGCACGTAAGGAACAACGACCATTACCGCGCAAACGATCCATCGCGACAACCCCGGCGGCATAAAGCGCCAGACTCCCGTCGTCACAAGATTGATCAGAGCCATCGGCAGCATAAACTTCCATGCGAAGTTCATCAGCTGGTCCATGCGCATTCGCGGAAGCGTGGCGCGAATCCAGATAAACATCGCAATCAGCGCAATCAGCTTCGCAAAAAACCAGAGATACGACGGGATCACATTCAGGAACGAAAGCGGAGCCGACCACCCGCCAAGAAACAGCGTGATTGCCAAACCGCTAATCGCAAACATGCCGATATACTCGCCAAGAAAAAACAGCGCGAACTTGAACCCCGAATATTCGATGTAGTAACCCGCAATGATCTCTGACTCACCCTCCGGCAGGTCGAACGGAGAGCGATTGGATTCCGCAGTCGCGGCAATCATAAAGAGCACGAATCCAGCGAATCCCCACGGAGTGAACAGAAACCAGTGTGGCCAGATTCCGGTATATCCGGCCTGGCTCTCGACAATACCGGTCGTTGAAAGCGATCCCACCGTCATCACTACGGCGATCGCAGAAAGGATCAGCGGAATCTCATAGCTGATCATCTGCGCAATCGCGCGCATCGCGCCCAGCAGCGAGTACTTGTTTCGGCTCGACCAACCCGCCATAAAGATCGAGAGTTCCACCATCGAACCGACGGCGAAAAAATACAGCAATCCGGCGTCAAGATTGACGACGACCATATTTCTGCCTACTGGAAGCACCGCATAGCCCAGGAACGCCGCTGTCACCAGAACCAACGGAGCCAGAAAATGCACGACCTTGTCTGCGGCATCAGGAACGATGTCTTCCTTGGTGAGCGACTTGATACCGTCCGCGATTGGCTGAAGCAACCCATACGGGCCCAACTCGATTCGGCCCGTACCGGTTCTGGAACCGACCCAATCCCTTCCGCTCCATGATCGTCGTAACCGCAAACAACGTTGCAAACACGACGATAATCGCCACCACGGAAAGCAACGACGCAACCACAGGTTGCAGCCAGACTGGCGAGTGACCCACCAGCCAGTGCTTCAGTATGACGAAAATCTGATCCAACATTTCAGCCATTGGCGATCAACTCGCGGTGTTCGAAGTAGATTGTGCGACGGGCGATTCCGATGGTTTTACCTCTGCAGGCTTTGCTTTGGCCTCGGCCTTGATCTTCGCCTCCATAAGTCGCTCATCAACCTCGGCCGCTCCGACAGGATGAATCTGGTGAAAGTAATCGTTTGACTTGGCGAGTTGCGCTCTCTTCCATAACAGGCCGCCGAAGCGGTCATCCGTGCTTAGTTCAAATGCGGTATCCATTTCGATCGCGTCAAAGGGACACACTTCAACGCAGATCTGGCAGCTCATGCATACGGAGACATCGATGTTGAAGACGGTCGGATAAAACTGCGACTTGCCGACATAATCCGGCTTCTTGTCTTTGCTTTTTTCAATGAAGATGCACTTCGGTGGGCATTCTTTTTCGCAGATCTGGCAGGCCACGCACCGCAGACCTGCTTGCCAGTCATCGCCGTCATAGACGAGGAACGGAAAGTTACGCGCCGCCTCGGCCTGCGGCAGTCGCTCCTCCGGAAACTGAACGGTGGTCAACCGGTCTTTGCTGACGTAACTGCCAATGAAATTCTTGGCCGTCTCCGCCATCCCCTTCAAAATGCCTTCACCAAGCATGGTCCAAAGCCCTCGCACAGCAATCTACTTCTTCTACTCGCTAACGATCTACCTCGCCCAACACAATATCCACCGTGCCAAAGATCACAATCGTGTCCGCAACATTGTAGCCACGACACATATCTTCGAGAACGGTCAGATTAATCAAACTCGGCGGCCGCACACGATACCGGTAAGGATTGGCCGTGCCGTCACTGATCAGGTAAAAACCAAGCTCTCCCTTCGGCGATTCGATCCGCCCGTAGGCCTCTCCCACTGGGGGGCGAAAGCCGCGAAGCTTTGCCTTCGGATCCATAATTGGACCGGCCGGAATATCGCGCAGCGCCTGGTTCAGAATCTTCAATGACTCGCGCATCTCGAGCATGCGAATCATATAGCGATCGTAAACATCGCCGTGCTCGCCCAGCGGAATCTTGAAATCAAATCGATCGTAGATACCGTACTTATCGACTTTGCGGATGTCGTAGTTAACTCCCGACGCTCGCAGCATCGGCCCGGTCACCCCTGCATTGATCGCCAGTTCCTTCTTCAACACGCCAACGCCCTGCGCGCGTGCCATGAAGATCTCATTGCCGGTCAACAGCTGCTCGTACTCATCCAGAAACCGCGGAAATGCATCGACAACTTTCTTCACCCATTCAAGCCAGCCCGAAGGCAACTCCACCCGGCAGCCGCCAAATCGCATGTAGTTGCACATCATTCGCGATCCGGTGAGCGCCTCAAAGAGGTCGAGTATCTTCTCGCGTTCGCGAAAGGCGTACATCAGCGGCGTACCGCTCGCGCCCATCTCCTGGGTCAGAAATCCAATCGTTGAAGCGTGATTCTGCAGTCGTGTCAGCTCTGCCGTGATCACGCGAATGTATTCGGCACGTTCCGGCACCTGAATCCCGGCAAGCTTCTCAACGGAAAGCGCGTAGGCCCAGTTGTTCGATAGCGAGCACATGTAGTCGAGCCGATCCGTGTACGGCATCGACGCCAGATAGCTTGCCGTTTCGGCGATTTTTTCGTGATTGCGATGGAGATAGCCGAATACCGGCTTGAGCTTCACAACCCGCTCACCATCCAGCACCACATCCATCCGAAACACGCCGTGCGTCGACGGATGATGTGGCCCCAGCGCAATCTCGAGCAGTTCGCCGTCGCCGCTGCTGTCACCCAGATCGGCGGGCATCTCTTCGTCTACCGGCGCTGTTGTTCCATTTGTCATGCGCTATGCTGCTTCGCCTTTACGATGATGTCGTCATGCGCAGTTGGTTCGTACTCGTAGTCATCGGGTTCAACATAATCTCTTCGCATCGGATGATCTTCAAATTCGTCCCACATCAAAATCCGCCGCAGATCAGGATGACCGTCGAAGATGATTCCGTAGAGGTCAAATACCTCGCGCTCCTGAAACTCCGCACTTCGCCACACTGGCGTCAGCGACGGCAGATGGACTCGATCCGTACGGTTTCCCGTACGTAGCCGAAGTACCACAGGTCCGTGCTTCTTCTCCATCGAATACAGGTGATAAACGGCTTCAAGAAATCCCGGGACCTGAGTCTTTCTTACCTCGTCGATCTCTTTTTCCACCCCATCCACGATCGTCTTGACCTTCACTTTTTCGGAGGTCTCTTTGTCCAGCCAATCCACTCCAGAGACGTTGGAACAATAATCCAGCCGGAGTTCCACGCTGTCGCGGAGAAAGCTTGCGATGCCTACCGCGAACTCGTGCTGGAGCAGCAGCGAGCGCTGGCCCGAGGGACTTCCGTTCGGAATAATCTCCACGCGGCAACCCGGTACAGCGGCTTCGATATCGGATTTAATCTTTTCCAGCATCGTCTCCACCCGGGCCACATGCGTCGTCGTTGTTGAGAATGCGCCACACACTCGGATTATTCGGCGGTTCCAGATCGTGCGCGCCGTACCGCGGAACGACAAACTCGCCCTGACCTTCAGTATTCAGATGTCGCGGCCTGTTGGCGCCGGTCAAAGCCTGCTCGTCAATCTTCTTCTGCAACGTCATGAACGCATCCAGCAGCGCCTCTGGACGAGGCGGGCATCCCGGAATATGCACGTCAACCGGAATATAGCGGTCAATTCCCTTCAGCACGTTATACCCCTGCTTGAATGGGCCGCCCGAGATCGCACACGCACCCATCGCGATCACGTACTTGGGCTCCGCCATCTGGTTATAGAGCCGCACCACCTGCGGAGCCATCTTCTTCGTCACAGTACCCGAGACAATCATCAGGTCTGCCTGACGCGGCGAAGGACGGAAGACCTCTGCGCCAAACCGCGCAATGTCATACCGCGCCATCGACGTCGCGATCATCTCAATCGCGCAACAAGCCAGACCAAACGTCATCGGCCACACCGAACTCCGCCGGCCCCAGTTGTAGAGCTCTTCCAGGGTCGTCGCAACGATTCCCTGCTTGCTCAACTCGATCTTCAGCTTCTGGTCCATTGCGAAACCATTCCGTTTTCTGTGCCCGATTAAGGGACCGCGCGATGCATCCCGCTCTATACAGCCATCAAACCCAGTTCAATACACCCTTCTGCCACGCCCACACCAGACCCTCAACCAGAAGAAGCAAAAACACCATCATGGCAATAGACGCCCCTACCGTCAGACCGGTAAATGCGACAGCGAACGGCAATAAGAAGATCGTCTCCACATCAAAGATCAGAAAGATGATCGCGTACACGTAATACTCCGGCCTGAACAGAATCAGCGCGTCGTCCTTCGCCTCCAGGCCGCACTCATAGGTTGAGTTCTTGTACTGTCCCGGCTTGCTCGGAGAAAACCGCTTCGCCCACAACCAAGCCAAGGCAAGCGGAGTTATGGCAAAGCCAGCCGCTGCGATCGCCAGAACGACGATGGGCAGGTAGGACTCGGGAACAGGTGGATTCATAAATACCTGAGTGTGCGGATCTTATTGGCCAAGCCGACAAATTGGAGCGTCAAACAACGTATCTCATCCGTACCGTTTATGACAGCCACCTTACCAAGGGAACCGCACCGCGTCAAAGCAATCCTGAAAATCTGAATTTAACTGTCAAAGCGACGCAGCGATCCCGCCAAACCTGAACATTCTCGGGCATCTTCTTATTCACATAAATGTTGGTTGCGGCTCACTCTACAGATCCGTGACGGAGAGAGTCGTACCGATCTGGGTTCGGGCCGCAGCGTCTATTCGATTAGGGTTAGAATGAACGTGGTATTGTGTTTTGTTCGCGAAACGCCAACGTTTCACCGAGGGGGAGTACAACTCATGGCGACAGAAAACGTCGCGCTGGCAGCCGGTGCCGCAAGCGGCACTTTGAGCAAGCCGGACACGCAGCAGCAGGTTCCGCAAGGGCCTATCGTCAACGACTTCAGCATTCAGATCGCGACCGTAAACGGGTCGGGATCGCAATCAGCCAACTCGGTTCTTCTGAAGTCGATCTTCCGGATGGGTATTCCGGTTAGCGGCAAGAACCTCTTCCCTTCCAACATCGCCGGCCTGCCTACCTGGTACACCATTCGCGCCAGCAAGAACGGTTATGTCGCCCGCAAGAAGGAGATTGACCTCCTGATTGCGATGAATCCTGAGACCAGCCGGGAAGACATGCTGTCGTTGCCGGTTGGCGCTGCTGCGATCTATGAAGAATCCGCCGACCTCCGCCAGTTCCGCAATGATGTGGCCTGTTATCCCGTCCCCTTCGACAAGCTGACAGCGGCGGTTTGCCCCGAGGCCAAGCTCCGCAAGCTCGTCAAAAACATGATCTACGTCGGCGTCGCTGCGCAGCTATTAAAGATGAACATGGCCGACGTCGAGGCCTCCTTGCGCAAGCAGTTCGCCAAGAAGCAGAAAGCCGCCGACCTGAACTGGGCCGCAGTGCAGGCGGGTTACGATTACGCCGCGGCAACCTTTACCAAGGCCGATCCCTTCGTCCTCGAAGCGATGGACGAGACCAAGGGCAAGATCATCATCGACGGAAACGCCGCCGCCGCCCTCGGTTGCATCTTCGCCGGTTGCACGGTGGCCATGTGGTATCCCATCACGCCATCATCGTCCCTGGTAGAGAACTTCATCGACTACGCCAAGCGCTACCGCATCGAAGCAGACGGCAAGGCGACCTTCGCCGTTGTACAGGCGGAAGACGAACTAGCGGCAATCGGAGCGGTGCTGGGTGCGGGCTGGGCAGGTGCCCGCGCGATGACCGCGACCTCCGGTCCTGGAATCTCATTGATGGCCGAGTTCGCCGGCCTCGGCTACTACGCTGAGTTACCCGGAGTGATCTTCGACGTGCAGCGCACGGGCCCGTCCACCGGCATGCCCACGCGCAACCAGCAAGGCGACCTGCTCTCCGTCGCGTTTCTCTCTCACGGCGACACAAAGCACGTCATGCTGATCCCCGGCAGCGTCAAGGAATGCTACGAGATGGCGCAGGCAGCCTTCGACCTGGCCGAGCAGCTCCAAACACCGGTCTTTGTCATGTCCGACCTCGACCTTGGCATGAACAACTGGATGTCCGAGCCGTTCACGTATCCTGACAAGCCAATCAATCGCGGCAAGGTCCTCAGCGCAGAAGATCTGACGAAACTCGGCGGATTCGCTCGCTACAAAGATGTCGATGGCGACGGCATAGGCTATCGCACCCTCCCAGGCACCGAACATCCTCTCGCCGCATACTTCACCCGCGGCTCCGGTCACAACGAAAAGGCGCAGTATACCGAGAGGCCGGACGACTACTTCAACAACATGGAGCGGCTGTCCAAGAAGTTTGAAACCGCCCGTTCCCTCGTCCCGCGGCCTCAGATCGTTCAAACCGGGAAGTCCAAGATCGGTTTGATCGCCTTCGGCAGCTCCGACTTCGCAACACTCGAAAGCCGCGATCAGCTAAAGAAAGAATACGGCCTCGACACCGATTATCTTCGCATCCGCGCCTTTCCGTTCTCCCGCGAGGTTCACGAGTTCGTCGCCTCTCACGATCGCGTCTATGTGATCGAGCAGAATCGCGACGCCCAGATGTTGAGCCTGCTTAAGCTGGACCTGGCCGCAGAAGAGATCGTGAAGATGCGAAGCATCCGCCACTTCAACGGGCTGCCGATCGACGCGCGCTCCGTCACCGATGACCTCGTCACGCAGGAAGGAATCTAATGGCAACGACCCCAGCTACCTCGGCCCCTGTGGAAGCTCCCAAGCCCGCAGTCAAAACCAATCGAATCGGCCTTCAGGTCCTCGACTACCGCGGCGGCAAAACTACGCTCTGTGCCGGCTGCGGACATAACGCAATCTCTGAGCGCATCATTGATGCCTTCTACGAGATGGGCGTTCAGCCCGAGCGCGTGATGAAGCTCTCCGGCATCGGCTGCTCCTCGAAGAGCCCCGCCTACTTCATGAGCCGCTCTCACTCCTTCAACAGCGTGCACGGCCGCATGCCCTCCGTCGCGACGGGCGCGCTGCTCGCCAACCGCACCATGAAGGCGCTCGGCGTCAGCGGCGACGGCGACACCGCCTCCATCGGCGTAGGCCAGTTCGTTCACCTGATGCGGCGCAACGTCCCGATGATCTACGTCATCGAGGACAACGGCGTATACGGCCTCACCAAAGGGCAGTTCTCCGCGACCGCCGACATCGGCTCCAAGCTGAAGACCGGCGTCATCAACGATCTGCCGCCGATCGACACCTGCACGCTTGCTATCCAACTTGGCGCCACCTTCGTCGGACGCTCCTTCTCCGGTGACAAAAAGCAATTACTCGCCATGCTCAAGGCCGCCATCTCACATAACGGCACTGTTGTACTCGACGTCATCTCACCCTGCGTCACCTTCAACGATCACGAGGGCTCGACCAGAAGCTACAAGTACATGCAGGAGCACGAAGAGGCCATCTCCGAAGTTGGTTTCGTTCCCCACTTCCAGGAGATCGACGTCGAGTATGATCCCGGCACAACGATCAATGTGGAGATGCACGACGGCAGCCATCTTCGCCTGCGCAAGCTGCATGAAGACTTCGACCCGACTGACCGCGTCGCTGCTATCTCTGCACTGATGCACGCACACGCAAAAGAAGAAGTCCTCACCGGCATCTTCTACGTGGACACCACCAAGCCCAGCTTCACTGAGATGTTGAACCTGGTCGACGAACCGCTCGGCACCTTACCGGGCGACCGTGTTCGGCCCGGCAAGGCAGTCCTTGATGAAGTCATGCAGCGCCTGATGTAATTGGGCGCTGCTGGCCCCATAGGACAGCTACTTTTTGTTTCCGCTAATCTCGGCCTCAGCGTCGGGTTCAGGAAAGTCTGTGTCGTTGTCCTTCAGCATCTCGTCCTGATCGCGATGGCCCAACTGGCCCGACATGGAGCCATGTTGTGCACGGCGATTGGTATCAGGATGAACAGCATCGTCTTCCACTGCGCCTTTGCTCATACCTTCGTCCCGACGAGTCGTTGCAGGGTTCGTCATAGCGGTTCTCCTGTACTCATTCCCGTACATTCAATGCGAGGTTAGATGCTACCACTCCGCCATGCGGGTTGGCTGAGGCCGGCCTAAGTCCTTCTGGGCTAGAATGTACTGCGATGGCATTCAAGTTCCAAGGCGTAGATTTCCTCCAATTTGACACTCTTCTCTCCGATGGCGAGCTTCTCGTCCGCAACAGCACACGCGCCTTCGTCGAAGACAACCTCATCCCCATCATCGAGCAGTGCAACCGCGACGGCCGCTTCCCTCGCGAGTTGGTCCGTCCCATGGGCGAACTCGGCTTCTACGGCGCAACGCTCGAGGGCTACGGCTGCGCCGGTGTCAACAACATCGAATACGGCCTCCTCATGCAGGAGCTCGAACGCGGCGACTCCGGCATCCGCAGCTTCGCCAGCGTTCAGTCCGCGCTCGTCATGTATCCGATCTACACGTTTGGCTCAGAAGAACAGAAAAACTTCTGGCTCCCGAAGATGGCCACCGGAGAAAAGCTCGGCTGCTTCGGCCTCACCGAACCCGACTTCGGCTCGAACCCCAGCGGCATGCGAACCCGCGCCCGCAAAGACGGCAACGACTACATCCTCAACGGCGAAAAGATGTGGATCACCTCCGGCAGCATCGCCGACGTCGCCGTCATCTGGGCAAAGCTCGAAGAGCCAGGCGTCTCTCCCGAAAACTGGCGCATCCGCGGCTTCCTCGTCGAAACCGACCGCCCCGGATTCTCCGCTCATGACGTGCACGGCAAGTGGTCTCTCCGAGCGTCCGTCACATCCGGCCTCTCCATGCAGGACGTTCGCATCCCCGCCGAAAATCTCCTGCCGAAGTCCGACGGCCTCAAGTCCCCGCTCATGTGCCTCAGTCAGGCCCGCTACGGCATCTGCTGGGGAGCCATCGGAGCGGCCATGGCCTGCTACGACACCGCACTCCAATACGCAAAGGACCGCAAGCAATTTCGCGATCAACCCATCGCCAGCCATCAGCTCGTACAGGAAAAACTCACGTGGATGATCACCGAGATCACCAAGGCGCAACTGCTGTCGCTCCAGGTCGGCCGCCTCAAAGATCAAGGCAAAGCAGCCTTCCAGCACATCTCGATGGCCAAGAAGAACAACGTGTGGATGGCCCTCGAGTGCGCTCGCATGGCCCGCGACATCCTCGGCGCCGCAGGCATCGCCGACGACTACCCCATCATGCGCCACATGATGAATCTCGAGTCAGTTAAGACCTACGAAGGCACTCACGACATCCACACGCTCATCATCGGACAAAGCATCACCGGCATCGCAGCCTACTGATTCGCCCACAACAAACGATCTACTGCTCGGCCTGCAGATCATCCCCGTAGGTCGGAAAAGGCGCTGGCTCTTTGCTCGTGGGAATATTCTTCAGCGTGACGAGATCGGCCTGAACCTGTTCCCATTCCTTCGGTTTCGACTTGGTCGTGATCGGAGCGTCGGGATTCGAATAATAAGCCTCAATATCTTCCTTCAAAGCCGGTGGTATCGCCTCCGTCGGTCGTGAGGCGATGTGATGAAGCAGATAGGCATACGTCGAATCAGTCAGAGAATAACCGCCGGGTTTAGTGACACCTCCGGTATCCAGGTCACGATTCGGCAGCGGATGCCGTCGATCCGAAGACTCACGCGGAACATCCTGCTTCGCATCCGCCTTCGCCTTTAGCGGCGCCGACGGCGGCGGATCCGAGTCGACATCTGCGGCTGCAGCACTCGCCGCGCTGGCCCGTGTCGTAGGAGGCGGAGTAAACCGCGCAAGAACTCTGCGAAGCTGGCCCGCCGAATTCGTCACGCTGACAATATACTGCTCCTCCGTCTGCGGAGTTGGGCCTTTAACCGCCACGAGCTTCAGCGCACCGACCTTCGGCAGTATGAACAGCAGTCCCGCCAGCGAGTACGTGCCAATGCCTGCCTTGTGACGATACGCATCCCAGTCATTCTCCGCTGCAACTCTGGCAATCTCTTTCTCCATCGCCACCGCCTCCGCCGTCGTCGGTTCAGCCGGTTCGTGTCGCCTATGCAGAATCGTGACGGCGTAAGCGATTCGCGGAATAAACGAATGAACTGCGAAGCGGTAAGCCCTGACGTTGATTCGGCGACCCCGGGTTCCCGAAAAATCCTCGTAATGCCATAGGTCTGATAGAAAGCCAGCGCAAGTTGCTTAACCGGAACCTCCATGCCCACATGCCGCAGATAGTGGACCGGGGCGAGATGATGATGCGAAATCTCGTTGATATCGAATGCAAATTCCGTCTGAACATGCTGCCGCTCGCCCTCTGCGTAGTTCACGACGCTGCCATACTTCGCCTCAAGCTTCGGAAACTCCACCGGCACAGCGAGATTCGTGGCCTCTGAGTGCCCTATTGTGTCGCCGATGTAGTGAGACAGTGCACCCACCGCAAACGCGAGTTCATCCGCATTCCCCGCGTTGCGGAAAAGGTTGACGATGAAATCGCCGGTCCGGACATAATGGGTCAGGTTAGAAAAATTCTGATCTCCAAAGGGATAGTAGCCAATGTCCTGAATGACGCATCCACCATAGGCATAAGCACGCGCGTGCTCAAGCTCCTGTGGCGTCAGCGTGGGATAGCGGCTTAAAAGCAGGGGGACGATGGAAGTTTTCCATGTGAGGTCAATGAGTTGCTCATGCGTCAGTAACGAATAAGCCTCTGCCGGGCGCTGAAGGGGAAAAATCCAAAGAAAAACAATCGCCACAAACAATCTAAGTCGTGCCACCGGTATCACCTTCCAAGGTCGCTGACTATTCCGTCAGGACAACTTAGTTTGATGCCGCGAATCCCGATGGGAGCAGCGCATAGGCGATTTTCTATCAAATCTCGCGCTCCTCGCTAACGCCCCTAAAAGGCTTAGATCCTCTGCCGTTCGCCGGATTGCAGCAGCCTGAAAGTAATAACGATCGCCGGAATCAGAAAGACCATCGACCCGATCACCCACATGACAACCGCACCGGCCCTCTGATCAGAGAGCGGCGAGATGGAAAATGCATTCGGCTCCTTCAGGTAATACCCGTACACCGGCCGATCGCAGAAGGCGAGGAACGCCGAGAGCAGCCGTGTTCACGATGTCCGCCATTACCAGGTACGGCAGCATAAACCAACCCGCAACATCCCTTCCCGTGGGCCAGGGTCGAATAACCGGCCACCAGAACAGAATCGACGTCCCCAGAAAACAAAGATGCTCAAACTCATGCCAATGCTCGTGTTCAAGCGCAAAATCATAAGCCGCCGGCACATGCCAGCCAAGGAAGGCCAGATTCATCGCGAGCCACGCAACCAGCGGCAAAATTAAAAAGTGACCCAGACGCCGAAGCGCCTGATGCGAATCAACGGCCCGAACACATGAACCGCAACTCACGCGCGGAACCCCGCGCAGCAGCGGAACCACCGGATACCCCAGAAGAAGAAGCGGCGGAGCGAACGACATCAGCAGAAGATGCTCCACCATATGCGCGCTCAGCAGCGCATCGGCAAATCCATCCAACGGCGAGGCGATCGCGATCCAGATCACCGCCAGCCCAAGCAGAAAAGCCCCAAGCCGCCACACCGGAAATTGAATCGGTCGCGTCTTGCGAATCGCCAGCCAGCCCCGCGCATAGACCACGCGCAGAGAATAATCAGCGCTCCGTCAGAACAATCGGCGGAGACCACTCGGCAAAGATAGCTTGCGTACGCAGGAGGCATGAACCAGAGTAACCTCGAGCGCTAATGTTCTTCGGCCGGTGCAGCGCGGACTCGCTCGAGAGCACCATGCGCCTCGATGCATCAATCGCAGGCGGCAGATCATTTCCCCGCAGCGTCGTAAGGAAACGCACAAGCGCAGTCGTCTCCGCAGGGTCTCAGCGCGTTGCCATAAGCCGGCATATTGCCGCCGCCCTGCAGCACCTGGCGAATCATCTGATCCTCCGTCATGCGGCTCGCGATCGCAGTCGAGCGCAGGCCCGCGAAGCCCCCCCGCCCCGCCAATGGAGTGGCAGTTGCGGCACTGCTTGTTCTGCAGAACGATCGCTCCCTGCCGCTCCAGCGGAGTCCGGTCATGCAGGTAAGCCGCCGGAATCGTATCGCGCGTCCATGCATCCATGATCGGGCTCCACGGCGTGTACGTGCCCAGCCGCGTGAAGATCCCAAGCGACACCGCAATCACCGCAAGCATCAGAACCGCCACCGGCCGGCGCGACCAATGCTTCTCTCCCTCGCCCGCAACCAGCGGAAGCAGCAACATCGCCCGATGCCCAGCACGGGAGCGATAAACAGAACTGGCGTCTCCAGGCTCGGCGGAAGATAAGCGAGCACAGCGTAGATCCAGAGAAACGCGAAATCAGGCTTCGGAGCCGTCTGGATAATCGTCGGATCCGGCTGCCCTGTAGGACCGAAGGGCCCGAAGATAAGCGCGCACGCAACCACCGCCAGCATGACCGCCGCCGCAAAGATAGCGTCTTTCCACGCCGCATCCGGCACAAACGGGATGCCAGTCTTCTTTGTCAGTTCGTGATACTCCTGAACATACGTGCTCTTGCGCACAATCCGCCCGGCATCGGCCAGTCGTTAATGCCAAGCCGCAGGACCATCCAAAGATGCAGCCCGACCAGCACCAGCAGCATCCCCGGAATGACAAACACATGCAGCGCAAAAAACCGCGTCAGCGTAGGCCCTGCAATGATCGGCCCGCCCAGCATCATATCGACCAGCCAGCCGCCAACCACCGGCACGCGGCTCGCGATCGAAGCCCCGATGCCAAGCCCCCAGTAAGCATCCTGATCGAACCGCAGACACCTGTCCCGTGAACGCCATCCCCAGCGTCAACAGAAGCAGAAACACGCCGATAATCCACGTCAGCTCTCGCGGAAACTTGTACGCCCCGAACATAAAGACCTGTGCCATGTGGATCAGCACGACGGCGATCATGAAGTCCGAGCCCCAGCCATGCATGGCGCGCAGAAACCATCCCAGCTTCACGTTGTGGTCGAGAAACTCGAGGCTGCTCCACGCGTGACTCGCCGAAGGCGTATACACCAGCGCCAGAAGAATCCCCGTCATCACCTGCAGCACGAGAAGCACCGTCGCCCCGCTGCCGAAGATGTACCACCAGCTCGAGGTGTTCTCCGGAACCTCATGCTCGGCAGCCTCGATCATCGGCTTCCCCAGCCCGAGCCTCTGCTCGAACCAATCCGTAGATCTCGATCCCCGTCTGCTTTAGCCCTGGCATGATCCACACCTCGGCTCGGAGCCGCTCCACTGCCGACAGCCGCGTCCGCCGCGTCAGCTCCCGTAATCTGCGTCAACGGCGGTTCAACGCTCGCCTCGTTCGCCAGCGTCGGCATCTTGCCCGCACTGATCATCAGCGTGTCACCGACCACCTTGTGTTCGTACTCAAACATCCCCCGCTCCGGCGGCCCGGAGGCGCGCGAACCATCGGCATAGTAGGCTCCCCCATGGCACGGACACAGAAAAAGCTTCGATTGCGCAAACCAACGCACCGGACACCCCAGATGCGCGCAATTAATCGCGAACACCTGGAACGTCGTCGCCCGACACGCGCCGCACCCAGCACGGAATATCCCCCGTCTGCCCATCCCACAAAGTCGTCACCGGATTGCGATAGTTCACCAGCCGCGTCTCGCCTTCGGGAAAATCGCTCAGCGGCCCCAGCGAAATCCACGAGTTGTAGCTCGAGCCCTTCTTCATCGCCGGCCCCAGAAGATAGCCGATGATCGGCACCGCCAGCACCGCGCCAACCGCGCCGTTTACCAGCAGAGACAGCTTGAACAGAAAGACTCGCCGCGAGTGTTTGCCGCGCCCGCACGCTCTCCGGTTCGCTCTTCTCAGATTGCGTTCGCTGCGTGTTTTGTTCGATCGTGTCCATCGCGTTCGCTCCTGCAATCTCTCCGCTCTTCGAATCTGTTTGGTTCATGGTTGTGTTGGATACGGCTGACCAGGATTTGCAGTGCGCTTCGACGCCAGCCACGCAACAATATCGGTGATCTGCTGGTCCGTCATCGGCTGCGCTGCATCAGCCGCGCCAATCCGGCATCCCCTCATCCGGCCGACCCGCGATCATAATACTGCGCAATCCCTGATCGCTGATCAGCGCCAGATACGATCCATCGACGATCGAACCGACCTTGCCCTTCCGCTCTTCTCATCACCACCTGATCCCTCGCCGCTCGCCCCATGGCACCGCGCACAGAACGTGCCGAAAGCCTCCTGCCCTCGCGCCGCATCGCCCGGCGCGTCGACGCATACGGCGGAAGGCTCACCCCCGCAAAAAGATCAGGCTTGCTCCACTGCTGCACCATGCCATGCGCCAGCACGTTGATCTGCTGATCGGTCAACATCCCACCGGCGCTCTTCGCGAACGGCGGCATCAACTTGCCGGCAACTCCCTTCCCAGTAATCTCGCGCAGCTTATCTTCTCCCGCGACCGCAAGGTAAACAGGATTCGCCAGCGAAATCGCCGCGCCATTCCTGCCATTCTCTCCATGGCAAGCCGCGCAGTTCGCCTTATAAAGCGTAGGAAAGTCGAGCACCTCTTCCGGTCGCACCACCTCCGGTCCCGGCCCTGGCCTTCCTGGAATGTGGCTGCAGCCAGTCAACGCAAGACCCGCCGCCGCCAGAATCAAGGCGTTGCAACGCCACGAATCGCAGTCGAGCTAATCTCATGGGCCTTGTCCTCGTCCTCTCCCAGCGCGTGGATGCCCGCGCGAACAGCAAACGGCAGCGCGCGGAACTGCGGAGTCCGCACCTTCACCTGAAGATTGACGACAAATCCCGCAACCAGGCCAAACGCAATCTGCGAAATGACAAACCACAGCCAGTCAATTCGCTGATTCAGAATCGGACTGATAACGCCAAGCGCCGAATGAAGCATGCCCGTCCACAAAAACGGCGCAATAAACCCGCACGTTAGAATCGGCTTCTTCGGATACATCGGCAGCATCGCTCCATACAGCAGCCCAATCAACAACGAAGCGAGTCCGTGAATCGCCATAGCAGCCAGCAGTCCCCGCAGATGAAACTGCGCCAGAAACGCATTGCTCTCTCCCGCCCAGCTGACAAAACCGCCCGCAGCCAGCAGATTCGCCGCATACCAGACGCTGTGATAGCGGATCACTCCATACAGCGCCGCCGGCACAATCATCGCCAGTCCGCCCGCAATCCCGCCCTTCACTCCCGCCATCACGCTGAACGTCTCGAGCGGCAGCAACTTGCGGTGGCGCTCATCGAGCGGCAAATACGAGAGCGCCTCACGCGTGCTCTTGATCTCGACCACATCCGCATGCACGTCGACATACACATGATGCTCATGCGGTAACACCTGCCGGAACCACCCAACCATCGCCGGCAGCGCCATCACGCCTCCGAGCAGACTGATCACCCAATGGGTCACCATTCCCGCAAGCATCAGCGATATCCCCAGTGCAAACACCATCGGCCACGGCGTCGGCGCAGGAAGTTGAATAGTGCCGGTCGGCTGCGTGTGATCGTCCATCGGTCCTTGGTCGTGTGTCGCGCCGACTTGCTCCATCGAACTCCCTCCCCTCTCCGACCTCGGTATCTCCAGATCCTTATCTGCCCAGAACGTACACCACCAGAAACACAACCACCCACACGCCATCGACAAAGTGCCAGTAGAGCGACAACACCTCCAGCCGCTCCGCATGCTCCTCCTTCACGCGTCCGCTCAACGCCAGGGCAAGCGCAGTCGTCAGCATGATCAGCCCGACCACCACGTGAGTCGCGTGCAGTCCGACCAGCGAATAAAACGTCGTCCCAAAAAGATTCGTGCGAATCGTCAACCCGATATCATGAATCAGGTGATACCACTCCCGCGCCGTCGTCATCAGGAACATCGCTCCCAGCAGAACTGTCCCTGCCAGCCACAGCGTGCAACCGCGAACATTGTCTTTACGCAGTGCACTCACCGCAAAGTGAACCGTGACGCTGCTCGAAAGCAGACAGACCGTGCCGAGAATCGGCAGCTCCAGCACCTGTGCCGGCATCGGTCCACTCAGGCTCTTGCCGATGTAGTAGATGTACGCGACCACAAAGATAAGAAAGATCGCGGACTCCGCCACGATCAGGCACGCCATCCCGACGATGCCGCGATGCGGCAACACCCACGGGGTCTCAGCCTGCGCGCTGAATAGGAATCGTACTGGTTGTCTGCATCATTCGTAGTTCTCGTCCGGATCTTCAGGATGTTTAAGGTCCCACAGCGGCCGGCGGCTCCGGACCGTTGGCTCCACAGCAAAGTTGTAGTCCGGCGGCGGAGAAGGCGTCGCCCACTCCAGCGTCCACGCATCCCACGGATCATGCCCGGCAAGCTCACCCTGGTAGTAAGACCGCACCAGGTTGTAGACCAAAATCAGAGTGCCCACAGCCTGAAACATCGCCCCAATTCCAATGATCAGGTTCAACTCTCCCACCCGCGGCCCGCCTCATAGGTATAGATTCTTCGCGGCATCCCCAGCAGTCCCGGAATATGCATGAAGTCGAAGGTGAGGTGGAACCCAATAATGAAGAGCCAGAAGTGCCATTTGCCCAGCGTCTCGCTCATCAGCCTGCCCGTCACCTTCGGATACCAGTAGTAGAAGGCGCCAAAGAGCGCAGTAACAATCGCGCCCACCAGCACATAGTGGAAGTGAGCCACCACAAAATACGAAGCGCTCAGCTGCCAGTTGAACGGCGCGGCCGAAAGCATGATCCCCGTCAGTCCCGCGATGAGAAACTGAAACAGGAACGCGATGCAGAACATCATCGGCACCTTGAAGATGATCTTTCCGCCCCACAGCGTCGCCAGCCAGTTGAAGATCTTGATCCCCGTAGGCACTGAGATCACCATCGTCGAAAAGACAAAGAACGTATTCCCTGCCGGCCCCATCCCAACCGTGAACATATGGTGCGCCCACACGCTCAGGCTGATAAAGCCGATCGCAACCGACGCCGCCACCATCGCCGGATAGCCGAAGATCGCCTTGCGCGAGAAGACCGGGATAATCTCGCTGACAAACCCGAACGCCGGCAGCACAAGAATGTAGACCTCCGGATGCCCGAATATCCAGAAGAAGTGCATCCACAGCACAGCCGAGCCGCCCGCCTGCGTATCGAAGAAATGCGCGCCAAGGTAGCGGTCCAGCGTCAGCATGATCTGCGCCGCCGTCAGCGGACTCATCGCGACGAACACCAGGAAGCTCGTCACCACCATCAGCCAGACGAACAGCGGCATGCGCGACAACTTCATCCCCTTGCAGCGCATGCAGATCGTCGTCGTCATAATGTTCAGCGCAGTGCCCGTCGTTCCGATGCCGCTCAGCAGAATTGACAGCGTCCAATAGTCCGTGCTGTGGCCCGGCGAGAAGACCTTCGCCGTCAGAGGAGCATAAGCGAACCAACCCACATCCGGCGCGGAACCCACCCCATACAGCCCATCGCCCCCCAGATAGCTGAAGTACAGCAGCAAACCGCCAAACGCCGATATCCAGAAGCTGAACGCATTCAGCCGCGGAAACGCCATATCCCGCGCGCCGATCATCAGCGGCACAAGATAGTTGCCGAAGCCAAACAGGATCGGCATCCCCATGAAAAACACCATCGTCGTGCCATGCATCGTGAACAGCCGGTTGAAGACCTGCGGCGAAACAAAATGATTATTCGGAACCGCAAGCTGAATCCGCATCAGCACCGCCTGAAGCCCGCCAATGAGGAGAAAGACCAGCGCATACGTGATATACATCAGGCCGATCTTCTTGTGATCGACCGTCGACACCCACTCGTACACCACATCAAGCGGCGGCCGCCGCTTCGCTCCAGCGTCTGATCGATAGCTTCGAGTACCGGAGTTGCATTCGCCATGCTGCGCTTCTTTCCTGAATCAGTGAATCTGAAATCAATGAAGCGTTGTCGAGATAAGCCGTAATAACGTCCAGATCATGATCGTTCAAATGCATCGACGGCATCAGCACGCCCGGCTTCATCGAGTTCGGATCAGCAATCCACTGCCTCAAATTCTCCGGCGTGTTCTTGAACCGGCCCCGAGGCAATCGTGTCGCGGCTCGCCAGGTGAGTCAGGTCAGGCCCAAAGCGCCCAGTCGCCACTGTCCCCGCGATCGTATGGCAGTTGATGCAGGCGCTATGCATAAAAACCGTCTGCCCCTCCGCCGCGGCAGTGTTCCCCGAGAGATCCTGCGCCGCCGGCCTCTGCTGCTGCTTGATCCACGCAGCAAAGTCCTCCGGCGACTGCGCATACACCCGCAGCAGCATCTTTGCATGCTGCGTCCCGCAATACTGCGCACACTGGCCAAGATAAAGCCCCGGCTTCTGCGGATCGATCCACATCGTATTGAGCCGGTTCGGAATCAAATCCGTCTTGCCCGCCAGGCGAGGCACCCAGAAGCTATGGTCCGTATCAGCCGACGACATCAGCAAGATAAGTCGGCGTAGGCTTCGCCGGATCGCTGACAGGAATGTGCAGCTCGTTCGCCGTGACAACCCCCAGCTTCGGATAGCGATACTCCCACCAGAACTGGTGCCCGATCACGGTCACGTCCAGCGCACCGGCAGGTTTCGGCGCAGCCTGCGTCTCCAGAATCACCCGCGTCGTCGACAGAAACAGCATCACCACGATCAGGATCGGTATCACCGTCCACGAAAGCTCGATCTGGTTGCTGCCGTAGATCTGAGCCGGCTCTCTTTCACGAATCCGAAGGCCGTGCCGGAAACGAATCACAGCATAGAGCAGCAGGCCGCCGACAATAAGAAAGATCGCCAGAGTGACCGACAGCACCAGCATCGACAGCCCAAACGCCCAATGGGCAGGCGTCGCCGCAGGATCGAAGATGTTCGTCGGAGACCGCGCAACTCCACTCCCCGCAAGCCGGGACGAGTGATACACCACCGCAAGTGTAGCAAGGTCTGAAATACGGTCACCTCAATGAGGTCAAGCGACTGCAGCACAGAATTGCGAAAATTCTATCACCGCAAAATGACTTCGCGCAACATTTGCTCATCGCTTCTAACCACAGAACTTCGCCATCCGATCAATCTTCGTCTTCGATGCAGGCTGACGCTCGGCTCATTGGCGTCATCAAAAAAGATCAAAAATATAATGCGTAGTCGCGGAAATCATCGCTATTTAGCCGAACGAGACACGGAACCACCGTCTGCCGCTGCTCGCCCAGCCCCTCAACCCCAAGCCGAATGACATTGCCCGGCCGCAGATAAACCGGCGGCTTCTGCCCCAGCCCAACCCCCGGAGGCGTCCCCGTCGAGATAATATCTCCCGGCTGCAGACTCATAAACCGGCTCAGATAACTAACCAGATGAGCCACCCCGAAGACCATCGTCGCGGTCGAACCGTTCTGATACCTGTGGCCATCCACCTCCAGCCAGAGATTCAGCGCCTGAGGATCAGGCACCTCCTCCGCCGTAACCAGCCACGGCCCGATCGGCCCAAACGTATCGGCGCTCTTGCCCTTCACCCATTGGCCCGTCCCTTCCAACTGAAAGGCGCGCTCCGAAACATCGTTCACCACGCAATATCCGGCAACATGCGAGAGCGCCTCCTGCTCCGTCACATACCGCGCCTCTTTGCCGATCACGACCCCAAGTTCCACCTCCCAGTCCGTCTTCTCGCTTCCACGCGGAATCATCACGTCGTCATACGGACCGCAGATCGCAGACGTCGCCTTCATGAAAACCACCGGCTCCGCAGGAACAGCCATGCCCGACTCGGCCGCATGGTCCGAGTAGTTCAACCCGATGCAGATGAACTTCCCCACGCCGGCCCACACACGCCCCAATGCGCGGCGACCCTGCAACCAGCGGCAAGTCCTTCGGATTAATCTTCCGCAGCTTCTCCAGCGACTCAGGCTTCAGAGTCGCGCCCGCTATATCACCGACAACACCCGATCAAGATCGCGAAGCGCACCATCAGCATCGACGATCCCCGGCCTCTCTTCTCCGACGTTTCCATAACGAAGCAGTTTCATTCACTCTCCTTTTGATACTTTCTAGTTCGACACGGCTTCTTCCGCACTGAGATACGTTCGTGCTGCCTTGTGTCCATTACGAGACATTCAACCTCCTGCGATAACTTCCGTCGACTTAGCCACGTTCAGATGGGACCGACGCACAGCGGAGCTATCTTCGAACTTTCGTTTCATCTATCTGATTCAAACACAGCCAGAATTGTAACCCACAAGAAGGCAAATCATCAGGCTGCCTCGAATCCTATTGCGGTACTCGATACAACGCACACCTCCGGAGGACAGGGACAAATGGCACGAACTGCCGATGAGGAGGATGCGAAGTTCGAAAGTTCCCTTCGTTGCTCTGCCTCGCTCCTCGCCGGAGTTGGCCAGGTTCTGGCCCAGGGTGGCATCACCCCCGCCCCCAACCGAACCCCCAAAGACGGCGGCGGCCCCTACGACCGCCTGGTCATTCGCGGCATCACCGTCATCGACGGAACCGGAGCCGCGCCCGTCGGCCCTATGGACGTCGTCGTCGAACACGACCGTATCGTCGATGTAGTCTCCGTCGGCGACACCCCATGTCCCCATCAAAGAAAAAGGCCGCCCCGCCAAGGGCACCCGCGAGATCGACGGCACCGGCATGTATCTGATGCCCGGATTCGTCGACACCCACGTCCACTACGGCGACGCAAAGAAGGCGCCCGACGCCGAGTACGTCAATAAGCTCTGGCTCGCCAGCGGCGTCACCACGGTCCGTGGCGTACCCGCCGGGCCCGCTCGACTGGGCTCTCCGCGAGCGCGAACGCATCCGCAAAAAATGAAATCACCGCTCCCCACATCTACGTCTACCAACCCACCTTTACCGGCGACGGCTGGAAGCCCAGGCCATCCTCACACCCGAACTCGGCCGCGAGTGGGTGCGATTCATCGCCGGCAAGGGCGTAGACGGAGTCAAGTTCTTCGGTGGCGATCCCGACGTCGTCGCCGCCATCCTCGACGAAGCAAAAAAATACAAACTCGGCTCACTCGCCCACCTCGGACAGGAGAGCGAACCGCGCCTCACCGCCAGAGACGCAACCCGCCTCGGCCTCCGCACCGTCACCCACAGCTACGGCCTCTTTGAATCGCTCCTGAAAGACACCACCGTCCAGGACTATCCCGCGACCAGAACTACAACGACGAGCAGATGCGCTTCGGCCAGGTCGCAAGAAACTGGAACAAAATCTATCCCCGCGGAAGCGAACAGTGGAACGCGCTCATCGCAGAATGGGTGAAGGGCGGCACCGTCCTCAATCCAACCATGGTCATCTACTCTGCCGGTCGCGACCTCGAGCGCGCCTACACCTCGAGTGGCACGATAAATACACGCTCCCCTCTCTGATGCAGTACTACCAGCCCAACCGCGAAAATCACGGCTCCTTCTGGTACAACTGGACCTCCGAAGACGAGTACGCCTACAAGATGTACTACCGCGTCTGGGAGGACTTCCTCGAAGACTTCAAAAACGCCGGCGGCCACGTCACCACCGGAACCGACGCCGGCTTCATCTATCAGACCTACGGATTCGCCTACATTCAAGAGCTCGAGCTTCTCCGCGAAGCCGGCTTCACTCCTCTCGAAGTCATCCGCTCCGCAACGCTCTACGGCGCCGAAGAGCTGCAAAGCCCCAAGCAAACCGACGTCGACTTCGGCATCATTCGCCCCGGCAAGCGCGCCGACATGGTCATCGTCGACCAGAACCCGCTCGCCAACCTGAAAGTCCTCTACCCCACTGGATGGATGCGCCTCAACGACGAAACCGGCAAAGTAGAACGTGTCGGCGGAATCAAATACACCATCAAAGATGGAATCGTCTTCGACAACAAACAACTCCTCGCCGACGTCGCCGCGATGGTCTCCAAACAAAAGCAAGCCCTCAAAGGACCGGTAACACTGCAAGGCGTCGCCACAACCTACGAGACCAAATAGCCGCCCGTTCGATCGGTCCTGCCGTGAATCTTGGGTGCGCTGCCACACACTCGTTCGTTGACCGACTAAGCTATGCTGGAAGCGCACCGACAGGCTCTGATCGATCATCCATGACCAATAAGAAGACCGCAAAAAAAGCGAAGCCCACCACGGTTGAGAGCAAAACGCCGGAGCGCATGGACATCCGCACCATCGCCCGTGCCGCCAACGTATCCATCGCAACCGTCTCCCGCACCATCAACCGCGTCGCAACGGTCAACCCCGAGATAGCCAAACGCGTGTGGGAGGTCATCGACGAACTCGACTACTTCCCCAACACCCAGGCCCGCGCTCTCGTCTCCGGTCGCAGTCGCATCTTTGGCCTCATCGTCTCCGAGATCACCAATCCCTTCTTCCCCGAACTCATCCAGGGATTCGAAGACATCGCCGTCGAACACGGCTACGAGATTCTCGTCAGCTCCACCAACTACGATCCCAAGCGCATGTCGCACTGCATCCGCCGCATGCTCGAACGCAAAGTCGACGGCGTCGCCAGTTATGACCTTCGGAATTGAAGAGCCGCTGCTCGATCAACTCGCCAAACGCAAAGTACCCCTGGTCTTCATCGACGTAGGACCGAAGCGCCCCGGCATCAGCGTCCTCAAAGTCGACTATCACCATGGCATCCGCCAGGGCGTGCAGCATCTCGCCTCACTCGGTCATCGAAACATCGCATTCATCAGCGGCCCTGCCAATCTGCACTCCGCTCAATCGCGCCTCGCGGCGTTCTCCACCTCGCTGAACGAGTGCGGCATCACCCCCAACTCGGCATGGATCGTCGAAGGCGACCACACCATGGAGGGCGGAATCGCCGCAATGGAGCCGCCTGCTCTCCGCAAACGGAAAGAAGATGCCCACCGCCGTCATGTGCTCGAACGATATGACCGCAATCGGCGTCCTGCACAAGCTCTACCGCGCCGGCCTGCGTGTTCCTGACGATCTCTCCGTCATCGGCTTCGACGACATCCACATCGCCGAAGTTACAATTCCTCCCCTGACCACCGTTCAAATGTCGCGCTTCGAACTCGCCCGCGCGGCCGTAACAGCCCTGCGCGCCCACGTCGAAGACGCCGGCGACTCCACTCCCAAACGCGACTACAACATCCAGACCGAACTGATCGTGCGAGAATCGACCGGCTCTCCTCGCGTCCCTTCAACCGGCGCAGCGAAGCCGAAGCAGAAAAAATAGCAGGCACAGCGCCGAGGACTGTCCACGGGAAGGAGACGCCGATGTTCCAACGATCGATCTTCACTCTCGCGCTCACGGCCATATTCCTCCCCAGGCTCTGCCTCGCGCAGAACCCGCACGTCTACAACCTCTCCGGCGACGTCGCCGGCACCCACGATCCCTCGATCATCAAAGAGGGCAACACCTGGTACGTCTTCGCGACCGGCAAAGCGCCCGACGGCGGACAGTTCGCTGTGCGCTGCTCGCAGACCTCGAACACTGGAAGCTCTGCGGCCACGTCTTCGACGCGCTCCCGACTGGATCCAACAGCGCAGCCCCGGCACCCGCGACCTCTGGGCGCCCGACATCTCCTACGTCAACCACGAGTACCGCCTCTACTACGCCTACTCCCTCTTCGGAAAAAACACCTCCGGAATCGCCCTCGCCACCAACAAAACACTCGACCCGACAAGCCCTAACTTCAAATGGATCGACAAGGGACTCGTCTTCGAATCGAAGGCCACCGACAACTACAACGCCATCGACCCCAACCTCATCCTCGACGAAAGGCGGCGCGTGGCTCGTCTTCGGCAGCTTCTGGGACCGGCATCAAGATGTGGCGCCTCGATGACAATTCCGGTATGTTGTCCAAAAAGGACACTACCCTCTACTCCCTCGCCCGCCGCGCGAAACGCCTGAAATCACCGAACCCGAACCCACCGAATCTCCCCGGAAACTGGCAGGCCATCGAAGCCCCCTTCATCGTCCGTCACGGCGGCTACTTCTATCTCTTCACCTCGTGGGATCTCTGCTGCCGCGGCCTGAAGAGCACCTACAGAACCATGGTCGGCCGCTCCAAATCCATCACCGGACCCTACGTCGACGCGACCGGCAAACCCCTAACCGAAGGCGGCGGCACAGAACTCCTCGTAGCAAACTCCCGCTGGCTCGGCCCCGGCGGCGAAAGCGTCCTGCTCGACCCCAAAGGAAAGACCTCATCGTCTTCCACGCCTACGACTCAAATACTGGAAAACCCTCCATGCAGATCTCCACGATCGACTGGACCGGGGGATGGCCTCACGCTGCCCTCGCTCAGGAATCACCAGAGCAACCGACCGCGAAATAACGGCGCGGAAACCAGCGCATCACAGTCGAAGAGGCGAGTGTGAGTCGACGAGTCTCTCAAGAGCTGGAGCGATCGAATGGTAGTATCAAGCCATCTCAGGCTCACCCAACGATCAATCCCTTCATTCGAGGTGAAATGTGCGCACTTGCCTTTCCTTGTCGTTCATGGCGATTCTTTTAGCATCGTCGGCCACAGCGACCACCCAAACGCAGAACAAGGAAGAAGAGGCCCAGATTCGGGCGATCGTTCAGAGCGAGAGTGATGCCTGGAATCGCGGAGATGCCGAGGCGTTCGGCGCCCATTATGCAGCCGACGGAAGCTTTACAAACGTCATTGGACAGCAGTTATATGGACGACCTGCGTTCGTCGCACAGCACGCGCGCATCTTCAGCACCATCTACAAAGGCAGCCACAACACCCTGTTGATCGGCAAAATTACCTTTCTGCGCCCCGATGTCGCAGTCGTAGACATCGATGGAGTATTAGCCGGTGCGAATCAATTGCCGCCGGGTCTGAAGGCCGCCGAAGACGGTGCGTTACACGTAAAGCTTCAAGAGGTAATGACAAAAGAAAAGGGTAGTTGGTGGATCGCAGCATTTCACAACGTTGCCGTGTATCCACTTCCGCCCGGCCAGTAGGCGCGATGAAGACATGGCAACTAATCAGCATCGTCCTCTCAGCTTTAGTTGCTGGAATGTTCCACGGCCCATGGATCGCTCTAAGCAGATCCATGCGTACCTTCACGCCTGAAGTGTTTCTCGCGATCGTAGATCGAATGAATCGCAACATGGCGCCAGTGATGACTGTACTCATGCCCGCCACTCTGCTGTCGATCATTCCAGTCCTTCTCATCTCCTACCATCAACCAACCTTCTGGCTAAACGCCGCAGCATTCCTCCTCTTCATCGTCGCGCTTCTCGTCACGGTCTTCATCGAAGTCCCTATCGTTGAAAAGATCGTGACGTGGACAATCCCCACCCTACCGGCAAACTGGCAGCAGCTCCGCGATCGCTGGATGCGATTCCATGTCGTTCGCGTGATTGCCGGGCTCACAAGCCTCGTTCTTCTTGTCGTCGCGGCAATCTTCTAATTTCCGCCTGCTTGAAAAGAGCTTCACTACTCCCGCTACAATCGCCACTGAGGGACAAATGTCGAAATCACGTCGAGAATTCCTTACCCAAAGCACGCTCACCCTGCTCGCCGCCGCCCCCTCTACCGCCAGCCTCGCCCAAAACCCCGCCACTCCCACCACCCCCGGCGCTCCGCCCGCCTTCGGCACCTCACCCGCCGTCGGCCCCGAAGTCACCACCGCCACCTTCGCCGAAGCCGAAAAACTCGTCCAGTATCCCCTCACCGAAAAAGACCGCGCCCAGGCCGCCGGCAACTGGCGCAGGCGATGGCCCCCCTCTACGAGCGCCGCACCGGCCCCCGCAAAGTCGCCATCCCCGACCACCGCCGCCCCCTACTCCCGCTGGGACTCCACCCTCCCCGGCATGAACCCCGGCCCCGCCAAAAACGAGTTCATCCGCACCAAATCCGACGCGCCACTCCCCACCACCGACGAAGCCATCGCCTTCGCCCCCGTCCACCATCTCTCCCGCTGGATCGAAACCCGCAAACTCACCAGCACCCGCCTCACCCAGATCTACCTCGCACCGCATCGAACGCCTCAATCCCAAGATCAACTGCATCATCACCCTCACCCGCGACCACGCCCTCGCCCAAGCCAAAGCCGCCGACGCCGAGATCGCCGCCGGCCACTACCGCGGCCCACTCCACGGCATCCCCTGGGGCGCAAAAGATCTCCTCGACACCGCCAACATCCCCACCACCTACGGCGCCGAACCCTTCCAGCACCGCGTCCCCACCGCCGACGCCACCGTCACCGAACGCCTCAACGCCGCCGGCGCCGTCCTCATCGCAAAACTCTCCCTCGGCGCCCTCGCCCTCAACGACATCTGGTTCGGCGGCCAGACCATGAACCCCTGGCTCCTCGAAGAAGGCTCCTCCGGCTCCAGCGCCGGCCCCGGAGCAGCCACCGCCGCCGGCCTCGTAGCCTTCGCCATCGGCAGCGAAACCGGCGGCAGCATCGTCAGCCCCTCCATGCGCTGCGGCGTCACCGGCCTTCGCCCCACCTACGGCCGCGTCCCCCGCACCGGAGCCATGACCCTCTGCTGGTCCCTCGACAAACTCGGCCCCATGGCCCGCAGCGTCGAAGACACCATGCTCGTCCTCAACGCCATCACCGGCCCCGACGGCAAAGACGTCTCCTGCGTCCCCAGCAAACTAGCCTTCGACGCACAAGCCCCCGTCACAGGCCTCAAAGTCGGCTACTTCCCCCACTGGATGAAAGAAGCCCCCGCCACCGACGTCGACCGCGCCGCCCTCGCCGCCATCACCAAACTCGGCATGACGCCCGTCGAAGTCACCCTCCCCGACTGGCCCTACGACAACCTCGACCTCATCCTCTTCGCCGAAGCCGCCGCCGCCTTCGAAGAGATCACCCTCAACCACGCACGTCGACACACTCAAAGCCCAGGTCCCCGACGCCTGGCCCAACACCTTCCGCCAGTCCCGCTTCCTCTCCGCCGTCGACTTCGTCCAGGCCGACCGCCTCCGCCGCATGGTCGCCCTCGAGATGGCCCGCATCATGAACCAAGTCGATCTCCTCCTCGTCCCCTCCCTCCGCGACGAGATGCTCACCATCACCAACTTCACCGGCCACCCCTCCCTCACCCTCCGCGCCGGCTTCGTCGAAGTCTCCGAGGCCCGCAGCGACTGGGCCCCCGACCCCAACCAACCCCCTCCCAAAATTCTCCCCACCCCGCCGCGTCCCCCACGGCGTCACCCTCATCGGCCGCCTCTTCGACGAAGGCACCATCGCCCGCGCCGGCCTAGCCCTCGAACGCCACTTCAACGTAGCGCAACGAAAACCCACCCGGCTTCTAGAACAACTCGCCAGCCTCATCAATCCACGCAAAAAGCCCCTCGCACATCGCAAGGGGCTTTTCTACACGCTTCTCACTCAAACTCAGTGCAAGATCTTCGGCGAATCCGGCGAGATCCCCTTGCAATCCGACCCTTGATACACGCTCTCAAACGTCATGTTCATCACAATCGGCTGTGGCTGTCGTACTCGTCGCGATCTCCATATGCACCTTACCGTTGATCTTCTCCTGGCTCTCAAACGTAGCCTCGATATGCCCCTTCGAACTCCGTCCCTCCGTCGTGCACACCATATCGGCCGACATCCCTGAAGCGCTCTGGTGAACGTTCGTGAACTGGCAGTCCTTGTTCTGCTGCATATTTCCAAATGACTTCTGCCACTTCTCCGGCGTCAGGCAGGACTGCGACACGGTTGTTGTCGGCGCCGCGCCCGGCACCGGCCGTCCCATCGCCTGCATCTTGGCCACCACATCCGGTGGCAATTGAATACCCGTCATCGTGTTCGTAGACGTGTTCTGCCACAAACCCATCTTTACCGCCGGAGGAGCCACTACATCCTGCGCCGTCATCACCGTCCGAGCCCCGCCAATACCAACATCACCAAACACAGCTCTCTCTTCATCGCATCTCCTTGAATGTCGAAAAAGTTTGGGCCCGGAATCCCCGCCAGTATCAACGCAACGGCCGCGAATGGGAAGAACAATCGTCTTTGCGATTCACGCTTCAAAATCACAAATACCAAACTCCCCGCACTCACATCCATCCGCCGGAAACCAATCCACAAAAAGTTCTTCCCTTGAAACCTCCTCCAAAATGAACTACCGTGGTTCGTCGCTATAATTTCGGCTTCCATGAAATCCGCCAAATCACTCACCCACGCCCTCTTCGCCTTCGCTCTCGCCCTCGGCAACCTTGCCCTAACCCCTCCTGCATTTGCCCAATCGCCAGCTCCCCCAGCCCACACCTTCACCATCCAGGGCGACCACTTCCTCCTCGACGGCAAACCCTTCAAAATCCTCTCCGGCGAACTCCACTACGCCCGCATCCCCCGCGAGTACTGGCACGCCCGCCTCAAGATGGCCACGCGCCATGGGCCTCAACACCATCGCCACCTACGTCTTCTGGAACGTCCACGAGCCCACCCCCGGCCACTTCGACTTCTCCGGCAACAACGACCTCGCCGCCTTCATCAAAGCCGCCCAGGAAGAAGGCCTCTACGTCATCCTCCGCGCCGGCCCCTACTCCTGCGCCGAGTGGGAGTTCGGCGGCTTCCCCGCCTGGCTCCTCAAAGACCCCGCAGCCTCGCTCCACCGCCCTCCGCACCAACGACCCCGCCTTCATGGTCCCCGTCGAGCGCTGGATCAACCGCCTCGCCAAGGAGACCGCCCCCCTCCAGCTCGGCCAACGGCGGCCCCATCCTCATCACCCAGGTCGAAAACGAATACGGCAGCTTCGTCAACAAGACACGCTCCCACCGACCCCACCCACGCCTACATGACCCACATGCGCGACATCTTCGTCCGCGCCGGCTTCACCGGCTCCCTGCTCTACACCGTCGACGGCTGGCGACGAGCTCCCCGCACGGCGGCATCCCCGGCGTCTTCACCGGCGTCAACTTCGGCATCGGCAAGCACCAGAAGGAGATGGACAAGCTCGCAAGCCTTCCAGCCCGGCAAGCCCCTCTTCGTCACCGAGTACTGGCCCGGCTGGTTCGACTACTGGGGCCATCCCCACCAGACCCGCCCCCTCGCCACCCAGCTCGAAGACATCGACTACATCCTCAACCGCGGCACCGGGATCAACCTCTACATGTTCCACGGCGGCACCAGCTTCGGCTTCATGGCCGGAGCCAACTGGAACGACAACAGCTACTTCGCCGACGTCACCAGCTACGACTACGGCGCCCCCCTCGACGAAGCCGGCCACCCCACCCCAAAATTCTTCGCCTTCCGCAAAGATCTTCGCGCAAATACGTCACCGCACCCTGACGGCAACGGCGAAGCCTGCCTCCCGCCCGTCCCCGACCACCGCCCGTCATCACCATCCCCACCATCACCCTCACCGAATCCACCCCACTCTGGACCAACCTCCCCAAACCCATCTCACTCCGACACTCCCAAACCGATGGAGCAGTTCGACCAGGCCTACGGCTACATCCTCTACCGCCACCAACTCCCCGCCGCCGTCTCCGGCGATCTCGCCCTCGACGAACTCCACGACTACGCCCACATCTACCTCGACGGCAAACTCGTCGGCACACCTCGACCGCCGCGACAAGCAATCCACCCTCCCCATCACCACCACCGGCCCCGCCCGCCTCGACATCCTCGTAGAAAACTCCGCCCGCATCAACTTCTCCCCCGCCATGCGCGGCGAATCCAAAGGCATCACCAAATCCGTCACCCTCGCCGGCCAGCCCCTCACCGACTGGCAGATCTACCCCCTCCCCATGACCACCCTGCCAGCGTTTTCGTCCGACCTCAGACAAAGTCGTCATCCCGAGCCGAAGCGACTAGCGAAGCGGAGCGCGACCTGCATTCCCAGCTCCCACCCCCACCTTCTACCGCGCCACCTTCACCCTCACCACCACCGGCGACACCTTCCTCGACATCCGCGCCCTCGGCAAAGGCGCCCTCTGGATCAACGGCCACCCCATCGGCCGCTTCTGGAACATCGGCCCCCAGCAAACCCTCTTCGTCCCCGGCCCCTGGCTCCGTCAGGCACCAACGAAATCGTCGTCTTCGACCTCAGCCCCACCATCCAGCACCCCAACACGTCGCCGGCCTCGCCACCCCATCCTCGACGGCCCCGTCATCGACACCAGCACGCCGCAAACAGGAGTAATCCACAACATGGCCCGCTTTATCCTCAAGATTTCCACAGGCCCTCCTCACTCGCCGCACTCTCACTCGACCTATCGCCGCATCCGCTCTTATCTGCTCAATCTTCCAATCGAATCTCTCGAAGTCCAACTTCAGAATCCCGCCAGCCAGATGCCAAGCCCATGGTCCGCTGGTGGTGGTTCGGCGCCGCCGTGGAAAAGCCCGAGATCCTCCGCGAGCTCCAGCAGATGAAAGCCGACGGCATCGGCGGAGCCGAGCTCGCCTTCGTCTACCCCGAAGTCCTCGACGACCCCGCCAAAGGCCTCAAGAACCTCCCCTTCCTCTCCCCCGAGATGCTCGACGCCGTCCACTACGCCCAGGCCGAAGGCCGCAAGCTCGGCCTCCGCATCGACGTCACCCTCTGCAGCGGCTGGCCCTACGGCGGCCCCGCCACCACCCTCGCCGAAGCCGCCACCCGCCTCCGCACCGCCGAAGTCCCCGTCCCCGCCAACGCCACCACCATCGCCGCCCCCACCCTCGACGAAGGCGAATCCTTCATCTCCGCCGCCATCGCCGATCGTCACCGCGCGCATCACGCCACAGCGACTCGGGACGCCGCCACGCGGCCCACGCCACACCCTCCATTGACGCCCACCGCCAAGCCGCTCACCGTCTCCGGCACCTCCGCCACCTCGTCCCTCCGACAAACCGCGCACCGCCCTCTTCTTCATCCCCAGCCACACCAAGCAGCAAGTCAAGCGCGCCGCCGTCGGAGCCGAAGGCTACGTCCTCGATCCCTTCAGCCACCAAGCCGTCGCCACCCACCTCGAAAACAGTCGGCGAACCCCTCGTCAAAGCCTTCGGCGACACCCCGCCCTACGCCATCTTCTCCGACTCGCTCGAAGCCTACGGCGCCGACTGGACCCCCACCCTCCCCGCCGAATTCCAGAAGCGCCGCGGCTACGATCTCATCCCCCACCTCCCCGAACTCGTCGCCGGAGGCACCCCCGCCGCCGACAAGGTACGCCACGACTAGGGCCAGACCCTCACCGAACTCGTCAACGAAAACTACCTGACCCAGATCAATAACTGGGCCATCGCCCATCACACGAAGTTTCGCTCGCAAACCTATGGAGAACCAGCAGTTAGCTTCTCCAGCCAAAACCTCGCCGCACTCCCCGAAGGCGAAGGCCCACAGTGGCGCGCCTTCTCCACCCTCCGCTGGGCCACCTCCGCCAACCACGTCTTCCACAACAACGTCACCTCCGGCGAGACCTTCACCTGGCTCCACTCCCCCGTCTTCCGCGCCACGCCGCTCGACATGAAGGCCGAAGCCGACATCGACTTCATCATGGGCGAGAACCAGCTCATCTTCCACGGCTGGCCCTACTCCCCGCCCGCCGGCAAAGTCCCCGAACCCGGCTGGTCGCTCTACGCCGCCGCCGTCTTCAACGACCACAACCCCTGGCACCCCGTCATGCCCGACGTCACCCGCTACATCCAGCGCATCAGCTACCTCCTCCGCCAGGGCCAACCCGCCAACCAGGTCGCCATCCTCCTCCCCACCGACGACGCCTGGGCCAGCTTCTCCCCCGCCCACGTCACCGTCACCGGAGCCATGCAGAAGCTCATCACCCCGCAGCTCATGTCCGCCATCCTCTCCGCCGGCTACAACGTCGACTACATCGACGCCGACGCCATCAACTCCGTCGGCCTCGGCACCCACCAGATCCTCGTCCTCCCACCCACCGACCGCATCCCCGTCGACACCCTCAAAAAGATCGCCGCCTGGACCGCAGAGCGGCGGCAAAGTCATCGCCGTCGGCCACGCCCCCTCGCTCGACCCCGAAGGCAACCCCTTCACCGAAATCACCGAACTCTCCAAAGCCATCACCGCTCGTCCCCGACACCGACGAACTCGCCAAAGCCCTCGACAACGCCGGCGACCCCGACTTCAAACTCACCAGCATCCGACGACCACACCAAAGAAGTCAGTCGGCTTCATCCGCCGCAAGCTCCCCACCGCCGACATCTACTTCGTCGCCAACACCTCCAACCAACCCATTCAGGCAACCGCCACCTTCGCCACCACGCATCGCGACGGCGAACAGTGGGATCCCGACACCGGCGACGTCCACTCACGTCGACCGCCAGCAATCTCGCGCTCAATCTCGCCCCCTACGAGTCCCGCGTCTTCGTCTTCAGCGACACTACAGCGAATCCGCAGCCACCCCACCGTCATCCCGACCGAGCTCGCGCCATCGCTGACAGCCTCTCGCCGACCTCAGCACCGACTGGCAAGTCACCTTCACCGCCACCAACAGAGACCGAGACCGAACCCACCCTCACCGACTGGACCGCCGACCCCGCCACCCTCCACTACTCCGGCGAAGCCGTCTACGCCCGCGACTTCACCCTCGCCACCGCCCAACGACCCCCATCTATCCTCGAAGTCGACGGCGGCAACCCACTCCCCGGCGCACCCAACTCCCCACCCGAACACCCAGCCCTCGGCCCCAACGGCCTGCCCGACCCACGCATCACCCGCACCGGCCCCGGCATGCACGCCTACTACGACCCACCCATCCACGAAGCCGCCATCGTCACCATCAACGGCCAGCCCGCCGGCTCCCTCTGGCACCCACCCTACCGCCTCGACGTCTCAAAACTCCTCAAGCCCGGCGAGAACCACATCGAAATCCACGTCTACAACACCGCCCTCAACGCCTGGTCCGCGCTCCCGCCCCACGACTACAAACCCCTCATCGAAAAATACGGCGACCGCTTCCAGATGCAGGACCTCGACAAAGTCCAACCCATCCCCTCCGGCATCCTCGGCACCATCCACCTCGTCACCGAGGACTCCCTAATGAGACTCCTCACTCACCAGAGGCGTCAGCTTCAACCTCTTCACGCGATCCCGCAGTCGAGAGCAAAACCTTCGCTCCAAGCACCTTTGCGGGTGCAACCGGCTTCGGAGAAACTCGAAGGCATGCCCAGCTCTCCGCTGGCCGCCCGTGAACCTGCTCCGGCGCATCCACCTGGCCCGAAAACAGAAGAACCTTGCAAGCCGGGCACTGCGCCATCACCGCAATCCCAAGGTCGATTCCGTTCATCCCCGGCATCTGCACATCCGAAATCAAACAGTCGGGCGGCGTCGCCTTCGCAGCCTCCAGCGCCTCCGCCGGATCGAAGTAAGGCACCGCATCGAACAAGTTCAGCTGCAGAACAACCGCCAGCATCTTTGCAATCTCTGGCTCATCATCAACCACAAATATCTTCGGCCTGGATTCGAACGCGTTTTCCGTAGTCATCTCTGGCTAGGATGCAGATCCTCTCACCAGCGCCATAAACTCCGTACCGGGTGCCCCATTCATGGCGTAGTTTCATCGCGACATGAGTGGGCCATCGCGCGAAGCGCGATCCGTCTCTCGCTCATTCGAGCCACTGACACAACGCACAAAGCGCAATTCAACTTCCAATCCACAACCGCACCCTTGACCCCCACAGTAAAATGGAACCAGACACCAACAGTCCGGCGCAAGCCGGACTGCACCATTTAACGCATCACTTTCAACCACCCGAAGTCCAACCCCAAAGTCTCTCGTTCGAAGACTTTGCGCAATAAACCCCGGGAGGGGGGAGGCACCATGACCGCATACCACGAATCCGCACTCCAAAGCTCGCCCTCACCCTCCTCCTCGCCCTGATTCCCGCCTCTCTCGCACGCCGCAACCAAAAATATTCTTCGCCAACGACTACGGCGCCAAAGGCGACGGCACAACCCTCAACACCGCCGCCATCCAGAAAGCCATCGACGCCGCAGCCGCAGGCCAACGGCACCGTCACCCTCAAACCCGGCACCTACCTCACCGGCTCCCTCTTCCTCAAATCCGGCATCACCCTCGACGTCCCCGAAGGCGTCACCCTCATCGGCTCCGAAAAACTCGAAGACTACCCCGAACTCCCCACCCGCATCGCCGGCATCGAGATGACCTGGCCCGCCGCCCTCATCAACACCCGCGACCAGCACGACATCACCATCACCGGCAAAGGCACCATCGACGGCGACGGCCCCATCTGGTGGAAGTCCTACTGGGACCTCCGCGCCCAATACGAACCCAAAGGCCTCCGCTGGGCCTCCGACTACGACGCCCGCCGCCCCCGCCTCATCCTCCTGCAAAACTCCTCTGACATCCACCTCGGCGGAGGCATCACCCTCAAGCGCTCCGGCTTCTGGACCGTCCAGGTCCTCTACTCCCACGACATCACCATCGACGGCGTCATCATCCGCAACAACGAAGGCGGCAAAGGCCCCATCCACCGACGGCATCGACATCGACTCCTCCCACAAATCCTCGTCGCCCACGCCGACATCGACGTCAACGACGACGCCCTCTGCCTCAAAGCCGGCCGCGACTCCGACGGCCTCCGCGTCAACCGCCCCACCGAAGACATCGTCATCCGCGACTCCATCATCCGCCGCGGCGCCGCCGCCATCACCATCGGCAGCGAGACCTCCGGCGGCTTCCGCAACATCGAGGCCTACAACATCACCGCGCTCTCCGGCGTCCCCTCCGGCGTCCTCTTCAAATCCGCCCACGCCCGCGGCGGCTTCGCCAAAGACATCCGCATCCACGACCTCGACCTCCAGGGCGTAGCCATCCCCATCCACATCACCATGAACTGGAACCCCAGCTACAGCTACGCCACCCTGCCCACCCGACCTCAAAAACCCGCCGCCCTACTACATCACCCTCACCACCCCAGTCCCCGAAGACAAAGGCCTCCCCCACTTCTCCGACGTCCACATCTGGAACATCAAAGCCACCGGCGCCAAACAAGCCTTCAACGTCAGCCGCCTACCCCAACGCCACCCTCGACAACTTCCGCATCGACCACCTCAACATCGAAGCCGCAACCGCCGGCACCATCGCCAACGCAAAAAACTGGAGCATGACCGACAACACCATCAAAACCGCCGACGGCAGCAAAGTCACCTTCATCAGCGGCGACGATCGCCAACCCCAAAGACATCCCCTACGGCGAACCCAAATGAACCCATTCACGCCACAACCGGTGCAATGCTTCGCGTCTCAACGCGAGTGACTCGCGAGCCAGTCTCGATCCATTCCCGACCGTTCTGTCACCTCGCCCGCATGCGAAAAATCAATAAAAGCATGCTGCGGATCGGTATGGACCAGCGTCACATCCACCGTATCCCCCACATCCAACCCATTCGCACCGCGCACAATCTTCCCCTCCACCGGAGGATCGAACACCCGCACATACGTCCCCTTATCATTCGCCCCCGTAATCACCCCATGGAAGGTCTTCCCGATACTCCCCGCCAGCGCCACCGCCGCAATCCGCTTCACCATCGCCCGCTCCACCTTGCGCGCCGCCGACTCCCGCTCATTGCAATGCGCAGCAATCGCCGCCAGCTCATCATCGCTATACGGCGGAGCCTCACCCGCAAGCATCGCCTTCACCACCCGCTGCGTCACCAGGTCCGCAAACCGCCGGTTCGGCGCCGTCGAGTGCGCATAGTCCTGCGCCGCCAGCCCGAAGTGCCCCTGCGACTCCTCCTCATCCCCCTTCGCCAGCACATACTCCCCCGGCCCCATCAACTTGATAATCGCCAAACGAAAGATCCGGATAGTGCACCGCATCCGCCGCCTGCTGCTCCTGCAAAAACGCATTCAGCGCCCCCGAATCAGGCTCCGCCGGCAACACCGTCCCATACCGCCCGACCAACTCCACAATCCTCGCCCACCGCTCCGGCGACCGCACCACCCTGCGAATGACACGACCGCTTCGCCGCACGCAGCGTCTTCGCCATCGTCTCATTCGCCGCAATCATCAACTCCTCAATCAGGTCGCTCGCCCGGTTGTGAAACACCGTCCCAATCGACTGCACCTTCCCATCCACCACCACCGGATCAGCCTCTGCCCGGCTGAACTCCAGCGCCCCCTGCCTCACCCGCTGCGCCTGCAGCGCCACCGCCGCCTCATCCTGCAGCTTCAACTGCGCCTGCAACTCCTGCCGAAGCCGCAACCTTCGCATCCGGCGCGCCCGTTCCCTTCCAGCCACGGCCCCACGTGGCTGTAAGCAAGCTGCGCCTTGTTCCTTACCAACGCCCTGTAGATGCTCGTCTGCCCCACCACCCCCTCGGCATCCACCACAAACTCAACCACATGGCCGCGCGATCCTCCTTCTCATTCAGCGAGGTCATATCGGTCGACAGCTCCGTCGGCAGCATCGAAAAATTCCGCACCGCCGTATACACCGTCTGCGTCTGATCCGCCGCATGCTGATCAATCGGCGTGCCCTTCAACACCGCAGCCGACACATCCGCGATCCCCACCCTCACGCGAATCCCGCCGTCCACCCGCTCCGCCACTTCAATCTGATCCAGGTCACGCGACGTATCGTTGTCGATCGAAGACCACAACAGCGCACGCATATCCTTCACGCCATCGCTTGGCGCGGGCGCTCGCACGACGCGCGAATCTGCGCCACCTGCGCATCACTGCCGCTGGGAAAATCAGGATGGAAACCCTCGCGGATCATCTCCGCCGAGGCCGAAGCAACCAGGTCAAATGTAGTGTGTAGACATGCAAAGGAAGCCTATCACGCACACGTTTCATCGCGCCGCCGTGCTCCAGCGCGGCAACAAACAACCCAGCCCATCGCGACACCTGCTCCGCATACGCGCCCGTCACCGCATCGCGGCTACCCTCCAGCACCGCCATCTGCACCGCAAAGTTCCCCACCGTCGAGCTCTCCGCCGCACCGCGAAACACCTCCAGCCCCGTCGCTTCCTTCGTCAACCGGTTCAGATAGTCGTTCTGACTCGCACCACCCACAACAAACAGCCGCTTCAACTTCTTGCCGCTATGAAACGCCACCCGATCCAGCACCTTCGCATACCGCGCCGCCAGACTATGAAAGATCAGGCTCGCAAACATCGGAGCATTCTCCGGACTCTCATCCAACGCCTCCAACCCCTTGCGCACCCGCTGCGCATTGATCCGCTGCGGCATCCGTCCCGCAAGCAGCAGATCCGGATCGTCCACATCCAGCAACCCATGCGGCTTCTGCAATCTTCTCCGCCGCTGCCACCAGCTCCGGCACCGTCCACACCCGTCCATCCGCCGCCCACTTTTCGATGCACTGCCGGATCAGCCACATCCCATTCACATTCTTATGAAAGCAAATTCTGTCCCCAACCGCGCCAAGATTCGTAAAGTTCTCCTCCGCCGCAGCCTCGCCATTCCTCGGCTGCTCCAGCAGCGTCCCCACCAGCGACCACGTCCCCGAGCTGATATAAGCCCAATCATTTCCCGTCGCCGGAATCCCCGCAATCGCCGAAGCCGTGTCATGGCACGCCGGCGCAATCAACACCGTATCGCGCAGCGCCGGCAACTCCGCCAGCGCCCCGCTCAACCTGCCAACCTCCGTCCCTGGAGGAACAATCTTCGCCGCAGCACGCCAGATCAAGATGCGCCGCACTGAAGATCTCCCTGCACCACTGCCGCTGATGCAGCTCCACCATCCGTGTATGAGTCGCATTCGTATGCTCCGCCACCCGCGCCCCGCCCCATCGCGACAAAATATACTCCGGCAGATTCAGCCACTGCCGCCCCTCCGGCAACTCCTGCATCGCATCCGCATACAGCTGATACAGCGTATTGATCCGCATCAACTGAACTCCCGTCAGCTCGCGCAACCGTTCCGGACTTATCTTCCGATGCAGCGCCCGCTCCGCCTTGACGGTCCGCTCATCGCGATAGCAGAACGGATCGGCCAGCGCCTTCCCATCCCCATCCACCCGCACATAGTCCACCGCCCACCCATCCACCGCAATCGACCGAACCCCCTCTTTCGCAATCTCCGCGCACGCGCGAATCCCATGATCCAGACCCAGCCTCGATCATCGCGAGATCCCAATGCAGCCCGCCATTCACCTCGCGCGGAGCATTCGCAAACCGGTGCACCAGCGTAATCTCCGCCTTACCCGCCACCCATCGCAACAGAGAAACCCGGCAGCTCTCCGCCCCCAGGTCCACCGCAATCGAAGCCCGCGTATCCGCAGGCAGCAGCGACATGTCGACTGTCCGTCGTTTCATCGGGCCTCTTCTTCATCGCAGATACGCCTCAGTCAGCCCGCCATCGACCGGAATCAAATGCCCCGTCGTGCACCGCGCCAGCGGCCCCGCAAGAAACATAATCGCCTGCGCGCAGTCCTTCGGATCGATCGGCTGATGCGTCAGCGTCCGCGTCGCATAGAACTTCGCCAGCTCATTCCGCAGCTCATCGTCCGTCATCTTCTCCTCGAACGGCAGCTTGTACTTCTTCAGCGAAGCAATCACGCGATCCCGCGGAAACATCGTCGACCCCTTCACCACCGTCGCCGGCGAAATCCCATTCACCCGCACCTTCGGCGACATCGTCACCGCCAGCTCACGCACCAGATGACTCAACGCCGCCTTGCTCACGTCGTAAGCCTCGCTCCCGCGCTTCGCAACAACAGCATTCGCCGAACTCGTCAGCACCACGCTCGCATCAATCCCCTGCTCGGCAAAGATCTTCGCCGCCTCATCCGTCAGCAGATAGTTCGCCGTCACGTTCACCTCCAGCGTCAACGCCCACTGCGCATCGCTGATCACCCCATCCGGCGAAGAAGGAAACAGCGCCGCCGTATTGATCAAAATATCGATTCCGCCAAACTGCTTGATCGTCGCATCGAGCGCAGCCTTGATCGCCTTCCGGTCGCGAATGTCGATGCTCGTCCCAGCCAACCGCCTCCTTCCCGGCAATCGCCTTCGTCTCTTCAGCAACCGCCTCCGCGCCCTTCACATCGCGGTCCGCAACCATCACATGCGCGCCACGCTCAGCCGCCAGCAACGCAACCTCACGCCCAATCCCGCTGCCTCCGCCCACAATCAACGCAACCCGCCGGCTCAGCTCCTTCTCAGGAGGCTGCCTGCGAATCTTCGCCTCCTCCAGCTTCCAGTACTCAATCCGGAACGCCTCGCTCGGCGGCAGCGCCACATAGTTCGCATGCACCGAAAACTGATCCGCCGAAGCCGCCGGCCCGGCCTGCGGAATCTCCTTGCAATCCACGCCCGCCCCAAGCGCCCCCGCTCCCTGCATCACGCCAATCGCATTGGTATAAAACTCGCCGGTAATCCGCGACTCCGTCTTGTTCTTCCCAAAGCTGAACATCCCCACACCCGGCACCAGCACCACCGTCGGACTCGCATCGCGCACCGCAGGCGAATCCTTCACCGCATGCTTCTTGTAGTACTCCGCATACTCCGCGCGATACGTCTCAAGCGCCGTCTCGATCAGCTCCTTCAACTCCGCCGGGATCGCCCTGCCGGATTCCACTTAACAAACATCGGCCGAATCTTCGTCCGAATAAAGTGATCCGGACAGCTCGTTCCCAGATGCGCCAGCTTCTCCGCCTGCGCCGAATTCACAAACTCCAGCACCTGCTTCGAATCCGAAAAACTCCCGATCCACCGCTGCTTCCGCGACACCGCCCCACGCAGATACGGCATGATCGCCGCCGCAATCTCCGCGCGATCCTCCCGCGCCTTCACCTTCGCCGCCGCCAAACACCTTGTACCCAGCCGCATGCCGCTCAATAAACTGCCCGAGCTGATCGATGATCGTAATCGTATTCAGATAGCTCTCACGCTGCGTATTCCCCCACGTAAACAGCCCATGCCCACCCAGCACCACGCCATCGCACCCCGGCGTCTCCGCAACAATCTTCTTCAGCATCATTCCCAGCTCAAAGCCCGGCCTCTGCCACGGCAGCCACGCGAGCTTGTGCCCAAACTCCTTGTTGAACTCCTCCATCTTGATCTTCCCGTTCGCCGAGGCCGCCAGCGCGATCCCCCAGTCCGGATGCAGATGGTCCACATGCGGAAACGGCAAAAATCCATGCAGCGGCGTATCGATCGAAGCCGCCACAGGATTATTCCCAAACGTACACAGCGGATACATATCCACCATCTCGTCTTCCAGATCGACCCCGCGATACGCCTTCTCCAGCGCCAGCAGCTTATCCATATACAGCGTCGCGAACCCCGCGCGCTTGATGCTCCCCAGGTCGCCCCCGCTACCCTTCACCCAAAGAATCTGCTTCGTCTTTCCATCCAGCGGATCCACCTGCTCCAGCTTCGAGCTTGTATTTCCCCCGCCAAAGTTCGTAATCCGCAGATCCGAACCCAGCAGATTCGACCGGTACCGCAACAACTCCGGCGCATCCAGCTTCGCCGCAACTGCGTCATCCCAACGATCTTCCAGAAAACGAAGGCCACTCTGTGCTGTCATGTGTCTACCTCTGTCGTGTCGGCCAAACCTGGGCCCCGACCATCATTCCACACGAAACACCAATACGGCAACTATTTCCAATGTGAAAAAGACCTAGTCTCGCCTAAACCCACTCCAGCCTATCCGAGAAGCCTAGCTACCCAGCGTCTCCCGCGTCACCATCCGATGAGCCACATAGTTATACGGCGGAACCGTCTGCCCCTTCAACAGCGCCAGCCCCAGATGGATCAAGCTCGGACCATACGAACTCGTCTCATGCGACACCGACCCGATCAGCGGCGACTTGTCCTTCTTCATCTCCTGCATCGCCTCAGCAATGCAGTCCTGCCCCACGATCGCCACATGCTTCTCGCGCTTCTGCTCCCGCACCGCATCCACCGCGCCCAGACCGCTCGAATCCGTCGCCGCCGCAATCAAAATATGCTTGTCCTTCGGATGCCTCTGCAGAAAATCCGAGATCAGCTTCTTGCTTCGATCCCGCATCCCGCGCCCATCGATCCGCACAAACACCTCCACCGGCAGCTCCGGAATCCCCGCCCTCACACCCTCAAACGCCCCCGTAATTCTGCTCTGCACCAACTGCCCCGCCTCCGGAAGATCCAGCCCGATCACCCAATCCACCTTCCCCTCCCAGTTCGCCGTCGCATGCGCCGCCAGCGTCTCTCCCGCCTCAATCCCCACCCTATAGTTATCCACTCCAAAATAAGTCGCATGCGGATGCGGAATATCGATCGCAATCAAAGGAATCCCCGCCCCCGCAATCTTGTCGCCGATCATCGGCGCAACCTCCTGCTCCACCTGAAACTCGATCACCAGGTCCACCTTGCTCCGCACAAACTCCTCCGCATTCTTCAGCGCCGTCGCCGCGTCATACCGGTTATCCAGAATCAGCAGATCCACCCCCACCGACGCCGCCGCATCCTTCAGACTCTCCGTCACCTCCACCGAGAACGGCATATCCGCGCTCTGCCCGCCAAACCCAAACCGCAGCTTCTTCGGCCGCGTCACCTGCCGGTACAGCCCATCCGGCGACTGCGACAGATACCCCCGATGCACAAACGTCTTCAACACCCGGTAGACCGTCGTCTTCGAAATCCGCGTCTGCCGATGGATCGCCTCCAGCGTCATCGGCTGGTTCTCTGCCTGCAGCAACTCCAGAATATCCAGCGCCTTCGACAGCACCGGAATCAAGTAAATCTCTTCGTCGTTTTACGAACCGCCATAGTCTCCCATCCCAGAACCGCAAATCACACACGCCATCAACCGCACCATTATGCTGCAAAATCCCCGAAGTTTCGTTAATGAAATGAGTATCCAAAAGAGAATCCCCGAATTTCAATGCGAAATCTCAGTCCCTCCTCTTGACAATCTAGTGGAGCAAGCTGTACCTCTAGACAATCAAGAGGAGACCTCGCCGTCCATGCCCGACAAGCCCATCGACCTCGTCCAGGGAACCCTGGAAATGCTGATCCTCAAAACCCTCGCCCTCGAGCCCATGCACGGCTACGGCGTCGCTCTCCGCATCGAGCAAACCAGCAACGGCGTCTTCCGCGTCAACCCCGGCTCCCTCTTCCCCGCCCTCACCCGCCTCGAGCGTTCCGCCCGCATCAAGTCCGAGTGGCGCGCCACAGAAAACAACCGCCGCGCCAAGTACTACCTCCTCACCGACCGCGGCCGAAAAGCCCTCAAGGAAGAGACCCAGCAATGGGGCCGCCAGCTTGCCGCCATCACCAGCATCCTCGAAGCCTGAACATCCTTACCCTCAAGGAGCCGCCATGCCCGCTCTGCAAAATCTCATCAACGGAATCAAAGCTCTCCTCCACAAACAGCAGCGAAGCCAGGACATGACCGAGGAGCTCCGTTCGTTTCAGCAAGCCTCCGCCGAAGAAAAAATCCGCAGCGGCCTCAGCCATCAAGACGCACACCGCGCCGCCCGCATCGAGATGGGCAGCATCGACACCGTAAAACACAAAGTCAGCTCCGCCACATGGGAGTCCACCCTCGACAGCATCCTTCAGGACATCCGTTTCAGCTTCCGCTCGCTTGCCAAGAGCCCCGGCTTCACCGCCGTCGCCATCCTCTCGCTCGCTCTCGGCATCGGCGGCAACACCGCCATCTTCACCCTCATCCACCAGATCCTCCTCCGCAATCTTCCCGTCCGCGATCCCCAGCAACTAGTCACCTTCGGCAAATCCCTGAACGGCGGCGTTCTCGGCGGCATCGATCTCGGCAGCTACGACATGTTTCCCTGGGGCTTCGCGCGCCAGCTCGAAGACAATCCCGGCCCCTTCCAGGGCATAGCCTCCTACAGCAGCTTCTCTCAGAAAGTCAGCGTGCACCCGCCCGCCGACCCCGCAGGCACAACCTCCAGCGCGCCGCCATCATTACCCCAGCCAGTCTCGTCTCCGGCAACTACTTCAGCGTCCTCGGCGCCCAGCCGCTCCTCGGCCGCGCCATCACTCCAGCCGACGACGCCACCCCCGGCAGCGGAGCAGTCGTCGTCCTCAGCTACCACTTCTGGCAGCAGTCGCTCTCCGCCGACCCCGCCATCCTCGGCAAGACGATCAACATCAACGGCACTCCCTTCGCCGTCATCGGCGTCATGCCCGAAAGCTTTCACGGCATCAAGGTCGAACTCGAGCCCACCGACCTCTGGACCCCCGTCTCCATGCAGCCCGTAATTCTCCTGCAGCCTTCCTTCCTCACGCCGCAATCCGGCCTACTTCTTTCTGCATCTCTTCGCACGCCTCAGCCCCGAGGCCGCAACCAACAAAGCCGCTCTCGCGCAAAGCCAGAACTGGCTCGACCAGCAAATCCGCGCAGGCATCAGCGCCACCGAAGGCACAGCCATCACTCCCGCGCGCCAGCAGGAGATCAATCGCGCCACCGTGCCTCTGTCTCCGCCGCGCAAGGCGTCTCCTCCCTGCGCGGCCAATACGGCGACTCGCTCCAGATCCTCATGGCTGTCGTCGTTCTCGTTCTTCTCATCGCCTGCGCCAACCTCGCCAACTTCCTCCTCGCCCGCGCCGCCACCCGCCAGCGCGAAATCGCCACTCGCCTCGCCCTCGGCTCCAGCCGCGCACGCATCGTCCGCCAGAGCCTCATCGAAACCCTCCTCCTCTCCCTCACCGGCGGCCTCCTCGGACTCGGCATCGCCTTCGCCGCCACCCGCGCCCTCATCGCCTTCTTCAGCCAGGGCAACAACTACATCGCCATGAGATCCACGCCGGATCTGCCCGTCCTGCTCTTCACCCTCGGCGTCTCTCTCCTCACCGCACTTCTCTTCGGCCTCGCACCCGCCCTCACCGCCGCGCGCACCGAAGCAGCCACAACACTCAGCTCCAACGCCCGCACCGCTCAAAGCAGCGGAGGCAAATCAACGCGCTTCTGGCCCAAGACCCTGGTCACCACCCAGGTCACGCTATCGCTGCTTCTGCTCGTCGGCGCCGGCCTCTTCCTCCGCACCCTTCGCAATCTGCAGAACCAGGACTTCGGCTTCGAACGCACCCATCTCCTGCTCGCCGACTTCAACCCCAAACTCGCCGGCTACAAACCCAGCCAGACGCCCGGACTCCATCAGACGCCTTCTCGAACGCCTCTCCGCACTTCCCGGCGTCCAGTCCGCCGCACTCTCCGCCACACCGCCCATCGGCTACAGCGCCTGGAGCTCCACCATCGAACTCAGCGGCTACACGCCCGCGCCCAAAGAGAACATGTCTCGATCCTCAACCGCGTCTCCGGCCAGCTACTTTGAAACCGCCGGCATCGCCCTCGTCGCCGGCCGCCCCATCACACCCGACGACTCCGCCACCAGCCTCAAAGTCGCCGTCATCAACCAAACCCTCGCCCAGCACTTCTTTCCCAAAGGCGACGCCCTCGGCCGCTCCCTCACCATCGACATCGACACCGTCAAAGGACCATGGCGGATCGTCGGCATCGCCCGCGACACCAAATCCGGCAGCCCCCGCGACACCAGAACCGATCGAATGACCTACATCCCTCTCGCCCAGATCGAGCCCTTCGCCCCATCGATCCTCCCGCACCCGGTAGCAACGCCAAACCTGCGCCACCCGAAGAAAATCAGGACCGCTTCGCCAACACCATCCTCGTCCGAACCACCGGCGACCCAGCCAAAACCATCGCCGACCTGCGCGCCGCCGTCGCCAGCATCGACCCCAACCTGCCCCTCCTCCACGTCACCACCATTCAGGAACAGGTCTCAAATCTCATGAACCACGACGAGCTCATCTCCTCGCTCACCGGCATCTTCTCTCTGCTCGCCGTGGTCCTCGCCAGCATCGGCCTCTACGGCGTCATGACCTACAACGTCGTCCGCCGCACCAACGAGATCGGCATCCGCATCGCCCTCGGCGCACAATCCAACGGCGTCCTCTGGATGATCCTCAAAGAATCGCTCATCCTTCTCGCCATCGGCGTCGTCATCGGCATTCCCGCGACCTTCTTCGCCAGCCGAGCCATCCAGTCGCAACTCTTCGGCCTCAGCGCCACCGACCCCCTCACCTTCATCGCCGCCACTCTGGCAATCGCCCTCGTCACCCTGATAGCCGCCTGGTTCCCCGCCCACCGCGCCACCAAAGTCGACCCCATGGTCGCCCTCCGCTACGAATAACGCCGCCTCGAAGAGACATCCTCATGCCCATCCTGAAAAATCTCATCGACGGAATCAAAGCGCTCTTCTCCAAAGAACAGCGCAATCTCGAAATGGACGAAGAACTCAACGGCTTTCTTGAAGCAGCAGCCGAAGAAAAAATCCGCAGTGGACTCTCTGCCCACGAAGCCCAGCGCGCCGCACGAATCGAGATGGGTAGCCTCGAAACTGTAAAAGAAAAAGTTCGCTCCGCCACCTGGGAGTCCACCGCCCAAAGCATCGCGCAGGACATCCATTACGGCATCCGCCAACTTCTCCGCAGTCCCGGCTTCACCGCCGTCGCCATCCTCTCACTCGCCCTCGGCATCGGAGCCAATACCATCATCTTCACCCTCGCCAAAGGCGTCCTGCTCGATCGCCTGGCCGTGCCCCAGCCCAACCAGCTTCGCCTCTTCGCCATCATCAGAGACCGCCGCACCAGCCCCCTCCACAGTTTCTGGGGCGACTTCTACAGAACCCCCGATGGCCGCTCGATAACTCACTCCTTCTCCTACCCTGTCTACCAGCTCCTGCGCCAGCAGAACCTCGCCAAGCCTGTGCTTGAAGATCTCTTCGCATTCAAAGATCTCCTTGGACAACGTCTCACGGCCACCATCGATGGCCACGCCGACACCGTCACCGGCGAACTCGTCTCCGGAAACTTCTACCAGCAACTCGGCGTTCAACCCGCTCTCGGCCGCGCCATCCAGCCATCCGACGACGCCGCACCCGGCTCCGGCCCCGTTGCCGTCATCAGCGACGGCCTCTGGGCCCGTCTCTTCGGCCGCTCTCCTTCGGTCATCGGCAAGACCATCCAACTCAATCTCATCCCCATCACCATCGTTGGCGTCAACCCGCCCGGCTTCACCGGAGCCGCCAGCGTCCAGCTCTCTCCGGACGTCTTCCTTCCCTTCAGCATGCAGCCCACCCTGATGCCCGACGCAAAGGCTCTCTCCTTCAAGACCCCAACGAGTGGTGGATGTCGATCATGGGACGCGCTCGCCCCGGCGTCTCCGACGAAGCCGTCCGCGCCGCCTTCGCCGTCTGGCTCGAACAGGACATCCGCGCCACCGTCCCCGTGCGAAAGAACGAGAGTATGCCCGACTTCGTCGTCGAATCCGGCAGCCAGGGTCTCGCAGCAGCCACCCATGACTATGCCGCGCCGATCTATATCCTCTCCGCGCTCACGGGCTTCGTTCTCCTGCTCGCCTGCGCCAACCTCGCCAACCTTCTGCTCGCTCGCTCCGCAGCCCGCCAGCGCGAGATGTCCGTTCGCCTCGCCCTCGGAGCCAGCCGCTCCCGCGTCCTCCGCCAGGTATTAACCGAAAGCCTCCTCCTCTCCTCGCTCGGAGGCATCGCCGGTTTCGCCCTCGGCTACCTGGGCCGCAACATCATTCCCCACCTGCTCTCCTCTGCCTGGCGCCCCGCGCCCCTCAACGCCCGCTTCGATCTCCGCATCTTCGCCTTCACCGCAACAGTCTCCATCCTCACCGGAATCCTCTTCGGCCTCGCCCCCGCATGGCAGGCCACTCGCACCGATGTCAACACCGCGCTCAAGGACGCCGCCTCTTCCGCCACCCGCCGTCGTAAAGGCCTCGCCGGCAAATCCATCGTCGTCTTCCAGATCGCGCTCTCCATGCTGCTTGTCGTCGGAGCAGGTCTCTTCGCCCGCACGCTGATCAACCTCAACACCACCAGCCTCGGCTTCGACCCCCACAACCTCCTGCTCTTCTCCATTCAGGCCCCGCCCGCCCGTTACCCCGCGCCCCAGGACATCGCCCTCCACCAGCGCATCGAAGAACGCCTCGCGCAGGTTCCCGGCGTCCAGTCCGTCACACTCATCGAGAACCCCCTGATCGCCCACAACATCTCCAACATCACCTTTCTACCCACGGGTCAGCCCAAACCCACAGGCGACGATCAGGACCGCGACGTAAACGGCGTCGGCCAGACCTTCTTCGAGACCTACCGCATCCCTATCCTCTATGGACGAAGCTTTGGCCCAACCGACACCGCCACCTCCCCGCTCGTCGCAGTCATCAACCAGAGCCTCGCCCACACCGTCTACCCGGGCGTCGATCCCGTCGGTAAAACCTTCATCAGTAATCGGCACCTGGGCGATCCCGAAGCCATCTACCAGATCATCGGCGTCTCCGCCGACGCCAAATACGATCAGCTGCAGGAAGACCCGCCCCCCACCTTCTACACCCTCTACCGCCAGGCCAAAGAAGAGCAGTTCATCACCTACACGGTCAAAACCCAACTCTCTCCCGCCGCCATCCTCCCCGCTCTCCGCAACGCCGTCCAGTCCATCGACAAGGACCTTCCCCTCCGCGATATCCGCACCCAAACCGAACAGATCGAAGCCAGCATCTCGCAGGAGCGCCTCTTCGCTACCCTCACCGCTGGGTTCGGCGTCCTCGCCCTCGTCCTGGCCTGCATCGGCATCTACGGCATCATGGCCTACAACGTCGCACGCCGCACCAGCGAGATCGGCGTTCGCATGGCCCTCGGCGCCCGCACCCGGCAAGTCTTATGGATGATCCTCCGCGAAAGCTCCTGGCTCGCAATCCTTGGCATCGCGCGGCCTCACCGCAGCCATCGCCCTCACTCGCTTTATCGGCAGCATGCTCTACGGTCTGAAGCCCTCAGACCCAACCACTCTCATCGCAGCCGCCCTGATCTTCTTGCGATCGCCATCGCAGCAGCCTACGGCCCGGCACGCCGCGCCTCACGCATCGACCCCATGCAGGCCTTGCGCCACGAATAGTGGATTCGGCGGGTGGCCCATACATAAAGTGGAGATACAACCTTGGCTGCCCATTCATCGCGTCTTGTCTTATGGGATGAGTGGGCATTCGCGCGAAGCGCGAACCGCTCTCATCTCCCTATTGCGAAGCCGCGGACGGGCAGACCACTGAATCTCACCGCCGAAAAATAAATTCGATCCAGAACCCTCAAAAACAAAGGCAAAATCGCTTGTCAAGTTCCAAAACCACCTAAATTTCTCAATTCAAACAACTTCTCCGGTGAAATTAAGTTACCCCAAACCCTCTATAATAAAAACAGCAGAGAAAACGAAAGGAAGCCCCGAGGGAACCAACCCTATCGGGGCTTTACTTATTTGAAATGAAGACTTTACCAAAATCGCCGACAGCAAAACGCAGCAAAATCAAGACTTTGCCGCTAACCCAAAACCCGAAGTTCAGCCCTAACCAAAATCGAATGAAGACTTTGCGCACATTTATAGGAGAGGGGGGAGCCAGCTCTCCCGCCATGAAATGTACCATCCACTACGCATAACTCGAAACACTGCGAGCATTCTTACTCCCACGCTCCCGCGTGATCCTCTCCACATACCCACTCTCGGCCAGCGCCTTCAAAGGCTCCGCCGGCAGCCCGCGCGCCACCCGCCACTCCCGCACCACCGGCCGAACATCCTGCCAGAACGCACCGCGGAAGCACTCCTCCGCCTCCACCAGCCGGCACTCCTGCTGCAACTCCGCAAGCCGAGCCTGGTCGACCAGCGCCGCCTTCGCATAAAGCTCCTGCGCCGTCATCACCGTCTGCACCATCGCCTCCATCTTGCCCTTCAGGTTGTGGCTCTGGTCGATCATGAACGCAACCCCGTCACGCTCCTCCGTCCGCTCACGCTCAAAATCTCATGGAAGATCCGGAACACCTGATAAGGATCGATCGACCCCAACGTCAGGTCGTCATCGGCATACTTCCGGTCGTTGAAATGAAATCCACCCAGCTGCTCCCAACCGCAGCAGCCACGCCACAATCTGCTCAATATTGGTCCCCTGGTAATGATGCCCCGTATCCACCAGCACCTTCGCCTTCGGCCCCGCCCGCCGCGCCAACTCCAGCGCCATTCCCCAGTCCGCAATATCCGTGTGATAAAAAGCCGGCTCAAACGGCTTGTACTCCACCAGCATCCGCTGGCCCTCGCCCAGCGCCGCATGCGTCGCAGCCAGCACCTCTTCCATCCATCCAATCCGCTTGCGAATGCTCTGCGTCCCCGGATAGTTCGACCCATCCGCAATCCACAGCGAAACGTCCTTCGACCCCAGCTCCCGCCCAATCTCCACCGAATCCAGCAGATGCGCCAGCGCATTGCCCGCGAATCTCCGCACTGGGATTCGCAATCGACCCGTACTTATACTCCGCATCCTGAAACAGGTTCGGATTGATCGACCCCGCCTTCACCCCATACTTCTTCTCCAGCGCCTGAATCGCCGGAACATCCGCCTTCCCCCCCGGCAGATCCCACAGCACATGCAGCGCCACCGTAGGACTCGCGCCGGTCAACGCATTCACCTGCGAAGCATCGCTGAACTTCTCCTCGATCGTCGTCGCCGCCCCACCCTGCACAAACTTGCCGAACCGGGTCCCGGTATTGGCAAAGCCCCACGACGGAACCTCGATCCGAAACCCATCCAGAGCACTCCAGATCCTCTGTGCCTCACGCTCTGCCGCACCTGCACCGTTGATTGCCATGGTCCAATCCCTTCATTCGATCAAGTTTCTACAAACAGAAATATACTCTCTATTGAAACATTCAGCAGAATCTACCTTTCCAGCGCAATTGTCAAAGATATTTTCTCCGAGACGCTTCACCGAACCAGAATTACATCCAGAAATCGCGGCCCGTGCACTCCCTTGATCCGCGTCATCTCAATGTCCGCCGTCGCCGAAGGCCCCGAAACAAACGTAGTCGCCAACCCAGCCGTCGCCTGCAACCGCGCCATCGCCTCCGGCACCGTCTCCACCACATCCTCCACCCGCACCACGCACAGGTGATAGTCCGGCACCAGCGTCACCGCCCGCCTTCCCTGCCCCGCCACATTCTGCAGCACCACAGTTCCCGTCTCCGCAATCGCCAACGTCGCTCCCGTCATCACGCCATCAACCCATCCAACTCATCCGCAGCCAATCCATCGTCGACGACAAACTCAACTCCTGCCGGCAGCCACTCCGCCGTCAGTCCCCGCGGCACCACCATTCGCTCGCCCCTCGCTCCGCAACATCGCTCGCCGCAGCCGTACCGCACATCGACATGCACGGCCCGCACCACCCGCGCATCATAGTCCCGCAACCGATCCTCCAGCAGCTCCAGCACAACCTCACGCGACCGCGTCGCCGCCCGCCGATACCCCCGCTCAATCGCGCTCCACCCAGCCCGCGCCGCCTCCGCACTCGCAACCCCGCCCTTCGCCGCGCGAATCCGCCGCAGCACCTCCGTCCCGGGCCGAATTTGTAACCATATCAGTTGCCATCTCGCCCTCGCTTCTCCCACCAGTCACGAAACGTCTCCTTCGGCATCTCCTGCAGATCCCTCACCTGCGTCCATCCACCCAGCATCCCCGGCAGCCACCCAATCCATCCATCCTTCCTCACCAGTCGGAGACTCCGCCATGCGCCCCAGCCGCTGCGCCGCGCGAAACCTCCGCTCGCTCCGGAAGATCATCGCCATCGCCTTCATCGCACCGGCCTCAACATCGAAAAATCCCGCGACCCCGGCCGTATTCTGCTTCACCACCTTATTCCGCAGATGAATCAGCACCTCCGGAATATTGATCTTCACCGGACAAACCTCATAGCACGCCCCACACAGCGACGAAGCATAAGGCAGCGACTGCGCATGATGCATCTCCTGCAACTGCGGCGTCAGAATCGCTCCAATCGGCCCCGCATACACCGACCCATACGCATGTCCACCCGTCTGCCGATACACCGGACAAGCATTCTGGCACGCCGCACAGCGAATACAATTCAGCGTCTGCCGCGCCTCTTCATCCGCCAGAATCTCCGTCCGCGCATTGTCCATCAGCACCACATGAAACGCCCGCGGCCCATCCCCATCATTCACCCCGGTCCAAACCGAGTTGTACGGATTCATCCGCTCGCCCGTCGCCGACCGCGGCAGCAACTGCAGCAACACCTCCAGATCCTGAAACCGCGGAATCACCTTATCGATCCCCGCCACCGTAATCAGCGTCTCCGGCAGCGTCAGACACATCCGCCCATTGCCCTCGCTCTCGACGATGCAGACCCCACCCGTCTCCGCGATCAGAAAATTCGCCCCACTCACTCCCGTCTTCACCCGCAGAAACTTCTCCCGCAAAAACATCCGCGCCGCATCCGCCAGATCCTGCGGCTGGTCGCCCAACTCCGGAAGATTCATCGTCCGCTGAAATATCTCGCGAATCTGCTGCCGATTCTTATGCAGCGCCGGCACCACAATATGCGAAGGCCGGTCCTCGCCAAGCTGAATAATCAACTCCGCCAGATCCGTCTCGAACGGATGAATCCCCGCCGCCTCCAGCGCGGAGTTCAACTGAATCTCCTCCGTCGTCATCGACTTGATCTTGATGACCTCGTCCGACCCGCTCGCCTTCACCAGCCCGACGATAATCCGCCGCGCCTCCTCCGCATCGCGAGCCCAATGCACCACGCCACCCGCCCGCGTGCAGTTCGCCTCAAACTCCTCCAGATAAAAATCCAGATTCTCCATCGTGTGCTGACGAATCTGCTTCCCCGCCTCGCGCAGCTCCTGCCAATCCGGCATCTCGCCACCACGCGCGCCCGCTTCGCCTGAATCACATCCGTCGCATGACGAACATTCTTCCGCAGCTGCGCATCGCCCATCGCCGTCTTCGCCGCCATCGGAAACGTCGGCGCCGTCTTCGGATCCAACGCGACTCCGCTCACCGTGTCAACCTCCTTCTCCCCGCCAAGAATCTCCGCCAGATGCACCGTCCGCACCCCAGTCTTCTGCCGATGCAGCGCCCCCTGAATATGCATCAGGCAGCTGTTGTCGCAAGCCGTACAAGCCTCAGCGCCTCGTATTCAAAACCGCCGTCAGTCTTATCCGCCAGCATCGCGCCCGAAACATCCGCATTCTTCACCGCGAACGTCCCGCCAAACCCGCAGCACTGCTCCAGCCCCTGCAACTCCACCAGATCGATCCCCCGCACCGCCTTCAACAATCGAACCGGCCCATCGCCCAAGCCCAAGATTCCGCAACCCATGGCAACTCGCGTGATACGTCACCCGATGCGGATAATAAGCCCCCACATCCTCCAGCCCCAGCCGCTTCGTCAGAAACTCCGAAAACTCAAACACCTTCGGCAGCAACTCCTCCACATCCGCAATCAGCCTCTTGTCCTCCAATCGAAGCAGCCATCTTCGGATAATGGTCCCGCATCATCGCCACGCAAGAAGAAGAAGGCACCACCACCGCCTCCGCCCCTCGAAACTGCTCTACAAATCGCTCCAGCAAGCGGCATCGCCTCCGCCTGGTACCCGGTGTTGTAATGCATCTGCCCGCAACAGGTCTGCCCCGCAGGAAACTCCACCGTATGCCCCAGCCGCTCCAGCACCCGCACCACGGCCTTACCCGTCTCAGGAAACAACGTGTCGTTATAGCAGGTGATAAACAGCGAGACTCGCAGACCAACCTCCAGAGAAAAGCTCTTCCAGAAACAAAATTCAATAGAGAGTATATTTCCCCAACGCAACTCCCGTCAGGTACGATAGTAGCGCTTCAACAAAAGAATCATTATCCTTCAACACAACGAGGCTTCGTGGGACCGAATCCGTTTATCGGCGTCATCTTATCACTGGATCGGAGGTTTCGCCTCCGCCACCAACTTCATCCCCTTCCGCGGCATCAAGCGCTGGTCGTGGGAGATCTACTGGCTCATCCAGGGCTTCGCCGCGTGGATCGTCGCGCCCACCCTCCTCGGCTCCATCTTCGTCCCCAACCTCTTCGGCATCCTCCACCAGGTCTACGCTCACCAATCCCAGAAACGTCTGGCTCGCCTTCCTCTTCGGCGTTCTCTGGGGAGTCGGCGGCATCACCTTCGGCCTCGCCATCCGCTATCTCGGCATCGCCCTCGGTTACGCCATCGCGCTCGGCCTCTGCGCTGCCTTCGGCACCGTCGTTCCGCCCATCTCCCACGGCCAGTTCGGCACCATCCTCCACTCAGACCTCCGGCCAGATCATCCTGCTCGGCGTCCTCGTCTGCCTCATCGGCGTAGCCGTCAACGGAGCCGCAGGCGTCTCCAAGGAACACGAGATCACCCCCGAAGAAAAAGCCGAAGCCGGCGAAACCGACTACAACTTCGGCAAAGGCATCGCCGTCGCCATCTTCGCCGGATTCATGAGCTCCTTCTTCGCCTTCGGCCTCGACGCCGGCAAGCCCATCGGCGACCTCGCCAAAACCCAACTCCTCGCCGCCGGCAGACTCGACCTCTGGCAGAATCTCCCCATCCTCATCGTCGTTCTCTGGGGAGGCTTCCTCACCAACTTCATCTGGTCCGCCATCCTCATCTTCCAGAACCGCTCCGTAAGCCAGTTCGCCGGCGAACCCGGCAACAACCCCATGCGCGCCACCCACGCCTCCGGCGACACCCTCGTCGACTTCGATCCCCTCGACCCCTCCACCTACGACCGCCTCGCCCCCAAAACCCTCGTCGCCAACTACCTCTTCGCCGCCATGGCCGGCGTCATCTGGTACTTCCAGTTCTTCTTCTACTCCATGGGCCAGACCAAGATGGGCAAGTACGACTTCTCCAGCTGGACCCTCCACATGGCCAGCATCATCATCTTCGCCACGCTCTGGGGCCTCTTCCTCAAAGAGTGGCGAGGCACCAGCCGCCGCACCAAGATCCTCGTCGCCACCGGCCTCTTCCTTCTTATCAGCTCCACCGTGGTCGTCGGCTACGGCAACTACCTCAAGGCCAACGAAAAGGCTCCGATCATCGCTGGACAATAGTTAGCTGAGCAATAACTATTTGTCCGTCTCCTCAAAGGCAAACCAGCGCAAAACCAACCCCGCACTCTTAGCCACCGTTCGAACGTTTGGCTCCATAATCGAACCGGCCAAAGTACAATAGAAGTAATGATTCCGACCCTCGAATGGCTCCCAACCGGCGTTAACTTCCTCGACCAGACCAAGCTTCCCCTCGAAGAGACCTACGTCCTCGCAACCGACTACAAGCAGGTCGCCACCGTCATCCGCGACATGATCGTCCGCGGCGCCCCCGCCATCGGCGTCTCTGCCGCCATGGGCATGGCCATCGGCATCGACCGCAGCACCGCGACCACACTCCCCGCCCTCACCGAAGAAGTCGCCGTCATCGCGAAGACCCTCGCCGAAACCCGCCCCACCGCCGTCAATCTCTTCTGGGGCATCGACGAGATCCGCAATCTCTACAACGATCTCGCCGCCAAGAACACCCCCATCCCCGAGATCAAATCCGCCGTCGTCGCCAAAGCCCGCCGCATGTACGACGAGGACATCGCCGCCTGCAAGCAGATGGGCGCTCACGGCGCATCGCTCCTCCCGCTCGAAGGCACCGTCCTCACCCACTGCAACGCCGGCGCCCTCGCCACCTGCGGCTACGGCTCCGCCCTCGGCGTCATCCGCGCCGCCATCGAGCGCGGCCACAAGATCGACGTCTTCGCCGACGAGACCCGTCCCTTCCTCCAAGGCGCCCGCCTCACCGCGTGGGAGCTCATGAAGGACAACATCCCCACCACCGTCCTCTGCGACAACATGGCCGCGCACCTCATGTCCAAGGGCCGCATCCAGGCCGTCATCGTCGGCGCAGACCGCATCGCCGCCAACGGCGACGTCGCCAACAAGATCGGCACCTACGGCGTCGCCATCCTCGCGAAGGAACACGGCATCCCCTTCTACGTCGCCGCCCCCTGGTCCACCCTCGATCTTCAAACCGCCACCGGCGAAGGCATCCCCATCGAGCAGCGCGACGCCCGCGAAGTCACCCACTCCAACGGCAAGCAGATGACCCCTCACGGCGTAGCCATCGAAAACCCCGCCTTCGACGTCACCCCCGCGAAGTACGTCACCGCCATCATCACCGAGCGCGGCGTCCTCCGCGCTCCTTACGACCAATCGATTCAGAGTATGGCGAAGGCCGCCATTCCAGAGCCTGAGCTGGCGACCACCTAACCTCCGTCGCTCTTCTGACGCAGGCAAAAATCGCGCGACTTAGCCAAGGCTCTTGTGTTCGAATAGAGACGCTTCCGGGGAGACACCATGCCGCTCTCGTTCAAGTGCATTCTCGGCTCCGTCTTCGCATTGCTAATCTGGCCTACGCACAAACATCGCAGCCTTCGCAAAGCGCCACCCCTCAGACCAGGTCCCCGGATCAACCCCAGCCCACAACCATTCGGACCAAAGCCAAGCTAGTCATCGTCGATGTCACGGTCTCCGACAAGAACGGAAACCCCGTTCACAACCTGAAAAAAGAGGATTTCACCGTCCTCGAGGGCGGCAAACCCCAGACAATCAATGCCTTTGACGAGCACGTCGCACTCTCCGCCGGTGACGCCGTCAAATTCCCGCCTCTTCCTCCGATGCCTCCCGGAGTCTTTACAAACATCACGCCCGCGCCCGTCAACTCGGCCGTCAATATCATCCTGATCGACACCCTCAACACTCCTTACGACGATCAGTCCTACCTCCGCGCCCAGTTGGTGAACTACATCGATCACGCACCTCCCGGCACCAGCATCGCCATCTTCGCTCTCACGCCGCGGCTCACCATGCTTCAAGGATTCACTTCGGACATGGAGGTGCTCAAACGGATCGTCTCGAAACAATACGGTAAAGCTTCACCTCTGATCGCCAGAACCCAGACCGGAGAGGACTCCTCAAATCTAGAGGGATCGGTAGGTGGCGCAGGGGGAGCCGCCGTTGCAGCGTTTCAAAGTTTTCTATCAAGTCACTGTCAACGGAGACGCCCAAACTTACCAACGTATGACGCTCACTCTGGATGCCTTCGACCTCTTGGCACGCTATCTCGCCAATATTCCCGGACGCAAAAATCTCGTCTGGTTCTCCGGATCCTTCCCGCTGGCTCTCGATCAGGACAACGCCATTTCGCAATACACCGCGAACTCGTTTTCGGGTAGCAATAGTGACACAGAGGTCAGACGGGTCATTACCCTCTTAGCCAGCGCCCACGTAGCCGTATACCCGGTAGACTGCCGCGGCGTCCAGGCCTCATCCACTATCGCCGCTGAGTACGTCGGAAACACTCCCAACAACGGAAATCCCGCCAACTTCAACAACGACAAACAATCCTTCGAGCACAATATGGCTCTTGAGCACTCCACCATGGAACGTCTCGCCAGCAACACCGGCGGCCGCGCCATCATGAACGAGAACGATCTCACCAAGGCCACCGCTAAAGCCATCGAAATCGGCTCCAACTACTACACCATCTCCTACACCCCCGCCAACGGTGACTGGAAGGGAGACTTCCGCAAGATCGAAATCAAACTGCCCGAGAAGAATTACACTCTCGCTTACCGTCATGGCTACTACGCCGACGATCCAAATTCCCCTAAGAATCAAGTCGCCGCGTCCACTCCCACGACAGGCAAAGGCAAGGAAGCCGCCACGCAGGACAATGGCCGTCTCGTCCGCGCAGCCATGATGCACGGCGCACCCGGCTCCACAGAGATCCTCTACAAAGTCCGCGTCCTCCCAACTGGCGAGCCTCAGGATCTGGTCTCCCCCGGCAACGTTCTAAGTCCTCTCGGACTCAAGAAAGCCTCCGGAAGATTCCGCAGCTTCGTCGTCGACTTCGATGCCGACGCCAAAGATATGCTCTTCCCACCCCAACCCCAACGGCGGCTTCGACTGCAAGGTCGAGTTCGTCATCCAGGTCTATCAAGACCCCGATGGGCAGCTCGTAAATACTGTCTCTGACACCCTCGTGGCCACACTCTCCACCGCCCAGCGCAACAAGCTCATCCACGGCGGCTTCCCCTTTCACCAGGTCGTCAGCGTCCCCCTCAACGGCTCCTACAGCCTACGCATCGGCGTCCACGACTTTAACAGCGACCACATAGGCGCCGTCGAAGTCCCCGTCGCCTCCGTCAAAGATCTGCATCCGTCCCAGCAACACCGGCCTCAGCCCAATCCGGCAACGCCCCCGCGGGACCGACCAAAAACTGACATCTTGCAGACTGTTCCCAGTTGCCCCCCGCACGAAGAGTGCGAACGAAGGCATAGAATCAGTTCAGGCCGTATCAGGATCGTGTGCTCCCCAGCTTCCTCAATCCGCGCAAACGATCCCTCCTACGCGGCAATCTTCTCGTCCTCGCCAGTCTTGCCGTAGCAATCTTCCTCTCGGACTTCCCGCACAACCACGCCACGCCTCTTCTCATCCTCCCCGCTCTCCTCACCATCGCCGGCACCGCGGACACCGTCCGCTGCATGCAGCGACGCTGGAGCTTCTACCACGGCGGCGTCCTTCTGCTCATCTACATGGATCTCATGGCCCTCTGCATGATTCTCTTCTTCCTCCTCTATCCCTACGCCCACTGGATCGAGTCATCCGTCGTTTAATCGCAACTCAACGTCATCCCGGGAAACAGCACTAGAATCTTCTCATCCGCCCGGAGACAACTCACGACCATGCGCGCTCTCACAACGCCCCGCCCGTTCTTCGCCACGTCGCCCGTCACCTGTTCTCGCTCATCCGTTCGCAGCCTCCGCCCAATCCACCGCAAAGCCCGACGCCGCCACCGCCGCATGGTGGGCCCAGACCACCGCCCTCTCAAACGATGCCATGGAAGGCCGCGACACCGGCACCGAAGCCTACGAGCGCGCCGCAAAATACGTCGCCGACCAGTTCACCGCCGCTGGCCTGAAACCCGCCGGCGACAACAAGCACCTTCTTCCAGCGCGTCCCCATGCACCAGGTCGCCCTGGACAACGACAAATCCTCCGTAGAAATCCTCGGCCCCGCAGGCAAATCCAACATCCTCCACTTCACCACCGACAGTCACCACCGTCCCCCGCGAACAACCATCCCTCATCGAAGCGCCGCTCGTCTTCCTCGGCTACGGCATGCCTCCCAACCGACCTCGATATCAAGGGCAAGATCGCCGTCTTCTTCAACAACACCCCCGCCGATCTCGCTCCAGCCGATCGCGAGAGCTACGCCAGCCGCCGTCTTCGCGCCCTCGCTCAAGCAGGCGTCGCCGCAATCATCTCCATCGACAACCCCGCCGCCATCGAACCCTTCCACTGGCCCGCCGCCTACGCTCGCAGCGTCACGCTCACCGGAACCGCCGCGCCAAACTCCAACGCACCCATCGTCATCCGCATCAACCCAGCCTCACTCGACGCTCTCTTCGCCGCATCCGGCCACACCTCCGCAGACATCGTCACCAACGGAGGCAAAGGCGCTCCCCTCGCAGCCTTCCCCCTCAATCTCTCCGCCCGCATCCACCTCACCTCAACCAGCAAAGACATCTCCTCCCCCAACATCCTCGCCATCCTCCCCGGCTCCGATCCCAAACTCGCCCCCGAGTACGTCGCCCTCTCCGCCCACCTCGACGGCTACGGCTACGGCACACCAGTCCTCGGCGACAACCTCTACAACGGCACCCTCGACGACGCAGCCTACGTCGCCCTCCTCATCGAAGTAGCGAAAAATCTCCAGCACAAAGCCCCCGCCCGCTCGCTCCTCTTCTGCATCTTCACCGGCGAAGAAAAAGGCCTCCTCGGCTCCGCCTACTTCACCCAACACCTCACCGTCCCCAAAGAAAACATCGTCGCCAACCTTAACCTCGACCAGCTCCGCCCCATCTTCCCCCTCAACATCCTCACCATGGAAGGCCTCACCGACTCCACCCTCGGCGAAACCGTCCGCACCGTCGCCGCGCAATACAAAATCGAAATCCGCCCCGACCTCGAGCCCGAGCGCAACCTCTTCCGCCGCGCCGACAACTACAACTTCGTCCGCATCGGCGTCCCCATCGCCAGCTTCATCTTCGGCTACGACAAAGGCTCTCCCGAAGAGGTCATCTACCGCGACTGGTACGCCCGCCGCTACCACAAGCCGCAGGACGACTCAAAACTCCCATCGACTGGGACGCCGCCGCAAAGTTCAACCGCTTCTACACCACCCTCGCCCTCGCCATCGCCAACTCCCCGACACGTCCGCAATGGCTCCCTGCAAGCCCATATTCACCGCATCCAAAAGCCGCGCAATAATCTCAGTACCGCTGCGTTATACTCGCCCAACCGGAACAGCGCCGGGCTCAGACGTTCCAGACACGATCAATCTTCAGGAGGCTCACCTCATGTTCAAGGGATTCCGCGACTTCATCCTGCGTGGCAACGTGATCGACCTGGCCGTCGCTGTCATCATCGGCGCTGCATTCACCGCCATCGTCACCGTCACTGACAGAAAAGATCATCAATCCGCTCCTGGGAGCCATCATCGGCAAGCCCAACTTCGGCTATCTCGTCGGCCACGTCAACGGAGGCGAGATCCGCTACGGCGACTTCCTCACCGCCGTCGTCAACTTCCTCCTCATCGCCGCCGTCGTCTACTTCTTCCTCGTCCTCCCCACCCAATACCTCCTCAAGAAATTCCATCCCACGCGGCCGACCACCCGCCACCAAGCCCTGCCCCAGTGCCTCAGCGACATCCCAGTCGCAGCCACCCGCTGCAAGTTCTGCACCCAGCCCGTCACTATCTGATCTCAACTTCACGCGCCCTTGATCAACCCGCACCACAAGAATTGCCGCGTGAGCAATCGCAGCGTGGTGTCTCTAAGACCTACGCCTCGCTCCGAACCCATCCTTTTGCGATACCCTACCTCTTCCAGCATCAAAACTCCGAGGCCCTGAATTGACTCGTCTCCGCACCCTAGCCTGCCTTCTTCCTCTCGCCCTCATCGCCTCGGCCACAGTCCCCCACCCCGCAGGTCTTCGGCTATCGCGACTTCACCCAGCAGGCCAAATGGGACGCAGACCTTCATGGCCGTCCCCGACGCCACAACTCGCCGGCCAGCACCTCAAGACCCTCACCGCCGCCCCCCACTGGGCCAGTTCGCCCGAGGACTACGCCACCGCCGTCTACGTCGCCGACAAGTTCAAAGCCGCCGGCCTCCAGACCGAGATCGTCCCCTACAAAGTCCTCCTCAACAAGCCCGTCAAGATCCTCATCGAAGCCTTCGACGCAACCGGCACCAAACTCATGTCCGGCCCCACCCCCGAGCACGTCGACCCCACCAAATACGGCGGCGACCCCTTCCAGGACGATCCCCGCATCCTCCCCGCCTTCAACGGCTCCTCCCCCTCCGGCGACGTCACCGCCGAGGTCGTCTACGCCAACTACGGCACCCTCGCCGACTTCCAGCAGCTCGCCAAACTCGGCATCAGCGTCAAAGACAAGATCGTCATCGTCCGCTACGGCGAAAACTTCCGCGGCATCAAGACCTACATCGCCCAGCAGTACGGCGCCAAAGGCGTCCTCATCTACTCCGACCCCGCCGACGACGGCTACTTCCGCGGCGACGTCTACCCCAAAGGCCCCTGGCGTCCCGACTCCGCCGTCCAGCGCGGCTCCATCCAGTTCCTCCCCATCTATCCCGGCGACCCCACCACCCCCGGCATCGCCTCCACCCCCGATCTTCCCGCCTCCAAGCGCATCCCCGTCGACAAGCTCCAGTCCAACCAGGCCAGCATCCCCACCAACCCGCTCTCCTACAAAGACGCCGCCCCCATCCTCAAAGCCCTCGGCGGCGCCGAGTCCCCCCGCGACTGGCAGGGCGCGCTCCCCTTCACCTACCACCTCGGCGCCAGCGCTAAAAACGCAAACCCCGCCCAAAGTCACCGTCCACATGCATCTCGAGCAGGACATCGCCCTCCGCACCATCTGGGACGTCATCGGCACCATCCCCGGCACGAGCCCCACTCAGAAAGACGACTGGGTCGTCGCCGGCAACCACCGCGACGCCTGGGTCTACGGCGCCGTCGACCCCAACTCCGGCACCGCCGCCATGCTCGAAACCGTCCACGGCCTCGGCGACCTCCTCAAGCAAGGCTGGAAGCCCCAGCGCACCATCGTCATCGGCAGTTGGGACGCCGAAGAAGAAGGCCTCATGGGCTCCACCGAGTGGGCCGAGCAGCACGAGAAAGTCCTCGCCCACGCCGTCGCCTACTTCAACACCGACGTCGGCGTCTCCGGCCCCGACTTCAACGCCGCCGCCGTCCCCTCCCTCAAGCAGTTCGTCCGCGAGGTCACCAAAGAAGTCCCCAGCCCCAAAGGCGGCACCGTCTACGACCAGTGGAAGGCCGACCAGGCCACCAGCGCCGCCACCAACCGCCGCCGCGCACACCCCGCCGGCGTCGACGCCGACGTCCGCATCGGCACCCTCGGCTCCGGCTCCGACTACACCCCCTTCATCCAGCACCTCGGCGTCCCCTCCACCGACATCGGCTCCGACGGCCCCTACGGCGTCTACCACTCCGCCTTCGACAACTACAACTGGTTCACCAAATTCGCCGACCCCACCTTCGTCTACGAGCAGCAGCAAGCCCGCGTCTTCGGCCTCGAAATCCTCCACATGGCCGACACCGACGTCCTCCCCTACGACTACCAGCTCTACGGCAAAGAGATCGTCAGCTACCTCGAAGCCGCCCAGAAGCGCGCCAGCGAACTGAAGCTCACCCTCGACTTCACCGCCGCCCTCGCCGCCGCCAACCGCTTCGCCGCCGCCGGCACCGCCATCCGCGCCACCCAGGCCACCCCGCCCGCCGACCCCACCGCCCTCAACCAGGCCCTCCGCGCCGCCGAAGAAGCTCTCCTCAACCCCGCCGGCCTGCCCAGACGCTCCTGGTACCGGCACACCATCTACGCCCCCGGCGAGTTCACCGGCTACGCCGCCGTCGTCATCCCCGGCGTCAACGAGGCCATCGAAGCCGCCGACGCCCCCCGCGCCCAGTCCCAGCTCGCACCGCCTCGCCGAAGCCCTCAACCGCTCCGCCGCCATCCTCGAAGCCGCCGCGAAATAGACCCACTCAAACAGCACCCAAGTACCACCTAGGTTCATACAACTTTAGTCGTATTCGCCCAACCCAATGTGGGATGTCTCCCCTTCGGTAACCCGAAGATGATTACTCCAAGACGGCCAAAGCCGCCAAAAGGAGACTCCCCAATGGTCCACGATCTTGTTCTTGCATTGGTATTTCTCGCTATGATCATCGCCCCTGCACTTCTTGCCATGCGCTCCGAAAAAGAAGAAGAAGATATCCTCTAGATCGTCTCTGCTGGTTCTATCTCTGTTTTCGATCTCTGCGTAGGAGCCTCGGCATTGTTTCCCGTTCAGCCGTCGCTCCCGCACATACAAACTCGTAGCCTCCACTCCGAGTCAGCAGAAAAAAGACCTTCTGCTAAAAAAGACAAGATGCCGCATCCGTCCACGGGTGCGGCCTCTGTCGTTTAATCAACTTCGTCACGCTCAGAATCTCTACCCCCGCAGCGCCATCTGCTCCGTCACAATCTGCGTCAGATCCGGCTTCTTCAGCCCATGCTCCCTCGCATTGAACTCATCCACCTTGCTCGACCAGTTCATGCTGCAGAACTTCGGCCCGCACATGCTGCAGAACGCCGCTTCCTTGTAGTAATCATCCGGCAGCGTCTCATCATGCATCCCCCGAGCCGTCTCCGGATCCAGCGACAGCGCAAACTGCTTATCCCAATCGAACGTGTACCGCGCATGCGAGATCGCATCATCCCGATCCCGCGCACCCGGCCGATGCCGCGCCACATCCGCCGCATGAGCCGCAATCTTGTACGCGATAATCCCGTCCTTCACATCCTTCTCATTCGGCAGCCCGAGATGCTCCTTCGGAGTCACATAGCAAAGCATCGCCGCCCCATGCCACCCAATCATCGCCGCGCCAATCGCACTCGTAATGTGGTCATACCCCGGAGCGATATCGGTCACCAGCGGCCCCAGCACATAGAACGGAGCCCCATCGCACAGCTCGACCTCTTTATCCACCTGCAGCTTGATCTGGTCCATCGGAATATGCCCCGGCCCCTCGATCATCACCTGCACATCGCTCTTCCACGCCTGCCGCGCCAGCTCGCCCAGCGTCTTCAACTCCGCAAACTGAGCCTCATCGCTCGCATCCGCCAGACAACCCGGCCGCAGCCCATCGCCCAGCGAATAGCTCACGTCATACTTCGCCATCACCTTCGTGATGCGGTCAAAATTCTCATACAGAAAATTCTGCTTATGATTCGCCGTCATCCACTGCGCCAGAATCGCGCCACCCCGGCTCACAATCCCGGTAATCCGCTTCGCCACCATCGGAATGTACTGAATCAGCACGCCCGCATGGATCGTAAAGTAATCCACCCCCTGCTGCGCCTGCTCCTCGATCACCTCGAGATACATATCGATATTCAAATCCTCAACCCGCTTCACCGCGACTCAGCGCCTCATACAGCGGCACCGTCCCAATCGGCACCGGCGAATGCCGCAGAATCTGCTCCCGAATCATCGGAATATCGCCGCCCGTCGAAAGATCCATCACCGTATCCGCGCCAAAGTGCACCGCCGTATGCAGCTTCCGCAGCTCCTCATCCACATTCGACACCAGCGCCGAGTTCCCGATATTCGCATTGATCTTGCACAGCGACTCCACCCCAATCGCCATCGGCTCCAGCTCCGGATGGTTGATGTTCGCCGGAATAATCATCGTCCCCTTGGCGACCTCGCTCCGCACCAGCTCCGCCGAAATCTTCTCCCGCTGAGCGACATACGCCATCTCCTCGGTAATCATCCCCTTGCGCGCAAAGTGCATCTGCGACATATTCGTATCGCCGGTCCGCGCCGCCTCAGCCTTACGCTTGACGATCCACTCCGCCCGCCCCGTCGGCACCTTGTAGTCGTTGCCGTGCGCATGCGCGCCATTGCCGTTGCCGTTCGAAGCCGCGCCGTTTCCGTTTTCGCTCATGATCATGCCCCTGCCTTTGTCGCCGTGTTATCGAGTAAGTATACGACGCAACCGACCCTAAACGAAAGTGCAGCCAACGCGATCCCAGCCAGCGGCACGCAATGATTCGAAAATGCACAGGTTACTTGATTTTTCGCGCACTGCTCCAAGCGCCGCAAGCCATCTCACCGCACATCTTTGCCCTTACAGCCAACCATCTCCTCGCCACCGCATCCTACCCACCAGAACGAAGAACGACCGTGAGCACCCCGGCTTGAACGTTCGCCGCTCTCACCCACATCCACGCAAGCCCAAACGGCGCCATCGCGCCGGCGAGAAACCTCGCAAATTTTCCAAAGGAGAACTCCCCATGAAATTATTTTCAGAGAACATCGAAGACCTCCGCACCCTCTACATCGCCAACCTCAAGAAGGCGCTCGACATGGAGCAGAAGATCACCAAGGCCCTCCCCACCATGATCGAAAAATCAACCGACCCTCAGCTCGCCACCGCCTTCCGCAACCACCTCGAACGAGACCCAGGGCCACGTCGCCAAAGTCGAAAGCCTCCTCCGCGAAGCCACCGGCGAAGCCGACACCGCCACCTGCAAAGCCATCTCCGCCCTCATCACCGAAGCCGAAGACAACATCAAGGACGCCGGCGACCCCAGCATCCGCGACATCACCCTCATCGCCTCCGCCCAGCAGGTCGAGCACCACGAGATCGCCGTCTACGGCACCCTCCGCACCTGGGCCGAACTCCTCGGCGAAGACGAAGCCGCCGACACCCTCGAAGGCATCCTCGAAGAAGAAAAGAACGCCGACGAACTCCTCACCACCATCTCCGACAGCGTCAACACCACCGCAGAAACCAGAAACGCTCCTCGACCAGTCCGTCTAAAGACTCCTCTCAAACAGAAGCAACTTCATACGTCACCCAATCGTTTGAGATCCCACACCATATGGGATCTCATCTATCTGGTGCAAGATGAGATTGAACCTCCGGAGGGAGAGATTTGACAAATCTCCTCCGGCGTGAACGAGTCTTGCGAAAGAACCGCTAGCAAATCACAATCGCAGAGTCCAGACCTAAGTCCAACTTCGAATACTTTGCGCAAAAACAGAGGAAGTGGGGGGTGCCGTCGATTTCGATTAGGCGTAAACTGAACAACGGAGAAATATGCCAAACGAAATCCGGAAGAGCCCGATCAAGTTCATCGTCGCCACCGTGATCATCCTGGGCACCGTCGCCTACCTCGCCTTCAGCGGCGGCCGCGACAACAAGAGCTACTACGTCACCATCAGCGAACTCCAGGGCATGGGCAACAAGGCCTACGTCCGGCACCTCCGCGTAGCCGGAAACGTAGCTCCCGGCAGCATCCATCGCGTCGGCACCAACGCCACCTTCGATCTCCTCGAGCAGGGCCGCAAGCTCTCCGTCGTCTATCAAGGCTCCGAGCCCCCGCCCGACACCTTCAAGGACGACGCCCAGGCCCTCGCCGTCGGCACCTACGGCCACGACGGCGTCTTCCACGCCACCGAACTGCAGGCCAAGTGCGCCTCGAAGTACGCCCCGGCCCCGACCGCAACCCCCACCACCACCGCGGCAGCCATGCCCGCAACCCACTAATTATTTTCCAGTAAGCGCCTTCAGATACAGATAGTCAAAGTTGACGCCGGTATAGAAAGACTCCACCCCGATGCGCTCATCTTTGCCATGCGCACGCACATCATCTCCATCAATCCCCATCCCTGAAAATCCATAGCTCGGCATCCCCGCCGCCATCGTAATCTTGCTGTCCGACGCCCCCGTCTCCATCTCCGGCACAATCGGCAGCCCCGGCCACATCCGCTCAACCACCGAATGCAGCGCCGCAAAAACCTCTTTATTCAAAGGCGGAGGAGTGACCGACACCTCATTCTCATCCCGATCGCTCAAAGCCCCGGCATCATTCACCAGCTTCACCTCAACCTTCGGATCGGCAAACACCTTCGTCAGTTCCGCACGAACCTCCGCCGGAGTATGCCCCGGCAGTATCCTGCAGTTCACATTCGCCTCCGCCCGCTGCGGCAGCGCATTGTGCGCATGTCCCGCCTGCACCATCGTCGCCACGCAAGTCGTCCGCATCGTGGAGTTATACAGCGGACTCTCCGACAACCGCGCCACCGCAGCCGGATCAGCCGGCGTCTTCAGCACACCCCGCATATCCTCCCCCACCTGCCCCGTCTCAATCTTCGCCATCGCCTCAAAATATCCGCGCGTCACAGTATTCAACTCAAACGGAAACTGATAAGCCTCCAGCTTTCCCAGCGCATCCGCCAGATGGTAGATCGCATTGTCCTTCTTCGGCAGCGAGCTATGCCCACCTGGATTCGTCGCCATCAACTGAAAATCCGCATACAGTTTTTCGGTCGCTTCGACGCCGAGGTCCACCGGCTTCCCCTTCTCCGTATTCAACCCTCCCGCATCCGCATTCAACACAAACGCCGCATCGATCAGCTCCCTGTGATTCTTTACCAGCCAATCCACCCCATTCGACTTGCCACCCTCCTCATCCGCAGTCAGCGCCAAAATAATGTCGCGATCCGGTACAAAACCTTCCTTCTTCAGCCGGATAAACGTCGTCACCGAAGCAGCATCCGACTCCTTCATATCCTGCGTTCCGCGCCCGTAAAAGTATCCATCCTTCTCCGTAAACACAAAGGGATCCGTCGTCCAGTCCTCACGCTTCGCCTCCACGACATCGAGATGCCCAATAATCAGCACCGGCTTCTTCGTGCTCCCGGCCCTCCCGCGATACCGCGCCACCATGTTGCCCTTACGCTCGTTCGGCCCCAGCACGACCACATCCTCCGCAGGAAACCCCGCATCCAGCAACCGCTTCCGCATCGCCTCTGCCGCAACCGTCGTACTCCCCACCGAGTCCGTCGTATTGATCTCAATCAACTGCTTGAAGATGTCATGCGACAACTGCCGCGAAGCTCGCATCCAGCGGAGGCGCCTGTTGAGCCGAAGTGTCGCAGCAAATATTCCGGCAGAAAGAAGAGCAAGCAGAAGTTTCAAAGTGTGGATCTCCTCGACGTAATCTCGCGCTCCAATCGGGCAGCCGCTAGCCATATACTCGCATGAGGACATAGAATCGCTGCAGATACTTCAAAGAAATGTCGACCGCAGCCCCAACCCGCTCCGCCGCACTCGCCACGGCAATCCATCTCGACTCCGTCTCCAAGATCTACGGCACCTTCGCTGCCCTGCGCAATGTCACCGACGACCTTCGCCTCAGGGACCTGCACCGTCATCCTCGGCGAAAACGGCGCAGGCAAATCCACGCTCCTGCGCATCGTCGCGGGCTCATCACCCCGACCCGCGGCAGCGTCACCGTCTTCGGCGGAGCCCTCACCAGCAGCGCCGCCGCATCGCCTACATGAGCCACTCGCCCATGCTCTACGACGAACTCACCGCGATGGAGAACCTCACCTACTTCGCCGGCCTTCATCGTGACGGTGGCTGCGCCTGCGTCGGCAGCCCCGAGATGGCCCTCCGCGCGGTCGGCTCGACCCCAACCTCAACCGCCCCGTCGGCCAGTACTCGCAAGGCATGCGCCAACGCGCCTCGCTCGCCCGCGTCCTCCAGACCGACCCCGAACTGCTCCTCCTCGACGAACCTTTCTCCAACCTCGACGCGGCCTCCGCAAATCACATGGTCGAACTCCTCGCCGACTTCCGCACCTGGCCCGTCGCCGGCGGCGGCAGCCGCACCATCCTCATCACCACCCACCAGGCCGCCCTCGCCAAACCCCTCGCCGACAACATCCTCACCATGCGCAACGGCCAGATCCTGAGACTCTCTGGGTGCAGCCCGAGGCCGCCGAGTGAAGACCAACGCCGCCCGCCTCCTCGATTCCCTCAACATTCACTACGAACTCCGCCCCTATGAGGTAGACCCCGACGACCTCACAGCCATCTCTGTCGCCCGCAAAATCGGTTTACCTCCCGAGCAGGTCTTCAAGACCCTCCTCACACACGCAAATTCCGGCGAACACCTCTTCGCCGTCATCCCCGGCGACTCCGAACTCGACTTGAAGAAACTGGCCCTGGCCGCAGAGGCAAAGAAAGCCGAGCTCGCTTCCCTGAAAGAAGTCGAGCCTCTTACCGGATACATCCGCGGCGGTGTCACGGTCATGGGCGCAAAGAAGCCCTTCCCTGCCTACGCTGACGAGACCATCGAGCTCTTCGACATCATCTCCGTCTCCGCCGGCCAGCGCGGCCTGCAACTCATCCTCGCCCCCGCCGACTACCTCCGAGCCGCGAACGCGACCCTCGCGGACCTCACCAAAGGCCCCGCATGACCTATCTCCGCCATGTCCTCGACCACCTCCGCAAGGATCTCCGACTGGAGTGGCGCTCCCGCGACTCCATCAACGGAATGCTCTTCTTCGCGCTCCTGGTGGTCGTCGTCTTCGGCCTGGCCTTCGATCCCACCAGCTACCCCACGACAACCCGCCAGATCTCCGGCGGCATCCTCTGGGTGGCCCTTCTCTTCGCCTCCATCACTGCCCTCAACTCAGTCCTGGGCCCGCGAACTGCGCAACCAGGTCCTCGAAGCCCAGCGCATGGCCCCGTCTCCCGCCTCCGCGCTATTTCTCGGCAAAGCCCTCGCCAACATGCTCTTCGTCCTTGTGGTCGAAGCGGTTCTGGCCCCTATCTTCATCGTCTTCTTCAACCTTCACGTCCTCGGCAATATATGGCTGCTTGCCCTCATCCTCCCGCTGGGCACGTGGGCGCTCGTCGTCAACGGGACCTTCTTCGCCGCCCTTGGCCTTCGCGCCCGTAACCGCGAACTTCTTCTTCCGTTACTCCTTCTCCCTATCTCGCTGCCGGCCCTTCTGGCGATGGTTCAGGCGACGACCGGCGTCCTTACCGCAGATCTCGATTCCATCCAGATCGGGACCTGGATCAAGCAGCTGGCTCGGCTACGACATTATCTTCACCACCATCTGCATCCTGCTCTTTGAGACGGTCCTCAACGCCGAATAGTCGTATTCGCGATAAACTAAGCCTATGGAGCAGCGCACCCCCACTCTCCGCAGCGTCGCTTGGCTCTGGTTTGGAATTGCCATCGCCGTCCTCGTTGTCGGCTTCCGCGAAGCCATCTTTCTCACCCCGACCGACGCGGCGCAGGGCGATGTTGGGCGGATCTTCTACTACCACGTCCCCATCGCGATGTGGAGTCTGCTGTTCCCTTACCTCAACTTCGCCGCGCTCACTCGCATACCTCTACTGGCGCAGCCGCGATCCGTTGAAGGCGCTCACCGCCGATGCGTTCGCCCTCGCCTCCGCAGAGGTCGCCGTCGTCTACGCCAGCATTGCCCTCATCACCGGCTGCATCTGGGGACGAGCAGCCTGGGGCATCTGGTGGGCATGGGACGCTCGCCTCACCAGCATGCTGCTGCTCTGGCTGCTCTACGTCAGCTACCTCATGCTGCGCCGCTTCTCCTCCACCGGCCAGAGCCAGACCCTCGCTGCGGTCCTCTCTATCTTCGCCGCCGTCGATGTTCCGATCGTCTATATGTCCATCCGCTGGTGGCGCACCCAGCACCCCGCCCCGGTCTTTGGCGGCGGCCCCAACTCCGGCATGGATAAATCCATGCTTCCTGCTTTCTTCTGGAATCTCGCCGGCTGGGCTATCTGGGGCGTCCTCATCCTGCTCTTCCGCTTCGCCCTCGAACGCCGGCGTCAACTCGCCGAACAGGAAGCGGCGCTTCAGGCTATCGAAGCCTCTCTGGAGATCCCTCAATGACCTGGAATTCGTTCTTTGATATGAGCACCATGGAACACAGGCATCTGCTCGCCGCCTACGCCACGGTCCTGGTCATTCAGGGCGGCTATTTCGGCTGGATTGCCTGGAACTGGTTTCGCACCAAAGACCCGCGCCATTAAAAAAATCAACGAAGCCACAAAAGGATCGCGGCTTCGTTGTCCGAGAATAAAGTGCAAATGACGCGATAGATCCGAGGTCAACATTCCGCATCGATGACATAGACACATTAACCTCTCAAAAAGTTTCGCAAGCTCCTAAAATCTTTTGCGACTGAACCTTCCCTTGCTGCCCCCCAGCCACCTCGATAGACTCCGAACAGTGCCGACGCCCCTCCGACTCTCTCTCGCGCGATTCTCTACCGCGGCTGCTCTGCGCGCTCCTCCTCAGCATCTCTGGCTGCCGTCGAAGCGGCTTTCCGGATGTTCCCGATGGCTACCGGGAGTTCGCCTATATCAGCAATGGCGGCTCGAACACTGTCACTGTGCTCGATCTGGTCTATCTGCGGCAGGACAGACTCTGCAGGTTGGCACCAACCCAACGAACTGGCCGCAAACCCGTTCGCAATGAGATTTATGTCGTCAACACGCAGTCGGGCACCGTCTCTGTGATCGATGCGGAGGCCAACCGCGTTGCTGCCACAATTCCGGTCCACCATCTGCCTTCGTTTATCAGCGTCGATCCGACTGGCCATCGCGCTTATGTTACGAATTCAGGGTCGAATACGGTTAGTGTTCTCGACCTTGACCGGCGCCGGGAGATCGCTGTGGCGGGCACAGGCGAGCAGCCTGGAGTGGATCGGATTTCGCCCGATGGCCGAAGCCTGGTTGTCACGAATCGCGGGAGTAATAGCGTCTCTGATCTTTGATGTAACTCCTTATGATCCGGCGGTAACGTCGGAGCCGGCTCCACGGCTTCGGGCGGCGTTTTCAGGGTGTCCGGGGGCTTCGGATGCTGTGATTCTGCCGGACTCTTCGAAGGCTTTTGTGGCGTGTTCTGGCGGGCATCAGGTGATGGCTGTGGGTCTTGCTGCGGCGCCGGGATCGTGGGCGGCGAAGCAGAATCCGGCGCTGATGACAGACCATTTGCTGACGTTTCTTGATGTGGGGAAGACGCCGGTTCATCTTGCGATGAAGCCGGATGGGGGCGAGATCTTTGTTTCGAATTCATGGGTCGGACAGCATCTCGGAGATTTCTACCTGGACGAATGAGGTTGGGGGGACGTATACCATTGGAAGCAAGCCGGTTAGGGCGATTGTGAGCCGGGACAATGGGACGCTTTGGGTGGCGAACTTTGGGGCGGATTCGATTGCGATTTACAGCATTGATGATGGCAGGCTGGCGGGGAGCGTGAGGACTGGTTCGGCGCCGGATGCGCTGGCTTTTTCGGAGGATGAGCATCTTTTGCTGGCGGCAGATGCTCATTCCGGGGATGTTGCGGTGATTCGGACGGATGGGTAATGCCGGTGCCGGCGCTGTTTACGATCCTTCCGGCGGGGATTTCTCCGAATTCGATTGCGGTTAAGGCTATTCAGAAAAAGCCTTAGTTTGCAGAAAAAAATCTGGCTGTGGTGGAGGAGATTTTGGTTGTTTTGCGGGGTTTTTGAGGGGGGTTGTGGGAAAAGTGCGTGTTTTTGTGTGGTTTTTTGTGGTGAATTTGTGGTGGATGCGTGGTGAAACGTGGTGAGTTGATGGTGGTGAAAGTGGCTCCGAAAAACACGCCACTTTTTGAAATTTATTTTCTTGTAGGCTTTAGCAGTGAAAATGCAGGTCCTTCGACTACGCGCTCTGCGCTCCGCTCAGGATGACACATTCATTTAGGCGTTAGCGGTGAAGATGCAGGTTCCTTCGACAAGCTCAGGACAGGCTCTTCGGCTACGCGCTTTTGCGCTCCGCTCAGGATGGCACATTCATTGCTGTGTCTAGAGACGACGACGATATTCTTCGGGCTTTCAGGCCTGGCGGGCAAGGACCAGGGTGATGTCGTCGGGTTGCTCTTCGGCGCCGATCCAGGCGTCGAGGGCGAGCATGACCTGGTTGGAGATGACGTGGAGGGGCTGGTCGCGGTAGCGGGCTGACGACCTCCATCAGGCGCTCTTCGCCGAACTCGCCGAAGTCGTTCTCGGGTTCGGTGACGCCGTCGGAGTAGGCGACGAGGATGTCGCCGGGCTGCATGTGGAAGCTGTCTTCTTCGTAGTGCATGCCGTCCATGAGGCCGACGACGGTGCCCCCCTTGTCGAGGCGGCGGATGCTGCCGTCGCGGCTGAGGACGAGCGGCGGCAGTTGGCCGGCGTTCGAGTAGGTCAGCTTGGCGGAGGCTGCGTCGTAGTGGGCGAGAAAGAGGGTCGCGTACTTCTCCGGCTGCGTGCTGCGGTAGAGGTGGCGGTTGAGCAGGGAGAGAATGCGGCCGGGCGACTGGAAGAGTTCGTCGCAGTCTCCGCCGCGCCCTTCGCGGCTGGCCATGAGCCCGGCTACGCTGGACTCGCTGTAGACGAGCTCTTCGCTGGCGAAGCGGTAGGCGCGGACGGCGGAGTGGAGCGTGGCCATGAGCAGCGCGGCGGAGATTCCCTTGCCGCTGATGTCGCCGATGGCGATGCCGACGCCGGTCTCCTTGCGGCTGGCTGTGCCGTCGTGGGCTTCTTCGTGGAAGATGAGGAAGTCGTAGTAGTCGCCGCTGACGGAGCGGGCGGGACGGCAGACGCCGTGGAGGTCGAGCTCTGCGATGCCGTGTGCGTGAAGCGGAAAGAGATTGGCCTGGACCTCCTGGGCGATGGAGATCTCGTTCTGGAGGCGCTCCTTTTCCTTCTGCTCTTCGAGGAGGCGCTGCAGCGATCCGGTCATGGTGTTGAAGGAGCGGCTCAGTTCGGCGAGCTGATCGTCGCGGGTGACGCCGATGCGGTAGTTGAAGTCGCCGCGGTCGATGTGCTGGGTCGCGCGGTAGAGATCGGCGACCGATGTGGTGATGGTGCGGCTGAGCCGGATCGCCATCCACAGGGCCAGCAGTTCGATGATGAGCAAAGAGCGAGGCAGAGCAGAAAGATGGCAACGCGAAGGACGCTGGTGACGATGCCGCTGAGGGAGGCGCCGAAGAGCTGGTTGTAGAGCAAGGAGGGCCGCGACTGAACCGCGATGAGAATGTTGTCGCGATCGCCGGTCTCCCAGTCGGTGACCGATTCGGTGGAGGTAAAGCGCACGGGCACGTCGACGACGTTGACTGCCGGGGGTTCGGTGCCGCCGACGATCCACGATTTGCCGGAGACGGCAGAGGGGCCGATGGAGAGGGTCGGCTCGGGCGCGGTGGGTTTGGTGTTCGTGCTCGAGACGTCGAATGCCTTCGAAGCTGCGGAGCCGGACTGTTGCGGGCTCGATTGCGCTGCGGAAGTTTGGGTTGACGGTGTCGCTGGATTGCTTCCGCCCGTGCGCGTCTGGTCGGCGTTCGAGGTGCTGCCGGCCGCTCGGGCAGAAGGCTGGCGTGGCCGAGGCCTTTGGCAACGAAGTTCAGGAGCGACGCCATCGACGGGCAGGCTGGACATGAGGCTGAAGGTGCGGCCGTCGTTCAGCTTCTGCTGATGGACGGCGACGAGATAGAGGTCGCTGCCGTCGAGTACGAGCCCGGAGAAGTGATCGCGCGGACAGTTCGGTTGCCCAGGGCGGCAGGCCAAAGGGAGTTTTGCCGTGTGCTCCGAGTTTGGGCCGTTCGATGGGAGCGCCGTTGAGGAAGGCCTGCGGTCTCGCGATGGAGTTCTGACGCCCGTCCATTTCGAAGGCGGCGGCGCGCTCGCTGTCGGCGATCGCATCCAGCGAAGGCTGGTCGGGGCCAGGAAGATGTTCGAGGGCATTGATGATGCGATCGGCGCGGTGTTCGTTTTCGGTCTCGATCTGGCCGAGTTCGGCTTGCAGGCGGGTGTCGGCGAGGTGGATGGCGAACTGGCCGGCGGCGATGTAGGCCATGACGGACACGAGCGTGACGAAGAGAACTACGGGTGCGAGGCCGATGAGGAGATAGGTGAGGACGAGCTTGTTGCGCAGGCTCCACAGCATGTACTTGCGCACGAGACGCCAGATGAGCGGCACCGCGACGCAGACGAGCGCGATGCCGACGAAGATCTGCATGACGCCGAGAAAGGTTCCGATGCCACCGGGAATCCACGGCCGAGGAAGAGGACGCAGAACCAGACGGCGAGCCAGAAGACGGCTCCGGGAAGGCCTGTGGGCAGGCGCTTCAACCACTCTGAGGGAGTTTGCGACGGGGCCGGGTTACTCGGTTCCTGCATTGCTTGCCGCCTCCTCCGCTTCAGCCTGCCGTGCCAGCTTCAAGGTATAACGTGTTGCCGAAAAATGGGCTCCGGCAAGCAATAACAGACCGGAGAGAAATGCCCACATCATTAAGCCTACCGAAATATAAAACGGACCGTAGACGGACTGGAAGTCCAGCCAGGGCAGCGCCTTGATATAGAGGACCTTCGCGAGTTGCCAGAGTAGACCGATGACGACGGCGGTGGGCAGCACGGCTCGCGCGGGAATCTTTCTATAGGGCAGTACCCAGTAGATCAGGAAGAAGAGCAGGATGCTGGCGAGACCGGCGCAGAGGCGCAGGAAACCGTAGGATATCGAACGAAAGATGATGTTGTCGGTGTGGCCGAGGAAGATCCAGGAGAGAATCGTCTGCTGGCTTGCGGTGGATGCGACCGAAGCCATGGCCAGGACGCCGACTGCGAAGGCGAGTCCCAGGGACACGGCCTGATTGTGAAGATAGCTGCGGTTCTGGCGGACTCCCCAGACGCGGTTGAGGGCGACCTCGAGGGGTAGAAAGACGCCGGTCGAGGTGATGAGCAGCATGACGACCGAAAAGATCTGTGTGCCTTTGTGCGGATGGGTGAGGAGCTGCATGTTGCGCATGACGAAGTCCTGGCCGACGGGCAGGAGGTTCTTCATCATGTCGCCGACGACCTCTTCCATGGCGCGGGAGTGGAAGACGTTGCGGCTGATGGTGAGGAGAAGAACGATGAAGGGGAAAGAGAGACAGGATGACGTTGGCGGCGACGCTGAAGGCGTAGGTGTGGACCTCGGTGCGCGCCATGTAGCGCGCGAGGGCGGCGATCTCCGGCCATAGACCGGGTTCGGTGATGACAGGCTTGACGGCTTCGATGGGCTTGGGCGGCAACTCCGGCTGGAGGGACACGGGCGTCACGGTTTTTTCGGGAGCGGTAAAGGCCATAGAGAGTAGGTAGAGTGCCACAAGGTTATCGTGGCTTACCCCTCCGATGCTAGCAGAGGGGTGAAGGTATGTGGCCGTCTTATCGGTTAGTGGATCAGTTGCCGAAAATTCTGTATGTGAGGCATGACACTCACTCACTTGAGAAACCTGTGCCCATAGGAGACGATCTAGAGAATGAACGCTTATAACAGCAAGTTTCACGATGGGTTCTTAGATGGATTTCTAATCCGTGAACAGCAGGTGTTTATCTTTATCAGGACGGAAGGAAACGAGGCATTTGCCTTGATTGCGGATGATGTTACGAGGATGCGTGTGGACAGCCTTCTACAGGGCAATATCATCTTTGACATCGTTATGCGTCAAGGCCAAGAGCTGACCAGAAGCGACGTAGACGTATACGGATTCGCTGCGGGTTCTAGCGGAGAGAATTGGCGACAGACACGCTCGAGCGGCTAAGAATGGAAAACCGGATTGCGCTGGAGATCAATCCTTCATACGGATGTGAGTGTTTCCTAATCGCTCAAGCAATCAACCTAATTTCTCGATCTGAGCTGAGAGACCTAAATCTCTGGTGATAGTTCCGCAAAGTCGGGATGTCGGAAATTAGCCCACTACTGTTTATCCGCTTGTATTCGCTGGATCGCCCAGTCCGCGGCTTCGGCGAGGATGGGATCGTCTGCTGCCTTCCAGGCTTTGAGTTGTTGGGTGAAGCGCGGGTCGCCGCTGTTGCCCATGGCGATGGCGACGTTGCGGTGCAGGCGTTTGCGGCGGGTGCGTTCGATGGGGGAGCCCTTGAACCATTGCTTGAATGCTTGCGCGTCCATGCCGGCGAGCCAGTCGAGCGCGGGGTTGATCAGCTCGGGCCGGGTGAGCATTCCTTCGCGCGTGGCGACTGGAGATTTCCTGTTCCAGGGGCAGACGTCCTGGCAGATGTCGCAGCCGAAGACCTGGCGGCCCATGGGTTCGCGCAGTTCTGCGGGGATGGCGCCCTTCTTTTCGATGGTGAGGTAGGAGATGCAGCGCGAGGCATCCATCTGGTGTGGCGCGATGAGGGCGTCGGTGGGGCAGGCGTCGATGCAGCGGGTGCAGGTGCCGCAGCGGTCGGCGGCGATTTGCAAGGGAGCGTCGGGGGCGACGGGGATGGAGGTGACGATGACGGCGAGGAGAAGCCAGGAGCCGAGTTGCTGATTAATGACGCAGGTGTTTTTGCCGATCCAGCCGATGCCGGCTTTGGCGGCGAGGGTGCGCTCGACGAGGGGGCCGGTGTCGACGTAGCAGCGGGTCTCGCAGGGGAGGCGGTTTTGCAGGGCGGCTTCGAGGTGATGGAGGCGGTGGAGGAGTTGGTCGTGGTAGTCGGTGGGGAGGAGGTGTGTCTGGATTTGTGTCTGGGGTTGGGGCTTGGCCGCTCCAGGCGTAGCGGGCTATCCAGCCGGTGTTGGGTGGTGCGGTGTCGATGGAGAGCGGGCCGGGGGCGTTGTAGTTGAGGGCGCAGACGATGACGGAGCGGGCCCAGGGCATCGCGATCTGGCACGGCGCTGCGGAGGAGGACGCCGTGGTCGTCGCGGCGTTTGAGGTAGTCCATCTCGCCGGCTCGGCCAGCGGCGACCCATGCGGCGAAGCGCTCGGCGTCGAGGTTGTTGGGCGTCGGCTTGATCGACGGGCGCGATGCCTGCGGTGTCGAAGCCGGCTTCGAGGGCCTGCTCGCGCAGCCACTGCTGAAGCTCGGGAGTCCATGTGATTGTTGATGGAATCTTCTTCACCCCAGCCTGAGAGGAGTCGAAGATTACTCAGGCCGTCTTCAAGGATAAATCTATGTGCGATGGGCGGAGGCGGGTGAGGCGTAACTCGCTCTCCTGAGATAAAATAGAGGAGCGCGGAGAGTTGGCAGAGCCCGGTTGAATGCACCTGACTCGAAATCAGACATAGGCGTAAGTCTATCGGGGGTTCGAATCCCTCACTCTCCGCCATCAACTTCCTCAAACTGTTGATTCAATAGATAAATAATCGCAATTCAATAGCTTAGGGCAGACTGGTAAAGTCTATACAGTCTGTCAAATACCGTGTTTTGCCCCCTGTTCAGCCGAAAAACCGTACCACGGGCTAAAAACCGTACCACGAAATTTCTGCAGGATTCTGCAATCTCTGATCTAGAGCAGCAAGGAAGGCTAGCCCCAAAGGTGGCCTTTTCTGTATTTCGCAATCCACTTCTATGGTTCCTCGCCTGCACCGAGTCCTCTTCTGGTACGAAGACACAATTAGGAATAGCTGGATGCTTGGCTTCAAAGAGCAAATTATAGCCAGTCAAGCCGTCCAGAAATGCCCTTGAAGAAAGGATTCGTCAAGGTACAAGGACATTACCTTCGTCTTCTTCCCAGGTCTCGCCGGCGTCATGCCGAAGAGATCCATTTCGGCACTTCCTCGATGATCGGATCGGGTTTAGATCACAGTCCAATATACGGCGAACCGTCCCCAGCTTTTGCTTATGGGGATCAGGCTAACGGTCTCGGATTGATCCTCCGTGCGAAAAGCCAGAGGCTGACCGGGAGTGGGCGCGAGCAGATCCTCCGGCGGCTTCCCGCGTGACGCCAGGGTTGTCACTCTGACAGGAGGAGCTTCCTGAATCTCGGGACCCTGATTGTGCTGTAGATCGAAGGCGGGCGGCGCATCGCCAAATTGTCCGGCTAATACCAGTGGACCATACAGGAAAGCAAGTTGGCTTGGGTCGTCACGCAACGGTTCAGCGGTGATCCGCATCGGCATCGCCAATTCCACGCGGTCACCGGCACGCCAGGCGCGGGTGATGGTGAGGTAACTACCTGGAACTCCGGGCGCGTCCAATTTGCGGCCATTGATGGCTACAAAGTTTTCGGTCGAGGTCCAGGCTGGGATGCGGACCTTCAATGTCCAGGGCCTTGAACTGGTTACCCGCACCGTCAGCAGCGTGCGATCCGTTTCCGGGAATTGCGTCTCTTGCTGGAGGATGATGCCGCGCTCGTGCCAGTCCAGCCGCGATGCAACGTAGAGGTTGACGTAGACAGACTCTTCATCGTGGAAGTAGATCGAATTGTTGAGTTTCGAATACTCTTCGAGTGCACTGCCTGTGCAGCACCAAAAAGTCTGATCTTCGGTGCAGGTGGTCTTCCACGCACCCGGGGACATCGAGAGAAAGTATGTCGTCAGGCCGGTTTCGGGGGCGATTGTTCCGAGGCGATGGTTAAGCAGGTTGCGCTCGTAGTATTCGATAAAACTTTCGTCACCAGACCATTGATATAGGTGTCGCGCCAGCTTCATCATGTTGTACGCACAACAGCACTCCTGATGATGGGAGCTTGCCTTCATCTCGAGGGCCAAGCGGTTGGCGTTAGTGAGCCAGCCTTCAGTATTCCCAGAGCCGCCGGTCGCATAGGTGCGTGCGTTCCAGATCGTTTCGAAGAAGAACTCGCTCACATCGGCGAAGCGGTGATCCGAGGAGAGCTCATACCGCCTGGCGGCGCCGATGACCTGCGGCATGTGGGTATTGCAGTGCAGACCTTTCAGTTCATCCTGGCGCTTGGCCAAGGGAGTGAAGAACACCTTTTTTACGAAGCGGTCGCCGGTGACCGCCCAACGCGCGTCACCTGTCAGTCCACTGAGATTGTAGAGAACCTCACTCATCCCGCCGAACTCCGTCTTCAGGATGTCTTGCATATGTTCTTCGGTGCGAGCTGCGGTCCATGTATCGACCCATGCGGCAAGGTGCAATAGAATCACGAGCGCCCGATCGTTGTCGCCATATTGTTTCATGTCCAGCAAGCCGGCCATGATCTTATGCAGGGTGTAGAAGGGCGCCCAAACCTTCTCGCGTTTATCGAGCCGGACGAAGAACTCTTCGGGGAATGCGCTGACATAGCCATTCGAGTTGAGCGCCTTTTGACACTCCGAGATTCCAGTAATCAGACCATCGGCTTTGACTTTGATTTCCGAGTCCCCTGTGGCGGCATACAGCATGGAGCAAGCGGATAGATAGTGGCCGACAAAGTGTCCGCGAAGTTCGGCGCTTGGCGCCTCCCACCCTCCCAGCGGTTCAGCATTAGACGGAAGTCCAGCGGTTACTCGAAAGTTATGCAGCAAGCGATCATTGGGAAGGCGCAGCATGTATCCGCGATTCCAGTCGCGAGCCTGCTGCAGCGGACCTTCAGTGAGGGCGACCTGATGCAGCCCAAAGGGACGGAGGCGAGGAGTGGCCCGCCGGAAGCTGAAGGTGAGTGGCTCGGCGAAGGGATCGGTTTCGTGGATTGGAGGATGACGGTTGTACTCGGCCGCCGTCTTGGGAACTCTCTTGGGCGGCGGCGTTATCTCCTGCGCTTGCTGAGTAGACGCAAGCGATTGTGAAAAGGCGGTCGAACTCGAAGCCATGCCTAGTGGTGTGAGGACGAGCCCCTTGGCGAAGGCTCTACGACTAAACGGGATCGGCTTCATGTCTCTTCCTTCGCACGGCGGGGTATTTCAAAGTTTTTTGGACTTTCGATCAGCTGCTTCGACAATCGCCGCGATGCACACCGATTGAAGCCGCTGTCCAGTTTTCCTGCATTGTCTGCTTTTGTCGCCGTTCGGAGGGTTAGTTGATCTTTGGTTTCGTCGATTTTTCAGTGACTTCCGTCTGGGGTTACGACGACGTTAAGCGGCGTGCTGCCATCAGGCACTGCAGTGCGATTCATCCGCGGGGTCGCTACACAAGTTGCAGAAATGGGTGTCGTGTGCCATTTGGGTCTTGCGGCGGACCCTCACCCCGTTGATATGAGATGGCGACATGCGATCACCTGCGATAGCTTGACAGGCAAACGCGCGCTCTTGACTGAAATGCCGGACACAATGCGAATGATGTCCAATCTAAAGAGGCGCTGAGGCGTTAGTTCTACCCTGGGTATGTTCGGTAGGCTACGATGCTCGAGTCGATGGGTGTGCCTTTGACCCAAGATGTCTTCAGCAGTAGTTCAAAATAGGGGAGTTTCGATACGCCAAGTGCTCGTTGAAAGCCAGACAGCTTCGCTTCCGATAGAAGGAAATCGACACCCGCCGCGGTAGGCTCGCCACTAGTCCCCTGAATAAGGAGTGCACTGCCGTTGTGGTCGGGGCTGGGCAGATAGGCAATAATGCAGAAGCCGACGGAGCTAGAAACGTCGAAGTCGTAAGCGGCGGACTCGCCGGCTTTCGGTGTACGGTTCAAGATTTCATTCGGGTTCTTGGGATCAAAAGTGAAGTTCATGCGGCTTTCGAACAGCTCAGCCCACGGGTTCCCGTATCGGCTGCCAATCAGGATGACGTTGTCTCGCTGGATCAGGTCGGGCTGATACTTGCGCGCGAGATAGAAATGGAGCTTCTGCCGAGCCGGATCCAACGCCAACATGCGCTGCGCCACTTCAAATTCGCCAGAACTTCCGAGCCCCCAATTCGAAATTCTGCTCAATGCCGCAGCCATTCTCGGATCCTGATCCTGAAGATGGCCCATATAGGAGTGGCCTAGATACTCATTAAGGGTGAATGACTTGTTCGTAAGAGCTTCAACCAGTGAGAATGAGGAGTCGGTTACGACGAGATCCGTATCTCTCTGGTCGCCGAGAAATGTCGTCCACAAACCAGCGACCGCAGGCGAATTTCGCCAGGGGTACAGCGACTGGCGCGCAGTCCGAAGCTCCTGCCAAAGGGCAAAGCTGCAAATTACAAGAACAAGTATCAAAAGCCCGGCGACAAGGGAACCAATTGCGACGATTCGGAGCGGAACTGCCTGCCGCACTTTCTGATTGTCAAAGTTCGGAACCAACTCTACGTCGGAGTCAGGAACGGAATTTTCAGCTGCCAAAGCATGTCCGGCAAGTTGTCCTGTCCTGTCAGCTAGAGGAAGACTTCCCTCATATTGGTCGGCAACGTCTGGTTCATTCCTGTCCGGAGCTCCCGCGAATGGGATGGAGGATCCTGAACTTAGAGAAGGCACACCTGCAGGTTGAAGATCCTCCTTGCGAGGCCAATGAAATTCGGGCACATAGCCCCCAGCGCCAAGGGTTATGACTACTTTGGGGGTCAAGCGCTGGTCCGCATAGTATTCCGTCAACCTTCGGCGAACATCGTTGGCCCGGACCCGAACGATCGAATCGGCTTTGGTGTCATAGTCGATGGCGCGGCCGAAAAGTTCGGCACCGAGGAAACGTTCAGTCAGGCCGTCGAGTTCTCCATCCAGTGTGTGGGCCACGATGTACTGGAGGAAGTCCTGGCATCGTTTGCTCCCTTGAAACAGCGGGCTTGCAAGGATTCTCTGTAGCTCAAACCGCACGGTCTCCGTTTCGTTGGGGGTAAAGGTGATTCGTGCAGTGTGGTTTTCTGTCGTCACGGAGCCTTCTTTCAGCGTTCGAATTGTAGCAACTGCCTTAACCCCTCGTAACCCACCTCGCAACTTATTGAAAATGCAGCTTCAAATTGTTCCGAACCCTCCCGAACCCCACTGAACGGCGACAAACTCGATGCAGCGAGCCGAGACTCATGGCCGGTTTCAATCAAGGGAAAACGAGAGTCCCGAACACGGAGTTTTCAAGAGGCCGGGAGCGGCTTGGGACAGTGGGCTGGCAAGAAAGCGAATTCCGGAATAGGTCGTGTGAGGGATGTGGACAGCGCAAACAGGCGGTAGTGAATGGGAGCAAGATGTCCATCGTTCGAAACGGCCTCGCCCAACCCGTAATTCTTGGAGGTAGCATGAAACACGAAAGAACGAAGCAGAGTGCACGGAGTTTCACTGCGTTGATATTCCTGATCCTGTGTGGGCTACTTACCGCATCGGCGCAACGCATCACGGGACGTATCAGCGGTACGGTCAAAGATCAACAGGGCGCCGTCGTCCCCCACGCGGCAGTCAAGGCAACGAACGTCGATACAGGCTTTGCCAGCACTATTGCCACCGGTGAAGACGGAACCTTCCTGGTCCAATATCTTCCGATTGGCGGCTATGTCGTCGAGGTCAGCGCTCCGTCATTCAAGAAGTTTATTCAGCAGAACGTTACGGTCGCGGTCGACCAGACTGTGGCAGTGGTTGTAACGCTTGAAGCGGGCTCCCAGGCCCAGACCGTCGAGGTCACGGAAGTCCCGCCGCTCGTCGAAACAACTTCCGCCGTATTGGGCCGAACCGTCTCGCCGAACGAAATCATCTCTTTGCCTCTGGTGAACCGCAACGCCTACGCCGAGCTTTCCTTGACTCCCGGAGTCCTGACCAACAGCGCCAGCGCCCAAAGCAACCCTAACGGAACCCCGAATTTCCAAATTGGTGTTCCTTCCACGCAGGTTCAGGTCAACGGCGGCATCGACGCCGGCGTTCCGACGGTCAGTTACTACCTTGACGGCGGTATAAATATGACGGGCCTGCGCAACTATGGCAATCCGTTGCCGAATCCGGATGCGCTCCAAGAGTTCCGCGTTGAGACAAGTAATTTCGCGGCTGAGTACGGTCGCATGTCGGGTGCCGTGGTCACCGCCGTCACCAAATCCGGCACCAACAAGTTCCACGGTTCCCTCTTCGAATTTAACCGCAACACGGCTCTGAATGCGATTCCCTGGGGACAAACGACAGCGCAACATTATCGCCGCAATATGTTCGGTGGAACTATTGGGGGTCCTGTTAAGCAAGACAAGGCTTTTTTCTTCTTCAGCTATGGCGGCCTGCGCCAAGTGGTCGGCACGACTCTCAGCGGCGGCATCATCCCAGGCAAATACATGACAGAAGGCGACTTCACCGAGCTCACAAATAGCAAGGGCGCCGTAATTCCTGTTTATGAACCGGGAACGAAAACTCAATATGTGGGAACGAACGCCTCGCCCAACTGTCAAACGCCAAAGGCAAATTGTGTTCCGACGAGCGCCCTGGACCCGACAGCGCAAAACCTGATGAACAAGTACATCGCGCCGCTTCTGACCTCGTCCATGAATCCCGCAACGACGAACTCGTATGCCGGATACTTCATCGGACCAACGAACCAGGACGAGTACCTAGGTAAATATGACCAGGTTCTCTCGGACAAAGATCATGCCTCAGCCAGCTTCTTCTATCTCGGCACGCTCCAGGACGCATATGGAAATGGCAACATCCCATATATGACGAACCAGTCCTTTGCGAAGCAATACAACACAAACGTCAGCGAAATCCATACATTCAATTCGAGTACGATCAATCAGGCTTGGCTGACCTTTACCCGAGTTGCAGGCGGCCGTGTCAATCTGCCGGCAACGGGGCTTGAGCAATTCGGCTCAGACTACCGCACCCAGGGACCCGAGACCCTTCCATCGATCAACATCTCCGGCTACCTTGGCGGCGGTGGCGCATTAGCCGGCCCCGTTTCGGACACGGATTTCTATTCCCTTCGCGATCTGGTCAGTATGACCAAGGGCAAACACAGTATTGACTTTGGCGGTGAACTCTCGCTTGAGAAGGACATGTTTCAAGGCAACCTCGAGAATTTCGGGAGCTTCCTGTTCAGTCCAACCGGGTTTCCGGGAACCACAGGGAATGCGTTGTCGGACTTCGTCGTCGGTCAAGTCAACTCCATGGAGCAGGACACGCCGTATCACGGACTGCTTAGCAATTGGTACTGGGCCCTCTACCTGCAGGACAATTACCGCATCCGCCCCAATCTAACCCTCAATCTCGGCCTTCGCTGGGATGTGCAGACGGCGCCCGTCGAATCGCAGAACCTGACTGCCACGTTTGTCCCAAATGTGCAGTCGACAAAAGTGCCTTCGGCACCACTGGGAATGCTCTTTCCCGGCGATCCGGGCGTTCCGCGCGGGATTGCCGACAACCGCTATCACCACGTTTCCCCGCGTTTTGGCATCGCGTGGGATCCATTCGGCGACGGCAAGACCGCGGTCCGTGCAGGCGCCGGCGTTTTCTATGGGTCGGTCACCGCTAATCAATGGAATCAGCCTGCCAACGCGCAGCCCTTCGCCGTCCGGCAAACTTTTCCTTGTATCCAATCCTTTACGCATGTATATGGAGATTCGGTCATCGGCTGCACTCCATCTTTTCCGAACGGCAGTCTATTCCCGTACACGTTCAATCCATCTGATCCACGTTTCCTCCCTAATGCCGGGGTTGAAACCATCAACCGGAGTTACCAGTGGCCGTACGTCTATCAGATCAACACAGCCATCCAACGGCAGTTGCCAAAGAATGTCAGCTTGACTGTGGCTTACGTGGGTACGCTTTCTCACGACCTTCCCTTCGAGGTTGACGCCAACGCGCCAATATGGGCCCATGGAGCCACAACTTCCAACGCCAATCCCCGGCGCCCATACAACGCAAATGGTGTTCTAGGAGTTACGTCCTATCTCGTGTCCAACCAGACAGCCTCTTACAATTCGCTGCAGGTCTCGGCCATCAGGCCACTAACGCATAACCTTATGCTCACCGGCTTCTACGTCTGGGGACACGCCTTCCAGAGCGTCAATGAGAATGGAGTCGGTACGGCAGGGCCTGCACAAGATTTCTATGCGCTGGGGGAAGAGCGCGGTCCGATGGATGTTGATCGCCGGAGCACATCGACCATTTCCGCTATCTGGAAGCTTGATTATTACAGAGGGAGCAGCCGGCTATGGGAACAGCTAGCCAACGGTTGGACTATCTCGCCAATCTTTAACTTTCTATGGTGGTGCGCCAGTGAATATTACGACCGGATCCGCCAATAATGGCGATCCTTCCACTACCAATCGCCCTAACCTCGTTCCGGGCGTCAACGCGTTTCTTGATCCTGGGCGGTCGCGGAGCGTCAGCCGTTATGCCTGGTTCAATACCGCCGCTTTCACGGCGAATGGATCCGGCGGCATTGGCCCCGGCGGTGCGGATGGTACGACTCCGCGCGACTATATGCGTGCTCCTGGTTACCGCAACGTCGACCTTGCCATATTTCGCGACTTCTCCTTTGAGCGCGGTATGACTTTCCAAATCCGCGGGGAAGCGACCAACGCGTTCAATCTTGTGAGCCTCGGCGCGCCCAACGGGAGCCTCGCGTCCACTCAATTCGGCTGGATAACTTCCGCGTCGACTCAACGCTTGATCCAAGTTGGAGGGCGGTTCACGTTCTAAATGCGGCAATCCTACCCGGAGCAAGCCAAGCAATAACTTGCCGACGCGCCGTCGTTGTAAAACAATTCGCATCGCCGAGCGACACAAGAAAGGAAAAACCGGATATTGAACTTTCGCCTTTTCGGGTTCACCAGTCGACCCAGCACCGCTGGAAGAGAATCTCTCAGGCGAAATCGATCGCTTGGCAGTGAATCACTCAATGCAAATGAGTCGCGAGTTGGCAACTCCCCTACTCAGGACGCTCCTAGACGGGATTGGAGCTTCGCGACCCTCTATATAAACCTAGAATTCTGCTTAACACGCCTCGAAAGGACTACACAATTACTATCCTGAAACGCCCTAGGGTTCCCTGACTCGAGTGGGGACTTTCCACTTGGCCGTATAGTCGGCAAGTCGTCCACTTGTCAATGAGTGCGATATTGGAGGAGCAACGAATGTTTTGTTCCTCCCTTACGGCACTATCGAGAAGCTGTCGTGCAATGTGGCTGTCGAACTGTTGCCGACCCATACGTCGATCCCTCGAGGGGAGCGGTTTTAGTGCTTAGGCGAAGATCGGAGATAGAGAAGGTCGAATAGCTTAACCCATAGCCAAAGGGGTAGAGAGGTGAAGTTGGAGCATCCCAATAGCGAGAGGTAAATTCGGGCGAATCATAAGGCTTATGCGACGTCGTATGCGCATAATAGATTGGAATCTGACCAACAGAGCGGGGCCACGTGACCGGCAGCTTGCCGCCGGGTACCGCATCACCCACCAGAAGATCAGCAACTGCATTCCCAGTTTCCGTGCCACCGAAGTAGCAATCCATAATCGCTGGGATATGTTCTGAAGCCCACGAAAGATCGAGCGGCCGGGTGGTGAAGAGCAGCAACACTATAGGCTTACCGAGCGCTTGAATCTTCTCGAGAAGCTCCTGTTGCTTGCCGGGAAGGCTCAGCGACGAACGTGAGGAGTACTCGAAGTCCATAATGGTAAGCTCTCCAAGAGCCATAATCACTACGTCGGATTTCCCGGCTAGCTGGAGCGCGCTCTTCATCTGACGATCCGCCTCTTCTGGTGTCCAGGGCGTCTCTATCTTCGGACCAATAACCCCATCGAACGAGGACGGGAATGCCTTGGCTATTTGCACGCCCTCTGTATAGGCCACCTGGGAGCCAGGAAGCTTTGCGCGGATACCTTCCAAGACAGAGACTGCGTCTTCTGCTTTTGCGGTCAGGCTCCACGGGCCGTTCATGTCGCCTTTGCTGTTGCCGAGCGGTCCAATCACGGCAATTCGCTTTGTCGTCTTTGCGAGCGGTAGAAGATCGCCTTCGTTCCGAAGCAATACAACAGAACGAGTGGCTGCAGTTCTCGCTATCTGACGATGCTTCGCCAGCATCTCAGCGTGGGTCTGTTCGGTAGCATCCGCATAAGGATTCTCAAAGAGTCCGAGACGATACTTCGCAGCCAGTATGGGACGGACGAGATCATCGAGCTGGATGACAGTGAGTTGCCCTTGATCGAGCAGAGATTTCATGCGCTCCAAATAGGTTGCGCTCCCCATATCCATATTCACGCCGGCCTTAGCCCCGCGTAGCGCCGCGTCCGTGCTGTCGCGTGCGAAGCCTTGCGTGACCAGACTGCCGACAGCAAAGGCATCGCTTACTACGAATCCTTTGAATCCCAATTCTGTTCGCAGAATATCCCGTAGAAGGTGTACGTTGCCGCTCGCGGGAACGTCGTTTAGGTCCATGTACGCGCTCATGACGGTGTCCGCGCCCGCCTCCACTCCTGCACGAAACGGAGCAAGGTAAACGTTCTGCATCCGCTCTTCCGGAATGTAAACAGCGTCGTAGTCCCTGCCACCTTCCGGAGCTCCGTAGCCCGCGAAATGCTTCAAGGTTGCCATGAAGGGCCGCGGATTCTCTGGCGTTCCTTGAAAACCTCGTACCTGAGCGCGTGCCATTGCCGCGCCAAGATAGGGATCTTCGCCCGCTCCTTCGGAGATCCGGCCCCATCGCGGGTCTCTTGCAATGTCCAACATCGGTGCAAAGCTCCAACGCAGCCCGGCATGGGCCGCTTCTTCCGCGGCGATCCCCTGCGCTTGTTCGGCGATTGCCGGATCCCAAGAGGCAGCCATCGCCAGAGGCACGGGAAATTCCGTATCAAAGCCGTGAATCACGTCAAAGGCAAAAAGGATTGGAATGTGCAAACGCTGCTCCGTCATTGCGATTTTCTGTAGCCGATTGATCTCCTTTGGGTCGGTGAGGAACAGAAAGGAGCCGACCTCGCCGCGACGCACTCGGTCTTCGTAGGCAACTGGATCGATCTTCATACCGGCAATGGGAAGTTTCAGGTAGAAGGGCTGGTTCAGTTGACCGATCTTCTCCTCAGTCGTCATTTCCTTCAGAAGCGCGTTGGCCCGGTCCGTATCGCTGCGCGAAATGGGGGCTTGGGCTTCCGCTGTTCCGGAGAGAAGCAGGCCGATAACGCTAATGCAGAGACAGACTCGCAACTTAGCCATAGAAACCTCGTGACGAGTATCATCGATCAGCGACATGATGGTGTCCAATCATTCAGATTTCTCACCTGATTACGCGGAGCACTAACGAGCACCGACAAACGCCCCAGTATCCGATTTTCCTGCCCGTACCGCGTTATGTGATCCCGGTATACTGGCCGACTTCTAAAGACTCCAAGCACGGTGCTCAGGCTGGCTCGACGCCGCTTCCAAACAGTCTGGTGACAACGGTTCGTTTGATGGCTAAGATTGCGCTGTCTCTTTAACGACGCAAGCACACTGAGCTTGCAGGAGCTTGCCTATGCCCCGCCCTCTTTGTCTGCTTATGCTGTGCCTATTGCCGCTCGCCGTTGAGACGCAGGCACAGAAGACACAGACGAGCAGAACGCACCCTTTCACAGCTGTAGATCCTCGCGTCGAGATGCCGCTCCGCGATGGATGGCGCTTCAAACTGGGACCAGAATCTACGACAGAGCTCCAGGCTGAACCGGATGCGACATGGACAGCCGTTAGCGTGCCACATACCTGGAACCGGGTGGGCTACTACAAGGACGCACCCGCTTCCCACATCAACACCGCGCAGAACGTGGTAACCACGCAAGGCGTCGGTTGGTACAAGCTCGTCTTCACGCCTCCAGCGAACGTGGCTGGCATGGAAAGCTTTCTGCAATTTGACGCTGCAAGCCGCATTGCAACCGTCTGGTTGAACGGAACCATGCTTGGCACACACCGGGGAGGCTTCTCGCGCTTTCGCCTGGACAGCACGGCAGCACTTAAGCTGGGCCAAAAGAACACGCTTACGGTGATGGTCGACAACACGAAGCCGGCGCTGGGAAGCTCGACTGCCGACGTATTACCGCTTACGGGAGACTTCTTCGTGTACGGCGGTTTATATCGTCCAGTAAGCCTCGTCTTCACCAGGAAGACGCACCTTGATCTGATGGACTACGGCTCCTCCGGTGTCTATGCGAAGACGACGTCCGTCGCGTCTGCCGGAGCACAGGTGCAGGTGCGCGCACGCGTACGCAACGACAGCGAGCAAAGCACTACCGTTCTGCTTCGAACCCTGCTCGTTGATGCCAACGACAAGGTCGCGGCACAACAAGAGCAGTCCGTCACCGTGGCCCCAGCGAGCGTCGTAGAGAGCACCGCCAGCGTCGCTGTGCCACATCCGCATCTCTGGCAAGGCGTGGAGGATCCTTATCTGTACCGCCTGGTGGTTGAACTTTCAAACAAGTCCTCCCAACTCGTCGATCGAGTCTCGCTCCCCTTTGGCATCCGGCAGGTTCGCTTCGATCCGGATCAAGGACTGTTCCTCAATGGAAAACACGTCGCCGTCCACGGCGTCGGCTATCACCAGGATCGTGAAGGCAAAGGTTGGGCGTCGGAACCGGAGGACGTTGCTGCGGACGAGGCTACGATGCGTGAGATGGGGGTGACCGGCATACGCCTCACCCACTACCAGCACGGTCAGCCGATTCACGACCTCGCGGACCGCGACGGACTCGTGCTCTGGGACGAGATTCCCTTGGTAAGCCAGTGGACGTTGGGCGAGAGCCTGCAACCGACCGAAGCGCTTCGCGAGAACGCCAGGCAACAACTGCGCGAGCTGATCTCGCAGGATTCCAACCATCCCTCCGTTGTCACGTGGTCGATCGGCAACGAGATCGACTTCGGCAACAGCATCCCTGGATTCGTCGGCAACAATGGTGGTGCCGTTCCAGACCCTCTCCCCCTGCTCAAGGAGCTGAACCAGCTCGCCCACGACCTCGACCCCACCAGACCCACCACGCTGGCCACCTGCTGCGAGCAGCACGCGCTCGCTCCAGGCGCCACCGTGCCCATCACCGGCGCCGTCACAGACCTCTCCGGAGCGAATCGCTACTTCGGTTGGTACTACGACAATTCGTCAGATTTGGGTCCCCACCTTGACGCCTTGCACCACACCCGGCCGACACAGCCGATGGCCGTAACGGAATACGGTGCCGGCGGCGCTATCTCGCTGCACTCTGACAATGCGCTGGGTGGCGCGGAGTCTCGGAACCGGCCCCAGGCGGAAGAATACGAGTCCTACATTCACGAACAGAACTGGTCCACGCTGCGCAGCAAACCGTACCTATGGGGTACGTTTCTCTGGAATTCCTTCGACTTCGGAAGCACTACGCGCAGCGAGGGTAATGCCCAGGACATTAATACCAAGGGCATCGTGACCTTTGACCATAAGTATAGGAAGGACCCGTACTTCTTTTACAAAGCCAACTGGACGGCGACGCCAACGATCCACATCAATTCCAGCCTTTATACCGAGCGAGCGTACCGGAGGACCGATGTGCGCGTGTACAGCAATGCGCCGAAGACCTCGCTGAAAGTAAATGGAAAGCTGGTTGGAGTGCTCGCAAACTGTCCGGACCGCATCTGTGTCTGGAATGGCATCGTTCTCAGCCCTGGCGCGAACAACCTCATTGCAACTGGCTCCTTCCCCAACGGAGATGTAGAGGACAAAGTCCAGTGGCATCTTTCCGCCGCCGCCGCGAAGAATACCTATATCGATTGCGGCGCGCTGGTTGCTGGCGCAAGTCCGGAAAAGCGCTTTGGATCGGACACCTTCTTCGAGGGGGGAACGGCGCAGGTTATCACCGGTCCGGGAGGGGGGTTTAGAGCTCCGGCACCGGCGTCAATTGCCGGGACCAGCAGCCCAGAGGTAGCTGCTACATACCGCACCGGAACTTTCACCTATCGTGTTCCGGTGGATGACGGTCCGCATAGCGTAGTCCTCACGTTTGTTGAGCCGTCTCTTCATCCCGGAGATCGCATTTTCGACGTTTTCGCGAACGGACAGAAAGTTCTGACCAATCTGGATGTGGCAGCAGCCGCGGGAGGTGCGCTGACCGCGTATCAACAGCATTTCGAAGTAAATGCCAGGGATGGCGTGGTCATTCTTGAGTTCAGACCGACCAAAGGAGACGCGATCGTTTCCGCGATAGAGGTGCAATAACGTCACAAGTGGGCCGAGCCGGTGCCACCTTCTGAGGATGATTTGCGTCTCGGTGATCCGCGCACGTCTAGGTTTGTTTTGCCGCAAGTGCAATCTAATCTCTCGTATTCATCCCGAATGCGTATGCCGCGTCGCATCATTAGAAGTATTGCTCCTAATGCAAATCACCACATGGCCGCAGCAAGCAAGCACAACGGGGCAACCACAATGAAGCACCAAGCAGTACCCGGCGCCTGCGAACTCGAGATTTCGGCACATAGGCCTGTGTTGGAGATCCGGATTTCGAGAGGTATCCTTTGACATTCAGTAAGCCGGCCGATCTCACCACCGCATCCCTGTCCCTCGGGCCTGGTCGAACATCGCGATAAACCAGGCGCAATTCAGGAGAATGCCCTGATAGAAATCGAAGAATGGCGAAAGCAGCGAGAGATAGATTTGGTCCCGATGTGCGACGGCGTACAGACTTCCTGACATCACATTGAGTAGACAAGCAGCCATGGCCCACGAAGCGAGGCTCGAAAGACTGCCACCATGGAAGACGTACAGAAGCGAGCTTCCGAGGAGAACAAAATAAAGTGGCGGGAAAAAGGAGAAATCCAGCAGGAACACAGCCGCAATCCATGCCTTGACTTTGAACGGTGACTTGCCTCCGCGCAGGGTTCTCCGGAGATACCACAGGACGACTTGCATCGTTCCACGGTTCCAACGATATCTCTGGTTAATCAGACTTGCCAGTGTGGCTGGAGCCTTTGTATGCGCGATTGCATGGGGCTCGTACTCGATCCGGTACCCCAACGCGAGCATAGTAAGGGAGAGGTGAAAATCCTCAGCAAAGGTAAGTGGCGAGAATGGCCCTGGCATTTCGTGATTTTCCGAACTGTGCGACCGCTCGTTTTCTGCCTGCACACTCTCCAGGGCTTCACGCCGAAAGAGCCCGATCGGCCCAGGAACAACCATGACGGCTCCAGTGGCGCCTTGCGAGAGACGCAGGGCGCCGTTCGCAAGGACATACTCGAACGCCTGGAACAATCCCACCAACGATCTTCTATTGCGGACTCGGATCTGACCCGAGACAGCGCCGACGCGCTTGTCGCGCATGTGCCGGACCATCAACTTGAGCGCACCGGCTTCAATTCGCGAATCAGCATCGATACAAAGAATCAAGCTTCCCCGGGCTTGTCTCAGGCCGTAGTTGTGAGCACTCCATTTGCCCTGATTGGGCTTCGTGAATACACGCACATCGCACCTACCCCGCTCAGAGCAATGAGCTCCCGCAAAGGAGGACGCGAGTTGGTAGGTGTTATCGGTGGAACCGTCGTCCACGAAGATAACCTCGTAGGCCGGGTAGTCCAAACGCACAAGAGCTCTCATTGCGTCCTGAACGCAAGCTGCCTCGCAATAAGCGGGTGCGAGGATCGATACATACGGCAAGGACTCTTCATACGGAGAAGAGAGGGCCCGCTCGCGCTTCGCCATACTTGCATACGACAGGATGAGCATGATGCACCAGCGCAATGCCAGCAGGCCTGAGAGGACGCCGAGGAAGTAAACCCCGACAGAGGCGAGACTCAGACCTTGCTGGTCGACCTGTTCAGCGGCCTCAGACCACAGCCTGTATGGGGTGTAGACGGCCATGAAAAGCCCCAAAGAGAGTGTGATCCAAAAGAGCCAAGAAGTAGCTGCATCGGTCGGCATGAGGTGAAGGCGGCTTGCATTAGCTTTCGCGGTCTTCGTGGTCATCTCCGATCTCTCAGTCATCATTGGGCGACCGCCGAGAGATCGCGAGCAGATAGATCAAGCTGCGCGAGAACCCGATCGACATCTTCCGTCATCGGATTTGCGAAGGGCGTTCGATCAACCGGTTCACCTTGGCTCATCACATTGAGCAAACCCGTTTTCGCAAGATTCGCAAACATACCCGGCCGTATCGTGAGTGCATGCGCTACCTGCTTCAGAACGACGGAGGAAGGCGCCTGATTTCTTAGACTCTCTCCAATTTTGAGGCCCAACTGATGGAGATCTTCTTCCTCCGTCGAGTAGGACCCTCCCTCCGAGCAGTTCTGTTCTGATCCGACGACATTCTTTAGTGAGCTTTGGGCTAGTTGCGCACGTAGCTTCTTGAATAGCCAAACGATCATCGGCAGGAGCGCTAACGTCAATCCAGCTTGAGCGATCCGGTCGCTATAGAGCGGCGGCCGCCATTGTAGGGTGACAGGGATCGCTCCTGTAGCGAACGCTGCAAACTGCTCTGACGGAAGATTGCACTCGATCAGTAAGTTCCGGCGGTCGGGGTACCCGGGGACCGGCTGAACCGACTGCAGCCGGCCAGTGACATCTTCGCTCACCAGCGAGTGCTTTAACTTCATCCGAAGCTCCTGGCCGAGCACCAGCATCGAGGCTTCACGTGCCGGAAGCTGCACGGTAGCAAGGAAGCCGGGCCCTTTTGCCAAAGCGAGGATGACCTTGCCGTCCTCGACGAGTGCGGGGGTGGGGTGACGGTAAACTACCGTGCCGGCGAACGGTGCAACAACTCTGCGCTGCCCCTGGAGTTGGAGCAGACTCGTCCGAAGCTCGGACAGCCTCGCATCGAGTGAGGCCAACTCTGCAGTTCGTTCGGCCTTTGCCCTCTCGCTGTCGCGATGAATCTCCAACTCCGCGTGGGCTACGTCTTCAGATCCTGCTTTTGCCGACTGAATGAGATTCTCACGCTCGCGCAACTTCTGCGCAGCGCTCTGTGCCGCCGATTCTGCCGCCCCCAACTTATCGCTGGACATAACGCCTGCTTGGACGAGAGCAGATGTTCGCACGAACTGCGCCCTGGCAGTATCGCTTTGCGCTCGTTCGGCGGCAACGAGGTCATCTTCGTTGAGAGACTTCGCGGAAGCGGGAGCGGCTGACGTTGCGCCCAACACTCCATAACCGAGTTGACTAAGACGGGCACGCTGAGAGTCGCTCGCCTCCTCGGACAATCGGATGTCCTCAGGGTCAAGCACCAACGGCTTCAATCGAGTACTGGCGATCTGATCCTCCAACACCAGGATCTCGCCTCTGAGTTGCTCCTCTTCCCGCTCGGCTTCTGGATCCTCAAAGTTAGCGATCCTGGCGCCCTCATCGATGGAGTCGCTTTGGATTAGGTGGGGAATCGTCTTTGCATGTGCGCGCACCACGAAAAAATCAGTGCCAAGGATGACGCCTGCCCTTCTCGTCAGTTCCCGGTTCAACCAGCCCCCGGTAAGCGCCACAGCGCATAACAACAGCCCGATGTACAGCAGGCCGCGCGAGACGTGAGGATCTCCATCGGAGTTCCGCTTCTTCCAGACCGCGAACGAATGAGAGATAACGAATACCAACCAACCGACGACTGCAGCCGCCAGCGCGATGTGAAAGGCCCCAATTGAATCATTCACCGTGCATTCCTCCGGAACGTAGTATTCACAGGCTGGCCACAACTGCCGCGGATATTGCGACAGAACAAGATGCGAGTCGTCAGAGCATGCCTGCGTGTTTTCAGAGCGGGTGATCACAACTGTGCCATCACCGCGATTCGTCAAATTCAGACTAGGAGAGCAGGAACCGAGAAACAATAGAGGTCACTACACAACGAGTCGTGTGTTGTTACACGACCGGCCTTCAACACTTGAAGTCCAAAGGGAGAGTTCAAACGCCTCATGCCGAGTCTGTCATCGCTCGGCACTATGTTGGATTAATGGCTTAGGCGGTCTTTCCTTTCTTCACGCCCCTTCAAAATTATCGGCAGACAATCCTCGAATGGTGACAACAAGAGAAAGCATTCATCGCGCTAGACCAGTAGGTCTCGAAGCCCCGAACGAGTGGATGGCTACGCCGAATATACGGAGTCTAGCTAATACCTAAAGCTTTAGGCTTCCAGGCTCTGATAGTGGCCTAAATTTACCCAGATAGACAATTACGATTCCCTGATAGCTGGATTCTTATTCCCTGCTCAATCTTGGGCCTACTTTAGAGAAAGGCACGAGAAATCGCCTGGATTCATGAGGATTGACGGAAAAGCGCCAAGGCGCTTCCCGCAAAATTCATGAAAAATCCCTGTATTAATCCCTGATAGCAGGGAATCTTGCCGGGAGAGCGGTTTGTTCAGGACTGCCTCCACCGCCATTCAGTCCACGCGTGAATACTCTCCGCAGCTTCTACCCGCAAAATTCGCGAAAGTCCCCATAAAATCAGAGTGTTGGGCGATCGGATGTTCACCGGAGATACTTTATGGCCTTGGATTTTGGGATGTCCTTGGGCCGTTCTCTGTAGGCGGAGAATTTACGCGAGGTGGACACCGAGACCTCGATTTCGAAGGCTTTCGGGAGGCGGTGGGGCCGCGTTTCTGCCGGGGATTTTGAAAAAAACGGGTGGTCTGACGTCGTTTTTTGTGGTGAAGTTGTGGTGGATTGCTGGTGAAATGTGGCGAGTTGATGGCCAGGCTTAGGGCTCGAAAACCACGTCACTTTTTTCCAGATTTATTTTGAGGAATTCCAATTTGGGAATTCGGTCTTGAAGACCGCTCGCAAGATCGGGACGCTCGTCGGCACAAATCTCATCTAGCTTGGCGCGTCGGCCTAAGACTTGCCCCAGATAGCGTTATACGTCGCAAACCTTCTGCCCATCTCCTGCTCATGGCCTAGGCCAAAATGTCTGTTCTGCATGTCAAGGAGCCTGAGCAGTAGCCTGTGGGCAAATTGAATCGCCAGTGAAGCTTCAGGATCGGACATGGCCTTGTAGCGGTATCCCTCCTCGATTTCTTCAAGCCGCCTTTCCATGCCCATGCTGTTTGCGTGGGCTTTGGAAGGTGCCTTCAATGTAGATGGGTCCGTACAGCTTCTCTAAGTCGGCGTCCACTTCTCGCGCCATAACCTCCAGGCTGACTCTCGTCCATGCCTCGCTCGTTATCGGCTGGATGCATTTAGAACAGATCGATTCCTTTCGTTTTGCTTTTGCAGCCTCGGCATCTTTTCGCACTTGATTCATGAAGGCGTCGTCGTATCGCGCTTTCACTTCTGGAATCACCTCACGCAGACGGGTTAAGTAGTTCAGTTTGTTTTTTGTAGAACTCTCGGCGAAGAGACGAGCCTCCGATGGTCTCTTCGCAATGTACATCGACGTCACCAATCGCTCGTACATGCTTCGCGTGATAATTAGTGCCGCGAAACCCACTCCATTTCCGCTGAGAATTCCAACTGCGTTGAAGTCGTCACAGGCCATGAGTCCTAAATGAAAGATCAGATTGCTGGCAGTAACGCGATCTTCCCACGCAACGACGACGAGGTCATCATCCGGCAAGTTCGCGTCCAATAGCGCTTCGCGCTCGTTCTCCTCAGGCGGGTCAGGCGTGCGATTGAATATCTTGTTGCAAAGCTCGACAAGCTTTGGAACCTCATCAAGATACCGCTGATGCTCTTGAATAAACCGCTGCTGCGCTGGTGCGTTGCCGATGCCTACAGGAACCAATGGCTCGTCGTGCTCGTCACTCATAACGCGGCCTCACTTGTAGTGTCCACAAAGCCAGAAACCAAACGAGCAACTAGCTTTCACGTTTGCTATCCCTCATGGAGAAACTGATTCCAACGACACTTGGCCAGCGCCTGCGATGGCGAAGGTGAAGCGGAGGTTCCCATAGCCCTTAAGCGCCGCCGTGAAGGCAGAATGATCGCACGGGAGCTTTCTCTGCTGTAGTTCAAAGACTGCATATCCTACGATGATGTCTTTTCCCGGTGTCCTGGCGGAGGAACAGTCTTCAATGATCTGATTCAACGTGCGAGTATTCGCGTAGCGAATGAAATCACTGCTAAGTGCGCCCGACACCCCGTAACTATCATTCGCGTATACAACCGCTCTCCGTTGCTTGCTGAAGTAGTCAACAATGCCCTTTGACACACGGATCGGATCGTAGGTAGAGGCGTTATTCAATATTTCTGCAGCGGTCGATAAGCCGTCCTCCGAGCGCAATGCCCCCAGCAGCACATCAGTGCAGTCGTCCATTAGACATGACAATATGAAGTTCTGGCATTCCATTCGTAGTGAATCTTTCGTGCGAATTCTCCAGTCTTCACTGAATACTGCGCTGCGAGAAAGTCTTGAAGTGTCCGATGCACGAACTCCCAGCCGTGTGGACAGTGACGCTCTGCCCGGGCACACAGTCAAGTCAATTCGGAATCGGAAATACAAGCTGACTTATCGTTACCGATCCAGTCTCGATCGGTGAATTGACGATTCAACACTCGGCGAGAAGGCGCATCCGTTCGGAGAAGTGGTCTGAACACTTTGTAGCTACGGCACGAATTATCG